>NZ_JAROAV010000037.1 GCF_029439465.1 Luteipulveratus flavus | reverse complement strand
GGGGGCGCTGTCGTCCAGGGCGGGTGGTGGTGCGTCCCAGTCGTCGCCACCGGCGGCAGGCGCCGGCTTGGCCTTCTCTTCGACCTTGGCCGGCGCGGCCTTCTCTTCGGTCTTGGCTGCGGGGGCGCTGTCGTCCAGGGCGGGTGGTGGTGCGTCCCAGTCGTCTCCGCCGGCCGCGGGAGCAGCCGTGGCCTTCTCGTCGGCCTTGGCCGCGGGGGCGCGCTCGTCCAGGGCAGGGGGCGCTGCGTCCCAGTCGTCGGCGCCTGCCGGCGTCCCCGCCTTCTCCGCCGCCTTCGGCTTCGCCTCGGCGGCCGGAGCACTGTCGTCCAGCGCCGGCGGGGCGGCGTCCCAGTCGTCGGCAGCCGCGGGCTCGGTCTGGGCGACCGGGGCCGCGTCCTCCTGCTGCGCGGGCTCGACCTCGGCAGCAGAAGCCCCTTGCTCGGCGTCGGCCGCGGGCTCGGGCTTGGCCTCGGCGCTCTCGGGCGCCGCCTTCGTCGTCGCCGCAGCCGCCGTACCCGCGGTCCGGGTCTCGGACGCGGCAGTCGCGCCGGTGCCGGCATCGGACTCGGGCGTACGACCGATCTTGTCCTTGGCGTCGACGCCGTGGATGCCCACCGAGCCGCCCCGCGAGCGCTGCGGGTCACGGATGAACCACCACGCGATGACGGCGAGCGCGACGAGGACAACGAGGAGCCAGACCCACTTCATGACCCCGAACCCTACGCAGCGGTACGACGGCGCACCACTGGCGCCACGATGTGGCCGAGCGGGGTCCGCCACGCGGCGACGGTTACCGTGGAGAGGTGCCCGATGACGTCCCGCCCGGTTCCGAGCCGCGGCCGCAGCTGCGCCGCGTCCGCCGTACGCCCAACTTCGCTCGCATCATGATCACGGGCGGGGTGATCGGCGTCCTGCTCGGCCTGTGGGTCGGCTCGCGCGGCGAGGGAGGCACCTACTCCGGCGCCACCGCGATGGGCTTCCTCGCCGTCGTCTTCGGCGGTCTCGGCGTGCTGCTCGCCGGTGTGATCGCGATTCTGCTGGACCGCCGCACCCTGCGCTGAGGCACCGCGCGTCCGTTGGCGGTGAACGGACATGAAACACTGATGGGCGTGGCTGGTGACGGACGTCTCTCGCACGATCTGATTCCTGGTGAGAAGGGCCCGCAGGACGCCTGCGGGGTCTTCGGTGTCTGGGCTCCCGGTGAGGAGGTCTCCAAGCTCACCTACTTCGGGCTGTACGCGTTGCAGCACCGTGGTCAGGAGTCGGCCGGCATCGCGACGAGCGACGGGCAGAGCATCCTCGTCTACAAGGACATGGGCCTGGTCAGCCAGGTCTTCGACGAGTCGAGCCTGGGCTCGCTGCGCGGGCACGTCGCGATCGGGCACACGCGCTACTCCACGACCGGTGGCAGCACCTGGGAGAACGCCCAGCCGACCCTCGGCGGCAGTGAGCGCGGCACGGTCGCCCTCGCGCACAACGGCAACCTGGTCAACACCGTCGAGCTGAGCGACCTGGTCAAGGAGCGCCTCGGCGGCCGGGCCAGCAAGGGCGAGCTCGCCCGCGGCAACACCTCCGACACGGCGCTGGTCACCACGCTCCTCGCGGCCAACCCGCAGCAGAGCCTGGAGGAGGCCGCCCTCGACGTCCTGCCGCGGCTGCGGGGCGCGTTCTGCTTCGTCTTCATGGACGAGAAGACCCTGTACGCCGCCCGCGACCCGTACGGCGTCCGTCCGCTCGCCCTCGGTCGGCTCGAGCGCGGCTGGGTGGTGGCGTCCGAGACGGCCGCGCTGCAGACGGTCGGCGCGAGCGTG
This sequence comes from Luteipulveratus flavus, assembly GCF_029439465.1. Classification (GTDB taxonomy): domain Bacteria; phylum Actinomycetota; class Actinomycetes; order Actinomycetales; family Dermatophilaceae; genus Luteipulveratus; species Luteipulveratus flavus. The sequence continues at coordinate 105,712 of NZ_JAROAV010000037.1, read as the reverse complement.
ATCCGCGAGATCGAGCCCGGCGAGATGATCGTCATCGACGAGGACGGCCTGCGCAGCCACCACTTCGCCGAGCCGCAGCCCAAGGGCTGCGTCTTCGAGTACGTCTACCTGGCTCGCCCGGACGCGGTGATCAACGGCCGGGTGGTGCACGAGGCGCGCGTCGACATGGGCCGCCGCCTCGCGCAGGAGCACCCGGTCGAGGCCGACCTGGTCATCGGCGTGCCCGAGTCGGGCGTGCCGGCCGCGACCGGGTACGCGCAGGAGTCCGGCATCCCGTTCGGCCAGGGCTTCGTCAAGAACGCCTACGTCGGACGGACGTTCATCCAGCCGAGCCAGACGCTGCGGCAGCTGGGCATCCGGCTCAAGCTGAACCCCCTCGAGCACACCATCAAGGGCAAGCGGCTGGTCGTCATCGACGACTCGATCGTGCGCGGCAACACCCAGCGCGCCCAGGTGCGGATGCTGCGGGAGGCCGGTGCCGCCGAGGTGCACGTGCGCATCTCCAGCCCGCCCGTGCAGTGGCCGTGCTTCTACGGGATCGACTTCGCCACCCGCGCCGAGCTGATCGCGACCGGCCTCGCGGTCGAGGAGATCCGCGCCTCGATCGGAGCCGACTCCCTCGGCTACATCTCCGAGGAGGGCATGATCGGCGCGACCGGTCAGCCCGCCTCCCAGCTGTGCAGCGCCTGCTTCACGGGCACCTACCCGATCGAGCTGCCGGAGGACGGCCACGTCGGCAAGCACGTCCTGGAGACGCTGCCGATCGAGGTACGCACCGGCCACGACGCCTCGATCGAGCACCGACCGCAGGACCGCGTGCCTGCGCACGAGCGGTCCCAGGACGCCGAGGGCGTGTCCGTGGGCGTCGCCGGAGGCGCCGAGAACTCCCTGCTCCACCCGTGACCCGCCACGAAGGAACCTCGATGAGCCAGCCGATCACGTACGCCACCGCCGGGGTCGACGTCGAGGCGGGTGACAAGGCCGTCGAGCTGATGAAGGAGTCGGTCCGGCGCGCGCAGCGACCCGAGGTGCTGGGCGGTCTCGGTGGTTTCGCCGGGCTGTTCGACGCCTCGGCGATCGCCCGGCTCGCCCACCCCGTCCTCGCGACCTCGACCGACGGCGTCGGCACCAAGGTGGCGGTCGCCCAGGCGATGGACCGGCACGACACGATCGGTTTCGACCTGGTCGGCATGGTCGTGGACGACATCGTCTGCTGCGGCGCCGAGCCGCTGTACATGACCGACTACATCGCCACCGGCAAGGTCGTGCCCGAGCGGGTGGCGGCGATCGTGTCCGGCATCGCGGCGGCCTGCGAGCAGGCGGGCGTCGCGCTGATCGGCGGCGAGACCGCCGAGCACCCCGGCCTGCTGGAGCCTGATGAGTACGACGTGGCCGGTGCCGCGACCGGTGTGGTCGAGCGGGCCGACCTGCTCACGCCGGAGCGGGTCCAGGTCGGCGACGTGGTCCTCGGCCTCGGATCGAGCGGCCTGCACTCCAACGGCTACTCGCTGGTGCGACGGGTCTTCGCCGCTGCCGGCTGGGAGCTCGACCGGGACGTCCCGGAGCTCGGGCGCACCCTCGGGGAGGAGCTGCTGGAGCCGACCCGGGTCTACTCCGCGGATCTGCTGCGCCTGATCCGGACCGACGGCATCGACCTGCACGCGCTCTCGCACGTGACCGGCGGCGGACTCGCCGCGAACCTCGCCCGGGTGCTGCCGCAGGGTGTCCTGGCCAAGGTGGACCGGTCGACGTGGACGCCGGCGCCGATCTTCGGTCTGGTGCAGGAGCTGGGTCGGGTTCCGCAGTCGGACCTGGAACGCACCCTCAACATGGGCGTCGGCTTCTGCGCGGTCCTGCCCGCCGACCAGGTGGACCTGGCGATCGAGGTGTGCCAGAGCGCGAGCATCCCGACGTGGGTTCTCGGTGAGGTGTCCGACCTGGCCGCGGGTGACCCGGCGTACGGCGAGATCGTCAGTGGTGCCAAAGGCGTCGACGCGGGGGCCTGCCAGATGGTCGGGACACACCCGAAGATCTGAGGTCGCAGACCCCCGACGTAGACGTCAAGCCGAAGAGATGACGTGCGACCGGTTCACCGGTCGCCGGCCGCCCACTTCTCGTAGTCGCCGTAGTCGTCGTCGTCCTGATCATCCTCCGCAGAAGCCTGCTCGGCCTCAGGTGAGGAGTTGGACGCACGGAGCTCGCGCTCCAGTGCGCTCAGGTCGGTATCGGGGGAGAAGTACTTCAGCTCCCGCGCTACCTTCGTCTGCTTGGCTTTGGCCCGGCCGCGCCCCATGGCGTGACCCCCTCTGTGTTTGCCCAGGGCGGCCGGACACCTGAGGTCGCACGCGACGACAGGCATGCCCGGAGGCCCTTGGGGATCCTCGGTCATGTCGTGTGTCAAACGGTACCTCAGGCAGAGGCCGTTTCGCTCACTGCCATACCGTTCATGAGATGTTGCCGTGAGAGAGGCCCGCGGTTCCGGCGAACGATCAGAACTCGTCGTCGCGCAGCCGTCGTCGAGCGACCACAGCGCCACCGCCGATGAGCACGAGTGCGACCGCCGCGCCACCGATCACGAGCACCGGATGGTTGGCCGTGTCGTCCGTGCCGACGCGCTTGTCCGGCAGGGGGCCGGGGTCGGTGGTCGTCGTCGAGGACGTGGTCGCGCGCTGCGTCGTGAGGGCGGGACCGGATGTCCCTGTGCCGGTGCCCGTGGCGGCCGCGAGCGCGGAGGCCGGCCCCCCGGCCGCAGTGGTCAACGTCACGACGGCGAGCAGGAGGGCGGGGACGAGTCGGCGCACGCGCGCCATTCTGACGCGCTCGCCCTCCCGCTGTCGCGTCGCCCTACGCTCGAGGGCGTGACCGCCCGCACCTACCTCACCGTGCGCGGCCACGCCGAGGCCGAGATCGAGGCCAAGCGCTCGCGGTTCCTGTGCCGTGTCGAGCACGCCGCCGACGAGGCCGCCGCCCGAGCGGTCGTGGACCGCGCCCGTACGCAGCACTGGGACGCCCGGCACCACGTCTCGGCGTTCGTGCTCGGGCCCGATCGTGGCGTGCAGCGCTCCTCCGACGACGGCGAGCCGTCCGGGACGGCGGGGATGCCGGTCCTGGACGTGCTGCGCGGCCGGGAGCTGACCGACGTCGTCGCGGTCGTCACGCGCTGGTTCGGCGGCACACTTCTGGGCGCCGGTGGGCTCGTCCGGGCGTACTCCGACGCGGCGCGGCTCGCCCTCGAGAGCGCGACGCTGGTCACCCGTGAGCTGCTGCTGCTCGGCGAGGTCGAGGTGGACCACGCCGACGCCGGACGGGTCGAGCACGAGCTGCGGAGCCGTGGCGTGGTCGTCCGGGACACCGCGTACGCCTCACGGGCGACTGTCCTCGTCGGCGTCCGTCCTGAGGAGCTCGAGGCCGCTCGGGGCTGGGTCCGCGCGGCGACGCACGGTCGCGCAGACCTGCTGCTGACCGACGAGGCGTGGGTGGACGCGGGGTCGGCGTAGGTGTAGCCCGCTCAGCGGCTCGGCTGCCAGACCAGGGCGTCGCCGACCAGCCGCTCGCCTGTGCCGCTCGGGTGGTTCAGCGGACCTGAGGGCGTCGACATGGTCGAGGAGCCGCCGCCGTCCAGGTTGAGCGAGTCGACCAGGCCGAGGCTGTGGGCGACGGCCGCGGTCTCGTCCATGGTCGTACCGACCGATGTCGTCTGCCGGCCGTCGATGACGGCCAGGACGATCCGTCCGTCGGCGGTACGGCCGGCGATGGTGCGCGGGTTGCGAGCGAAGAAGGAGCCCGTGCCGGCGGGTACGACGACCTGCCCGTCCCGGGTGAGCCGGTAGCGCCCGTTGACCCCGGAGACGTGGTCGGACAGCCGGACCCGTCGGCCGCTCTCGTCCCGCAGCGTGCTGCGGACCTCGACGCACCCCTTCGGCGCGACGCGCAGCAGGTCGGCGGTGTCCGATCCGGTCGCCTGGATGCTCGACTGGCCCGTGGTCAGGGTGGTGCCCCGGGCAGTGGTCGTCCGGACGACGCAGCCGCGCCGGTCCAGGACGACCTCGACGCCCGCTCCGCTCGGGGTGGATGCGCCGAACGCGTCGGTGAACAGAGTGGTGTCGCCGTCCGCGGCGCACTGGGTCTGGTCGGGCAGGGCGGCGCAGGACGTCGGGACCACGGGTGGGTGGTCGACCGACTCGAGGCCGATCCGTGCACCGGAGCGGTTGGTGACGTCGCCGCTCCAGGTGGTCCGACCGATCAGCATCCGACCGGTCGAGCCGTCCACGACCAGGTCGTTCTCCGCCTTGTCGCTGCTGGGCTCACTGTGCAGGACACCGCGGTAGACGCCGAGCCCGACCGGGTCACCGGGGTAGGTCGGGTTCGCGGTGAAGGTGAAGAAGGAGGCGTTCACGCCGATCATGGCCTTCGCGTCGCGCACCAGATCGGTCGTCGTCTCCGCACGGGCGATGTCGGGTCCGTACGTCGCGGTCAGTCGGCCCTTCGCGACGTCGGGGTCGATGGTGAGGACCTTGACGTTCCACGGGCCGCGCGTCGTCGTGTCGATCTGCGACGGGTCGGCCGGCTCGCTGCCGCGAGTGATCGAGGTGAGCGTCACTCCGTCGGCGAGCGTGCGCGTCGTCCGCGACTCGGGCAGGTCGGCGTCACCGAGCGGCAGGTGCTCGTCGGCGGCGTACGACGGGGACGCCAGCGCGAGGGAGGCGAGCAGGGCGACGGTGGCGGCGAGGGCTCGGGGGAGTCGTCGAGTGGTCACGACACGACACTGGCGTTGCCCGGACCGTGCCGGGCAACGCCAGTGTGACGCTCAGGCGAACGTCAGGACGTGCTGCCACCGCGCTGGTAGCGACGGTTGAACCGCTCGACGCGGCCCGCGGTGTCCATCACGCGGGTCTGGCCCGTGTAGAACGGGTGGCTCGCGCTGGAGACCTCGACGTTGACGACGGGGTAGGTGTTGCCGTCCTCCCACTCGATGGTCGCGCTGCTCGTGGCGGTCGACCGGGTGAGGAAGGCGAAGTCCGCTGCGGCGTCGCGGAACACGACGGGGTGGTAGTCGGGGTGGAGGTTCTGCTGCATGCTCACCAGCTCGCTTTCGGCAAGGGTCGTGCGGGTCAGGGGGTGGGGTCGGCGGGGCGCTCAGCGCTCCTCGCGGAACTCCACGTGGCGACCCACGACGGGGTCGTACTTGCGCAGCGCCATCCGGTCGGGGTCGTTGCGCCGGTTCTTCTTGGTGACATAGCCGAAGCCCGTGCCCGCGGTGGAGCGGAGGGTGATCTTCGGTCGGACGTCGGTGGGGCGGGTCATCGTGTCCTCCTCGGAGCGGGTTCACCCCGTACAAGGAAATGAGAACCGTTCTTATTCCGACGCCTGCCGGCGGCTGGGCCGCTCGGTGGCCCGGGTACGGCGAAGGCCGCGACCCGGATCGGGTCGCGGCCTTCGTGAGCCTGGTGGCCAGGGACGGGGTCGAACCGCCGACCTAGCGATTTTCAGTCGCTCGCTCTACCAACTGAGCTACCTGGCCAGGTAGTCGTACTAACGTACTGGCGACCCCGACCGGGCTCGAACCGGCGACCTCCGCCGTGACAGGGCGGCGCGCTAACCAACTGCGCTACGGGGCCTCGTGAAGAGGATGCTGCAAAGTACTACGTATCCCCAACGGGATTCGAACCCGTGCTACCGCCGTGAAAGGGCGGGGTCCTAGGCCGCTAGACGATGGGGACCTGTCCTTGCCAGGTCCCGCTCCGCCAAGCAGCAGCTCGGATCCGTCGAGGACTCGGTAAGCATAGGGGTAGGTTCACCGATCCGCCAAAACGGCCCCGGGGACCCCGCCGATCCGCGGTTTTCGGCCCTTTGCGCGGTGCCGTCAGACCCAGTGGTTGTCGTGCGCCAGGTAGAACGCCTCGCGCTCCTCGTCGCTCATCGTCAGCCCCTCGCCGACCTGCTTCAAGGTCTCGAAGTACGGCTCGCGCGGCGCACCCGGCGCGAACAGCAGCAGCATCGAGGCCGCTTCGCCGGACTCGTTGCGGAAGCCATGCACACCACCGGCCGGGACGTGGACGAAGTCGCCGGCCGTCCGCTCGCCCCACTCGGTGCCGTCGAAGATCTTCACCCGCCCCGACAGGATGAAGAACGACTCGGACATCGTCCGGTGGAAGTGAGCGCCCGGACCGCTGACCGTCGTGCCGAAGTTCCACCGGTACAAGCCGAACTGGCCGGCGGTCTGCTCTCCTCTGGCGAGGTAGTCGACCGTTCCGCCGCTGGTGTAGGTCAGGTCGGGCGTCGCGTCGCCGAGGCGCACCCAGGCGCTCTTCTCGCCGTGCTCGCCGTCGTAGATGGGTTCCGGATAGCTCATGCTGCTGATCCTTCCCGACGGGTTGCGCCCGTGCTCACGAATTCCTGGCCAGCGCGTGACGCAAGCGGATCCCGCTGAAGTCCAGCGTGCTCTCGGTCACGAAGTCCCAGAAGTCCCAGAGGTTCGGCAGGACCCGCAGCTGGATCCCGGCCTCGGCGTGCAGGTCGAGCAGGTCGCCGACGCGGTCGGGCGGCGCCAGAGGTTCCACCGGCACCGTCGACACGACGGCGTGCGGCGAGGGCGTACCGAACGGCGAGAAGTGCTCTGCAGCCAGGCGATACGCGTACAGCTCGGCGGTGCGCACCCGCTCGAGCCACGCGTACTCGATGGCGTGCACCCGGTCGCCGCCACCGGGGCCCAGGACGAGGGCGCGGTCGGCCTCCGTGCTGCTGCTCGTCACCCAGGCCATGGCGCGCGGGCAGTCGCGTGGGAACCAGTAGTCGGGTGCACGGTGAGCGTCGACCGCCCACACGTACGCCTCGGGCTGCTGCGCGGTGGCGGCGACGTGTGGCGTGAAGCGCGTGATCGTCGGATCCTCGGAGAAGTGCAGGACCTCGCCCGCGCGGGGGCGCACTACGCGGGTCGGGCCCAGTCGAGCAGGCGCTCGCGGTCCCAGGTGTTGACGATGCGGTCGATCGGCACGCCCAGCCGCTCGGCGCGCTCGCAGCCGTACTGCTGGAAGTCCAGCTGGCCGGGGGTGTGCTTGTCATCTCGGTCTGGCCACCACCTCCGACAAGCTTGCGCGACAGCGTTGCGACCATGCCTGCGCCCTGGGATGGTTGCACCGGAGGACCACATAATGGCAGCGTAGCGCGGGTCGCGGAGGTTGCGGGTGGAGCGGCACACAGTAATTGGAACATGGGGGAATACGGCTTTGTCTGAAAACCTGATCGATGACCCTAGTCTCGCGCGTGCAGTTAGCAACATCGTGCCGAGATCGGAGCGGCAGCCCGATCTGAAGCAGTTGAAAGAGACTTATGTTGAGACTGGCGTGCTTCCCCAGGTCATGAACTTCTCCAACCAGATCGTCTATGGACGCCGTGGGACGGGGAAGACCCACGTTCTGCAAGTTCTCGGCGGGGAACTAGAGGGGGAAGCGGCGACTGAATTAATATACCTTGACGTGAGGCTTTTGGGCAGCGCCCACCTATTCCAAGACGAGTCCCGGCACCCCGCCGAGAGGTGCGTCGCTGTCTTCAAAGATCTGCTCTCACTTGTGCAGGCGCGCCTTCTGGATCTAGCAACAGATCCGGACCGGGACGGTCGCGGAATGCAGGAGGTCAGCGAATTTGCGGACTTTATCCTGCGAAAGACTGCTGAAGTCACTGCTCGAGACGTAAAGGCGAGGACGGATCACGAAGCGGAAGTGGGCCTCGAACTTCACGGTAAAATCAGCGCAGTTGGCCCAGAGGTTGGCGCAAAGACGTCTGATCGGCGAAAGGTATCCACGTCTACAGGTGTGGAATACACGGAGGCACTGCGCGAGTCGGTCGTTTTTAGTGAAACCTATCAGATGGTCGACCGGACGCTAGAGGCCCTAGGTATAAATCATCTGGTGCTCGTCATTGACGAGTGGACGTCGCTTCCGGTCGACATGCAGCCGTTCGTTGCGGAGTTCATTAAGCGATCCTTCTTCCCCAGCACCCGCGTCACGGTCAAGATTGGGTCTCTCGAGTACAGATCAAGATTCACCCTCAATCTGTCCGAGGGGAACCCGATTGGCTTTGAACTCGGCCCAGATATTACCGCGAACTTGGACTTGGACGATTACTATGTCTACGAGAGGAACCCGGACCGGGTCACTGAGATTTTTCAAGAGGTACTGTATAAACACGTTGTACCTGGTATGCCGCACGGATCGCTCATTCAGTATGGTGCGAAGGACGCAGTGTCGTTTCGCACTAGGCTATTTACAGAAAAGCAAACATTTGTCGAGCTCGTACGTGCCGGAGAAGGTGTTGTGCGAGATTTTCTTGGAATTTTTGCATCGGCATTCTTCAAAGCCAAAAATTCGGGTCGCCAGAAGATCGACCTCTACTCTGTAGAGGAAGCGGCGCGAGACTGGTACGAGACCGATAAGTCGACCGTTCTCTCTGCTGCGCAACGCGAGGCACTTCAGCGAATCATAACGGATGTCATTGGGGGACGCCAGACAAAGATGTTCATGCTTCGACGTGAGGACGCCGACCATCCAATGGTCCAATCGTTGTTCGACTTGAGACTCTTGCACCTAATATCGCGAGGTTATAGCGACAAGGAAAACCCGGGCCAGCGCTATAATATTTACGCGTTAGACTACGGAACATACGTTGACCTAAAGCGCACGAAGGTTCAACCAGAGGATTTATCTCAAGCGGATTCGGGCGAAGAAGTCGAACCTACCGCTGATCGGATTGTGCCGTTTGCCGACAAGCGCAGCATCCGACGAGTGATCCTTCAAACTTCCATCTTCGACGATTTGTAGCACGTGCCCTGCGCGCGTGCCCGCCATCAGTCGCCCTGCCTTGATCAGGCGGGTCGGGCCCAGTCGAGCAGGCGCTCGCGGTCCCAGGTGTTGACGATGCGGTCGATCGGCACGCCCAGCCGCTCGGCGCGCTCGCAGCCGTACTGCTGGAAGTCCAGCTGGCCGGGCGCATGAGCGTCGCTGTCGATGGAGAACAGGCAACCCATGTCCAGGGCCAGGGTGATGAGCTCGTCCGGTGGGTCGCTGCGCTCGGGCCGGGAGTTGATCTCGACCGCCGTGTCATGGTCGACGCACGCCTGGAAGACCTTCTCGGCGTCGAACGTCGACTGCGGCCGCGTCCCCCGCTCGCCCTGGACCAGCCGGCCGGTGCAGTGGCCCAGGACGTTGGTGAACGGGTTGCCGACCGCGGTGACCATCCGCCGCGTCATCGCATCCGGCCCCATCCGGAGCTTGGAGTGGACCGACGCGACGCGCAGGTCGAGGCGGCCGAGCATCTCGTCCTTCTGGTCGAGGGCGCCGTCGTCCAGGATGTCCACCTCGATGCCCTTGAGGAGGGTGAACTCGCCGTCGAGGTGCGCGTTGATCTGGTCGATGACGTTCAGCTGCTGCGAAAGACGTTCTGCGGAAAGACCGTTGGCTACTCGCAGACGCGGGGAGTGGTCAGTCAGGACGAGGTAGTCGTGCCCGAGCTCCATGGCCGTCGTGACCATCTCGGGGATCGGCGACCCGCCGTCGCTCCAGTCCGAGTGGCAGTGACAGTCGCCCTTGAGCGCCGCGCGGTGCTCGTCGCCGCCCTCGACCAGCGGCCGGTCCCACTTCTCCTCGAGATCGGCGAGGTACGCGGGTGTCTCGCCCGCCAGTGCCTCCCGGACCACCGCCTCGGTGGACTTCCCGATGCCCGGCAGCGTGGTCAGCGTGCCGTCCACCGCGCGCTGCTCCAGCTCCTCGCGCGGAGTCGTCCGTACGGTGTCGGCGGCCTGGCGGAACGCCTTCACGCGGTACGTGCCCGCCCGAGATCGCTCCAGCAGGAACGCGATCCGTCTCAGCGCGTCGAACGGCTCCACCCGGTGACCCTAACCCCCAGGTCAGTGCACGAGAGGCGAGAGCGCCTCACCCGCCATGGCGACGACTCCGGGCACGTGCCCGTTGCCGATGAGGTTGATGATGACGCCGTCGACCCCGGCGTCCAGGATCGTCTCCTTGATCTGCCCGGCGACCTCGTCGGGGGAGCCGACGATCTGGCGGCGGTTCTCGCGCAGGTCCGCGGGGTCCTGGCCGAGCTTGCGGGCGTGCGTCTCCTGGATCTCGCGCGCCTTGTGCGTGGACTCGTCCACGAACACCGACGCCAGGTAGCTCACCTCCAGCGTGGAGCGGTCGCGGCCGACGTCGGAGCAGCGGGCGTCGATCGCCTCCAGCTTGCGCGGGATGTCCTCGACGGCGCAGATGAGGTTGAGGTGGTCGGCGTACTGCGCCGCCAGCCGGAACGTCTTCTTCTCACCCGACCCGCCGAGCATGATCGGCAGGCTGTCGCGGAGGCGCGGCTCGTTCATCGCGCCGGAGACGGTGTACCTGTCGCCGTCGAGCGTCGGCCGCTCGCCGCGCAGCATCGGCTCGATGATCTGCAGCGCCTCGCCGAGCCGCTCGAACCGGTCGGTGAAGGTGCCGAACTCATACCCCATCTGCTCGTGCTCGAGCTCGTACCAGCCGGCGCCGATGCCGAGGATCGCCCGGCCGCCGGAGACGACGTCCAGGGTCGTGACCGTCTTCGCCAGCATCGCGGGGTTGCGGTAGGTGTTGCCGGTGACGAGCGCCGACAGCTGGATGTTCTCGGTGCTGGAGGCGAGCGCGCCGAGAGTGGTGTACGCCTCCAGCATCGGCTCGTCCGGGGAGCCGATCCCGGGCAGCTGGTAGAAGTGGTCCATCACGAGGACCGTGTCGAAGCCGGCGGCCTCGGCCTCGCGAGCCTGAGCGGCGACGGTCGGGAAGATCGCCTGCGGCTCGCCCGGGTAGGTGAAGTTCGGGATCTGGTAGCCGAGTCGAATGGTCATACCTCGGACGTTATGCCCTGGAGTGCACTCCAAGGCAAGGGTCGCGGGCCCTCCGGCGCGCCGGAGGGCCCGCGGTCACGGGATGGCGAACGTGACCGGGAGGTCCCCGACTTCCACGGTCCCGTAGCGGTGCGGGCTCAACGTGACGTCCTTCGCCGCCGTGTAGGTGCCGCTCCAGTCCTCCAGCGCGACCTCGGAGCCGGCGACCGGACGCGTGGTGCGGATGACGAAGGCGCCCTCGTTGTCGACGTAGGAGCCACGTGCGTAGGTCTCGTGCGTCACCCGGTCGCGCAGGACGACGTCGGCGAAGTTGTTGTAGTACTCGTCCGCGTCGCGGGTGCCGTCGCCGTCGTTGTCGAAGTACGTCCGGCCGGTCACGGTCGTCACACCTCCCCGGACGGTGAGGAGCGCACTGCCCTCGCCGTTGCCGCTGTGATCGTCCTTGATGACGCAGCTGATCTCGGGCGTGCCGTTGAGGATCGCGTCGTCGGTGAGCCGGCCCGCGAACCGGAGGGTGCGCGTCCCGGGTGCGAGCGTGATGCCGGGGTTCGGCGTCGGCCAGGTCTCCAGGATGCCGCTGTCGGTCAGCTCGACCACCGAGCCGGGGGCGAGGTTGCCGTTGTCCCAGCAGGACGCCCTGACGCCGCTGATCGGGTAGCCGCTGACGTTGTCCACGGTGAGCGAGAAGCGGACCCGTTGGTCGTACCGGACCGTCGTGCGCGCCGGCGTCATCTTCACCTCGAGGGCCGCCCGAAGGGACAGCGTCGTCGGGACGTTGCCGACGTCCTTGCTCGGCGAGCCGTCGAGGGTCACCGACGAGGAGGTCAGCCAGTCACCGCCGCGCACGACCATGCTGACCGGTCCGGACCACGGCAGCGTCGCGGTGAACCGCCCGGCGGAGTCCGCCCGCACCTGGATCACGATCGGCATGCCCTGGGTGAAGGTGACCTCGGCCCCGGAGGCGGGCCGCTCTCCGACATCGCGGACGCCGTCCCGATCGGCGTCCTGGAAGACCACGCCGGTGACGGTCGTACCGGCCGCGGCGTGCGCTGACGGCACGGCGGCAGAACCCAGCCCGACGACCAGCAGCGCGGCCGCCAGCGTGCCCGAAACTCGACGATGAACCATGCGACTTCCTCCCCTGAGAAGCTGTCCGAGGACCCCTGTCCTGACGCGATGGCAGCCTGCACCGTAGCGTAGTCAGCGGCGCTGGTCTCGTCAGGGCTCACGCGCGGATAGGGTCGCGCGCATGAGGACGTGGGTCGTGCCGATCGCGCTCGTGCTCGGCGCCCTGTGGGCGTGGTGGGTCCGCCGGCAGGTGCGCGCGGCGTACCTCGACCGCATCGTCCGCGCCGCCCACGGCAGCCCCGTACGGGCGCGCACCGTCACCCTCGCGTGGCAGCTCTCGGCGGCCGTCGTCGCCTCGCTGGCGGTCGCTGTCGCGATGATCGCGCAGATCCGCTGGGGTGCCGGGTACGTACGGATCCCGTTGCTGGTACTGGTCATCGCGCTCTACGTGCCGCTGACGACGCTCGCCAGCGGTCGCGACGAGACGCGCGGGAAGCAACGGAAGGTGCAGGTCCGCCGGTCGGTGCAGCAGCGCCTCGCCGACGCGGGTGCGGACGTGCCGGTCGCGCGCGCCGTGACGAACGCCAGCAGGCCGTTCTCGTACTACGGCCTGCTGGTGCTCGTGGCCTCAGCGGTGCTGCTGACCTGGCACGACGTCTGAGCCGGTCAGCCCTCGCCGCCGATGCGCGTCGCGCCGCCGGTGGGCAGCGTGCGGCTGGTGGAGGCCGCGCCTCGTGCGCTCGAGCCGTCGTCCTCGCCCTGCATCCGCGCCGCCGCCTGCTCGGCCGCCCGGGTCGCGCGGTCCTGCAGCGCCCCGGCCACCAGCACGATGCCGACGACGCCGACCGCCATCCAGATCCGCGGGTGCTTGACGCCGCGGCGGAGCAGCAGCTGCTCGGCCTTCGCATCAGCCCGCAGCCCGATGCCGGAGGTGACCAGCGAAAGGCCGCCCGTGACCGCGGCGAGCGCGCTCGCCGTCGTACCGGCTGCGGCGCCACCGCCACCGAGCCGACCCGCCAGCGGTGCCGGTGCACCGGTCGGATCGCTCGTGCCGCCCGCGCCGAGCAGCATCGTCGCGCCGGTGCCGGCGGTGTTCGCCGCGAGCATGCTGCGTCGGGCCCACTTCGGGAAGCGGCCGGGGCGCAGCAGGGTGACCGCTCCGGCGGCACCCGCTGCGGCGAGGTTCTTGGCCAGGGGCGAGCTCAGGAACGTGGTCTTGGAGGGGCTCATGGGTGCACTGTATTGACGAGCGTGCTCGGCTGTCCGGCAGTCCTCCCGGCGCGGCTCAGCAGGCGCCCGCCGCTCCACGAGACGGCCACGGCAAGGACGCCCGCGCACACCGTCACCGCGAAGGCCGGCGTGTGGCCACCCCAGTCGGCGAGGCGACCCGCGACCGCGGCACCGACGGCGTAGCCGAGGCCGGTGCTCGCGGCGAGAAGAGTCATGGCAGCGCTGGTCCGGGACGTCGGGGTGACCTGCTCGCCGAGGGTGAACGTCGTGATCATGTACGGCGCGATGCTCAGCCCGAGGACGAGCAGGACGGGGGCGAGGGTGGCCAGCGAGCTCACCGCGAGGAGGGGCAGCGCGAGGACCAGCAGCGCGACCGCGAACCAGCGCAGCCGGGCCGGGAGGGCGAACCGCGCCGGCAGCCCGGCCAGGGCGAGGCCCGCGACGACGCTGCCGACACCGAGGAGCGCGTGGAACAGGCCGGTGAGCCCGGGCTGTCCGGCATTCGTGGCGAGCACCGACGTGCCTGTCTGCACCGAGCCGAACACCGACCCGATGACCAGCTGGGCGAGGCAGAGGACGGTCAGTGCGGGGGTGAGCAGCCGGCTCGTGCTGCCGGACGGCTGGTCGGCGGAGGGGCGCAGGGTCGCGGTCGGGTGCAGCGCGAACCACGTGCCGAACACCGCGAGCAGCACCGACGCCGCGGCGAGCGCGACGGTCGGGCTGGCGACGCTCACGCCGAGGCCGACCAGCGCCGGGCCGAGCACGAAGGACGCCTCGTCGGCGGCGCCCTCGTAGGAGAAGGCGGTGCTCACCAGGCGCGCCTGGTGCGGGCCGGTGGGCGCGGTGATCGGACGCCACCGGACCCGGGCGAGCGGGCCGACCTGCGGGATGAGGAACCCGGCCAGCACGCTGGCGACGGCGGCGTACGCCCACGGCAGGTCGGCGTGCGCGACGAGTAGGAGGACGGCGAGCGCGACAGCGCCGGACAGCGACTGGACCAGCACGACCCGGCGCTGGCCGGTGCGGTCGGCCAGGCCGCCCCACAGGGGTGCTCCCACCGCGTTCGCGACCGCGAGCGCGCCGGCGCAGGCACCGCCCGCGCCGTAGCTGCCGGTGGCGTCGGCGATCAGCAGGAGGACGCCGAGCTGGCTCATCGCGAGCGGCAGGCGGCCGAGGAAGGCGACGACGACGTACGCCGCGCCGGTGAGGGAGAACAGGCTCCGGTAGGACTGCACAGGGGACACGCTCGGGCTCCAGGTATGCGAACGACGGTGCGCGCCTTCCCACCCAACAGGCACGCGAAACCCTGTGCTGCCCCCGATTCTAGCTGCCGGCCGGACCTCGGGACGACCTGTGCTCCCGGCGCCGGCGACGACGAGACTGGTTCGTGGTACGAACTCTCGCTGCTAGCGTCGTCGCATGGACAGCTCGGCGCAGACCATGCCGGCGGTGACGACCCTGGTGCGGGCCGCGTTCCTCGTCGACGCGGTGTACGCGGAGTCGGCGCGCGAGCACGGGCTCACCCAGCAGCAGGGGCAGCTCCTGTGCGTTCTGATGGCGCGGCCGATCGGGATGCGGGAGCTGGGGTCCATGCTGCGTCTGGCGAAGTCGAGCCTGACCGGCCTGGTCGACCGCACGGAGCGCAACGGCCTGATCCGCCGGGAGCCCGACTCGAAGGACCAGCGCGCCGTCCGGGTCAGCCTGACGCCTCGCGGCCGCGCGCTCGTCGGACCGTTCTACCGCGACACGTGCGATCGCATCGAGCGGCTGACCGACACCCTCGACGACGCCGGGCGCGACGCCCTGGCCGCCCTCCTCGGGCAGGTGGTCGAGCGCAACCACGTACCGGCGCTGTTCGCGGGCCCGGGCGCCACCGCGTCCGGGCCGACGGCGGCCGACCCGACCGGAGCCTGAGGAAGAATCTCGATCAGGATTGTGGTTCGTGCTACGAACTAATAGGTTCGTGGCACGAACTACTGTTTTCGAAGGAAGGACGCACGATGCACCCAACCGTGATCGGCATCGGTGAGGCGGACGTCTGCAGCGGGAGCGTCGCCGAGCAGCCCAGGCCGACGTCATGAGCGGCGTCATGAGCGACGGCAGCGTCGTGCCGTACCCGGTGTTCGGCTTCGGAGCGCACAGCTCGGTCGCGGACCGCGACGCACTGGCCGCCGCGGAACGTGCCGACCGGGACGGGCTCGACCTGATGTCGCTGTCGGACCACCCCTACCTCGGCGACCGGCTCGACGCCTACGCCACGCTCGGGTTCGTGCTGGGCCGAACGCAGCGCCTGTCCGTGCTGGCCAACGTCACCAACCTGCCGACCCGTCCCGCTCCGATGCTGGCGCGCACCGTGACCTCGCTCAGCGCGTTGTCGTCGGGCCGTGTGGTGCTCGGACTCGGCGCAGGTGGCATCTGGGAGCGCATCGCGGACATGGGAGTCGAACCCTTGACTCCTCGCCAGGCCGTCGAGTCGCTGGAGGAGGCGATCGTGCTGATCCGCCTGCTGTCCGGCGGCGGTGAGCCGGTGACGTACGACGGCCGGTACTACTCGGTGCGCGACATCGCCCCCGCGCCCGTCGCAGCGCCGATGATCTGGACGGGGTCCGTCGGTCGGCGGTCGCTGGCCGTGACCGGTCGGGTCTCGGACGGCTGGATCCCGGGGCACGCAGCGGACTGGCGCAGCGCTCGCTACCGCGAGGGACGGGCGGTGATCGACGAGGCCGCGTCCGCCGCCGGTCGGGACCCCAGGGAGATCCGCACCGTGTTCAACCTGCCGGGACGTGTCGCCGACCAGCCGCAGCGCCGGACGCGCGACGCGGAGGGTCGCTGGCTGGGCGGATCGGTCGAGCAGTGGGTCGACGAGCTCACGGGAGCCGTGCTCGACTACGGAGCCTCCGGGTTCACGCTGTTCGCGCCGGGGCACGGCGTCCAGGACGACCGGACGCTCGGACGCTGGGCGCGGGAGATCGCGCCGGCGGTGCGCGCGGCGGTGGCGCGCGAAAGGGCCTGAGCACGCGAGGAGGCCGCCCGCGCGTGGCGGGCGGCCTCCTCGGACAGGGTCGGCTACCGCTGGTCGAGTGCGCGCACGGCCCGGTCCGCCAACGACTCCAGCTGGTCGTCCACGCCGTTCGTGATGGCCCGCTGGGCACGGTGGCCGTTGCTCTGACCCAGCTGGGGCAGCAGCTGGGCGAGCATCAGCGTCGACAGCGCCGAGCTGTCCGTCGCGCCGCCGTCGGTCTGCACGATCACCGGCTGCGGAGCACTCTTGGCCAGCTGCGCACCGACGTCCAACCGACGGCGGGCCAGCTCGTACCCGAGCACCGCCCGGTTGTCCCGGTACGCGGTCGCGAGCTGCTCCTGCGCGCGGGCCTCACCCTGGGCGGCGACCAGGTTCGTCCGGCCGCGGGTCTCGATCTCGTACTTCACCCGCTGGGCCTCGGTCTCCTGCTCCTCCAGCATCTGCGCGACGTCCTTGCGCGCCTTGTTGAGAGAGGCGTTGACCTCGACGATCTTGGCGTCACGGACCTTCTTGGAGCGCTCGATGTCCATCAGCAGCGTGTCGATGCGGCGCTTGCGGGTGAGCTCCCACTCCTTCTCGTACGCCGACAGCTCCTTCGCGACGCGCTCCCGGGTGGAGATGTGCTGCTGGTACTGCGTCGGCAGCTGCACGTCCGGGATGTTGCAGCCGAGGATCTGCACGCCGTAACGGGCCAGCTGGCGGTTGAGCAGGTCCTGCATGTCCGCGACGTCGGAGCCGCGCAGGTCGTACGCCCGCTCGGTCCGGACCAGCCGGGACCGCTGCCGGATGGCGTCCTGGACCGAGTTGGACAGCACCAGGTCGAAGTTGCCCGCACCGATGGTCTGCACGAACTGGACCGCGTTGAGGATGCGGAACTTCAGGAAGAACTCGATCGACTTCAGCGGGACGTTCTCGTGCGTCGGGCACGCGAGCACCGGTGCGTTGTACGGGATCTCGGTCGTGACGTCGACGACGTACGCGACCCGGGCCCACGGGTGCCACAGGTAGTGGCGACCGGGGGAGAGGCCGGGCCCTGCGATGGCGCCGAACTTGGTGAGCACGCCCACGGTGCCTTCCTCGATCTCCACGATCGAGGAACGCCACCACCACAGCGCCGCCAGCAGCAGCGCGAGCACGCCGCCGACCGCAGCGGGTACGACGACCCAGCCGGCGTCGGTGGTCGCGCCGACCGCAGCGCTCGCGAACGCCCACAGGGCGAGCCACACCAGCGCCAGCCAGCGCAGACCGCGGCTGTCCTTGGGGATGACGACCGGGACGATCGCGCCGGACTGGCCGCCGCGCAGCAGCTGCCGGATGTCGCCCCAGCTGCCGAGGGCCTCCTTGATCGACGACATGCCCCGCGGCCGGCCGACGCCGGCCTCGTGCATCTGCTCCTGGACCATCTGGCTCATCGGTCGTTCTCCTGGGTGTCAGTGGCCTGCGGAAGCCGGTGCCGCTCCGAGCGGGTCTGCGGGGTCGCACCGCCGGCGCTCGTGTCGAGACCAGGCACAGCGACCGGGTGAGTCTCCCCGGGGGCGTCCGTGGTCTCGATACGGCTCGCCCTGGGGGGCTCGCCTACTCGACCGGCGGTGTCGGGCTCGCCTACTCGACCGGCGGTGTCGGGCTCGCCCGGCTCAACCGGCGGGGTGGGGCGCTCGCCTACTCGACCGGCGGTGTCGGACCCGCTGGTTGAGCCGGACGGAGCGCTAGCGGAGTCCGAGTCGAAACCCGGTGACGTCGCGGGAGACTCGGCGTTCGACTCGACGGAGCGGCGGATCTCCTCGAGGCGGTCGGCGCCTGGGAGCGCCTCGTCCGCGGGAGCCGGGACGATCTCGTCCAGCTCGACCGGCGCGGGCGGCTCGAGCAGCGACTCGATGGAGGCCTCGCGAGCGCTCACCCGGGCCGAGATCTCGTCCTTACGCTCCCGGATCTGCTCCAGCTCGTCGGCCGAGAACAGCTGCCCGCTCGTGCCGCCGACCAGGCCCTGGGCGATCTTGAGGTAGTCGACGCTCTCGTCCCGGCCGCCGATCTGCACGATCTGGGGCAGCGACCCGCGTACCTGCTCCAGCCGGGCCAGCAGGTCCTGCTGGAAGCGGTAGTCCAGGATCTCCGGCGCCTCGGCCGCGCTCATCGCCCGGATGTCCAGGGCCTGGGCCTCCAGCAGGGCGGCGTTGGCGTTGGCCTCGGACTCGGCCTCGACGAACCGCTGCCGGGCCATGGCCTTGGCCCGGTTGGTCTCCCGCTCCAGCGCGGTGTCCATCTGCGCCTGGTACTTGGCGATGTCCGCCTGGATGGAGCTGAGCGTCTCGTTGAGCGAGGCGAGGTCCTTGTTCAGGTCGCCCTCGTTCTGCTCCTTACGCAGCTGCAGCTCGTACTCGTAGGTGTAAGCCTCCTTCGCCACGCGCACCATCTCGGGCGCCGCGAGGTCCATCCGGTACTCCTGGGAGGACGGCTCGGCGTGGGTGATGTTCGCGTGGGTGAACTCCACCGCGGGCGAGAACTGGTGGTTCAGCTGCTCCAGCAGCCGCTGCGTCGACTCGCCGACGAGGTCGTAGATGCCCGCGGCCTCCTGCTCGTAGATGAGCGAGCGGGTGGTCTCGGAGATCGCGTTGTTCAGCTTGTCCTGGAAGCCCTGGACCGCGCCGAGCGCGAAGATGAAGTTGCGCGGGTCGACGATCCGGAACTGCAGGAACAGGTCGACGCTGGCCTGCACGCCGCTCTTGGTCGGCGCCTGGTGGATCGGCGCGTTGAACGGGTACTCGCGCGTGGTGTTGACGATGTACGACACCCGCTTCCACGGGTTGAACAGGGTCACGAGGCCGGGGCCGACGAGGTTCTCGACCTTGCCGAACCGGCTGATGAGCGCCTGGCAGCCCTCGGGCACCATCACCATGCCGAGGCGCCACCACAGGAAGGCGGCCAGCAGCACCAGGATGATCCAGTAGTGCGGGCCGAAGAGGGCCATCGACAGGCCGTCGGCCGGGAGCAGCATGACCGCGCCGACCAGCCCGAGCACTGCGAGCACGAGGACCGGCAGCATCCCGACGAAGCGACGTCCCTTCGGCATCACCATCGGGGTGATGACGTGCACCGGGCCCTGCGGGCCGGGCTGGTAGCTGGACTGGTTCAGCGTCTCGCTCGCGTTGTCCAGCGAACACGTCTGCTGGACGATCCGGGTGCCGGTCGAGAAGCCCGCCTGGCGGGCCGTGGCGAAGTCTCCCGGGTCGAGGCCGGCCGGGAGGCGGTCGTTCGCGACCTGGGCCAGGGCGCCACCCACCGCCTCACGTACGTCGCCGCCGGCCGTGATCTGCTCGGCGGCTCGTCGAATGGTGCTTGCACCTGGCATCGATGACCCCATCTGTGATGTATCCCCCGCAGTCCGCGGGTGTCCGCGGTGCTGACGGAGTCTCGCACGGGGCGGTTCCCGGCCACGGCGAATTCGCGACAGGCCGGGAGCGGTGCTGGACCCGCCCGGCCGCCGTCCCCAACCTGGGGGAGGTTCGGCTCGTCGAACGGCGGGCAGGAGCCGACGAGGCGGCAGGGGATGGCCATGACGCAGATCAGCAGACGCGCTGCTCTCGCAGCGGCCGCGGTGGGGACCGGGGGCGCGCTCGCCGCGTGCGCGCCGCGCGAGCGAGCCGCAGGCCCGGCCGCCTCCTCCTCGAAGAGGCCCTCGACCGCCACGACCGGCGCGACGCCGTCGTCGACCCCTGCCGTACGCCTCATCGGGGACGGGTCGATGTCGGACACCGGCCCGCAGCCGCACCAGCCGCCGCGGCCGCACGCGCTCCGGCCGGGCGAGCGGCCACCGCAGTTCGTCGTCATCTCCTGGGACGGCGGCGGTCAGACCGGTGCCCGGCTGAACTCCTACTTCCAGGACGTCGCGCGCCGCTACCACGCGTCCATGACCTACTTCCTGTCGGCGATCTACTTCCTGCCGCGAGCCAGGAAGGACCTCTACCACCCGCCGCGGCACCGGGTCGGGGCGTCCGACATCGGCTACTTCCCGGACGAGTACGTCCACGCGACGATCGAGCAGACGGGCAAGGCGTGGCTGGCCGGGCACGAGATCGCCACTCACTTCAACGGGCACTTCTGCGGGCCGACCGGGGTGTCGCAGTGGTCGCCGCAGGACTGGAAGTCCGAGATCGACCAGGTCCACCGGTTCGTGGCGCAGTGGCGGACGAACACGGGGTTCACCGACCTTCCCGCGCTGCCGTTCGACTACACCACCGAGCTCGTCGGCGGACGCGCCCCGTGCCTGGAGGGCGCCGACAACCTGCGGCTCGCCGCTGCCGAGCTGGGCTGGCGCTACGACTCCAGCGCGACCCGTACCGCGACCTGGCCGACGAGGACGGCCGGGCCGTGGGACCTGTCGATGCAGCCGATCCCGCTGCCCGGCACCCGCAACGGCGTCATCGCGATGGACTACAACCTGATGGCCAACCAGTCCGGCTCGCCCAACGGCGACCCGGCGATGCGCGCCACGTGGAAGCGGCAGGCCGTCGAGGCGTACGCCGCCGGCTTCCTTCGGGCGTACGACGGCAACCGCGCGCCGCTGGTCATCGGCAACCACTTCGAGCGCTGGAACGGCGGCATCTACATGGAGGCCGTCGAGGCGGCGATGGCGGCGATGGCGCAGCAGCCGGACACTCGGTTCGTGTCGTTCCGGCAGCTGTGCGACTGGCTGGACGTGCAGTCACCGGCGGTGCTGCAACGGCTGCAGGTGCTCCAGGGTGCGCCGGCCGGCGGCTGGGACGAGTACCTGCAGCTGGTCTGACGGCTCTCTGAGCCGAGCCAGCCGGCCTCGACCGAGCACCCTGCTCAGCGGCGAGCAGAGACCGGGGTGTCTGCCGGACGGAGGTGAAGCTGCTCACGAACCCCCCGCGACGACGAGTACGTCGATGACTCGCGGCGCGAAGAAGCGCCGCTTGTAGGCATCCGCGCGAACGACATCGAGGACGCCGATCTCCATCAGCTGGCCGACGAGCTGGTTGGCGCGTGGGTAGGACAGCACCAAGTCTGTCGCCGGGTGAGGTCCGCCGCGGCCGCCAGTCCCATCGCGAAGGACGCGACGAAGAGGTCCCAGTCGCCGTCTGTGCTCACCGCGAGCAAGCGGTCGTAGTACTCGGCACGCCTGGCCTCGAACCACGGTGAGACGGTCAGCGTGGGCTCGGACAGCACGCCCTGACGGGGCAGGTGCAGGACGACCAAGAACCGCCCGATCCGGCCGTTGCCGTCCTGGAACGGGTGGAGCGTCTCGAAGCCGCTCGTCGTTCGCCCAGGCGAAGCCGTACTCGGCCATCCGGACGTAGTTGAGGATCTCCGTCATGTCCTGGCTGCCGGGACTGTCCTCGTCGGCCTCGAGCACGACGGCGAGCGGCGCGT
The DNA here is from genome assembly GCF_029439465.1 of Luteipulveratus flavus. Classification (GTDB taxonomy): domain Bacteria; phylum Actinomycetota; class Actinomycetes; order Actinomycetales; family Dermatophilaceae; genus Luteipulveratus; species Luteipulveratus flavus. The sequence continues at coordinate 84,140 of NZ_JAROAV010000037.1, read as the reverse complement.
ACGTACCCTCCAGGGCGCTGGTGGTACGTAGGTCCGGACAGGTCCGGGCTGGTGGCCGGCAACGGCGCAGGCACGAACGCGCGGTGCACCCAGTCACCGCGACGTGAATCACTGCCCCGGATCTCCACCAGTGAGCCGGGAGACCGGTTCCCGAACAAGGACAGATCCACAATGACAGCCTCGAGGCCGTTGGCTTTCATTGTTCGTTTTCCTTGCTCGTCATCGAACAGTGTGCGAGTCATTGAAGGAAGCCTTCGTCCACCTCGACCACGTCGTAGGTCTGCTTGACCTGGACGCCGACGCGGTACTCGATCATCAGGCCGACCAGCGGGACGGCCGAATCCGTCGATCGCTGATCGCCGATCGTTCACGCCCGGCGGCTAGGTTCCAGAGCATCGGCGTGCAGCCGGTGCTCTGGGGTCGGCGTGATCGGAGTCAGGGTGATGCGGATCGGGGTGCTCGGACCGGTCGAGGTGTCCGACGGTGCCGGCTGGCAGCGGATCGGCGGCACCAAGTGCCGTGCGGTGCTCGCTGCGCTCGTGGCGCAGACGCCCTCCGTCGTGTCGATCGACGCCCTCACCGACGAGGTGTGGGGGGCCAGCCCGCCGAAGACGGCGTCCACCCAGATCCACGGCTACGTCCTGCGGCTCCGCCGGCTGCTCGGCGACCGCGACGGCCGAGTGCTGGTGACCGCACCGCCGGGGTACCGGCTCGCGGTGCCGCCCGGCGAGCTCGACAGCGAGGTCATGAGCACCCAGCTGGAGGAGGGCGCCTCGCTCCTGCGCGCGGGCCACCCGAGTGCGGCGGCCACGGTCCTGACCGCCGCGCTCGCGCAGTGGCGCGGCCAGCCGTACGCCGACGTGCCGCAGAGCGCGCTGGTCCACCCGAGCGTCGAACGCCTGCGGGAGCGTCGGCTGGCGCTCGTCGAGGCCTGCTTCGAGGCCGAGATCGGGGCGGGCCGCTCCCGCGAGGTGATCGGTGCGATCCGGGACCACGTCGGTGAGCATCCACTGCGCGAGCTGCCCTGGCAGCAGCTGATGCTGGCGCTGCACCACTGCGGACGGCAGGCGGAGGCGCTGCAGGAGTACCAGCGGCTGCGACGCGTCCTGCGGACCGAGCTCGGCGTCGAGCCCTGCGCTGCCGTGCAGGAGCTCCACCGGCAGATCCTCGCCGGCGAGGTCGTCGACCCGGCCCCTGACCCGCGCCCCTCGCCGAGACAGCCGTCGACGCCGACCCAGGCGGTCTTCCAGCTGCCGGCCGACGTCGCCGACTTCACCGGTCGGCGGGGCGAGCTCGGTCGGCTCGTCGACCTGGCCTCGCCCGCTGACGACACCGGGCCACCGAGCGTGGTCGTCGTGACGGGCGCACCCGGCACCGGCAAGTCGGCGTTGGCGCTGCACGCCGCGCGAGAGCTGACGGACCGCTTCCCGGACGGCCAGCTCTACCTCGACCTGGCGGGCACGTCGGACGCGCCCCGCGAGGCGTCCGCACTGCTCGCGGAGATCCTCGGCTCCCTCGGGGTGAGCGGCCGAGCCCTCCCGGACGAACCGGCCGCCCGCTCCTCGCTGCTGCGCTCGCTCCTCGCCGACCGGCGGATGCTGCTGCTCGTGGACGATGCGGGGTCGGCCGAGCAGGTCCGCCCGCTGATCCCGCCGAACGGCCGCAGCGCACTCGTCGTCACCACGCGTCGCCTGCTGACCGACCTGCCCGCCGCGCGTCACGTCCCGCTGGACCCGCTCGACCCGGCGTCCGCGTACGAACTGCTCGGCCGGATCGTCGGCCGGGAGCGGGTAGCGCGCGAGCCGGACGCGGCGCGCGACATCGTCCGCGCCTGCGGCTACCTGCCGCTGTCGATCCGGGTGGCCGGGGGCAAGCTGGTCGGCCGTCCCCACTGGTCGCTCGCCGTGCTGCGGGCCCGGCTCGAGGACGAGAGCCGGCGGCTGAGCGAGCTGAAGCTCGGCGACCTGGACGTGCGTTCCAGCGTCGACCTGTCACTGCGGATGCTGCCCGACGAGGCGTGCCGGGCGTTCGGGCTGCTGGGCCTGCTCGGTCCCAACGATCTGCCCGGCTGGGTCGTCGGCCCGCTGCTGGACCGGGACCACGCCGACGACGTGCTCGACGCTCTCGTCGATGCCAACCTGGTCTCGCTCGTCTCGACCGATGCCCACGGCCAGCCCCGCTACCGCCTGCACGACCTGCTGCGCGTCCGCGCGGTCGAGTGGTGCCGGCACCTGGACACCGAGGAGCTGCGGGCGGCCGTCGAGCGGGTGCTCGCGACCTGGCTGCACCTGGTCGAGGGGGCGCGGCGCAGTCTGCCGCCCAGTCCGTTCCACCCGCCGCGAGGTCCGGCCGTACGCCGCCCGTTGCCGGCGCACACCGTCACCCAGCACGTCACCGACCCGTTCTCCTGGCTGGACGCCGAGCGCGGCACCCTGCTGGCCGCGGTCGGACTTGCCGCGGACTGGGGGCTGTCCGACGCGGCGTGGGAGCTCGCGGCCGGCCTGTCGTCGTACTTCGACGACCGCGCTTTGCTCGACGACTGGCGGCGCAGTCATGAGGTCGCGCTGCTCGCCACCCTCGACAACCGTCTCGCCCAGGCCGCGCTGCTGCGCGGGCTCTCCCAGGTGCACCTGTACCGCAGCGAGCTCGACGACGCCGCCCGGCTGGCGGAACGCTCGCTGCGGCTCTACCGCTCGATCGGGCACCGGCGGGGTCAGGCGACGGCGCTCGCCGGCCTCGTCTCGGCGCACCGGATCTGCGGCCGGCCGTCGGTCGCGTTCGAGCTGCTCAACCAGGCGCTGGAGCTGGCGGACGACACCGACCGCGCCTTTCGGGCGCACCTGCACTGCTCGGGCGGGATGATCCTGCTCGCCCAGGAGCGGCACAGCGAGGCGTGGCGGTGGTTCCGTACCGCGCTGGTCATGGCCCGCGAGGAGGGTGACGCGCACCGCGAGGCGATCGTGCTCCGTGAGCTGAGCGTGCTGCAGCACCGGTCCGGCGACTCCACCGCCGCGCTGGTCGCGCTGGCCGAGGCCCTGAGCATTCTCACCCGGCTCGAGGACGAGCGGTGCGTGGCGTTCGCGCTCGGCCGGCGCGCGACGATCCACGTCGACCTCGGTGCGGTCGACGACGCGTGCGCCGACCTCACGCGCGCGGCCGAGACGTTCCACCGCAACGGCACCTTCGCGGACGAGGCGGTCAGCCGCCGTGAGCTCGCCTCGCTCGAGGCCCGACGGGGCAACGGTGCCGCCGCACGTGCCCAGCTGCGGCGGTCGGCCGAGCTGTGGGCCGCCACCGGCAACGACCGGGAGGCTGCAGCCTCCGAGCTCGCGCTGCAGGCACTCTCCGCCTGACCCCGGGCCGTACGCGCCGGGGTCAGGCGGGTGCGGCTCAGGCGTACGTGTCGTACACCTGGTGGGCGTACGCCTTCCGGTTGGCGGTGTAGCAGGTGCCGCACCGCTCGAAGTAGTCCTGGAAGACCACGGTCGCGCCGTCGATGGTGGTGGACGCGATTAGCGGCGACTTCCCGTAGCCGCTGAAGGTGTTGAGCTCGTACTGGACGAACTTCAGCTGCAGCGTGAGCGACCACGGCGACATGCCGAGCTTGTTGGCGTACCAGACGACGTTGTCGTTGGCCGAGGTGTCCCACCGGCCGCCGGTGCTCCACTGCGCGATGCCGCGGCCGGCGCCGCCGGCCTGGGTCGCGTTGGGGTTGACGCCCGTCCCGGACTCCTGCATCAGGTTGCCGACCATCCCGGCGGACTGCCGCTTGGTGTAACCGATCCCGACGAAGAAGGTGAACGCCGTGAGCTGGTTGTTCGAGTAGAACTGGTGCGAGGCGTTGTTGTTCTTCAGCGTGGCGTTCAGGTTGGCCTTCGTGCCCGGTTGGATCGTCTGGCTCGCGCCGCCGTAGTTGCTGTTGTAGTAGACGATCACGGGCCGGTCACTGCGGTTCCAGGCGGAGGCGGCGTTGTTCTTCACGCACAGGCCCTTGCCGGCGCCGGCGCCCTTGAAGTCGTAACAGCTGGGCTGGGTCGTGCCGTAGTCGTCGATGGAGGACGTGAAGTCGGAGACCGAACCCGCCTCGTCGCTGTTGTAGTAGTAGCAGAACTCGCCGGAGTCGCAGACGCCGTCGCGTCCTGCGGCGTGCGCGGCCGACGGGGAGACGGTGCCGGCGACGACCAGACCGAGTGTGGCGAGCGGGACGGCGGCGAGCACCGACAGGCGGGTGAAGCGGGTTCGGGACATGAGGACTCCTCGCAGACGGGACGGGTCGGGGCCGCTGCACACCCCTGCGCGTGCAGCGGCCCCGTGGTTCGAACGACGTTGTGGGCGAACAGGTCTCGACTAGGAGACGGTCACCGCACGTTGTAGCCGCGCGCCTCCCAGAACGAGGTGGGGTTCGGGTTGTCCAGCACCGGGTCGTTCACGCTCTTGGCCGCCAGGGTGTGCTGGCCGAGGCGCATCTCGACGTGGGTGTGGGCGCCGCTGCTGGAGGAGACACCGCGCCAGGCCTCGGTCGCGATCTGCTGGTCGCGGTTGACCGTGTCACCGATCGTCACGCTCGACAGCGGTGCCGAGTGCAGGTAGACGATCGTCTTGTCGTACGTCGCGTTGTAGACGGCGATCGTCGAGAGGCCGCTGCTGCCGTTGGCGCCGCGGACCACGTTGATCACCTTGCCGCCGATCAGGGCGCGCACCGGCGAACCGATGCCGCGAGCGATGTCGATGCCCTCGTGCCGGCCGGGGGTGTTGACGTACCCGTCGAACCCGCAGGTGATGCGGCCGCCGGAGGCGTCGTACAGGCCGTACGAGAGGTTCTCGGTGCCGCTGGTCGATCCGATCCGGTGCGAGGCGTTGTTGTTCTTCAGCGTGGCGTTCAGGTTGACCTTGCCGCCGGACGCAATGGTCTGCGTCGAGCCCGCGTACCCGCTGTTGTAGTAGACGGTGACCGCGCTGCTCGTCCGGTTCCAGACCGAGGCGGCGTTGTTCTTGATGCACAGGCCCTGGCCGTTGCCGGGGCCCTTGAACTCGTAGCAGTCCGGCTGCGAGGTGCCGTAGTCGGAGACCGAGCTGGTGAAGTCGGAGATCGAGCCGGCGAAGTCGGAGTTGTAGTAGTAGCAGAACTCTCCGCTGTCGCAGACGCCGTCGCGGGAGGCGGCCTGGGCGGAGGGCATGGCGGTGACGGCGAGGCCCCCGGTGAGCGCGGTGACGGCGGCGGCGACGGCGAGCGAACGACGGGTACGGGACATGGCTCTTCCTCTCGATGCTGCGGATCGTGCGGATGGGTGGTGCGGTCAGGCGCGCAGGTACTCCTCCCAGGTGACCTTGGGAACCTGCGGGCCGTCGTCGGGGAGGTTGTTGGCCAGGCCGTTGCGGCCCTGGTAGTAGCGGCCGACCTGGGTCTGCGCGGCGCGGGCCAGGTCGGTGTCGTTGACCGCGATGCCGTGGATGTGCAGCGGCCAGTCGCCCTGGGACGGCGTCCGCAGCCAGGCGGCGAACCCGACCCGGCGCAGCGCGGTGACGACCGCCGTGCGCTGGCCGGCGGTGAGCGCCTCGGCGTCCAGGTCGACCGCGCCGCCGCCGTCGTGGGTGCCGGCCGAGGTCGGGTCGGCGCCGGGGGAGTAGGAGCCCTGCTCGACCGCCGGGGTGACCCCGGCCAGCCGGAACGCCTCACGCAGCATCGCGACCGTCCGGGTGTTGAACGGGTACCCCTGGTACGTCGTCCGGGTCCCCGGCGAGATCGGCCTGAGCACCGTGAACCGGCTCTCACCGAGGGCGGTGAGCGAGGCCTTGCCCGGCAGGCCGTTGGCGCCGAGCCCGCTGTAGCCGAGGCTCTCCTGCCACTGCCCGTACGCCGTCCGCGTCACGGTGCCGAAGTGCCCGTCGACGTACGACGCGTCCAGCAGCCCGCGAGCGACGAGCGCCTGCTCGACCTTCGTGACGCTCGGCCCCGCTCCGGTGGTGATGACGGTCCCGGTCTTGACCGGGTCGAGCTGGGCGGCGAGCACTACCAGCTCCATGTTCACCGTGGGGAGGGCGGCCCGGGCGGTGGCCGGTCGCAGCACGCCCGCGGCGCCGAGGGCGGCGGCCGCGATCAGGACCGTACGACGATTCGGGTGCGCTGCCATCGAGGGCCTCCTGGGTGGTGGGGAGCTCCACCGTGGAGGGCATCGCTACTGCCTCGCTACGACGCGGCTACGAAAGAACGGGCCTGGTCGTTTTCTGACCAATCCATCGACCGCCGTTCACCCGCAACGGGGTCAACCCGTTCTAGCGTCGCGACGAGCGACCCGCTCATCGAGCCGAGGAGGACCCATGCGTGTTCCTGTCCGTCGAGCAGCCCAGCTGGGTGCGGCCGTCACCGCTGCTGGCCTCGCCGTCCTGGGGACGGCACCCAGCGCGAGCGCCGTCACCAAGCTGACCCATGCCCAGGCCGCGTCGCAGCTGTCGGCCGCCGGCGTCACCTGGTCCTCCAGCGGAGGCTGCACCACGCGTACGAACTCCAGCTGCACCTCGTTCGAGCAGATCAACCAGACCACGGTGAGCGGTGTCATCACGCTCAAGCGGGCGAGTGGCTGCGCGATCAACATCACCGGCGGCACCGAGAGCGGCCACGCGTCGGGCACGTACAGCCACTGGAACGGCTACAAGGTCGACATCACCAAGTACACGTGCATCGGCAACTACATCAAGAACTCGTTCACCTACATCGGGCTGCGCGGCGACGGCTACCCGCAGTGGAAGGCGCCCTCGGGCAACCTCTACTGCGACGAGGGCAACCACTGGGACATCACCTACTACTCCAGCGGCGGCTGACCGTCGGTCGGCCGTGACGACGGACGCCTAGGAGGCGGACGTGCGAGCGCGCATCGTGGGCTACCTGGTCATCGTGGCCGTCCTCGTGATCGGTGGCGTGGCGGCGCGCGCGTACGCCCGCGAGGCGGACGGGCATCCCGTCGACCCGGCGGCGAAGCTGACCCAGGAGCAGGCGGCGGCGCGGCTCGGCCTGGGCGGGGTCAGCTGGCGTTCCCGTGGGCACTGCACCGCCTGGTACGGCCCGACCTGCACGTCGCTGGAGCAGATCAACGAGTCGACGGTCGTCGGCCTGGTGGCCCTGCGCCGGGCGAGCAAGTGCCCGGTGGTCGTGACCGCCGGCACCGAGGTCGGCCACCACGACGACGAGGACCAGCACCGGCGCGGACGACAGGTCTCGCTCCAGCGGTCGCCGTGCCTGCAGCTTCACCTACGCGACGCCACCGTCGTCGAGACCCGTCGCGGCAGCCCGGTCGCGTGGGAGACCGAGCGCGGGGTGTCCTTCCGGCTCGAGGGCCGGCGCACGTACGAGGTCCGCTTCCCGGTGCGCTGACGTCCCGGCCGGGCGCACGAGGCCGGACAGCACGGCCGGCGGCCGGGCGTCAGCTGAACAGGTCGCGGCGCGAACCCATCCCGAGTTTGCGGAGCAGTCCGCGCACGTGCGTCTTCACGGTCGTCACCTCGATGGTGAGGGCGTCCGCGATCTGCTGGTTGGTCCGGTGGTCCAGCATCAGCCGCAGCACCTCGCGCTCGCGGCCGGTCAGCTGCTCGTGCGCGAGCAGCGCGCGCTCGGTGGCCCGACGCGCCGGTGCCGGACCGGGCTGCCACACGCGTCCGCCGCGCAGGATCGTGCGCATGGCCGCCAGCACGTCGGCCGGGGAGGCGGACTTGCCGACCATGCCGTCCGCACCGGCGAGGACGACGGCCTGCACGTCCTCGGGGTCGGTGAACGCGGTGTAGACCAGCGTGCGCGCGGCGGTGGTCGACCGCAGGTGGCGGCACAGCTCGATGCCCGCGACGCGGTCGCCGAGGCGGACCGGCAGCACGATCAGGTCGGGCTCGGTGGCGCGGACCTGGCGTCTGGCGGCGTCGGGCGTCCTGGCCTCGCCCACGACCTCCAGGTCGGGTTCGTCGTCGAGCAGACGCGCCAGGCCGAAGGAGATCATCGGGTGGTCCTCGACGAGCAGGACCCGGTACGCCTCGGCCACCGCATCATCATCCCCCGGGGATGAGGCGCGACCGCGCCGGCGTCCGTAGCGTCGCGGTCATGGTGGACAGGTGTGACGTCGTCGTGGTCGGTGCCGGTGTGGTCGGCGCGACCACGGCGTACGAGCTGGCGCGGCGTGGTGCGAGTGTGACGGTGCTGGAACAGGCGGACGACGTCGGCGGCGGCTGCTCGTACGCGAACGCCGGCGTGCTGGCGCCCTCGCACGTGGGTCCGCTCGCGACGCCGGCGCTGGTCGCCGAGGGTGCGCAGCAGGTGTTCGCGAGTCCGCCTGCGGTGCGAGTCAACCCGCAGCCGTCCCTGGTGCCGTGGCTGACCCGGCTGATGGTGTCGGCGCGCGAGAGCCGGGTGCAGCTGGTGACCGCGCGGCTGCAGGAGCTGGCGTACCGCAGCGCCGACCTGCACCGCGCGTACGCCGACGCCGGCCTCAGCGAGACCTACCGGGTGACCGGTGCCCTGGAGATCTACGTCAGCGAGGAGGGCCCGGCCGGCGGGATCTCGCAGGAGCGAGCCCGCGAGCTGGTGCCGTCGCTCGGTGAGGTGCGGTCGGCGTACCTGCAGCCCGACGAGGCCGTCGTCGAGAGCCGCGCGTACGTCCGCTCGCTGCTGGCGGCGGCTGCCGGTGCCGGGGCGACGGTCCGGTTCGGGACCGCCGTCGACCAGCTGGTGGTGGAGGACGGTCGGGTACGTGGGGTACGGGTTGGCGGACGCACGCTGGCGGCCGAAAACGTCGTGCTGGCAACGGGACTCGACACCCCAGCCCTGGCCGGACCGGCCGGTCTGCGGTTGCCGCTGCGGGGTGGCCGCGGGTACGTGATCGACCTGGAGGTCGACGGTGCGCCCACGATGCCGGTGCGGTTCAAGGAGCGCCGGATGGTCGTGTCCCCGATGCCCGGCTGGATGCGGGTGTGCGGGCTGATGGAGTTCGGTGCCGAGGGCCGGCCGGTCGACCAGCGACGCGCGGACGCCATGGTGCGGGTCGTCACCGATGCGCTGCCGGGCGTCCGTGTGCGCCGGGTGCTCGACACCTGGGCGGGAGAGCGGCCGTGCGCCGCGGACGGGGTGCCGGTGATCGGGGCCAGCAGCCGCGCGCGGGGGCTGACCGTCGCCGCCGGCCACGGGATGTGGGGCCTGGTCATGGCCCCCGTGACCGGCGAGATGGTGGCCACCGGTCTGCTGGAGGGAGCACCGACGCTGCACGACCCGCTGCTGTCCCCCGACCGCTTCGGCCCCACCCGGCGCCGGGCCCTCACCCGCACCGCCGCCTGACGAGTCGTCCCGACCCCGCCGGTCGAGTAGCCGGAGGTGTATCGAGACCCGGTGACCGCGGTCACGGGGTCTCGATAGCGGCCTCACCCAGCGGCTCGCACTCCTCGACCGGCGGGTGAGGATCAGGTCCAGGTGCCGGCGACCTGGCGGACGCTGACGTTGAGCCGGTTCCACAGGTTCGTCATCGACACCCAGATCACCAGCGCGGCCAGGGCTTCCTCGTCGTAGTGCTTGGCCGCCTCGTCCCAGACCGCGTCCGGGACCGGGTCGCTGCTGTCGGCCAGCCGCGTGATCTCCTCGGTCAGCGCGAGCGCGGCCTTCTCGGCGTCGTCGAAGTACGGCGCCTCCCGCCAGCCGGCGATGGTCGCCAGCCGCTCGTCGGTCTCGCCGGCCTTCTTGGCGTTGCGGTACCCGTAGTCCAGGCACCAGGCGCACCCGTTGATCTGGCTGGCGCGCAGGTGGGTCAGCTCCAGCGTCGCGTCCGGGACGCCGTGCCCCTTCGGCGCTGCCGCGAGTGCCTGCAGCGGCTCCATCGCCTCGGTGATGTAGGTGGCGGGGTTCTTGATGCGGGCTTCCATCACGTTCTCCTCATTGATGTTCCGTGCTTTCACCAAGGAGGACGGATGCCGGGACGGAAGTGTGACAACAGGTGCATCAGTGCAGGTCAGCGGCAATCTGTTCACCGACGCGCTCGAGCAGGCCGGTGGCCTCTCGCATGCTCCGCTCGGGGTCGGCGCACAGGTCCGTGAGTGCGTACGCCCGTCCCGCGCCGAGCCTCCGTACCTCCTGTGCCGTCAGGTCGACCCGACCGGCGACGAGTACGACGGGGACGCCCGCGGCGGTGGCGCGGGCGGTGACGCCGGCCGGCGCCTTCCCACGCAGCGTCTGATCGTCCAGACGGCCCTCGCCGGTGATCACCAGCTCGGTCTCGGGCAGAAGCGCGTCGATGTCGAGCAGGTCGAGCACGACGTCGGTCCCGCGCGAGATCGTCGCTCCGCAACCCACGAGCGCGCCGTACGCGGTCCCGCCCGCAGCGCCGGCGCCGGGCGTCTCGCTCCGGCCGGCTGCGTCGGGGTACGCCCGCTCGACCGCGCGCGCCCAGCGGGCGAGTGCGGCGTCCAGCTCGCCGATCTGATCCGCCGACGCGCCCTTCTGCGGGCCGAAAACAGTTGCCGCGCCGTGCTTTCCGAGCAGCGGATTGTCCACGTCGCAGGCGAGCACGATCTCGGTGTTGCCGCATCTGCGACGAGCCTCGTCGAGCGAGACCGACGTGACTTCCGCCAGCGCCGCGCCGCCACGGGCGACCGGGCGGCCGTCGGCTTCCAGCAGCCGCGCACCGAGTGCTTCCAGCAGCCCCGCACCTCCGTCGGTGCACGCCGACCCGCCGAGGCCGAGCACGACCGTACGGGCGCCCCCGTCCAGTGCCTGCGCGACCTGAAGCCCGGTGCCGTACGACGATGCGCCGAGCGGGTCCGGCCGACCGCCGGGCAGGCGGGACAGTCCGCTCGCGGCGGCGAGCTCGACGACGGCGGTGTCGCCTCGGACGGCGTACGTGCTGTCGAGCGGCGCGCCGGTCGGCCCGACGGTGCGGCTCGTCACCGGCTCGAACCCCGCCGGCCGCAGCACGTCCAGCAGCGAGTCACCGCCGTCCGAGACGGGCACCTCCCGGACCTGTGTCCGCTCGGGAAGAGCCCGGCGCAGGCCGCGCGCCAGGGCCGCCGCCACCTCGGGCGCGGTCGCCGAGCCCTTGAACGAGTCAGGGGCCACCAGGATCACGTCGAACACCTCCTGTCACATTCTGCTCACGCTCTACGTCACTGAGGTGAGATCGATCTGGGGAAGAGTGAGGACATGGACGAGGACTGGCTGGCCGGGCGCTTCGAGGAGCAGCGACCGCGACTGCGCGCGGTGGCGTACCGGATGCTTGGGACGAGCGCCGAGGCCGACGACGCCGTGCAGGAGGCGTGGCTGCGGCTGCACCGGTCGGACGCGGACTTGATCGACAACCTCGGTGGCTGGCTGACCACCGTCGTGTCGCGGGTGTGCCTGGACATGCTGCGCTCGCGGACGTCGCGCCGCGAGGACTCGCTTGACGAGTCGCCGTACGACGCTCTTGACGAGGACGCGGTTGAACCGGAACCCGAGGCGCTGCAGGCTGATTCGCTGGGGACTGCGCTGCTGGTCGTTCTCGACACGCTCGGTCCGGCGGAGCGGCTGGCGTTCGTGCTGCACGACCTGTTCGGGATGCCGTTCGATGAGATCGCCCCGATCGTGGACAAGTCACCCGCCGCTGCCCGCCAGCTCGCGTCACGCGCTCGTCGGCGGGTGCAGGGGGCGTCCGCGGAGACCGATCGGGCCCGGCAGCGGGAGGTCGTCGAGGCGTTCCTGGAGGCGTCGCGCAACGGTGAGTTCGAGCGATTGCTCACCCTGCTGGACCCGGACGTCGTCCTGCGCGCCGACCGGACCGCGGTGGAGTCGTCGCGGGCGGCGCTGGCGGCCGGCCACAGCGGGGCACCCGCCCTCGCGAGCCTGGTTCGGGGCGGGCGAGCCGTGGCCGAGGTGTTCTCCGGACGGGCTCAGGCGGCGCAGGTGGCCCTCGTCGACGGTGCGTACGGGGCGGCCTGGGCACCTGGCGGCCGACCGCTGTCGGTGTTCGTGATCAGGGTGCGCGACGGTCGCGTCGCGGGGGTCGAGGTCGTGGTCGACCCCGAGCACCTGGCCGCCATGGACGTCCAGCTCGCCTCCTGAGACGAAGCTGTCGCTGGTTGAGCCGGACCGAGGCGCCAGCCGAGGGCCGTGTCGAAACCTGGTGACGTCGCGGGAGAGTCTCCCTGCGTCGCGCCGGGTTTCGACTCGGGCTCGCGCTGGGCGCTCGCCCGGCTCAACCAGCGGTGGGCGGCTCAACCAGCGGTGGGCGGCTCAACCAGCGGTCAGCCGAAGAGGCCGTCGAGGAACGAGCCGCGCCTGCCCTGGTGGCCGTAGCGCTGCTTGGAGCTGGCGTACCGCTGACCACCCGGGTAGCCCTGCGCGTACCGCTGCTTGGAGCTGGCGTACTGCTGGCCCGAGGGGTACGGCTGCGCGTACCCCTGCTGCGGCTGGCCGTACGCCGGCGCCTGCTGGTGGGCGACGCCGGGCGCCTGCTGCGGCTCGGGCTGTGCCTGCTGGTGCCAGGCGTTCTCAGCGGCCGACAGGGCCTCGAGCTCGCCCTTGTCGAGGAAGATCCCACCGCATCCGGTGCACTGGTCGACGAGGACGCGGTTGCGCTCGTACGAACGCATCTCGCTCTGGCACTTGGGGCAGGTCAGCTGACTCATGGTCAAGGAACGCTCAGGAAGCGGACACGGTTCCGAGGTCGATCACGGCGATGGCAGGCTCCTCCAGACTGCCGAGCCACAGGCGGCCGTGGTTCTCGCGCACGCCGGTGATCATGTGGAAGTCGGTCGCGTCCGCCTGGAGGTCGTGCACCCGGCGGCCGTCGACGTCGTACGCCTGGACGTGGGCCGTGCGTTTCGGATTGGGTTTGAGCGCGTCCGGCAGGCGACGGACGAGACTGCGGATGTGCGGTGCCCCGTGCTGCTGCAGGTGGGTGAGCACGGGGTCGGTCGGCGCGGCGAGTGCGACCCAGATCAGGCCGTCCGTGCCGGTGGAGATGTTGTCGGGGTAGCCGGGCAGGCCCTCGACCAGCAGCGTCGCGGCACCGGTCGTCAGGTCGACCCGATGCAGGCGCCGCAGTCCCAGCTCGGCGACGACGACCGCACCCGGCACCAGCGCAACGCCGTTGGCGAAGGCGAGACCGTCCAGGACGGTGGCGACCGTGCCGCCAGGGTCGCGACGCAGCAGCCTGCCGGAGCAGGTGTGCTCGATGAGGTCGGACATCCACTCGTCGATGCCCCAGTCGCGACTGGAGTCGGTGAACCAGACGGTCCCGTCCGGCGCGACCGCCGCGTTGTTGGTGAACTTCATCGGCTGCCCGTCGATCTCTTGGACCAGCATCTCGATGTCTTGGGTGCGGACGTCGATGGCGAGCAGGCCGCGGAGCGCGTCGCAGACCAGGAGCCGGCCGTCGGGCAGCCACTCCAGGCCGAGCGGTCGACCCTCGGTGGTCAGGACGCGTTCGATCTGGCGACCGTCCGGGCTCACCCGCACGATCCAGCCGTCCCGTACGCCGGTCCAGACCTGGCCGTCGTCGTCGAGAACGACGTCCTCAGCGCCGTGGCCGGGGACGGGCAGCACCTGCATCCGCACGCTCATGCCTCGCCACCGTACGGCGCCGCCCGCGTTCCCGCGCGAGAACCGCCCGGCAGAGAACCGCCCGCGCGACCGTGGCCGACGGGTCGGACCGCCGACCTCCGCCGGCCCCCACCGGCAAAAGGTGCTCGTCGGCACAGGCATTCCTGTGCGGCTCGCCAACTTCTGCCGGTGGGTCGGTCAGCGTGCGGCCGGGCGGTCCGGGGAGGCCGGCCGGGGCCGACTACCCTTGCTGAGCGCGCTCGCCCAGCGGGCGCCAGGGCCTCTAGCTCAATTGGCAGAGCTGCGGACTTTTAATCCGTAGGTTGTGGGTTCGAGCCCCACGGGGCCCACCGTGACCGTGAACCCCGTACTCGAACCTGACCTTCAACCGGTTTCCCGGACACCTGAGCTGAGGCGATGATCGTCTGGGAGAGGAGTCCGTTATGCCGGCGCCGAAGGACCCGGAGTTCCGTCGTCGAGCGGTCGAGCTTGCTCGGCTGCGGGAGAAGCCGATCGCGCAGATCGCGAAGGACCTGGGCATCGCCGAGTCGGGTCTGCGCCGCTGGATGGCGCAGGCCGACATCGACGAGGGTCACAAGCCCGGTCTGTCCATTGATGAGCGGGCTGAGCTGGTCCGCCTTCGCCGAGAGAACCGCACTCAGGCCATGGAGATCGAGATCCTGAAGCGGGCCAGCGCCTACTTCGCTCGGGAGAACGTGCTCTCAAAATAGGGTTCCGGCTCGTTCGTGAGCTTGCCGCTGATGGCTTCCCTGTGGCGGTGACGTGCCGGGTCCTGGGTGTTTCGACGTCGGGCTACTACGAGTGGGCCAAGCGGGCGCCGTCGGCGCGTGATGTCGCCGACGCCTACCTGCTGGACACCATCATCGAGGTCCACGCCGCGGCGCGGGCAACCTACGGCGTGCGCCGGGTCCACGCCGAGCTCACCTTGGGCCGGCGCTGCCTCGTCGCCGGCTTCGAGTGGCGCGGCTGATGCGCTGCCAAGGCCTGGCCGGGGTGCATCGTCGGCGGTGGCGTCACCACCAGCGCGCCGAGGCGACCTGGCCCGACCACGTGCAGCGCCGCTTCGTCGCCAACGCCCCGAACTGGCTGTGGGTCACCGACATCACCCACCACCGCACCGGCGAGGGCTGGGTCTACTGCGCCGCGGGCATCGACGGCTCAGCCGCCGCGTGGTTGGCTGGTCGATCGCCGACTACCTGCGCACCGAGCTGGTCATCGACGCCCTGGAGATGGCCAGCCTTCGCCGCTGGCCGGTCGGGACGATCCTGCACTTAGACCGCGGCACCCAGTACACCTTCTGGCTCTTCGGGACCCGGCTACGCCAGGCCGGGCTGATGGGCTCGATGGGCAAGGTCGCCTGCGCGTATGACAACTCGATGATGGAGTCGTTCGGGGGATCGATGCAGATCGAGCTCCTCGACCGGCGGATCTGGTCGACCCGAGCCGTGCTGGCCAACGCCATGTTCGAGTGGATCGAGGCGTTCTACAACCCCGTCCGACGCCACTCAGCGCTCGGCTACACGTCCCCGGTCGAGTTCGAATCCCTGCACAACAGCGCCGACCCGGCGGCATGATCACCACACCACCACCGTCCGGGAAACCGGTTACAGGTCAGCCACGCAGGCGCGAGCATCGAAGTTGCCATCTGTGCCAGCGTTCAAGTTGACGACGCGATCGGGCTCGACCTTCGGCTGAATCATCGCGTCGACTGGCCGAGAACGGAGCGATCGTGCTCGCTCAGTTGAGCGGGGTGCGCGTCCACAACGTCGACTGAGAGCTGAGGTAGTGGCCGCTGGGTCGCAGGCCGTTCCCTCCCCGCGTGGTGATCAACCCTGGGCAGACCTTCAGTCCGCTACAGACACAGCCACACGGCAGCGGATAAATTCATCGGCAAACAATTCGACTCGAACCGCCTCTCGGCGGGACCGAGGGTGAGTTGCAAAACAACCTTGCACGAGATTTCCGATTTCCTGACATGCGTAGCCACGGGGTGCATATCCTTCAGCTCTCACGGAGGGGGAGGCATCGCCCGGTCCGCACGGCCGGGTGATCTTCATGTCACTATTTACCGCCAGCGAAATCGTTGGCGGTCTATTTGGGGTCCCCGATGTGAGATTTCTTGCGCCCGTTTCAAGGCGGACAGAATGAACAGAAGTACGCGACTCGCGCTGTGCGCCGTCGCTCTTGCGGGAGTATCGCTCGGATCGTCGCAGCTGGTCGCCTGGGGCGATGATTCGGAGCCACCGCCCTACTCCGAAGCAGCGACCGAGTCGCCAGAAGTCACTGAGCCGGTCCAGTTGCTCGATGGAGTAACGCTGAACACGGCAATCTGGGACAACTTCCAAAACACCGTACAGTTGTGTATGAGCACAAAAGGATGGGTCTACGAGAAGCCGCCCGCACCTAATTGGTGGCAGCCCCAGTACGATGAATCTGGCGACCCAGTCGGCGAGGAGCCACCATTCCGGGAGCCAGCTCCCATCAACTTGGCACCTCGTCCGGAAGCTGGCGCCACGCCAACCGACTCGTACTTAACGGCGTTGCGCGGAACGGATTCGAGTCCTGAGAGTAACGGGACCCGCGAGTACATCGCCCATGACGGCATCAACTCACCCCTTTTCGGTTCGGTCCCGGCCGAAACAGGGGGCTGCGAAGCTGCGGGGCGCGAGGCCGTCACCATTCCAGCGATCGATGCGAAGAATCAGCTGACAGATCAGGTTGTAGAAGCAGTAACTGAAGGAGGAACTTCGCCGGAGGACATCACCAGCCTGGACGACATTGCTGAAGAGGTCAGTTCACTGCCTTCGTCGGATGCGGATGCGCTGATCGCTGACAATGAGACTCTGATCGACGAGGCGGGTGGCAGCAATGCGGACTGAACGTCGGCGCCGTCGCGCGTCAAGGAAGACGGCCGCACTTCTCGTCGGCCTTGTCGGCACGGCAACACTGACCGGGTGTGGAGAGGTGTTCACAGCTCTCACGCCTAATTCAGATTGCAGCATCACGACGCACAACTTTCACCCGTCGAGTGGAACGCGCGGAGACATGGGCGCTAAAGCGACAGCACAGTGCGACACCATGGTCAGTGAGATGCGGATCTGGGTGGACCTCCAAAAGAAGCAGAATGGTTCTTGGGTAAACGTCGTGACTGATAGCGACCCCGCAAAATATTACGACGTGCGAGGGTTCACTGGAAAAAAGGGTCAATCATTCATGCGCTGCGATAGCGGCACGTACCGAGGCGTCTCGCATGGTGGGTTCCTCTACCGCGGCAAGTGGTACTACACCCCGAAGCACTATGGCCCAGAGGCGTCGAAGGTGTGTGGCTACTAGGTTCGGAACCGGGGTCACATGAAAACTTGGTCGCGGCGGGATTTTGCCCTAGGTCGGAGGCTCCGCCGCGACCAAGCCGGATTACCGAAAATTGGGCACCGCAAAAATTCGGGATAGCAAGTTTGCGATTTGGACTCCGTCACGGTCGCCGCGCTGGTCAACTCGCACAAAGACTTCCGGTAAGCCCCACCCCTCAATCGCAAGACCCACGGCATGCGGGCTCTCATCTAGTTTGAGAGTGCAGTTGATATCACGCACTTCCGGCCATTGCGAACCATATGAGTCGACGATGGCGCTATCGGGATACCGCTCAGCGTAACGCTGCGGATTTGCCTGCCACATGATGGCGGTGACCGCGCCGTGCTCGTCGTGGATATCTTGGGCTGTGAAGCCTACGTCCGCACGTTGAAGCGTTTCGTCACATCGAGATTTCACCGCGCGGATCCATGCCTGGTCGAAGTACGTCATGGGGCTATTTAGGTCTACGCTCTCCGGTACGTCAATCGGGAATGCGAGCTTCCGAGTACCACCGTTGTCTGAGTCGCATCCCCCTGGCACGGACGCGCATCCCTTCGACGCCAGTACGGTTGCGCTCAACCGCGCTCCCGCGGAGTTGGAGGTACAGGCCCGATCAGGAACGGTCAGCAGCAGCCTTCTCGTACGCCTCCACCTCGTTCGGCCCCGACCGCGGTTCGCTGACGGTGTGGCCGTTCTCGCGCGCCAACTCGCGAAGCGTGGTCAGGTCGCGTCGGCCGGAGGTGGCTGAGCGACTGCCGGTCGCTCGGCGCCCGCCGGTGCGCCGTGCCTTCTAGGTCCACGCGCCGAACTCATCACGAAGCCGTGCAGCATTGGTGGCCGCACAAGTCGATCTCGTAGCTCACGCCGTCCAGTGCGAAGGCCAGTGTCTCCGTGGCCTCGCTTTCGTCGACGTCGTTAAACCTTACTCGAACCTACAGCCGAACGCACGTTCGGCTCTTTCGTGCTTGGCTCGAGTAAGGGGTAACAGGGTTCCAGCGCCGCATACTTCGGCCGTGTACCGAGAGCCACTTGCCGCGACATCGGGGGAGGCGGCCGTGATGAGCGCCGGTTCGGGGGCCAGTTTTCGCGACATCAGGTGAGTTGGCCCGAGTGCCCGCCGGTTCAGGGGCCACTTTCCACGACATCGCGTAGAACGGGGCGGATCCCACTGGCCGTCGACGTCAATCGCGCTTGCGGTTCCAGAGGTGGTGGATCTGGCCGCTGGCCGAGGTGACCTGCTCGATGTCGAACCGCTCCTGCAGCCCCTCAAGGCCGTCCCACAGCGAGACGCCCTGGCCGAGGACGACCGGCACCGTCACCAGGTGCATGAAGTCGACCAGGTCCGCCTGCAGGAACTGGCGGACCGAGCTCGGCCCGCCGCCGAGACGTATGTCCTGGCCGTCGGCGGCCTCCTTCGCCCGGGCCAGCACCTCCTCCGCCGGGCCGTCGACGAAGTGGAACGAGGTGCCGTTGTCGAAGTGGATCGGCGCGCGGGGATGGTGCGTCATGACGAAAAGCGGTGTGCGGAAGGGAGGTTCGTCGCCCCACCAGCCGCGCCAGTCGTCGTCACCCCAATCGCCGCTCTGCGGTCCGAACTTACGCCGGCCCATGATCTCGGCGCCGATCCCCTGAGCCCACAGAGACGTCAGCGCCCGGTCGACGGTGATCGGGGCGTCGGCGTGCTGGACGCCGTGGATCACGCGGCCGTCGAACCGGGCGAAGAGCTGCCCGGCGGCACCGATGGGCTCCTCCAGAGTGACGTGCTCGCCGGCGGCGAATCCGTCGAGGGAGATGTTCAGGTTGTGCACTCGGGTGCGGGACACCGGCGGGCTCTCCTGTCGTTGGCGCTGTTGGGGGTGCGGCGTCAGGCTCCGGTGATCACGACGCGGTTGCCGTCCGGATCGGTGAGCTGCAGGACCCGGGCGCCGCCGCCGGGCTGCGCGCCGTCGTGGTCGACGCCGGCAGCGGCCAGGCGCGTGGCCACGGCGTCGAGGTCGGTCTCGACGAGCACGATCGAGGAACGTCCGGCGCGATCGGCCTCCGACCACACCTGCACCCCGAACCCGTCCCCGAGATGCCACTCCAGCAGCCCGTCCATCGGACGGGAGTCGGGCTCGCGATCGAACAGCCGGGTGTACCACTCCTCCGCGCGGGCCAGGTCCGTGACGGTGCTCTGGCCGAGTACGCCGTTGATCATCGCTTCCTCCTGCGCTGGTCGTGGTGTGCACCTCCGACTCAAGCACGGCCGACTGACGGTCGGCAGCAGATGGGCCGAAGCCGCGACCTGTCGTTGGTGCAGAAGGAGCGCGCGCTCTGACGCCCGTTCCTTCTGCACGAACGACCAGTCGAGGCGGACGCGGCTGCAGCTCAGCCGTCGAGGCCGGTCATCCGAAGGGTGATGTTGATGCGGCCCTCGGTCAGGCCGCAGCCGTCGGGCGCGGTGCCGGCGTGGATCTTCGTCACGCCGTGGTACGCCAGCCGCGCCGGGCCGCCGAAGACGAACAGGTCGCCCGACGTAAGCGCGACGTCCTCGTACGGTTTGTTGCGGTTGGTCGTGTTGCCGAACCGGAACGTGCACGTGTCACCGATCGACAGCGACACGACCGGCGCGAGGGAGCGCTCGTCCTTGTCCTGGTGCATGCCCATCCGCGCGGCGCTGTCGTAGTAGTTCACCAGCGCGGTGTCCGGGGTGTAGCCGTCGTCGCCGAGACCGGTCGCCTCGACCGCGCGCCGGCCGAGACGGACCATCCAGTCCGGCACCTCGAGAACACGGTTGCCGTTCACGTCGACCGCCTCGCGCGAATACGCGTACGGACGCCAGTGCCAGCCGAGGCAGACCGTCTGCACGCTCATCTCGTGGCCGCGGACCACCGCGTGGCGCAACGGAACCGGGCCCTCCGCCCACTCGCGGAAGCGAGAGACGAGCCACGCCTGCTGCTCCTGGGTGAGCCACCCCGGCACCCAGACCGCGCCCGGCGTGAGCTCGCGCGTCGGGCGCGGCGCCAGGTCATCGCCGAACAGGGTGCTCACCGGTGCTCGGCCTTCCAAGCGGCGTACTCGGCCGGCAGGCACACCGCACAAGGCCGGTAGCCGGCCGCGACAGCGGTCGCCTCGTCGGCGAAGAACACCCGCTCACCGACGTACCCGCCCTTCGCGATCGCCCGCAGCGCGGACGGGCAGTCCAGGCGCAGCTTCGATCGTCGGTATCCGCCCAGACGGCCCGGCGTGGGGGAGGCGTACGGCCGGCCGTCGGCGCCGATGAGGGTGTAGCTCATGCCGCGTCGTGGAAGACGAGGGCGAGCGTGAACCGCTCGCCCGACCGGATGGCGGAGACGCCGTGCCGTACGGGTGCCGCCGACCAGCCGCGCGCCGAGCGCACCGGTCGGTCGCGCGTCGTGAACACGTAGCCATGGCCCTGCGGCAGCAGGTACGCCGACCCGCGCGACTGCGCTCGCGGCCGCTGCTCCAGCAGCAGGAACTCACCGCCGGTGTGGTCGACGCCCGGCTCGTTGAGGTTGATGACGACCTGCAGCGGGAAGACCAGGTCGCCGTAGAGGTCGCGGTGCAGGGCGTTCCAGTCCTTCTCGCCGTACTTCAGCAGGATCGCCGTCGACTTCGTCTGCCCGGCGGCGTGACACATCGCGAGCCACTCGTCGAGCGTGTCAGGCCAGGGCGTCTCCCGGCCGAGCCGGCTCCACCAGTCGCGCGCGACCGGCAGCAGCCGCGGGTAGAGCGCCTGCTTGAGCGCCTCGATCGGCTCCGGGTAGGGCGCCTGGAAGTAGCGGTACTGCCCCTCGCCGAACCGGTGCCGCCCCATGTCGACGGTGGTCCGGAAGGCGTCGTCCCGCTCGTACAGGTCGCGGATCTCCTTCGCCTCGGCTGCGGTGAGCAGCTGCGGCAGCAGAGCGCCGCCGTACTCGTCCAGCTCGCCGCGGACGGCGTCCCAGTCACCTGCGGCGACCCGGTCGGCGTACACGTCGGTCGTGGTGGTCATACCGACTGCTCCCTTCGTGGGCTTGAGGTGAAGTGGGCTTCAGGTGTGAGGCTCGCGTCATGGACTCCACTCGTGCCGACCTCGACCGCATCCGGGCCGTCGTGGCGACCGTCGAACGCACCCAGCGGGCCGAGCTGGTCGACGAGTTCGTCGACCTCTTCACCGCCGACGCGATCTGGACCACCGCGACCGGTGTCCGCCTGATCGGCCGCGACGCCATCGCCGAGTTCACCGGGCGAGTGCTGCCCGGGGCGATGACCGACCTGCAGGGGACGACGTACGAGGTCACGCACGTGTCGTTCCTGCGACCGGACGTCGCCGCGGTGCAGGTCCGGCAGACCTACGCCGACGCCGACGGCGAACCGGTGGCCGACGCCGTGGGCGCGCCGCTCTACGTCATGGTCAAGGACGACGAGCGGTGGCTCCTCGCGGCGTGCCAGAACACGCCGGTTGTCGAGCCGTGACGCGCTCGCCGGCGCCTGACCGCGCCGGCGAGCGTGCGAGGTCACGCCGCCTCCAGGGTCAGCAGCGCGGACTTCGCGTCGGCGCCCCCGACGTACCCACCCAGTGAGCCGTCGGACCGCAGCACGCGGTGGCAGGGGACGACGACCGGCAGCGGGTTGGTCGCGCAGGCGGTGCCGACCGCACGGACGGCCTTGGGGTTGCCGACCAGCGCAGCCACCTGACCGTAGGAGAGCGTGCGGCCGTACTCGATCGACGGCAGCGCCGCCTGCACGGTCTGCCGGAAGCCGGACGAGAGACGGTGGTCCAGCGGCAGGTCGAACGTGTGCCGCGTACCGGCGAAGTACTCCTCCAGCTCGCGGGCGGCGGCGTCGAGTCGCTGCGGTGCCTCCAGGATGCGCGGGCTGATCCGGTCCGACAGCGTCTGAACGACGGCGTCGAAACCCTCCCGCTCGTACGCCACCCGCACCAGCCCCTCGGGCGTGGCGGCGAGCAGCAGCGGGCCGACCGGGCTGTCGACCGTGCGGTACGCGACGTCGAGGATGCCGGCGGTGTCGGCGTCCCGCTCGAGGCGGGCGTGCAGGCGGGCGAGGGTCGCCTCGTCGACGGGGAAGAGGTCGTTGTCGGTGCTCATCGGGATGCTCCTTCCTGGGCATCGGCCGCGGCGAACGCTCGCCGCAGGCTGCGTACGCCGTCGGCGGCGGCACGTCGTACCGCGTCGGGTCGGCCACCGATCAGCTCGGCGGTCTCGGTGTGGGGCAGGCCGCCGAGGTAGTGATAGGCGACGGCGAGCCGTTGTCGTTCGGGCAGCGCGGCGACCGCGCGCCAGAGGTCGAGGTCGTGACCGTCGGGCCTGCCGACGTTTGAGGGTCGGTCGGGTACGTCGTCGGTCGGCACCGCGTGGCGTGCCCGGGCGCGGGTGACGTCGATCGCCTTGCGACGGGCCACCCGGACCAGCCAGGCCTCGACGTTGGTGTCGGGGTCCAGGTCCGGCCAGGCGGCCAGCGCGGCGACGAACGTCTCCGACCAGGCGTCCTCGGCGTCCGCTCCGGGACCGAGGACTGCACGGCACACCCGCAGCACGGTGGCGCCGTGCTGCGTGATGGCCTGCTCGAAAGGGATCGTCGTGTTCATCACCTAGTAGTCGTGTCGGCGCCCCCGGATGTGAGGTCCGCGCGCCGATTCCCCAGCCACGGTGGCACATCCGCGGCCGCGAGACGGCACACGTGGGATCGTCACCCCGTGACAGCTCAACAGGCTCTGAAGGATGCGCTTCGCGAACGCCTAGGCCCCAGTGCCCGCGAGCGCGGCTACCAGGGTTCGGCGCCGACCTGGCGGAAGTCCAACGCCGCGGGCGACTGGGCCGTGGTGAACATCCAGTCCTCGTCCTCCAGCACGTCCGAACGGCTCCGATGCATCCTGAATCTGGCCGTTGCTCCGCAGCCCTGGCTTCGACTCCACGGCGAACGCCTGGGCAGGGTGATGCCCAAGAAGGTCTCCGAGTCCCTCGGCCTCTACCGCCGTAGGCTCCATCCCGCCGCGACGCCCGCGGGGATCGAGGGCTGGTGGGAGATCTCCGACGCCGGTTCGGCAGCCGCCGCTGTGCAGGACATGGTTGAGCAGCTCGAGCTGGACGGGTTCCCTACGCTGGAACGCATGTTGGCGCCGAAGGGAATGCTCCAACAGGTCCGCAGCGGAGACCTGGGCTACATCAAGCGGGTGCACCACGAGGCGTTCTTCGCGTACGCCGAGGCCGCGCTGTCGGACTGAGGGCTGCGCCGGCAGCCGTTGGATGGCTCCGGTCAGGTGGTAGCGGCGACATCCCCGCCGACGTCCCGGACCACAGCGGGAAAGACGTCTCCTGAGTACGCCGAGAGGTCCAGCCAGAGGTACTGGTAGGTCCGGCTGGCGAACACCCATCCCTCGCCCGCCCGGCGGAGGCGGTCGAACCACACGCCGTTGTTGCGGTAGTAGGAGTCGCTCCCTCCGCGTGCCGCCTCGTGACAGATGGTGCGAGCCGTCGCCTCGTCCCCGTCGATCCGGATCGGACCCTGCACCGCGAACTGGATGAAGTAGTCCCGCTCCTCACGCAGCGTCCGGTAGAGCGCGACGATCTCGTCGAGTCCGCTCGCTCGCCGTTCGAAGGGCTGGGACTTCGTACCTCCGATCACCCACTCGGCGTCCTGCGCCCACACCGCGCGGAAGGCGTCGTAGTCGGCGTGCACGGCCGCATCCGCGAATCTCGCCGTCACGTCTCGGATGGCCGCCTCGTCGAGCAGCCGCCGGATCGAGCTGTCCGTCACCGTCATGATGTCTCCTGACCTGACGCGATGTGCGTCGTGATGCCAGCGTCGGCCGGGTCGGCTCGCGGCACCAGAGACGGGACGACGGTAGGACCAGGAGTACTACGAAGCCGCGGTCCGTCGGAGCCACAATGAGAGCGTGAGCATCCCCGAGGCGGGACTCGGTCCGACCGTGCGCGCGTGGCGGGACCGGCTGTCGCCGGCTGCTGCAGGCCTGCCGTACCGGCGTACGCGTCGCGCCGCGGGTCTGCGCCGCGAAGACCTCGCGCAGCTCGCCGGGATCTCGGTGGACTACGTGGTGCGCCTGGAGCAGGGCCGAGCCGCCAACCCGTCGGGTCAGGTCGTCGCGTCGCTCGCGCGTGCGCTGCAGCTCACCGAGACCGAGCGCGACCACCTGTACCGCCTGGCCGGGCTGGACCCGCCTGCCGACGCGGAGATCTCCGACCACATCCCGCCGGGCACGCAGCGGGTCCTGAACCGGCTCCACGATGCCGCGGTCGCCGTGTTCGCCGCCGACTGGCAGCTCATCTGGTGGAACGCGGCATGGGCGGCCCTCCTGGGCGACCCGGGCGTGGTCCCGCCGGCCGAACGCAACTTCGCCCGGGACACCTTCCCCGTCGAGCAACGCGGCACAGCGCTCGCCCAGTGGCCGGTCGAGTCGGTCGATGCGCGCAGCGTGGCAGCGGCCGTCGTCTCGGATCTGCGGCGCGCGTCAGGCCGCTTCGGGAGCAGCCCGCGGCTCTCGTGCCTGGTCCACGACCTGCTCGCCAATCCGACCTTCGCGCAGCTGTGGGCCACCGGGTCGGTCGCGGCGCACCGGGAGGACCACAAGACCGTGCTTCATCCGGCCGTCGGCGCTGTGTCTGTGGACTGCGACGTCCTGACCGACGACGCCGAGCGCAAAGTCGTCATCCTGACCACCGCGCCGGGCTCGGAGGACGAGACCAAGCTGCAGCTGGCGCTCGTGTCCGGCGTGCGGGCACCGGCGTCCGGATGAGGAAGCGCCGCAGAACGCGCTCGATGATGCCCGACTACGCAGGGACGACGGCGGGTTCGGTGATCTCGCGGTGCAGGTCGACCATCGTCCGTTCAGTCCGCTTCCAGGTGAACTGCTCTGCCCGCGCCCGCGCGGACGTCCGCGTGGCGCCCACCGACCGGGACGCCAGCCGCTCCACGGCGTCGGCCAGCGAAGACGGATCCGGCGCCGCCCACGAGCCGCACGTGCCGTCGATCAGCTCGCGCGCGCCGCCGGTGTCAGCGGTGACGACTGGCGTCCCGCACGCCAACGCCTCCAGCACCGCGAGCCCGAACGTCTCGCACGGGCACACCGACAGGCTGATGTCGGCGGTCGCGAGCCGCTCGGCCACCTCGGCCCGGTCGGAGATGTGGCCGTGGAACACGACGGGCGCGTCGCCCGCGAGCGCCTCCAGCTCGTCGCGGTGCGGTCCGCCGCCGAGGACGTCCAGCCGTACGGGAACGCCGCGCCGGTGCAGCTCGACCGCGGTCGCGACGGCCAGGTGCGGGCTCTTCTCCCGCGACAGCCGGCCCGCGTGGACCAGCCGCAACGGACCGGCGTACGGCGCGCGCTCGCGGGGCGCGAAGGTCTTGAGGTCGACGCCGAGCGGCACCCGGACGAGCCCGGCGGTGCGCGGGCCTGGGACGCGCTCGAACTCCGCGGCGGCGTACTCCGAGGTCACCACGACGGTGTCGAACTGGCGCAGCAGGATGCGGTTGAGCAGCGAGATCGGCGCAGCGACCGAGCTCGGTCGGCCGGTCCGCAGCGCGAGCATCGCGCCCATCCGCTCGTGCGAGAACAGCACGGTCGGTACGCCTGCGCGACGCGCCCAGCGGGCGATCGGCAGCAGCGTCGACTTGTCCGAGATCTCCAGCGACGTCGGCGCGAACTCCTCCAGCACCTCGATGACGCGCCACGGCTGCACGATCAGCCGGTAATCGCCCCGGACGCGCGGCGCCCGGATCTGCACCACGGTGCCGGCGGCCGTCTCCTCGCGGGCGTCCTCGGCGCCGGGGATGATCAGCAGCCGCTCGATGCCCGCCCGGTGGTACGCCGCGCCCAGCCGGTCGACCACGATCTTCATCCCTCCGGACACCGGGCCGATGAAGTTCGCCAGCTGCGCCACGCGTACGGGGTCCGTGGCCGGGCCGAGGATCACGGCGACCAGCGTGATGGGTCCGGGTGAACGCAGGGTGCCCTGCATGTCGCGGACCGCTGAAGTCGCGACGGCGGCTCCGAACGGCTACCCGAGGCCGCGGGCGCGCCGGACGAGCGCAGCGGCCGTGGATCGCAGGCCCGGCCCGACGCACCGTCCGATCCACAGGTTCATGGGCGTGCCGCGCACGACGCCGCTCTTGTCGGCGGGGGCGGCGTGCGCGAGGTCGCGCAGCCGACGGAGCTGGTCGACGGTGAGCGGTAGCGGGGTCTCGTCCGCGTGGAACCGCACACCGACCGGGTGCTCGCGTCCCCGCGCGTCCAGCTCGATGTGGCAGCCGACGACGGTCTCCACGCCGGTCCGCTCGGCGAGCTCGACCATGCGGGTGAGGGTCTGTCGCAAGGCAGCCAGGTCCTGCACGAACAGGCGTCCGGGGTAGGCGGTGTCGCCGGAGAACATCAGCCCGCGCGACGGGTCGACGACGAAGATCGAACGCGCGTCGTGCCCGGGCGCGCCGGTGACCAGCAGCTCGCGGCCGCCGAGGTCGAAGGGCACCACCGCGTCCGGCCAGGGCTCGATGCCGAAGTACTCCTGGACGGCCTCACGCCCCTTGCCGACCACGGTCACGTCCGGGAGGTCGACGAACTGAGCGTCGCCGCCGGTGTGGTCGCCGTGCCCGTGGGTGTGCGCCACCACGAGCTCCAGGCCGTCGAGGCCGTGCGCCCGCACCCACTCGTCGACCAGTACCCGCACGGTCGCCCGCAGCGGCATCCGCAAGGGATCGGCGACCGCCCCGGTGTCGAGCAGCAGTGCGCGCTTCGTGCCGAGCAGGAGCGGGATGAAGGGCGCCTCGTACGTCACGCGCTTGGACTGGCGCAGGACGTACGTCGCCTCGTCCACGCGCCGGACCTGCAGCAGCGGTCCGGGGTCCTCGCCGCGTCGCGCTCCCGCGATCCACGGCCGCTCCAACGGCTCGCTGTCGAGCACCACACCTGCCGGCAGTGACGTCACGCGCGTGATTCTGGCAGGGCGGTACGGGCGGCGCGGCCGGTCGGGCTCCTACAGTGGCGGGCATGGCTGAAGCGCTCGTCCTCGGCACGATGTACTTCGGCGGCCGCATCGACACCGCCACCTCGTTCGCGCTCGTCGACCGGTTCGTCGCGGCCGGCGGCCGGATGCTCGACACCGCCAACGCGTACGCCTTCTGGGCCGGAGGCAGCGGCCTGTCCGAGACCGCCATCGGCGAGTGGCTGCGCGCGAACCCGGGCGCCGATGTCGAGGTCGCCTCCAAGGTCGGCATGACGCCCGCGGGTGACGGCGTCGAGGGGCTCGGCGCCGACGTCGTTCGGCGTGAGCTGGTCGGGTCCCTCGACCGGCTCGGGCTGGACCGCCTCGACGTCTACTGGGCGCACGGCGAGGACCGCTCGACGCCGGACGAGGAGGTCGTCGAGACGTTCGGCGCGCTCGTGCAGGAGGAGCTGGTCGGGCGGATCGGCCTGTCCAACCACCCGACCTGGCGGGTGGAGCGGATGCGGATGCTGGCCCAGCAGCGCGGCCTGCCGGAGTTCGACCTGCTGCAGCTGACGACCTCCTACGTCGAGCCGCGCCCGGGTGCGCACGTCGAGGGCAAGGACCACCCGTACGGCTTCGCGAACCTGGAGACCGCCGACTACCTGGCGGCCCACCCGGACGTCGGGCTGTGGGCGTACTCGCCGCTCATCCAGGGCGCGTACGACCGCGACGACCGGCCGCTGCCGACGGCGTACGACCATCCGGGGACCTCGGGGCGGCTGGCCGTCCTGGGCGAGGTCGCCGCCGAGCTGGGCGCCAAGCCGGGTCAGGTCGTGCTCGCCTGGCTGCTCGCCCGGGACGTCCGCCCGATCATCGGCACCAGCTCGATCGCGCAGCTGGACGAGGCGATCGAGGCGGCTGCGCTGACGCTCACCGAGGACCAGCGCCGCCGTCTCGACGAACCGGCGTGACCGGCGTGCCCGCCGCCGGCGGGCCGGACGCTCAGGCGGTGCGGGCGCGGCGCAGCGCGGCCAGTGCGCGCGAGGCCAGGTAGCCGGTCGTCACACCGACCACGAAGCCGGCGATCATGTGCCCGATGTGCCGTGAGTCGGCGGGGAAGACCAGCGCGATCAGGACGACGACCACGACGGCGACCACCAGGATCAGCCACGACGGCGTCGTGATCCGGTGCGGGATGACCCAGGCGACGATGTTGCCGACGACCCAGCCGATGAGCGGCGCGGTCAGCCAGTCGGGGCCGGGGAGGTGCTCACCGGTCGGCTTGAACAGCACGCAGATCAGCAGGAGAGCACCGAGGAAGACGACGTCGGCGACGATCCACAGGAGGGCCTCCTGACGCGCGTTGAGGTCGGAGCTGGGTGCTGCCTTCGGGACGTGACTCATCGACATCTCCTGCTGCTCGGCGGAAGTTACGCATCAGTAATGAGGAGTTTTCTACACCCGCGGCCGTCGTGGAGGGAAGTCGCCGTCCACGGCGTACGACGTGGACGGCGACCGCCCGATAACCGGTGGCGGGGACGTCGGCTGCGGCAGGAGGCTCGGACCATGAAGACCGCCGTGAGTCACGTGACCTTCGACTGCCGCGACGCCTACGCCCAGGCCGCCTTCTGGTGTCAGGTGTTCGACGTCCCGGTCGACGCGGAGGACCACCCCGGTGACCCGGAGGCCATCGTCCGGGTCGAGGGCGGGCCGACCCTGCTGTTCGTCCAGGTGCCGGACGACAAGGCGGTCAAGAACCGCGTCCACCTTGACCTTCGGCCGGGCATCCCGCGGGACGAGGAGGTCGAGCGGCTGCGCAGCCTCGGCGCCACGCAGCGCGACGACCAGCGGCGACCGGACGGCACCGGGTGGGTCGTCATGACCGACCCCGAGGGCAACGAGTTCTGCGTCGAGCGCAGCAGGGCCGAGCGCGACGCCGGCCCTCGCCCGGCGGAGGGCTGAGCCGTGGGGAGCGGTCGCCCGGACGGGTTCGCGTACGTCGTGGAGGGGGAGTCCGTCGTGATCCGCCACCACGGCCGGCGCGCGGCGACGCTGCGTGGACGGCGGGCGGCCGACTTCCTGGAGGACGTCGAGGCGGGCGACGCCCAGCAGCTGATGGCCCGGGTCACCGGCGCGTACAAGCACGGCAACGAGCGCACGGCGCGCCAGCATCCGCGCAACCGCGGGCGCGGCTGAGCCCGCCCGATCAGCGGTGGATGTGGTCCTGCCAGTCGTCGGGCAGGCGGTCCGCCGGCCCGGGCGCGGACTGGCCGGACGGGTGGCTCTGCGGGTCCGCGAGCCGGGGGCCGTCGACGGGCGCCTGGGCCTCGAAGCTCCAGAACCAGTCCTCACCCGGCTCGTAGCTCTGCATCACGGGGTGACCGGTCTGCTGGAAGTGGGCGGTGGCGTGCTGGCCCGGGCTGGAGTCGCAGCAGCCCACGTGACCGCACTGAGCGCACCGCCTCAGGTGCACCCACCAGCCGCTCGCGGCCTCGCACTCCACGCACCCGGTCCCGGACGGCGCGACGCCGGCGTCGATTCCCTCGATCGTGGTCATGGCCCCACTCAAGCCCCACCCCGCCCGCCCCACAAGCCCCTGCGGCGCCCGCCGCCGCGCCATCCCTCATCGCGATTCTCGTCTGTCCGGCCCGGCATGGAGCGCCGGGTAGTCGAAACTCGCGGTGGGGAGGCGGCGGATCTCGTCTGTCCGGCCCGGCATGGAGCGCCGGGTAGTCGAGATTCGCGGAGTCTGGGGGTGGGGGAAGCGGTCGGGTGAGGGACGCGTACGCGAGGATGGGTCCGCGATGAACCTCACCGACCGAATCCCTGCCGAACCCGGCCCCGACGCGCTGTACGACGCGTTCGCGCGGTGGGCGACCGAGCGCGGGCTGACGCTCTACCCGCACCAGGAGGAGGCGGTCATCGAGATCGTCGGCGGCGCGAACGTCATCCTCGCGACGCCGACCGGCTCCGGGAAGTCGATGGTCGCCACGGCCGCCCACTTCGCGGCGCTCGCCGAGGACCGCGTCTCCTTCTACACCGCACCGATCAAGGCGCTGGTGAGCGAGAAGTTCTTCGCCCTGTGCGAGATCTTCGGCGCGGACAACGTCGGCATGCTCACCGGCGACGCTTCCGTCAACGCCGATGCCCCGATCATCTGCTGCACCGCCGAGGTCCTCGCCAACATCGCACTGCGCGAGGGCCCCACCGCCGACGTCGGCATGGTGATCATGGACGAGTTCCACTTCTACTCCGAGCCCGACCGCGGCTGGGCCTGGCAGGTGCCACTGCTGGAGCTCCCGCAGGCGCAGTTCGTCCTCATGTCGGCGACCCTCGGCGACGTCGCGATGTTCGAGCAGGACCTCACCCGCCGTACGGGGCGTGCCACGGCGACCGTCGCGACGGCCGAGCGGCCGGTGCCCTTGTCGTTCTCCTGGGCGATGACGCCGCTGCACGAGACGCTCGAGGAGCTGCTCACCACCCGTCAGGCGCCGGTGTACGTCGTGCACTTCACCCAGGCGGCCGCGCTGGAACGGGCCCAGTCGCTGATGAGCCTGAAGATCGCGTCCAAGGAGGACCGCGACAAGATCGCCGAGATCATCGGCGGGTTCCGGTTCGCCGCGGGCTTCGGCAAGACGCTGAACCGGTTGGTGCGTCACGGGATCGGCGTCCACCACGCGGGCATGCTGCCCAAGTACCGCCGCCTGGTGGAGACGCTCGCACAGGCGGGGCTGCTCAAGGTCATCTGCGGCACGGACACGCTCGGCGTCGGCATCAACGTCCCCATCCGCACGGTGGTGTTCACCGGCCTGACCAAGTTCGACGGCTCCCGGCAGCGCGTTCTCAAGGCGCGCGAGTTCCACCAGATCGCCGGCCGGGCCGGACGCGCCGGGTACGACACGAGCGGCTCGGTGGTCGTCCAGGCGCCCGAGCACACGATCGAGAACGCCCGCGCGCTCGCCAAGGCCGGCGACGACCCCAAGAAGCAGCGCAAGGTGCAGCGCAAGAAGGCGCCGGAGGGGTTCATCAGCTGGTCGGAGGACACCTTCGACCGGCTCGTCGAGGCGCAGCCGGAGGCGCTGCAGTCCCGCATGCGCGTGACCCACTCGATGCTGCTGAACATCATTGCGCGAGAAGGAGATCCGTTCACCGGTGTCCGCCGGCTGATGCGCGACAATCACGAGGACCCGCGACGTCAGGCTCGTCTCTCCCGTAAGGCCGTCACCCTCTACCGCGAGCTGCTCGCCGCGGGTGTCGTCGAGAAGCTGTCCGTCCCCGAGGCCGACGGCCGCCAGGTGCGGCTCACCGTCGACCTGCAGGACAACTTCGCGCTCAACCAGCCACTCGCGCCGTTCGCGCTCGCGGTGCTGGATGTGCTGGATCCTGAAGGGGATTCGTACGCCGTCGACGTCGTGTCCGTGATCGAGTCGATCCTGGACGACCCGCGCCCGATCCTGATGTCGCAGCAGTTCAAGGCCCGCGGCGAGGCCGTCGCCGAGATGAAGGCCGACGGCATCGAGTACGACGAGCGGATGGAGCTGCTGGAGGAGGTCACCTGGCCCAAGCCGCTGGCCGAGCTGCTGGAGGCGACGTTCGAGACATACCGCAGCGGGCAGCCGTGGGTCGCCGAGAACGCCCTGTCGCCCAAGGCCGTCGTACGTGAGATGTACGAGAACGCCTGGAGCTTCGGCGATCTCGTGAAGCAGTACGAGCTGTCGCGCTCCGAGGGGATCGTGCTGCGCTACCTCACCGACGCGTACCGCACGCTGCGCCAGACGGTGCCCGACAGCCGGAAGACGACCGAGGTCGAGGACGTCATCGAGTGGCTCGGCGAGCTGATCCGGCAGACCGACTCCAGCCTGCTCGACGAGTGGGAGGCGCTGACCAACCCCGACGAGCTCGCCGCCGGTCTCGACACGGCTCGACCTGGGGGGCTCGCCGGCTCGACCGGCGTGGAGCGCCCGGTCACGGCCAACAAGCGCGCGTTCCGCGTCCAGGTCCGCAACGCGATGTTCCGGAGAATCGAGCTCGCCGCCCGCCGCCGGTACCCCGCGCTCGCCGCCCTCGACCGCGACGCCGCCGAGGCGACGGAGCCGCCGACCGAGATCGTCATGGACGAGGCCGCCTGGCACGAGGACATCTCGGCCTACTTCGACGAGCACGACGAGATGGGTACGAGCCAGACCGCGCGCGGCCCGAAGCTGCTGCAGATCGAGGAGAAGCCGGACATGTGGGAGGTACGTCAGGTGATCGAGGACCCGGACGGCGACAGTGACTGGGGCATCGACGCGCAGGTCCCGCTGCGGGCCTCCGACGAGGCCGGTACGGCCGTGATCGTGGTCCTCGGCCTGAACAGGCTGGACGGATGAGCCGCCCGGTCACCGGGACGTACCGGTTGCAGCTGCACGCCGGGTTCACGTTCGCCGATGCCGCCGAGCAGGTCGACTACCTCGCCGGTCTGGGCGTCTCCCACCTCTACCTGTCGCCGATCCTGCAGGCCGTCCGCGGCTCGATGCACGGGTACGACGTCACCGACCACTCGCACATCAGCGAGGAGCTCGGCGGCATCGAGGGGTTCGAGGCGCTGGCCGCGCGCGCCCACGCGTACGACCTCGGGATCGTGGTCGACGTCGTCCCCAACCACATGGCGTTCGAGACGCCGGACAACCACCAGGTCTGGCAGCTGCTCAAGGAGGGCCGCGACGCCCCGACGGCCGACTGGTTCGACATCGACTGGAAGGCCGGCGGTGGCCGGATCGGGCTGCCCGTACTCGGCAAGCCGACCCTGGAAGCCCTGAGCGACAATGAGATTCGTCTGGACGAGCTGGATGGCGAACCCGTCCTGCGCTACTTCGACCACGTCTACCCGGTCGCGCTCGGCACCGACACCGGCGACGACGTGGGTGAGATCCTGCAGCGCCAGCACTACCGGTTGACCAGCTGGCGCGACAAGGACGAGGTGCTCAACTACCGGCGCTTCTTCGAGGTCGACGGCCTGATCGCCATCCGCGTCGAGCTGCCCGAGGTCTTCGACGTCACCCACGCCCTGCTGCTCGACCTGCACCACCGCGGGCTCATCGACGGCTTCCGCATCGACCACCCGGACGGCCTCGCCGATCCGACGGGGTACCTCGAACGCCTCAGCGCCGCCTGCGAGAAGGGCACGCCCGTCTGGGTCGAGAAGATCCTCGAGCCGGGGGAGCGGCTGCCGCGGGACTGGCGCTGCGAGGGCACCACCGGGTACGACGCCATCCGGGCCGTGCAGATCGCCCTGACCGACCCCGCGAGCGCGCCCGTCCTCGACCAGACCTGGGCGGACGCCGACGGTAACCGCTCGTTCGAGACGACGGTCCAGGAGTCCAAGCGGCAGGTCGTCGACCAGTCGCTGGCCCCCGAGGTCGAGCGCCTCACCCGCCGGGCGCGCGAGACGCTGCCCGACCTGGACCCCGAGCGGCTGCGCGAGGCCGTCGTGGAGCTGCTGGTCGCCGGCGAGGTGTACCGCGCGTACGTCCGGCCCGACCACCGGATGACCCGGACGACGCGTGCTCGCCTCACCGACGCGTTCGCGGGGGCGATCGGGCAGCGTCCGGACCTCGAGCCGGAGCTGACCGCGCTCATCCCGTTGACCGTGCTGGCCGACGACGACGAGGCCGCGACCGACTTCGGCATCCGGCTGCAGCAGACCTGGGGTCCGGTGATGGCCAAGGGCATCGAGGACACCTCGTTCTACCGCTGGCACCGCCTCGTCGCCCTGAACGAGGTCGGCGGCGACCCGACCGTCGTCGCCGACGCGAGCCCGCAGGCGCTGCACGACTGGGCGGCCTGGCAGCAGGAGCACTGGCCGCTCGGCATGACCACGTTGTCGACCCACGACAACAAGCGAAGCGAGGACGTGCGTGCTCGGCTGCTCGCGCTCGCCGGCGACCCGGACGCGTGGGCGGCCTGCTCGGCGGCGGCTCGGGTCGCGGCCGACGAGGCGGGCGTCGACCGGCCGACCGGCCACCTGGTGTGGCAGACCCTCGCCGGCGTCGGTGACATCGGCGGGGAGCGGCTGTCGGAGTACCTGCGCAAGGCCCTGCGCGAGGCGAAGGTGCACACCGCCTGGGTCGACGGGGACGAGGCGTACGAGCAGCGCGTCATCGACCTCGCGATCGGCGTGACCAAGGGCGGCCCGCTCAAGGACGCCATCGACGCGGCGCTCGAGGCGAACGCCGGCGCCATCGCCGCGA
The DNA here is from genome assembly GCF_029439465.1 of Luteipulveratus flavus. Lineage (GTDB taxonomy): Bacteria > Actinomycetota > Actinomycetes > Actinomycetales > Dermatophilaceae > Luteipulveratus > Luteipulveratus flavus. The sequence continues at coordinate 50,058 of NZ_JAROAV010000037.1, read as the reverse complement.
CCACGCTCGGCGCGAAGCTGCTTCAGCTGATGCTGCCCGGCGTGCCGGACACCTACCAGGGCTGCGAGGTGGTCGACCTGTCGCTGGTGGACCCGGACAACCGCCGCCCCGTCGACTACGCCGCCCGCCGCGCCCTCACCGGCCGGGACGATGTCGCACCCGCCGGTCGAGTAGGCGAGCCCCCCAGGGCGAGCCGTATCGAGACCCCCGTAGCCGCGGACGGAGACTCTCCCCGGACGTCACCGGGTTTCGACTCGTCCTTCGCTAGCGCTCCGGACGGCTCAACCAGCGGGGGTGCGGACGGCTCAACCAGCGGGGGTGGGGACGGCTCAACCAGCGGGAGTGTGGACGGCTCAACCAGCGGGGGTGGGGGCGGCGGCTCAACCAGCGGGGGTGGCGACGGCTCAACCAGCGGGGGGCTGGACGAGGCGAAGATGCTGGTCACCCGGACGGCGCTGCAGCTGAGGCAGCGGGTGCCGGAGCTGTTCGGCGCCCAGGCGACGTACGCACCGGTGGTCTCCAGCAGCGAGCACGTGGTCGGGTTCGTGCGCCGGCACGAGCCGGGGCTGGTCGCCGGCGTGCTCGGCCGGAGCAGGCGGAGCGCCGTGGCCGTGCTCACCACGCGAGCAGGTCGACGTCTAGACCGCACAGGCGGCTGGTCGGACGCTACCGTCGAACTCGAGCCCGGGACGTGGCGCGACCTGCTGACCGGGCGCACGTACGACGTCGACGGGCCCGCCCGGTGCGCCGACCTGATGGCGACGCTCCCGGTGGCCCTGCTGGAGAGGCAGTCCTAGATGAAGCCGATTCGCGTGTGGGCGCCCACTCGCGATGACGTGCGTCTGGTGCTGGACGGCACCGACACCCCGATGTTCCGCGACCCGGACGGGTGGTGGAGCAGCGACGTCGAGCCCGAGCCCGGGATGCGGTACGCCTTCCGGCTCGACGGCGGCGACCCGCGTCCGGACCCGCGCTCCCTCAGCCAGCCCCAGGGCCCGCACGCCGCCTCCGAGGTGGTCGACCTCGACGCCCACGAGTGGCACGACGAGGGCTGGGACGGCTGCCGCCTGCACGGCGCGATCATCTACGAGCTGCACATCGGCACGTTCACTCCAGAGGGCACCCTCGACGCGGCCGCCGAGCATCTGGACCACCTCGCCTCGCTCGGCGTGACCCTGGTCGAGCTGATGCCCGTCGCCGCCTTCCCTGGCCGGCGCGGCTGGGGGTACGACGGTGTGGCCCCGTACGCCGTGCACGAGGCGTACGGCGGGGCGGCCGCGCTGCAGCGGTTCGTCGACGCCTGCCACCAGCACCACCTCGGGGTGTGCCTCGACGTCGTCTACAACCACCTGGGGCCGAGCGGCAACTACCTGCAGGAGTTCGCCCCGTACTTCACCGACCGCCACCACACGCCGTGGGGCTGGGCGGTCAACCTGGACGGCGGGGAGAGCGACGAGGTCCGCCGCTACCTGCGGGACAACGCGGAGATGTGGCTGCGCGACTTCCACCTCGACGCGCTGCGGCTGGACGCCGTCCACGCGATGGTCGACGACCGTGCCACGACCTTCCTCGAGGAGCTCGCCGAGTACGCCGACCGGCTCTCCGACGAGCTGGACCGGCCGGTGACGCTCATCGCCGAGTCGGACCGCAACGACCCCGCCACCGTCGCCAGGCGCGGCCCCGGCGGCATCGGCGGGGTCGGCCTCCACGCGCAGTGGGCGGACGACGTCCACCACGCCCTGCACGTCCTGCTGACGGGTGAGACCCAGGGTTACTACGCCGACTTCGCCGACCCGAACGCCATCGGGAAGGTCCTCGCGACGCCGTTCTTCCACGACGGCACCTGGTCCTCCTTCCGCGGCCGTACGCACGGTCGCCCGGTGCCGCCGGAGCTGCCGGGCTGGCGGTTCGTCGCCTCGCTGCAGACGCACGACCAGGTCGGCAACCGCGCCGGCGGCGAGCGTCTGTCGCACCTGGTGTCGCCGGGACGGCTGGCGTGCGCGGCGGCGCTGCTGCTGACGGGTCCGTACACGCCGATGCTGTTCATGGGGGAGGAGTGGGGTGCCTCGACGCCCTGGCAGTACTTCACCGACCACCAGGAGCCCGAGCTCGCCACGGCGGTGTCCCTCGGGCGACGAGCGGAGTTCGCCGAGCACGGTTGGGCGAACGAGGTCCCCGACCCGCAGGACGCGCGTACGGCACAGGCGTCGACACTGCGCTGGGAGGAGCTGGACCGGCCGGAGCATGCGGACCTGCTCAACTGGTACCGCTGGCTGATCCGGCTGCGGCGCGCCATCCCCGACCTGCAGAACTCGACGCTGGCCTCGACGCGGGTGACCCGGGTCGACGGCGTGATCACCGTCCACCGCGGAGCGCATACGGTGGTGGTCAACCTGTCCGGCCACGACGTGCCGCTCGACCTCCCGCAGGGCGAGGCGGTCCTCGGGTCGCGGGGCGCCTCCGAGCGGGCCAAGAAGGCCGTCGTCCACCCGGACGGCGTCGTGATCCGAGGCCCGAACGGCGGTGGCCACACCCACCTCAAGGAGCACGCGACGCCATGACCGACCAGCCCGGACGCCCTCGCCGCCCGGCCTTCCGGCCTCCTGCGGAGATGGACATCGAGGGCGAGTCGCCGGACCCTGCCCAGGTCAGCGAGGTCGCCCACGAGACGGCTGCCGTCCTGGTCGGTGCCGGACGGGCGACCCAGGATCCGCAGGTGCGTACGCGGCTGATCCACCTCGTCGACGAGCTCGGGCTCTCGACCGTGGCCGAGCTGTGGGCGGCCCGTCCGGCGACCAGCCTGCCCGGAGCACTGTGGCGCCTCTACACGCTGCGGGAATGGGTCCACCGGGACCCGGTCGGGGCCGCGGCCGACTACGACGCCGGGATGCGGCACGCGGACGTGGCCCACGCCGTGGCCGGGGCGGCCGACCCGTTCGGGCCGGAGCAGATCAAGGCTCTCGGCGACGAGATCCTGCGCGGGGTGTTCGAGGGTGACCTCGCGGTGGCGCTCGAGCGCGCTGCGGCGTTCTGCCGGGTGATCTCGATCGGTCGCGCCCACCGCGCGGACGACCAGGACGGGCACGACGAGCCGGGCGCGCAGGCCGCGACCCGGACGGCGTCCGCGCTCCTCGGGACGGCCGCTGACCTGCAACGATCCGCCTCGCTCTGGCGTACCGGGACGCTGGACTGACGACCGATCGGCGGACGGGTCGCCCGGTCCGGCCGAACCGGGAACAGAACGGCGTCGCCTCGGGTTAGCCTTGTTCGTGCGTCGGGCCGCGGTAGCCCCGGGTCCCAATATTCGCCGCTACGAGCGGCCACGCGCCGTGAGGCGCTTCCCGGCCCGACGCGCCTACTTCTTCTCGTCCGTGGTCGCCACGCGGATCTCGTGGACGCCCTTGCATGTCATCCGGTGCTCCAGCGCATCCCGCCTCGCCTTGTCGCGCGCGCGCCGCCCGTGGCCCTGCCAGTCGCAGCTGGTGCAGTAGCCGTAGGTGAAGCTGCCGCGCTCCTTGGTGTGGCCGTCCGGCTCCTGCAACGGCACCTCGGCCTTGATCTCCCGATGGCTGAGCAGCTTGAGCTGCGCGCGCAGCTCCTTGCGCTTCTTCGTCCGTTCGCCCACGTCTTCATTGTGAGACCGGGGTCAGGCACGTTCCGCAGTGAACGCGGACCCGTGACGAGACTCACAGGCTCAGCAGAACGCGGCCCTCTCGTTCCTACCGGAACCGTGACTGGGCGCTTAACCTGTGAGCATGGAGCGGAGTCTCGTCTCCTCGGTCAACGACGACGGAGGGGATGATGTGAACGACCGCGACCTGCGCGAGGAGATCGAGCTGGTCGCCGTGCTGGCGGCTGCCGCCCGGCTGCGGGCCCGCCGTCTCACCCTTGCCGAGATCGACCGCCTGCTCGGTGTCGCGTCCTCGAGCTGACGCGTCCTGGTCAGGACGGCGGGGCCGGGTCGCCCTCGTCCGAGGGGACGAGCGCCTTCTGGGCCCAGGCCACGTCCCGCCAGCGGCCGTGCTTCCAGCCGACCCCGCGGTAGGTCCCGACCGGCTCGAAGCCCATCGCCTCGTGGAACCGCTCGCTCGCAGCGTTCGGCAGCGTCATCCCGGCGGCCGCGGTCCGGTAGCCCCGCTCGACCAGCCGCTCCAGCAGGGCGTCGTACAGCAGCCGGCCGCCGCCCCGCCGACCGTGGTCCTGCTTCAGGTAGACGCTCACCTCGCACGACCACCGGTACGCCGCGCGCTCCCGGAACGGACCGGCGTACGCGTACCCGACCACGGCGCCTGCCTCCTCCAGGACCAGCCACGCGTGCGTACGGCGGGCCCGCTCGATGCGCTGCGCCATCTCCTCGGCGCTCGGCGCCACCGTCTCGAAGCTGATGGCGGTGTCAGTGACGTACGGCGCGTAGATCGCCGCGCAGGCCCCCGCATCGCCGGGTCGGTCGGCGTCCCGCACCACTCGGTCCTCGGTCATCACCACGGAGCGTAGACGGCGCCGACCACCCGCCTGCACGAACGATCGATCAGCCGAAACGGCCGGAGATGTAGTCCTCCGTCGCCTTCTCGTTCGGGTTGTTGAAGATCGTGGCGGTGTCGTCCATCTCGATGAGCCTGCCCGGCTTCCCGGTCTCCGCCAGGTTGAAGAAAGCGGTCCGGTCGGAGACGCGCGCCGCCTGCTGCATGTTGTGCGTCACGATCACGATCGTGTACGTCTCCTTGAGCTGGTTGATCAGGTCCTCGATCGCCAGCGTCGAGATCGGGTCGAGCGCCGAGCACGGCTCGTCCATCAGCAGCACCTGCGGCTCGACCGCGATCGCGCGGGCGATGCACAGCCGCTGCTGCTGACCACCGGACAGACCGGCGCCCGGCTTGTCGAGGCGGTCCTTGACCTCGTTCCACAGGTTCGCGCCGCGCAGCGACTTCTCGGCGACCTCGTCCAGGGCCTTCTTGCTCTTGACGCCGTTCAGCCGCAGGCCGGCCACGACGTTGTCGCGGATCGACATCGTCGGGAACGGGTTCGGCCGCTGGAACACCATGCCGACCGTCCGCCGGACGCCCACCGGGTCGACGTCGGCGGCGTACAGGTCCTGGTCGTCCAGCATGACCTTCCCCTCGACCCGGCCGCCGGGGATGACCTCGTGCATGCGGTTGAGGGTGCGCAGGAAGGTCGACTTCCCGCAGCCGGACGGGCCGATGAAGGCGGTGACGGAGCGGGGCTCCACGGTCATGCTGACGCCCTCGACTGCCTTGAAGTCGCCGTAGTAGACGTTCAGGTCACTGACGTCGATGCGCTTGGCCATGTGGGTTACTTCCTTGTTGCGTGGTCTGCGGGGGAGGGGCGGTCAGCGGTCGAGCTTGTTGAACCGGCTGATGAGCCGGCCCAGCAGGTTGAGGACGAGGATCAGCACGATCAGCGTGCACGCGGACGCCCACACGCGCTCGGAGTTGGCCTCGATCGCCATGTTGTCGCGGCCGGCGTTGATCATCGTGGGCAGCGTGCCCATCAGGCCGTCGAACAGGTTGGTCGAGATCGACCGGAAGTACGGCGCGAGGATCAGCAGCGGCGCGGTCTCGCCCATGACGCGGGCCAGGCCGAGGAGGACGCCGGTGACGATGCCGGAGAACGCGGTGGGCAGGACCACCTTGGTGATGGTCTTCCACTTGGGCACACCGAGGGCGTACGACGCCTCGCGCAGCTCGTTGGGGACGAGCTTGAGCATCTCCTCGGTGGAGCGGACGACGACCGGCACCATGAGCAGCACCAGGGCCAGGCAGACCGCGAACGCCATGCGGTCGAAGCCGAGCGTCGTGATCCACACCGCGTAGACGAACAGCGCCGCGACGATCGACGGGACACCGGTGAGGATGTCGACCATGAAGCTGACGACCCGCTTGAACCTCCCGCCGCCGTACTCGACGAGGTAGACGGCGGTCAGGACACCGATCGGCACGGCGATCAGCGCCGTCATGGCCGCCTGGATGAGCGTGCCCTGGATGGCGTGGGCGGCGCCGCCGCCCTCCTCGCGGTTGGTGATGCCCTGCTGGGAGTGGGTCCACCAGTCGGCGTGCAGCAGCAGGCTGCCGCCCTTCATGACGACCGTGGCGAGGATCCAGACCAGCGGCACCATGGCGATGAGGAACGCCAGCCACATCACGACGGTCGCGGCGCGGTCCTTGATGGCGCGGCTGGAGGACTTCGGCCCGAGCCCGCTGGTGAGACGTGCGGTCTGCGGGACCGACCCGGAGGTGGTGTCGAGGGTGCTCATTCGGTGAAGGCCTTCCGGCGCTCGATGACGATCCGCGCGATCGCGTTGACGACGAACGTCAGGACGAAAAGGACCAGGCCCGCGCTGATGTAGGCGCCGGTCTTGGACGGCGAGTCGAACTCACCGGCGTTGTTGGCGATCTTGGACGCGAAGGTCTCACCGCCGTTGAAGATGGACCAGCTCCACGGCGCACCATCGGGCAGCGACGACACGATGAACATGACGGCGATGGTCTCGCCGAGCGCCCGGCCGAGGCCCAGCATCGCGGCGGAGATCACGCCGGGCCTGCCGAAGGGCAGGACCGCGGTACGGATCATCTCCCACTTCGTCGCGCCGAGGGCCAGCGCCGCCTCCTTATGGGCGGTCGGCGTCTGCGCGAACACCTCGCGCGAGAGCGCGGTGACGATCGGCAGGATCATGATGGCGAGCACGACCGAGACGAACGCGATGGTGCTGGCCGCGCTGGCTCCGGTGTCCTCGAAGAGCGGGATCCAGCCGAGGGCCGCGATGAAGAAGCTCTGCACCGGCTCGAAGTACTGGCCGACGACGATGGCGCCCCACAGGCCGTACACGATCGAGGGCACGGCGGCGAGCAGGTCGACCAGGATGGCGGCGGGCTTGGCCAGCACGCGCGGCGCGTAGTGCGTGATGAACAGGGCGATGCACACCCCCAGTGGCACGGCGATGAGCATCGCGAGCACCGACGAGATGACCGTGACCCAGAGCAGCCGGGCGATGCCGAACCCCAGGTTGTCGGCGTCGGAGACGTCCCACTTCTGCGAGGTCAGGAAGTTCTCGTGGTTGTCGGCGAGGGACGGGACGGCCTGCACGAGCAGGAACACGCCGATCAGCGTCACCAGGGCGACGACCACGATGCCGGCGCCGCGCGCGGCCCCACCGAAGAGGCGGTCACCGAGGCGACCGGTGGAGGCGTTGTCGCCCGGGAGTGGATCGCGGCCGTCGGAATCAGGTGTCTCGTCAGTGACGGAGACTCCGGTCACGGAGCTCATGAGGGGGAATACCTATCTGACGTCTGGGACGGAAAACGCTCGTGTGGTGGGACGCCCGGACGGGCGCCCCACCACACGAGTGAATCACTGAATCGCGTTGATGGCGGTGCTGACCTTGCTGCGGATCTCGTCCGGCAGCGGCGCGTAGCCGATCTCCTCGATCTTCTTCTGCGCGTCCGCGGAGGCGAAGTGGTTCAGGAACGCCTTGACGCCCTTGGCCGTCTGCGCGTCCTTGTACTTGGAGCAGACGATCTCGTAGGTCACCAGGACGATCGGGTAGGTACCCGCCTCCTTGGTCGCGTAGTTCAGCTTCAGCTTCAGGTCGTTGCCCTGGCCGTCGACCTTCGCCGCGGCGATGGCCTTGCCGGCGGACTCGCCGGTCAGCTCGACGGCGCCCGCACCGTTGTCGATCTGCGCGATGCCGAGCTTGTTGTCCTTCGCAGCGCCCCACTCGGCGTACGTGATGCCGCCCTCGGTGCCCTTCACGGCGGACGCGACGCCGGCCGTCTTGGCCTTGCCCTCGCCCTTGCCCGCCCACTTCTTGGCCGGCTCCGCCGCCCACTTGGCCGCGGCCGAGCCCTTGAGGTACTTGGTGAAGTTCTCGGTGGTGCCCGACTCGTCCGAGCGGAAGAACGGCTTGATCGGGGTGGCCGGGAGCGTGACGCCCTTGTTGACCGCAACGATCTGCGGGTCGTTCCAGGTCGTGATCTTGCCCTGGAAGATGTCGGCCAGCAGCGCCGGCGTCAGGGTGAGCTTGTCGACGCCCTTGAGGTTGTAGGCGATCGAGATCGGGCCGGTGACCATCGGGATGTTCCAGGCCGGCGAGCCGCAGGCCTTCGCCGCGTCCTGGGCCTCGGTCTTGCCGTCGGTGCTCTTCAGCGCCGAGTCCGAGCCCGCGAAGCTGACCTGACCGGCGATGAACTTCTTGATGCCGTCGCCCGATCCGGTCGCGTTGTAGGTGACCTTCTGGTCGGCGCAGACGCTCTCGAAGCCGGAGATCGCCTCCTGGATGGCGTTGTCCTGAGCGGTCGAGCCCTCGGCGGTGATCGCCTTGGTGCCGCAGCCGGCGTCGCCGCCGGCCGCGCCCGCCCCGGTCCCGCCGGCCGACGTGCTCCCGGTGGAGTCGCCGCTGCCGGTGCTGTTGTCGTCGGAACCACAGGCGGACAGGGCAAGCGCCCCGACCAGGGCGACGGCGGACACTCGGCCGATGCGCGTGATCTTCACGTTCGAAACCTCTCGATGAGGACAGGATGTTCAAGGCCGGGCGGTTCACCCGACGGCAGGGACAGTAGGCAGGGCGTATGAAGCGATGTCCGCGCGCGGGTGAACGCGAGATGAACGTCGGCGGAGGCTCCTGACACGGTCGGGTAACGGCGACATGAGCGTGGTGTGAACACCGGCGTGGCGGGCCTCACGGCCGCTGGCGTTCCACCGTCACGATGCGCGCGCTCGAGCCGTGCCGGATGACCTGGCACACGACGGCCTCGCCCTTGTCGAGGCCGTCGTCGGCGAGGTCGGCGAGGATGCTGGCGGCCGCCGAGCCGGGCAGCGCCTGGTCGGCCAGCCGGGTCAGCAGGGCCGGCAGAAGCGGACGGTGCGTGCACATCGCGGTGGCCTCGGCCCGGGCGAGGACGCGTTCGACGTGCGTGGTCACCTTGGTCGGGTCCTGCTCGTACCCCTCCTCGGAGAGGCCGTTCTTGTTCCGGACCGGGACCTCGGCCGCCTTCGCGAACGGACCGACGGTCGCCAGGCACCGCTCGGCGGGTGAGGACAGGACCCGGGTCACGCCGTACGCGGCGATGACCGCGGCCAGGACCTCGGCGCGGGCGCTGCCGGCGGGGTCCAGCGGGCGTTCGCGGTCCGGTGGCTCCCAGGTCGAGCGGGGGAGGGACTCCGCGTGCCGGATCACCAGCAGGGGCCACGTCTGCAGCAGACCGCGTCGTTCGGCGTCCACGACCGCCTGCAGCTGCAGCCCGTCGCGTACGTGGGTCAACCGCTCGAACGCGGTGGCCGCCGGCAGCCACCGCACGTCGTCCACCTCGTGCAGCAGGGTCCCGTCGCCACCTGTCGCCTCGGCGGCCCAGTAGCGGACCTCCTTCAGCTCGCCGCGCGGCAGGGGGTAGACGGCCCGGGGCAACGGCATGCCGAGCCGGACGACCAGCCCGGTCTCCTCGGCGACCTCGCGGACGGCGGCGCCGGCCCAGGTCTCGTCCGGCTCGAGCTTGCCCTTGGGCCAGGACCAGTCGTCGTACCGCGGCCGGTGGACCATCGCCACCTCGAGACGGCCGTGCCGCCGCCGCCAGACGACGGCTCCGGAGGCCTCGACCGGACGGCTGCCCGCCGCTCGTGGCAGCGACGGGCTCACCGTCGGCGAGCCTTGCGTCGGCGCTTGGAGTACTGGGCGATCAGGTGGCTCTGCAGGTCCGAGAGCGGCTCGCCGTCGGGGGCGAGGTGGTGGCGCTCCCACTCGCCGTCGCCCTGCAGGTGCCAGGACGACGTGTCGTCCGAGACGCCCTCGTCCATCAGCTGGGTGAGCGTGTGGATGTGCCGGGGGTCGGTGACCCGGACCAGCGCCTCGACCCGCCGGTCCAGGTTGCGGTGCATCATGTCGGCGCTGCCGATGTAGCAGACCGGCTCCTCGCCCTCGATCTCGAAGAGGAAGATCCGCGAGTGCTCCAAGAACCGGCCGAGGATGGACCGGACGCGCACGCCCTCCGACAGCCCCTCGATGTCCGGGCGCAGCGAGCAGATGCCGCGGACCCAGATGTCGACCTGGGCGCCGGCCTGGGAGGCGCGGTAGCAGGCGTCGATGATCTTCTCGTCGACCAGCGAGTTCACCTTGATCGCAATGCGCGCCTGCTGCCCCTGCCGGGCGGCCTCGGCGACCGCGTCGATCCGCTCCACCAGGCCGGTCCGCACCGACCGCGGCGCGACGAGCAGCCGCTTGAACTTCGACCGGGGCGCCATCCCCGACAGCTGGTTGAACAGGCGGGAGAGGTCCTCGCCGACCTCGCGGTCGCAGGTCAGCAGCCCGAGGTCCTCGTACAACCGGGCCGTCTTGGGGTTGTAGTTGCCCGTGCCGACGTGGCAGTAGCGGCGGATCGACTCACCCTCCGAGCGGACGACGAGGCAGAGCTTGGCGTGGGTCTTCAGGCCGACCATGCCGTAGACGACGTGCACGCCGGCGCGCTCCAGCTTGCGCGCCCAGACGATGTTGTTCTGCTCGTCGAAGCGGGCCTTGATCTCCACGACCGCCAGCACCTGCTTGCCGGCCTCGGCCGCCTCGATGAGCGCGTCGATGATCGGTGAGTCGCCGCTGGTGCGGTACAGCGTCTGCTTGATGGCGAGCACCTGCGGGTCGTCGGCCGCCTGCTCGATGAACGCCTGCACCGACGTCGAGAACGAGTCGTACGGGTGGTGCAGCAGGACGTCCCCGGAGCGCATCGCGGCGAAGACGTCCGGCGCGGCGGCCCGCTCGACCGGTGCGAGGTCGGGGTGGGTCATCGAGCCGAACGCCGGCCAGCGCAGCTCGGAGCGGTCCAGGTCGGCGACGATGTTGAGCCCGCGCAGGTCCAGCGGCTCGGGCAGCCGGTAGACCTCCTTGGCGTGCACGCCCAGCTCGCGGACCAGCAGGTCCAGCACGTGCTCGTCCATCTCGTCGGCGACCTCGAGTCGCACCGGCGGCCCGAACCGGCGGCGGGTGAGCTCCTTCTCCAGCGCGGTGAGGATGTTCTCGGCGTCGTCCTCCTCCACCTCGAGGTCCTCGTTGCGGGTGACCCGGAAGGTGAAGTGCTCGTGCACCTCCATGCCGGGGAAGAGGTGGTGCAGGTGCTCGGAGATGACGTCCTCGAGCGTGACGAACCGCGCGTCGTACAACGTGTCGGCGCCGGGGGTGTCGGGCAGCCGGATCAGCCGGGGCAGCAGCGGCGGCACCTTGACGCGGGCGAAGTGCTCCCGCTCGGTCTTGGGGTTGATCAGCAGCACCGCGAGGTTGAGCGACAGGCCGGAGATGTACGGGAACGGGTGCGCCGGGTCGACGGCGAGCGGGGTCAGGACCGGGTAGATGACCTCCCGGAACAGGCCGTCCAGGTGCTCCCGGTCGGCGTCGGTCAGCTCGTTCGGACGCAGCAGCGTGATGCCCTCGTCCTCCAGAGCCGGCCGGATGTGGCGCTGGTAGACGCGGGCGTGTACGCCCATCAGCTCGTGGGCGCCCTCGGAGATCTCGTCCAGCACCTCGCGCGGCTCGAGCCCGGAGGCCGACGGCGTCGCGATACCCGCGGTGATCCGCCGCTTGAGGCCGGCCACGCGCACCATGAAGAACTCGTCGAGGTTGCTCGCGAAGATCGCCAGGAAGCGGGCCCGTTCCAGCAGCGGCACGGTCGGGTCGCTGGCGAGCTGGAGCACCCGCTCGTTGAACTGCAGCCAGGACATCTCGCGGTCCAGGAAGCGGTCCTCGGGGAGGATGGCCTCCTCGGGGAGCGGCTCCGGGGCGATCTGGATGAAGCGGCCGTTCTCCCCGCGCGGGCGGGGCAGGCGCTGCTTGAGCCGCACGACCGACCCGCCCTCGGCCAGCGTCTGCGTGGCGGCGGCGACGGAGTCCTCGGCCTCCTCCGGCTGGTCTGCGACGGCGTCCGGCTTGGTGCTCATGCCTCCTATCGTGGCAGGCGTTCGTGAACCGTGCGCGAATACATGACGTCCAGCGCGGACTGCTCGAAGCCCAGCCGGCGGTAGGTCGCGAGCGCGGGCGCGTTGTCGCCCTCGACGTACAGGTCGATCCGCGCCACGCCGCGCGAGGCCAGGTGGCGCAGCCCGAGCGCCGTGACGACGCCGCCGAGGCCGCGCCCCTGGTACGCGGGGTCGACGGCCACGACGTACACCTCGCCGCCCTCGTCGGCGATCTTGGTCCAGTGGGAGGCGGCCAGCGCGCCCGACTTCTGGTCCTCGACGAGGATGAGCCCGGCCGGGTCGAACCACGGCTGGTCCATCCGGTCGCGCAGGTCCGCCAGGGTCATCCGGCCCTGCTCCGGGTGGTGGGCGAACGCGCGGGAGTTCACGTCCAGCCAGGCCTGCTCGTCCCGACCGGGCTCGAACGAGCGCGCTCGAAAACCGCGTGGCACCACGGGTTCCGGGGCGGGGTGGGACTCGACGTCCAGGCTCATCCGCCACAGCTCGCGGACCGGCTCCAGCGCGAGCGACGCAGCGAGCGCCCGGGCCGGCGCGAGGTTGCCGTGCGCCCAGACGCGTACGTCGGACCGGACGCCGAGGGCGCCCTCGAGCAGTGCACGACCGTGGCCGTGGCGCCGGCTGTCGGGGTGCACGACGATCTCGGACGAGCCGTCCGGGGCCACGTGGCCGTACCCGACCAGCGTCCCGTCGGTGACGACGGTGAGGTACGTGGCGGTCGTGCCGTCGCCCCCGGGCGTCCGGTCGAGCGCGAGCAGCGTCTCCTCGGACAGGGGTGCGACACCGTCGGCCGCAGCGGCGGCCTGCGCCACCGCGTGCACGGCGTCGACCTGGGCAGGACTGAGCGCCGTCGACTGCTGCATCGCTGCATTCCATCACGGTTCATCGAGGGTTCCTCGGAGCGAGGCATGTCGCCGCGTCCGCGCGGCTAATCTGCCGGGGTCGCGCGGAGGTCAGTGCCGCGCCCATCGCAAGGAGTGACCCTCATGACCCGACGCCTGTCCATGGGCCTCGCCGCCGCGACCGCGGCCGGCGCCTGTGCCGTGGCGCTCGCCCTGCCGGCCGACGCCGGCGGGGCCGACCACGGCGGTGGCGGCACCGTCCCGATCCAGCTGCTGTCGTACAACGACTTCCACGGCAACCTCGAGCCGCCGACCGGCTCCAGCGGCCGCGTCGTCGTCGACCACAAGATCGATCCCGCGACGGGCAAGGCGGTCGACGTCACCGTCGACGCCGGTGGCGCCGAGTACATGTCGACCCACCTGTCCAGCCTGCGTCAGGGCCACAAGGTCTCCTACACCGTGACGGCGGGCGACCTGATCGGCGCGTCGCCGCTGCTGTCCGCCGCGTTCCACGACGAGAAGACGATCGACGCGCTCAGCATGATGGGCACCGACGTCTCGGCGGTCGGCAACCACGAGTTCGACGAGGGCTCGACCGAGCTGCTGCGCATGCAGCGCGGTGGCTGCCTCGACGACGGTGCCGGCGCCAACAACCAGAACTCCTGCCCCGACGGCGCCGGTACGTTCGACGGCGCCGGCTTCTCCTACCTCGACGCCAACGTGGTCCGCGAGGACACCGGCGAGACGCTGCTGCCCTCGTACACCATCAAGAAGCAGAACGGCGTCCCCGTGGCGTTCGTCGGCCTCACGCTGAAGGAGACGCCGAGCATCGTCACGGCGGCCGGCGTCAAGGGCCTGCAGTTCACCGACGAGGTGAAGGCCGCCAACGCCCTCGTGCCGGAGCTGAAGCGCAAGGGCGTCAACGCGATGGTCATCCTGATCCACCAGGGCGGCAACCTGCCCAAGGAGGACTGGACGGGCCCGGACGGCAAGACCTACCAGGTGAACCCCACGTACGACTACGTCTGCGGCAAGGGCGGCGCGCTCGCCCCCGACTCGCCGATCATCCCGATCGCCAAGGGCCTGGACCCCGCGTACGACGCGATCGTCACCGGTCACACCCACCAGTCGTACAGCTGCACGATCCCCGACCCGGCCGGTCAGCCGCGCACGGTCACCTCGGCGTCCTCGTTCGGCCGGCAGCTGACCGAGACGATCCTGCCGTACAGCCGCAAGACCAAGGACATCGTCCGTCCGGACGTCACCACGCGCGACGTCATCGTCACCCGCGACGTGGCCAAGGACGCGCGGATCACCGACCTCATCACCCGCTCGCAGGCGCAGATCGCGCCCATCGCGAACAAGGTGCTCGGCACGATCACGACCGACGTCTCCAAGACCCAGAACGCCGCGGGCGAGTCGCCGCTGGGCGACCTGATCGCGGACGCGCAGCTGGCGGACCCCTCGACCGTGACCGGTGGCAAGACGCCGCAGATCGCGTTCATGAACCCCGGCGGCATCCGCGCCGACCTGCCGTACGGCCCGGACAACGGGCAGGTGACGTTCGGTGACGCGTTCACGGTGCAGCCGTTCAACAACTACATGGTCTCGCTCGACCTGACCGGTGCCGACCTGTACGCCCTGCTCAACCAGCAGTGGAGCGGTGCCAACGCCGCGTCGCCGAAGGTGCTGCAGGTGTCCAAGGGCTTCACCTACAGCTGGTCCGCAGCGACCAAGCAGGTCGTGCCGGGCAGCGTTCGCCTCAACGGCGTGGCCGTCGACAGCGCCACCACGTACCGCGTCGTGACGAACAACTTCCTGCAGGGCGGGGGCGACGGGTTCGCCGCCTTCACCAAGGGCACCGGCGTCTACTACGGCGGTCTCGACATCGACTCCTTCGCGAGCTACCTGCAGAAGGTCTCGCCCTACACCCCGGGCGCCCTGAACCGCATCACCGTTCAGTGACCTGAGCCCAGCCCGTACGCCGGACGCCCCGGTCTCCCTCGCGGGGGCCGGGGCGTTCGTTGTCCTCAGACGTCGGCGTCCGCCATGCGCTGCTGCCGCAGCTCGTGCGCGCCGACGAAGCGGTACCCGACGTTGCGGACGGTGCCGATCAGGGCCTCGTGCTCCGAGCCGAGCTTGGCCCGCAGCCGGCGGACGTGGACGTCGACCGTGCGCGTGCCGCCGAAGTAGTCGTACCCCCACACCTCCTGCAGCAGCTGCGCCCGGGTGAACACGCGTCCCGGGTGCTGCGCGAGGTACTTCAGCAGCTCGAACTCCTTGTACGTCAGGTCGAGTGAGCGTCCCCGGACGCGGGCGGCGTACGCCTCCTCGTCGATCACCAGCTCGCCGGCGGTGATGTGGACGGGTTCCTCCTCCTCGTCCTGCTCGACGCGTGACATCGCCAGCCGGAGCCGTGCCTCGACCTCGGCGGGGCCGGCGGACTGCAGCACGACGTCGTCGACCTGCCACTCGGCGGTGAGGGCGGTGAGCCCGCCCTCGGTGAAGATCGCGATGAGCGGCGTCGACAGGCCGCTGGAGCGCAGCACGCGGGACAGGCCGCGCGCGCCCGCGAGGTCCCGGCAGGCGTCGAGCAGGACGACGTCACAGTCGGGCGGGTCCACCAGGGCCTGGGGCTCGGGGGGCAGGATGCGCACGCGATGACCGAGGAGACCGAGCGCTGGCAGCACATCGACACTCGCGCCACGCGAGTCGGTGAGCAGCAGCAGACGAGCCATTGCCGGCCAAGAATACTGGCCCGTCGGCCCTCGACCTCGACCTTCGCCGTACCGTGGGATGCGCCACACTCCGTCGATCCGGGAGTACGACCCGTGACCGCAGCCGCTGCGACGCCCGTCCTCGTCCGGTACTGGGCCGCCGCCCGGGCCGCCACCGGGGTCGACGAGGAGACGCTCGAGGGGGCGACCGTGGCCGACGTCCTCGCCGCCGCCCGGGCCGCGCACCCCGGCCTCCAGCCGGTGCTCGGGGTGGCCTCGATCCTCGTTGCGGGCGTGGCGAGCGGCCCGGAGCGGACCCTCGCCGCGGGTGAGACCGTCGAGGTCCTGCCCCCCTTCGCCGGCGGGTGATGGCAGGATTCCCCGCGTGTCCCGCGCCGCTGATCCTGTCCTGACCCCTGTCGCCGCACTGTCGGCTGCGCTGGTCAGCGGTGTCCTCGTGGCCGGCGCCGCCGTGTCCGACGTCGCCACGGCCGGCGCGTTCGTGGTGGGCGCGCTCGTGCTGGCGGTGGGCTGGCCGCGTCTGCTCGCGGTCCCGAGCGCGGGCGGCGTACGGGTCGTCGTCGTGCTGACGGCCGTCCTCGTCGCGGGCGTGAGCGCGCTGGGTGAGGACGAGCGCGGCATGCGGTGGCTACCGACGGTGCTCGCCGTCGCGCTGCTCGCGGCCTTCGGCCATCAGCTGCTGCGCAAGGACGGACGCCGCCGGCTCGTGGTCACGCTGGCGAGCACCTGCCTGGCCATCGGCATCCTCGGCAGCGGCGGGTTCTACCTCGCCGCGCTCGACGAACGGACCGGGCGCCAGCTGGTCGTCGCCGCGGTGGTGGCCTGCACGATCGGCATGGTCGTCGACGTGGCTCTGGCCCGCACCTCGCTGGCCGAGTGGGGCCTGCCGGTGGCGATGGCGGCGTCCGGGATCGTGGCGTTCGTGCTGGCCCAGTCGTGGGGCGTGCGCTGGAGCGCGATGGTGCTGGCCGCGGTGGCGGCACCGCTGGTCGCCCAGCCCGTGCGCCGGCTGCTCGGCCACTCCTCGACCGCGAGGGACCGTGGAGCCCAGGTCGCGCTCGGTGCCGCATCCGTCCTGGCCGCCGGCATCACGGCCTACGCCGTGGCGTGGTTGTTCCGCTGACCGGTCAGGCGTCGAAGGCTTCGACGCGCACCAGCTCCGCGGAGGCGTGGCTCTGCAGCGGCAGACCCATCGCCGCCATGTCCATGGCCCACATCAGCCGGGAGCTCACGAGTCCGTACAGGCGCTTGCCGGCGGAGTACTCGTTGGCGTGCGGGCTGCGGATCACGCCGTCGGTGACGAGCTCGACGCGGGCGGTCTCCGTCCGGCCGTAGTAGAGCTCGACGACGCCCGAGGAGTGGGACAGGACGAGCTCGACCTCGTCGTTCGGCAACGGTCGCCAGAAGCCGAGCTCGCTGGCGAGCGGACGGACCCGCTCACCCTGCTCGTCCAGCAGCCAGGTGTGGCTGTGCCACTCCAGCAGCGGCCGCCCGTCGTGGAAGCAGTGCACCTCCTGCGCGAAGCGGGCGTCGTCGATCGTCGGGTAGCCGATCGTGCCCGCGCCCTCCCACCGACCGGCCAGCCAGGCCAGCGGTGCGAGCTCGCGGGGGAGGTCGGGATCCAGTTCGAAGGGCACGTCCGCGATCGTAACGGCGGTGGGTGGACCGGCGGTCTCCTCGGGCGGTCAGCCGGGGCTCGACGTGGTCTTCGGCAGGTCGGCGACGCGGTCCTCGCGCAGTGCCGTGCCGAGCCGGGCCATCCCGGCGTCGTCGACCACGTCGACCGACCCGACGCCCGGCACCGAACGGAAACCCGAGAACGGTGCCGTGGCGAAGGTGACGCCGCCGCCGCGCAGGTTGCGCAGGCTGAGCGCGAGCGAGCGCATCTCGCCCGTGCTGAACCCGTCGTCGACGACGAGGTTGGACGTCGTGTCGTCCACCACGTGCGCCAGCCGGACCGGGTTGGCCAGCGTCCCGGCGCGCAGCGTCTTGTCCAAGAGCCCCTTGAGCCAGGCCTGCTGCCGGCGACCGCGGTCGATGTCGCCCTCGCTGAGCTGCTTGCGCTCGCGGACGAACGCCAGCGCCGCGTCCCCGTCCAGGTGGTTGATCCCCCGGGTGAACGTGTGGCCGTCGGAGGTGGTGGGCTGGTCGACGTTGACGTCGACGCCGCCGACCGTGTTCGTCAGGTCGCGGAAGCCGTCGAAGCCGATCTGCGCCACGTGGTCGATCCGGACATGGAGCATGCCCTCCATCGTCTGCACCAGCAGCGGCGCGCCGCCGAACGCGTACGCGGCGTTGATCTTGTTCCTGCCGTGGCCGGGGATGGGGACGTACAGGTCGCGGGGGAAGTGGATCACCTGGACCGACGATCGGTCGTCGGAGATGTGGACCAGCTGGATCACGTCGGCGCGGCTGGCGTCCTGCAGCTGCTCGGTCCGGCTGTCCGACCCGAGCAGCAGGATGTTCTGGGCGTCGCCGGCCCCCTGAGCCCGCGCGGCGCGGGACTCCGCGGGCGGGAGCAGCGGGTCGTGGCGCACGTTGGCGCTGACGAGGTGGTCGAGGTAGAGGCCGAAGCCGACCGCGGCCAGCACGACCACGAGGAGCATCGTCAGCAGCGTGTACGCGATCACGCGCGCCCGGCTGCGTGGCCGACGCCCGCGCTCAGGCCCGGTCGTGGGCTCCTCCCCGGGCGCCGTCTCCGTGCTCGCACCGGTGCCGGCCCGTTGCGCCGTGCCCTCCCCGCCGACAGGCGCCTCCCCGCTCATGCGCCGCAGTCTAGGTGCGGGCCTGCGGATCGGCAGGCGTTCCCGACGTACCCTCGATGCATGACCGACATCGCCGAGCCCACCGCCGTCAGCCCGCTGCTGAGCCGGCCCGGAGCGGTCGCCGCGGAGGGTCGGGACGCCGGAGTGGCCGCCCACTACGGCGACCCGTCGCGTGAGCAGCGGATGCTGCAGGAGGGCCTGGCCGTCGTCGACCTCTCGCACCGCGGCGTCGTCCGCGTCACCGGGCAGGACCGGCTGACCTGGCTGGACTCCATGACGACCCAGCAGCTCAAGGACCTCCCGCCGCACCGGTCGGCCGAGTCGCTCGTGCTCAGCCCGAAGGGCCATGTCGAGCACGCGCTGCACGTCGTCGACGACGGCACCGCGACGTGGCTGTCCGTCGAGCCGGGCACCTCCGGCGAGCTGACCGAGTGGCTGGACCGGATGCGGTTCATGCTGCGGGTCGAGGTCGAGGACGTCAGCGACCGGTACGCGGTCCTGGGCGAGCCGATCGGGGCCGAGTCGACGCCCCAGGAGCTGCAGGAGCGGGGCGAGATCGCCTGGCGCGACCCGTGGCCCGAGCCCGGTGCGGACACCGCGGCGTACAGCTCGGCCGACCCGCACCCGGCGGCCGGGCGCGCGTGGCGCGAGCTCGTCGTCCCGGTGGAGCGGCTGGGGGAACGGGTCGGGGACCGGCCCCCCGCGGGCCTGTGGGCGGCGGAGGCCGAGCGGGTCGCGGCGTGGCGCCCGAGGCTCGGCCAGGAGACCGACCACCGGACCATCCCGCACGAGCTGGACTGGCTGCGGACGGCCGTCCACCTGCACAAGGGCTGCTACCGCGGGCAGGAGACCGTCGCCCGGGTCCACAACCTCGGGCGGCCGCCGCGCCGGCTCGCGTTCGTGCACCTCGACGGCTCCGGTCACGTCCTCCCCGACGCAGGGACCCCCGTCGAAGTGGCCGGTGGCGGACGCCCGGTCGGCCACCTGACCAGCGTCGCGCGGCACCGCGAGGACGGGCCGATCGGGCTGGTGCTGCTCAAGCGCAACGTGCCCGTCGAGGCCGACCTGGTGATCGGTGGCGTCGCCGCCGCGCAGACCGTCGTCGTCGACCCCTGACCTCTCCAGGCGCCTGCGTGAGTCAGATCACGCTAACCAGGGCTTGCATCGTGCTAACTACAGCAAGCATGATGAGGGCGTGACGTCCAAGATCCCCGTTCCCGCCGTACCCGACCTGGGTGCGTACCTGCGGGAGCAGCGTCAGGCCGCCGAGCTGTCGATCCGGCAGCTGGCGGATCGCACCGGGATCAGCAACCCCTACCTGTCACAGATCGAGCGCGGGCTGAAGCGGCCCAGCGCCGACATCCTGCAGGCCCTGGCGAAGGGCCTGCGGATCTCGGCCGAGCAGCTGTACGTCCGCGCCGGGATCCTCGAGGCCCGTGACGAGGAGGTCGCCACCGGCTTCGACGTCCGGGTGGCGATCAAGGCAGACCCGAGGCTGACCGACCGGCAGCGCGCCGTGCTGCTCGACGTCTACGCCTCGTTCGTGGGCGACTGACCACCGGCGCCCTCGCCCATCCAGACCGTTCACCGAGAGGAAGTCTCATGCCAGTGCTGACCAACCTGCGCAAGACCGTCACCGACCCGACCCCCCTGTACGCCGCTGTCGGCGTGGCCGACCTGGCCATCTCCGCCGCGCGCACCGCCTCGGACGAGGCCACCGACCGCGTGAACGAGCGTGTCTCCGACGTGAGCGACCGGGTCGCCGGCCTGCGCGCCGAGCTCGAGCCCACCGTCCTGTCCACCAAGGTGCAGACCATCGCCAAGGACGCCGTCGCCCAGGTGCGGTCCGTCCCGGCGACCCTCGAGGCCCGTCGCAAGTCCTTCGCCGGCCAGGCCGAGAAGTCCTACGTCGACTTCAGCAAGCGGGGCGAGAAGGTCGTCGCCGACCTGCGTCAGCAGCAGGACCGCACCACCCAGCAGCTGGTCTCGCAGGGCAAGGACGCCGTCGCCACCGCCCGCAAGACCGCCGACGACACCCAGGCCCGCGCCCGCCGTACCGTCCTGGTCGGGCGCAAGGAGGCCGCCGAGGTCGTCTCGGACGCCGCGAAGTCGGTCGAGCAGGCGGCGGCCGCGGTCGACGCCGAGGCCACCCACGAGGTCCGCTCCACCGCGGCCCGTACCCGCAAGGCCCCCGCGAAGAAGGCCCCGGCCAAGAAGGCTCCGGCCAAGAAGTCCGCCGCCAAGCCGGCCAACTGAGCACGACGGAGCCGTCACGGCGCCGAGGCCCCCGCGAGCAGCTGCTCGCGGGGGCCTCGTGCGTGGGCGAGAGGTGGCGGATCGCGTCCTGGAAGCGACGGGACCGGGTACCGTTGGCGGCAGTGGCCGACCCCTAGGGGTGACGTGCTCCCTCCCTCAGGTCATGGGTTGGCCTCGAAAATCGCGGTTTCGCAACGTTCGGGCCACCCCAGGTCTAGACAACGCGCACCCAAGGTGCTCCGCTGTGAGAAGGGCGTGCAGCACGTTCCTCGGGGCGCGCCTCACAGCAGTCATCCGATCACGAAGAGGGGTCTGACAATGATCACCACGGATCAGGTACAGACGGTGCGCGGCGGTCACGCACTCGACAGCAACGGCGAGAAGATCGGCTCGATCGGCGAGGTCTACCTCGACGACCGTACGGGCAACCCGGCCTGGGTCACCGTCAACACGGGCCTGTTCGGCACCTCGGAGTCGTTCATCCCGCTGCAGGACGCCACGGTCGAGGGCAAGGACGTCAAGGTCCCGTACACCAAGGACAAGGTCAAGGACGCCCCGCGCGTCGACGCCGAGCAGCACCTCGACGTCGAGCAGGAGAAGGAGCTCTACCGCTACTACGGCGTCTCCTACGACGCCCAGTCGACCACCGGCCAGACCGGCCGAGGCACCAGCAGCGACGAGGCCCAGACGCAGGCCATCGACACCAGTGGCGGCACCGGGCGGGACACCGCCGCCGCGGGCACGGCAGCTGCCGGGACCGCAGCAGCCGGAGCCGGATTCGCCGGTCGCGACCGCACCGACGCCGACCGTGGCCGTACGGACGCCGACCGTGGCCGTACCGATGCCGACCGTGGTCGTACGGACGCCACCACCGGCCGCGCCGACACGGCCGACTCCGACCTCGCGACCAACCGCGCGAGCTTCGACGCGGGACGCGGTGAGCAGTCCTCCTACGACACCGCCACGACCGGCCGGGCCGACACCGACACGACCGACCGGAGCCGTACGGGCGACCGCGACGCCGTGTCCCGGACCGACGCCACCGCCGGCCGGACGGACACCGACACCGGCACCGCCACCCAGCGCTCCGGTCTCACCGGCGAGCGGGCCACCCAGGGTGACGCCCGTGACCTCGACGGCGACGGCGTCGTCACGCGGTACGAGGAGCGGCTGAGCGTCGCCAAGGAGCGCCGCGAGACCGGCCGGTTCCGGCTGCGCAAGTCGGTCGTCACCGAGGACCACACGGTCACCGTGCCGCTGACCCGCGAGGAGGTCAGCCTCGAGCGCTTCGCCATCGACACGCCGGAGGCCGTCGACCACGACCCGTTCGGCGCCGAGGACGACGTGCGCGAGTTCGTCATCTACGAGGAGGTCCCCGTGGTGACGAAGCAGGCCGTCGCGGTCGAGCGGATCGGGCTGCGCAAGAACATGGTCCAGGAGGAGCGCCAGGTCACCGACAAGATCCGCAAGGAGCGGTTCGACCTCGACGGTGACGGTGTCCCGGACAACCTCCGGTCCAGCTTCCGCGGCGACGACACCCGCTCGTCCGACACCAGCGGGACCGACCGCCGTTCCACCGACAAGGACACCGACCGCTGACGTCGGCAGTCCCGCACACGCAGGAGCCCGGTCGGCCTCGCCGACCGGGCTCTCGCCTGCCCGTGACGGTCAGCGCAGCAGGATGGAGTTCTGCTTCGCGGTCTCCGGCGGGTGGCCGGGGTTGGTCGCGGCGTACGTGCGCAGCTGCGTGGCCGTGAGCCGGTGCACGTAGTCCGCGGTCGTGGCGGAGATGGAGTCGGCCACCAGGTAGTACGTCCCGTCGAACCCCAGGACCGTGACCCAGTGCGACACCGGCCCGCTGACCGATTTGGCGTACGGCATCTTGTAGACGTCACCGCCGGCGATGGACGGCCGGCCGGCGCGGGCCTGGGTCAGGGTGTCCTCGATGCCGCCGTGCCACAGGCTCATGCCGTACTTGCCGAAGCCGTTGACGAAGTCGGGGTACTCGGTGCCGATGGCGTCGCGCGCCGCCGTGTGGGCCAGGCCCATCGCGACGTAACGGAAGTTCTCCACGGCCGTCCGCCGGGTCGTGACGTCCCAGGTCCAGCCCGACGGCGTCTTTCCCTGGTGGATGAGCAGCACGATGGCCGCGACCGGGCCGCAGTTGGACCACTGCGCGGTGCCGGTGTCGCGCTGCAGCATCGGATACATCGGCCCCGAGGAGACCGGCCCGAACAGCGAGGACCACGCGAGCATCGAGACGTAGTCGGAGCGGCCGACGTTGTGGCCGACCTGGAACGCCCACACGTTGCGCCGGGTCTTGGAGCCGAAGTACGTCGTGCCGTCCATGTGGTAGCCGTGCTTGATCAGCAGCGTCTGCAGGCCGCCCACGAAGTAGTTGGTCTCGCCGTAGTGGGTGGCCGGGAGGTCGCCGATCAGGACGCGGAAGGTGGCGTCGTTGCAGGTGCCGGTCGCGGGCAGGCCGCGGCGGGACTGGAACGCGCGCACGGCACTGGTGGTGGCCGTGTCGTAGGTGTTGGCGATGCCGCAGTGGTGGCCCCGGTGCGTCAGCAGGTAGCGCAGCGCGCGGACCGACAGCCCGGTCATGCCGGGCGAGAGGGTCGGGAACGTTCCCGTGGAGTAGTTGGGGGCTGCGGAGGCAGCGGGCGCACCGAGCAGGAGTCCGGCGCCGGCGGCGGTCGCCACCGCGCCCCCCAGGACGGCTCGGCGGGTGAGTTGTGCGGTCATCGGAACGGTCTCCCGTCGTGGACGAAGGATGGTGCGGGAGCCCCGACCCCCTCGTCCACCATGCCACGCGAACGGGCGATGAGGCTCGTGGACCACCCCCGATCTGCCGAAGGGGCGGTCCTACGCTGCTGGAGTGACCGACCCGAACCCGCTCGCTGCCGCCCCCGTCCTCGCGCACGTCGTCCGCTCCGGCTTCGTGGAGTCCGTCCATCACGTCGTGGCCGTGGAGGTCGCTGCGGACGGCTCGGTCACGCGGGCGTACGGCGACGTCACCGCGCCGATGATGCCGCGGTCCTCGAACAAGCCGATGCAGGCGGTCGCCATGCTGCGGGCCGGCGCCGACCTCGACGGTGAGCTGCTGGCGCTGGCGTCCGCGAGCCACTCCGGCGAGGCCTTCCATATCGAGGGCGTCCGCCGGATCCTCGCCGACGCGGGTCTGGCCGAGCAGGACCTGCAGAACACCCCGGACCTCCCGCTGGACGAGCGGGCGCGCCAGGTCTGGCTGCAGGAGGGCCGGCCGAAGCGGCCGATCGCGCAGAACTGCTCCGGCAAGCACGCAGCCATGCTCGCCGCCTGCGCGGCCGCCGGGTGGGACCTGGAGACCTACCGCGACCCGCAGCACCCGCTCCAGCGGCTGATGGCCGAGACGATCGGCGAGCTCGCCGGCGAGCCGGTCGCGGCGACCGGCGTCGACGGCTGCGGCGCGCCGGTCATGGCGATCGGCCTGGCCGGGCTGGCGCGGTCGTTCGGCCGGATCGCGGCGGCCCCGGCAGGAGGCCCGGAGGCGCGGGTACGCGACGCGATCCGCGCGTACCCGGAGTACCTCGGCGGCACCCGGCGCGACGTCACGGCGCTGATCCGCGGCGTCGACGGGCTGATCGCCAAGGACGGCGCCGAGGCGGTGTACGCGGCGGGGCTGGCCGACGGGCGCGGCTTCGCGGTCAAGGTCACCGACGGGTCGCAGCGGGCGCGGACGCCCGTGATGGCGGCGCTCCTGCGTACCGCGGGCGTCGACGCACCGGTGCTGGACGAGGTCGGCCACGTGGCGGTGCTCGGGCACGGGGAGCCGGTGGGCTCGGTCGAGGTTCACGGGCTCTGATGCGGGCCGTCCTCCAGCGGGTCACCCGCGCGTCGGTGTCGGTCGACGGCGAGGTCGTCGGGGCGATCGACCGCCCGGGGCTGCTCGCCCTGGTCGCCGCCACGCACGACGACGGCCCCGAGCAGGTCGCGGCGATGGCGCGCAAGATCGCCGAGCTGCGCATCCTGCGAGACGAACGGTCGGTGGCCGACGAGGGTGCGCCGGTCCTGGTCGTCTCCCAGTTCACCCTGTACGGAGAGACCCGCAAGGGCCGGCGTCCGTCCTGGTCCAGGGCGGCACCCGGACCGGTGGCCGAGCCGCTGGTGGAGGCCGTGGTCGAGGCGCTGCGCGGGCTCGGGCTGGACGTCGCGACCGGCCGGTTCGGGGCGATGATGCAGGTCGAGTCGGTCAACGACGGCCCGTTCACGGTGCTCGTCGACGTCTGAACCGGCGGTGTTGACCACGAGGAGCACGGTGCGACGCCGTACCCTTACGCCATGAACAACGGCTTGTTTCAGGTGCAGAACGTCGTGGCGCTGGTGCTGAGCATCGCGCTGTTCGTCATGCAGCTGTCCGCGTTCGTCGACGCGCTGCGCCACCGCGAAGACGCCTACCGCGCCGCGGGCAAGCTGACCAAGGTCTGGTGGTGCGCGATCACGGGCGTGTGCGCGGCGCTCGGCCTGCTCAGCCTCGGTAACCCCCTGTCGATCTTCGAGATCATCGCTGTCGTCGGGGCCGCCGTCTACCTGGCCGACGTCCGTCCCGCGCTGCACCGGGTCATGGGCCGCGGCCGCAACGAGGGTCCGTACGGTCCGTGGTGACCGCCACCGCACACACCCTCACCTCGCTCCTGCCCACCCGTGAGGGTGCGCTGGAGTACCTGCTGACCGGATCCGGTTCTCCCACCACGGTTTTCGCGCACGGTCTCGCCGGCTCGATCGACACCACCCGCCCGTTCGGCGGCGCCGTCGCCGGCACCCGGGCGTTCTTCCACTTCCGCGGGCACGGCGCGTCGTCGTCACCGGAGTCGCCCTGGACGTACGCGGCGCTCGCCGGTGAGCTGCGCGCGGTCGCCGACCACGTGGGGGCCACGCGGGCGCTCGGCGTCAGCATGGGGGCCGGGGCGCTGTGCCACTGGCTCGCCCAGCAGCCGGACCGGTTCGAGCGGGTCGTGCTGGTCATCCCCGCCGTCCTGGACACCCCTCGCCGCGACGCCGCGCTCGACCGGCTGCTGCGGATGGGCGAGCTCGCCGACGAGCGGGACGTCGACGGCGTCACCGACCTGCTCCTGCAGGAGCAGCCCGCCGCCGAGCGCGAGCGGGCCGCCGTGATCGGCTGGTGCCGGGCGCAGGCGGAGACGATCGTGCGGACCGACGTCAGCCGGGCGCTCCGGACGATCCCGCACGAGGTGGCGATGTCGTCCCGTGAGGCGCTGAGGCGGGTGGACGTACCCGTCCTGCTCAT
Organism: Luteipulveratus flavus; assembly: GCF_029439465.1. GTDB lineage: Bacteria > Actinomycetota > Actinomycetes > Actinomycetales > Dermatophilaceae > Luteipulveratus > Luteipulveratus flavus. Next base: position 24,203 of record NZ_JAROAV010000037.1, on the reverse strand, counting down.
CGCCCAGGAGGAGGACCCGGCGCACCCGGTGTGGGTCGCCGAGCAGGCCGCCGGCTTGCTCCCGCGCGCCGAGCTCGCCGTGCTGCCACCCGGCGGCATCCTGTGGCGGCACCGCGCCCAGGTCCGCCGGATGATCGGTGAGTTCCTGTCCCTCAGAGGTGACACATGCACCGACTGACGCCGGTGGTCCAGAACTACGAGTGGGGCTCGTACGAGGGGCTGGCGCGCATCAGCGGGCGTCCGTTCCCGACCGCGGTGCCGGAGGCGGAGCTGTGGATGGGTGCGCACGAGGCCGCGCCGTCCGAGCTCGGTGTCGACGACGACCGGACCACGCTGGACCAGGCCATCGCGAGTGACCCGGTCGCCTGGCTCGGGCCGGCGGTCGCGGACCGGTTCGGCGGGCGGTTGCCGTTCCTGCTGAAGGTGCTGGCGCCGGCCAAGGCGCTCTCCATCCAGGTCCACCCCGACCCCGACCGCGCCGCGTCGGCTCCGCAGGAGACGTACGCCGACACCTGGCCCAAGCCCGAGGCCTGGGTGGCGGTCGAGCCGACGGAGGCGTTCGTCGGCTCGCGTCCGTTCGACGAGGTTCGTTCGCTGGCCTCGCATCTCGGGGTCGCGGGTCTCTCCGCGCTGGTCGAGCGGGCCGCCTCGACCGACTCCCCGGCGCACGAGCTGCTACGCCTCGTCCTCGGCGCGACGGACCCCGAGGCACTCGTCGGCGAGGTGCTGGACGCCTGCGCGAGTCGCGCGAACGACCCGACCGTCGCGGCGGTCCTGCGGGTCGCCGAGCACTTCCCCCACGACATCGGGCTGGTGGTCCTGCTCACCATGCGGCACCGGTCTCTGGAGCCGGGTGACCACGTCTTCCTCGACGCGGGGGTGCTGCACTCGCTGACCAGCGGACTGGTCGTCGAGGTCCTGGCCAACTCCGACAACGTCGTACGCGCAGGACTGACGCCCAAGAAGATCGACGTTCCGGAGCTGCTGCACATCGTCGACGTCGACTCGCAGGTGCGCGTCGAACCGGGCGCGGACGAGGACGGCTGGACGAGCTTCGCGCCGCACACGCCGTACTTCCGGCTCGACCTCACGCGGCTGTCCGGCGCGAGCGCCCGGGTGCCGGGCGACCAGCGGCCGCGCATCGTGCTCTGCCTGGACGGGTCCGCGCAGCTCACCACCGACGGCGACCTGTGGCTGGAGTCGGGGGAGTCGGCGTACCTCCTGCCGGGCGAAGAGGTGACCGCGACCGGCGACGGCACGCTCTACGTCGCGGCGCCCGGACTCGACTGAGGCGCGACCGCGCTCCAGGCGACCGTGATCTCGCCGAGCCGCCACCGGCTCGGCCCGTCCTCCAGGGGCCAGCCCGCCTCGCGCAGCGCGCCCGCCGTCGCCAGGAACCGCTGCCGGGCGCCGTACGACGCGTGCGGGCTGGAGCGCGCCCACGCTCGGCTGAGCGCCTGCAGGTACGCGTGCACCGGCTCGCCGGGGACGTTGCGGTGGATGAGCGCCTTGGGCAGCCGTTCGGCGACGGTGGCGGGGTCGTCGAGCGCGGCCAGCCGCATCGAGAGGGTGAGGGAGAGGGGGCCGGCCCGGTCCAGCGCCACCCAGGTGGCCAGCCGCCCGACCTCGTCGCACGTCCCGTCGACGAGCAGGCCGTCCGGGGCCAGCCGGTCCTGCAGCCGCCCCCATGCCGACGTCACCTGATCCTCGTCGTACTGGCGCAGCACGTTGAACGCCCGGACCACGGTCGCGTCCCGCCCGCCCAGCGGCACCTCGAACCCGCCCAGCCGGAACGACAGGTGCTCGTGCTCGAGGGGCTTCCCCGCGTCGACGCGCGCAGGGTCGATCTCGACGCCCACGACGTCCAGGTCGGTACGGACGGCGCTCAGCCGGTCGTACAGCTCGACGGCGGTGATGGGGGAGGCGCCGTACCCGAGGTCGACCACCACCGGCGGCTCCGGCGACCGCCGCAGCCGCCACGCCTGCGGTCCAGCGAGCCAGCGGTCGCAGCGCCGCAGCCGGTTGGGGTTGGTGGTCCCGCGGGTGATCGCTCCGACGGGCCGCTGCGTGCTCACGGCGCCACGCTATCCAGCGGCGTGCGGGCCGGCCGACCGTGCAAGACTCGAAACCGATGAGCACCCTTCCCCGCCCCCGTCGCGTCGCGATGATCAGCGTGCACACCTCGCCGCTGGAGCGACCGGGCACCGGCGACGCGGGCGGCATGAACGTGTACGTCGTCGAGACGGCCAAGCAGCTCGCGCGGCAGGGCGTCGAGGTCGAGATCTTCACCCGCCGGACCACCGCCGCCCAGCCGGAGACCGTCGAGCTGGTGCCCGGCGTCCTGGTCCGGCACATCGACGCTGGCCCGTTCGAGGGCCTCGGGAAGGACGACCTGCCCGGTCAGCTGTGCGCGTTCACGGTCGGCGTGCAGCGGCTCGGCGCCGCGCACCCCGAGGGGTACTTCGACCTCGTCCACTCCCACTACTGGCTCTCCGGCCAGGTCGCCTGGCTGGCCGCCGACCGCTGGCAGGTGCCGCTCGTGCACTCCATGCACACCATGGCGCGGGTCAAGAACTCCCAGCTCGCCGACGGCGACCGGCCCGAGCCGCCCGGTCGCGAGATCGGCGAGCAGCAGGTCGTACGCGCGGCTGCCTGGCTGGTCGCCAACACCGAGCGCGAGGCGTCGGAGCTGATCGATCTGTACGACGCCGACCCCGCCGTGGTGCGGGTGATCCCACCCGGCGTGGACCTGGAGACCTTCACGCCCGGTGACCGCGACACGGCTCGCGCCCACGTCGGTCTGCCGCCCGACGCCGAGGTGCTGCTGTTCGTCGGCCGGATCCAGCCGCTCAAGGCACCGGACGTCCTCGTGCGCGCGGCGGCGGACCTGCTGGAGCGCGACCCCGGCCGCCGCGACCGGCTCGTCGTCGCCGTCCTCGGCGGCCCCAGTGGCTCGGGGCTGGACCACCCGGAGTCGCTCGCCGACCTGGTCGAGGAGCTCGGGCTCGGCGACGTCGTCCGGCTCGTCCCGCCGGTCGAGCGCGACGAGCTGGCGCAGTGGTACCGCGCGGCCGACGTGCTCGCGGTGCCGTCGTACAACGAGTCGTTCGGGCTGGTCGCCGTCGAGGCCCAGGCCTGCGGGACCCCTGTCGTCGCCGCCGCGGTCGGCGGCCTCCCGACGGCCGTCGGTGACGGCGGCGTCCTGCTGGACTCCCACGACCCGGCCGAGTGGGGCCGCACCCTCGGTGAGCTGCTGGACGACACCGAGCGACGTAGCGCGCTCGCCGAGCGCGCGGTGGCGCACGCAGCGGGGTTCGGCTGGGAGCGCACGACCGAGCGGCTGCTGACGCTCTACCGCGCGGCGTGCGACGGCGAGGCCGCGCCCGCGCCGGACCCGGCCTCAGGTCTGGCCGGCATCCCGACCGCGGTGATCCCGTGAGCGGCGAGGAGGGTGTTGCCGTGGTGACGGACGTGATCGAGGGCTTCCTGGCGGACGCCGAGATCGAGTGGGAGGCGGGCGCGTCCGACGGCGAGTACGTCGTGACGCTGCCGGGCGAGCGCAAGCTGCGGACGGTGGCCTCGCTGAAGGTCGGCGAGCAGTCGCTGTCGGTGTCGGCGTTCGTCATCCGCAACGCCGACGAGAACCACGAGGCGTTCTACCGCTACCTGCTGCAGCGCAACCTGCGCCTGCCCGGCCTCGCGTACGCGATCGACCGGAGCGGTGACGTGTACGTCGTCGGGCGGGTGCCGCTGGGCGCGGTCACCGACGAGTACCTCGACCAGCTGATGGGGGTGCTGCTGGAGGCGAGCGACAACGCGTTCAACGAGCTGCTCGTGCTCGGCTTCCGCAGCTCGATGCAGAAGGAGTGGGACTGGCGGGTCTCGCGAGGTGAGTCCACCCGCAACCTCGAGGCCTTCCGCCACCTCCTGGAGGCCCCACCGGGCAGCTCGTGAGCCCTGGTGCACGTCGTGTCAGGTCGGTCCGCGCGGGTCCCTAGACTCGCGGGCATGACGTACACCCTTGTCCTGCTGCGCCACGGCGAGTCGGAGTGGAATGCCGCGAACCTGTTCACCGGGTGGGTCGACGTCGACCTCACCGAGAAGGGACGGGCGGAGGCGAGGCGCGGCGGCGAGCTGATCGGCGAGGCGGGTCTGACCCCGGACGTCGTCCACACCTCGCTGCTGCGTCGCGCGATCACCACGGCCAACATCACGCTCGACGTCGCGGACCGGCACTGGATCCCCGTCAAGCGCAGCTGGCGCCTGAACGAGCGGCACTACGGCGCGCTGCAGGGCAAGAACAAGAAGGAGACCCTCGAGGAGTTCGGCGAGGAGCAGTTCATGACCTGGCGCCGCTCGTACGACACGCCGCCGCCGCCCATCGAGAAGGGGTCGCGGTGGAGCCAGGACGCGGACGTGCGGTACGCCGACCTGGGCGACGAGGCACCGCTCGCCGAGTGCCTCAAGGACGTCATCGAGCGGTTCCTGCCGTACTGGGAGTCCGGCATCGTGCCCGACCTGCGCTCCGGTCGCACGGTCCTGGTCGCGGCGCACGGCAACTCGCTGCGGGCGCTGGTCAAGCACCTGGACGGCGTCTCCGACGACGACATCGTCGGGCTGAACATCCCGACCGGCATGCCGCTGGTGTACGAGCTGGACGAGCAGCTCCGTCCGACCGTGCCGGGCGGCACGTACCTGGACCCGGAGACGGCGGCTGCGGCTGCCGCAGCCGTCGCGAACCAGGGTCGCTGACCCACCGACGAGGCGCCCGGACCGATGATCGGTCCGGGCGGGGGGCCGGGGCGCCTCGGCGTGGCCGTCGATCGACGGCCGGGCGCTCAGGCGTTCGTGACCAGGCCCTCGTCCACGGTGCCGTAGCTGCCGGTCACCAGGTAGACGATCCGGTCGGCGACGGCGACGGCGTGGTCGCCGAACCGCTCGTAGTACCGGCTGATCAGGGTCAGGTTGACGGCCGACTCGGTGCCGTGCGACCACTCGCCGCTGAGCAGCGTGTTGAAGATCGTGCGGTGCAGCTCGTCCATCTCGTCGTCGTCCTTGGCGATCTCGATGGCGGCGTGGACGTCCTTGTCGGCGATCGCGGCACCGGTCTTGGCGACCAGGCGCTTGGCGACGTTCTCCATGGCGGAGATGATCTCGGCGACGTCGTCCGGCACGGCGCCGCTGGGGTAGCGGCGGCGTGCGACCTTGGCGACGTGGCGCGCCAGGTCACCCATCCGCTCGATGTCGGAGGCCATGTGCATGGCGGTGACCACCATGCGCAGGTCGGTCGCGACCGGCTGCTGCCGGGCGAGCAGGTCGACGCACCGGTCGTCCACCTGGCGGCGCACCTCGTCGATGTCGTCGTCGGCGGCGATCACGCTCTCCGCGACGCTGAGGTCTGCGTCCAGCAGCGCCGTGGTGGCTCGCTCGATGGCCTGGCCGACCATCGTGGTCATCTCGACGAGCTCATCGGAGATGCGATCGAGGTTCTCGTGGAACGCATCGCGCATGGTGTCCTACATCCTTCTGTCCGTGGTTGCCATCGGCGCAGCCGACATCGGCGCCCGGGCGGTACGCACGGGCGACCATCTCAGGATGGCATGAACGTCCTCCAGCGCTCAGATGAACACTCGGCGACTCAGCGCGCGTGGCGGCGACGATGGTCGGGAGCACGTCCAGGCCGGCCGTACATTGGACGGCGTGTCTGACCTGACCTGGGCCGTGCTGTGGCTGCTCGTCGGCGTCGTCCTGGGCGCTGTCGCGGTGTGGCTGGCACGTCGTGCGCTCGCCGGCCGTGACCACGCCCAGGACCGCGACGACGCGGCTGCCGGCGACGCGGAGACGCTGCGCCCGGGTGCTCAGGACGTGCTGGGCGCGCTGCGCTCGATCACCGTCGTCGTCAACGCCTCCGACCGCGTCGTCCGGTGCTCACCGGCCGCCCAGGCCCTCGGCCTGGTCCGCGGTGCCGAGCTGATGCACCACGAGCTGCGCTACCTCGTCCGCCAGGTCCGCCGCGACCACGTGGTGCGCGAGGTCGAGATGGAGCTGCCGCGCGGCCCGCTCGGCCGGGGCCGGCTCACCCTCGGCGTACGCGTCGCGGCGCTGCACGGCGACCTGGTGCTGGTGCTGGTCGAGGACCGCACCCACTCCCGGCGGGTGGAGGAGACCCGGCGCGACTTCGTCGTCAACGTGAGTCACGAGCTGAAGACCCCCGTCGGCGGGCTCTCGCTGCTCGCCGAGGCGGTCGAGGGCGCCAAGGACGACCCGGAGGCGGTCGAGCGGTTCGCCATGCGGATGCAGATCGAGACCCAGCGGCTCTCGACGCTGGTGCGCGAGATCGTCCAGCTGTCGCGCCTCCAGGTCGCCGACACGCTGCACGAGCCGGTCCTGGTCGACGTCACCCAGTCGGTCGCGGAGGCGCTGGACCACCTGCGGGTGGTCGCCGAGGACCGCGACATCGAGCTGGTGACCGCCACGTCCGGTGAGGGGCCGCTGGTGGTGTACGGCGACGGTGAGCTGCTCACCACGGCCGTGCGCAACCTGGTCGCGAACGCCGTCAACTACTCCGAGGCCGGGACCCGCGTGGTGACGGTCGTCAGCCGCGTGGACGAGCTCGTCGAGATCGCGGTCACCGACCAGGGCCCGGGCATCCCGGCCGCCGAGCAGGAGCGCATCTTCGAGCGCTTCTACCGCGTCGACCCCGCGCGCTCCCGTGAGACCGGTGGTACCGGGCTCGGCCTGGCGATCGTCAAGCACATCTGTGTCAACCACGGCGGTGAGGTCACCGTGTGGAGCGAGGAAGGCCAGGGCTCGACGTTCACGATGCGGCTCCCCGCCGCGGACGCGGCGTCGGTCGAGCCCGCGCAGGACGCCGGGGCGGGCCCCCGGGCAGACCCGGTCACCGAGGCCGCCCCCGGACCGGACGTCGTCGACGACGGCGCCGGAACGGTCGACCACCACGTTCGGCCGCGCGAGCACCCGCCCGCGGCTCCCCGAGGAAGGACACACGCATGACCCGGATCCTGGTCGTCGAGGACGAGGAGTCCTTCTCCGACCCGTTGTCGTACCTCCTGCGCAAGGAGGGCTACGACGTGACCGTCGCCGAGACCGGCCCGGACGCGCTCGTGGAGTTCGACCGGGGCGGGGCCGACCTGGTGCTGCTGGACCTGATGCTGCCGGGCATGTCCGGAGTGGACGTGTGTCGCAACCTGCGCCAGCGCTCGAACGTGCCCGTGATCATGCTGACCGCCAAGGACAGCGAGGTCGACAAGGTCGTCGGGCTGGAGCTCGGCGCGGACGACTACGTCACCAAGCCCTACTCCAGCCGTGAGCTGCTGGCTCGGATCAAGGCCGTGCTGCGGCGCGGTCAGGAGGCCGACGAGCTGCTGCCGGCCACCCTGGAGAGCGGACCGGTCCGGATGGACGTCGAGCGGCACACCGTGGCGGTCAACGGGCGGTCGGTGCAGCTGCCGCTGAAGGAGTTCGAGCTGCTGGAGATGCTGCTGCGCAACGCGGGGCGGGTGCTGACCCGCATGCAGCTCATCGACCGGGTGTGGGGCAGCGACTACGTGGGGGACACCAAGACGCTCGACGTGCACGTCAAGCGCCTGCGCGCCAAGGTCGAGCCGGACCCCGGGAACCCGCAGTTCATCGTCACGGTGCGCGGCCTGGGCTACAAGTTCGAGACCGTCTGAGACCACCGATGCCGACGGCCACCTCGCTGCAGCGGGGTGACCGTCGTCGTCCGTGGTGGGCGGGTCAGTGCTCGGAGCCGGACCCGGCCTCCTCGCCGACGTCGCCCGGCTGGCTGGCGGTGCCGTCGGGCTCGTGGGTCAGCGTCGCGGTGCCGTACGGGTACTGGTCCAGCAGGACCGGGACCTGGACAGCGGAGGAGCCGGACCGTCCGGTGCTGAAGGTGACCTGGACCATGCGGCCGGGGTCGGCGCTCACCGAGGGCACCTTCACGCCCGAGCCGCCCGCGGCGGCGTCACCGGAGGCCTGGCCGTCGAGCCGGACGGCGGTGAGCGGGGGTACGGAGATGGTCGCCGGCGTGGAGCCCGCGGGCGTCACCTGCAGCTGGGCGGCGGTGGAACCGTTGTTGGTGACCATGCCGTGCATCTCGCCCGGCTTGCCCTTCCCGGTGGTCACGAGCAGGACGTTCGACAGCTGGAGCGCGCCGACCGTGGCGCTGACACCGTCGCCGGCGTCGTACTTCAGGTCGGTGGTCTGCTCGGAGAGCGACTGGCAGCTGCTGAGCAGCACGGCCGCGCCGAGCGCACCGACGCCGGCGAGGGTTCGCGCACGAAGGGGACTGAGGGCAGGACGCATCACGGCGCCAGCGTACCGGTCCCGGACGGGCCCTCCCGCGCCGGTGCGCCGGTGACCCCCGTCACTTCCGTACCACCTTCCTGTCGCGCGCGAAGCACGCTGGAGGGGGCGGTGTCAAGGGGCGATGCATAGCCCTTCGAGCCGCCTCGCAGGCCTCTGACCTGCGCAAACGTTTCGGGGATGGTGCCCGATCGTGCTATCCTGAGACCCGCGAAAGGGGCAAACACCATATGGCTTTCAAGGTCGGCGAGACGGTCGTGTACCCGCACCACGGGGCGGCCCTCATTGAAGAGATCAACGTCCGCAAGATCAAGGGAGAGGACAAGCAGTACCTCAAGCTCAAGGTTGCCCAGGGAGACCTCACCATCGAGGTTCCCGCCGAGAACTGTGATCTCGTGGGCGTGCGTGACGTCGTCGGCAAGGAAGGCCTGAACAAGGTCTTCGAGGTCCTGCGCGCCGACCACACCGAGGAGCCGACCAACTGGTCGCGCCGCTACAAGGCGAACCTCGAGAAGCTCGCCTCCGGAGACGTGATCAAGGTGGCCGAGGTCGTCCGCGACCTGTGGCGCCGCGACCAGGACCGCGGTCTGTCCGCCGGTGAGAAGCGGATGCTGGCCAAGGCGCGCCAGATCCTCGTCTCCGAGCTGGCCCTGGCCGAGCACACCAATGAGGACAAGGCCGAGGCCACTCTCGACGAGGTCCTCGCCTCCTGACTCAGTCCCGATGACGCCCGCGACGCTCCTCGTCGCGGGCGTCGTCCATGTCCGCAGCACTGCAAGGAGGTGGCCGTGAGCGCGGTCGGTGTCGTGATCGTGGCCGGTGGCCTCGGCACCCGGCTCGGGGCCGACCGTCCGAAGGCCCTGGTCGAGGTGGCCGGCGAGGCGATGGTGGTGCACGCCGTCCGCCGGGCTCGCGCCGCAGCGGGCGTACAGCAGGTCGTCGTGGTCGTCCCGGCGTCGCACCGGGCGGAGTTCGACCTCCTCCTACGCCGAGAGCGCGTGTCGTGCGGGTTCCCGGAGGGCGGAGGCAGCACGACACGCGCTCTCGACCCGGACGGCTTCCCCGGGATGACGGTGGTCGAGGGCGGGGCCGAGCGCACCGACTCGGTCGCCGCGGGACTGCAGGCCCTGGACGAGCAGGTCGACGTCGTGCTCGTCCACGACGCCGCGCGCGCGCTCGCGCCGACGACCCTGTTCGACGCCGTGGTGGCCGCCGTCCGCGCGGGCGCCGATGCCGTCGTCCCCGGGCTGCCGGTCACCGACACCGTCAAGCAGGTCGACGCCGCCGGTCACGTGGTGGCCACGCCCGACCGCTCCACGCTGCGCGCGGTACAGACCCCGCAGGGCTTCGCGCGGGCGGCGCTGGAACGCGCGCACACCGGGGGCGACCAGGCCACCGACGACGCGGCACTGGTCGAGCGGCAGGGCGGCACGGTCGTGGTGATCGACGGCGACACGCAGGCGATCAAGGTGACCCACCCCGCGGACCTGGAGGCTGTCGAGCGCCTCGCCGCAGCGGCCACGCCCGGCGCGGGGCCCGAGGGGCCGGCGCTCGTCGTACTCGGCGGGCTGCCCGGGGTCGGGAAGACCTCGCTGGCCCGGGCCATCGCGCGACGTACGCCGGTGGCTCATCTGCGGGTCGACACCATCGAGACGGGCCTGCGCCGGGTCGGCGCGGGCGAGGTGCCGCCGGAGACCGGCTACGCGATCGCGTTCGAGGTGGCCGGCGACCAGCTCGCGCTGGGTACGTCCGTGGTGGCGGACACGGTCAATCCGCTGCTCGTCACCCGTGAGGCCTGGCGGGCCGTGGCGGCACGGCACGACGCCCGGGTGCTGGAGATCGAGCTCGTGTGCTCCGACCCCGCGGTGCACGAGGCCCGGGTGACCGGCCGGGTCCCTGACATCGAGGGGCACGTCGACCCGACCTGGCAGGAGGTGCGGGACCGTGAGTACGCGGCCTGGGACCCCGACCTGCGCCTCGACACGGCGCACGCCACTTCCGACGACCTCGCCCAGGCGGTGCTCACCGCCCTCGCTGCGTCCAGGCAGTGACCGCTCGGGTCGTCCGTCGACGCCAAACCCTCGGCTCAGCCCGACGAGTGACCGTTCGGGCCGCTCGTGAGCGCTGGCGCGGTGGGGTGCGCGCGACGAGTGACCGTTCGGGGCGCTCGTCCTGGCTGGCAGCAGCCACCGTGGGACGATCGGGACTGTGACCCACCTCCCGCGCACCGGCATCGGCGTCGACGTCCACGCGTACGCCGAGGACGACCGCCCGCTCCACCTGGCCGGCCTGGAGTGGCCCGGCGAGCGGGGCATCGAGGGGCACTCCGACGGTGACGTGGTCGCGCACGCGATGTGCGACGCGTTGTTCTCGGCGGCCGGGCTGGGCGACCTGGGTCAGCACTTCGGGACCGACCGGCCCGAGATGGCCGGCGCCCGCGGGGTCGACATGCTCGCGGAAGCCCGGCGGATCCTCGGCAGTCACGGGTTCCGCATCGGCAACGTCGCCGTCCAGGTGATCGGCAACCGCCCGAAGCTCGGCCCCCGGCGGGACGAGGCCGCGCAGGCGCTCGCGGAGGCGCTCGGTGGCGTACCCGTGTCGGTGTCCGCCACGACGGCGGACGGCCTCGGGCTCACCGGTCGTGGCGAGGGCGTGGCGGCGATCGCGACCGCGCTCGTCGTGCCGGGCGAGGAGCCGTTCGTCGGCTGAGCGGCCGGCTCGGTGCCGAAGGAACGGGCGTGATGCCGCACGTTCCTTCTGCGCCAAGGCTCTAGGAAGTGACCGGCGGATACGGCCGGTCGTTCTCGCGCAGCTGTCGCTCGAGCCGGTCGCGCTCGGCCTCGTACGTCACCAGCGCCGCACGCCCGGACTCGGTCAGGCCGACCCGGCCGTCCTGCTCCTCGAGGTAGCCGGCCTCGCCGAGCGCGTCGAGGTGGTCCGCCAGCGTGGCGTCGGGCAGCGCGAGCAGTCGTTGCAGGGCCGGGCGCTCCACCGGGCCGGGCAGGATCAGCGCCGCGCAGATCCGCCGGCGTACCGGGTCCTGCAGCACGGGGTCGAGCTCGGCATCGCTCATCCGGACACCGTACGTCGGGCGCGGGGCCGGGCGCCTATGGTCGGTCACGTACGCCGCACTCGACGCCGAGGGAGCCACCATGCCGCAGACCGTCAAGGGAGTCATCGCCCGAGCGAAGGGGTCGCCGGTCGAGGTCGTCGACATCGTCGTACCGGACCCCGGACCGGGCGAGGCGGTCGTGAAGGTCGAGGCGTGCGGGGTCTGCCACACCGACCTGCACTACCGCGAGGGCGGCATCAACGACGACTTCCCGTTCCTGCTCGGTCACGAAGCCGCGGGGACGGTCGAGGCCGTCGGCGAGGGCGTGACCGACGTCGAGCCGGGTGACTTCGTCGTGCTGAACTGGCGCGCGGTGTGCGGCACGTGCCGCGCCTGCGCCAAGGGCCGGCCCTGGTACTGCTTCGACACCGCCAACGCCGAGCAGAGGATGACGCTCGCCGACGACGGCACCGAGCTGACGCCCGCCCTCGGGATCGGCGCGTTCGCGGAGAAGACGCTCGTCGCCGCCGGTCAGTGCACCAAGGTCGACAAGGACGCCGAGGCGGCGGCCGTCGGGCTGCTCGGCTGCGGCGTCATGGCCGGGTTCGGCGCGGCGGTCAACACCGGCAACGTCGGCCGCGGTGACTCCGTCGCCGTGATCGGGTGCGGCGGTGTCGGCGACGCGGCGATCGCGGGCGCGTCCATCGCCGGTGCGACGACGGTCATCGCGGTCGACGTGGATGACCGAAAACTCAGCCACGCCAAGGGTTTCGGTGCCACGCACACGATCAACAGCAAGGAGGCCGACGTCGTCGAAGAGATCCGCAACCTCACCGGCGGCTTCGGCGCGGACGTCGTCATCGAGGCGGTCGGGCGACCGGAGACGTACGAGCAGGCGTTCTACGCGCGCGACCTCGCCGGCACGGTCGTCCTCGTCGGCGTCCCCACGCCGGACCTGAAGATCGAGCTGCCGCTGATCGAGGTCTTCGGGCGCGGTGGTGCGCTGAAGTCCAGCTGGTACGGCGACTGCCTGCCCTCCCGGGACTTCCCGATGCTGGTCGACCTCTACCGCCAGGGCCGCTTCGACCTGGAAGCGTTCGTCACCGAGAAGGTCGGGATCGGCGACGTCGAGGCGGCGTTCGAGAAGATGCACGGCGGCGACGTGCTGCGCTCGGTGGTGGTCCTGTGAGCGGCGCGGAGACGGTGCTCGACCGCGACGGCGTACGCATCGAGAAGGTCGTCACCTCAGGCACGTTCAGCCTCGACGGCGGGACCTGGGACGTCGACAACAATGTCTGGGTGATCGGCAACGACGACGAGTGCGTGGTCGTGGACGCCGCCCACGACGCGCCACCCATCCTCGCGGCGGTCAGCGACCGTCGCCTGCTCGCCGTCCTGTGCACGCACGCGCACGACGACCACATCAGCGCCGTCGGCGAGGTGTACGACGCGACGCACGCGCCGTCGTATCTGCACCCGGCCGACCGCGAGCTGTGGGACCGCGTGTACGACGAGGTCGGCCCGGACCACGAGCTCGCCGACGGCGACCGCATCGAGGTCGCCGGCACGACGCTGGAGGTCCTGCACACGCCGGGTCACGCGCCGGGCGCCTGCTGCTTCCTGGCCCGCGACCTCGGCGTCGTGCTGACCGGTGACACGCTCTTCCAGGGCGGGCCGGGCGCGACCGGCCGGTCGTTCAGCGACTTCCCGACGATCATCGGGTCCATCCGCGACCGGCTGCTCACGCTGCCGCCGGAGACGGTGGTCCTGACCGGCCACGGCGACTCGACCACGATCGGCGACGAGGCACCGCACCTGCAGGAGTGGATCGACCGCGGGCACTAACCTGGCCGGGTGCAGCTGCTGAGCGACCTCGACACGGCCCTGGCCGTGGCGCTCCTGCTGCCCGTGGCCCACATCGTGCTGGGCACGTCGATCGCCGTGGCGGCCACCGCGATCGTGCTGCTGCTCGCGGCCGTCGCGCTCACGGTCGTCGCACCCACGACCACCCGGTCGGTGCACGTCGACCGCCGCCGTCGCGCCTGGCGCTCCCTGCTGGTCGCGCTCCGGCGCCCCGACCTGCCCGGCCGCCCGCGCCCTCGAGCGCCCGGTGTCGGCCCGGCGGGCGCCTGACCCATCGGGCCCCCGCCTCCGGTCCTCCTCTTCTTCGACCTCACCGGAGGTTCGCCGTGCTGTCCCTGCTCGACCCGTTCGTCCTGCTGCTCCACACCGCCCTCGTCCACCTGACCGACGTCCTGCCCGCCTCGCTCGCCGTGGTCGTGCTCACCGCGCTCGTCCGGCTCGCCCTGCACCCGCTGGTGCGGTCGGCGTACCGCGCCACCCGCGACGGACGGGCGGGCTGTCTGCCGCTCCTCGTCCAGATCCCCGTCGTCTCGTCCGTGTACCGGCTGTTCACCGCGTCGAGCCTCGCCGGGCACGCCAACCTGCTGCTGAACCAGAGCCTGCTCGGGGTCCCGCTCGGGTCCCACCTGGTGGCGGCCGCCGGGTCGGGGTCCCTGGTCTTCGGCGCGCTGCTGGTGGCCGTGGCGCTGGTGGCGTGGGGCTCGTACCGGTTCACGCGGCGTACGGCGACGGCGCCGACGTTCCCGGACGGGACCGCACCCGAGGTGGCCGTCGCGATGCAGCGGACCGCGCGGCTGCTGCCCGTCCTCTCGTTCGGGACCGTGCTCGCGGTCGCCGTGCTGCCGCTCGCCGCCGGCCTGTACCTGCTGACCTCCACCGCGTGGGCGCTGGCGGAGCGGATGTGGCTGCACCGGACGTACGCGAGTCCGGTCCCCGCGGTCTGAGGACGCCGTGGCCGGCCGGCGGTGCTCCGCCGGCCGGCCCAGGCGTCAGTGGTGCGAGGGACCCGGGTTGCCGACCTTCACCGCGGGTGCCAGGTCGTTGACCGCGGCGTCGCGGGGGCTCAGCGCCGGCAGCCCGTACGCACGCTCGATCGTCGCGAGGATCGAGGTCGTGTCGTAGGAGGTCCGGCTGACACCGGACTTCTTCATGCCGGCCGAGAGCACCAGCGCGGGGATCCGGGTGCCCGGACCCCAGGCGTCGACCGTCGGCGGGGCGACGTGGTCGGCGGACCCGCCGAACTCGTCGTACGTCACCACGACGAGCGTGTCCTTGGCCTGCGGGCCCTTGGTCACGGCCTCCAGCAGGTCGACCAGGTGGTCGGAGCCGTCGTGCTCGCTGGCGTACCCCGGGTGCTCGTTCTCCGACCCGTACGGCTTCACGAAGCTGACCTGCGGGAGGGTGCCGCCCTTGGCCGCGGCGAAGAACTTCTTCTCGTCCTGCAGGTGGCTGCGTCCGGGGGTGCCCGGCGCGTAGTTCGCGAAGTAGTTGAACGGCTGGTGGTGGTACTGGAAGGTGCCGCCCGGGTGGCCCGCGACCGCGTCGTCCCAGCCGCCGGAGTACCAGTTCCACGAGACCCCGCCGGCGGTCATCCGGTCGCCGATGTTCGGGTACACCGCGTCGTTGATCAGCGGGATCTTCGCGCCGCTCGCGGACGCGGGCGGCGAGCTCGGCTGGACGGTGTTGACGGCGTACGCGCCGCACGCCCGTACGGGGTCGTTGCCGCCGGCCGCGCACGCCTGGGTGAGCTGGCCGTCGACCACCGGACCGGTCGCCTTGTACTGGTCGTACGAGGTCGGCATGCCGTTCGAGTCCAGCACCGACGTCTTGGCGCCGAGTCCCCCACCGGAGGTGTCCAGCGGAGAGCGGGCGGCGATGAGCCACTGGTGGTTGAGGAACGACCCGCCGAACGCGGCCTGGAAGAAATGGTCGGCGAGCACGTAGTTCGGGGCGCCCTTGCCGTGCAGGTAGCGGTAGATCGGCAGCGCCTTCGTGTCGTACACGCCGACCGTGGAGCCGACGGCGTCCGAACCCGTGACGTACCGGTTCTGCCGGCCCCCGTTGAGCTGGTACTGCTCCTGGTAGAAGCGGTGCACCTGGTCCTGGGTGCAGCCGCCGGGCAGGCCCGTGCCCTTCAGGACGCCGTGCGGGGCGAACGTACCCTCGGGCGGGCAGGTCGTGTCGTCGGGCTTGATGTAGTCGTCGAACGTGAAGGGCGCGTTGGTGAAGTGGCTCGCCGCGATGCCGTGGGCGGGGTCCGTGCAGGTGCTGGACAGCGGCGGCGAGGTCAGGTTGACGTCGTTCTGCGGCAGGCAGCCGTACGGGGTGCCGTCCTGGGCGACCTGGGTGACGGCCCGGCGGCCCTCGACGCGCTGGCCGTTGACCCGGCCCCACCCGCCGTACAGGTTGTCGAAGGAGTGGTTCTCCTCGTAGATGACGACGAGGTTCTTGTAGCCGCCGGGCAGTGGTCCGGCCTGATGGTGCGGCTTGGCCGAGGCGGCGCTGGGGAAGGCGGTCGCGGCGGCGGCGAGCCCGGTCGCTCCGAGGATGCAGACGGCAGAGGTGAGACGACGCATGGTCACTCCAGCTGGACGAGACGATGAGCGCTGACCCTGCTCTGTCTAGCACCGCGGCCCCCGTCTGGCAGCCCTCGACGGCGCTCGTGAACGTCCCGGTCGGTCGCGGCCCGTGCGGGCGTGACTCTCGCGTCGTCCGGCGCCACCGCTGCGCTCGTTAGACTCTGCGCGTGACTCTGCAGATCTATGACACCGCGACCCGGTCGCTGCGCGACTTCGTCCCGCAGCACGAGGGCAAGGTCGGCATCTACATCTGTGGCCTCACCACCCAGGGCTCACCGCACATCGGGCACGTCCGGTTCACCGTCGCCTTCGACATCCTGCGGCGCTGGCTGACGACCGGCCACGGGTACGACGTGACGCTCGTCCGCAACGTCACCGACATCGACGACAAGATCCTGCGCAAGTCGGCCGAGCACGACGAGGAGTGGTTCGCCTGGTCGTACGCGCACGAGCGGGAGACCAGCGACGCGCTGGACACCCTCGGGGTGCTGCGACCGACGTACGAGCCGCGCGCCACCGGTCACATCACCGACATGGTCGACCTGATGCGGACCCTGATCGACAAGGGCCACGCCTACCCGGCGCCCGACGAGAGCGGCGACGTCTACTTCGACGTGCGGTCCTGGCCCGCCTACGGCGAGCTGACCCGGCAGTCGCTGGACGACATGGAGGCGGCCGAGGACGCCGACCCGCGCGGCAAGCGGGACCCGCGCGACTTCGCGCTCTGGAAGGGCCGCAAGTCCGAGGAGCCCGCGACGGCGTCCTGGCCGACACCGTACGGCGAGGGGCGCCCGGGCTGGCACCTGGAGTGCTCCGCCATGGCGCGGCGCTGGCTCGGCGACTCCTTCGACATCCACGGCGGCGGCATCGACCTGCGCTTCCCGCACCACGAGAACGAGCAGGCCCAGTCGCGTGCCGCCGGCCTCGGCTTCGCGCAGTACTGGATGCACAACGGCTGGGTGACGCTGTCGGGCGAGAAGATGAGCAAGTCGCTCGGCAACACCCTCACCGTCGAGGAGCTCACGAAGACCGTGCGGCCGATCGTGCTGCGCTACTACCTCGGCTCGGTGCACTACCGCTCGACGATCGAGTACCACGAGGGCGCGCTCGCCGAGGCCGGCGCCGCCGTCGAGCGGATCGAGGGCTTCCTGCAGCGGGCCGAGCCGGCGAAGTACGCCGACCGGTTTGTCCCCGTACCAGCAACCTTCGCGGCCGCTATGGACGACGACCTGAACGTGTCCGGGGCGCTCGCGGTCGTGTTCGACGCCGTCCGCGAGGGCAACACCGCTCTGGACGACGGCGACACCGACACGGCCCGCGACCGGGCGGCCGAGGTCGTGGCGATGACTGCGGTCCTCGGCGTGAATCCCCTTGACCCGCAGTGGAGCTCGGGTGGTGACGGCCGTGGTGAGCAGGCGTTGGGCGTTCTCGTCGAGGCGCTCATCGCGCAGCGGAAGACGGCCCGAGCGGACAAGGACTTCGCCGCCGCGGACACCATCAGGGACCAGCTGACCGCGGCGGGCGTCGTGGTCGAGGACACTCCGGACGGTGCGCGCTGGTCGCTCGCCCGTCCCGCACACGACGAGAAGGACTGACATGGCCGGCAACTCGCGCCGTCGAGGCGCGATCCGTAAGGCAGGCTCGAAGAAGGGTGCGGTCGTCGGCAGCGGCGGCCAGCGCCGACGCGGCCTGGAGGGCAAGGGCCCGACCCCGAAGGCCGCCGAGCGGCCGAACCACAAGGCGTACAAGGCTGCTCGGCGTGCGGACAAGGCGGGTGACGGTGCTGGCGGGCAGCGTTCGTCGAGGCCACCGCAGCGGCGCAACAAGCAGTCGTCGGAGGTCATCGCCGGGCGCAATTCGGTGGTCGAGGCACTGCGGTCCGACATCCCGGCCACGACGATGTACGTCGCCGGCCGCATCGACTCCGACGACCGGGTCCGCGAGGCGCTGAAGATCGCCGCCGACCGAGCGATCCCGATCCTGGAGACACCGCGCGGCGAGCTCGACCGCCTCACCGACGGCGCCGTCCACCAGGGCCTCGCGCTGCAGGTGCCGCCGTACGAGTACGCGCACCCGAGTGACCTGATCGACCCCGAGACGCCGGGCATCCCGCTCGTGGTGGCGCTGGACGGCATCACCGACCCGCGCAACCTCGGCGCGATCGTCCGTTCGGTCGCCGCGTTCGGCGGCCACGGCGTGGTCGTGCCCGAGCGCCGCTCCGTCGGCATGACCGCTTCCGCGTGGAAGACGTCCGCCGGCGCCGCCGCACGCGTCCCGGTCGCCCTGGCCGGCAACCTGACGCGTGCGCTGGAGGACTTCCGCAAGGCCGGCTTCTTCGTGCTCGGCCTCGACATGGACGGCGACGTGTCGCTGCCCGAGATCACGCTGGCGTCCGAGCCGCTGGTGATCGTGGTCGGCTCCGAGGGCAAGGGCCTGTCCCGGCTCGTCGGCGAGACCTGCGACCAGATCGTCTCGGTGCCGATGAGCTCGGCCGTGGAGTCACTGAACGCCGGCATCGCCGCCTCGGTCACCCTCTACGAGATCTCCCGCCAGCGCGCCCGCGCCTGACCCATGCCTCGCCGGTCGAGTAGAACCGATGTCTCGCCGGTCGAGTAGGGGAACCCATGTCTCGCCGGTCGAGTAGGCGAGCCCCGCAGGGCGAGCCGTATCGAGACCACGGTGCCCGCGACGCGTACCTCGACCGGCTCGGCGTCATCCGTCGGCCGCCGTCGCTCGAGGCCCTGACCGAGCTGCAGCGGGCTCACGTCGAGCGCGTGCCGTACGAGACGATCTGGCTGGCCCTCGGCAGGCAGGTCGGCATCGACGTCGGCTCGTCGGTCTCCCGGATCCTGTCCGGCTGGGGCGGCTACTGCTTCCACCTCAACGGCGCGTTCCACTGGCTGCTCGGCGAGCTGGGGTACGACGCGCGGTTGCACCGCGGCGGCGTCCAGGGTGGCCGCCAGGACGCACCGCCCGGCGCGACCGGTGAGCACGCGGTGATCACGGTGAGGCTCGACAGCGCCGACTGGCTGGTCGACGTGGGGCTCGGCAGCTGCGTCGGCGCGGTGTCCGCTCAGCGCCGCTCGGCCGACGTCGTCCGGTTGCTCAAAGGGGCGACGTACCGCCGCTTCGACGCGAACGGGTTTGCACGAGCAGGTATGCGCGTCGAGCGCCGAGTGGTGGCAGCTGGTCGGTGACGAGCTCGAGCTGCCGGTCGACCGGGTGCCGGTGGGCGACCGAAACTCCCTGTGGGACAACGTGATCCGGGGTTGCACGCCGGTTGCTGGCTGAGCGTCCCGCCGCTCAGTCCGTACGCGCGCGTACCGGGATGGACTCCGTGTCGACGCCGACGACCGCCTTCTCGTCCGGCTTGGTCGGCAGAACGGTGTCGACGTAGTCGACGATCGCGTCCTCGATCGCGACGTCGTGGCCCTGCTTCTCCGAGAGGTACCAGCGGTGCTCGAGCACCTCGTGGAAGATCTCGGCCGGCTCGAGCTTGGCGCGCATCGAGGCGGGCACGGTCCGCGTCACCGGCTCGTAGATCTTGGTCAGCCAGTCGTAGGCGACCAGCTCCTCGTCGTCGTTCTGCCGGTCGGTCGCCGCGCGGTAGGCGTCCAGGTCGTTGAGCAGGCGCCGGGCCTGGTTGTCCTCGACGTCGAGGCCGGTGAGTCGCAGCAGCCGGCGCCGGTGGTGGCCCGCGTCGACGACCTTGGGCTGGATCTGGATCTCGGTGCCGCCGATGTCGGTGGTGATGTCGAGCTCGCCGACGTCGAAGCCCAGGTCGTTGAGGCGGCGGATGCGCTCGTCCACCCGCCACCGGTCGCCGGTCTCGAACCGTTCGGTCTTCGTCAGCTCCTCCCACAGGGTGCGGTACCGGGTCATGATCTGCTCGCTGACCTCGATGGGTTCGACCTCCTCGCCGATGAGGCCACCGGCCTGCAGGTCCATCAGCTCGCCGGCGATGTTGACGCGCGCGATGTCGAGGTCGTGCTCCCGCTGGCCGGTGCTCAGCCGGTCGTGCAGCTCGCCGGTCTCGGCGTCCACGAGGTACGCGGCGAACTCGCCGGCGTTGCGCTTGAACAGCGTGTTGGACAGGGACACGTCGCCCCACCAGAAACCGCTCAGGTGCAGACGTACGAGCAGCACGGCGAGCGCGTCGATCAGCCGCTGGGCGGTGTCGGGCTTCAGCGTCTGGCTGAGCATCGCGCGGTAGGGGAGGGAGAACTGCAGGTGCCGGGTGAGCAGGCAGGCGTCCAGCGGCTCGCCGGCCATGGTGGTCCGGCCCGCGACCACCCCGACGGGTTCGACGGCCGGCTGTCCGAGGCGGCGCAGCATCCGGAGCATGCCGTACTCGCGGCGGGCGATGTCGGCCTTGATCTCCTTGACTGCCATCACCCGGCCCTCGACGCGCACGAACCGGACGACGTGCCGAGAGATGCCGCGCGGCAGAGCCGCCAGGATCTCCTCCGGCCACTCCTCCAGCGGCGTGCTCCAGGGCAGGTCCAGCAGAGCGGGGTACGGCCGCGCGGCCGTGAGTTCCAGAGCCACGTCCTCGATCGTCCCACCGCACGCCCCTCGACGCACCCACCAACAGGCCGACGCACCGCCGCCGCCCAAACTGCGTTTGGTGTTCTTGACGCAGTTCGAACCGCGTCAGGAGAACCAGACGCAGTTTGAACACGCGATCGGGGCGGCCGTCCACAGGGTCACCGGCGTGCTCCTCCCGAAAGTGCCACCCTGCCGGCGTGATCGATGACGCACTACTCGTGCTCGCGGCGTCCCAGGGAGAGCTGTTCGGGCGCACGGACGTACTCGCCGCGGGCATCCACCCGACCCAGCTGCGCTCCTGGGTGAAGGAACGCCGCTGCCGACCGGTGATCCGCGGCATCTACAGCACCCGCCCGGCCCCGCCCCGAGATCGCGACGAGCGGCTTCTGGAGAAGACGCACGCGATGCTGCTGAGCAACCCCGGTGTGGCGGCCGCCGGAAGGTCAGCGCTCATCCTGCACGGCATCGACACCCACGGCGTGAACTACGACCGGGCTCAAGGTGTGTGGCTGAACGGCTGTGCGACACGTTCGACGGAGTGCGTCATCATCAGGCGGCCGCTGGTACGCCCGGAGGTCGTGCAGGTCGGCCGCTGGCCGTCCGTGGCGCCGAGCTGGGCGGTCGTCGACGTCGCACGTGACGCCGGAGTGCTCCCCGGCGTCGTCTCCGCAGACAGCGCGCTGCATCAGGACCTCCTCACGCGGGCCGCGCTCGCCGACGTCATCGACGCCCTTCCGCGCAGCCACCGGATCGGGCGTGCAGCCCGGATGTTCGCACTCATGGACGGTCGGAGCGAGTCGGCGGGGGAATCCATCACCCGCCTCATCCTGCGCCGCGCAGGCTTCGACATCGAGCCTCAGTTCCGTATCGAGGTGAACGGAAGGCTGATCGCTCGACCCGACTTCCGGGTCCGGGGAACGCGCCTGCTGATCGAGTTCGACGGCATGGTCAAGTACAAGGGCGAGAACGGCGCAAAAGCCCTGCAGGAGGAGAAGATCCGAGAGGACATGCTCCGTCGGCTCGGGTGGTCCTTCGTCCGCCTCATCTGGCCCGATCTCGACCACCCAGCGATGATCGTGAGTCGCGTGCGGTCGGCGTTGAGCGACCTGGCGGCCTGAGCTCGCGATCAAACTGCGACTGGTGTTCATGACGCAGTTCGAACCGCGTCATCAACACCAAACGCAGTATGAGCAGCGGGCGGCGAGGTGGCGAGCAGGCGGAGGGGTACGCCTGGGGAGGGCCCCGGGCGTACCCCTCGGCGTGTGCTGGGTCAGTCGCCCAGGCGGGCGCCCGACTCGGGGTCGAACAGGTGGACGTGGCCTTCCTTGGGCGTGAAGTACACCGTCGAGCCCTTCTCCGGCGGGGTGCGTCCGTCGACACGGGCGATCATCTGCAGCTGGTCGTCGTCGACGGTGGTGTGGCCGTAGACGTACGCGTCGGCGCCGAGCTCCTCGACGACGTCCACCTCGACCGGGATGCCCTGGCCGTCGGTGTTGAGCGCGAGGTCCTCCGGGCGGACACCGAGGGTGACCCGCTGACCGGCGCCGGAGAGCGCGCCGCGCTCGACCGGGTGGACGACGGAGCCGAGCTTCACGCCACCGTCGGCGACGGGCACGTCGAGCAGGTTCATCGCGGGCGAGCCGATGAAGCCGGCCACGAACACGTTGTCCGGGTGGTCGTACATGCGGCGCGGGGTGTCGCACTGCTGCAGGATGCCGTCCTTGAGCACCGCGACCCGGTCGCCCATCGTCATGGCCTCGGTCTGGTCGTGGGTGACGTAGACGGTCGTGACGCCGAGCCGCCTTTGCAGTGAAGCGATCTGGGTGCGGGTCTGCACGCGCAGCTTGGCGTCCAGGTTGGAGAGCGGCTCGTCCATCAGGAACACCTGCGGCGAGCGGACGATCGCGCGGCCCATGGCGACGCGCTGGCGCTGACCACCGGAGAGCGCCTTCGGCTTGCGCTCCAGGAACGGCTCCAGGTCCAGGATCTTGGCGGCCTCCAGGACGCGCGAGCGGATCTCGGCCTTCGGCGTGCCGGCGATCTTCAGGGCGAAGCCCATGTTGTCGGCGACCGACATGTGCGGGTAGAGCGCGTAGTTCTGGAAGACCATGGCGACGTCACGGTCCTTGGGGGAGAGGTCGGTGACGTCGCGGTCCCCGATGAGGATCCGTCCGCCGTTGACCTCCTCCAGGCCGGCGAGCATGCGCAGGGAGGTGGACTTCCCGCAGCCGGAGGGACCGACGAGGACGAGGAACTCGCCGTCCTCGATCGCGATGTCGAGCGCGTCGACCGCGGGGGTCTCGGCCCCGGGATAGACGCGGGTTGCCTGGTCGTACGTGACTGTTGCCATGGTGCTGCCCTTCCGTCACCGGCAGGAACGTGCCGGACGATCCGTTGTGATGGAACACCGGGGCCGTCGGGGACCCGGTCCCTCGATCTTGCCCCATGTGACCTAGGTCATGTGTCGTTCGACACCGGACTGCTCCAGATCAGTTCACCGACGGATCCTTGCAAGATCTTGCAAAACGATGGAGAGATCGGGCACTATGACCGGCGTCACAACGCCGTCATTGGCCGCCGCGAGCGTCCAGCCCTCAAGGAGAGCCCGTGTTCAAACGCCCCTTCGCCATCGCCGTCGGCGGGTCGGCAGCCCTGCTGCTGACCGCATGCGGCGGCTCGTCCGACTCGGGCAGCAGCGCCAGCGGGTCGGCCGCGCAGACCCCGCCCGCCGCGTCCGCCTCCACCTCGAGCGCTGCCGCTGCCGCCGCGCCCACCACGGTCTCGACCAAGGACCCCGCGCGCGACGCGAAGGCCGACCTGGTCATCTGGTCCGACGCCGACCGCGCCCCGACCGTCAGCAAGTACGCGGCCCAGTTCGGCCAGGAGAACGGCATCACCGTCGCGGTGCAGATCGTCACCGACGCCCGCCAGCAGTTCAAGGACGCGACGAAGGTCGGCAAGGGTCCGGACGTCGTCGTCGGCGCACACGACTGGCTGGGCGAGCTCGTCCAGAACGCCACCGTCTCCCCGGTGAACCTCTCCGCCGCGGACCAGGCGAAGTTCGCCCCGCAGGCGATGGCCGCGACCAAGTACAACGGCCAGGTCTACGGCGTTCCCTACGCCGTCGAGAACATCGGCCTGATCCGCAACACCGAGCTGGTCCCGAACGCGCCGAAGACGATGGACGAGCTCCTCACGCAGGGTCAGAAGCTGGTGGCCAGCAAGAAGGTCACGAACGTCCTTGCCCAGCAGATCGGCAAGAAGGGCGACGCGTACAACGGCTACCCGTACCTGTCGGCGTTCGACGGTGGCATCTTCGGCACCAAGGCCAACGGCGACTACGACCCGGCCAAGGTCATCGTCGGCAGCCCGAACTCGGTCAAGGGCGGCGAGCTGCTCGCCAAGATGGGCAAGGCCAAGGCGCTGTCCACCAACATCGACGACAAGAACGTCGACACGCTCTTCGACTCCAAGAAGGCGCCGTTCATGATCAGCGGCCCGTGGGCGATCGACAAGATCAAGAAGTCCGGCGTGAAGTACGCCATCAGCCCGCTGCCGACCGTCGCCGGTGGCGGCTCGATGAAGCCGTTCCTCGGCGTGCAGATGTTCTACGTCTCGGCCAAGGCCAAGAACGCCACGTTCGCGCAGGAGTTCGTCACCAAGTACGTCCCGCGTGAGGACGTGCAGGAGGCGCTGTTCGCCGCCGGCAACCGCCCGCCGGCGCTGACGGCCGCGTACGACAAGGTCGCGGCGACCAACCCCGACGTGAAGGCGTGGTTCGAGGCCGGCAAGGACGGCAAGCCGATGCCGAACATCCCCGCCATGAACTCCGT
>NZ_JAROAV010000036.1 GCF_029439465.1 Luteipulveratus flavus | reverse complement strand
AGACCGCGCTGATCCGTGTCACCGAGTTCGCCCTGCAGCAGCTGTCGAAGACTCCGGTCAGCTCGGCCCAGCCCGAGCACTACTGAGACGCAGCGACGCCGGGTGCCCTCCCCACGGAGGGCACCCGGCGTCGACGTGATGGCGGTGACCCGGCCGGTGGTAGCCCGGCGGGCGCCGTCGGCGTGGTCGCCGGGCGGGCGGGGTCACCGGGTCGGCGTGGTCACCGGACCGCTGCTCGTCCCCGTCGTCGCGAACGCCTCGGTGACCGGCACGCCGGCCGCGAGCGCCAGCTGGAGCCGGATGCGCGCCTTGAGCGGGTCCAGGCCGCCGGCCCGCAGCAGCCCGGCGCGCAGGAGCGCCACCTCGCTGCCCGGGTAGCCGTACGTGGCGGACAGCACCTCGCCTGCGCCCGACCGGGACGCGAGCACGACGGGCATCCGGGCGGCGAGCGCTCGCAAGGGCTCGACCCACTCCACTGCCACGTGTCCGCCGCCCATCGCGGCCAGCACGACCCCCTCGTACCCGAGGTCGGGCAGCCCGGACAGGAGGCGGCCGTCGTCGCCGAGCGCCATCGTCACCAGGGCGACGGGCGGGATGGTGACGTCGGCCGGCACCGTCAGCGGCGGCGTACGCGGCACCCGCAGCGCGACCTCCACGCGGTCCTCGACGACCCAGCCGAGCCGTCCGACGGCCGGCGACTGGAACGTCGCGACGCTGGAGGTGTGGGTCTTGCGGACGTAGCGCGCGGCGTGGACCTCGTCGTTGAGGACGACGAGCGCGCCCTGGTCGCGCGCCTGTGGGCTGGCGGCCGTGCGGACCGCGGCCATCAGGTTGGCGGCGCCGTCCGGGCTGAGCAGCGACGGGTTGCGCATGGCACCGGTGAGGACGACCGGCTCGGCGCGGTCCCACACGACGTCCAGCGCGTACGCGGTCTCCTCCAGCGAGTCGGTGCCCTGGGAGACCACCACACCGGTGGCGCCGTCGTCGACCGCCGCCGCGGCCGCGTCGCGCAGCTGCAGGACGTGCTCGAGCGTGAGGCGGGCCGAGCTGACCTTCATCAGGTCGACGCCGTCGATCTGCGCGACCTGGTCCAGCCCGTCGATGCTCCCGGCGATCTGGGCGGCGGACAGGCCGGGCTGCGCCGGCTCGCCGGGGGCCGGCGGCACGCTGGCGATGGTTCCGCCCAGGGCGAAGTACGCCACCTGCGGCAACCCGTCGATCGCGTACGCACCCAGGTCGGTGGGCGTCACGACGCCCGCCGTGTGGACCGTCACCGGAAGGCCTCGGCGCCGGTCAGCGCCTTGCCGATGACCAGCTGGTGCACCTCCGACGTGCCCTCGTACGTCAGCACCGACTCCAGGTTGTTCGCGTGCCGGATCACGGGGTACTCCAACGTGATCCCGTTGGCAGCGAGGATCGTCCGGCACTGCCGGGCGATCGCGATGGCCTCGCGGGTGTTGTTGAGCTTGCCGACGCTGACCTGCTCGGGCGTGATCGTCCCGGAGTCCTTCAGCCGGCCCAGGTGCAGCGCAAGCAGCTGCCCCTTGCCGAGCTCGAGGGCCATGTCCGCGAGCTTGGCCTGGGTCAGCTGGTACGACGCGAGCGACTTGTCGAACACCTGCCGGTCCTGGGCGTAGGAGATCGCGGTCTCCAGGCAGTCCCGGGCCGCGCCCATCGCGCCGAAGATGATCCCGAACCGTGCCTCGCTCAGCGCACCGAGCGGACCGCGCAGGCCCTGCACCTCCGGCAGCACGGCCGAGGCGGGTAGCCGAACGTCCTCCAGCACGAGCTCGGCGGTGACCGAGGCGCGCAGCGACATCTTCCGTTTGATCTCCGGCGCCGAGAAGCCGGGCGTGTCCGTCGGGACCACGAAGCCGCGGACCTTCTCGTCGGTCTGCGCCCACACCACCGCCACGTCGGCGACGGTGCCGTTGGTGATCCACATCTTGGTGCCGTTGAGGACCCAGTCCTCCCCGTCCTTCTTGGCGCGGGTGCGCATGCCACCGGGGTTGGACCCGAAGTCGGGCTCGGTCAGGCCGAAGCAGCCGATCGCATCACCGGCGGCCATCCGGGGCAGCCACTCCTGCTTCTGCTCCTCGCTGCCGTACGCGTGGATCGAGTACATCGCCAGGGACCCCTGCACCGACACCAGGCTTCGAATGCCGGAGTCGCCGGCCTCGAGCTCCTGGCAGGCCAGGCCGTACGTCGTCGCGGACAGCCCGGCGCAGCCGTACCCGTCCAGGTGCATGCCCAGCACGCCGAGCTCGCCGAGCTCCTTGGTCAGCTCGCGCGCCGGCACCTCACCGGTGTCGAACCACTCCGCGATGTGCGGACGGACCCGCTCGTCGACGAAGTGACGCACCGCCTTGGCGATCTCGCGCTCGTCGTCCTGGATCAGGCCGTCGAGGGCGAACAGCTGCTCGAGTGACTGTGGCATGCCTCTCATCATCACCTACGCCGCAGCGCCGCCCGTCGGGCCCCCACCACCGGAGCCACCCGTCGCCTCCGCCTCACGCGAACGGCCCTTGTACGTGCAGATGTCCCTGTACGTGCGGGGACATCTGCACCGGAGGGGGTCATCTGACCGGACCGAGCCGCCCACCCACTCGTTGTCCACAGGCCCGCCTGCGTCCTGCCCGCACATCGGTCAGGCTGCGCGGCATGTCCATCGCCCAGGGCTCCCGCGCCTCCGGCGCCGCCACCCACCACGGTCCGGCGTCGGCGGCGACATCCCTCCCGCACGGGCTCCGCACGCTGGTCGCCGCTCATCCCGGCGGCCTGTTCCTGCACCGCGACGCCATGACGAACGGCGTGAGCAGCCGAGAGCTCGCCGGCTGGGTACGCGCCGGACTCGTCCGCCGCCTCAGTCGCGCGACGTACGCCATCGGGCCGGCGCCCGCCGAGCCCGAGGACGCCCACCGCGAGCTCACCAGGGCGATGCTGCTCGGGCATCCCGCGCTGATCGCCAGCCACCACTCCGCCCTCGCGCTGCTCGGCGTGGACCTGTGCGACGTGGACCTTCGGCGGGCGTACGGCATCTGGACGAACGGCAGTGCCTCTCGCACCCTGCCGACCGTCCGGCTGATCCGACCGACGCGGGTGCCTCCGTACGGACATGTCGGCGGCTGGTCGTGTGTACGGCCGGCCTGGGCGATCGCTCAGACGACGGCCGAGCACGGGATCGTGGCAGGCGTGGCCGCGGCCGACCACGCGCTGCACAGCAAGATCGTCACCATGGACGGACTCATCGGGGCGGTGGCCGACCATGAGGGCATGCGGGGGGCGGCGACCATGCGCCGGATGCTCGACCTGTGCGACCCGCGCGCCGAGTCCGTCGGTGAGACGAGGCTGCGGCTCATCTGCATCGACGCCGGGATCGAGGTCGAGCCGCAGTTCTGGGTCCTCGACGGTCACCGCCGCGTCGCCCGGGCGGACTTCCGGGTCAAGGGCACCCGACTGCTGCTGGAGTTCGACGGCATGCTCAAGTACCGCGCCGCCGAAGGTCAGCAGGCGCTGGAGAAGGAGAAGCGTCGGGAGGACGAGTGCCGTCGGCTCGGCTGGGACTTCGAGCGGTTCACCTGGCCGGCGGTGGACAGGCCCGCGTTCGTGCGCAGCCGGATCCACGAGGGGCTGGCCCGGGCCGCCCGCTGACCGGCGCGCCGACCGTAGATCGCTCGGCCGTCCGGGCGCGAAACGACCCTCTCCCCTGCAGATGTCCCTGCACGTACGGGGACATCTGCACCGGAAGGGGTCATCTGGGGCCGCGGCACCGCGCGGGGCGGCCCCGACGCGCGCGATCAGGCGGAGGCGGTGTCGCGCGTACGGCGTGCGGTGCCGGCCCCGGGACGGATGCTCTCGCCCGGGCGGACGAAGCGCATGTCGTCGGTCGGCTTGGCCCGCTTCATGTCCAGGGCGTCGAGGACGTAGTTCTGCCGGACCAGCCACGGCGCCTTGTCACCGCGCCGCGGCAGCTCCTCGACCGAGCGCTGGACGTACCCGGAGGACAGGTCCAGCACCGGCGACGGCGTGAGGGAGCCACTCACCCGGGGGAAACCGAACGCGTAGCCGTTGTCGCGGACCTGCCGGACGAACCGGCAGAAGAACTGGGCGCTGAGGTCGGCCCGCAGCGTCCAGGAGGCGTTGGTGTACCCGATGGCCATGGCGGCGTTCGGCACGCCCTCTAGCATGCAGCCGCGGTAGACGAAGTGGTCGCCGAAGTCGACCTTCTCGCCGTCGACGTCCAGCGTCGCGCCGCCGCCGATCTGCAGGTTCAAACCGGTGGCGGTCACGACGATGTCGGCCTGGACCACCTCGCCGGAGCTGGTCCGGATGCCCTCGGGGACGAACGCGTCGATGGTGTCGGTGACGATGCTGGCGTCGCCCGAGCGCAGCGCGGTGAACAGGTCGCCGTCCGGGATGAAGCAGACGCGCTGGTCCCACGGCTTGTAGGGCGGCTGGAAGTGCTTCGGGTCGTACGCCGGCGCGTCCACGAGGGCGCGCCGGGCGCCGCCGGTGAGGGCCTTGGTCGCGATTCCGGGCATGCGCCGGGCGAACTGGTAGAACCCGACCGCCTTGACCGCGTTGCTCCACCGGTTGACCGAGTGGGCGACCTTGTCGCTGGGCAGGCGGCGGACGAGATCGGCGACGGGATCCTTGCCCGGCAGCGCCAGGATGTACGACGGCGTGCGCTGCAGCATCGTCACGTGCTCGGCCCCACGGTCGGCGAGCGCGGGGACGAGCGTGATCGCCGTCGCGCCGGAGCCGATGACGACGACCCGCTTGCCGGTGACGTCGAGGTCCTCCGGCCAGAACTGCGGGTGAACCACCTGCCCGGTGAACGACTCCCGGCCGGGGAAGTCGGGCGTGTACCCCTCGTCGTAGGAGTAGTAGCCGGATGCGAGGTAGCAGAAGCCCGCGGTCACCTGGCTCGGGCCGTCGCCGCCCGCGAGGTCGATCGTCCAGCTCGCGTCCTCGGAGGACCAGGAGGCGTGAGTCACCTTGGTGTTGAGGCGAATTCGCTCGTCGATGCCGTACTTGGCGGTGGTGTCCTTGATGTACTGCAGGATGTCGGCGCCGTCGGCGATCGACTTCTCACCCCGCCACGGCTCGAACGGGAAGCCGAGCGTGAACATGTCGGAGTCCGACCGCAGCCCCGGGTACTTGAACAGGTCCCAGGTGCCACCGACCGAGCCGCGTCCCTCGACGATCAGGTAGCTCAGGCCGGGGCACTCGGTCTGCAGCCGGTACGCGGCGCCGATTCCCGAGATCCCGGCACCGACGATCACGACGTCGTAGTGGGCGCTGTCCATGCTCGCAGTCCTCTCCCGTGGTGACTTACCTCACGGTAACTTACGCCCGCCGCCCGCGACCGGGGCTTCGGGGCGCCCGTCTCACGGTCCGGCGAACCCGGCCACCGCGAAGAGCCCCACCAGGCCGACCGTGCCGAGCGCGCCGATCACGATGCCCGCGATCGCGAGCCCACGGCCGTCCTTGCCACCCTCCCCGGTCTCCCCGAGCGCGACGATGCCGAGCACGAGGCCGATCAGGAACGGCAGCCCGCAGGTGAAGCCCACCAACGAGCACACCAGCGACGCGATCGCCATGCCCGAGGTCTGCGGCACGCCGTACGGGGAGCCGGCGCCGTACGCGTACGGGCTGTGACCGTAGGGAGCGGAGGGGTACGCGCTCCCGTACGGCGCGGGCTGGTTGCCGTACTGCGGCGGCTGGTTGCCGTACGGCGCGGTCTGATTCCCGTACTGCTGCGGCTGGTTGCCGTACGGCGCGGTCTGGTTCCCGTACTGCGGTGTCGGCGTGTCCTGCCACTGCGGGCCGGCGTTCGGCGACGGGGTGGCGAACGGGTCGGCCGGCTCCAGACCGGCTCCGGCGAGCGGCAGCCCGCAGCCCTGGCAGTGGCGCGCGTCCGCGCGGACGGCTCGCCCGCAGCTCGGGCAGCCCAGTAACGACATGCTCGTCAGTCTCCTTGCTCGAGCCGGGTGACATCGACGGCGACCTCGAGCCTCGACGACGGCGACTCGGTGAAGATAACGCCCTTGAGCGGGGAGACGTCACGGAAGTCCCGACCCCAGGCGGTCACGACGTAGCGGGAGTCGGCCAGGTGGTCGTTCGTCGGGTCCAGGTCGACCCACGTGCCGCCCGGGACCAGGACCGACGCCCACGCGTGCGAGGCGTCCGAGCCCGCGAGCTTCGGGCGGCCCGGCGGGGGCTGGGTCTCCAGGTAGCCGCTGACGTACCGGGCGGGCAGACCGACGGCCCGCAGGCAGCCGACCGCGAGGTGGGCGAAGTCCTGGCAGACGCCCTCGCGCTTTTCCAGCAGCTCCGGGAGGGTCGTCTTCACCGATGTCGCGCCCTTGGCGTAGCGGAACTCCGCGAAGATCGTCCGGGTCAGGTCGAGGACCGCCTCGCCCAGCGGCCGGTCACCCGGCAGCAGGCGGGCGGCGTACGCGCGCACCTCCGGGGAGAGGTCGACCAAGGCGGACGGGAGCAGGTACGACACCCGCTCGACCGGGTCCGCCTCGCCGGCCAGCAGCTCGACCGCCTCGGCAACGGTGTGCCGGTCGAGCTCGTCCAGGTCGGTCCGGGGCCAGGCGACGTCGACGACCGACGTCTTGGTGACCGCCAGCTCGGTGTGCGGCGTGCGGACCTCGACGTAGTGGCTGTGGTTGCCGAAGTGGTCCACGTGCTCGGTCATCAGGTCGGGTTCGGGCGACACCTCGATGGTGTTCGACCGCACCTGCTGGGACGGGGTCTCGCGCGGGTGCAGGCAGCCCCGCTCGTAGCAGCCGGTGACGTCGGCGGCGTAGCTGTACGTCGTCCGGTGCCTCACCCGGTAGCGCCGGGGCTCGAAGTCCGCGTCCGTCTGCGTCCCCATCAGGCGTCCCGTCCCAGGGTCCACTCGGTGACGTGCGTGCGCTGCGGGGCCTTGCGGACGAAGTGGCGGCGCTCCACGGCATCGGCGAGGTCGCGCAGCTCGGCGCCGAGGCGGACCAGCAGCTGGTCCAGCGCCGTACGGTCGTGGCCGGCGAGCCGATGGACGTCCGCCGCCCGCAGCCGCTGGGCGATCTCGGCCACCTGCGTCCGTCGCTCGCCGTCGCCCATCAGCTCCAGGTCCGGGCCGAGCCGGTCCAGCTGGAAGATCACCGACCGCGGGTTGTCGACGTCCAGCAGCAGCAGGTCGAGCGCCGAGTGCACCGGCGACGCGGGCCCGAGCCCGGCGGCGGAGCGGCGGCGGTGGGTGATGATGCTCTCCCCCGCGACCAGGATCGCCTCGGTGACCTGCCCCTCCAGCACGGGCGAGCGTCCCGGTGCGAGGGTCGCCGCGAGCAGGGCGACGGTCAGCTGCGCCCGCTCCAGCCGGCTGCCGGCGTCGATGTACGCCCACGTCCGGTCCCGGACCATGCTCTGCGCCATCACGCCGGCGAGCGCGAGCAGCGACTCGATCAGCCGCTCCAGCAGCGGCTGCAGCTGGGACTCCTCCGTCTGCTCGGCGGACAGCGTCTCCTCCAGTCGGCTCAGGATCGGCCAGGTGTCCAGGGACAGCTGGTCGCGCACCTGCTGCGAGCCCTGCACGAGCCGGTCGACGGCGTACGCGATCGTGCCGGGGGTACGCCGGTCGGTCACCAGGGTGCGCAGGTGGCGGACTCGGCCTCCCGGCTCCCTCGCGTCGCCCGCCGGGACCGTCGTGACCGCGCCGACCGCGTCCAGCACCGCGGTCATCGCGGCGGCGCCGAGCGAGCCGGGCCGGTTGTCGAAGTCCTCGGTCAGGTCGTCGGCGACCTTGAGCAGGCGCGCGGTGCCCTCGGCCCGCTCGGCGTACCGGCCGATCCAGAAGAG
The DNA here is from genome assembly GCF_029439465.1 of Luteipulveratus flavus. GTDB lineage: Bacteria > Actinomycetota > Actinomycetes > Actinomycetales > Dermatophilaceae > Luteipulveratus > Luteipulveratus flavus. The sequence goes on along the minus strand of NZ_JAROAV010000036.1, from coordinate 40,769 downwards.
GTCCTCGGCCACGCGGGGCGCGAGTCCCGCCGTCGGCGCGGGCTCGGCGACGGCAGCCGGCCGCGAGGAGCGCTCGACCCACGGTGGGGCGGCCGCGTCCGGGGCGGAGAGCACCCACACGTCCTTGGCGAGAGCGCCGGCGCTCCCGGTCACCCGGTACTCGTCCATGCTCGCGGCGACCCGGGCCAGACCACCCGGCAGGAACCGGTAGTCACCACCTTCCGCGACGGCGAACGTGCGCAGCACCAGGCGGCGCGGCTCCAGCCCGTCGCGGGTGACGACGGGGGCGGAGGAGTCCGGCAGCGGCTCCTGGGCGCACCACGCCCACGGCTGCGCCTCGATCCGGGCGCGCAGCCGGTCCAGCTCGGCCCGACTGAGGGCCCACCCGAACTCGCTCTCGTTGTCCACGTCCCGCCACAGCGGCTTGAGGACGAGCTCGTCGAGGTGGGCGAGCACGTACGAGCGCTGCCGGTCGTCGCCGCACCACCAGGAGAGGGGCATACCGAGCGCGAGGTCCTCGCCGAGCACCTCGCGCGCGACGGCGCCGAGGAAGTGCTGCAGACCGGGGTTCTCCAGGACGCCGGCGCCGAGCGGGTTGACCACCGCGACCGTGCCGCGCCGGGTCGCCTCGACCAGGCCGGGGACGCCGAGCTGGGAGTCGGCCCGCAGGTCCAGCGGGTCCGACCACAGGGCGTCGACACGGCGCAGGATGACGTCGACCGGCTCGAGCCGACCCGTCGTACGGACCCACACCCGGCCGTCGCGCATCGTGAGGTCGTCCGCCTCCACGAGCGGGAACCCCAGCAGCGTCGCCATGAACGCCTGGTCGAACGCGGTCTCGCTGCCGGCCCCTGGACTGAGCACGACGACGCGGGGCGCCTCGCTCGTCTCGGGCGCGACGTCGTGCAGCGCGACCCGCATGGTGTGGAAGAAGGACCGCAGCCGGGCCAGGTCGGTGCCGCGGTGCAGCGCCGGCATGGTGCGGGTGATGATCCGGCGGTTCGCCATCGCGTACCCCGCACCGGACGGCGCCTGGGTGCGGTCGGCGATGACCTGCCACGCGCCGTCACTGCCCCGGGCGAGGTCGGTGGCGCTCATCAGCAGCTGGTGCGGGCTCGGCAGCCGGACCCGGTCGGCCTGCCGGACGAACCCCGGATGACCGAGGACGACCTCGGCGGGGACGACGCGGCGGTGCAGCAGCGTCCGTTCGCCGTACAGGTCGGCCAGGACGAGGTCGAGCAGGTGCGCGCGCTGGGCGAGCCCCGCCTCCAGGCCGGCCCACTCCTGCGCGCCGAGCACCACCGGGAGCGGGTCCAGGTGCCAGTTGCGGGCCTGACCGCCGTCGTCGGTGCTGCCGTACGTGACGCCGTCGCTCTGCACGAACCGGCGCGCCCGCGCGGCCCGCGTCAGCAGCCCGGTCGTCCCCATCGCGGTGACCGTGTGGGCGAGCAGCTCGTGGTCGGGGCGTACGCCGCCGTTGCCGATGAGCTCGTCGACCGCCGGCGCGGACGGCTCGCCCCGCTCGACCGCGCGGCTCGCCAGCAACGCGCGGTACGCCTCCAGGGCGCCACCGGGCTGCTCGTCGACCTGCGCTGACATCGGCACGAGACTAGGCGTACCCGCCGACGGACAGCGCACGGACCACGCGCGCGACGGCCGTGATCCTCACCGCACCTGCCGGCTTGACCAGCCCCTGAACGAGACCTGACGAAGGCGGCACCCGGAGTTGGTCAGTCACTGGTGCTCGCCGCGGAAGCCTGGCTGGCCATGACACGGACACGCAACGCACTCGGCGCCGTACGCGTCGGCCTCGCCACGCTCCTGCTCGTCCTCTGCTTCCCCGCCGACGCCGACGCCGCACCGCCGGGCATTCCCGACACGGCGACCGCCCGCACGTACCTGTCCGAGCTCACCGTGCAGACCGAGGGGTCGATGACCGGCTACAGCCGGGACAAGTTCCCCCACTGGATCACGATCGAGGGCGCCTGCGACACCCGCGAGACGGTCCTCAAGCGCGACGGGACGAACGTCTCCACCGGCTCGGACTGCTACCCGACGAGCGGCAGCTGGTACTCCGAGTACGACGGCGTCACCACGTCCGACCCGAGCTCGTTCGACATCGACCACATCGTCCCGCTCGCCGAGGCGTGGCGCTCCGGCGCATCGAGCTGGACGACCGCGCAGCGTCAGGCGTTCGCGAACGACCTGGACCACTCGCAGCTGATCGCGGTCAGCGCGTCCTCGAACCGGTCCAAGAGCGACCAGGACCCCTCGACCTGGGTGCCGACCCGGACGGCCTACGGGTGCACGTACGCGAAGATCTGGATCGCGTCCAAGCACCAGTGGGACCTGGCCGCCCAGCAGGCCGAGGTCGACGAGCTCACCACCCTCCTCAACACCTGCGCCTAGCAACCGCCCCCCGCCGGTCGAGCAGCCAGCCCCCGCCGGTTCGAGCAGCCGGCCCTCGCCGGTTGAGCCGGATCGAGGCGCTGGCCGAGACCCGAGTCGAAACCACGTACGGCACAGGGAGACTCAGCGACCACCTCACCTGGTCTCGATACGGGCCCTCACGTCGTTCGCCCCTCCTCGACCGGCGGGGTCTGTGTCAGCGGTGGCCGGGGTGAAGCGGCGCAGGTCGAGGGTGGTCGGGTACTCGGTGCCTCCACGGACGTCCGGCCACTCCGCGGGATCCACCTCGCCGGTCGTGTGGCCGATCGCCTCGAACCGGGACGCGCGCCGGGTCTCGGCGGCCGCGGCGTTCACCGGGTAGTCCTCGTACGCGCGGCCGCCCGGGTGCACGACGTGATGGGTGAACCCGCCGAGCGACCGACGGCTCCAGGTGTCCACCAGGTCGAACGTCAGCGGCGCGTGGACGCCGATCGTCGGATGCAGCGCGGACGGCGGCGCCCACGCCCGGAAGCGCACGCCACCGACGAACGAGCCCGTCTCCGCCGTGCCCGAACCGCCGGAGCCGCCGCGTGCAGGCACCGGCACCATCGGGACCGGAACGCCGTTGCAGGTGACCACGTGCCGGCCCTCGACGAGGCCGGACGCCGCGAGCTGCACCCGCTCGACCGAGGAGTCGACGTACCGCGCGGTTCCGGACTGGCGGACCTCCTCACCGAGCACGTGCCACGGCTCGACCGCCTGCCGCAGCTCCAGGTGCACGCCCGCGACGTCGGTCTCGCCCAGCCGGGGGAACCGGAACTCCAGGAACGGGTCGAACCAGGCCGGGTCGAACCGCAGCCCGCCGGGCGTCGCGTCCGCGAGGAACCGGTTCAGGTCCTCGACGACGTCGCGCAGGTCGGCCGCCGCGAACGCCGGCAGCAGGAACCGGTCGTGCAGCCGGGTACCCCATCGCACGAGCGGCCCGGTGTACGGCTCCCGCCAGAACCGGGCGACCAGCGACCGGACCAGCAGCGCCTGGACGAGCGCCATCCGCGGGTGCGGCGGCATCTCGAACCCGCGCAGCTCCAGCAGCCCGAGCCGACCCCGCTCGGAGTCGGGGCTGTAGAGCTTGTCGACGCAGAACTCCGAGCGGTGCGTGTTGCCGGTGATGTCGGTGAGCAGGTGGCGCAGCAGCCGGTCGGTGAGCCACAGCTGCGACGTGAGGTGCCGCTCCCGGCGGGTCTCGCGGGGTTCCGTCCGGTCGCGGTCGGCCTCGACGTCCGCGGCCACCCGGGCGTCGGACTGCCCGACCACCCGCTCCAGCTCGGCGAACGCGATCTCCAGCTCGTACAGCGTCTCCGGCCGCCCCTCGTCGACGCGCGGCGCCTGGGACGTCGGGCCGATGAACCGCCCGGAGAACACGTACGACAGCGCCGGGTGGTGCTGCCAGTAGGTGAGCAGGCTGCGCAGCAGGTCCGGTCGCCGCAGCAGCGGCGAGTCCTGCGGCGTCGGTCCGCCGAGCGTGAGGTGGTTGCCACCGCCGGTGCCCGTGTGCGTGCCGTCGAGGTCGAACTTCTCGGTGGCCAGCCCGGTGTCCCGGGCGTCGTCGAACAGCGTGGTGGTCAGCTCGGCCAGGTCCGTCCAGGACGCGCTCGGCTGCACGTTCACCTCGATGACGCCCGGATCGGGAGTGACCGACAACGACCGCGTACGGCGATCGTCCGGCAGCGGATACCCCTCGAGAACCACTGGAACGCCGAGCTCTTCGACGGCGCGCTCCACGGTGGCGAGCAGCTGGAGGGCGTGGTCGAGGTTGCTCAGCGGCGGCAGGAAGACGAACAGGTGCCCGTCCCGCTCCTGCACGCACAGCGCCGTACGCGGTGACTTCTCGATGTCGCGGACCACCGCAGGGACGACGTCGCCACTCGACTCGCTCAGCTCACCCGGATCGCCGAACGTCGACTCCTCCGGCTCGTACGGCGCATCCGTCCACGCGATCGAGCCCAGCGGCAGCCGCAGTCCCATCGGCGACTCGCCCGGCGTGAGGAACAGGTGCCGGCGCCGGGTCCGCCACCGCGTCGTCGCCCAGCCGTCACCGTCCGGGTCGCGGAAGATCGGCACCACCCAGCCCCGCGGCGTATCCGCTTGGCTGTCAACGTCTTCCAGCGCTCGCATCGGCTCGGGATCGTTCGGGTCGATGTCGACGGCCGGCCGCTGGTCACCGCGCGGACGCCGCGCCTCGTTCCAGACGTCGTTCATCGGGTCCTCGTACGCCGGCAGCGCGAGCTCGGTCGGCACCCCCAGCCCCGCGGCGACGGCGTACGCGAGGTCGCGGGCGGTCTGCGGGTCGATCTCGCGCGGGTCGCCCCACGGGTCGTCCAGCAGCTCGGGGTGCTCCCACAGCGGCTTGCCGTCCGCGCGCCAGGTCAGCCGGATCTGCCAGCGCGGCAACGGTTCTCCCGGGTACCACTTGCCCTGGCCGTGGTGCACCAGGCCGTGCGGCGCACAGCGCTCCTTCAAGCGAGCAGCGAGATCCCTTGCCAGCGAACGCTTCTCGTCACCGTCAGCCGCGGACTCCCACTGCGCGGACGACGTGTCACCGGCGGAGACGAAGGTCGGTTCGCCGCCCATCGTGAGCCGTACGTCGTACTCCGTCAGCAGCCGGTCGACCTGCTGACCGAGCGTGTCGACGGTCCGCCACTGCTCCTCGGAGTACGGCTTGGTGACGCGGGCGTCCTCGTGGATGCGGGTGACGGAGTTGGAGAAGGAGAAGTCGACGTCCACCACGCCGGTCGCGCCGCTGATCGGGGCGGCGGAGGAGGGGTGCGGCGTCGCCGACAGCGGGATGTGGCCCTCGCCGGCGAACAGGCCGGACGTCGCGTCCAGCCCGATCCAGCCGGCGCCGGGCACGAACACCTCCGCCCAGGCGTGCAGGTCGGTGAAGTCCTCGGACGGGCCGTCCTTGCCGTTGGTCGCCTTGACGTCCGAGGTGAGCTGGACGAGGTACCCGGAGACGAACCGCGCCGCGAGCCCGAGCCGGCGCAGCGCCGACACCAGCAGCCAGGCGCTGTCCCGGCAGGAGCCGAGCCGCTTGGCCAGCGTCTCGTCGGGGTCCTGCACACCGGTCTCGAGGCGGACGGTGTACGCGATGTCGCGGTTGACCGCCTGGTTGAGCCGGACCAGGAAGTCGACGATCGCGAGCCCGTCCTCCGGCCGGTTCGCCTCCACCCACCGCTCGGTCAGCGAACCAGCCTCCCCGCCGGGCGAGCCGTCCGGACCGCTGGTCGAGCCGCCACTTCCGCTGGTTGAGCCGGTCGAGCCGCTAGGCGAGACCGAGTCGAAACCCGGTGACGCGTCCGCGGAGTCTCCCCCGATGTCACCGGGTTTCGACTCGACCTCCGCTAGCGCTCCGGTCGGCTCAACCAGCGGTTCGGTTGGCGTACGGTCGTCGACCGGCGTGAGGTAGGGCTCCAGCTCGGCACGCAGGCCGTCGGGGTAGGTGAACGGGAAGCGCTCGGCGTACTCCTCGACGAAGAAGTCGAACGGATTGATGACCGTCATGTCGGCGACCAGCCCGACCGTGATGTCGAGCTCGCTCACCGGCTCCGGGAACACCAGCCGCGCCACCCAGTTGCCGAACGGGTCCTGCTGCCAGTTCACGAAGTGCTGCCGCGGGGTGACCTGCAACGAGTACGACTCGATCGGGGTCCGCGAGTGCGGCGCCGGCCGCAGCCGCACGGTGTGCGGGTACACCTTCACCGGATGGGCGAAGTGGTACGTCGTCCTGTGCTCGAGCGCCACTCGGATCGTCACCCGGCCAACCTAGTGGCGCCGCGTGACCGCCCGGTCAGCCCCTACGACGTCCCGATCCTGCGCGCCCGCGAACCCGCCGAAAAGGAGTGGCCTCCCCGCACCGGACCGCCCTAGCGTCGAAGGATGATCAAGCAGATCGACCTGCAGGACGACACGGCGCTGCGGCAGGCCCACGAGGCGCTGGAGCGTTCGTCTGCCGTCGATCGACCGTGGTTCGAGCCGACCCCGTACGACGAGTGGGTCGCCGACGTGCGGTTCGTCGAGCCGGAGGAGCGGTTCGAGCTGTGGGGCGCGTGGGAGGACGACAGCGTCGTCGGCGCCGCCATGGTCTGGCTGCCCGACGCGGACAACACCTGGATGCTGTGGACCGAGCTGGACGTCCATCCCGACCACCGCGGACGCGGCCACGGCACGGGTCTCGTGGAGCAGATGGTGTCGCGGGCGCGCGACGAGAAGCGCACCACCGTGCTCACCGAGTTCCGCGTGCCGCAGAAGGACTTCGAGAACCACCCCTACCGCCGGTTCGCGCTGGCTCGCGGGTTCGAGCCCGGCTGGGTCGAGAACGTCCGGCACATGCCGCTGCCCGTCTCCGAGGAGCTGCTCACCCGGCACGGCGACGCGTCCGCGAAGGCCGCGGAGGCGTACGACGTGAAGCTGTTCGCCGGCGACGTCCCGGACGAGTACGTCCAGGGTCTGTGCGACCTCTACAACCTGCTCGGCGTGGACGCTCCGAGCGGCGTGGTGGAGTTCGAGCCGGAGACGATGACGCCGAAGCGAGTCCGCGACTTCTGGGCGCTGCAGCGCGAGCAGGGCCGCACACGGCTGTTCGCGCTGGCGATCGACCGGGAGACGGGTGCCGTCGCGGCGCACTCCGACCTGGTCGTGCCGCCCCCGCCGTCGACGCAGGTGTGGCAGTGGGGCACGTACGTGCACCGCGACCACCGCGGTCACCGGCTCGGCATGGCGGTCAAGGTCGCCAACCTGCGCCGGCTGCAGGAGGAGTTCCCCGGGCGCACGCTCGTGCGGACCAGCAACGCGGACAACAACGCCTACATGGTGGCGATCAACGAGGACCTCGGCTTCGAGATCGTCGAGAAGGGCGTCGCCATGCGTCTGCCGGTGGCTGCGGCCGAGTAGGGGGAGTCAGGGCGGGCCGTCCCTCGGGTCCAGACGTCGGCGGACGGTTCTCAGGTCAGCCCGTCGACCGTGGCCGCACTGCGGACCGCCCGCTGGGAGCCCGGTGAGCCCGGGCCCGCCAGCACGGTCGTCGTCCCGGCGGTGGTGTCGTAGCGCACCAGCGACCGGCGCTGCTCGTCGGTGCGGCAGCTCCAGCCGACCGTCATCCACAGACTCGTGCGGCTGCCGGCGATCGTGTCCAGGAAGACCGTGCTTGAGCCCCACGGGCCGTTCGGCGCGAGCCAGCGGGGCTGCCCGTTCTGGACGAGCGCCACCCCGTTGCCGGGTCCGTCGCACGAGCTGCTCCACGTCGTCTGTGCCGAGACGGGTGTGGTGGCGAACGCCTCGCCGGCGTCCGGCACCTCCCTCGCCAGCGGCGTCACGGCGCCCGTCGAGGTGAGCGCCTTGTAGGTGCGGCTGTTGCCGGGGATGTCATAGCAGCCGAACCGCGTCGCACCGTCCGACCACAGCCCGTGGGGGCGGCACTCGACGGACGGCGGCTGGTTCGGGATCACCCGCACGGTGCGGTTCGTCGCGACGTCGTGCACGGCGATGTCGTTGCCCCGCGGGACGATGTACGTACTCCCGCCGGGAGACACGACCGCCTGGTCGCTCGCCGGCACCGACAGGTCTCGCTGCGGTGCACCGCCCCAGGCGCGGACGCGCACCCGCGACGTCGGATACCCCTCGGCCGAGATCAGTCTCGAGTCCGGCCCGAAGTACAGCCTGCTCGCGGGCGGGAGCTGGACCCGGAAGCGACGCCGGGTGACGACGTCCCAGACCGTGAAGACGGAGGGGTCGTCCTGGCCGCGGGGTGCGCGGGTGATGACAGCACGAGCGTCGTGCCGTACGTCGATCACCTCCGTGCCCGCCGGGACCGTGGCAACAGCCCGCCGGCCACCCGACGGGCTGATCAGGGCGAGCTGCTCGATCCCCGGGCGCGGGCTGCTGGTGACGACCGCACTCCACCCGACGGCCCACGAGTACGGCGCGGGCACGGTCGGCTCCGCGGCCCGCGACTCGGCGCGGGTGTAGGCCTGCGACTCGGCGCGCCCGTCGACTGCCGAGCCGGCCGCCCGTGGGGGCGACACGGCGCCCTGGGCCGGCAGCGCGGTGCCCGCCAGTGCGATCACGAGTGCTGCAACACCTGCTGTACGTCTCATGACTCCCCCTCGTCCCGGTGCCTCCACCATGGACCGGCACGCCTCCGATGGGAAGGCATGAGCGCTACCGGGCTCGCAGGACGCGCAGGCTGCCGTGGACGGCCTCCTCCACGAACCGACCGGAGTCCAGCGCCGCCTGCACGACGTGCCACGGGGCCTGGCCGCCCTGGGTGGGGTCGGGGAAGACGTCGTGCACCAGCAGCACGCCGCCCGGCACCACGTGCGGGGAGAACACCTTGTAGTCGTGCTGGGCGGTCTCCTCGGTGTGGTTGCCGTCGAGGAACAGCAGCTGCACCGGCGTGCACCACCACTGGGCGACCTGCTCGGTGGTCGCGACGACTGCGGACACGACGTCGCCGACGTGGTCGTCCATCGTCCGCCGGAACGACGGCAGGGTGTCCAGCAGCCCGGTCCGCGGGTCGACCAGCGAGCTGTCGTGCCACTCCCAGCCGGGCTGGTTCTCCTCGGAGCCGTGGTGGTGGTCGACCGTGACCAGCTGTGCTCCGGCCTGCCGCGCCGCGGTGCCGAGCAGGATCGTGGACTTCCCGCAGTACGTGCCGATCTCCAGCCAGGTCCCCGGCAGGCAGGTCAGCGCCACGTCGTACAGCGCGGCACCCTCGTCCTCGGGCATGAACCCCTTGGTCACCGCCACTGCGGCGGCCACATCAGCTGGCAGCGTCATCGGCCTCGCACTCCTCCTCGGTCAGGACATGGTCACGGAAGATGCCCGAGCCGCCCGTCGTCCGGGTCACGGCGTCGACCGCGAGCACGACGGCCGCCGCGGTCCAGCTCGTCTGCTCCTCGGGCCAGGTCGCGTCGTCCGCGACGACGTACCCCGTCCAGTAGCCGCCGGTCGAGTCGTCGCGCATGTGCTGGATCTCGGCGAGAAGGGTTGCCGCAGAGGCAGACTCACCGACGGCGTCGAGCGCCATGACGAGCTCGCTGGACTCCGCGGCGGTCACCCACGGGTTGTCGTCCACACAGCGGACCCCGTGGCCCGGCCACACGAAGTCGTCCCACCGGGCCGCGAGCTCGGCGCGGGCGGCCTCCCCCCGCAGCGCGCCGCCGAGCACCGGGTAGTACCAGTCCATCGAGTAGCGGGAGCGGTCCGCGAACGCCTCGGGCCGCCGTACGAGCGCGGTACGCAGCCGCTCGGCGGCGTCCTCCCAGTCGGGTCGCCGTACCCCGACCACGTCGGCGATCTCCAGGGCGCACACCATCGAGTGCAGCACGCTGGAGGAGCCGGTCCGCAGCGCGAAGTCGTCCGGCCGCCGTGCCACGTCGACCGCCCAGGCGACCTCGCCACCCGGACGCTGCTGACGCACGACGAAGTCGATCGCCCGCTCGACCGTCGGCCAGAAGCGGTGCACCGCCTCGGTGGAGCCGGTGACCAGGTGGTGGTGCCAGACGCCGGTCGCGATGTAGGCGCACTGGTTGGTGTCCGAGGCCGCCTCGGTGACGACGCCGCGACACTGCTCCATCGGCCACGAGCCGTCCACGGCCTGCGTCCGCGCCGACCACGCGTACGCCGCCAGGGCCGCCTCGTCGTGACCGAGGACCGCGAGGGCCATCGCCGCCTCGACGTGGTCCCACGGGTCGAGCTTCCCGCCGCGCCACCACGGGATCGCGCCGTCCTCCTCCTGCTGGGCGAGGATGAATCGCCCTGTGGCCTCTAGCTGTTCGGCCGTCAGGACGCCGTCGAGGACGAGTGCCGGCGCGACGGTCACACGGCCTCCGCGGGCTTGCGCAGGTAGACGACCACGCTCTTGCCGAGCACCGGGTTGAGCGCGGCCTCGGTCCACCGGGTCAGTCGGGGCGCCTTCATCAGGTCCCAGACGAGCAGCTTGTGGTACGCCTTCGTGGCCACGTTCTCGTTGTCCGGCCCGACCGCGCACTTCAGCCACCAGTACGGCGCGTGCAGCGCGTGCGCGTGGTGAGTTCCCAGCAGCTCCAGGCCGGCCCGCTGCAGCCGCTCGATCAGCTGGGTCGCGCGGTAGATGCGGATGTGGCCGCCCTCCACCTCGTGGTACTCGTCCGAGAGCCGCCAGCAGACCTTCTCCGGCCAGCTGCGGGGGACGCTGACCGCGACCAGTCCGCCGGGCCTGGTGACGCGGACGATCTCGGCCATCACCTGCTCGTCCTCGTGGATGTGCTCGAGGATCTCCGCGGCGATGACCCGGTCGAAGGACGCGTCCTCGAACGGCATGTCCCGCGCGTCGCCGTGCAGGACGGCACCCTTGCCGCCGGGGCCGACCTCGCCCTCCAGCTCCATCGCGCCGAACATCGTCTTCACGTCGGCCAGGTCGGACTCGTTGGCGTCGAACGCCGTGACGTCGCAGCCCTGACGCAGCGCCTCGTACGAGTGCCGGCCCTGCCCGCAGCCGACGTCCAGGACGCGCAGGCCCGGGACGAGGGGGAACTGGCGGAAGTCGACGGTGATCATGCGGTCTGCTCCTCGTGGTGCTGGACGATCCGGGCATACACCTGCGCGGTCGCGGCGGCCACCGACGCCCACGAGTACGTGGTCTCGGCGCGCTCGCGACCAGCGGCCCCCATGCGCGCGCAGCGCTCGGGGTCGCGCAGCAGTCCGCCGATCGCCGTGGCGAGGGCGTCGGGGTCGCCGGGTGCCACCAGGACGCCCGGCACCTCGCCCGCGGCCGTCGGGCCGAGCAGCTCGGGCAGGGCGCCGACCTCGCTCGCGACGACGGCGGTGCCGCACGCCATCGCCTCGACGGTCGGAAGCGAGAACCCCTCGTACAGCGACGGCACGACGTGCACCTGCGCCGACGCGATGAGTGCCGCCAGGTCAGCAGTCGGCAGGCCCTGCTCGAACCGGATGCGGTCGGCGAGGCCGGCGTCGGCGATGGCCTTCAGGGTCCGGTCGCCCGGGTTGCCGACGACGACGAGCTCCTGCCACAGCGACCGGTCCAGCGTCGCGAGCGCGGCGACCAGCACCGTCAGGCCCTTGAGCGGGACGTCCGCGGAGACCACGGCGACGAGCCGGCCCGCCACGCGGTCCTCGTACGGACGTGCGGTGAAGGTGTCGGTGTCGACGCCGACGGGGACGACGTCGAGCCGGTCCCGGCGTACCCCGAAGTCGGCGACGATGTCGCGGGCGGACTGCTCGGAGACGGTGAGCAGGTGCTCGGAGCGCTGGGCGACGCGGCGCTGCATCGCGACGAAGCCGTACCAGCGGCGCTTCGTGATGCGGTCCCAGCCGTGGGCCGCCTCGAGCTCGAGCCGGCGGTCCTGGCTGATCGGGTGGTGGATCGTCGTGAGGACCGGCATGCCGCGGCGGGCGAGCTGCAGCAGACCCGGGCCGAGGGTCTGGTTGTCGTGCAGGATGTCGAAGGCGCTCAGCCGCTCGCGCAGGTGACGGGCGAGGCGCAGCGAGAAGGTGCGCGGCTCCGGGAAGCCGCTGGTGCACATGGTCAGGAACTCCAGGACGTCGATGCCGTCGCGGAACTCGCTGCGGCCGGGCCGGCGGAACGGGTCCTCGGGGCGGTAGAGGTCCAGGCTGGGCAGCCGGGTCAGGCCGACGCCCTCGTCCAGCTCGGGGTAGGGCTGGCCGGAGAACACCTCGACCTCGTGCCCGAGCCGGGCCAGCTCGCGGGAAAGGTTGCGGACGTAGATGCCCTGGCCACCGGAGTGCGGCTTGGACCGGTACGACGACAGCGCGATCCGCACGTGGTGACCCCTCCTGGTCGGTGACGACGGCCACTGTCGGCCGCCGGTCGAACGTGCGCGGCGTCGTCGCAGCGCGGTACTGGCGAGTAACTTTAACCCGACGCTCCGCCGGTCGCCCCTCCGGAGACCGGCCCGTCCCGGAGCCACAGCCCGTCCGTGGCTGCGAGCAGCAACCGGCCGGCCACGACGCCGAGCGCGCCTTGCCGCGATCGTACGGGCAGCGGAACGCTCCGGGCCGTCGCGCCGGTGCCGGGAATCTCCTCCAGCCGCAGGACATGGTCGACGGTCTCGAGCACGTACGCGCTCGGCCCGACGCGCTGGATCGTCGTCGCCTGCGTCAACCCCGCCGGCGGACCGACGGCTGCCGGCCGGGTCGGGTGACCGCCCTGGTCGACGGTCCAGCGGATCGGCCGCTGCGCGCTGCCCTGCGACCAACCCGCGACCAGGCAGCCGACCGCGTCGCAGGATGCGGCCGAGGCGACGGCTCCGTCCTGCTTCAGGCTCTCGGGCACCGGCAGCGCGTGGCGCCGCCAGCTCACGCCGTCCGGCGACGTCCAGGTCAGCGGCTGGGACGGAGGAACGCCCGACCCGAGGGCGCTGCCCACGACGACGAAGCGACCGGGCCCGGCTGCCGCGCCCCGGGCCGTCGTCTGCTCGCCCGGCGCCGACGCGAGGCCGGCCGCGTCCGCGCGCCGGGTCCAGGTCACGCCGTCCCGCGACGTCCAGACCGCTGCGCCGTAGCGTCCGGTGCGGGCCGTCCAGTCGCCCGTCAGCAGGAACCTGCCCGCCGGCCGCGCCGACAGTGCGGTCACGCCGATCGCGTCCTCGCCGCCGAACAACGTGAACGACTGCTCGTGCTCCGCGAACGCCGGGGTGGCCGCGGTGAGATCCAGCGTCCAGGTGGTCGGCCGAGGGTTGGAGTGCGCCCCGCCGTACGCCTGCCCGAACGCCGCGACTCGATCACCGTCGCGAGCCGCCATCACCAGGTCGGCCAACGACCCGTACGGCGTCACCGGGCGGGTCGAGATCCGTTGCCACTGCTGGCCGTTGGTGGTGGTCCAGGCCGCCGGCGTCCGACCGTCACCGGACGGCACCGAGCCGGCGACGAGCGTGCGGCCACCACCGATCTCGACAGCCGCCCGCACCCGCGCGCCCGGCGCCGGGTCGGGCAGACGACGCCAGCCGGCCACCACCTGGGGAGAGGTCGCACTCGGCGTCGGGGTGGGTCCGCCCGAGCAGCCCGCCACCAGAGCCACCGCGACGGCGGCGCCCACGAACCCGGCCCGGCGAGCGGCGTTCACTGCCCCACGGTACGACTCGTACGCTCGCGCCATGAGCGTCCACTCCTACGCCACGCGGTTGTCCTGGTCCGGCTCGACGGGCCTCGGGTACGACGCGTACCCGCGCGAGCACCACGTCCAGGCCGTCACCGGTCGTCAGGACGTGAGCCATGCCTCACCCGCTGACCACCAGGACGCGACCACCGGTGGCCTGCGGGTGAGCGCGGACCCGGCCTTCCGCGGGGACCCGTCACTGCTCAACCCCGAGCAGCTCGTGGTGATGGCGGCGGCTTCCTGCCAGCTGCTCAGCTTCCTGGCGGTGGCGGCGAAGTCGCGGCTCGACGTCGTCGACTACGCCGACGACGCGAGCGCCACCATGGACGAGGCGGACAAGCCGGTTCGCCTCACGGTGATCGAGCTCCGGCCCCGGATCACGTTGGCGGACACCGAACGACCGCGGCCCGACCACACGCGGCTCGAACGACTGGTGGACCTCGCGCACCGCGAGTGCTTCATCGCCAACAGCCTCGCGACCCCCGTACGTGTCTCCCCCACCTTCCACTGGCGCTGAACCCCCTCGCTGATCGAGCCGGCCCCGTAGCGCCGAACACCCCCGCCGGTCGAGTAGGCCGAACACGCCCGCCGGTCGAGTAGGGCGAACGAAGTGAGGGCCCGTATCGAGACCCGGTGACCGCGCGCACCCGGTCTCGATACGCCTCCGCAAGCTCCGGCTACTCGACCGACGAGTCCGCCCCCACCGCCGGTTGAGCCCGGCGAGCGCCGCCCTTCTCGCTGGTTGAGCCGGGCGAGCGCCCCAGCGCGAGCCCGAGTCGAAACCCGGTGCCACACAGGGAGACTCTCCCCGCACCGCACCGTGGTTTCGACACGGCCCTCGGCCAGCGCCTCGGCCCGGCTCAACCAGCGACATCGGGAGACCCACCCGCCGGTCGAGTAGGGGCGAACGACGTGATGCCCGTATCGCTACTCGGACGATGGGATCGGCTCGACCCACTGGACGAGCTGGTAGATCACGCCGTTCGGGTCGGCCATCTGGAAGTACCGCTCACCCCATGGCTCGGTCTCGATCGGCGTCACGACCTCGACGCCGCCCGCTTGCAGGCGCGCGTACTCGGCATCGATGTCCTCGACCGTGAACACCACGAGCAGCCCGTCCGCCGAGCCGGCCGCGGACGCGGGCTTGAACGACGCGAGCCCGGTGCGCAGGTAGATCAGGTTGAGACCAGCCTCCGGGTGCTCCAGCGAGCAGAACCCGTCAGCGGCCATCGCCTCGGTGAACCCGAGATGCTCCTTCGCCCACGCAGCGGACGCCTCGACGTCCGGGACGTTGAGCGAGATGGCGGTCTGCGAGATGTGCATGTGTCTCCTCATGGGTTTGCCGGCTCACACCGTACGTTGTACATCGTACGGCGTACAACGCCTACATGGCAGAATCATTCCCGTGACCCGTACGAGCACCGGCGCCGGAGAGCCCAGTCGCACGCTGGCGCTGCTCTGGGAGGACATCCCGACGGGCGACACCCAGACCGCGCGCCGCCGTAAAGGCCCGGGCCGCTCGGTCACCGTCAGCCAGGTGGTCGACGCCGCGCTCTCGCTGGCCGACGAGGAGGGCCTCGCGGCGGTCACGATGCGCGCGGTCGCCGAGCGCGTGGGGGTCAGCGCGATGTCCGTGTACACCTACGTCCCCGGCAAGGCCGAGCTGCTGGACCTGATGGTCGACGCGCTGTACCGACGGATGCCCCGTCCGGCCTGGCGCAGCCGCTCGTGGCGGCGTCGTCTGACCACCGTCGCCGACGGCAACCGCACCCTGCTGGCCGAGCACCCGTGGCTGACCGAGGTCGCCGCGCTCAGCCGCCCCCCGCTCGGGCCCGGGGTGATGGGCAAGTACGAGCACGAGCTGGCCGCGTTCGACGGCACCGGACTGTCCGACGTCGACACCGACGCCGCACTCACCCACCTGCTCGGCTTCGTGCAGGCCCACGCGCGCGCGGCCCACGACGCCGCTCGGGCGACCACCGACTCGGCGATGAGCGACGCCGACTGGTGGGCCGCGAACCAACCGCTCCTGGAACGCGCGCTCGACCCGCAGACCTACCCGCGTGCCGTACGGATCGGCGCGGCGGCCGGAGAGGCGCAGGGCGGCGCCTGGAATGCCGAGCACGCCTGGGAGTTCGGCCTCGCCCGGACGCTGGACGGGCTCGCCCCACTGATCGAGGACCGCACCGCGAAGGGACGACGATGACGACGCGTACGACCGTGGCTGGGCTCGCGCTCGCCGTCGCGCTGGGCGTCACCGCCTGCAGCGACGGCGACAGCTCGCCGGGCACCGGCACCACCCCGCCGGCCTCCGGCACGACGCCGCTGCCGCCGACCGCCGGCGCGCCGACATCGACCTCCGGCGCACCGACGTCGACCACCACCGGCGTCTCCGCCACGGCCGTCACGCTGTCGAAGACGGGTGGCTTCGCCGGTGTCCGCGAGCACTACGCCAGCACGGCAGCCCGCGGCCCGCAGGAGGTCTTCCGCGCCGCGACGTCACCGAACGTCCGCGGTTTCGCCGGGGAGCACCGCAACACCCGCATCGCGGACGGCTTCGTCTACGAGCTGCTCATCCGGTACTCCGACCGGTCGACCGTGCGCATCCTCACCGACGACGCGGCGCCCAAGCCGCCGGAGGTCGAGACGATCATCAAGGCCCTCGAATCCCCGTCCTACAGCACGTCATCGAGCAGCTGACGTACACATCCGGCAATCCGGGCGTGGCGGATCCGCACAAGGCTTGACGCGTGATGTGTACTCATCGGTGGGGCTCCTCCCAGGAGGACGCCCCTTACGGCGCACGGTCGCGGCGGGACCCCCGCCCCCCAGCCCTCCGCGGCCGTGCGTCCTCATCGTTAGCATCGGCCCGTGCAGCAGCGTGACGACGAGATCCACGACGTCGCCGTCGTCGGCGCGGGCCCGGCCGGCAGCAGCGCCGCCCGCGCCGCCGCGCTCGCGGGGGCGCGCACCGTGATCCTCGACCGCGCGAGGTTCCCGCGGTACAAGACGTGCGGAGGCGGGCTGATCGGCGCGACGCTCGCGCACCTCCCGGACGACCTCGACCTCCCCGTCCAGCAGCGGATCGACCGGGTGGTCCTCACCTGTCGCGGGCGACGCGAGACCACGCGGTCCGCGGACCGGCCCGTCCTCACCCTGGTGAACCGCGCCGAGCTCGACGAGCGGCTGCTCGCGTCCGCCGCGCGGGCCGGCGCCGAGGTCCGTCAGGGCGTCGCGGTCACGGCCGTCACCGAGCGCGACGACCACGTCGAGCTCACCACCGCAGACGGTCCCGTCCGGGCCCGCTGGGTCGTCGGTGCGGACGGCAGCACCTCTCGCATCGGGCGGTACGTCGGCGTGCGGCTCGCGCAGACCGACCTCGGCCTCGAGGTGGAGCTCGACCCGGGCGAGCAGGCGGACCGCTGGAAAGGCCGGCTGGCGCTCGACTTCGGCGGCGAGCGCGGCGCGTACGCATGGGTCTTCCCCAAGGACGGCGCCCTCACCGTCGGCGTCATCATGGCCAAGGGTGCGCCCGAGCAGACCCGCCGGTACCTCGCCGAGTTCACCGCCCAGCACGGGCTGGACGGCCTGGCCGAGCTGCGGTCCTCGGGCCACCTGACCCGCTGCCGTACCCCTGACTCCCCTCTCGGCCGTGGCCGCGTCCTCGTCGCCGGTGACGCCGCCGGACTGCTCGAGCCGTGGACCCGCGAGGGCATCTCGTACGCCGTCCGGTCCGGTCTGCTCGCGGGCGCCGCCGCGGCGTCCGGGACGACCGCGCCGTCCGGCGGGTCCGCTCCAGAGGCCGTGCTCGCGGCGTACACCCGGGACATCGGGGCCGTCCTGGCCCGCGAGATGGCCGCCGGCGCGGCGCTGCTGGCGACGTTCGAGCGCTGGCCGGGGCTGATGGTCCGGGTGCTGACGACCGGCCCGTGGGGCTGGCGGGCGTTCCGTGCGATCACGACGGGCGACGCGACGCTCGAGCGGCTGGTCCGGCGGCGGACCGCCCGTATCGGACTCGCCGCGCTCGGTCGCATCGTGTCGTAGGGCTGCCCCGCCGTACTACTCCGGTAGGGGTGGACACGGCGCATGTCATCCCTTTTCGGGATGCCTCCGGGGGTGGTGGGCTCTACTGTGCCGTACACGGGACTTACCACAACGACTCGGGGAAATGTGGTGATGACAGTGGTGACTTCGCCGTCGGCCCGTGGGCAGGGGCCCGCGGAGCGCACTCGGCACGGACAGCAGGCACTCTGGCGCGCGCTGGCCAGACCGTCGTGGCTGCCCGAGCTCGTGCTGCTGGTCGTCGGCTACGTCCTCTTCTCGGTCGTCCAGGCCCACCTCGGGGAGACCCACCGGGAGGCCACGGCGAACGCCCAGTCCCTTCAGACGTTCGAGCGCACGTTCCGCCTCGACTGGGAGCAGCCGCTGAACCACTGGCTCGCCGACCACCTCTTCCTCACTCACGTCGCGGGCTACTTCTACGGCGCGTGCCTGATCGTGCCGCCGATCGTGCTCGGCTGGGTCTACTGCCGGGCGGCCGAGCAGTACCTCCACCTCCGCCGCGTGCTCATCACCACGACGCTGCTGAGCCTGCCCGTCTTCTGGCTGTACGCCGTCGCGCCGCCCCGGTTCGCGATGCACGGCATCGTCGACGTCATCGCGACGCACGACATCCTGGGCGGCGCCACCTCGCGCGACTCGGGCACGGCGGCCAACCTGTACGCCGCGATGCCGAGCCTGCACATGGCGTGGGCGTCCTGGTGCGCGTTCGCGATCTGGTGGTGCGTACGGCGCTCACACCGCCGGGTGGCGCACCTCGCCTGGGCGTTCCCGGGCGTCACCGCGCTGGACGTCGTCGCCACCGGCAACCACTACGTCGTCGACGTCCTCGCCGGGGTCGCGCTGATGCTCGTCGGCCTCGTCGTGGTGATGGTGTGGAGTCTGTCGACCGGACGGACGCCGATGCCCGAGGGCGCCGCTCAGCCGACCGCCAGCCGTACCGAGAGCGCGATCATCACGACACCGATCAGGACGTCCAGCACGCGCCAGGTCGACGGTCTCGCCGCGAGCCGCGACGCCGACCGCGCGCCGTAGCCCAGCCCCGTGAACCACAGCACGCTCCCGGTCGCGGCGCCCAGCGCGAACCACCACCGGTCGTCGCCGTGCTGGTTGGCGATCGACCCGAGCATGAGGACGGTGTCGAGGTAGACGTGCGGGTTCAGGTAGGTGAGCGCGAGCGTCATGGCCGCCACCGCCGTCCAGGAGCGGGCGCTGCGGTCCGCGGGCGTCAGCGCCTCCGAGTGCCGCGCCGACCACAGCGAGCGCAGACCGTACGCGAGCAGGTACGCCGCGCCGACCCAGCGGAGCACCTGCAGGGCGGTCGGGTGGTCACGGACGACCGCACCGACGCCTCCCACGCCCGCGGCGATGAGGACGGCGTCCGAGACCGCGCAGATCGCGACGACCAGCCCGACGTGGTGGCGAGCCAGACCCTGCCGCAGCACGAACGCGTTCTGCGCGCCGATGGCGACGATGAGGCTGAGGCCGGTCAGCAGGCCGGGGAGGATCGCGGTCACGGACGTCCACGGTAGGTCGGGGCCAGCCTGAAGTGAAGCGAATGATTCTGCAGGAACATCAGTTCTGCTTCATCCCGGCGTAAGGTGCCGCCATGGCACGCAACAAGGGCAACCGGTCCGGCGGGACCCCGGCCACCGTCGCGCTCGACCGCGCCGGCGTCGCGTACACGCCGCGCTCGTACGTCCACGACCCGGCCGTCGCCTCCTACGGGATGGAGGCGGCGCAGGCCCTGGGCGTGGAGCCCGCCCGGGTGCTGAAGACCCTGCTGGTCCGGGTCGACGGCGCGCTCGCGGTCGGCGTGGTCCCGGTCGACCGGCAGCTGGACCTCAAGGCGGTCGCGGCGGCGCTCGGCGGCAAGCGCGCGGAGCTGGCCGACCCCAAGGACGCCGAGCGCAGCACCGGGTACGTCGTCGGGGGCATCAGCCCGATCGGTCAGCGCACCTCGCTGCGGACCGTCGTCGACGACTCCGCGCAGGCGTACGGCACCGTGCTGGTGTCCGGCGGGCGGCGCGGGTTCGACATCGAGCTGGCGCCGGGCGACCTGGCGGCGGCGACGGGGGCGACGTACGCCGCGATCGCCCGGCGATGACGTACAACGGCGACCAGCTGGAGGCGCTGCTCGCGATCGTGGACCACGGGACGTTCGACGCGGCCGCCCGGCACCTGTCGATCACGCCGTCGGCGGTCAGCCAGCGCATCCGCGCGCTCGAGGCGCAGGTCGGCCAGGTGGTGGTCCGCCGGACGACACCGTGCACGGCCACCGAGGCGGGTGCCGTCCTGCTGCGGCTGGCCCGGCAGCGCCGGCTGCTGGACGACGCCGCCGCCGGCGAGCTGTGCGGCGACGCATCCGGCGCCGCCGGCGTGGTCGAGCTGTCGGTCGCGGTCAACGCCGACTCGCTCGCGACCTGGTTCACCGCCGTGCTCGACGCGTGCGCCGACTCACCCGAGGTGCTGCTGCGTCTGCACGTCGAAGACCAGGCGCACTCGGCGGAGCTGCTCCGCACCGGCACCGTCCTCGGTGCGGTGACCTCGGATCCCGTTGCGGTGCAGGGCTGCTCGGTCGAGCCACTCGGCGTGATGCGCTACCGGCCGGCGGCGTCCCCCGCCCTCCTCGAGCGGTACTCGACCGGGCGCGGTCCCCGCTGGTCGGCCATGCCCGTCGTCCGGTTCAACACCAAGGACGACCTCCAGCACGACGTCCTGTCGCGGCACGGCGTCGTCGCGGACCCACCGACCCACCTCGTCCCGTCCTCGCACGGCTTCCTGGCCGCCGTCCGCGCGGGGCTCGGCTGGGGCGCGGTGCCGGACCTGCAGGCGGGCGACGACTACGACACCGGCCGGCTGGTCCGGCTCGGCGCGCGCGACCACGTCGACGTCCCGCTGTACTGGCAGCGCTGGCGGCTGCGCTCGGACCGCCTCGACGACCTCACCGTCGTCGTCCGCGCCGCCGCGCGTTCGGCGCTGCGGCACCCCTGAACCGTTCCACTACTCCCCCGGAACCCCGGCGCGCTACGTTGCCGCCATGGCATCCTCCGTGTCCGCCGAGCCGGCACCGCCCGTCTCCGGGGCCGCCGCCTCCGTCGAGGCCAACGGCCTGAACGTCATCGCCGAGTCCGAACGGCACGGCACACCGCGATCGTTGTTCTGGCCCTGGTTCGCGGCCAACATCTCCGTCCTCGCCATCCCGTACGGCGCGTACGTGCTCGGGTTCGGGCTCAGCTTCTGGCAGGCCGTGCTCGCGATGGTGCTCGGCACGGTGCTGTCGTTCCTGCTGTGCGGGTTCGTCTCGCTGGCCGGCAAGCGCGGATCGGCGCCGACGATGGTGCTGTCCCGGGCGTCGTTCGGGGTGCAGGGCAACCGGGTGCCCGCCCTGCTGTCGTGGCTGCTGCTCGTCGGCTGGGAGACCGTGCTCGTCGTCCTCGCCACGCTCGCCAGCGCCACGGTCTTCAACCGCCTCGGCTGGGGCGGCGGCACCGAGACGAAGGTCGTCGCGCTGATCGTCGTCGCCGCCGTCACGGTCATCTCCGGGGTCTTCGGCTTCCGCATCATCATGCGCGTCCAGACCTGGATCACGATGGCTACGGCCGTCCTCACCGTCGTCTACATCGCGCTGACCGTCGACGAGATCAGCTGGGACGCCGTGACCGCCCACAGCGCCGGCGGCGCGCCCGAGGTCATCGGTGCGACCGTCCTGCTCGTGACAGCGCTCGGGCTCGGCTGGACCAACGCCGCCGCCGACTACTCGCGCTACCTGCCGCGCGGTGCGTCCGGCCGGGGCGTGGTGTTCTGGACGACGTTCGGCGCCTCGCTCGGCCCGCTGCTGCTGATCCTGTACGGCATCCTGCTCACCGGCTCCAGCGAGTCGATCTCCAAGGCGGTGCAGTCGGACCCGATCGGCGCGCTCACGACGATCCTGCCGACGTGGTTCCTGGTGCCGTTCGCGCTGGTCGCGATCCTCGGGCTCATCGGCGGGACCGTCCTGGACATCTACTCCTCCGGCCTGTCGCTGCTCAGCCTCGGTCTGCGCGTCCCGCGGTACGTCGCCGCACTGATCGACGGCGTCATCATGACGATCGGCTCGATCGCGGTCGTGTTCTTCGCGGACGACTTCATCGGCCCGTTCCAGGGCTTCCTCGTCACCGGCGGCGTCCCGCTCGCGGCGTGGTGCGGCATCTTCCTCGGCGACATGATCCTGCGCCGCCGCGACTACCACGACGAGGACCTCTACACCGCGCGCGGCCGCTACGGCTCCGTCCGGTGGTCGGCCCTCGCGCTGCTCGCCCTGGGTACGGCGGTCGGCTGGGGTCTGGTCGTGAACACCACCGGGACGAGCTGGCTGGCCTGGCAGGGCTACCTGCTGGAGCCGCTGAACCTGGGCGGCAAGGAGGGCACCTGGGCGTTCGCCGGGCTCGGCGTCCTGGTGTCGCTGGCGATCGGGTTCCTCGGCACCCTGCTGCTGACGCGGCGTCAGGTGGCTCGTCAGGAGGCGCTGGACGACGCGCCCGCCACGGTGGCCCGATGACCGCAGGCGACGGCCCGACGGCCTCGGACGCGCTCGTCGTCATCGACGCCCAAGCGGTGTTCGCCGATCCGTCGTCGCCGTGGGGCTCGCCGATGTTCGCGGAGGCGTGGCCGCACATCGAGCGCCGCGTGTCCGCGTACGGCGAGCGCGTGGTCGTGACCCGGTTCGTGGCGCCCGATCGGCCGGCGGGCGCGTGGGTGCCGTACTACGAGGAGTGGCCCTTCGCGCTGCAGCCGCCGGACTCCGAGCTCTACCAGCTGGTCCCGGGCCTGCGCGGTCGGCCGAGCGTGGATGAGACGACGTTCGGGAAGTGGGGTCCGGCGCTGCGGTCCGCACTCGGTGACGCCGCATCCGTCGAGCTGGTCGGGGTCGCGACCGACTGCTGCGTCATCTCGACGGCCCTGGCGATGGCCGACGCCGGCGTCGCGGTGACCGTGCCCGCGGAGGCGTGTGCCGGCTCCACGCCCGAGAACCACAGCAAGGCACTCGACGTGATGGCCCTCTACAGCCCCCTGATCACCGTCCGCCGCTAGCCACCCCCTCCCCGGCAAAAGCTGGCGCCCGGCACATCCATGCCTGTGCTCTCGCCCACCTTTTGCCGGCACCCCCCGGCAAAAGATGGCGCCCGGCACATCCATACCTGTGCTCTCGCCCACCTTTTGCCGGGGACGGGGTCGGTTGGGCGCGGGTACGGTCGGCGCATGGCTCTCGCGGCGTACAAGGACCTGTGCATGGATGCCTCGGACGCGCACGCCCAGGCGCGGTTCTGGGCTCCGCTGCTCGGCTGGGACCCACATCCGCACGACGACGGCGACGCCTGTCTGCGCGCCGGCGAGGCGGTCGAGGTCTGGGTCAACCAGGTGCCCGAGCCGGTGACCGCCAAGAACCGCGTGCACATCGACATCAACGCGCACGCGCTCGAGCCGATCGTCGCGGCCGGCGCCACCGTGCTCGACTCGACCTCCTTCGCCTGGACGCTGATGCGCGACCCGGACGGCCAGGAGTTCTGCGTGTTCCTGCGGCCGGAGGGTCGTCCGGCCGGGCTCTACGAGCTGGGGTGGGACGTCACCGGCGATGCCCGTGCGGCGCACGAGCTGGCGATCTGGTGGGGGGACCTGCTCGGGGTGGAGGCCGTCGAGGACGAGCGCGGCTTCTCCTACATCGAGGACGTCCCGGCCACCCCGTTCGAGTCGATCGCGTTCGCGCCGGTGCCCGAGCCGAAGACCGCGAAGAACCGGATCCATCTCGACGTGACGACCGACGACCTGGACGCTCTCATGGCGGCGGGCGCGACCCTGCTGCGGGCCAAGGGGGAGGACGGTATCGGCTGGCACGTCATGTCCGACCCGGTCGGCAACGAGTTCTGCGCGTTCACCCCCGTCTGACCCTCCCCCCGTCGGCAAAAGTTGATCGGGACCACACGCATGCATGTGCGGATGATCAGCTTTTGCCGAGGGGCGGGGGGACACACCGTGAGTCGCTCAGACGAGCGGCGCGCCGGAGTGTGAGACGTACTCACACGTCAACACACTCGAACGTCCAGAATTGTCGGGTGCGTATCGGAATCCTGACCAGCGGCGGCGACTGCCCCGGCCTCAACGCGGTGATCCGGGGTGCCGTCATCAAGGGCGACCGCATCCACGGCCAGACCTTCCTCGGCATCAAGGACGGGTGGCGCGGTCTCGTCGAGGACGACATCGTCCCGCTGCCCCGCCACGACGTGCGCGGCCTGTCCCGCCAGGGCGGCACCATCCTCGGCACGTCCCGCACGAACCCGTTCGACGGCGGCGGCGCCGAGCAGGTCCGCACGGTAATGACGCACCACGAGATGGACGCCGTCATCGCCATCGGCGGCGAGGGCACGCTCACCGCAGCGCGCCGGCTCAGCGACGAGGGCATCAACATCGTCGGCGTCCCGAAGACGATCGACAACGACCTGTCCGCCACCGACTACACGTTCGGCTTCGACACGGCCGTCGCGATCGCGACCGAGTCGATCGACCGGCTCCGGACGACCGCCGAGTCGCACCACCGGTGCATGGTCGTGGAGGTGATGGGCCGCCACGTCGGCTGGATCGCGCTGCACGCGGGGCTCGCCGCCGGCGCGCACGCCATCCTCGTCCCCGAGGTGCCGCAGTCGCTGGAGCAGGTCGGTGAGTGGGTACGCAGCGCGCGGGACCGCGGACGCGCGCCGGTCGTCGTGGTCGCCGAGGGCTTCAGCCTGGCCGGCGAGGAGCACGTCGTGGCGCCGCGCGGACTCGACGCGTTCGGCCGCCCCCGGCTCGGCGGCATCGGCGAACGGCTCGGCCCGATGCTCGAGGAGCTCACCGGGATCGAGACCCGGTGCGCGACGCTCGGCCACCTGCAGCGCGGTGGCGTCCCGTCGGCGTACGACCGCGTGCTCGCCACCCGCTTCGGCACCGCCGCGATCGACGCGGTGGTCGACAAGAAGTGGGGGACGATGGTCTCGCTGTCGGGGACGGACGTGGTCACGGTCGATCTGCACGACGCCACCACGAAGCTGAAGACGGTGCCGCGCGCGAGGTACGACGAGGCCGCCATCCTCTTCGGCTGAGCCGACTCGCCGGTGGAGGAGGGCTGCTCGCTGGTTGAGCCGGGCGAGCCCCCAGGCGAGCCCGTGTCGAAGCCCGGTGAGACGTAGGGAGAGTCTCCCCGGACGTCACCAGGTTTCGACACGGTCCTTCGCTAGCGCTCCGGACCGGCTCAACCAGCGACGGGGGCGGATCGACCAGCGACGGGGGCGGATCGACCGGCGTACGGGTCAGGAGGTGGAGGACGTCTTCCAGATGTTGATGCCGGCGTCGACGGCGTGCTGGTCGATCTTCGCCAGCTCGGCGTCGTCGAAGGCCAGGTTGTCCAGCGCGCCGAGGCTGTCCTCGAGCTGCTCCACGCTGGACGCACCGATCAGCACCGATGTCACCCGCTCGTCCCGCAGGACCCACGCGAGCGCGAGCTGCGCGAGCGACTGACCGCGTGCCTTCGCGATGCGGTTGAGCGCGCGGACGTGCTTCAGGGCGGTCTCGTCCAGCATCTTCGGGTCGAGCGACTTCCCTTGTGCCGCGCGGGAACCCGCGGGAATTCCCTTGAGGTACTTGTCCGTCAGCATGCCCTGCGCCAGCGGCGAGAACGCGATGCACCCGACACCCTCGACGCCGAGCACGTCCAGCAGGTCCTCCTCGACCCAGCGGTTGAGCATGGAGTAGGACGGCTGGTGGATCAGCAGCGGCGTACCGAGGTCGCGCAGGATCCGCACGGCCTCCTGGGTCCGCGAGCCCGAGTAGGAGGAGATCCCGACGTACAGCGCCTTGCCCTGCCGGACGGCCGTGTCCAGCGCGCCCATCGTCTCCTCCAGCGGCGTCGTGTCGTCGAACCGGTGGCTGTAGAAGATGTCGACGTAGTCCACGCCCATCCGCTGCAGCGACTGGTCGAGGGAGGACAGCAGGTACTTGCGCGAGCCGCCGCCCTGTCCGTACGGCCCCGGCCACATGTCGTACCCCGCCTTGGTGGAGAGGATCAGCTCGTCGCGGTAGCGCCGGAAGTCCTGGGCGAAGATCGTGCCGAAGTTGCGCTCGGCCGAGCCGTACGGCGGCCCGTAGTTGTTGGCCAGGTCGAAGTGCGTGACACCCAGGTCGAACGCCCGCCGCAGCGTGGCCCGCTGACGCTCCAGCGGCACGTCGTCGCCGAAGTTGTGCCAGAGCCCGAGCGAGACGGCGGGCAGGTCCAGCCCGCTCGCGCCGCACCGGCGGTAGGTCATCGAGTCGTAGCGGCTGCGCTGGGCGGTGTAGTCGTCGGCGTGGAGCGTCATCACCCCATGGTGGTACGCGGGCGCTCGCCGCGCGACCGCGGGCCGCACCCTGGCCGCTCACCGCGGCCGGTCGCGGTCGAGCGGTCACCGTCAGGCGGTCACGGTCAGGCGGTCACGCCTCCGTCGACGACCAGGTCCGTGCCGACGACGTAGGCGGCTTCGTCGGAGACGAGATAGCGCACCGCCGCCACGATCTCCGACAGCCGGGCGACGCGGCCGGACGGGTTCGCCGCAGCCACCCGCGCATCGCGCTGTGCGACGGTCTCGCCCGGGCGGACGGACATGGTCGTGTCGGAGGGACCGGGGCTGATCGCGTTGATGCGGATGCCGGCGCCCACGTGGTCGAGCGCCGCGGTCCGGGTGAGCGCGCTGACGGCGGCCTTGGAGGTGCCGTACGCCGCGAGTCCCGGTTGGGTGCGGTGCGCGCCGAGGTTGGACGAGAAGTTCACGATCGCCCCGCCCCCACCGCTCATCAGCGCGATCTCGTGACGCATGACGCGCTGCGTGCCGACCACGTTGATGCGCAGCGCGCGCTCCAGATCGGCCGGGTCGAGTGCGCCGACCGGCGCCGGGGGTAGGAAGACCCCCGCCGAGTTGACCGCGATGTCCAGTCCTCGCCACGCTGCGGCGATCCGCTCGAACGCCGCTCGCACGGCGTCGTCGTCGGTGATGTCCGCCGCGACCGCGAGCACGTCGGGTCCGAGGCCGTCGAGGGCCGCCCGGTCCCGGCCCACCACGGCCACTCGCGCCCCTGCGGCCACGAAGTCGTCGACCACGGCGCGACCCAGACCCTTCGTGCCCCCGACGACGACCGCGCGACGACCGGTGAGGTCCCCCATGAACCGATCCCTTCTGTGTGAACGAGCGTCAGGCCGACGGGCAGGCAGTGGTCGTGCACCCGATCGGGGCGCGGCCGCGCTCCAGGCGCCAGCTGCAGGAGGCCACGACGAGGGCGAGCAGCCCCAGACCGATGGACGCCCACACCGGTGCACGCAGACCGAGGCCGGCGTCGATGACGAGGCCACCGATCCAGGGCCCCACCGCGTTCCCGACGTTGAACGCCGACACGCTCATCGAGGCAGCGAGCGTCGGCGCATCGCCGGCGAACGCGAAGACCCGACCGTTGAGTGCGGCCGCGATCGAGAACGACGTCGCCCCGAACAGGAACGTCGCGATGACGATCCCGGCGACGGAGCCGGCGAGGACGAGCAGGGCCGTCAGCGCGAGCACCATGGAGCCGAGGCTGAGGAAGACGTTCATCAGCAGGTCGCGGTCGGCGTACCGGCCACCGATGGTCACACCGATGAACGATCCGACGCCGAAGAGCAGCAGCACCAACGGAACTCGTGACTCGTCGATCCCCGCGACGTCGGTCAGCAGCGGCGCCAGGTAGGAGAAGCAGCAGAACACCGCGGCCTGGAACGTCGCCGTCGTGAGCAGCGCCAGCCACAGCCGACGGTTGCGGAACGCGGCGAGCTCACGGCGTACGAGCACCCCCATCGGCGTCGTCGCGTCGTCCTGGGGCTGGCGCGGGATCATCACCCGCAGCACGACCGCGACGGCGATCGTCGCGAGCGCGACCGCGAGGAACGCCGCCTGCCAGCCGAGGTGCTCCCCGATCCAGGTGCCCAGCGGCACTCCCAGGACGTTCGCGAGGGTGAGCCCACCGACGATGGCGGCCAGCGCTCGCGCCGTGCGTTCCGGTCCACCGAGCCGTACGGCGACGACCGCACCCACCGCCCAGTAGGTCGCACAGGCGACGGCCGCGACGACGCGACCGACCAGCAGCGCCGCGTACCCGTCGAGCAGGAGAGGGAGCAGATGGACGCCCGCGAACACCAGAGCCGCGGCGAGCAACGTCGCCCGTCGGGGCAGCCGCAGGGTGGCCAACGTCATGAGCGGGGCCCCGAGCGTCATGCCGATCGCGAAGGCGGTGATCAGCAGCCCGGCCCGCGAGATCGACACGTCGAGGCCGTCCGCCAGCTGCGGCAGGAGGCCGGCGAGCATGAACTCCGAGGTGCCGACGCAGAACGTGCCCAGCGCCAGGACGTACACGGCCAGCGGCAGACGGGTCCGGGGTGATGCGGTCTCGGTCGCGAGCGCCACGGTGATCCCTCTTTCTGAACTGTTCGGTACAAAAACGTGTCGGGCGAGAGGTGCGCGGACGAGCTCGTCCGGTCAGAGCAGGGACATCAGGGTCTGCAGGCCACGTCCGGCGGCGGCCGGGTCGGTGGCGACCCGCGCGCCGACCTGCAGGCCGTTGAGCGCGGCGTGGACGACGGTCGCGAGCTCGGCCGCCGGCGCGGTCGTGGCGATGGAGCCGTCGTCCTGGCCGCGGGCGATGAGCTGCGCGACCACGCCGCGGAACCCGTCCAGGCTCGCCCGGGTGAGCGAGGCGACCTCGTCGTCGTCGCCGCCGATCTCGACCGCCGCGTTGATGACCATGCAGCCGCGGCGGTCCTCGCTCCCGCCCTGGGTCTCGAGCACGTGGCCGAGCAGCGCCTCCAGCGCCTCTCGTCCGGTGCCCGGGTGCTCCAGGTATGCAGTGCGCTCGGCGTCCTTGAGCTCGCCGTAGCGCCGGAGCGACCGTTGGTACAGGTCGGCCTTGCAGGAGAACGCGTTGTAGAGGCTGCTCCGTGACAGGCCGGTCGACTCACAGAGGTCCTGCGTGGACGTCGACGCGTAGGTGCCGGACCAGAACGTCTCCACCGCCTGGTCGAGCGCCTGCTGCTCGTCGAACTCCTTGTGCCGGGCCACGTCTGCGACCCTGCCACATTCTGAACCGATGTGTCCAGAATGTGCGGCGTGCTCTGGTCGGCGCGGTTCAGCCCGCGACGCGGACCTGGAAGTTGACCGGCCGGCCGCCGGGGAAGGCGACGCGGTCCTGGTCGTCCTTCATCATCCAGCGCACCACGCAGATGCCGGGCTTGGCGGGCGCCGTGACCTCGACGGCGACGTCGACCTGCTGGCCCGGGCGGGCCGCGGGCAGTCGGACCCGCTCCACCGTCTGGCAGTCGTTGCGTCCCTGGGGCAGCTCGACGCGCTGCAGGGTGCGGGCCGTCCACGGCACCGAGCCGACGTTGCGCAACCGCCACACCTTGCGGAACGTCTGCCCCGGCTTCACGGTCGAGCAGTCCGGGATCGTGATGTCACCCAGGAACTTGGCCTTGTCGCCCTTGTTGACCGGCGGGGTCCACGGCGGGTTCGTCGGCGTGACCGGGCACGCCGTGGGCGAGGCCGCGAGCCGCAGCGGCGTACCGGTCGCGGTGGTGTCCTGGCCCTGCACGAGGGGCGGGGTCCGGTCGTCGCCGCTCGCCTTCCAGGCCACGCCCGCTCCCCCGGCCACGACGACGGCGACCGCGGCGGCGAGCAGAGCCGTACGGCGCCGGCGCCCCGACCGAGCGGGCTCATCGACCGTCTCGTGAGTGCGCGCGTCGACAGCCGCGAGTCCGCTCGGTGCCGGCGCGAGTGGCTCGGCTGCCTCCGCCGGCGCGGCGATCGGGGGCGGAGACGGAGACGGTGGTGCGGCCGTGGTCGGTGCGGGTGGGTTGACGGCGCGGTTGGCCGCCTGCCAGCGCTCGCGGAAGTCGGCCGGGTCGGCGCCGCACGCCTTCGCGAACTCGACCGTGGTCTCCCAGGTCGGGAGCCGGTTGCCCTGAGCCGCCTCGTGCAGCGTGGTGTGGGAGATGCAGCCGGACCGGCCCGACATCGCCCGGAAGGACGGTCTCCCGACCGACTCCCGTAGCGCCGACAGCTCGGTGGCGAACTCCTCGATGGCTTGACGTCGGTCTGCTGCGAACCCGTCCGACATTGCGCGCGCTCCTCGCCTGTGACGGGCCTCGGCACGGCCCGGGGGTGTGCGACGGTGCCACGCTACCCAGGACTCCGGGGGACCTCTCGTCACCCCGTGTGGCGCCCCTTCGCACCGCCAGGGAGAGGACGGCCCGGGCGTGCGCGAGGTTCCGCGCGCGACCGTACGGGGCGCGCAGCAGGCCTGCCCGCCCCGTACGGGGTTCGATGTCCCCGGCCGATCACTACGCCGACCGGGGCCGTGC
This sequence comes from Luteipulveratus flavus, assembly GCF_029439465.1. Taxonomy (GTDB): domain Bacteria; phylum Actinomycetota; class Actinomycetes; order Actinomycetales; family Dermatophilaceae; genus Luteipulveratus; species Luteipulveratus flavus. Next base: position 10,728 of record NZ_JAROAV010000036.1, on the reverse strand, counting down.
GTCAGCCGCAGTGCTCGAACGGGCTCGCGTACCTCGTGGCGCCGACCGAGCCGCCCCACTTCACGCACTTGCCCGCGGCGGACTTGATGACCGGGCCGGCGTAGTAGGAGAAGTTGCCCGCGTCGGTCGTGCGCTTGGCGCCCTTGACCTCCAGGAACGCCGACGCGGCGGTCTTCTTGCCGAGCGAGGTGCTCTTCAGCGTCGTCACGCAGTTCTTGCCGGAGCCCTTGTTGTAGAGCAGGTACGTGCGGCCGGCCTTGCCGAGCGCCTTGGAGTCGACGACCGCGAAGCCGGAGCCGCAGGCCTTCTGCGGCGTGTACGGGTTGCCTCCGCCGCCACCGCCGGTGCACTTGTTCCGGCTGGTGAACGGCGTGTGGCCCGGGTACGGGACGGCACGCCCGTTGAGCGTGGCCCGCAGCACGGCGCCGTTGCGGCGCTCCTCGAAGTGCAGGTGCGGGCCGCTGACGCCACCGGTCGCACCGGCCTTGCCGATCTGGGTGCCGAGCGCGACCTTCTGCCCGACGCGGACCTGCTGGGCGGACAGGTGGGCGTACCGGGTGGTGTACCCGCCGCCGTGGTTGATCTCGATCCACCGGCCGTAGCTGGTGCTTCCCTCGTTCGCGACGCGGCTGACCGTGCCGCCGGCCGATGCCAGCACCGGGTCGCCGGTGATGCCGGCCTTCTGGAAGTCGACCGCGTTGGCGGGGCTGTGACCGCCGAACGTCGCCGCGGTGGCGGTGTAGCCGCAGCGGAACGGCATCTGGAAGTTCGGCTTGGCGACGGCCTGCGACTGGCCGACGAAGGCGAGCGCGGGCGTGACGACGACGGCGGCGAGGCCCGCGGCCGCGAGCGTCTTGTGGATGGTCCTCATGTCTCCTCCTGGGTTCGTGCGGATGGGTCGTGCGAGTGGGTCGTGCGAGTGGTCGGTCGGTCAGTGCCGGCGCTGGAACTCCTCCCAGGTCCGGATCGGGGTGACCTTCGGGCCGTCGTCCGGCTTGCGGCTCGCCAGGCCGTTCTTGCCGAGGTAGTAGTCGCCGGCCTGGTGCTGGGCCTGGCTCGCCAGGTCCGGGTCGCTCAGCGCAACGGCGTGGATGTGCCAGGGCCAGTCCGCCTGGCTGGGGTTGCGCACCCACGCCGCGAAGCCGACGGTGCGCAGCTGACGGGCCACGGTGCTTCGGGTGCGCGCGTCCATCCCCTTGACCGAGATGTCCAGGACGCCGCCGCCGTCGTGCGTACCGGCGGACGTCGGGTCGCCGCCCGGGTTGTACGAGCCCTGCTCGATCACGAGCCTGCGGCCGAGCCGGCGTTCCGCGGCGGTCAGCATGGCGACCGTACGGGTGTTCATCGTGGCGCCGTGCGAGGTGACGCGCTTGCCGGGCGAGAGCGGGTGGGTGACCGTGAAGCGGTTCGTGCCCAGCTTCTCCAGGGACGCCTTGCCCGGCAGCCCGTTGGCCGCCAGGCCGGTGTAGCCGAGGGACTTCTGGAACCGGGTGTACGCGGCCACGGTGGTCGTACCGAAGTAGCCGTCGACGTACTTCTTCGCGAGCAGCCCCTTCGCCTGCAGGGCCCGCTCGACGCTGAGCACGCTGTCGTGAGCGCCCGGCGTCTGGGTGTCGTCGGCGCGACGCGGGTCGATCTGCGCGGCCTTGACGACCACCTCCATGTTGACCGCCGGCTTCGCGGCGGGCCGGCTGTGCTCGTCCGCCGCGTACGAGGTGAGCGGGAACGCGACGGCCGCCGCGGCGCAGACGGCGGCTCCGGCGAGGACGGATCTCATGACGTGCTCCTCCGAGTGGTTCGGGGCTGGCTTGACGAGAACCACCGTGGAAGGAGCACCGTCGTGTCCGACACGGCCGGACCGGGGCTGACGACGCGGACCGGCGCCTGACGACAGCCGCGGCGCCGCTCGCGAGCGCCGTACGGCCGCGCCGTTCCCGGCGTTCGCGAGGACGACCGAGCCCCCGCGACGAGGTCGTCGCGGGGGCGTTGTCAGGCCCACCGTTCCGCGGATCTGACAGAGAGAAGGCCGGACCGGCCGGGAGGAAGACCCCTCAGACGCTCGCGGGCAGCCGCTCCTCCTGGCTCGCGGCGGCCGGGCGCTCGGTGCGCAGCTGCGTCGCGACGAGCAGCGCCGCGACGGCCACCACGGTCGCGTCGACGGCGATCGCCACCCGCAGCGCGTTCAGCGACTCCAGCGAGCCCGCCATCGTCGCGACGGCGCTCATGACGGGTACGCCCATGGCGACGCCGACCTGCTGCGTCATGGTGGCCAGGCCGGTCGCCAGGCCCTGCTCGTGGTCGGGCAGCCCCGAGGTGGCGGCGACCATGAACCCGACGATCACGCACACGTGGCCGATCGCGCCCAGGAAGGTCGCGACGACGATCAGCCAGATCCAGCCGGTGGCCGGGCCGAGCGCGACGAGCAGGGCGGTGAAGACCGCCTGGACGAGCAGACCACCGGCGAGCGAGCGCCGTACGCCGACGGTCGCGATGACGCGCGGACCGACCGAGCCGCCGATGATCGCGCCCAGACCCATGGCGCCGAGGGTCAGGCCGGTCTGCAGGGGGTTCAGGCCGAGCACGTGCTGCAGGTAGAGGGTGAGCAGGAAGACCAGCGAGCTCTCCATCGCGAACGTGACGAACCCGGCCGCGTTGCCCCAGCCGATCGTCCGACGGCGCAGGATCGCGGTCGGCACGAGGGGGTGGGAGTGACGTCGCTCCGCCTGCCAGAACCCCGCGAGCAGCGCGATCACGAGCAGCACGGTAGCACCCGCCCACGGGTCGGTCGGGCCGTACTCGCCGGCGCGCGTCACGCCGTACACCAGCGAGAGCAGACCGGTGGTGACCAGCACCGAGCCGAGGACGTCGAGCCGCGAGTGCTCACGGTCGGCGCTGTCGGTGAGCAGCATCGGGGCGAGCACGACGACCAGCGCTGCGACCGGCACGTTGACCAGGAACGCCCAGCGCCAGCTGAGCAGGTCGGTGAGGACGCCGCCGAGGATCGCGCCGGCCGTGAAGCCGGTGGACATCATCACGCTGTTCAGACCGAGCGCCTTCGCGCGCAGCGGCCCCTCCGGGAACGACGTGGTGAGCAGGGACAGGCCTGCCGGCGTGACCGCGGCGGTGGCGAGTCCCTGGGCGACGCGAGCGGTCAGCAGCACCGCCGGGCTGGTCGCGAGTCCGCCCACGAGCGAGGCGATCCCGAGCGCGGCCATCCCGATCAGGAACATCCGGCGACGGCCGATGTAGTCACCGAAGCGACCGAACAGCAGCGTGAAACCGGCCGCGCACAAACCGAAGGCGGTCGCGATCCACTGCAGGTCCGCCTCGGCGAACCCCAGGCCGGCGCCGACGGTCGGCAGCGCCACGTTCAGGATCGAGAAGTCGACGGCGAGCATGAACTGGGACGCGAGCAGCAGGCCGAGCACGAGCAGCTGCCGGCGGCTCATCGCGGTCGATGGATGGGTGGTGGTCACGAGGTCCCCTCGAGTGGGTGGGATGGGCTGATGACCACCACCGTCGGGCGTCCGCCCGGCGCCGGCCAGAGCCCTGCGCTGCCCACCTCCGGCGTGGGTACCACTGGCAGGGTCAGGCTCCTCGGTCCGCGGTTCGGCACACTGGCTGCATGACGACCGAGCTCGGCGACTTCCTGCGGATCCGACGCGCCGCGATCAACCCGGAGGACGTCGGCGTCGTGTCGTACGGCGCCCGCCGCGTGCCGGGTCTGCGCCGCGAGGAGCTCGCGCAGCTGGCCGGGGTGAGCTCGACGTACTACACCCGCCTGGAGCAGTCGGGGGCACACAACGCCTCCGACGGTGTCATCGACGCGCTCGCGCGGGCGCTGTCGCTCAACCCGCAGGAGCACGAGCACCTGCGGCGCCTGGCTCACCCGGAGCCGGGCCGGGTGCCCCGGCGGCCCAAGCCGACGCAGGCCCGTGCCGAGACCGTCGCGATGATCATGTCGATGTCGAACCCGGCCGTGATCCTCGACCACTGCAACGACGTGCTCGCGTGGAACCCGTTGGGGCACCTGCTGATCGGCCACCAGACGTGCTTCGACCACCCGCGCCAGCAGCGCAACCGACCCAACCTGCTCAAGATGTTCTTCCTGGAGCCCGACGGCCACGACCTGTACGTCGACGCACGCGAGGTCGCCCGCGACATGGTCGCGTTCCTGCGGTTCTCCTCCGGCAACAACCCGGACGACCCGCACCTGACCGCGCTCGTCGGCGAGCTGTGCCGCAAGAGCGACGAGTTCGCGACGCTGTGGGCCAAGCACCTGGTGCAGGACTGCGGCTACGGCGTGAAGCGCTTCCAGCACCCGCTCGTCGGCCGGATCGACGTGTCCTACGAGGTGCTGAGCCTGTCCGACAGCACCCACCGCATCGGCATCTACCACGCCGAGCCGGGGACGCCGGCGTCCGACGGGCTCGAGCTGCTCGCCCGCAGCTGAGCGCGACACCCGCAGCGGGACGCCGAACGGCCCGCCCCGGTGAGCCGGGACGGACCGTTCGTGGACGTGCTCGGTGGGTCAGTGCATCATCACCGGCGCGGCTTCTTCCTCGCCCTCGGCGCCGCCCTGCTGCTGCGGCAGCGGCTTGCGTGGCAGGAAGAAGGCTGGGACGAAGGTAAAGGCGACCAGGACGGCCGCCACGAGGAACGTCGATGCGTACGCCGCAGCAGTGTCGTGCAGCGCGACCTGCGTGAGCTTGTCAAGGCTGCCGCCGACGGCCCTCAGTGCCTCGACGACGACCGGGTCCTTCTGCGCTGCCTGGATCGCCTGCGGATCGCCAGCAGCCTGCGCCTCGACCAACTTCTGGCCGGCCTGCGCCGCCGTGGAGTCCTTGAGGTGGTTGGTCAGGATCACCGACATCACCGCGACCCCGACCGAGGAGCCGATCTGCTGGATGATGTTGATCAGCGTCGAGCCGCGGGCGATCTCCTTGCCGCGCAGCGTCCGCAGCGCGGAGGTCATGATCGGCATCATCGTCGAGCCCATACCGAGGCCCATCACGAACAGCACCGGGATGATGTAGCCCCAGTACGAGGTCGACTCGTCCACCCGGGACAGCGCGAACATGCCGCCCGTGATCAGCAGCAGCCCGAACGGCACGAACCGCCCGATCGGCATCCGGTCGGCGAGCGCGCCCGCGACCGGCATGGTGAGCATCGCGCCGATGCCCTGCGCTGCCACGAGGAGGCCCGAGTCGGTGACCGACTCCCCACGCACCTGCTGGAAGTAGGTCGGCACGAGCAGCAGACCGCCGAAGAACGCCGCGACGAACAGGAACATCGTGACGACCGAGACCGTCAGATTGCGGTTCTTGAAGAGCCGCAGGTCCAGCAGCGGGTGCTCCGGGCGGAAGGTGTGGAAGACGAACGCCACGATCAGCCCCACGCCGACGGCCATCGGGATCAGGACCTTCGCGGACGCGAACGTGCCCTCACCCGGGATGGAGGAGATGCCGTACAGGAACAGCGCGAGACCGGGCGACATCATCAGCATGCCAAGGAGGTCGAACGACTCCGAAGGGTGCGGCTGGTCGCCGGGGAGGGCGAACCACGCGTAGACGATCGCGGCTGCGCCCAGCGGCAGGTTGATGAGGAAGATCCAGTGCCAGCTGGCGTGGTCGATCAGCCAACCGCCAATGATCGGGCCGAGGATCGGGCCGAGCAGCATCGGGACGCCTAGGATCGCCATCAGGCGGCCCATCCGCTCCGGGCCGGCCGCGTGGGTGAGGATCGTCATGCCGACGGGCATCAGCATGCCGCCACCGAGGCCCTGAAGTACGCGGAAGCCGATCAGCATCTCGATGGAGCCGGCCGTCGCGCACAGCACCGAGCCGATGGTGAACAGGAACAGGGCCAGCAGGTAGAGGCGCTTCGTCCCGAAGCGGTCCGCCGCCCAGCCGGTCAGCGGGATGACCGTGGCGAGAGCCAAGGTGTACGCCGTCACCGTCCACGCGACCGTGCTGTAGTCAAGCAGCCGGCCGCCATCGGCGAACTCTTTCTGGAAGGTACGCAGAGCGACGTTGACAACGGTGATGTCGAGGATCGACATGATGACGCCGAGGACGACGCAGCCGGCGATCTTGAGGACCGCCCCGTCGATCTTCTCGGGGTACTCGGGTACTGCAGGGCTGGACACGAGAGTCCTTTCGCGACAGAAGTCCGGACACCGGCCGCGCCGGCTCCGGAGTGAGGCCCCTGACGGCCCCCTGATGACGCTTCAAGCGTAGACCTGGCCCCCGACAGCAGGCGACTCCGAATCTGCGCACCGGGTCACGGTACGGGGAACTTCGTCGTGCGCAGCGGCGTCGTAGGCGCGGCCTGCGCTAGCGTCCGGGTGCCTCCGCCCCGCACGGCGCGCAGGACCATCTCGAAGATCGAGTACGACCGAAGGGAACACGATGTCCAGCAGCATGCCCCCGCCCCCGGCCGGCCCCCCGATGGGTCCCGGCCCCGGTCCGCAGGACGGCGGCGGCCGGCTCTCCCCGGAGGGCCCGTTCTTCGTGAGCCTCATGGGCCAGGAGCAGGGTCCGTACCACATCAACGACCTGCGCAACATGGCCGTCGCCGGCCAGCTCAAGGGGGACACCGCCGTCCGGCACGGCGACAGCGCGCACTTCCCGGCCTCCCAGGTGCAGGGCGTCTTCTCCGACAAGGAGTGGCTGACCACGCTGCTGCTGTCGTTCTTCCTCGGCGGCTTCGGCGTCGACCGCTTCTTCCTCGGGTACACCGGGCTCGGCATCCTCAAGCTCGTCACCCTCGGTGGTTGCGGCATCTGGTCGATCATCGACTTCATCCTCATCGCGATGCGCAAGCTCCCGGATGCTCAGGGCCGTCCGCTCCCCTGATCCGCGCCCGGATCACCAGCACGCTCCACGCTCACTGAGAGCGTGGTGGGCGGGAGGGCTCGTCGTCGCCGTCACGGCGGCGGCGGTCCTCCCGCCCTCTGCCGTCTCCGGCGGCCCGACGATCTGTCCGTTCCGGCTGCTCACCGGGCTGCCCTGCCCGGCCTGCGGCCTGACCCGGTCCTGGGCTCACGCCGCGCACGGTGACCTCTCGGGCGCGTTCGCGCTCCACCCGCTCGGCCCCGTCACGCTCGCGGCGGCGGTCGTCACGGTGCTCCTGGTGCTGCTGCGCCGGCGACTGCCGGCGGGACGACCTGTCCGCCTGCTGACCGTCGTCCTCGCGGCCGTGCTGGCGGCGTACGGCGTGACGCGGATGGTGCTGGTCGCGCGCGGGACCTGGCCGAACCCGTACTGACCGGGCTCGCGCTACTCCTGGGCGTTCTGCAGGTACGTGTCGTGCAGGCTCAGGCCGTCGATCAGCCGGAGCAGCGACTCCCCGGCGTCCTCGCTGCCCGGCCGGCCCGGGGTGGCGGCGTACTCGACGACCAGCGCGGGTACGGGCGTCTCGACCAGGCGACCGGGTCGGCCGGCGAGCCGGAGCGCGCCCGCGTCGTTCAGGGTCGGGAAGCGCCGCCGCGCGAAGACGGCCACTGCGGGGACCGTCGGACCGGTCTGCCGGCTCGGCACCTGCCGCCCGCCGGTCGAGCGGCGGTAGCCCAGCACCGCGATCTCCGCGCCGGCCTCGAGCACCTGGTCCGCGAACGCCGCCAGGGCCGCCGACGCGAACGCCTCGGCGCGCGGGTCGAGGGTGACCTCGACCTGCTCGACCACGCCGGGCGGCTGCGGCAGCACGTCCAGCCAGCCGTCGGTGCCCATGCCGGCGAGCACGAAGCGGCTCGGGCCGGGCGAGGCGTGCTGGGCGATCTCGGTGAGCAGCGCGGGGTCGTACGGCGTCTCCGCCGGCTCGACCACGCCGACGGCGCGTGGTGCGGAAAGCCCGGCGGCGGCGTACAGGCCGGTGGTCAGGTTCCCGATGCGCAGGCCGTCGCTGTACGGGTGGACGGTCTCGGCGTGCGCGAGCGGCGCCCAGGTGTCCTCGGGCCGCGGCGTGAACTCGGGCCGCAGGTCCTCGCCCGCGGTGAAGTCGCGCTCGTCCCAGGTGACGGTCAGGCCGAGGTGGCCGTCGTACAGGCCGTTGCCGGTGTCGACGACCCACTGGCCGCCGGTGGAGCGGAGCATCGAGCTCAGCGCCGGGGTGAGGCAGGAGTCGGTGCCGGTCACGACGACCAGCCGCCGGCCGGACCGGGCGCACCACTGCTGCTGGTGCATCAGCCACGGCGTCAGGGCCACGGTCGGCCGCGACTGGACCACGACCGTGACGGCGTCGGTCAGCGCGTCGCCGGGGCAGTCGTCGGGCAGCACGCGGCGCAGGGTGCCGTCGGCGTCGATGTCCTCCGGCTCCGACGCGGTCGACAACCGCTCGGCGGTCCCGCCCACCCGGTCGGCGATGCCGGTGGCGGCCCGGCGGACCAGCTCGACCGGCGAGCCGTACCCCGGGACGCCGTCGTGGCCGGCTGCGCACAGCTCCAGCTGCGAGCCCCGCCCGTCGGCGGTGCCGTGGGGCCCGCTCACCCAGAGCCGGGGGCGGTCGTCGACGTCCACCACGACGACCCACTGCCCTGTCGCGTCCATCCGGGCGCGCAGCCCGCCGATCGCCGGCAGCAGCGCGGCGTGCAGCTGCTCCAGCGCGATCGGACGACTCGTCCTGACAGCCCAGTCCTCAGACATGCCGGGCATCGTGCCACGTCACCCCGCCGGTCCCTCGACGGAGGGAGGGCCACGCGCCGGCCGCTCTGCGACGATGCCTGGCATGACGCCCGCGTCGGCCAGCACGGTTCAGGGCCCGCGTGCGCTGAACCGCCACGGGCAGCGCACGCCGCGCCTGCTGCTGCCCCTGGTGTTCGCGCTGATCGGGGCGGCGCTCGCGCTGTCCTTCATGTCCATCGACCTCGCCGTCGCCAGCGCGCTGACCGACGCCGACCAGCCCGCCAGCGTCGTGTGGCCGCTGGTCGCCGTGGTCGCCGTGGTGCCACCCACCCTGATCGGGCTGATCCCCGCGGTGCGGCAGGTCGAGGCGACGGCGGTCAGCTCGCTGCTCGGGACCGACTTCGGTGGCCGGCTGCCCGGGCCGGCGCGGACCTGGGACCAGCGGTGGCGCAGCGTCACGTGGTTCTGGGGTCATCTGACCGCCGGTGCCGCGGTCGGCGCGATCGTGGTGATGGCGACCATCTTCGGCAGCGCCTTGGCCGCCGGCCCGTTCGTCCTCGACCGCGGGGACCACATCCTCGACGTCGGCTGGGCGGAGGTGACCCACGGGTGGCGGGACGCGGTGTACCTCGTCGCCGCCGCGGGCGTGCTCGTCGTCGCGGCGGTCGCGCTGCTCGTGGTCGTCCTGGTGCTCCGGTCGCTCGCGCCACCGCTGCTCGGGCCGTCGGTGAGCGAGCGCATCGCCGAGCTGGACACCCAGACCACCCAGCTGGTCGAGCGGACCCGGCTGGCCCGCGAGCTGCACGACAGCGTCGGCCACGCGCTGTCCGTCGTGGTACTGCAGTCCGCGGCCGCCCGTCGCCGGCTCGCCCGTGACCCCGACGGCGCCGCCACGTCGATCGCCGCCGTCGAGGACGTCGCCAAACGGGCGCTCACCGAGCTGGACGAGGTGCTCGGGCTGCTGCGGGACGAGGACCGGCCCGCAGCGAAGCGACCGCTGCACGGCCTGGACAGTCTCGAGAGCCTGATCACCGCCGTACGGGGCACCGGCCTGTCCGTGGAGACCGACCTGCGGACGGCCGGGCTCGCCGACGTACCGCCGGTCGTGTCGCGGGAGGCGTACCGGATCGTGCAGGAGGGCCTGACCAACGCGATGCGGCACGCTCCGGGGTCGACGGTCACGGTCCGCGTCGGACGCGACCGTGACCTGCTGCAGATCAGTGTCGCGAATCCTGTTGATGCACAGTCTCGTTCGTGGCGCAGCCGGGAGGGTGGCGGACGCGGCATCACCGGGATGCGCGAGCGCTGCCGGATCCTGGGCGGCACCGTGACCAGCAGCGCCGCTCGTGGGACGTGGACCCTGCGAGCCGACCTCCCCCTCCCCGCCGTCAAGGAGCAGATGTGACCGAGTCCCCTTCCGTACGAGTGCTGCTCGTGGACGACGAAGAGCTCGTCCGCGCCGGCCTGCGCGCCCTGGTCGACGGCGAGCAGGGCATCGCGGTCGTCGGCGAGGCGGGTGACGGGGCAGAGGCCATCTCACGGACGAAGTCGCTGAGCCCGGACGTCGTGTGCATGGACGTCCGGATGCCCAACGTCGACGGCATCCAGGCGACCCGCGTGCTCACCGAGCGCCATCCGGACACCAAGGTCCTGGTGCTCACCACGTTCGAGAACGACGACTACGTGCACGAGGCGCTGCAGGCGGGGGCGCAGGGGTTCCTGCTGAAGCGGTCGGCGCCGGACGCGGTCGTCAGCGCGATCCTGACCGTCCACCAGGGCGACTCGCTGCTCTACCCCGACGCCGTACGCCGCCTGGTGGCCGCCGCCGCGCCGGCCGGCCCCGCCCGTCCGGGCCTGCCCATGCTGAGCCAGCGCGAGGGCGACGTGCTGCGGCTGATCGCGCGCGGGTGCTCGAACGCCGAGATCGCGGCCGAGCTGTACGTCACGATCGAGACGGTGAAGACGCACGTGACGAGCATCCTGGGCAAGCTCGGCGTCCGCGACCGGGTGCAGGCCGTGATCCGCGCGTACGAGACCGGCTTCGTCCCCCTCGACTGACTGTGAGGATTCACAGCGCAGCCTGATGGTGCTGGGCTGTGGGCAGGCA
>NZ_JAROAV010000035.1 GCF_029439465.1 Luteipulveratus flavus | reverse complement strand
TCTCGATACGGCTCGCCCTGGGGGCTCGCCTACTCGACCGGCGGGACCCACCGCCGGTCGAGTCGGGCGAACGAAGTGAGGCCCGTATCGAGACCAGGTGCCGGCGCTCCGCTACTCGCCCGGAGGGGTGGTCAGTGCTTCGGGACCTCGCGGTCGAGCTCGGCGAGCCAGGCGCGCGCGCTCGCGTCGGACGGCATCCGCCAGTCGCCGCGCGGTGACATCGAGCCGCCACCGACCACCTTCGGGCCGTTGGGCAGCGCCGACCGCTTGAACTGGTTGGCGAAGAACCGCTGCACGAAGACCACCAGCCATTCGCGAATCGTCTTCAGCTCGTAGGCGATCCGCTGATCCTCGGGATAGCCGGACGGCCAGTCGCCCGCGGCCGCGTCCTTCCAGGCGTGGTAGGCGAGGAAGGCGATCTTGCTCGGCCGCGCGCCCTGCCGGTGGACGTGGAACAGGCTGAAGTCCTGCAGCGCGTACGGCCCGATCTTCTCCTCGGTGGACTGCGGCTTCGACTCGTCGTCGCTCGGTACGAGCTCGGGGCTGATCTCCTGCTCGACGATCGTCTGCAGGACCGTGCCGACCTCGTCCTCGAACAGCTTCTCCGAGATGACCCAGCGAATCACGTGCTGTATCAAGGTCTTCGGGATACCGGAGTTGACGGTGTAGTGCGACATCTGGTCACCGACGCCGTACGTGCACCAGCCGAGGGCGAGCTCGGACATGTCGCCGGTGCCGACGACGATGCCGCCGTGGTGGTTGGCCAGCCGGAACAGGTAGTCGTACCTCAGCCCGGCCTGGACGTTCTCGAAGGTGACGTCGTAGACGGGCTCGCCCTCGCCGAACGGGTGACCCATGTCCTTGAGCATCTGCGTTGCGGCCGGTCGGATGTCCAGCTCGGCGAATGTCACGCCGAGCTGCTCCGAGAGCCGAGTCGCGTTGCTCTTCGTGCCTTTCGACGTGGCGAACCCGGGCATCGTGTACGCGAGGATGTCCGAACGCGGCCTCCCGAGCCGGTCCATCGCGCGCGCGGCGACGATGAGGGCGTGGGTCGAGTCCAGCCCGCCCGAGACGCCGATGATCAGCTTCGGCTCGCCGATGGCCTGCATCCGCCGCTCGAGCCCGGACACCTGGATGTTGTACGCCTCGTAGCAGTCAAGCGCGAGCCGCTCCGGGTCGTCCGGCACGAACGGGAACCGGTCGATCTTGCGCAGCAGCCCGATGTCCTTACTGGGCGCGGCGAGCTCGAACGGGACGGAGCGGAACTCGCGGACCCGGCCGTCGTGCGTACGGCGGTTGTCGTCGAACGTGCCCTGCCGGACGCGTTCCTGCCCGATGCGGTCGAGGTCGACGTCGACGACCGTCGCGCGGGCGCCGTCGGGGAAGCGTTCGGTCTCCCCCAGCAGCCCGCCGCACTCGTACACCATCGTCTGGCCGTCCCAGGAGAGGTCGGTGGTCGACTCCCCTTGTCCCGCAGCGCAGTACGCGTAGGCGGAGTTGTCCCGGTAGGACGCGGAGCGGCACATCAGGTGGCGGTCCTCGGCACGGCCGACGGTGATCGGTGAGGCCGAGAGGTTGAGCAGGACGGTCGCCCCCGCAAGCGCCGCCTCGGACGAGGGCGGGATCGGCACCCAGATGTCCTCGCACACCTCGGCGTGCACGACCAGGCCCGGCACGTCGGACGCGGGGAAGAGCAGGTCCGGGCCGAACGGCACGTCCTCACCGCGCAGCCGGATCGTCTGGCCGCGCTGGTCGTCGCCGGGCGCGAAGTGGCGCTTCTCGTAGAACTCGCGGTAGTTCGGCAGGTACGACTTCGGCGCGACCCCGAGGACCCGGCCGCGATGGACCACCACCGCGCTGTTGCACAGGCGGTTGCCGTGCCGCAGCGGGGCGCCCACCACCAGCATCGGCAGCAGGTCCTTGCTCGCGTCGACGATCGTGTCGAGCGCAGCCAGTACCTCGTCGAGCAGCACGTCCTGCAGGAGCAGGTCGTCGATGGCGTACCCCGACACCGACAGCTCGGGGAAGACCGCCACCGCGACGGACTGGTCGTGGCAGGCCTTGGCCTGCTCGAGGATCGTCGCGGCGTTCGCGCCGGGATCACCGATGCTGACGGGCACGGTGCACGCGGCGACCCGGGCGAATCCGTGGTGGTAGGCCGAGTAGAAGTCCACGTTCGGAGTCTGTCACGCGGCGTCCTGCCCGCGGCCCACCGTGCCGTCCGCGCCATGATGAGCCGCACCGGTGCGGACGGAGGAACGATGAACGACCAGCACGAGACCGCTGCTCTGCTCGACGGGACGTACGCGGCGGTGACCGCGGTCGTCACTGGCGCCTCCGGCGACGGTCTGCGCGCGCCGACCCGGACGGACTGGACGGTCCGCGAACTGCTGGTGCACCTCCTGCTGGACGCCCAGCGCTGCCTGGTCGCGCTGAGTACGCCGGCCACCGGGTTCGCGGACACCGACCGGGTCTCGTACTGGCGGGACCACCGACCCGGTGGCGAGGGAGCCGCTGCCCACGCGGAGTGGGTGCGGAGAGTGGCGGCGGCCTACTCGCAGGACGCCGACCTGGTCGCCCACTGGACGACGACCTCCCGGGCTGCTGTCCACGCCGCTCGCGTCGCCGAACCCGACGTCGTGATGACACAGGGCCACTCGATGGCGGTCGCCGATCTCCTCGACACCCTGGTGGTCGAGGCGGTGGTCCACTACCTCGATCTCACGGCGCACCTCACCGGTCCGCCGCTGGACCCGCTGGCAGTCGGACGCGTACGGAGCGTGCTGAACGGGCTCCTCGGCGGTCCGATGCCCGAGCAGTGGACGGACGAGGAGTGCGTGCTGAAGGGCACCGGTCGCCTGCCGCTGAGCGCTGACGACGCGAGTCGCTCGGCACCCGGCAGGACCGGTTCCCGCTGCTCGGGTGATGCGCGCGCGTTGCGGTGCCTCAGGCCGCTGCGCAGAGGCGACGGCCGACGACGGTGTGGGCGACGAGGTCGGGTCGGGTCACGTACTCGCGGCCGTTCGGACTGGTCCAGATGCAGGTGCCGTCCGGCGTCATTCGGACCTGCCACCCGGCCTCGTGCTTGGCGCGGTGATGGTGCTTGCACAGCAGCTGCAGGTTGGTCGCCGCCGTGGTGCCGACCGGCCACGGGATCACGTGGTCGGCCTCGCACCACCGGCCGGGATGGGAGCAGCCGGGGAACCGGCAGTGCTCGTCACGCTCGACGACGATCCTGCGCATGGCCGCGTGCGGGCGGTAGGACCGCGTGCTCGTCTCGCGCAGCACGCCGGACTCGCTGTCGACCAGGACGCGGACCACCGCGACATCGACGTCGCGCAGCAGGCCGACCACGGTCGAGGCAGGGATGACCCCGACGCCCGCCACCTCGGCATCACCCACCGCGACGGATGGGACGTGGGGCGGCGTGGCCCAGTCCGATGCCACCTCGGTGAGCACCGACTCGTCCAGCTCACGGAAGCGTTGCGCCGTCTCCTCGAGCTCGTCCCACCACGGATCGTCCGGCGGCGGGTCCGGCGGGTCGCCCGGGTCGCGGGCGACCAGCTCGGCCAGCCCGGCGTCCCACTCGTCATCGGACAGGTCCGACATCCACGACTGCGGGACGTCGGCCGGGTCGACCTCGAACGAGATCGGCACGACGGGACGATCCGACGCCTGCCGCGGACTGACGACCGGCACGGAGACCGTCATCGTTGTGGTCACCTGCGCACGCTGCAGGATGAGGTCGGTCATCGCATCGGCACGGCACTGGCCGAGCGTCTTGCCGGTGGTCGTGCCCGCATGCAGCTCGTGGGCCAGGGCATCGACGGCGGCGTACGCCTTCGCGGCCTGCTCGGTGGGCAGAACCGCCGTCCACTCCGAAAGGCCGACCTCAGCGGCAGGCTGCACGAACACGCCGACCCGGTCGACGGCGTGCCGGTGCCGCGCGGTCCGCGCGGCCGCGGGATCGAGGCGCTGGACGAGCCGGCGCGTACGCGCCTGAACCTGCCTCGAGGACCACCCCTCGACGCCCGCCTCGAGCAGTGTGAGCTCGACGTCGGAGCAGACCGCGTCGGGTGCCTCGATCAGCTCACGCGTGACCCGCTCGACCCGAGCCGCGTCAATAACACCCGCCGCCATCCGATCGACGAGGCGCGGCACCTTCGTCACGGCGTCGATGGCCCCCTCCACCCGTGCGGTGGCCTGACGCGGACCCCAGGCCATCACCGGCGCCAGGTCGACATCGGCGAACTCCGCCGCGTGGCCGAGCTCGTGAGCAACCTCTCCGGTCTGCTCGGTCACCGGATCGACGTGCTGCTCCGTGGCGGCGTACTGGGCGATGCGTACCGCCTGGACGGCCATCGCCGCGTTGACGAGTGCCTGCGTCGCCTCGATCTGCGCCACCAGGTCGGCCGCCCGCAACGTAGGACGGTCGACCTGCGCCAGCCGGTAGACGGCCTCGGTCGCTCGGTGGCACTCGGCGAGGATGCGCGCTCCATCAGCAGCGCCAGGCACAAGAGCCGGCGCCGCTGACGGCACGGTGGGCAGCGACGACTCCGGTGCGGCACCACGCGGCGCCGCACCGGAGGACGTGGGGTGCTCCGCTGCCATGCTCACATCGTACATATGTTCGAGACGAGAGCACAAGAGCGGCTCGGCCGAAACCTGTTCTTCTGCAACGAAATCCGCCATTTGATCCGCTCTGACAGAGGTCGCCCGAGCCTACGGTGAGCCACCGACAACCGTGCCGTCCGCCGGGGGACGATCGGCGAGCTTGAGCCACACCACGCCGGCGACGATGACCGCCAACCACCCGGCACGCGCCGGAGTGAGCGTGTCGTCCAAGAGCACCGGCCCGAGCAGCGCGGCACCGACGGCGCCGATGCCGGCCCACACGGCGTACCCGATCCCGAGATCGATGGTGCGCAGGGCGACGCTCAGCGCGTACAGCGTGAGCAGGAAGAACACGACGGCGACGACGGACCACGACGGCCTCGTGAAGCCGTCGCTGCCGCCGACCGACAGCGCGTACCCGATCTCGAAGCAGCCGGCGAGCAGGAGGACGAGCCACGCGCGGGTGCGGGCGTGGCGGACGGGCGTACGGGTCGGGGCGGGGGCGATGTCGGACATCGGGTCTTCCTTCCGGTGAGTACGGACGAGATGGCCGTCAGGCAGCGCCGCTGAGCTGGAGACCGACGACACCGGCGACCACCACAGCGATGCCGAAAGCCTTGCTCCAGCCGAGACGCTGACCGAAGACCAGGACGCCCATGGCGGTGATGCCGACCCCGGCGATCGAGGTCCACAACGCGTACCCGACACCGACGTCGAAGGTGAGCAGTGCTCGGCTGAGGAAGACGGTCGCGACGGCGCCGCTGAGCAGCGTCACCGCGGTCCACCTTCGGTCGGTGAATCCGGCGGCCTTCCCGGCCGCGACCGCAACGGTGATCTCGAAGACGACGGCGACCGCGAGGTAGAACCAGTGCATCGGGCGTCCCTTTCGTGCTGGCACGGAGTGTGCTGACGGTGGCGTGACGTCGCCACTGTCCGACCTCACGCCGGTGTGAGGTGCAAGAGTGAGCTGTCCACGTCGGCGACCAGGGGGGGTGCCATGCGCATCGGTGAGCTCGCGGAAGCCACGGGCGTGAGCCCTCGCTCGCTGCGGTACTACGAGGAGCAGGGTCTCCTGGGCTCGCACCGGAGCGCCGGCGGCTGGCGCGACTTCGAGGACTCGGCGGTCGAGCGCGTCGTGATGATCCAGCACCTCCTGGCGGCCGGCCTGCACAGCCCCACCATCGCCGAGCTGCTGCCGTGCCTGGAGGCGCCACCGGCCGAACGCACGGAGGTCATGGGACGTCTGCTGGCCGACGAGGTCGATCGACTGCAGCAGAAGCGGCGCGAGATCGACCGCGAGCTCGAGCTGTTGCAGGCGCTGCGCGAGGACACCTCTGTGCAGCGCGCCTGACGCGGCCGAGCATGCCGCGGCGGGTCATGGCGGGTCAGCCGCGCGGGATGTTGCGCAGGTTCGAACGGGCCATCGAGACCGCCTCGCCGGCGCCTCCGTTCAGCACGATCTTGCTCATCGCGGTGGCGAAGCCGAAGACCTGCGACGAGGAGATCTTCGGCGGGATCGAGAGCGCGTTCGGGTTGGTCACCACGTCCACCAGCGTCGGCCCGCGCTGCGCGAGCGCCTCCCCGAGCGCTCCCTCCAGCTGGCGCGGGTCGGTCACACGCACGGAGTACCAGCCCATCGCCTGCGCGATCGCGGCGTAGTCGACCTCCGGCACGTCCACCCCGGAGTCGGGCAGCTTGTCGACCAGCATCTCCAGCTTGACCATCCCCAGCGTGGAGTTGTTGAACACCACGACGTTCACCGGCAGCTCGTACGCCGCGACGGTCAGCATCTCGCCGAGCAGCATCGACAGGCCGCCGTCGCCGGACACCGAGATCACCTGCCGGTCGGGGTACGCCAGCTGCGCGCCGATCGCCTGCGGCAGGGCGTTCGCCATCGACCCGTGCAGGTAGGAGCCGATGAGGCGGCGGGTGCCGAGCGGGTTCACGTACCGGGCGGTCCACACGTTGCACATGCCCGTGTCGGCGGTGAAGATCGCGTCCTCGGCCGCGACGCCGTCCAGGATCGACGCGGCGTACTCGGGGTGGATCGGCGTCTTGTGCTCGACGTTCTTGGTGTACGCGCCGACCGCCTTGTTCATCAGCTTGTCGTGCTTCTTCAGCGTCTGCTCCAGGAACTTGCGGCTGCCCTTCCGCTCGAGCTTCGGCAGCAGCGCCTGGAGCGTCGGCAGCACGTCCGCGTGCACGGCGACATCGACGTCCGTCCGGCGGCCGATCACGCTCGCGTCGCGGTCGACCTGCACCGTACGCACCTCGGGCAGGAACTGGTCGTACGGGAAGTCCGTGCCGAGCAGGATCAGCAGGTCCGCCCCCTCCATCCCGGCCGCCGCTGCGCCGTAGCCGAGCAGACCGGTCATGCCGACGTCGTAGGGGTTGTCGTACTGGATGTGCTCCTTGCCGCGCAGCGAGTGCCCGACCGGCGCACCGATCAGCTCGGCGAACTCGACCACCTGGTCGTGCGCTCCCGCGACACCCGCGCCGGCGAAGATCGCGACCTTCTCGGCGTCGTTGACCGCGGCCGCGAGCTCGTCGACCACCTCCGGATCCGGGTGCAGCACACCGGGTCTCACGGTGACGCAGGCGGGCGTCGGCTGCTTCGTCTCGACGTCCGCGACGTCGCCGGGCAGCGTGATCACCGCGACGCCCGGCGCGGACACCGCGTGCCGGACCGCGGCGGCGACGACGCGCGGCGACTGCTCCGCCGTCGAGATCAGCTCGGAGTAGACCGAGCACTCGGTGAAGATCCGGTCGGGGTGGGTCTCCTGGAAGTAGCCCTGCCCGATCTGGCTGCTCGGGATGTGGCTGGCGATCGCGACGACCGGCGCGCCCGAGCGGTTCGCGTCGTACAGGCCGTTGATGAGGTGCAGGTTGCCCGGCCCGCAGGAGCCGGCGCAGGCGACGAGCTCGCCGGTGAGCTGCGCGTCCGCCCCAGCCGCGAACGCCGCCGCCTCCTCGTGCCGGACGTGGATCCAGTCGATGCCGCCGTTCTGCGAGCCGCCGGTGCGGCGGACGGCGTCGACAACCGGGTTGAGACTGTCTCCCACGATCCCGTAGATACGGCGCACGCCGGCGTCGCTGAGCTGCTGGACGATCTGGTCGGCGAGCTTCACGAGAGCACTCCTCACGGGCAACACATCACAGGGTCCGCACCACGCTAGTCCCGTGCCGTCCCCGTCTACGGTCGAGTCCATGCGCTTCCAGGTCGTGCTGCCCGACGAGTCGCCCGATACCGAGCCGTCCCTGATCAGCGACATCGCGGTGGCGGCCGAGCAGCTGGGCTTCGACACCGTCTACCTGCCGGACCACCTGCTGCCGCCGGGTGAGTACGGCCCGCCACCCAGACCGTTCGGCGGCGTGTACGAGCCGCTGGTCACGCTCGCGTACATCGCAGCGCGGACCTCCACCGTCCGGCTCGCCACGTCGGTGCTCATCGCGCCGTTGCGCGAGCCGGTGCTGCTGGCCAAGCAGGCCGCGACGCTCGACCGGCTGTCCGGCGGACGCCTCACCCTCGGCGTCGGCGTGGGGTGGAACGAGCCCGAGTTCGCAATCCTGGGAAGCGATTTCGCCACCCGCGGTCGGCGCACGGACGAGATGCTGGCGCAGATCGAGGAGCTCTTCCGCACCGGACGCGGGAGAGGTGGCGGCGTGTTCGAGCCGCGACCGACGCCGTCCCTGCGCATCCTGGTCGGCGGCCGCTCTGACGCCGCACTGCGGCGGGCAGCGCGGTTCGGCGACGTGTGGCAGGGCGTCGGGTACCGGCCCGCCGAGATCGCCGCGCCGGCCGCACGAGTGCGCGAGCTGTCGGCGCCACGCCCCGTGTCGGTGGCGGCCCGCATCGACGGGACCGACGCCGACGAGGTCGAGCAGTGGCGTGCCGCCGGCGTCGACGAGCTGGCCGTCTGGTTCGGCGAGACGGACGGATTCGTGGACCGGATGACCGAGTTCGCCCAGCGTCCCGACGTCCGTACGGACCTCAGGGCAGCAGGCGGCGCCTGAACCGCGGCGGCTCCCCCTCGGCCGACCGGTCGGCCGAGGCCTTGCGCATGATCGCGGTGTTCGGCGCGCCCAGCAGGACCGCCTGCTCCAGCCGCTCACGGGCGAACGTCCGCCGCGGCGAGGAGGACCACCGCCGGTCGAACAGCCGCTTCGCCGCAGCGACTGCGTCCGGCGAGCGCGTGGCGATCTGCGCGGCGAGCGCGCGCGCGTCGGCGTACGGGTCCTCGCTCGTCGCGGTGGCGAGGCCGAGGCGGACGGCCTCCTCGCCGGACACGACCTCGGCCGTCATCGTGAGGCGCTTGGCCGTGTCGATGCCGACCTGCTGAGCGAGCGAGCGGACGCCGCTCATGTCGGGGATCAGCCCCCACCGGCCCTCCAGCACCGACCACTGCGCGTCCGCCGTGGTGAACCGGAAGTCGGCCGCGAGCGCGATCTGCAGCCCGCCGCCGTAGCAGTGGCCGTGCACGACCGCGATCACCGGGACGGGCAGCCGCCGCCACGCCCAACAGGCCTCCTGGAACGGGTTCGTGCCGAGCCACGGCCGCGGGACGAACCGGCGCGCCACCTGGACCGGTCCGTCGCCGAAGACGGACGCGAAGTCCAGCCCGGCGCAGAACGACCGGCCCTCGCCGCTGAGGACGGCCGCGCGCAGCGAACGGTCCCGGCGCAGGTGCCGGGCCATCGTGGCGAGCTCGTCCAGAGCGGGCAGGGTGAGGGCGTTCAGCTTGTCGGGGCGGTTCAGCCGGACGTGCGCGACGCCGTCCTCGAGCGAGGCGGAGAGATAAGGCATGCCGGCAGGTTACTCACCGGTAGGACAACCACTCGCCCGCTCACTGCGAACGCCGCTGATGGCTGGACCACAGTGCGCCCGAACCGGTTGCAGCACACCGGGCGGTCCCTTTCACTGGACCGCATGGCAGACCTCGGGCGTGCGGTCCACCGCAACGCCGACCGCATCAAGGACCGCGTCCGACCCGTTCGCGACCGCATCGCGCAGCGCGTCCCCGTCCTCGCCCCGTACGTCACGCGCAAGCCCGCGATGCGCCCCCTGGAACGGCAGCGACAGTTCTGGGAGGAGTCGGACGCGGCGCTCGCACCCGGCCCGTACGCCCGCGCGTCCGTCGAGGCGATCCTCGGCGCCGCGGACGTCCGCATCGCCCGCGACGCCCCGATCCTGGAGATCGGCTCCGGGGTGGGCGCCACGCTCGCCGCCCTGGTCGACGCGGGGTTCACCAACGTGACCGGGGTCGAGATCAACGGGATGGCCGTCCAGTCGATGCGCAAGCGGTACCCCCAGCTGGCGGATGTGCCCGTCGTCATCGGGCCCGCCGAGATGGTCCTGCGGGGCATGAGCGACGACCAGTTCGCGCTCGCCGTCGCGATCCGCACCCTGCAGCACACCCACCCCGACAGCGCCGACCTGTTCGGGACGATCGCCCGCATCGCCACCACGGTCGTGACGATCGACGAGCCCGCGATCCTCGGACGGCACCGCTACCCGTGGGACTTCGGCCAGGAGTTCGCCGGGCACGGCATGTCCGTGGTCAAGCGGCAGCCGCTGGTCACTCGCGGCAGGCACACCGGCGACACGATGGTGATCCTGCGCCGCTCGTCGACCTGAGTCGGCCGGCCGAGGTCAGGCGCGCGCGGTCGGCAGCTGCTCCTGGGCCCACCGAGCGAACCCGCCGGCGAGCACGGTCACCGGACCCACGCCCCGGCCGGCGAGGCGGCCCGCGACCGGCGCGGCCTGCTGCTCGGACTCGCCGACCACGATCACCGGCCCGGCGCACCCGTCCAGCTCGGACTCCTCGCGCGGCGCGAGGTCGGGGTGGACCACGCTGTCACGAGCGCCGTGCGGCCGTACGTCGACCAGCCGCGCGCGGCCCCAGAGGGCGGCCTGGTACGCGGCGCGCGGGCTGGTCAGCCCGGGTGCTCCGAGCGGCGGACACGACGGGACGCCGGAGAACAGGGATGTCTCCCACCGGGCGTGCGTCGTGGCCGTGATCAGCATGCAGTTATTAAAAAGGTAAGTACACGTTATGTCTAGCGATCCAGCCGACAGCGGCGGACGTCAGGATGACGACGCGCGGCCGCCGTTCAGCCGAGGTCGACGGAGACTCCCCCGGAGAACATCGAGTCGTGCAGCTCGATCCGCGCGGGCGTCGCGCCCTTCGGCATGTCGAACACGAGCACGCCGGTGACGGTGTTGCCAGGGTTCACGTCCTCGTACAGCACCTTGTTGTCGTCGCTGACGACCATGCCGGCCATCGAGTTCGCCTCGAACGAACGGCCCTGGGTGTCGTAGACCTTCTGGTTGGAGTCGGACATCGCCCGGGTCTCGTCGCCGGTGTTGGTGACCTTGACGGTGACGAGCACGAACTGGCCCTGCGCCTTCTCGTTGAGGTACTCGCCGCCGACCTGCGACCGGCCGGTCTGCACCTTCGTCACCGTGAACTCGAACTTGCCGTCGCGCACGGGGGCGTTGAGGCCGGCGGCCTTCTTCGCGGGCGCCGGGGGCTTGGCCGACGCGGCCGCCTTCGTCGAACCGGCGCTCTGCCCGCCCGTCGCGCCCGAGCCGCCGGCCGCCTGCGTCCCGCCCGGTGCCGCCTCGCCGGTCGCGGCCACCGTCGAGGACGGGCTCGCCCCCTCCTGCGAGCCCGTCCCCGACCCCCCGGCCGCAGTGGCGATGCCACCGACCACGACCAGCCCGGCGAGCCCGGTCAGCACCTTGTGGCGCGCGACCCAGCTCGGCTTCTTCGGCGGCACGTACTGACCGCCGGGCACGTACTGCCCGCCCGGCGCGGGCGGCGTCCCCGGCTGCCAGCCGTCCGGACCACCGGTCCAGGTGCTCGGCGGGACCGGCTGGGACGCGCCGGAACCAGTGCTCTCGTGGTTGCTCATGACCTGCTCCTCCGTGACGGGGTCGCCGCCCGTCACCGGGTCGGCCGCTCACCGGTGCGGCGAGCAGGAGCAGTTCACCGGCGCGGGCCGGTGCACCACATCGGCAGACCGGACGGACCGCACTGTCCGATCGGAGGATTCGACGCGCCGGACGTTCCACCGAATGGTCGATGGCGGTGTCCCCGGCTGCCCGTACATTGACCGGCGTGAGTACGCCCGCCGCCCGGCTCCCGGGCCGCCCCGCCCCGCCGCGAGGGCCGGTCGGAATGCCTCCTGCGGGGTACGCGGCCACCGGACCGGGCGGCCCGGCTCCGCAGCCGCGTCGTTGGACGCCGGTGCACAGCCGTCGCGTCCGGACGGTGCTGATCGTGACGATGTGCTTCTTCACCTGCACGTTCGCGGTCGTCTACGCCGACGGTCGGCGCAACGTCGCGCACGGTCTCCCGCCCGCGAGCGCCGAGATCTCCGGGCCGATCATCCTGTGCTGGCTGCTGGGCATCGGCATCGCGGTCCTCACCGTCTGGCGCACCCGCTGGCCCGAGCTGCTGGTCGTGATCGGCAGCACCGCCGCGCTGGTGCTTCCGCTGGAGCCGACCCCGGCCCTCGTCGCCCTGACGCAGCTGATCCTGCGCCGCCGCGGGCCGTTGGTCTGGGGTGCGGGCGCCCTCGCGAGCGCCGCGACTGTGGTGTCGGTGTGGCGGGACAGCCGCGGCCACACCTCCGAGACCTCGTTCTGGCAGGTGATCACCGGCGCGACCACCACGCCCAGGGCGGCGCTGCCGTGGTGGGCCGTCGCGGTCATCAGTGCACTCGTCGTGGCCGCGACGATCGGCATCGCGCTCACCATCCGCTCGCGCAGGGAGGTCGCCTCGTACGCCGCGCGCGACGAGGTGCAGGCCCAGCAGCTGAACCACCTCCAGGAGGAGCACACCCGGCAGGCGGAGCGGGAGCGGCTCGCGCAGGAGGTGCACGACGCGCTCGGGCACCGGCTGTCCCTGCTGTCGCTGCACGCCGGCGCCCTCGAGGTCGCCGCCGGCGACGACAAGGTCGCCCGCAGCGCAGCGCTCGTGCGCGAGGGCGCCCAGCAGTCGATGGACGACCTGCGGTCGCTGCTGTCGATGCTGCGCGAACCCGGCGCGCCCGACGTCGCCTCCCGCGTACCCGACCTCGGCGACGTCCCGCAGCTGATCGACGAGAGCCTCGCGGCCGGCTCCCCCGTCGTCGCGTCCGTCTACGTCGACCGCTCGGAGCCGCTGAACCCGGTCGTCAGCCACACCGCGTACCGCATCGTCCAGGAGCTGCTGACCAACGCCCGCAAGCACGCGCCGAGTACGCCGATCCGGCTGCAGCTCAATGGTTCTGCGCGGACCGGCATCGAGATCTCGACCGCCAACCGCGTCCCTTCCGGGCGACCGGAGATCCCTGGCGCCACGATGGCCCAGGGCAGCGGACTCGTCGGCATCAGCGAGCGCGTACGGAAGGTCGGGGGACGGTCCAAGGTGTGGGTGGACGAGGAGTACGCCTTCCGGGTCGGCGTCTGGCTGCCGTGGCATCCCGGGCCTCGGAACAGACCCCAGAACGGAACCCAGGACGGGCCTCAGAACGGGAGGGTGTCGTGACTCCGCCGACCCGCGTCCTGCTGGTGGACGACGACCCGCTGGTCTGCCAGGGCCTGGAGCTCATGCTGTCGACCGCCGCCGACCTGTCGGTGGTCGGCACCGTGCACGACGGCGACCAGGTCGTCGACGCGGTGCACCGGCACGCTCCCCACGTGGTGCTGCTGGACGTCCGGATGACCCGCCAGGACGGCATCACCACCGCGGCCGCCCTGAGCCGGCTGCCCGCACCGCCGAAGGTGCTGATGCTGACGACGTTCGACCACGACGACGTGATGCTGCGCTCGGTCCACGCGGGCGCGGCCGGGTTCCTGCTCAAGACCTCCTCGCCCCAGCAGATCATCGAGGCCGTCCGGTCGGTCGCATCCGGTGACGGCGCCCTGTCCGGCAAGAGCGCGCACCAGCTGCTCACCCACGTACGCACCGGTCGCCGGTCACGGCAGCAGGAGGCGCGCGACGCCCTGCGCATGCTCAGCCCTCGCGAGCTGGAGGTGGCCAGGGCGGTTGCGCGGGGGCTCTCCAACGCCGACATCGCACGTGGGCTGTACGTCAGCGAGGCGACGGTGAAGACCCAGCTGGCCAGTGCGCAGGCCAAGCTGGCGGGCGCGTTCGCTGCGCTCGAGGTCCATGGTCGGATCGGCGTCGCGGTCGTCGTGACCGAGGCCGGCGGGTGAGCCGGCTCAGGCCGGCTGCCACAGCTCGATCCGGTTGCCTGCGGGATCGGCGACCCAGCCGAACCGTCCGACGCCCTCCATGTCCTGCGTCTCCGGCGCCAGGTCGGCGTTCTGGGAGCGCAGCTGGTCGAGCATCGCGTCGAGGTCGCGGACCCGGAAGCTGAGCATCGACTGCTGCGCGGGCGACCCGAAGTAGTCGGTGTCCGCCTCGAACATCGCCATCACGGTCGGCCCGGCCTCCTGCTGCCACAGGCCGTGCTCGTCGATGTCGAGGCCCAGGCAGTCCCGGTACCAGGCGGTCAGCGCCGCCGGGTCGGACGTCCTGAGGAAGTATCCGCCAATGCCGAGAACCCGCTCCATGGCCCGGAGTGTGCCAGGGTCCGCGCGCCGGTCGGCGGAATCTTCTCGGCCACGAGGCGTTGAAAAGGAGGACCCACCACCGATCGAGGAGCCAGCCTTGGCCACGCAGACCCTGACAGCAGAGAACTTCCAGAAGACCATCGAGGACGGCGGCATCGTCCTGGTCGACTTCTGGGCCGACTGGTGCGGGCCGTGCAAGCAGTTCGCGCCGGTCTACGAGCAGGCCTCCGAGCAGAACGACGACATCGTGTTCGGGAAGGTCGACACCGAGGCGCAGCAGGAGCTCGCCGGAGCCCTGAACATCACCTCGATCCCGACGGTGATGGCGTTCCGGGACGGCGTGCTGCTGCACGGCCAGGCGGGCGCGATGCCCGCGCCGATGCTCAGCGACCTCATCCAGCAGGTCCGCGACGTCGACATGGACCAGGTCCACCGGGCGATCGCGGAGCAGCAGGACAGGCAGGACGGCACCGAGGGCTGAGCCCCACGCCGCGACGACGAAGGGCCGGGTGCACCACGCACCCGGCCCTTCGTCGTTCTCCCGTGACTACGGCAGGTAGTACGTCGGGTTGGGCAGCTTGACCGGGGCCAGCGCGTGGCCGCCGATCAGGTCGCTGAACTGGTCCCCCAGATTCGCGACGACGGTGTAGCCGCCGCCGGCGGGCGACTCCACGTGCGCGCGGGTCTGCGACTTGTACTCGATCGTGGTGCACTTCGCGGCCGCGCAGGTGATGTACGCCGGCTGCTGGCTGGCGCCCTTGCCGGTCCACTTCGTGTAGTAGCGATCCGCGGCGAACCCGGTGTAGCCGACCTGGGCGAGATTGCCGAGCGTCGCGGCCTTCTGGTCGTCGTTGCGGCCGGTCAGCCCGATGACCGTGCACCCGGCCCGCTCGGCGCCGTTCACCAGCGCCACCATGCCCGGCGTCGCCGGGAACCGCTGCTCCTGCACCCACACGTTCTGCAGCGCAGGATCGAACGTGAAGTGCATGTCGTGGTCCTCCATGTCGTACGTCCACAACGTGGTGTCGTCGGCGTCGAGGACGACGGCGGGCTTCACACCGGCGCGCTTGCCCACCGCGCACGCGGCGTCGAGCGCGGGCGAGATACGACCCGTGGTCCGCGCCAGCTCGGTGATGTACGGCGAGGCGGTCCTGCTCGCGATGCCCGTCGCGTCGGCGTTGTAGTACGTCCGGATGGTGGACTTCACCGAGTCGACGTTCGGGATGCCCTCGCCGCCGGCGGTGAGCCCGCTGGAGCCGTCCGGCTTCATGACGAAGCGGGTGCGCGGGGTGAGCCGAGGCTCGTCGACGCCGGGCAGGTTCGGCGACGGCAGGTAGTACGTCGGGTTGGGCAGCTTGAGCGTGTGGTCGGCGTACCCGCCCTGCAGGTCCGACCACTGGTCGCCGACGTTGAGCGCGATGTCGTACCCGAGGGACTCGATGTGCTTGCGGGTGCCGGCCTTGTACTCGACCGTCGTGCACTTCGCGGCCGCACAGGTGATGTACGACGGCTGCTGGCTGGAGCCCTTGCCGGTCCACTTGGTGAAGAACCGGTCGGAGGTGAAGCCGGAGTAGCCGACCTTGGCGAGGTTGCCGAGCGTCGCGGCCTTCTGGTCGTCGTTGCGCCCGGTCAGCCCGAAGACAGTGAAGCCGCGCTGCTGCGCCGCCGCCACGAACGACACCATGCCCGGCGTCGCGGGGAACCGCTGGTCCTGCACCCACCGGTCCTGCAGCACAGGATCGAAGGTGAAGTGCATGTCGTGGTCCTCCATGTCGTACGTCCACAGCGTGGTGTCGTCGGCGTCGAGGACGATCGCGGGCTTCTTGCCACTGCGCACGCTGCGGTCGTACAGGCGGTTCAGCGCCGCCTCCTGCCGGTCGAGGATGCCGGACATCTCCGTGATGTACGGGGAGGACGCCTTGTCCGCGACGCCGGTCGCGTCCGCGCGGTAGTACGTGCGGACGGTCGACTTCACCGAGTCGATGTTCGGGATGCCGGCGCCGTCGGGGCGCGAGCCGCTCGAGCCGTCCGCCGCCATCGTGAAGCGGGTACGCGGCTGCAGGGCCCGGTCGGCGACGGACTGCACGCGGTTCATCGCGCCGGCACCGGGCGGGGTGTGGTGGCTCGGCCGGGCGTCGGCGTACGCCGGTCCGGCGAGCGCGAGGGGTACGGCGACCGCGGCTGCGGCGAGGGCACGCAGCGGACGGCGGGTGGGACGGACGGTCATCGGGCGCCTCCAGGTACGGGAGTGGGCCCGAGCAACGTACTCCCCTTCGACAACCTATGGAGTCGATTCGCTTGTAGCACCGAACGGGGTCCCTGTGGGAATTCCGGCCACGGCACTTTGCGCAAACCAGCCCCTGCCGCGCCCGGACGCGAGACGATGGGCGCTGGCTCGCGACGGAGCGAAACGCCGACAGCAGTGCTTGACGTGGTCCTTGGGCGGGGTTTGGCCAAACCTCTGGCCAACGCTTACCTTGTCAGGCGAGATTCACCCGACCGGTGACCCTCTCACGTCGGCGAGCCAGCCAGCAACCCGCCCGACGCCACGAAGGGAAGACGAAGCGTGAGTGAACGGCAATCTCGTGTCCAGCGAGAGGAACCGACGCGCAGGCATGCCCGTTTCGCGTTCGCCGAGTGGCCGCTGCGGCGCAAGCTCGCGGCCGTCCTCGCCATCCCGGTCCTCCTCGCGGCGACCTTCGCCGGCCTGCGCATCAACGACTCCCTCGACACCTATCGCAGCTACTCCAAGGCGGTCGACCAGGCTGCGGTCCTGCGGCCGGCGCTGGAGTACATGGCCGCGAACGAGGACGTGGCCGAGGCGGTTGCCTACCCCAACGACAAGGGCAAGCTGAAGCCGGCCCAGCAGGCGTACGACAACGCCCAGTCCGCGCTGATCAACGCGATGGACCAGCACCACCTCAGCGACGACCAGACCGCCCAGCTGAACCAGGCGATCGCGTCCGGCATCACGCTGCGCAACGCGCAGCCCGGCCAGGACCCGGTGACCGTCTCCGGCCAGATCGCCACCATCACCAACGGTGTCATCTCGCTGTCCTCCAGCATCAGCCGCACCCGGCCGGACACCGCGCTGGACAGCATCACCGACATTGCCACCGCCCGGTACGCCCTCGCCGACCAGCGCATCCTGGTCGCCTCCCGCGGCGGCGCGAACCTCACCCCGAGCGCCAGGGCCAGCCTGTCCGGCGCGATCGGCCGCGAGGTCGGCGCCGTCCGCAACCTCAGCGACGCGTTCGGCTCGTCCAACTCCTACGTGGCGCGCCTGGCCGACAACGCCGGCTCCCGCCTCACCGCGTCCGCCAACCCCACCGGCGACACGAGCCTGATGGGCGCCGACTCCTCCCGGAACAGCTACGCCGCGCTGCAGAACAACCTGCTGACCCGGGCCGACCGGACGCTGAGCGACGGCGCGACCAACTCGCGCAACGACGCCATCCGTGACTCCGTCGTCACGATCGCCGCCCTGCTCGCCGCGCTCGCCCTCGCGCTGGTCGTGGCGCGCATGCTGCTCGACCCGATCCGCCGGGTGCGCCGCGGTGCGCTGGAGGTCGCCAACGAGCGGCTGCCCGACGCCATCGAGCGCATCAAGAACGGCCAGGAGGCGCCGTCCACGATCCGGTCGATCCCCGTGCACACGCACGAGGAGATGGGGCAGCTGGCCCGCGCCGTCGACGACATGCACCGGCAGGCCCTGCGACTGGCCACCGAGCAGGCCCGGCTGCGGACCCAGGTCGGCAACATGTTCGAGACGCTCTCCCGGCGCAGCACGTCGCTGGTCAACCAGCAGCTCGGCCTGATCGAGTCGCTGGAGCGCGACGAGGACGACCCGCAGCGTCTGGAGAGCCTGTTCAAGCTGGACCACCTCGCGACGCGGATGCGGCGCAACGGTGACAGCCTGCTCGTCCTCGCCGGCGCGACCTCCCGCAACAGCTCGCCCTCGGACCTGCCGGTCTCCGACACGCTGCGCGCGGCACTCTCGGAGGTCCAGGACTACCAGCGGGTGCGGCTGGACGCGATCCCCGAGCACATGATCCGTTCCAACGCCGCGTCGGACATGGTCCACCTGTTCGCCGAGATCATCGACAACGCGCTCGCGTACTCGCCCCCGCACACCGAGGTCGTGCTGCGCGGCTCGCGTGCCGGCGAGGGCGGCGTCCTGATCGAGATCGAGGACGAGGGCCTCGGCATCGCGCCGGACGAGCTGGACGACATCAACTACTCGCTGGAGTCGGGCGCCGACGTCACCCCCGACACCGCCCGGCACATGGGCCTGTTCGTGGTCAGCCGCCTCGCGGACGCGCACGACGTGACGGTCGACCTGCGGCGCGGCAAGGACAACGGCATCATCGCCTCGGTCGTGCTGCCCAGCGGGATGCTCGTCCAGCGTGAGCGCCGCGAGGTCACCGGGCCGGTCCAGGTCGGCATGCGTCGGAACGGGCGCGCCGACGTCGGCCGCCCGGACGACGACGAGGACGCCACCCTCCTCAGCCTCGCCCCGGCGACCGCACGGTCCGCCCCGTCCGAGGCACCCCGTCGAGGCGCGACCCCGATGTCGTCGGTGGCACCCGCGGCCGACACCCGTACCGACTCCGGCGCTCGTGCCGACTCCGGTTCCCGCGCTGACGTCGGCACCCGTGCCGACGCCGGCTCCCGGTCCGACCCCTTCGCCCGCGCCGACTCCGGCTTCGGCCAGGGGGCCGGCCCCGACGACAGCGACGCCACCCTGACCTCGCTGCGCTCGGGCCTGCCCAAGCGGCGCCCGGGTGCCACCGGCGCCGGGCAGATGGGCTCGCTGGAGATGCTGCGACCCGTCGCCGGGCCCCACCTGGGCAACGGCGACGGCGCCTCCTCGGGTGGCCACGACACCGCGTACGACGACACGGCCGCGTTCCTCCCGCGCTCGCCCGAGAGCACGGGCAGCAACGGCAACGGCAGCCGGAACGGCTCGCACGGCTCCGACTCCTACGGCGCCGGCAGCGCCTACGAGGACTTCCGGCCCTCCGGCTCCTACGACGACCTGCGCTCGGACAGCGCCGGCAGCACCTCCTACGAGGACCTGCTCTCGTCCGCGGGCGGCGCGTCCTCGTTCAGCGAGCTGCTCAGCCCGATCAGCTCCGAGCCCACGGACGACAGCGGCGAGTGGACACCCACCTGGACCCCGTCGGAGGACACCTTCGGCAACGACGAGGTCTGGACTCCGCTGTCGACCGAGCCGCTGCTGCCCGAGCCCGACAGCACCTCCGAGTTCCGGGTGTCCCCCTCGAACACCTCCTCGTTCTTCTCGGCACGCAGCGAGTTCCTCGACCACCCGCGCGAGACCTCGACGTGGGACGACCTCCCGGGCAGCGACGGCTCGTACCAGTCGTCCACGTACGACGACCTGCCGAGCAGCGACAGCTCCTACCGCTCGTCGACGTACGAGGACTTCCCCAGCAGCGACAGCAGCTACCGGTCGTCCACCTACGACGACCTGCCGAGCAGCGAGAGCACCTACCGCTCGTCGACCTACGACTCGCCCAGCAGCGACAGCTCGTACGGCTCGTCGACGTACGAGGACCTCCCGAGCAGCGACAGCTCCTACGAGTCGTCCCCGTTCGACGACCTCCCCGGCGCGGACGACTCCACCGAGTCCTCGCCCGCGGACACCCCGATCTTCGGCAGCATGCAGTCGCAGTGGCTGACCGACGACACGTCACCCGGACTGCCCTGGTCCTCCAGTGCAGTCGAGGCCGGATGGGAGGCAGCCGACCGAGCCAGCGATATTGGTCCCGTGACGCACACCACCGAATCCGGTCTCCCGAAGCGCCGACCGGGCCAGTTCCTCGTGCCCGGCGCAGTCGCCGAGCCCACGAGGTCCTCGTCCGACCGTGACCCCGCTGCCATCCGGGATCGGCTCAGCCGTCACCTGGCCGGCGTACAACGCGGACGCGGAACCCTCGGTGGTGGCACTCTTGGCGACGACCAATCCGGTTCCCCTGAGGAGACAGGCCGAGCATGACCAACTACACCGGTGCCACCGATCAGCGCAACCTCGACTGGTTGGTGTCCAAGTTCGTCGACGACGTTCCCGGCGCCGCCCACGCGGTGCTGGTGTCGGCCGACGGCCTCCTCATGGCCGGCAGCGCCCGGCTCCCCGCCGACCGCGCCGAGCAGATGGCCGCGGTGTCCTCGGGCCTCGCGAGCCTCGCCACCGGCGCGGCCCGCCTCTTCGACGGCGGCACGGTGCTGCAGTCGATCGTCGAGATGCAGCGCGGCTACCTGCTGCTGATGAGCATCGGGGACGGCTCCCACCTCGCGGTCCTCACCGTCGAGTCCGCCGACATCGGTCAGGTCGGGTACGAGATGGCGGTCCTCGTCGAGCGCGTGGGCCGCATGATCCAGGCCGAGGCCCGAGGGCCTCAGGTGCTGTGACGGTGACCCATGGCGACCCGTGACGAGGGCCATGGCCGCAGGGATTCCGAGGAGCACACCCCCTCGGTCGGCTTCGTCCGGCCGTACGCGCTGACGTCCGGGCGCACCCGCTCGACCGTCGACCTGCCGGTGGAGGCCACCCTCCAGCTGGACGCCTCGGTGTGGCAGCAGACCTGGTCCGAGGACGACCTCACCTCGCGCATCGTCGCCGTGTGCGAGGCGACGCCGTCGGTGGCGGAGGTGTCGGCGAAGGTCGGCGCTCCGCTGGGGGT
>NZ_JAROAV010000034.1 GCF_029439465.1 Luteipulveratus flavus | reverse complement strand
GGTTGAGCCGGCCCGGAGCGCTAGCGGAGGGCCGAGTCGAAACCCGGTGACCGCGAGGGAGACCCTCCCCGTACGGCACCAGGTTTCGACTCGGCTCGCCCAGCGGCTCGCCGGCTCAACCAGCGGTGGGCGCGGCTCGCCGGCTCAACCAGCGGTGGGCGCGGCTCGCCGGCTCAACCAGCGGGGCGCGGACTACTCGGCCTGGCGGTCGATGTCGCGCGGCGCTCGGGACGCAGCGATCCGCCGAGCGGTGACGTCCTGCGTCGCGGGCGTGCCGCCGGGGCGCGCCCCCTCCAGCTGGTCCAGGAACAGGTCGACGGCCTCCGCGTCGTACCCCGCACGGAACCGCGTCGACCGCCCGAAACGGGCGCTCTGGACGTCCGGCAGCTCCTGCCCGTGACCCATCGCGACCAGGACCTCGTCGAGGAAGTCGTCGACGTCGGTCTCCAGGTAGCCGGTCCGGCTGCCGCGAGCACGCGGGAACGCGGCCTCCCGTACCCAGTCCTGCTGCTCCTGCGACCAGGGGTACTCCGGCGCGGAGTCCTCGGGCCGCTCCCGCTCCACCGGCTCGCGACCGGTGTAGCCGTCGCGCCACTCCTTGAGGACGAAGAGCAGGGCGTCCACCTTGCCGTGGTCGTACCCAGGACGGAACGGGCTGGTCGGGAAGACGAGCGTCGTCGGGTCGGGGATCTGCTGGCCCGCGCGCATGCAGGCGGCGACGTGGTCGAGGTAGGTGTCGACGTCGAGCACGTGGTAGCCGCCTCGCCGCTCGGCGAACTGAGCGCCCTCCACGCGGGCGATGTGCTCCTGTGTCCATTGCACGAGACAAAGGATGACATCGACAGGCCCCAAGTCCGAACGGTGTCGCTGAATCTGGTATCACGATTCGGCTTCCCGCAGCCGGAGGACCCGTCGGCACGGCTCACCTAGGGTGGGGATCATGCGCGTCCTCGTCTCCGGCGGAGCCGGCTACATCGGCTCCCACACGGTCCTGTCCCTGATCGACGCGGGGCACGACGTGCTCGTCGTCGACGACTTCGCCAACAGCAAGCCGACGGTGCTCGCGCGGCTGGAGTCGCTGTCGGGGCAGTCGATCCCGCTGCACTCCTTCGACCTGACGGACGTCGACAAGACCGAGCACCTCTTCGCGCACGAGCAGATCGACGCGGTCATCCACTTCGCCGGGTTCAAGGCCGTGGGCGAGAGCGTCGCCAAGCCGCTGGACTACTACGCCAACAACCTCGGCTCGACGTTCTCCCTCGCTCGCGCGATGGCCCGGCACGGCGTCCACCGCCTCGTCTTCTCCTCCTCGGCGACGGTGTACGGCGACAGCGCGCCCGTGCCGTACCAGGAGACGTACGAGGCGCTCGCGTCCTCCTCGCCGTACGGCTGGACGAAGGTCATGCAGGAGCGGGTGCTGACCGATGTCGCCGCCGCGACCGAGGGGCTGAAGGTGGGCTTGCTCCGCTACTTCAACCCGGTCGGCGCGCATCCCTCCGGCGAGATCGGCGAGGACCCGCAGGGCACCCCGAACAACCTGATGCCGTTCATCGCCCAGGTGGCGGTCGGTCGTCGGGACAGGCTGAGCATCTTCGGCGGCGACTACCCGACCGCCGACGGTACGTGCGAGCGCGACTACATCCACGTGCTCGACCTCGCGGAGGGCCACGTCGCCGCGGTGGAGCACCTGGAGACGATGTCGGACCCGGTCCGGGCGTTCAACCTCGGCACCGGTCACGGGACGTCCGTCCTGCAGCTGGTGCACGCGTTCGAGCGGGCGATCGGCCACGACCTGCCGTACGAGATCGTCGGCCGCCGTCCGGGAGACCTCCCCGCCTACTGGGCGGACTCCTCCCGCGCAGAGTCGGAGATGGGTTGGAAGGCGACGCGGTCCATCGACGACATGTGCGCCGACACCTGGCGCTGGCAGTCCCAGAACCCCCAGGGCTACCCCGACGCCTGAGCCCACCCGCCGGTTGAGCCGGGCGAGCCGCTAGGCGAGCCCGTGTCGAAACCACCGCAGCCGCGGACGCTGAGCCTCCCTACGACTCACCGGGTTTCGACACGGGCCACCGCTAGCGCTCCGGCCCGGCTCAACCAGCGGAGTTCGCCGGTCGAGTAGGGCGAACGAAGTG
>NZ_JAROAV010000033.1 GCF_029439465.1 Luteipulveratus flavus | reverse complement strand
CGCCGGTTGAGCCGGGCGAGCCGCGCCCCTTCGCCGGTTGAGCCGGACGAGCCGCTAGGCGAGCCCGAGTCGAAACCTGGTGACGTACAGGGAGACCGACCGTGCGCGGTCACCGGGTTTCGACTCGGCTCCGCTGCGCTCCGCCGGCTCAACCAGCGGGGTGGGTGGGGCAGTGCACAGCAATGTCCGAAGGGGTCGTCTCAACCGCCGGTTGAGCCGCGTCCCTTCGCCGGTTGAGCCGGACGAGCCGCTAGGCGAGTCCGAGTCGAAACCTGGTGACGCGCAGGGAGACCGACCGTGCATGGTCACCGGGTTTCGACTCGGCTCCGCTGGGCTCCGCCGGCTCAACCAGCGGTGGGTGGCGCTCCGCCGGCTCAACCAGCGGTGGGTGGCGCTTCGCTGGCTCAACCAGCGGTGGGTGGCGCTCCGCCGGCTCAAGCAGCGGGAGCCAGGTACTGGCTACGGGCGGCCCTCGAAGATGGCGAACGAGGCGGCCCGTGCGTCATATGTCCCGCCGGTAGGAACGGTCTCCTGCGGCACCTGCTCCGGTCGCTCGAACCTGCTGTCCCACAACAGGTTCCAACCGGCGACGTCCGCCTGCCGTGGCAACGTGAGCCGGGCGTCCTCCGATGCACCGTGCAGCACCATCAGGAGGCGTGAGTCACCAACGTCAGCACCGTCGAAGACCACGGCCAGAGTTCGGGTCGAGCCGTCCTCCCACTGCTCTGGCGTGAGGACGCCGCCGTCGGGGCCGTGCCAGTGCAGCGCGGCCAGCTCGTCACCGTCGATCGGGTCGCCTGGGAAGAACTGCCGCTGCCGCAGCACCACGTGCTCACCCCGCAGCCGGCTGAGGAAGGCCGTGGTCTCCAGCAGGTCGCCCTGCCAGTCCTCGAGGTTCCAGTCGTACCAGGCGATCTCGTTGTCCTGGCAGTAGGCGTTGTTGTTGCCGTCCTGGCTCAGCCCGATCTCGTCGCCGCCGCGCAGCATGGGTACGCCGGAGGAGACCAGGAGGGTCGCGAGCAGGTTGCGCATCGAGCGCCGGCGGACGGCGGCGACCTCGGCCGGGACGTCGTCGTACCCCTCGACGCCGTGGTTCCACGACCGGTTGTTGTCGCTGCCGTCGCGGTTGCCCTCGCCGTTGGCCTCGTTGTGCTTGCGGTCGTACGCCGTGAGGTCGGCGAGGCTGAACCCGTCGTGAGCGGTGACGACATTGATCGACGCGAGGGGACTGCGGTGGCCGCGGCCGAACAGGTCGCCGGACCCCGCGAGGCGGGTCGCGAGGTCGTGAACCCCGGAGCCCGCGCGGCCGGCCTCGTCGAGGGCCAGATCGGGCAGCCAGAACGTCCGCGCGGTGTCGCGGAAGCGGTCGTTCCACTCCGAGAACGGCGGCGGGAGCTGACCGGTCCGCCAGCCGTCGTGACCGACGTCCCACGGCTCGGCGATGAGCTTGACGCCGGCCAGCACCGGGTCGGTGCGCAGGGCCATCAGGAACGGGTGGTCCGGGTGGAACTCGCCGTCCTTACCCCGGCCCAGGGCGACCGCGAGGTCGAACCGGAACCCGTCGACGTGCATCTCCTGCACCCAGTAGCGCAGGGAGTCCAGCACGAGCCGCATCGGCACCGGGTGCGTCAGGTCGACCGTGTTGCCGCAGCCGGTGACGTCCTGGTCGCGGCCGTCGTCGTCGAGGCGGTAGTAGACGCGGTTGTCCAGCCCGCGCAAGGACAGCGTCGGTCCGCTGTAGGAGCCGTCCTCGCAGGTGTGGTTGTAGACGACGTCGAGCAGCACCTCGATGCCGGCCGCGTGCAGCAGCTTGACCATGCCCTTGAACTCGTCCAGGACGCCCTGCGGGTCGTTCGCGCTGGCGTACGCGGCGTGCGGGGCGAAGTAGCCGAGCGTGTTGTAGCCCCAGTAGTTGGTCAGGCCGGACTCCGCCAGGTGCAGCTCGGAGACGAAGGAGTGCACGGGCAGCAGCTCGACCGAGGTGACGCCGATGCGCCGCAGGTGCTCGATGGTCACCGGGTGGGCGACGCCGGCGTACGTCCCCCGCAGGTGCTCGGGTACGCCGTCCAGCCGCCGGGTGAGGCCGACGACGTGCGTCTCGTAGACGACGGTGTCCTGCCACGGCACGTGAGGAGGCCGGTCGCCGGCCCAGTCGAACCCGTCGGTGAGCACGACGCTGCGAGGGACCGAGGCGGCGCTGTCCCGGTCGTCCCTCGTCGTGCCGTCACCGAGCAGGGACTCGTCCACCACGTGTCCGAAGATCTCGGGGGTCCAGGTCAGGTCACCCTCGATCGCACGGGCGTACGGGTCGACCAGCAGCTTGGCCGGGTTGTGCCGCAGGCCCTCACGCGGTGACCACGGGCCGTCCGCGCGGTAGCCGTACCGCTGCCCCGCGCGTACGCCCTCGACGTGGGTGGACCAGGTCCCGTCGGAGTGCCGTGCCATGGGGACCGAGCGCTCGGTGCCGGCCTCGTCGAAGAGACACAGGTGGACGGCGTCGGCGTGGCCGGCGTAGACCGCGAACTCGACCCCCGTGGCCGTCACCGTCGCACCCGGAGGAGGCGCGATGTTGGGGGAGCGGACCGGGTCGAGGACGGGGTTCGGGCCTGACATGGCTGCCAGGGTATTGATCGCGGGAGCGGCATCGTCGGGGACCGGCCCGACGGGTACGTTGGGCGCATGACTGATCCCACGTCCCTGCCCAACTTCCCGCCGCCGGCCGACGAGTCGCCGCTGCGCGGGCGCGTCCTCGATGTCCTGCAGGACGAGGGCTTCCGCCCCGACCTGGACGCCGACGGCGACGTCAGCTTCAAGGTCCAGGGCCAGCAGCTGTTCGTCCGCTGCATGGAGGGCGAGGTCCCGATCATGCGCGTCTTCGGTCAGTGGCAGATCTCCGAGGACCTCCCGCAGGACCTGGAGAAGCAGCTCCTCGCGGCGAACGACGTCACGCTGAGCCTCAACATCATCAAGACCGGCATCGCCAACGGCACCCTCGTCGCCACCGGTGAGCACCTGGTCGGGCCCGACGCCGACCTGAAGATGCTCGTCCAGACCACCATCCAGATGGTGCTGCAGTCGGTGCAGATGTGGCACCAGGCCG
Organism: Luteipulveratus flavus; assembly: GCF_029439465.1. GTDB lineage: Bacteria > Actinomycetota > Actinomycetes > Actinomycetales > Dermatophilaceae > Luteipulveratus > Luteipulveratus flavus. The sequence continues at coordinate 273,766 of NZ_JAROAV010000033.1, read as the reverse complement.
TGACCAGCGAGGGCCCGCACGCCGCCAACGGTGGCGTCCCGCAGGTCCAGCTGCCCGAGCCGCCCGCCGAGGGCGAGGACCAGGGCCAGGGCGGCACCCAGGCATGAGCCAGTATGGCGAGTACGTCTCGACCTCGGTCGAGGCGGGCATCGGCACGATCCGGGTCGACCGGCCCAAGATGAACCCCCTGGACGTGTCGATCCAGGACGCGCTCGGCGACGCCGCGCGTGAGCTGGGCCGCGACGACGCGGTGGCCGCTGTCGTCGTCTGGGGCGGCGAGCGCGTCTTCGCCGCCGGGGCGGACATCAAGGAGATGCTCGACATGTCCTATGCGGACATGGCCAAGCGCGGCGCGGTGCTGCAGGCGCAGTTCACCGAGGTCGCCCGCATCCCCAAGCCGACGGTCGCGGCCATCGAGGGGTACGCCCTCGGCGCCGGCTGCGAGCTGGCGATGACCTGCGACTTCCGCGTCGCGGCCAGCAACGCCAAGCTGGGGCAGCCCGAGATCCTGCTCGGCGTCATCCCCGGCGCCGGCGGCACGCAGCGCCTCACCCGGCTGGTGGGCCCGGCCAAGGCCAAGGACCTGGTCTTCTCCGGCCGGATGGTCGAGGCGGAGGAAGCCCTGCGGATCGGGCTCGTCGACGAGCTGTGCGAGCCTGGTCAGGCGTACGCCGCCGCCCTGGCGCGGGTCAAGCCGTACGTCGGTGGGCCGGCGATCGCGCTGCGCGCGGCCAAAGAGGCCATCGACCGCGGACTCGAGGTCGACCTGGAGACGGGTCTGGCCATCGAGTCGCAGCTGTTCGCCGGCATGTTCGCCACGCAGGACCGCGCGGCCGGGATGCGCTCGTTCGCCGAGAACGGTCCGGGCAAGGCGACCTTCCAGGGACGCTGACGTGAGGGTCGGGTGAGCCGAGCCGGTTCACCCGACCCCGCTCACGCGACCCAGCGGTAGCCCCGGCCGCGCACCGTCTGCAGGTGCTCGGCGCCGTACGGAGTGCCCAGCTTGCGCCGCACCCGCGCGATCATCTGGTCCACGACGTTGGAGTCCGCCTCCTGGGCTGCCGGGTCCCATGCGACCTCGAGCAGCTCGGCCCGGGTGACCACCCGTCCCGGATGGCGCAGCAGCTCGGCCAGGACCGCCAGCTGACCGGGGGAGAGCTCGACAGGGACGCCGTCGCGAGTCACCTCACCGGACGCGAGGTCGCACCGGACGGGCCCCGACACCAGGGGCGGTGGCACCGGGTCGCCGCGTCGACGCCCCAGGGCCCGCACCCGCGCGCTGATCTCCGTCAGGCGCACCGGCCGGGCGACGACGTCGTCCGCACCGGCCTCCAGCGCCGAGACCACCCCCGCGGCCGAGGCGTGGTGGGCGACGACCAGCACCGGCGTCCAGGCGCCCGCGTCCCGCAGCCGGGTCGCGACCTCGCGGTCCCGTCCGCCGGCGTCGTCCACGCACACCACCGCCACGCCGGGCCCGGTCTCTCGGCACAGCCAGACCGCCTGCGTCACGGACTGGGTGGTCTCCACCGCGAACGTGTGGGCCCGCAGCGCGCCGGTGAGGTTCGGATGGGTGTGGCGGCCGAGATCGACAATGAGCACCTTCATACCGCTCCAGGGGACGGCACCAGTCTGTGCCGGCGCTGTCGTGCAGCCGTGAGCCGGATGTTCGTACGGACATGGTCGACACATCCGAGCGTCATGCGGGCCTGTCCACCATGGCCGCTCCCCATCACAGGAGGCCAGATGAACAAGCACGTACGACGCACGATCGCGACGATCGGCACTGCGACGGTCCTCGTCGGTGGCGGAGCCGCCGTGGCGAGCTCCGCCCACGCCGACACGGGCGTGCCGGTGCTGGAGGCGATCAAGCAGTGCGAGAGCGGTGGCGACTACACCGCGCAGAACCCGTCGTCCTCGGCGTCCGGCGCCTACCAGTTCCTCACCTCGACCTGGCAGTCGCTGAACGCGTCGCAGGGCTACGCCACGGCCGCCTCGGCACCCGCGTCGGTCCAGGACGCGGCGGCACTGGAGCTGTACCAGGCTCAGGGCACCTCGCCCTGGGCGGCGTCCAGCTCGTGCTGGTCGAAGGCGTCCGGCTCGTCCACGGCGACGAACGCCTCGACCGGTTCGACGGGCTCGTCGTCCACGACGACGAACGCCTCGACCGCGACGAACGCCTCGAGTGGCTCGTCGTCCACGGCGACGGGCACGTCCGCGAGCGACTCCTCGAGCTCCTCGCGCACGTCGACGTCGACGAAGGCCGACGAGCGCGGATCGGGTCATGCGGCGAGCAGGGCGTCACGCTCCGACGCGACCGACCCCGCCCGCCACGCCGCAGCCGCGCACCGGGCACCGGTGAAGCAGGACGCCCGAGCGGGCGCCCAGCACGCTCACGGCGGCGAGGTCCAGCAGGACTGCGCGCGCTGAGTGACGCGCACGCACGGCGGCCCGGTCCCTTGCGGACCGGGCCGTCGGCGTACGCCGGGACGTACGAGCGCTGCCGTACGCCGGCACGTCGCCCCGTATGCGGCGCGTCGCGCTCCCTGGACCGCCCCGCGCGCGGGGGTAGAGTCCGAGCGAGTGCGACGGGTCGCCGCCGACCCGTCGTGAAGCCTGGTCGAGCGCGACCACTGCCCGGGAGGTAAGCCCGTGACCATCAAGGCCTGGCGTGTGGAGAAGGAGTGGCAGGAGCCGTTCGTCGAGGCGCTGCAGGCCAGAGGGGCCTCCGCCCAGGTGGTCGGTGACGCGCTCGGGAAGGTCGACGACGCGCTCACCCGCAGCGGCAGCACGGCTACTGCGCAGTTCGGTGACCCGAGGTCCTACGCTGCGACCGTGGACATCTCCGGAAGTGTTGACCAGCGAGTCTCCCGGATCCGGGCGATCCTGCTCGCGGTCGCGGGCCTGATCGGCCTGTTCCTGGCCCTGTGGGGCTTCACCGGCATGGTGCGAGAGGGCGTCGACACCATCGCCGGCATGCCTCCGGTGCTGCCTTTCGTGGTCGGCCTGGTGATCGTCGTGGCCGCGGCCGTCGCCGACACCGTCCTCGGGCGGCACGCCGACATCTTCGCGACCCCGGCCGGGCAGACCGAGGCGCCGGGCATGCTGGCCCTGGTGCTCAACCGGCTCGCCCCCTGGATCATCGTGGCGCTGACCCTCATCGGCATGCTGCTGATCTGGATCAAGGAGAGCTGAACCACCCCGGGCAGATCCTGCCCTCGCGCACGACCCGCTGTTACTGGCGGGTAGCATCGTGTGCGGAAGTCCATTCCACGCACCCAGAAGAAGAGGACGAACGACATGAACATCGTCGTCTGCGTGAAGTACGTGCCGGACGCCCAGGGCGACCGCACCTTCAACGAGGACAACACCACGGACCGCGCCAACGTCGACGGTCTGCTCTCCGAGCTCGACGAGTACGCCGTCGAGGCGGCGCTGAAGATCGTCGAGGCCGGCGAGGGTGAGGTCACCGTCGTGACGGTCGGCCCCGAGCAGGCCGCGGACGCGCTGAAGAAGGCGCTGCAGATGGGCGCCGACAAGGCCGTCCACGTGAGCGACGAGGCGATCCACGGCTCGGACGCCGTCGCCACCTCCTTGGTGCTCGCCGAGGCCGTCAAGAAGATCGGCTCCCCGGACCTGGTACTCACCGGTCTGTCCTCCACGGACGGCACGATGAGCGTCGTCCCGGCCATGCTCGCCGAGCGCCTCGGGCTGCCGCAGGTCACCCAGGTCTCGACGCTGGAGGTCGCCGACGGCACGGTCAAGGGCCGTCGCGACGGCGACGCGGTGTCGGAGTCCCTGGAGGCCTCGCTGCCGGCGCTGGTCTCGGTCACCGACCAGATCAACGAGCCGCGCTACCCCTCGTTCAAGGGAATCATGGCCGCCAAGAAGAAGCCGGTCGAGACGTGGTCGCTCGCCGACCTCGGTGTCGACGCCGGCCAGGTCGGCCTGGACGCCGCCTGGACCAAGGTCGAGTCCTTCGCCCAGCGCCCGCCGCGCGAGCAGGGCGAGATCGTCACCGACGAGGGCGACGGCGGCACCAAGCTCGCTGAGTTCCTGGCCGCCCAGAAGTTCGTCTGAGGAGTTATCACCCATGGCTGAAGTACTCGTCCTGGTCGACCACGCCGATGGTCAGGTCAAGAAGACGACCGCCGAGCTGCTGACGATCGCGCGCAGCCTCGGCACCCCGTCCGCGGTCTTCATCGGCGGCAACGTCGAGGCCGCTCGTCCGCGGCTGGCGCAGTTCGGCGCCGAGAAGGTCTACGTCATCGACAACGACGACGTGGAGAACTACCTCGTCGCCCCGCTGGCCGAGGCGCTGCACGCCGTCGTCCAGCAGGCGTCCCCGGCGGCCGTGCTGCTGCCGTCGACGACCCACAACAAGGAGGCCGCCGCGCGCCTGGCGATCAAGACCGAGTCCGGTCTGATCACCGACGCCGTCGCGGTCGAGGCCGGCGACGCGGGTGTGTCCACCACGCAGTCGGTGTTCGCCGGGTCCTACACGGTCAAGGCGACCGTCACCAAGGGCACGCCGATCATCACCGTGAAGCCGAACGTCGTCCCGCCCTCGGCCTCCCAGGCCGGCGCGACCGTCGTCCCGGTCGACGTCCAGGTCTCCGACGCCGCCAAGGGCGCGAAGATCGCCGGCCGCGAGGAGAAGCAGAAGTCGGGTCGCCCCGAGCTGACCGAGGCCGCCATCGTGGTCTCCGGCGGTCGTGGCACCGGCGGTGACTTCTCGCCGGTGGAGACCTTCGCCGACACCCTCGGTGCAGCCGTCGGCGCCTCCCGCGCCGCGGTGGACGCCGGCTGGTACCCGCACAGCAACCAGGTCGGCCAGACCGGCAAGCAGGTCAGCCCGCAGCTGTACGTCGCGGCGGGCATCTCCGGCGCGATCCAGCACCGGGCCGGCATGCAGACGTCCAAGACGATCATCGCGATCAACAAGGACGAGGAGGCGCCGATCTTCGAGCTGGTCGACTTCGGCGTCGTCGGTGACCTGTTCACCGTCCTGCCGCAGGCCACCGAGGCGGTGCAGAAGGCGCGCAGCTGACGCGCTCGCCCGCACCACCTACGACGCCCGCCCCGGGTCCGACCGGGGCGGGCGTCGTACGTTGTGCGGCGTGCCTGCTTCCGCGAACGACCTGACAGACGCCGAGTTCCACCGCCTCTACGGGGCCTGGGCCGGACGCGGGCCGGCTGACGTGGCAACGCTGTTCGCGGACTACGGCCGACCGTGGTGGATCGCCGGCGGGTGGGCGATCGAGGCATTCACCGGCGTACGCCGTGCCCACGAGGACTGCGACCCCTCGATCCTGCGCACCGATCTGCCTCGCCTCCGCCGCCTGGTGCGCGGGCGGTACGACGTGTGGACAGCCACCCGAGGCGCGCTGCGCCCGGTCCTCGATCTCACGCCGGCGGGGGAGGACCTCCCGGAAGCGTGCGGGCAGGTGTGGTTGCGTCCCTCCTGGGACCAGCCCTGGGAGTACGACGTGCTGCTGGCTCCGGGGGACGCTCGCACCTGGGTGTACCGCAGGGATCCATCGATGACGATGCCGATGAGAGAGGCGTTGTGGCGCAAGGACGGCATTCCGTACCTTCAGCCACAGATCCAGCTGCTCTACAAGGCACCCGGGCTGCGGTCCAAGGACCAGGCGGACTTCGATGCCACCCTGCCGCTGCTGGACGCCCGGCAACGGGCCTGGCTGGCGGAGGCGTTGCGCCGGACGCGGCCCGGCCATCCCTGGCTGGACCGGCTCTGACCGATCGGGCTACGACCAGGCCGCGTCGGCGGTGCCGGCGTTGGTGTCGTGGCGGTACGTCGCCTTCCAGCCCTTGAGGTGTGAGCCCTTGGGCACCCAGAAGATCATCGTGTACGTCTTGGGCTTGCCGACCTGGACCAGGTCGCTGGTGAGGTTCTCGCCCTCGGTGCCGAGCTGGCTGTAACCACAGACCGTCCCGGCGCCGTCGATCAGCTGGAACATGTTGCGGTCGACGAACGCGACCGAGCCGATCGCCTCCACCCTCACGGTCAGGGCGACGCCGTCGACGTTGTTCGGGTGGCGCTCGCTGGGCTGCAGCGGCCGTGCCGCCGGAACGCCGACGGTGACCCGGTGACCGACGGTGTCGGCGTCGCCGAACGTTGCCGTCCTACCGAAGCCGATCGACGGGCCGCCCTTCTCCAGGGCGAGCGTGCTCTTGGTGGTGCTGCAGCTGCGCGCGGCCGACTCGGCGCCCGCCGCGCCCGTGGCGGACCACGCGGCCTCGGCGGTGCTCCCGCCCTTGCCGTTGTAGAGCACCTTGTAGCGCGACAGCGGCGCTCCCTGGGGGACCAGGAACGCGACGGAGCCCTTGCCCGGGCGCTTCTCGTCGACCTCGGTCATGCCCAGCGGCGACGTCAGCGGGTTGGACTTGGGGCGTGCGCACTGCTTCCCGGCCGGGTCGACCAGCACGAAGGAGTCCGGGCCCACGGCGAAGACGCCATTGGTCACGACCTCGGCCTTGATCGGCAGCTCGGCGATGGCCCAGCCCTTGATGCCCGCGGACTTGGTGGACAGCACGGGCGTGCTGACCCGCGCCCCCACGGCCTGGCCGGCCTCGACCCGAGCCTCCTCGTCGAACCCGGTCGCACGACCCGCGTACGCCGGTGCGGCGGGACCGTCGCAGCCGGAGGGTCGGGCGGTGTCGGAGGCGTCAGAAGGCGCAGCGGCACCGCCCGACTTCTCGTCGAACGCGGAGCAGCCGCTGAGGACGATCAGGCCGGTCAGGGCGGCGGCGCAGGCGGTCGTGCGGGCAGGGCGTCGTAGCATCGAAAGACCTTGGGTGGGGGGATGGTGCGACGCACAGTCTCGCAAACGGTCCGCGTGTCTCGGGCGCGGGACCGGCGTTCCGGCGTGGACGTCCCAGATCCCGGGTCCGGCGAGCCGCCGCCGCAGCCGAACGAGGTGGTGGTCGGAAGGTGAGGTATGGCTCACGTTCTGACCACCGGAACGGGCCGGGGGAGCCGCCCGGACGGCCGCGTAACATCGATGGGTGCCCGTCTACCTCGACCACGCAGCGACCACGGCCGTCCTCCCGGCGGTCGTCGAACGCGTCGCCGAGCAGATGGGCGGCCTCGGCAACGCCAGCTCGCTGCACACCGCCGGCCGCGCGTCGCGCCGGGTGGTCGAGGAGAGCCGCGAGACCATCGCCGCCGCGCTCGGCGCCCGTCCGTCCGAGGTGGTGTTCACCTCCGGGGGCACGGAGGCGGACAACCTCGCCGTCGTGGGCACCTACCGCCGCCGCCGCGCGGACGACCCGAGCCGCAACCGGCTGCTGGTCAGTGCCGTGGAGCACCACGCCGTCCTGGACTGCGTCGAGCACCTCGTCGCGCACGAGGGCGCCCGGGTCACCTGGCTGGAGGTCGACGGCGAGGGTCGCGTCGACCCGGGTACCGTGCGCGCGGCCATCGAGCAGCAGCCGGACGACGTCGCGCTGGTCAGCGTCATGTGGGCCAACAACGAGGTCGGCACCGTCCAGCCCGTACGCGAGATCGCCGCGATCGCCCACGAGCACGACATCCCGTTCCACACCGACGCGGTGCAGGCGGTCGGTCAGATCCCGGTCGACTTCGGCGAGAGCGGCGCGGACCTGCTCGCCCTGACCGGCCACAAGATCGGTGGACCGCTCGGCGTGGGCGTCCTGGTCGCCCGGCGCGACGCCGCCCTGGAGCCGCTCACCTACGGCGGGGGCCAGGAGCGGCAGATCCGCAGCGGCACCCTGGACACGCCGGCCATCGCCGGCCTCGCGGTCGCCGTCGACCACGCGGTCGGCCACCTGCACGAGCACGCGGCACACCTGGCCAGCCTGCGCGACAAGCTTGTGCACGGCGCGACCGCCGCTGGGTACGGCATCACGGTGAGCGGACCGTACGAGGTGGGCGACGTGACGCGTCGTCTGCCGGGCAACGCCCACCTGCGGGTGCCGGACTGCGAGGGCGACTCCCTGCTCTACCTGCTGGACGCGGCCGGGGTGGAGTGCTCGACCGGTTCGGCGTGCCAGGCCGGCGTACCCCAGCCCAGCCACGTGCTGCTGGCGATGGGGGTGCCCGAGGCGCAGGCGCGCGGCGCGCTGCGGCTCACCCTCGGCCACACCTCCACCGACGCCGACGTCGAGGCGTTCCTCGCGGCGCTGCCGGCCGCGGTCGAGCGTGCCCAGCGAGCGCATCGTGCCTCGCGGGGGAGCGGGCGATGAGGGTCGTCGCCGCGATGAGCGGCGGCGTCGACTCCGCCGTCGCCGCCGCGCGGATGCTCGACGCCGGTCACGAGGTCGTCGGTGTGCACCTCGCGCTCAGCCAGTCCGCCGCCACGCTGCGGGAGTCCGCCCGCGGCTGCTGCACCATCGAGGACGCCGGCGACGCCCGCCGCGTCGCCGACCGGCTGGGCATCCCGTTCTACGTCTGGGACATGGCCGAGCGCTTCCGCGAGGACGTGGTGGAGGACTTCGTCGCCGAGTACGAGGCCGGGCGCACCCCGAACCCGTGCCTGCGGTGCAACGAGCGGATCAAGTTCGCCGCGCTGCTGGACAAGGCGCTCGCCCTCGGGTTCGACGCGGTGGCCACCGGTCACTACGCCCAGATCGTCCAGGGGCCGGACGGCCGCGAGCTGCACCGGGCGGTCGACCCGGCCAAGGACCAGTCGTACGTCCTCGGCGTCCTCACCGCCGACCAGCTGGCCCGGTCCTTCTTCCCGCTCGGCGACACCGCCAAGCCGCAGATCCGCGAGGAGGCCGCCGCCCGCGGCTTCGCGGTCGCCAAGAAGCCGGACAGCCACGACATCTGCTTCATCGCCGACGGTGACACCAAGGGCTGGCTGACCGGTCGCCTCGGGGCCCAGCCGGGCCCGATCGTCGACACCGACGGTGAGCAGGTCGGCGAGCACGAGGGCGCGTTCGCGTACACCGTCGGTCAGCGGCGCGGGCTCGGCCTGAAGGTCCCGCGGGCCGACCACGCCAAGCGGTACGTCGTCGACGTCCAGCCCCGCACCAACACCGTCGTCGTCGGGACCGAGGAGCTGCTCGGCGTCGATGTCGTCCGCGGCGACCACCTGCGCTGGTGCGGCAACCCGCCCACCGGTGAGGCCTCGTACGGCGCCCAGCTGCGTGCCCACGGCGAGGAGGTCCCGTGCCGCGCGAGCACCGACGGCACGACCGTCACGGTCCGTCTCGACCACCGCGTCCGCGGCGTCGCGCCGGGTCAGTCGGTGGTGCTGTACGACGGCACCCGCGTGGTCGGTTCGGCGACCATCACCTCGACCGGACGCAGCACCTCGCGCCCGCTCTGACCGGTCGGACGCACGGTTCCGGGGAGCCGAACGCCGACCACGCGCGTCGAACCCTGCGGGCCGGGCGACCGCCCGGCCGTGCCGTCGCTAGGCTGCGGCGGACGACCGTGACGAAGGGGATGCACGATGGTGCGACGGACTGCAGTGATGGCCGTACTGGCCGCGGGTGTGATGACCATGACGGCAGCGTGCGGGGGAGGGGACGACGTCTCGGTGGCTCCGGCGAGCACGGCTACCAGCAGCGCCGCGCCGACCGGGTCCGCGGCCCCCTCCAGCAACTCGACCTCCGAGTCGTCCTCGCCCAGCACCACCAGTGCCGCACCCTCCACCAGCAGCTCTGCGGCCGCGAAGTCCTTCACCGTGGGTCAGTGCCTCGGCGACAAGCCGTCCTACACCGCCATCGACTGCTCGGCACCCCACGACTTCGAGATCACCGCGGTCGTTCCCAGCACCGCCCACCAGGGCGACCTGGTCAAGCGGTCGGCGTACGGCACCGCCACCTGCAACGAGCAGACCTCCACCTACCTCGGCACCCAGGCCTGGCCGGTCACGCGGGTGCAGAGCGCTCCGCTGCCGAGCGTCGCCGACCCGCAGAACGCTTCCCGGTTCGTCTGCCTGACCTACCGCGTCGACACCTCCCTCGACAAGCGGGAGAAGGTGAGCGGCTCGATGAAGGGCAAGCTCGCCGGCGACGGGATCCGGCCGTACGTGATCTGCCTCAAGGGACGCGCCAGCCAGTCGAACGACGTCGAGTTCGTGCCCTGCAGCCAGCCGCACGTCTCAGAGGCCGTCGGCGGGAAGCTGAACGGCAAGGCCGACTCCCCGTTCCCGGGCGCGAGCAAGATCTCCAGCGACGCGCTGAAGTTCTGCACGCCGGTCGGCCAGAAGTTCCTCGGCACCAAGGTCCGCAAGGACATCGTCGTGTCGCAGAACTCCGGCGGTCCTGGGCCCTGGTCGCGTGGCCAGATGGTCACCGGCTGCTTCGTCGAGGTGACCAGCGGAACGGTCTCCAAGACGCTCGCGGGGATCGGCGCGAAGCCCCTGACGTCCTACCGGTGATGCGCACCGCGGCTCCCGTGTGCGTCGCCGCGGGTGCGCTGGCGCTCTCGATCGGCCTGAGCGGGTGCGACAACGCCTCGGTGACCGCGCCCACGACGGCGCCGTCGGTGGCCCCGTCGGGGTCGTCGACACCGGCGGCCACGACCCCGACGGCGGGCGCGTCCGCGGGGTCCGGTACGGCGGTCCGTCCGACGATGCCGACCGCGACGGGTGCCGACCCGGCACTCGCGGCCGGTCAGTGCACCCGCCAGGAGCCCCAGTGGACCCGCCTGGCCTGCACCGCGGAGCACACCTACGAGGTGACGGCGGTCGTCCCGAGCACCGCCCACCAGGACGACATGCTCAAGCGTCACGAGGCCGCGGTCGCGACGTGTGAGCGCAAGGGCGCCGAGTACCTCGGGTCCACGGCGCTGAACACCACGAGGTTCCGATCGGTCACCTACCCGATCGCCAAGGACCCGAAGGCTGCCACCCGATTCATCTGCCTGATCGGCATGTTCGACGAGGGTTTCGGCGGTGTGACGCAGGTGACCGGCTCGTCCAGGGGCCGGCTCGCGGGCACCGGCGCGTACGACCTGCGCGCCTGCATCGCGGAGAAGATCGCCGCCCGCCCGGACGTCTCGCCGGCGTCCTGCTCGGCCCCCCACACGACGGAGGCGGTCGGCGGCGGGTTCATCGGGCAGCCCGCCGACCCCTATCCGGGCGAGGCCGAGGCGGACAAGCGGACGTCGGCGCTGTGCGCGCCGCTCTACCGGGCGTTCGTCGGCGCCGCGACCAAGCCCCGTGCGGACATCGGGATGGTGACCGTCCCGCCGGCGCGGCAGGGCTGGTCGGCGGGGAGCCGTCGGGCGACCTGCTGGGTCGAGCTGAGGGCGGGCCGGACCACCGCCACGCTGAGGGGCATCGGCGACAAGCCGGTGCCGACGGCATGATCCGCGCGTCCGGCGTCGGCTCCTGGCCGCAGGAGCCGGTCCGCGAGGTCGTACGGCGGCTGCGTGACGTGCTCGCCGACGGTCACGTGCCGTACGCCCCGGAGATCCCCTCCCGTGGTCCGGGCGCGGACCTGGTCGGGCGGACCGCGGCGCAGCTGGCCGAGATGCCCGTCGACCTGCAGCCGCCCGGCTGGCGCCTGACCGACGCTCCGGGGCGAGACGTCTCGCGAGCGGGCGCGTACCTGCGGGAGGACCTGGACGAGCTCGCCGAGGCGTACGACGGCTACACCGGACCGATGAAGGTGCAGCTGTGCGGTCCGTGGACCCTCGCGGCGTCGTTGTGGCTGCCGCGCGGCGACCGGGTGCTGGTCGACGCCGGGGCCTCCCGCGACGTCGTCCAGTCGCTCGCCGAGGGTGCCCGGGAGGTGCTGACGCGGGTGCGCCGGCTGGTGCCGGGCGCGGAGCCGGTGCTCCAGCTGGACGAGCCCTCGCTGCCGGCGGTGCTCACCGGACGGCTGCGGTCGGCGTCCGGCTTCGGGCGGCTGCGCGCCGTCGACCCCGGCGTCGTCGAGTCCGGTCTGCGGACCGTGGCCGAGGCGGTGGACGGTCTCGCCGGGTCGGTGTCGGTGCACTGCTGCGCCCCGGACGTGCCGTTCGCGCTGCTGCGCCGGGTGGGCGCGGTCGGGGTCTCCGTCGACACCTCGCTGCTGACCGAGCGCACGTGGGAGTCGGTGGCGGCCTCGGTCGAGGGAGGCACCACGCTGTGGGCGGGCATCGTCCCGACCGACACGACCGCGACCCACCCGCGGCAGGTCGTCGAGCCGTTCCTGGACGCCTGGAGCCGGGTCGGGCTGGAGACCGCTCGGCTGTCGCAGGTCGTCGTCACTCCCGCCTGCGGGTTGGGGACGCGCACCCCCGCGGAGGCGGCGTCGGTGCAGCGGCTCGCCGTCGACGCGGCCGGCCTGATCGCCGAACGGCTCTGAGGTCCGCGCCGGCGGGAGCACACTGTCCGCGCCGTACGGCAGGATGGCGAGGGTGAGCACGACGGAGCAGTCAGCAGCCTCCAGCGCGGACGCGGACCTACCGGTCCCGGACGACGCGCGGCACGAGTGGGAGGACGTCGCCGAGCAGGTCCGCGCCCACCAGTTCGCCTACTACATCAAGGACGCGCCGACCGTCAGCGACGGCGAGTACGACCGGCTGCTGCGCCGGCTGGAGGAGCTGGAGGACGGGCACCCGTCGCTGCGGACGCCCGACAGCCCGACCCAGCAGGTCGGGGGCACCTACTCCACCGAGTTCGCTCCCGTCGACCACGTGGAGCGGATGCTCAGCCTCGACAACGCGTTCAGCGCCGAGGAGATCGCGGCCTGGGCGGCCCGGGTCGAGCGGGACGCGGGTGGCGCGACCGTGCACTACCTGTGCGAGCTCAAGATCGACGGCCTCGCCGTCAACCTCCTGTACGAGAATGGCCGGCTGGTGCGCGCCGCCACCCGTGGCGACGGCCGGACGGGCGAGGACGTCACGCTCAACGTGCGCACCATCGACGGAGTCCCGCACCAGCTCACCGGCGAGAACGTCCCGCGGCAGGTGGAGGTGCGCGGCGAGGTCTTCTTCCCGGTCGAGGACTTCGAGGCGCTCAACGCCTCCCTCGTCGAGCAGGGCAAGCCGCCGTTCGCCAACCCGCGCAACACCGCCGCCGGCTCGTTGCGGCAGAAGGATCCTCGCGTCACCGCGAGCCGCAACCTGCGGATGCTGGTGCACGGCATCGGTGCTCGCAAGGGCTTCGACATCACCCGTCAGTCGCAGGCCTACGACCTGCTGGCGGGCTGGGGGCTGCCGGTCTCCTCCCACACCAAGGTCTTCGGGGACGTCGCGGCGGTCCAGCGCTACATCGAGAAGTACGGCAAGGCGCGCCACTCGGTCGAGCACGAGCTGGACGGCGTCGTGGTCAAGGTCGACGAGGTGAGCGTGCAGCGCCAGCTCGGCTCGACCTCGCGGGCGCCGCGCTGGGCGATCGCGTTCAAGTACCCGCCGGAGGAGGTCAACACCCCGCTGCTGGACATCCGGGTGGACGTCGGACGAACCGGCCGGGTCACGCCGTACGGCGTGATGGAGCCGATCAAGGTGGCGGGCTCCACCGTCGAGCGCGCCACGCTGCACAACGCGTTCGAGGTCCGCCGCAAGGGCGTCCTCATCGGCGACACCGTCGTCCTGCGCAAGGCCGGCGACGTCATCCCCGAGATCGTCGGGCCGGTCGTCGACCTGCGGGACGGCTCCGAGCGGGAGTTCGAGATGCCGACGGAGTGCCCGTCGTGCGGCACTGCGCTGGCGTACGAGCGCGAGGGCGACAAGGACATCCGCTGCCCGAACTCCCGGACCTGCCCGGCCCAGCTGCGGGAGCGGCTGTTCAGCCTCGCCGGTCGCGGGGCGTTCGACATCGAGGCGCTCGGCTGGGAGGGCGCCACCGCACTGCTCGACTCCGGGGTGATCATCGACGAGTCGACGCTCTTCGACCTCACGACCGCCGACCTGGTCAAGGTGCCTCTCTACACCCGGGCGGCGAAGAAGACGGACCCGCAGGACGCGGTCGTCGACGGGAAGACGTTGTCCGCCAACGGGATTCGTCTCATCGCCAACCTGGAGCAGGCCAAGCAGCAACCGCTGTGGCGGGTGCTGGTCGCCCTGTCCATCCGCCACGTCGGCCCGACCGCCGCTCGCGCGCTCGCGTCCGAGCTCGGCTCGATCGAGGCGCTGCGCGAGGCCGATGCCGAGCGCATCTCGGCGACCGCGGGCGTCGGGCCCGTCATCGGTGAGGCCGTCGTCGCCTGGTTCGGCGTCGACTGGCACGAGCAGATCGTGCAGCGCTGGGCCGCGTCGGGCGTGCGGATGGCCGACGAGCGCGACGGCTCGATCGAGCGCACCCTGGAAGGGCTCGCGATCGTGGCGACCGGCTCGTTGGAGGACTTCACCCGCGACGAGATCAAGGAGGCGATCATCGCTCGCGGTGGGAAGGCCTCCGGCTCGGTCAGCAAGAAGACCGACTTCGTCGTCGTCGGCGCCAACGCCGGCAGCAAGGCGACCAAGGCCGAGGAGCTCGGGCTGCGGATCCTGGACGAGGAGGGCTTCCGCACCCTGCTCGCGCAGGGGCCGTCGGCGTTCCAGCAGGAGACCGAGGCCGACGGCGAGACCGAGGGCGACGGCGAGACCGAGGACGCGACGACGGCCGCCGAGGACGAGGACGGCGGGGCATGACGTCGGGTCGGGCCGTGCTGGTCGAGGACGTGCTGATCCACGTCGACCGCGCGCTGCGCGGGATGTGCGCCACGCTCACCGACCTGGGCGACGAGCTCGCCAACGTGCGGCCGGCGCTGCCGGGGGCGAACTCCGCCTACGCGATCCTCACCCACTGCCTGGGTGTCATGGAGTTCTGGGGCGGACAGGTGCTGGCGGGCCGCGAGATCGTCCGCGACCGGGCGGCCGAGCTGGTCGCCTCGGGTCCGGTCGCGGAGCTGGTGGCCCGGGTGCCGGCCGGTCGGGACCGGCTGCTCGCCGACCTGGTGGCGTACGACGGCGCGGCGCCCCCGACCGGACCCCTGGAGGACCGGGACCGCGACGACCTGCCGGAGTTCACGCGTACCCAAGGAGGAGTGCTGATGCACATCTACGAGGAGCTCGCCCAGCACCGCGGCCACGTCGACCTCACGGCCGACCTGGTCCGACACGCGTCCGGGGTCAGGCTGTGAGCGCCCACGACGTCACCATCTACTGGCGGCCCGGCTGCGGGTTCTGCGCGTCGCTGCGGGCCGCTCTCGGGCCCGACGCCGGCCGCGCCCAGTGGCGCAACATCTGGGAGGACCCGGAGGCCGCCGCCACGGTCCGCGACCTCAACGACGGCAACGAGCTGGTGCCGACCGTCGTGATCGACGGCGTCGGCTACTCCAACCCCGACCCCGCGCTGGTGCACGAGGCGTTGCTGGAGTAGCCGACCCCGATCAGCGGCGCGAGCCCTTCGGCGCGGCGTCGTGCCAGCCCCGTACGGCCCCGCGCGTCACTCCCTTGAGGCGCCGCTGCACGGCCCGACCGTAGCGACGGGCGAACGGCGGCTGGGCCTGCTGGGGACGCGGTGCCGGCGGCGCGGCAGCGGCCTGGGGCGCCGGAGCGGTCGGCGCAGGCTTGGCCGCGGCCGTCACGGACGCCGAGCCCGGGTACCAGTAGGGCTGCCACTGCGCGTTGAGCCCGGCCCGCTTGTCGTCCTTGACCTCGGCGGGCATGTCCCTCACCGTGACGCCGATCGCGTCGAGCTCGGCGACGTGCTCGGGCGTGAAGGGACGCCGACGCCAGGCGTTGACCATGTAGGTCCTGGTCTTGAGGTAGTCCAGGTAGCGACGGCCGTGCTTGTCGTCGGCGCCGAGGTGGGCGAAGATCGCCATTCGCTCCTCGTGCTCGGGCGCGACCTGGTCGGCCGGGAAGGCGTTCCACTCGTTCGGCTCGGGGAACCGTGCGCCCGGGTCCTTCAGCAGGGTGCCCGCGCCGGAGTGCGTCATGCGCATGCTCCAGACCAGCAGGTCACCGGGGTTGTTCTTGACGTAGATCGTCTCGCCCGAGGTCAGGTCGCAGAACACGTGCGAGCCCACCTTGAGGTTCAGGCCGCCGCTGTGCTCGGTGTGATCCTGGAGGTACACCCCGAAGCGCAGCTGGGTGTACTGGTCGTCCCAGTCGGGAGCCTCGGCGTCCTCCCGGTCGGTGTTGTCCTTGTGCCAGGCGCGGATCTTGCCGTTGATGGTCGCCGAGCTGTCACCGCCGTAGATCACCGTGTCGCTGCCGAGGAGCTTCTGTGCCACCTGGGCCATCCGCCCGTCGGTGAGCACGTGCCGCAGGGGTCCGGTCATCAGCTCCCCGCCGATCCGGCACTGCTCGGTGACCCCCTCGCGCATGCGCTCGACCTCCTCCGGGGAGTACACGTCGTGAAGAATCGCGTACCCCTTGTCCCAGAAGTCCTCGACGTCCAGGTCGGCGAGCTCGCGCTCGAACGCCTCGGTCATCGTGTTCGTCATGTGTTCTCCCTCACCCTCGGTTACGCACGAAAGTAACACCAGAGGTGACCTCCTACCGAGGCACCCGCGAAGCTCGCCGTGCCCGTGGCGCCGGTCCCTCCGACGGGCCGCGCCCGGGTGTCGACAACGCCGAATAGACTGCCCCGCATGTCCACGCTCTCCCGTGACGAGGTCGCCCACGTCGCCATGCTCGCCCGCATCCAGCTCACCGACGCCGAGCTCGATCACCTCGCCGGCCAGCTGGACCAGATCGTGGAGTTCGTCGCCGGTGTCGGTGAGATCGCCGCCGACGACATCCCGCCGATGTCGCACCCGCTGCCGCTGACCAACGTGACCAGGCCGGACGAGGTCCGGCCGAGCCTCACCGCCGACCAGGCGCTCGCGAACGCGCCCGCCTCGGAGCTGCAGCGCTTCGAGGTGCCGCGCATCCTCGACGAGGACTGACGAGCCGACCGAGACGCAGAAGGAACACATGACTGACATCACCCGGCTCACCGCTGCCGAGATCGCCGACCGGCTCGCGGCGCAGGAGATCAGCTCCGTCGAGGCCACCCAGGCGCACCTGGACCGCATCGCGGCCGTCGACGGCGACGTCCACGCCTTCCTCCACGTCGACGCGGAGGGCGCGCTCGCCGCGGCCCGCGAGGCCGACGAGCGCCGTGCGCGCGGTGACCACGTGGGCGCGCTGACCGGCGTCCCGATCGCGGTCAAGGACGTCGTCGCGACCCAGGGCCAGCCCACGACCGCCGGCAGCCGCATGCTCGAGGGCTGGGTCCCGCCGTACGACGCGACGCTGGTCACCCGGCTGCGCGCGGCCGGCATGCCCATCCTCGGCAAGACCAACATGGACGAGTTCGCGATGGGTTCCTCCACCGAGCACTCCGCGTACGGCCCGAGCCACAACCCGTGGGACCTCGAGCGCACGCCCGGCGGCTCCGGCGGTGGTTCCTCGGCGGCCGTCGCCGCGTTCGAGGCGCCGCTGGCCATCGGCACCGACACCGGCGGCTCGATCCGTCAGCCCGCCGCCGTCACCGGCACGGTCGGCGCCAAGCCGACGTACGGCGGTGTCTCCCGCTACGGCCTCATCGCCCTGGCCAGCTCCCTCGACCAGGCCGGTCCGTGCACCCGCTCGGTGCTGGACGCCGCACTGCTGCACGAGGTGATCGGCGGTCACGACCCGATGGACTCCACGTCCATCGAGGCGCCCGTCCCGCCGGTCGTCGAGGCGGCCCGCCGCGCGGACGTCACAGGCATGCGGATCGGCATCGTCAAGGAGATCTCCGGCGAGGGCTTCCAGCCGGGCGTGCAGCGTCGGTTCGAGGAGTCGGTGCAGCTGCTGGTCGACCGTGGCGCCGAGGTGGTCGAGGTCTCCTGCCCGACGTTCAGCCAGGGCCTGGCCGCGTACTACCTGATCCTGCCGAGCGAGGCGTCCTCCAACCTCGCCAAGTTCGACGCGATGCGCTACGGCCTGCGCGTCGGTCCGCAGGGGGTCGAGAGCCCCAGCGCCGAGCAGGTCATGGCCGCGAGCCGCGACGCCGGCTTCGGCGACGAGGTCAAGCGACGGATCATCCTCGGGACGTACGCGCTGTCCAGCGGCTACTACGACGCCTACTACGGGCAGGCCCAGAAGGTCCGCACGCTGATCGCGCGCGACTTCGCCGCGGCGTTCGAGAAGGCCGACGTGCTGGTGTCGCCGACCGCCCCGACGACGGCGTTCCGGCTCGGGGAGAAGATCGACGACCCGATGGCGATGTACCTCAACGACATCGCGACCATCCCGGCCAACCTCGCCGGGGTCCCTGGGCTGTCCCTGCCGAGCGGCGTCGCCGACGAGGACGGGCTGCCCACCGGGTTCCAGGTCCTCGCGCCCGCGACGCAGGACCACCTGATGTACGGCGTCGGTGCGGCCCTGGAGGCCGCGCTGCTGGAGAAGTGGGGCGGCCCCGTGCTGGCGAAGGCCCCGGAGCTGACCGCGAAGGAGACCGTCCGATGAGCGTCACGACCGCCGACGCGGTGCTGCCCTACGACGAGGCGCTCGCGACGTACGACCCGGTGATGGGCCTGGAGGTCCACGTCGAGCTCGGCACCGCGACCAAGATGTTCTGCGGCTGCTCGACGACCTTCGGCGCGGACCCGAACACCCAGACCTGCCCGGTGTGCCTCGGTCTGCCGGGTGCGCTGCCGGTCGTCAACGCGACGGCCGTGGAGTCGGCCGTCCGGATCGGGCTGGCGCTCAACTGCCAGATCGCGCAGTGGTGCCGGTTCGCCCGGAAGAACTACTTCTACCCGGACATGCCGAAGAACTTCCAGACCTCGCAGTACGACGAGCCGATCGCGTTCGAGGGGTACCTCGACGTCGACCTGGATGACGGCTCGACCTTCCGCGTGGAGATCGAGCGGGCGCACATGGAGGAGGACACCGGCAAGTCGCTGCACGTCGGTGGCTCCACCGGCCGCATCCACGGCGCGGAGTACTCGCTCGTCGACTACAACCGGGCCGGGATCCCGCTGATCGAGATCGTCACCAAGCCGATCCTCGGCGCCGGAGAGCGCGCGCCCGAGGTGGCGCGGGCGTACGTCTCGGCGCTGCGCGACCTGCTCAAGGCGCTGGACGTGAGCGACGTCAAGATGGAGCAGGGCTCGATGCGCTGCGACGCCAACGTCTCGCTCAAGCCCCGGGGCGCCGAGAAGCTCGGCACCCGTACCGAGACCAAGAATGTCAACTCGCTGCGCTCCGTCGAGCGCGCGGTGCGGTACGAGATCTGCCGGCACGCCGCGGTCCTGAACGGCGGCGGGTCGATCCTGCAGGAGACCCGCCACTGGCACGAGGACACCGGCGCGACGACGTCCGGGCGGCCGAAGTCGGACGCGGACGACTACCGCTACTTCCCCGAGCCGGACCTGGTGCCCGTGGCGCCGGCCCACGAGCTCGTGGAGCGGCTGCGGGGCACGCTGCCCGAGCCGCCCGCCGAGCGGCGCAAGCGGCTGCAGGCCGCCTGGGGCTACAGCGACCTGGAGATGCGCGACGTGATGAACGCCGGCGCCGTCGGCATCATCGAGGAGACCGTGGCTGCGGGAGCCTCTCCGGCGGCCGCCCGCAAGTGGTGGACCGGAGAGCTGGCCCGCCGCGCCAACGCCGAGGGGAAGTCCGTCTCGGACTTCAACGTCACGCCCGCGTACGTCGCGGAGCTGGACGGCCTGGTCGGGTCCGGACGGCTCAACGACTCGATGGCCCGGCAGGTCCTCGACGGCGTCATCGCCGGTGAGGGCTCGCCCACCGCGGTCGCGGACGCCCGCGGTCTGGAGCTCGTGCAGGACGACGGCGCCCTGGAGGCCGCGGTCGACCAGGTCATCGCCGCCAACCCCGATGTCGCGCAGAAGGTGCGCGACGGCAAGGTGCAGGCGGTCGGTGCGCTGATCGGTCAGGTGATGAAGGCGATGAAGGGCCAGGCCGACGCGGGGAAGGCGCGCGAGCTGCTGCTGCAGCGGCTCACGTAGTTGCCCGGACGAGGTCCTCGGCGCAGGTCCGGCGACGTACGCTGTCCTCGCGGCTCCCGGGGGAGAACGCGGCCGGCACCGGGCCGGTCGGCGTCAGAGCAGTCCGCGATCGAGAGGCTTCACACCGAGATGAGCACCACCAGGTCGTTGCGCGTCCGCGCCGCCGTCGTCGGCGCCGGGATCGTCCTCGCCACGCTGTCCGGGTGCGGCGGCGACGAGAAGACGTCCGCCGAGCCGTCCGGTGGTGGGACCGGTGGTGGGACCCCGACGTCGTCGGCCACGACGGCGCACCCCGACAGCCAGGGCGTCGGCCTCAACGGGTCCACCAAGGAGGCCGGCGGGGCCAGCGCGCCGGCCTCGTCGCGCGCCAAGGGCGACCCGGTCCGTCTGGTCGCGCCGTCGATCGGCCTGGACAAGAAGCTCGTCTCGCTCGGGGTCAACAGCGCCGGCGAGATCAACCCGCCCGCCGGCGTGCCGCAGTGGTACAACAAGTCCGTCCGGCCGGGCAAGGACGGTATCTCGGTCATCGCGGGCCACGTCATGTACGACGGGCCGGACGTCTTCTACAAGCTCGACCAGCTGGACAAGGGCGACGTCGTCACGGTCCAGTTCGCCGGCGGTCAGCAGAAGAAGTTCAAGGTGTACGACGAGGCGTCGGTCGACAAGAAGACGCTGCAGACCGACGCCCGGGTGTGGGGCTCGTCCAAGACTCCGGTGCTCGCGCTCATCACCTGCGACGCCGGTTCCAAGGTGGTCGGCAATCACCACGTCTCCAACTACGTCGTCTGGGCCGCGCCGATCTGATCGCTCAGTACGTCCGGGTCACCATCCCGCCGGTGAGGCCGTCTCCGGTGACATCCGGGTCGGTCTCGGCGATGGTGAGCAGGGGCCAGGTGCCGAGCGGCCGTCCGTCGGCGTCGTACGTGCGGACGGTGAGCCGCAGCGGATCGGTGAACCACCCGCGGGCGGCCAGCTCACCGCGGAAGACGCCCGGCGCGACCCGGGTGAGCCGGACCTGGCCGGAGTCCTTCCCGGAGATCTCGACGCGCTGGGCGTCGGGCGCGAGCAGGACGGCCTCCTGGTGCTGCTCCTGGTCGGTCGACAGCGCGAGCAGCGGACGCCGCTGCCACCGTCGCGCGTCGGTCGGCGCGTTGTAGACGACGGCCGCTCCGTCGTTGCCGGACGGGTCGGGCGTCACCGCGCGGACGCGCCCGCTGCGGAAGACGGTCCCGTCCGGACGCTGCAGCACCACGACCGAGCCGATCCAGTCGACGTCCGGTCGCGGCAGCGGAGTGACCTCGCTCTGCCGGCCCAGGTTGTCGAACGGCGCCGGCGCGGGCGCGCGGAAACGGAAGGTCCGGGTGTCGAGCACGGAGACCGCCGTCCGGGCGAGCCGGTGGCTGGACAGGAACTGGTCGATGAGATCGGCGTAGTCGCCGCTGTACCGAGAGCTCGGGGCCGGCGAGGGCGGCTGCGACTCCGACTGCTGGAAGGGCCACTCCACGATCGCGTTCTCGCCGGACTCGCCGCGCACGAGGGTGCTGTTGGGACCCTGGGCGGGCAGGGTCGCCGTACCGACGCCGTGGTCGAGCGCGACCGTGGTCCAGGTGCGGGTCGCCGAGCCGTCGAGGTGGTACAGCGGTCCCGGCGACACGCGGACGGCCGTCGGCACGTCGGGACCGAGGATGAGCATCTCCCCGGACGCGTCCGGCAGCTGGTGGACGCTGGTCAGCAGCGACGCGCCCGCGCCGAAGGACAACGTGGGCTGCAATGACCGGGGCGGTGCACCGCGCGGCCCGGTCCAGATGACCACGCCGGCCGGCCCCCCGTTGGTGGTGATGTCCTTGGTGTAGCCCAGGACGTAACGGCTGCGGCCCACGTCGCCGGCGTAGATGAAGCGGTCGATGTAGATCTGGGTCCCGGAGAGCTCGTCCAGCCGTGGTGAGCTCCGCAGCGGTTCCAGCAGATCGAGCCGGCCACGCAGGGAGCCTCGCAGCGGCCAGCGGGTGAGGTCCGTGCTGCGCGCGTCCAGCGGGGTGGACATCGT
The DNA here is from genome assembly GCF_029439465.1 of Luteipulveratus flavus. GTDB lineage: Bacteria > Actinomycetota > Actinomycetes > Actinomycetales > Dermatophilaceae > Luteipulveratus > Luteipulveratus flavus. The sequence goes on along the minus strand of NZ_JAROAV010000033.1, from coordinate 251,862 downwards.
CCGGGAGCTCGTCGCGGTGGGGGAGTCGTTTACTGCCTGCGGCGCAGGTGAGTCGTCGGTCAGCGCGACGGTGGCGCCACCGGCCGCGACCAGCGCGAGGACCAGTGCGCCGACGAAGGCGCCGGCCGTCCGGCGGCGTCGTCGGCGCGCGGTGACGAGGGCGAGCTGCGTTGTCTGCCAGGGGTCTTCGTCGGCGAGTACGCGGTCGGTACGTCCGCGCAGTGCGCCACGCAAGGCACTCTCCAGCTGGGCGTGCGACCAGCTAGGCGGAACAACGGAGTGCAGCTCGGCGAGCCCATGATCGACCTCCTGGGCGACCTGCGCCGGCGTCGAACGGCTGACCACGGCGATCTCGTCGTCGGTGAGGTCCTCGATCGCCCGGAGCGCGAGCGCCAGGCGAGGGCCGACGGGAAGCCCGGCGTACGCCGTCACGAGACGGGCGGTGTGCTCGCTCTCGCCGATCGGCACGAGATCGTCGGACGGGTCGGACGGGTCGGACGGGTCGAACGGGTCGGACGGGTCGGACGCGTCGACGGGCTCGGGCGGCTGGTTCGAGGTCGACTCCGCGCGGTCACGGACGCGACGGACCAACGCGGTCAGGGCGGAGACGGACGGTGAGCCGGGCAGCTCCGCCCAGTCCTGATGGGTGCGGACGAAGGTCGCGAGTACCGCGTCGTGGGCCTGGCGCTCGTCCTGGAGCACGAGGAACGCGACAGCCGACCACCGGTGCCAGCGCGCCTCCACCAGCTCACGGAACGCCGCGTCCGATCCTTCGGGCTCGTTCACACCGTCGATTTTCCCACGCTCGCCGCTGGTGCGCGCCGATCAGGTTCACATCCGCACCGTCAGCGCGAGGATCCGGTCGTCGCCGTCCCGCGGCGAGCCACGGAAGGTGTTGCTGGTGACCACCCACAGCCGCCGGTCAGGGGCGACCACGACCGTACGGATCCGTCCGACCTCCTCGTGCAGCAGCCGCTGCGGCTCACCCGCGGCCGCGCCGGCCAGCGGCACCCGCCACAGGGTGCGGCCGGCGAGCGCTGCGATGTACGCCGCTCCGTCCGGGCCGATCGCCAGGCCGCTGGGGGAGGCGTCGGACGTCCGCCACTGCACGAGCGGGTCGACGTACGGCTGCTGCCCGGCCCTGCCCTCGACCCGCGGCCAGCCGTAGTTCGCGCCGGGCCGGACCAGGTTGAGCTCGTCCCAGGTGTTCTGGCCGAACTCGGTGGCGAACATCCGGCCCGCGGTGTCCCACGCCAGCCCCTGCACGTTGCGGTGCCCGAGGCTCCACACCGGTGAGCCGGGGAAGGGGTTGCTGCTCGGCGGTCTTCCGTCCTGGTCGACGCGCAGGATCTTCCCGCCGAGGTTCGAGCGGTCCTGGGCCCGGTCGCGCTCGCCCGCGTCGCCGGTGCCGACGTACAGCTGCCCGTCCGGGCCGAAGGCGATCCGGCCGCCGTCGTGGAAGCCGGCGCGCGGGATGCCCTGCACGACGACCGGGCCTGCTCGCAGCCGCCCCTCGTCGAGCGTGAACCGCTGGACCCGGTTGTCCGACTCAGTCGTGTAGTAGACGAAAACTCTTCTGTCCGAGGCGAACCGGGGAGACACCGCGATGCCGAGCAGGCCGCCCTCGCCGTCCGGCGACACCCCATTGATGTGACCCACGGGCATCGGCGCGGCACCTGCGCTGCTCACCGCCACCACGTCGGCCTTGTCCCGCAGCGTGACCAGCGCCGAGCGGTCGGGGAGGAACGCGACGCCCCACGGCACGTCGAGGTCCTGGGCGACGGTCGTGCGCGCGCCGACCACGTCTCCGGCGGGTCCCGTGGAGGCCGCGCTGTCGGGCGACTCGCCGCCGTCGGTGCACGACGCGGACAGCAGGACGAGGCTCGCCGCCGCGGCCGCGGCGAACCGGCGATGACGGGATCGGTCCATGACTCATTCTGACGGCCCGGGTGCCCGGCCGCACGGTGCTACGCGTACGTTGCCGACCATGCCCGTGATCTCCGTGCCGGACCCCCACTGGATCACCGCCCTGGAGGGCATCGAAGACGCCGAGCTGGTCGCCTGGGACCTGAAGGACTCCGTCCCCCGCGACGACATCGAGGTGGTCGTGCCGCCCTACATGGGCAACGCGGCGCGCCTGGCCCGGCTCGCCGAGCTGCCTCGGCTCCAGGCCGTCCAGCTGGTCACCGCGGGCTACGAGCACGCGGTGCCGTACCTGCCGTCCGGGGTCGCGCTGGCGAACGGCGCCGGCATCCACGACACCTCGACGGCCGAGCTCGCGCTCGCGCTGATGCTGGCGTCGCAGCGGCGCATCCCCGACTTCGTCCGCGCTCAGGAGAGCGGGAAGTGGTTGCGCGCCGCAGGAGCGCCGTCGCTCGCGGACCGCCGGGTCCTCGTGGTCGGGTACGGGTCGGTCGGGCGGGCGATCGTGAGTCGCCTGCAGGCGTTCGAGGCTCAGGTCACGGCGGTCGCGTCCCGCGCCCGCGGCGGGGACGAGCTGGTCGACCGGGTGCACGGCGTCGACGAGCTGCCCTCCCTGCTTCCCGACGCCGAGATCGTCGTCCTCATCGTGCCGCTGACCGACTCGACGCGACACCTGGCCGATGCGGGGTTCCTCGCGGCACTTCCGGACGACGCCCTCGTGGTGAACGTCGCCCGTGGCGGCGTGGTCGACACCGACGCGCTGCTGGCCGAGTGCCGTACGGGTCGGCTGCGGGCCGCCCTGGACGTCACCGACCCCGAGCCCCTCCCGAGCGAGCACCCGCTGTGGCGTACCGAGGGCGTCCTCATCAGCCCGCACGTGGGCGGGGCGAGCACGGCGTTCGAGCCACGCGCGCTGCGGTTCCTGCGGCGTGAGCTGGCCGCGTACGCCGAGGGACTCGGCCTGCGCCACATCGTCCACCGCGCCTGACATGCTGCACCCATGAACGACGCCACCCACCGGCAGCTCGTGCTGCTGCGCCACGCCAAGGCCGAGGACCCCGAGGCCGCGGTCGACCACGAGCGTTCCCTCACCGACCGGGGCCGGGCGGACGCCGAGGCCGCCGGGAAGTGGTTGCGCGAGCAGGGTTTCGCGCCCGACCTCGTGCTGTGCAGCACCTCGGCCCGCACCCGCGAGACGTGGGCCGGCGTGGTGGAGGCGAGCGGTCTGGGCACGGTCGTCGAGCACGACCCGCGCATCTACAACGCGCCGGTCGAGCGGTTGCTGACGGTCGTCCGGGAGGCGGACGAGGACGCACTGGCCGTCGTCCTCGTCGGTCACGCGCCGGGCGTGCCCGACCTGGCGGTCGAGCTGAGCGGGGAGGGCAGCGAGCCGGAGGCGAGGGAGGAGCTCGCCCACGGGTTCCCGACCTGCACGCTCGCGGTGCTGGACATCGACACCCCGTGGCGCGACGTCGCACCGGGGTCCGCGGTGCTGCGCACGGTGATCACCCCGCGCGGTTGAGCGACCACATCGCGGGACCATCGTCCCATTCCTCGGACACCGTCCTACGATCTGGTCATGAACCGGACGCCTGACCTGAAGCCCCGCAGCCGCGACGTCACCGACGGTCTGGAGAAGACCGCCGCGCGTGGGATGCTGCGCGCGGTCGGTCTCGGCGACGAGGACTTCGCCAAGCCGCAGATCGGCGTCGCGAGCTCGTGGAACGAGATCACCCCGTGCAACCTCTCGCTCGACCGGCTGGCGAAGGCGGTCAAGGACGGCGTCCACGCCGGCGGCGGCTACCCGCTGGAGTTCGGCACGATCTCGGTGAGCGACGGCATCTCGATGGGCCACGAGGGGATGCACTTCTCCCTCGTCTCGCGCGAGATCATCGCCGACTCGGTCGAGACGGTGATGAACGCCGAGCGCCTCGACGGCTCTGTCCTGCTCGCCGGCTGCGACAAGTCGCTGCCCGGGATGCTGATGGCCGCGGCCCGGCTCGACCTGGCGTCGGTGTTCCTGTACGCGGGGACGATCCTGCCCGGCGTGGCCAAGCTCTCCGACGGTACGGAGAAGGAGGTCACGATCATCGACGCGTTCGAGGCGGTCGGCGCCCACTCCCAGGGCCTGATGCCGCGCGAGGACGTCGACGCGATCGAGCGGGCGATCTGCCCGGGTGAGGGCGCGTGCGGCGGGTTCTACACCGCGAACACGATGGCCGCGGTCGCCGAGGCGCTCGGCATGTCCATCCCCGGGTCGGCGGCACCGCCCGCGGTGGACCGGCGCCGCGACACCTACGCGCGTCGCTCGGGTGAGGCGGTCGTGGAGATGCTGCGCCAGGGCATCACCGCCCGGCAGATCATGACCAAGGAGGCGTTCGAGAACGCCATCGCGGTCGTCATGGCGTTCGGCGGGTCGACCAACGCCGTCCTCCACCTGCTCGCGATCGCGCACGAGGCCGAGGTCGACCTCACCCTCGAGGACTTCCGCCGGGTCGGCGCGAAGGTCCCGCACCTGGCGGACGTGAAGCCGTTCGGCGCGTTCGTCATGAAGGACATCGACCACATCGGCGGCATCCCCGTCGTCATGCGCACGCTGCTGGAGGCCGACCTGCTGCACGGCGACTGCCTCACCGTGACCGGCAAGACCATGGCCGAGAACCTCCGCGAGATCGACCCACCGCACATCGACGGCAAGGTCATCCGCGCGATGGACCAGCCGATCCACCGCACCGGCGGCCTCACGATCCTCAAGGGGTCACTGGCGCCGGAGGGTGCCGTCGTGAAGTCCGCCGGCTTCGACAGCGACGTCTTCGAGGGGACGGCGCGGGTCTTCGACGGCGAGCGGGCCGCGATGGACGCGGTGTCCGACGGCTCGCTCAAGGCCGGCGACGTCGTGGTCATCCGGTACGAGGGTCCCAAGGGCGGCCCGGGTATGCGGGAGATGCTCGCGGTGACCGGCGCGATCAAGGGAGCCGGCCTCGGCAAGGACGTGCTGCTGCTGACCGACGGCCGGTTCTCCGGCGGGACGACCGGTCTGTGCGTCGGGCACGTCGCGCCGGAGGCCGTCGACCTCGGGCCGATCGCGTTCGTGCAGGACGGCGACGGGATCCGGCTGGACGTCGCCGCCGGCACCCTCGACCTCCTGGTCGACGAGGACGAGCTGGAGCGGCGGCGTACGGCGGGGGTCACGGCCCCTGCGCCGAAGTACACCCGCGGCGTGCTCGCCAAGTACGTCCGCCTGGTCGGCAGCGCCAGCACCGGCGCCGTCTGCGACTGACCGGCCGAGGTCTCACCCCCGTTCGTCGCGAAGATCGTCTGTCCGGTCATCCATGCAGGGCCGGGCAGACGATCTTCGCGGGAGGGGGCGCGTCGCGAGGATCAGGCGAGTCCACGATGTGGGATCGCGTTCTCATCCGTTGACACGACGCAGGGTGTGGGTCAGGCTGGGGGCGTGGCACGAATTCTCGTACTTCCCAGGCGCGCCTGCTGACGACCGGTCAGCTCGCGCGCCAGCCCTCAATGCCGTCACCGGCTGAGGGTTTTTTTGTGCCCGGACAACGCCATATCCGCCAACCGTGACCGAAAGCGGTGACCGACCGTGACCGAGACGACGACAGCTGCAGCAGCAGCGTCGCGGCCGCCCACGCCAGCCGACCTGGCAGCCCGCCCCAGCCAGAGGGAGCGCACCGTCACCGGCGCGCAGAGCCTCGTCCTCTCCCTGGAGGCGCTCGAGGTAGGCACGGTCTTCGGCATCCCCGGCGGCGCGATCCTGCCCGCGTACGACCCGTTGCTGGACTCGGTGAAGGTGCGGCACGTCCTCGTCCGCCACGAGCAGGGCGCTGGTCACGCCGCGACCGGGTACGCCGCGGCGACCGGCGCGGTCGGCGTCTGCATGGCGACCAGCGGCCCGGGTGCCACCAACCTGGTGACTCCGCTCGCCGACGCGTACATGGACTCCGTGCCGATGGTCGCGATCACCGGCCAGGTCGCCTCGCGCGTGATCGGTACGGACGCCTTCCAGGAAGCCGACATCCGCGGCATCACGATGCCGATCACCAAGCACAACTACCTGGTCACCGACGCGGCGGACATCCCGCGGGCGCTCGCCGAGGCGTTCCACGTCGCCTCGACCGGACGCCCCGGACCGGTGCTCGTCGACATCACCAAGGACGCCCTGACGGCCACGACGACGTTCGCGTGGCCGCCGGAGATCGACCTGCCGGGCTATCGGCCGGTGACCCGCCCGCACCACAAGCAGATCAAGGCCGCCGCCGCGCTCATCCGGCAGGCGAGGAACCCGGTGCTGTACGTCGGCGGCGGCGTCATCCGTGCCGAGGCCAGTGAGGTGCTGCGCGAGCTCGTCGAGCTGACGCAGATCCCGGTGGTCACCACGCTGATGGCGCGCGGCGCGGTGCCGGACAGTCACGAGCTGCACCTGGGGATGCCCGGCATGCACGGCTCGGTCGCTGCGGTCACGGCGCTGCAGAAGTCCGACCTGCTCATCGCGCTCGGCACCCGGTTCGACGACCGCGTCACGGGCGAGCTGTCCTCGTTCGCCCCGCTGGCGAAGGTGATCCACGCCGACATCGACCCGGCGGAGATCTCCAAGAACCGCGTCGCGGACGTGCCCATCGTGGGGGACTGCAAGGAGGTCGTCCGCGACCTGCTGACCGTGCTGCGCGAGGACATCGACGCCGGTCGCGGCGGTGACTACCGCGCCTGGCGCGAGACCACGGCCGGCTGGAAGCGGACGTACCCGCTGGGGTACACCGCGCCCGAGGACGAGAGCGCCCTCGCACCGCAGTACGTCATCGAGCGGATCGGCGCGCTGACCGGTCCGGAGGCGACGTACGTCGCCGGCGTCGGCCAGCACCAGATGTGGGCGGCGCAGTTCGTGCAGTACGAGCGACCGAACGCCTGGCTGAACTCCGGCGGCCTCGGCACGATGGGCTACTCGGTGCCGGCCGCGATGGGTGCCAAGGCTGCCGAGCCCGACCGGGTGGTCTGGGCGATCGACGGCGACGGCTGCTTCCAGATGACCAACCAGGAGCTCGCGACCTGCGTCATCAACAACATCCCGATCAAGGTCGCGGTCATCAACAACTCCAGCCTCGGCATGGTGCGCCAGTGGCAGACGCTCTTCTACAACGAGCGCTACTCCAACACCGACCTGCACACCGCGGCCGGCGGCAGCCGCGTGCCGGACTTCGTCAAGCTGGCGGACGCGTACGGCTGCGTCGGGCTGCGCTGCGAGCGGCCCGAGGACGTCGACGCGACCATCCGGCAGGCGCTGGAGATCAACGACCGTCCCGTCGTCATCGACTTCGTCGTCGAGCGCGACGCGATGGTCTGGCCGATGGTGCCGGCCGGTGTCAGCAACGACCAGGTGACGATCGCTCGCGCGATGACCCCCGTGTGGGACCGCGAGGACGACGAGGCGAGCGAAGATGGAGCGGCACGATGAGCTCACACACCCTGTCCGTGCTGGTCGAGGACAAGCCCGGTGTGCTCGCGCGCATCTCGGGCCTGATCTCGCGGCGTGGCTTCAACATCCACTCGCTCGCGGTCGGACCGACCGAGCACCCGGACATCTCGCGGATGACCATCGTGGTCGACGTCGAGTCCATCGCCCTGGAGCAGGTGACCAAGCAGCTGAACAAGCTCGTCGAGGTGCTCAAGGTCGTCGAGCTCGAGGAGGGCGCGTCCGTCCAGCGCGAGGTGCTGCTGATCAAGGTGCGCTGCGACGCCGTGGCGCGCAGCCAGATCCTGCAGCTGGTCGACGTGTTCCGCGCCAACGTGGTCGACATGGCCCCGGACTCGGTGATCATCCAGACGACCGGCCACCGCGACAAGGTCGACGCGTTCCTCGCGGCGCTGGAGCCGTACGGCGTCCGCGAGCTGGTGCAGTCCGGCGTGATCGCGATGGGGCGCGGGCCGCGCTCCATCACCGACCGCGCCCTCCGTTCCGCCTGACCCCACCCGACTCAACCATCAACACAAGGAGTTCCACCGTGGCCGAGATGTTCTACGACGACGACGCCGACCTGTCGATCCTCCAGGGGCGCAAGGTCGCCGTCATCGGGTACGGCAGCCAGGGGCACGCGCACGCCCTCAACCTGCGGGACTCGGGCGTCGACGTACGGGTCGGTCTCAAGGAGGGCTCGAGCTCGCGCGCCAAGGCCGAGGCCGAGGGCCTGCGGGTGGTCACCGTGGCCCAGGCCGTCCAGGAGTCCGACCTGGTGATGATCCTCGCGCCGGACCAGGTGCAGCGCACGCTGTACGCCGCCGAGATCGAGCCGCACCTCAAGCCGGGCAACGCGCTGCTCTTCAGCCACGGTTTCAACATCCGGTACGGCTACATCACGCCGCCGCAGGGCGTCGACGTCGCGATGGTCGCGCCGAAGGGTCCGGGCCATCTGGTCCGCCGTGAGTACGTCGACGGGCGAGGCGTGCCCGTGCTCGTCGCCGTCGAGGTGGACGCGTCCGGGTCGGCGTTCGAGCTGGCGAAGTCGTACGCCAAGGCGATCGGCGGCCTGCGCGCCGGCGGCATCCGGACCACGTTCAAGGAGGAGACCGAGACCGACCTGTTCGGTGAGCAGTCGGTCCTGTGCGGTGGCGCCTCGCAGCTGGTCCAGTACGGGTTCGAGACGCTCGTCGAGGCCGGCTACCAGCCGGAGGTCGCCTACTTCGAGTGCCTGCACGAGCTGAAGCTCATCGTCGACCTGATGGTCGAGGGCGGCATCGCCAAGCAGCGCTGGTCGGTCTCCGACACGGCCGAGTACGGCGACTACGTCTCCGGGCCGCGCGTCATCGACAGCTCCGTCAAGGAGAACATGAAGGCCGTGCTCGGCGACATCCAGGACGGCACGTTCGCGAAGCGCTTCATCGACGACCAGGACGCCGGGGCGCCGGAGTTCAAGGCCTTCCGTGAGAAGGCGGCCCAGCACCCGATCGAGGCCACCGGCAAGGAGCTGCGCGGCCTGATGAGCTGGATCAAGGACGACGTCAACGACGCCGACTACGTCGAGGGCTCGTCCGCTCGCTGACGCCACCTGTTCCGTACGCCGGCCGGTCACCTCTCCCCGAGGTGACCGGCCGCCGTCCGTCCCGCCTCCCTTGCCACCCCTCCCTCCCTTCCTGGCCGAGTGCGCGTGTCCTGTCACCGTTCCGCCCGGAACGGTGACAGGACACGCGCACTCGACCGGACGGGAGGCGCGGGACACGCGCACTCGGCCCGGCCGGTCTTGGCAGCGGAGAGCCGGCTGAAACCGAGGTGAAACCGGGCTGAAGGCGAGCCGCGGCAGGCTGCTGGGCAGTTGCACACCCGCTGTCCCAGGAAGGAGCCCACCATGACTCTGGCCGTGCATGCCACCGGGCTGGTGAAGCAGTTCAAGGACCTGCGTGCCGTCGACGGGATCGACCTGCAGGTCCACCAGGGCGAGGTCTACGGGGTCCTCGGCCCGAACGGCGCCGGCAAGACCACGATGCTGCGGATGCTGGCCACCCTGCTGCGCATCGACGAGGGGGAGGCGCAGGTCTTCGGCGTCGACGTCCGTCGGGAGCCGCACCAGGTGCGTCAGCTGATCGGCGTGACCGGTCAGTACGCGTCCGTCGACGAGAAGCTCACCGCCCGCGAGAACCTGCGGCTGTTCGCCCGGATCTACGGGCAGTCCAGCAAGCAGGCCGACCGGACCGCCGACGACCTGCTCGAACGCTTCGGTCTGACCGACGCCGCGACGCGGACGCTGGAGAAGTTCTCCGGTGGTATGCGCCGCCGGCTGGACCTCGCCTCGAGCCTGATCGCCCAGCCGCCGCTGATCTTCCTCGACGAGCCGACCACCGGCCTGGACCCGCGCACCCGCGGCCAGATGTGGGACACGATCCGCGACCTGGTCGCGCAGGGCTCGACGATCCTGCTCACCACGCAGTACCTCGACGAGGCGGACCAGCTGGCCGACCGCATCGCCGTCATCGACCGGGGCCGCAAGGTCGCGGAGGGCACCTCGGGGGAGCTCAAGGCGTCCGTCGGCAGCTCCACGCTGTCGGTGCAGCTGTCGGACCCGGTCGACATGGACGCCGCCGCGCGCTCGGTCGCCCAGGCCCTCGGGCGTACGGCGAACCGGACGCCCGAGTCGGCTCGCCTGACCGTCCCGCTCAACCGTCCGGACGAGGCTGCCGAGGCGCTGATCGCGTTGCGGCGCAACGACATCAGCGTCGCGGCCGTACAGGTCGAGCAGCCGACCCTGGACGAGGTCTTCCTCGCCCTGACCGGCGAGCACGTGAGCGACCGCGCCGAGGGCGAGGCCGACGACGACCACGACACCCGCGCTGCCGACGAGCGGCTCGACCCCATGGAGGTGACCCGATGAGCGTCGTCACCACCACCGGACCGGCCGCGCCCGCCCTGAAGTCCCACGTCAGCGTCCTGGAGACGATCCGGCAGAGCTGGCTGATGGCCGGCCGGGCGCTGCAGAAGATGCGCCGCAACCCGGAGCAGTTCTTCGACGTGCTGATCCAGCCGCTGCTGTTCACGCCGATGTTCGGCTACATCTTCGGCGGGGCGATCGCCGGCGGCACCAGCAAGTACCTGCCGCTGCTCGTACCCGGCCTGCTGGCCCAGACCGCGCTCACGACGTGCATGGGCACCGGCGTGACCCTGCGGGAGGACATGGAGAAGGGCGTCTTCGACCGGTTCAGATCGTTGCCGATGTCGCGGGTGGCGCCGCTCGCCGGACCGGCCCTCGCCGATGTCGTCCGGTACGTCGTCGCCACCGTCATGACGCTCGCCGTCGGCATCGCGATGGGCTACCGCCCGGACCCGTTCGGTCTGGTCCTGGCGACGCTGCTGATCGTCTTCACCGCCTGGTCGCTGGCGTGGGTGTTCACCGCGCTCGCCACGGTGATGAAGTCGGCCCAGGGCCTGCAGGGCGTGTCGATGATGATCATGTTCCCGCTGACGTTCCTGTCCAACGCCTTCGTCCCGGCATCGTCGTTGCCCGGCTGGCTCGAGGCGTTCGTCAACGTCAACCCGGTCTCGCACGTCGTGACCGCCCTGCGCGACCTGATGAACGAGGGTCAGGTCACCGGACAGGTCGGCTGGGCGGTGCTCGCCTGCCTCGCGGTCGTCGCGATCTTCATGCCGCTCGCCGTGAAGGGCTACCGCCGGCAGGTCTGAACCAGCTCCAGCGCCACACCCGCCGCCGCGGTGGGAGTCAGGTCGGCGTACGACGAGACCGCCTCGTCGTACGCCGACCTGCTGCGTTCGCGGGCCCGCTCCTGCGCGAACGGGTGGGTCATGCTCGGGTGGGTCCGCGGGTAGGCGAACCGCTCGGCCAGTGCCACCAGCCGCGCGCCGAAGGCCGCCTGCTCGTCGTCGTACGCGGGATCGAGCAGCGAGGCGCCGACCGCCCGGATCGCGCAGCCGGTGACGGGGAAGTCGAGGAACGCCGCGTGCTGCTCCTGCAGCGGGCTGCTGAGCAGCAGCCGGATCTTCTCGATCAGGTGGTCGACCAGGCCGGGCACCTGGTCGAGCCGGTACGCCCGCGCGTGGGCGGCCAGGGCGACGGACTCGGTGGCGACCGTCCACGGTTCCAGGCCGGGCGGGTCGGTGATGAAGAAGTCGTGCAGGCCCGAAGCGACGCGGTCGACGACCGTGCGCCACGCCAGCAGTCCCGCCTCCACGTCACCCTTGACCAGGTCGATCTCCGCGCGCACCCCGGCACTCAGCGTGCCCAGCCCGAACGGGTCCTCGGCGGGTTGAGCGCTCGCCTCATCGAACCACCGCTCCGCCTCCGCCACCTCGCCCAGCTGGAGGCTGGCGAGCACGAGGTTCCAGCGCAGCTGCTTCACGTCGGACCAGGCCCCGAGCTGCTCCAGGGTCGGCAACGCCTCCAGCGCGTTGCGGACGGCGGCGTCGTAGTCACCGACGTGGGCACTGAGCTCGGCGAGGCTCACTCGCTGGCTGCTGATCAGCCAGGGGCTGAGGGCGTCGATGTCGCGGAGGCGGACGGCGGCCGCGCGGCTCATCTCCAGCGCCTCGGCGACGCGGCCCTCGTTCTCCCAGAGCTGGCCGGCCATGCTGGAGGCAGCTGCGCCGAGCACCGCGTCGTCGCTGCGGACGAACGCCAGCAGTACCGGCGAGTCCGGCTGCAGGATCTCCCGCAGGTTCAGCAGCAACGTGCTGAACGCGCTCATCAAGGTCCCGGGCTCCGCCGGCGGCAGCCGCTTGAGGGCAGCGAGGGAGCGGGTCGCGGTCAGCCGCGACAGCATCAACGTGTTCGTCGCACACAGCACGAGGGCCAGTCGTCTGGTGTCGACCTCGGTCTCGTCCGGTACGTCGTGCGAGAGCACCCAGGCGACCTCGGGCGCGACCGCCACCACCCGGTTGTGGTTCGACTCGGCGGTCCACAGCCCCGCGAGCGCCGCGAAGATCGGCGTCACGCGCCGGGCGTCCTCGTGCTCCAGCGCCATCCGCAGCGCGGCGAGCAGGTTGTCCTGCTCCGTGCGGACCAGCGTGGTGGCGGCGATCTGGTCGGGGCCGAACATCGTCCACGCCTGCACCTCGCCGTACGCCGCCGCCCAGTCCAGGTACGCGGCCCGCACCGGTGCCGTGCGGTGCTGACGCTCGAGCTGGACGGCGCCGAACTCCCGCACGGTCTCCAGCATCCGGAAGCGCGTGGTGCGCGGCGCGTCGTACACCTTGAGCAGCGACTGACCGATCAGCTGCTCCAGGATCTCCAGCGTGGCGTCGGACGCCCCCAGCACGTGGTCGGCGGCCTCCCGGGTGAACCCGTCCGGGAAGACGGACAGGGCGGCGAGCGCGGACTGGTCGCGCTCGTCCAGCAGGTTCCAGCTCCAGTCGATGACGGCCTGGAGGGTGCGGTGCCGCTCCGGGGCGTCCCGCGGGCCGCCGCGCAGGAGCGCGAACCGGTCGGTCAGCCGCTGCTCGATCTCGGCGACCGACATGACCCGGGTGCGGGCCGCGGCGAGCTCTACCGCCAGCGGCAGGCCGTCCAGGTGAGCGCACAGCGCCTCGACCTCGTGCTCGGGCAGCTCGACGTCCGGGCGGGCGGCGCGAGCACGTTGGACGAACAGGTCGACGGACGTGCGGTCGTCCAGCTCGGGCAGCAGGTACACCGCCTCCGAGCTGATGCCCAGCGGTGCTCGGCTCGTCGTGAGGATCCGCAGGTCGGGGCTGAGGGAGATCAGGGACTGGACGACCTCGGCGACGCCGTCGATGACGTGCTCGCAGTTGTCCAGCACGAGCAGGGCCGGCCCGGGCTCAAGCGCCTCGACGATGCCGGTGACGACGTCGCGCGCGGCCGCGAGTCGCAGGGTGGTGGTGCGCAGCCGCGGGTCACGCACCCCCAGGACCGAGGCGATCTCGCCGAGGACGCCGTCGTCGGCGGAGACGCCGGCGAGTCCGACCAGGTGGACGATCCGTTGTGGGGCCCCGCGGCTCACGACGTACGCGAGCCGCGTCTTGCCGAGGCCGCCGGCGCCGACGATCGAGGTGACGCGGGTGGTGCCGACCAGGCGGGTGACGGCGGCGACGTCCGCCTGTCGCCCCAGCAGCGGGTTCGGGTCGTGCGGGATGCCGGTGCGCACCTGCGGCGCGTCACTGCTGAGCAGCTCGCGGTGGACCTGAGTGAGCGCCGGCCCGGGGTCGGCGCCCAGCCGGTCGCGCAGGCTGCGCCGGTAGGACTCGTATCGTTCCAACGCCTTGGCCGGACCGCTGACGGCCGCCTCGCTGCGCAGGAGGGCGGCGAGCAGCTCCTCGTCGCGCGGACGGTCCTGCAGCAGGGCGAGCAGCGCAGGTAGCGCGCGGTCGTGCTCTCCGGCCCGCGACAGCGCGATGGCGTGCACGCGGCACAAGGTGTCGTACGTCGACTGCGCCTCGTCGCGGACCTGGGCGAGTGCGCCGTCGCTGCCGTCACCTCCCGGGGCGGAGCCGTTCCAGTACGCGAGTCCCGCCTCCGCGTACGCCTGTGCGGCGTCGGCGTCCCCGTCGCGCGCCGCTCGTGAGGCGGCCGTCGCACACCGCTCGGCGTCTGCGATGTCGACCTGATCGGGTTCGAGGGAGAGGCGGTAGCCCGTGGGAGTGCTCACGATCGTGTCGTGACCGAGCTGGGACCGGGCGCGGGACACCAGCACCTGCACGGCCTTGGGCGGGTTCGCCGGCTGATCCTGCGGCCACAGCCCGTCGACCAGGCGGTGGATGCTCACGCCGGTACGCAGGTCGCGCGCCAGCAGGGCGAGCAGGTGGCGCAGCTGAGGACTCTCGATCTCCGCGTCCTGGTAGGCGACCCGCGTCAGCAGCGTCAGGGCAGCGGTCACTCGGACCAGCCTAGACGGCGCTCATCACCCGCGCTCTCGACATTCGTCCGCGCCGGCCTTCGGGCGTTTCACCATCTGAGAAAGCGGTTCCGCCTGCTGGACGCTGAGGCGTACCGTCACGGGCATGACGCGGCTGGTCCTCATCCTTCGGCGCCGCGGCGAGTCTCTCTAGTCAGCAGCTCGCCGCGGAGATCCCGCGTTGCCGCTGACTGAGACCACACGCACGTACGACCCGCTCACGAGACGTGAGCACCATGGAGGACTGATTCGGATGACCGAAGAGCAGAAGGAAGCCCGTCGCGCACTGCAGGAGTCCCTGGACCTGCGCGACTGACGATCGCCGCTCATCGAGCCCCCGGCCGCCACGGCCGGGGGCTCGTGCGTGCTCAGGCCGGGGCGATCCAGGCGCCGTGCGGGTGGGCGGTGCCGACCAGCGCCGGGCTCGCCTCGTGGCCGCCTCGCCAGCGCCGGAGCCCGAGGCTGGTGACACCGCCGTCCCGGACGTGCTCGTCGGGGATGCCGGGTACGCATCCCGGCGGCTCCGCCGTCGCCCAGGTGACCGGCACGCCGTCGGCCGCGACCGACTCCAGGGACGCGGCCACCTCCACCCGGCGGTGCGGCTCGACGTAGGTGAGCGCCCACGAGGTCAGGACCACCAGGTGCGCCCCGGCGAACGCACTCGCCAGCGCCTGCTCCGCGACGGCGGGGAGGTCGTCCACGATGTCGCCCCGGACGACGTCCACCGGGTGCTCGCGCGCCACCCGCACGGCCGCCCGGAAGCGCTCGACCCGTCCCTCGACCTCCGGCCACAGGCACGCCTCCAGCCACCGGACCCGGTCCTGGTCGGCGAGGTCGACGGGGGACCGGTCCAGACCGGCCCGGCCGGCGATGCGCGGCACCGTCATCGGGACGGCCGCAGGCGCACGCAGCTGCCCCCGGCAGTGCACCGCGGAGTCCGGGTCGCCCAGGGTGGTGTCGCCGATGTCGGTGCGGTAGCGGTCCACCTGCAGGAGCAGTCCGGCGCTCGCGCCCAGCTCGAGCAGCACGACCGGCGTCCTGGACAGGTCCGCGGCCGCGGCCGACAGCAGCGCCGCGACGTACACGCTGCGGTTGACCTCGTTGGTCTGGGTCGACCGGGTGCGCATCACCTCACCGAGCTCGTCCGCGTGGTCGAGCACGGTCCGCCGCACCTTCGGCCACGGGTCGCCCTCGACCCGCTCGTGGGAGCCGGTGACGCTCGGGTACCACCGGGCGATCGGCAGGTCCGGCTCGCGCAGGACGAGGTCGTGCAGGGCCGCCAGCCACAGCACCGGACGCCGCTGTCCCGGTGCGGCGTCCATCAGCAGCGACGCGGTCTCGTCGTCGTCCGCGACCGCCCGGGCCAGCCGGGAGTACAACGACAGCTCCGGGTAGGCATCGGCGAACTGACGGAAGTGCTCCTGGACGTCGCGCAGGGCGACGGCGTCACCGTACGCAGGCATGTCGCCCAGCCTAGGGACAGGCGGGCCTACGCTGCGGACATGACCAGCACCGAGGCCCTCGTCGTGACCGCGCCGGACCAGCTCGAGCTGCAGCAGGTCGAGGTGCCCGACCCGGAGCAGGACCAGGTGCAGGTCCGGGTCGCAGCGGTCGGGGTGAACTTCATCGAGGTCTACCAGCGGCAGGGCGTGTACGACGTGCCGCTGCCGTTCCGGATCTGCTCCGAGGGGGCCGGTGAGGTCGTCGGGACCGGTGAGCGCGTGGCGTGGGCGCAGGTCCCGGGCAGCGCGGCGCAGGTCATCAACGCACCGCGCGATGCGCTGGTGCCGGTGCCCGACGGCGTCGACCTGGAGGTGGCGGCTGCGGCGATGCTGCAGGGCATGACCGCGCACTACCTGGTGAACAGCACGTATTCCGTCAAGCCGGGTGACGTCGCGCTGGTGCACGCGGCCGCGGGAGGCGTGGGCCGGCTGCTGGTGCAGATGATCACCGAGCGAGGGGGCGAGGTGATCGCCACGGCCGGGACGCAGGGCAAGCGCGACATCGCCCTCGCCCTGGGTGCGCGTGCCGCGATCGACTACACCCAGGACGATGACCTGGCCGAGCAGGTGCGCGATGCGAATGACGGTCGGGGCGTCGACGTCGCGTACGACGGGGTCGGCAAGGCGACGTTCGACGCGTCGCTGGGGTCGCTGCGGCCGCGCGGGATGCTCGTCCTGTTCGGCGGCTCGAGCGGTCAGGTCCCGCCGTTGGACCTGCAGCGGCTCAACTCCGGCGGCTCGTTGTACGTCACCCGCCCGACCCTCGGGCACTACATCGCCACACGCGAGGAGCTGCTGCTGCGCTCGGGGGAGGTGCTGGAGTCGATCAGGACCGGCTCGCTCGACGTCGAGATCGGGGGGCGCTACCCGCTGGCGGAGGCGTCGCAGGCGTACGCGGACCTCGAGGGACGCCGGACGGTGGGCAAGCTGCTGCTGGTGCCCTGAGGTCGCCCGTCCGTATGCCAAGATCGTGATACCAGAATGCAAGACGCGGAACTAGCGTGGCCCCATGAGCACGGGAGCGCGAGACAGCATCGACCTGGCGGTCATCGGGGGAGACGGGATCGGTCCTGAGGTCGTCGCCGAGGGGCTGAAGGTCCTGGAGGCGGCCTCGGACGCCAAGGTCAACCGCACCGAGTACGACCTCGGCGCGCGCCGCTGGCACGAGACCGGTGAGACCCTGCCCGACTCCGTCCTGCAGGAGCTGCGCGGCCACGACGCGATCCTGCTCGGTGCGATCGGGGACCCCTCCGTCCCGAGCGGCGTCCTGGAGCGCGAGCTGCTGCTGCGCATCCGCTTCGAGCTCGACCACTACGTCAACCTGCGTCCCGCCCGGCTCCATCCCGGCGTCATCACTCCGCTCGCCGTCGACCGCGTCGCTCCGGACGGGGTCGACCTCGTCGTCGTCCGTGAGGGGACCGAGGGCCCGTACACCGGCAACGGCGGAGCGCTGCGGGTCGGTACGCCGGCCGAGCTGGCCACCGAGGTCAGCGTCAACACGCGGTTCGGCGCCGAGCGGGTCGTCCGCGACGCGTTCGCCCGCGCGCAGGCGCGGCCGCGCAAGCACCTCACGCTCGTCCACAAGCACAACGTCCTGCGGTACGCCGGCCACCTGTGGCGGCGGACCGTCGAGGAGGTCGGCACCGAGTTCCCCGACGTCGAGACGGCGTACGCCCACGTCGACGCCGCGACGATGTACCTGGTCCAGGACCCGGGCCGCTTCGACGTCATCGTCACCGACAACCTGTTCGGCGACATCATCACCGACCTGGCGGCCGCGGTGACCGGAGGCATCGGCCTGGCGGCCTCGGGCAACATCAACCCCGACCGGAGCGCCCCGTCGATGTTCGAGCCGGTGCACGGCTCGGCGCCCGACATCGCCGGCCAGGGCAAGGCCGACCCGACCGCCACCATCCTGTCGGTCGCCATGCTGCTCACCCACCTCGGGCGCACGCAGGAGGCTGCGCGCATCGAGCGCGCCGTGGCGGGCGACCTCAGCGACCGGCGCAACGCCGTCCGCACCACCGGCGAGGTCGGCGACGCCATCGCGTCCCGCCTGGCCTGAACGACCGTCCGCCCGGCCGGTCCCGCCCACCGCACCGCCCGGTCTCGACTGGAGAGACGGGGCTTGTGATCGGCGCCACCATGGGAGTCGTACGCTTCGGGTGAGCAGTCCGCGCCGTCCCGATGTCCTCGAGGAGCGAGTCATGTCCACGTCTTCGACCCTGTCCTTCACCGTCACCGAGCGGACGGACCGCGCGTCCGAGGCCGATCGCGCGGCGGTGCTGGCCAACCCCGGCTTCGGGCAGCGGTTCACCGACCACATGGTCCTGGCGACCTGGCGCAAGGGCGAGGGCTGGGGCGACGCCCGCGTCACCGCGTACGGCCCGTTGCAGCTGGAGCCGTCGGCCGCCGTCCTGCACTACGCGCAGGAGATCTTCGAGGGCATGAAGGCCTACCGGCACGCGGACGGCTCGGTGTGGACCTTCCGCCCGGAGGCCAACGCGGCACGGTTCGCCCGCTCCGCGCACCGGCTGGCGCTGCCGGCGATGGAGGAGGCCGACTTCCTGGGCTCCCTGCGCGCGCTCGTCGAGACCGACATCGACTGGGTGCCGGACGCGACCACCGGTGAGTCCAGCCTGTACCTGCGGCCGTTCATGTTCGCCTCCGAGGCGTTCCTCGGTGTACGACCGGCCAACGAGGTCACGTACTGCCTGATCGCCTCCCCGGCCGGGTCCTACTTCGCCAGCGGACTGAAGCCGGTGTCGCTGTGGATCTCCGAGCACTACTCGCGCGCGGGTGTCGGCGGCACCGGTGCAGCCAAGTGCGGTGGCAACTACGCCGCCAGCCTCGCCGCGCAGATCGAGGCCGCCGAGCACGGCTGCGACCAGAGCGTCTTCCTGGACTCCCTGGAGCAGAAGTACATCGAGGAGCTGGGCGGCATGAACGTCTTCCTCGTGTACCGCGACGGCCGGCTGGTGACGCCTGAGCTCAGCGGCTCGATTCTCGAGGGCGTGACGCGGTCCTCGATCCTGGAGCTCGCCAAGGACCTGGACCTGGAGCCGGAGGAGCGCCGGATCAGCCTGGAGGAGTGGCGCGCCGGTGCCGAGTCCGGCGAGATCACCGAGGCCTTCGCGTGCGGCACGGCGGCCGTGGTCACCCCGGTCGGCCGTCTCGTCTGGAACGGCGGCGAGGTGCGCACCGGGCCGCAGGGCGAGGGCGGCGAGGTCGCCACCAAGATCCGCGAGGCGCTGCTGGACATCCAGACCGGACGCACCGAGGACACCCGCGGCTGGCTCACCCGCCTGGCCTGACATGCCACCCCGCGTGGTCGCGACCGACCTGGACGGCACGCTGCTGGACCCGTCCGGGGCGGTCAGCGCTCGGACGCGGTCGGCCCTGCGCCGCGTCCAGTCGCTCGGCGTCGAGACGGTCTTCGTGACCGCCCGGCCACCGCGGTGGCTGGACGCACTGGCGAACGACGTCGGCGGCCACGGCATCGTGCTGTGCGGCAACGGCGCCTTCGTGTACGACGTGCGCTGCCAGCAGGTGCAGCGCACCCACGGGTTCGACCGGCCCACCCTCGACCGGCTCGTCCAGCGGCTGCGTACGACGGTGCCCGGCATCGCGTTCGCCGCCGAGTGCGCCGATGGCAGCCACGCCGAGCGCGCGTACCCGCCGTACCTGCCGGACTGCAAGCCCGCGGATCTACTGGTGGAGGAGATGGAGCGGCTGCCGGCGCAGACCGTCGTCGGCAAGCTGCTCGGCCGGCACCCCGGGCTGGACCCGCAGGAGTTCCTGGACCAGGTGGTCGCGGCGGTCGGCGAGGAGGCCGTCGCGGCCTTCTCCGGTGCCGAGGGCCTCGCCGAGATGAGTCCGGTCGGGGTCAGCAAGGCCATCGCGCTGGAGCGGTGGTGTGGCGAGCGCGGCCTCGGCCCGGACGACGTGTGGGCCTTCGGCGACATGCCGAACGACCTGCCGATGCTCGACTGGGCAGGCACCTCCTACGCCGTCGCGAACGCCCACCCGCAGGTCCTGGCGGCCGCCGACCGCCGGTGCGCGAGCAACGCCGAGGACGGGGTGGCGCAGGTGCTGGAGGCGCTGGTCGGCGAGCTCGCCGCCACGATCTGAGACGTGCGTTCCGATGACCGGACGTCGGTGCGAGACTGGCCGCGTGATGAGCCCTGGGTCTGCGGTCACCCCCGCAGTGACGATCATTATCTGCTAGCGCGCTGGATCTGCTCCGGCGCGCGAACCTCCCGTACCCCGGGAGGTTTTTTCGTCCCCGGGCACCATCACCGCACCGGAGGCGAGCGGCCGGAGCTCGGGAGTCACGCCCGAGCCATCACCACCTACCGACCACCGAGCACCTCCGTTCCCGCCAGAGGATGGGCCGCGATGAGCACCGTTCACGTCTACGACACGACCTTGCGCGACGGCGCGCAGCAGGAGGGTCTGAACCTCTCCGTCACCGACAAGCTGGCCATCGCCGCTCACCTGGACGACCTCGGCGTCGGGTTCATCGAGGGCGGCTGGCCGGGCGCGAACCCCAAGGACACCGAGTTCTTCCGGCGGGCCCACGACGAGCTGGACCTGCGCACCGCTCGGCTGGCGGCGTTCGGGTCCACCCGGCGTGCCGGCGCACGGGCGGCGGAGGACCCGCAGGTCGCCGCCCTCCTGGACGCCCGTACGCCCGTCGTCACCCTCGTCGCGAAGTCCCACCCCCGGCACGTCGAGCTGGCCCTGCGGACCACGCTCGCGGAGAACCTCGCGATGATCGAGGACACGGTCTCCCACCTCGTGGCCGCCAGTCGGACGGTCTTCCTCGACGCCGAGCACTTCTTCGACGGCTACGCCCTCGACCCGGCGTACGCGCTGGAGGTCGTCCGGACCGCGGCCGGTGCGGGCGCCGAGGTCGTGGTGCTCTGCGACACCAACGGAGGCATGCTCCCGCCGCAGGTCGGCCAGGTGGTCCAGCAGGTCGCCCGGGACACCGGCGCCCGCCTCGGCATCCACTGCCACAACGACACCGGGTGCGCGGTCGCCAACTCCGTCGCCGCGGTGCAGGCGGGCGCCACCCACGTCCAGGGCACGATCAACGGGTACGGCGAGCGCACCGGCAACGCCGATCTCGTGACCGTCATCAGCAACCTGCAGCTCAAGCTCGGCCACCCGCTGCTCCCGCCGGAGCGTCTCGCCCGAGCGGCCGCCCTGTCCCACCAGATCAGCGAGATCACCAACGTCGTCCCGTACAGCCGGCAGCCGTACGTCGGGGCCAGCGCGTTCGCGCACAAGGCCGGCCTGCACGCCAGCGCGCTGCGGATCGACCCGGACCTCTACCAGCACACCGATCCGGCGCTGGTCGGCAACCAGATGCGCACGCTGGTGTCGGACATGGCCGGTCGAGCCAGCATCGAGCTCAAGGGCAAGGAGCTCGGGTACGACCTCTCCGACCGTCCCGAGCTGCTGGCCCGGATGGTCCGGACGGTGAAGGACCTGGAGCTGCAGGGCTGGACCTTCGACGCGGCGGACGCCTCCTTCGAGCTGCTGCTGCGCCGGGAGGTCACCGGGGAGCCGCTGCGCTACTTCGACGTCGAGTCCTGGCGCGTCATCACCGACTCGGGCTCGGACTCCTCGCTGTCGGAGGCGACGGTGAAGCTGGTGGCGGCGGGGGAGCGGCAGGTCGCCGTCGGCGAGGGCAACGGCCCGGTCAACGCCCTCGACCACGCCCTGCGGCAAGCGCTCGCCGTCGCCTACCCCGAGCTCGACAAGCTCGAGCTCATCGACTTCCGGGTACGCATCCTGGACGCCTCGCACGGCACGGACGCGACCACCCGCGTCCTCGTCGAGACCTCGGACGGGAGCTCCTCCTGGGAGACCGTCGGTGTCGCCGGCAACATCGTGCACGCCAGCTGGCTCGCGCTGATCGACTCCTTCACCTACGGGCTGCTCTCCCAGGGCGTCGAGCCGCGCTGAGTGCCGATTCGTCCAAGCGGGGACCGCCCGGCGCGGCGGATACTGCCGGCATGGAGACGATCTACGAGCGCCTCGGTGGCGTCGACGTGGTGCTGGCCCTCGCGCGGGCCTGGCACGCGCGCTGCCTGGCCGACCCGGTCGTGAGCCACGCCTTCTCGCACGGCTTCCACCCCCAGCACGACGAGCGGCTGGCGGCGTACTGGGGCGAGGTGCTCGGCGGGCCGCCGACGTTCACGCGGACGCTCGGCGACCAGTCCACGGTGACGCGGATGCACTCGGGCAACGGCGAGCACCACGACATGGACCGGCGCGCGCTCGCCTGCTTCGAGGCGGCGCTGGACGACGTGCCGGTGTCCGACGACCCGCAGCTGCGGGAGGCGCTGACGACGTGGTTCGGATGGGCGATCCAGCGGATGGGCGACTACCACGAGTCGGCTGACGACGTCCCGGCCGGCCTGCCGATGCAGCACTGGTCGTGGGACGGCCCGACGTCCGGCTGAGACCGGTCAGGCGGGGGAGAGCGTCCGGTCCAGGAGCGCGCGCAGCTCGGTGTACATCCGCTCGGTCGCGGCCTCGTCGTACACCGCGGTGTCGGCCATCGTGTAGCCGTGCGCGGCGTCGGAGTACACCTCGTTCGTGGCGGTGAGCCCGGCGGCTTCCATGGCGTCGCCGAGGCGTTCGATCGCTTCCGGCGGCATCGACCGGTCCTGGTCGGCGTGGCCGAAGACGAGCTCGGCGCGCGCGTTCGGCAGACCCAGGTGCGGGCTGTCGGGCTCGTCGGTCGCGAGCCGCGCGCCGTGGAACCCGCCGACGGCGACGAAGCGCTGGTCCTGGCCGGCGGCTCGTACGGCGAGCTGGGCGCCCATGCAGTAGCCGACCGTCCCGAACCGGCCCCCGGTCACCCCGTCCAGGTGAGCGAGCGCGTCGGTGTACGCGGCGATGTCGGCGGTCGTCCGGTCGGCGGTGAGCTCGTCGACCCGCGGCATCGCCTGCTGGAAGAACTCGTCCCGGGCGCCGGGCTCGCGCAGGTCGCGCGTGGGGCTGGTCTCGGCGGCGGTGCCGCTGCGGTAGAGGGTGTTCGGTGCGAGGACGACGTACCCCCAGCTCGCGATGCGGTCGGCCATGTCGGCGATCTGCGGCCGCAGCCCGATGGCGTCCACGAACAGCAGCACGCCCGGACCGTGGCCGGTCTCCGGGCGGGCGACGTACGCCTCGCTCGGGCCGTCGGGGGCGGCGATCGTCATCAGCTCCATGCCCGCACGCTAACCGTTGTGCAGGACCGTCTCGCAGACCGCCAACAGCCGGCGGCGCAGGTCCTGGCCACGCGCGGCGAACGCGCGCTGCCGCCGGACGTACTCCGCCTTGCCCTCGGCGGTCTCGATCCGGACGGGCTCGACGTCGAGCTCGCTGAGGTCGTACGGCGCCGCCTGCATGTCGAGCAGCCGCACGTCACGGGCGAGGTCGAAGCAGTCCATCACCAGCTCCGACGGCACGGCAGGCGTGAGCTTGTACGCCCACTTGTAGACGTCCATGCCGGCGTGCAGGCAGCCCGGCTGCTCCATCAGGACTTGTGTGTCCCGTTGCGGCGCAACGGAGTTCAGCGGCCGGGCGGATGGGGTGAAGAACCGGTATGCGTCGTAGTGGGAGCAGCGGACGGTGTGCGACTCGACGACCTCGTCGGTCCCGGCCCCACCGAGGCGCAGCGGCCAGTCGGCGTGCCGGACCTCGTCCTGGTCGAGCCGGTAGACCATGGCCCACTCGTGCAGCCCGAAGCAGCCCAGGTGAGCGGGACGGTCGAGCGTGGCCCGCAGCAGGTCGCGGACGAACCGCACGGCATCACCGCGAGCGGACAAGAACTCCTCGACGTCGACGACCGACGCGCCGTGCCGCTCCACGTAGAACCGCCACGGTCGACCGGCACCTTCCAGGGCGACACCGACGCCAGGGTGCCAGCGGCGCAGCTGGGCGGGCCGGTGGGAGTAGTAGGTGAACAGGAAGTCCTCGACCGGGTGCGCCCGCGCGTCCTGTCGCCGCGCTCGGTGGGCGGAGGTCGCCCGGTCGACCCGGTCGTGGTGCGTTGACTGGATCGTTACCCAGGAGTCACGCGGGAGGAGTCGAACGGCCATCGCCACTACTGTATTCGTGCGACAGTGTCGTGATCTGCAGCACATCAGGAGGCACCATGCAGCGTCGCCGCGCGACCGTCATCCTCAGCGCCACCGCACTCGCCGCGACCTCGGTCATCGGCGTGGTCGCCTCGGGCTCCACCACGGCCTCGGCCGCCGGCTCCGACGGGTGGTACGTCGCGATGGGCGACTCGCTGGCCGCGGGCTACCAGCCGGGCCAGGGCGACGACAAGACCGGCGGCTACGTCGGCGGCGTCCTCGCCGGGGCGAAGAAGTCGGGCTCGGACCTGCAGCTGAAGAACTTCGCCTGCTCGGGCGAGGACACCACGACGATGACCAGTGGCGCGATCTGCGGCAGCTACGACGAGGGCACCAACCAGCTGGCCGCGGCCGAGAGCTTCCTCAAGACGCACCCGACCACCCGTCTGATCACGCTCGACATCGGTGCGAACGACGTGCAGCGGTGCGCGAAGGGGAGCAACGTCGACCTCCCGTGCATCACCGCCGGTCTGCAGAAGGTCGCCACCAACCTCCCGCCGATCCTCACCCGCATCCGCGCGGCGGCGCCGGACGCCCGCATCGTGGTCGCGAACTACTACAACCCCTTCCTCGCCGCGTGGCTGCTCGGCCCGGACGGCCAGTCGCTGGCCAAGGTGTCGGTCAACCTCCAGCGCAGCCTGAACTCGACGATCGACGGGGCCGCGAAGGGCGTCAACGCTCGGGTCGCCGACGTCGGTGCCGCGTTCAAGAGCGAGGACTTCACCTCCTCGACCACTCCGTCGCCGGTCGACCCGACCGCGAAGCTGCCGACCAACGTCGCGCTGATCTGTGCCTGGACCTGGATGTGCGCCAAGAACGACATCCACGCCAACGACACCGGGTACGGCGTGATCGCCCGGACCGTCCTCGGCGTCGTCGGCACGCTGCCCACGCCGACCCCGACGCCGACCGGTGAGCCGTCCTCTCCGACGCCGTCCAGCCCCACGCCGACCGGTGGACCGGGTAGCCCGACGACCACGGGCGGGCCGACCCCGACCGAGCAGCCGAGCACCACTCCGGTGCCGACACCGACCGGTACGGCCACCGGACCCATCGTCCAGACCGGGTAGGTCCTAGGCTCGGTTCGTGCGCATCGCGAGGTACACCACAGGCGAGGACCCCACGTACGGGCTGGTCGACGGCGCCGGCGACAAGATCGCCGAGATCTCCGGCGACCCGCTCTACAGCAAGATCGAGCTGACCGGCCGGACCACGACGGTCGACGAGGTCCGGCTGCTCGCGCCGGTGATCCCGCGCAGCAAGGTCATCGGCATCGGCAAGAACTACGCCGAGCACGCCCGGGAGATGGGCGGTGAGGCGCCGACCGAGCCGCTGATGTTCCTCGTCCCGAACACCGCCGTCGCCGGGCCGGACGACCCCGTGGTCATGCCGCCGCAGTCGCAGCGGGTCGACTACGAGGGTGAGCTCGCCGTCGTCATCGGGCGGATGTGCAAGGACGTGACCCCGCAGGAGGCCCGCCAGGTCGTCTTCGGCTACACCGTCGCGAACGACGTGACGGCGCGCGACCTGCAGAAGTCGGACGGTCAGTGGTCGCGGGCCAAGGGGTTCGACACCTTCTGCCCACTCGGCCCGTGGATCGAGACCGACCTGGACGTCAGCGACCTGCGGCTGCAGACCCGGGTGGACGGCGAGGTCCGCCAGGACGGGACGACGGCGGACATGATCCACGACGTGTGGACGCTGATCTCGCACGCCTCGCAGGCGTTCACGCTGCTGCCGGGCGACGCCATCCTGACGGGCACTCCGGAGGGAATCGGACCGGTCGAGCCGGGTCAGCGGGTCGAGGTCGAGATCGACCAGATCGGCGTGCTCGGCAACCCGTTCCTGCGCCGCTGATCTCGGCTGCCGCCTCGCGGTGCCCGAACTGCGTCTGGCGCTCCTCCCGGTGTCCTGACTGCGTCTGGTGTTCCTGACGCAGCTCGAACCGCGTCAGGAACACCAAACGCAGTTCGATCGCCGGTGGACGTGGACGCCTGCCGGTGTCGGAGGCCAGCGCTAGCGTCCACGCATGACCTCGATCGGTGTCATCTCCCCGCCCGACCAGCCGCCGGAGCTGTTGCGCGGCGTCGCCGTCGCGACCGAGGAGGCGGGCCTGGACGAGCTGTGGCTGTGGGAGGACTGTTTCGCCGAGAGCGGCGTCGCGGCCGCCGCCGCAGCGCTCGGCTGGACGCAGCGGATCGCGGTCGGCATCGGGCTGATGCCGGTGCCACTGCGCAACGTCGCCCTCACCGCGATGGAGATCGCCACGCTGTCCCGCCTCTTCCCGGGCCGGATCCTGCCGGGCATCGGGCACGGCGTCCTGGAGTGGATGGGCCAGGTCGGGGTGCGTGCCGAGTCCCCGTTGACCTTGCTGCGCGAGTACACCACGGCGCTGCGGTCCCTGCTGGACGGCGAGACGGTCACCACCGACGGCAGGTACGTCCGCCTGGACGACGTCCGGCTGACCTGGCCGCCCGCAGCCCGACCGCCGCTGCTGGTCGGTGCCGTCCGCCCGAAGACGCTCGCCCTGGCCGGTGAGCTCGGCGACGGAGTGATCTTCACCGGTGACACCTCGCCCGACCAGGTCGCCGACGGAGTCCGCGTCGTCCGTGAGGCCCGGGAGCGCGCGGGCCGCGCCGGCGCCCCGGACGTCGTGGCCTTCACGGCCGCACCTGTCGGCAGCCGCGCCGAGACACTGGCGGCGCTGGTACGCGAGCACGCCGACGCCGGCGCGACGCGGGTGACCGTCTGCGGGCTGGACGACGAGGGCCGTCCCGTCTCGGACGAGCGCATCCTCGACCTGGTCGGCGCGCTGGGCGAGGTCCGGGCGGCGGGCTGACCGGGCCGGACGCCCCAGGACGTGAGGAGACCGACACCGTAGATGACCGATCCGACGCGGATCGGCACTTAGGCTGGTGCGGTGTCTGACGCGCCGATCGGGATCTTCGACAGCGGGTACGGCGGACTCACCGTCGCCCGAGCGGTGCTCGACCAGCTGCCCCACGAGTCCATCGCCTACCTCGGCGACACCGCGCGCGCCCCGTACGGCCCTCGCCCGATCGCCGAGACCCGTGCGTTCGCCCTCGAGTGCCTGGACCGGCTGGTCAGCCACGGCGTCAAGGTCCTGGTCATCGCCTGCAACACCGCCAGCGCGGCCATGCTGCACGACGCGCGCGAGCGCTACGACGTCCCGCTCGTGGAGGTCATCCGCCCGGCGGTCCGGCGCGCGGCCAGCGCCACCCGCAACGGTCGCATCGGCGTCATCTCCACGCGGGGGACCCACCAGTCGCGCGCGTACCTGGACGCCTTCGCCGCTGCTCCCCACCTGCAGGTGACCAGCGAGCCGTGCCCGCGGTTCGTGGAGTTCGTCGAGGCCGGCGTCACCGGCGGCAAGGAGCTGATCGACGTCGCCCGTGAGTACCTCGAGCCGCTGCAGCAGCGCGACGTCGACACCCTCGTCCTCGGATGCACGCACTACCCGCTGCTCACCGGCGTCATCTCCTACGTCATGGGCGACACCGTCTCGCTGGTGTCGTCGGCGGAGGAGACCGCCAAGGACGTCTACCGGGTCCTCGCCGACGCCGACCTGCTGCGGGCCGACGACGCGGGGGCGCCCGGGATGTCGTTCACCACCACCGGCGACGCGGAGGAGTTCCGTCGTCTGGCGCGCCGCTTCCTGGGCCTCGGTCCGGAGTTCGACCACGTCTTCAGCAACGACTTCCAGCACGCTGCCGGGCGGGTGGCCGCCCGATGAGACTGATCGTGATCGGCTGCTCCGGCTCGTTCGCCGGACCCGACTCGCCGGCGTCCTGCTACCTGGTGCAGTCCGAGCACGAGGGCCGGACCTGGAACCTCCTGCTCGACCTCGGCAACGGCGCGCTGGGTGCGCTGCAGCGCCACGTCGCGCTGGACGCGGTGGACGGCGTCATGCTGACCCACCTGCACCCGGACCACTGCGCCGACCTCGCCGGGTACTTCGTGGTCCGCAAGTACATGCCCGGGGGTCCACTGCCGGGCGGTCTGCCCGTCCACGGGCCTGCGGGTACGCGGGAGCGGCTTGCGCGCCTGTACGGCGCCGACGCGCCGGAGGACGTCGGCGACCAGTTCACCTTCACCGAGCTCGCCGACCGCGCGCCGGTGCGGATCGGCCCGTTCGCCGTGACGCCGTACCTGGTCCACCACCCGGTCGAGGCGTACGGCTTCCGGGTGGAGGCCGACGGCGCCGTGCTGGCGTACACCGGCGACACCGACGCCTGTCCCGCGCTCGACGAGCTGTGCGCGGACGCCGACCTCGTGCTGGCCGACTCGGCGTTCGTCGACGGTCGGGACGACGACCTGCAGGGGGTGCACCTGACGGGCAGCCGCGCGGCCCGCGCGGTCGTCGACGCCGGCGGGGTGAAGCGCCTCATGCTGACCCACATCCCGCCGTGGAACGACCCGCGGGTGTGCCAGGACCAGGCCGCGACCGTCTGGTCCGGCGACGTCGAGCTCGCCTGCGCCGGCCGGACGTACGAGCTGTAGCCGAACGGTCCGCCGTTCCGCTTCCGGAAGACCGCGACCGGCGCGGCCGCCTCGACCGGCGATACTGGCCGACATGAGAGCTGCCGTCCTGGGTGCGGGGAGCATCGGGTGCGTCGTCGGAGCGGCCCTGAGCGAGACGGCGGAGGTGCGGCTGATCGGGCGGCCGCGTGTCGTCGACGCGGTCCGCGAGCACGGTCTGCGCGTGACCGGCTACGACGGCTCCGAGCACCGGGTACCGGCCGGCACGCTCGAGGCCACCACCCACGCCGCAGCGGCCGAGGGGTGCGACGTCCTGCTGGTGACGGTGAAGTCCGGCGCCACGCAGGAGGCCGTCCGCGAGGTTCAGCCCTACCTGCGGCCGGACACCGTCGTGGTCAGCCTGCAGAACGGCCTGCGCAACACCGACCGCATCCGCGAGGTGCTGCGCGCGCACGCCGTCCTGGCCGGGATGGTGTCGTTCAACGTCGTCCAGACCGACCCGGCGGTCCTGCACCGGGCGACGTCCGGGGAGGTGATGGTGGCCGACGACCCGGCCGTCGCGGACCTCGCCGACCTCGCGTCACGGACCTGGCTGCCGTTCCGGACGCGGACCGACATGGTCGAGGTGCAGTACGCCAAGCTGCTGCTCAACCTGATGAACGCCGTGGTCGCCCTGGCCGACCGTCCGCTGAAGGAGTGTCTTGGCGAGCGCGACTACCGGCGCGTCCTGGCCGCCTGTCAGCGGGAGGCGCTGGCCGTGTTCGCTGCCCAGGGCGTACGTCCGGCGCGTCTCGGCCCGATCCCCGCGGCGGCCGCCGCGCGGGTGCTCACCCTGCCCGACGCGCTCTTCACCCGGCTGGCCGCGGCGCAGCTCCAGGTCGACCCCAACGCCCGCTCGTCGATGTGGGACGACCTGCAGCGGGGGCGGACCACCGAGATCGAGGAGCTGCAGGGCGCCGTCGTCCAGCTCGGCGCCGAGCACGGCGTCGCGACCCCGGCGTGCGCGCGGATGGTCGAGCTGGTCCACGACGCCGAGGACGCCGGTCCGGGGCGCGGGGCCTGGTCGGGTCCCGGCCTGCTCGCCGAGGTCGCGACCGGACGCTGACGGCGGCGCTGGCGCAGCGCCGACGCTCAGACCGGCTGACCCGCCGGGCGCAGGACGATGTGCGCCACCTCGGCGCGTACGGCGTCGGCGAGGCTGCTGACAGCCGCCTTCGTCGCGCCGTAGGGCGAGCCCGGCACGGGCCGGCGCGCCGCCATCGAGCTCACCAGGACGTAGTGGCCGGACTCTCCTCCCACGAGGCGACGTCGCACGTTCTTACCAGCGCCCGGTCCTGGTCCAGGCCGAGGTCGTCGACCAGCGCACGCAGCCGTTCCTCTCGGCGCGCCGCCAGCACCACGCGGTAGCCGGCGTCACTGGCGCGTCGGGCACACGCGGCGCCGATGCCGCTGGACGCACCCGTCACCACGAGCACGTCGTCCTGCGGGGTGGTTCGCTCCATCGATCGAGCGTAGGACGCGGTACGTAGGCTGGGAACCATGACGAACGACGCCACGCCCCGGCACGACGGCCGCGCACCCGACCAGCTCCGTGACATCCGCATGACCCGCAACTGGAGCGACCACGCGGAGGGGAGCGTGCTGGTGGAGTTCGGCCGTACGCGGGTGCTGTGCACCGCCTCGTTCACCGAGGGCGTGCCGCGCTGGCTCAAGGGGCAGGGCACCGGCTGGGTCACGGCGGAGTACGAGATGCTGCCGCGCGCGACCAACACCCGCTCCGACCGTGAGTCGCGCAAGGGACGCGTCGGCGGACGGACGCACGAGATCTCCCGCCTGATCGGACGCAGCCTGCGCGCCGTCATCGACACCAAGGCGCTCGGCGAGAACACCATCGTGCTCGACTGCGACGTGCTGCAGGCCGACGGCGGCACCCGTACGGCGGCCATCACCGGCGCGTACGTGGCGCTGGTGGACGCGATCGCCGACGCCAAGGTCCGCAAGCTGATCCCGGCGAAGGCCGAGCCTCTCACCGGGTCCGTCGCCGCGGTGAGCGTCGGCATCATCGACGGCCGAGCCGTGCTGGACCTGGACTACCCGGAGGACTCCACCGCCGGCACCGACATGAACGTGGTGATGACCGGGCGGGGTGAGTTCGTCGAGGTGCAGGGCACCGCCGAGGGGACGCCGTTCGCCCGGGCCGAGCTCGATGCGCTGCTCGACGTGGCCGCCAAGGGCATCGCCGACCTGACCGCGCTGCAGGAGAAGTCACTCGCCGAGCAGGCGCGGGACCGGGTGCTCTGATGGGCCGCCGGCTGGTCCTCGCGACGCGGAACCCCGGCAAGCTGCGCGAGCTGCGCGGCCTGCTGGCGGGCGTCCCCGAGCTGGCCGACGTCGAGGTCCTCGGAGCCGGTGACATCGACGGCGTCGCGGAGGTCACCGAGACCGGCGTGACCTTCGAGGAGAACTCCCGGCTCAAGTCACGGGCTGTGTGCAGAGCGACGAGCCTGCCTGCCATCGCTGACGACTCGGGCCTCACCGTCGACGTGCTCGGTGCCGCGCCGGGCGTGTGGAGCGCGATGTGGTCCGGGCGCACGGGTGACGACCAGGCCAACATCGACCTGCTGCTGGCTCAGCTCGCCGACGTCGACGAGGAGCGGCTGACCGCGTCCTTCAGCAGCACGGTCGTCCTGACCCTGCCGGACGGCACGGAGCGCGTCCACGTCGGGCGGCTCGACGGCCGCCTCACCCGGGACCAGCGGGGCAGCAACGGCTTCGGCTACGACCCGATCTTCCTGCTGCAGGACGGGCGGACCCTCGCCGAGCTCGACGACGCGGAGAAGAACGCGATCTCTCACCGTGGCAACGCGTTCCGCGCGCTGCTGCCGGACCTGGTCGAGCTGCTGTCATGACCGAGCAGCAGAACGCCGGTGTCGCACGACGCGGCGCGCTGCTGATCGGTGCGCTCGGCGGCGTGGTCGTCGGTGCGGTGACCCTCGCGGTGGCCGAGCTGATCGACGGTGTGCTGCAGCGCGGCGGCTGGGCCGGGGGAGAGCCGTCGCCCGTCCTCGCCGTCGGCGGCGCGTTCGTCGACCGGACTCCGTTGTGGCTCAAGAACTTTGCTGTCGAGACGTTCGGAACCGACGACAAGCTCGCCTTGTTCGTCGGCATGGGGCTCGTGCTGGCCCTGCTCTGCTGCCTGATCGGCCTGATCGCCCTCCGCCGGCTGCAGGTGGCGCTGCTGCTCACGGTCGTCCTGGTGGGCGTCGCCGCTGCGGCCGTGGCGACCCGCCCGGGGAGCCATGCCCTGGACCTGCTGCCGATCCTTCTCGGCGGCGCCTGCGGTCTGCTGGTCCTGCGCGGGTGGTTCGGACGGATCGGCCGACCTGCCTCCGAGGGCAACGCGGTCGACCGACGTACGGCTGTCGGGATCGGCGCGGGTGCGCTCGTGGCGACCGCGTTGCTCGGGTGGGGCGGGCGGGCGCTCGGCAGCGCGGGTCGCGCGGTCGACGAGGCGCGCCGAAAGGTCGCGATCCCTCGGGTGCGGCGGCCGGTCGCGGTTCCGGCCGGCGCGTCGGTCGGCGTCGGGGGAGTGACGCCGTTCGTCGTCCCGCAGCGCGACTTCTACCGGATCGACACCGCGCTCGTCGTGCCGCAGGTCGATCCGGCCGGCTGGCGGCTGCGGGTGCACGGGATGGTCGAGCACGAGGTCGAGATCGACTGGGAGACCCTGCTGTCCAAGCCGATGCAGGAGGCCATGGTCACGCTGATGTGCGTCTCCAACGAGGTCGGCGGCAACCTCAACGGCAACGCCATCTGGACCGGGTGGCCGGTCCGTGAGCTGCTCGCGCAGGCCCGGCCGAAGCCCGGGGCGGACATGGTGCTCTCCCGCAGCGTGGACGGCTTCACCGCCGGCACGCCGCTGGAGGCGCTGACCGACGACCGCAACGCGCTGCTGGCCATCGGGATGAACCGCGAGCCGCTCGCGCCCAAGCACGGTTTCCCGGTCCGGCTCGTCGTGCCGGGCCTGTACGGGTACGTCTCGGCGACCAAGTGGGTCGTGGACCTGAAGGTCACGACGTTCGCGCAGGACGAGGGCTACTGGACCCCGCGCGGATGGTCGGCGCGCGGCCCCGTCAAGACCTCCTCGCGCATCGACGTCCCCTCCGACAACGACACCGTGCAGCGGGGTTCCGGCGGCACCGTTGCCGTCGCCGGAGTCGCCTGGGCGCAGCACCGGGGTGTCACCGGAGTCCAGGTCCGCATCGACGACGGCGAGTGGACCGACGCCCGGCTCGGCACCGACGCGACCGTCGATGCCTGGCGGCAGTGGGTGTACGCGTGGCCGGCCTCTCCCGGCAAGCACACGATCGCCGTCCGCGCCCGGGACAGCACCGGGGAGTGGCAGACCGGCGAGACCGCGCCGCCGGACCCCGACGGCAGCACCGGCTGGCACACGATCGGCGTCACCGTGACCTGAGCCGGTGTGAGGATGAGGCCATGGACACCCTCACCCTGCCGGACGGGCGCACCCTCGACTACATGATCAGCGGACCTGACGGGGGAGAGGTCGTGCTGTTCCACCACGGCACGCCGGGCTCGCTGCACGCCTCGCACCGCATCGAGGAGGCGGCGCACGACGCCGGTCTGCGAGTGCTGACGTACTCGCGCGCCGGTTACGGCGGGTCCACGTCGAAGCCGGGACGACGCGTGGTGGACGTCACCGCCGACGTGGCCGCGCTGCTGGACCACGTGGGTGCCGAGCGTTGTGTCGTCGCCGGGTGGTCCGGCGGCGGCCCGCACTGCCTGGCGACCGCAGCACGCCTGCCCGACCGGATCGTTGCGGCTCTCGTGATCGCGGGAGTGGCGCCGTACGACGCGGACGGTCTGACCTTCCTCGACGGCATGGGCGAGGACAACATCGACGAGTTCGGCGCGGCGGCCGAGGGCGAGCCCGCGCTACGGACCTACCTCGAGCCGTACCTGCCGCAGCTGCGCGCCGCCACGCCGCGGGACATCATCGAGACCCTGTCCTCGCTCCTGCCCGACGTCGACCGAGCCGTGATCACCGAGCGTACCGGCGAGGACCTCGCTCGCAACTTCCACGAGGCGCTCCGGGTCGGCCTGGAGGGTTGGCTGGAGGACGACCTGGCGTTCACCCGGCACTGGGGCTTCGAGCTGGACGAGGTGACGGTGCCGACGTACGTGTGGCAGGGCAGTCTGGACCTGATGGTGCCGTTCGCGCACGGCCAGTGGCTGGCCGCGCACCTCCCGAACGCGACCGCGCACCTCATCGAGGGCGAGGGACATCTGTCGATCGGGGACGGCCGGGCCGTGGAGATGATGGCCGAGCTCGCCGGCGCCTGGCGCGCGTGAGCCACGCCGGCGCCGGCTGAGCACACCTGGTGCGCGAGGCGGGATTCGAACCCGCACACCCGAAGGCGCCGGCACCTAAAGCCGGTGCGTCTACCCAGTTCCGCCACTCGCGCGCACCGGGAGCCTACGCGGTCGGCGGCTGAGACTCACGCGAGCTTGAGGGCCTTGGACAGAGCGGCGACGTGACCGGTGGCGCGCACGTTGTACTTCGGCAGCACCACGACGCCGTCCTCGTCCAGCACGATCGTGGACCGGATGACGCCGGTGACGGTCTTGCCGTACAGCTTCTTCTCGCCGTACGCGCCGTACGCCTCCAGCACCTGCTTGTCCGGGTCGGACAGCAGCGGGTACGTCAGCGCCTCCTGCTCGGTGAACCTCGCGAGCTTCTCCGGCACGTCAGGCGAGATGCCGATGACCTCGTACCCCGCGTCGCGCAACGTGCTCAGGGAGTCGCGGAAGTCGCACGCCTCCTTGGTGCAGCCGGGCGTCATCGCGGCCGGGTAGAAGAAGATGACCAGCTTGCGACCGCGGAAGTCGCCGAGCGAGACCTTCTCCCCGGTGGAGTCCTGCAGGGTGAAGTCGGGCGCGATGTCGCCCGTCTCGAGGCGGGGCATGGGTCCTCCTGGACGCGTGAACGGTGCCGGTGCGGGGTACGACCCCTACGTTAAGGTCGCAGCGACAACGATGTGGACGGCCGTCGCTCAACGAGAAGGAGACACCATGGCAGAGAAGCGCACGCGCTCCGAGCAGGAGATCGAGGCCGACCTCGCCGCCACCCGCCAGCGTCTGGCCGGCACGATCGATGAGCTGGCCTTCCGGGCCCAGCCCAAGGAGATCGCCAAGCGCCAGGTCGAGGGCGTGAAGCTCGCGGCCAACGACGCGACGCGGACGCCCGACGGCGAGCTGCGGCACGACAAGGTCGCCGGCATGCTCGGCGGCTTCGGAGCGGTGGCGCTCCTGCTCGGCCTCATCCGACGCGCGCGTGGCTGAACCCGCCACCTCCGGAGACCTCCCCATCCGGATGCTCCACGACCGCGTGCTGGTGTCCCAGCAGGGGGAGTCGGGGGAGCGCAAGTCCGGCGGCGGCATCGTCATCCCGGCCACCGCCAGCGTCGGCAAGCGGCTCGCGTGGGCGCAGGTCGTCGCGATCGGCGCCCACGTACGTCAGGTCCGCCTCGGCGACCGGGTGCTCTTCGACCCGGAGGACCGGGCCGAGGTCGAGCTGCAGTCCAAGGAGTACGTCCTGCTGCGCGAGCGCGACCTGCACGCCGTCGCGGCCGAGGCCCGCGACAACGGTCAGACCGGCCTCTACCTCTGACCCGATCGACGCCCGCGCAACACCGTCACACCCGCGAGTCCTGTCTGTCCGGCCCTCCATGGAGTGCCGAGCAGACAGGACTCGCGTGGTTCAGGACCCGGTGACCTCGGCGCGGGCGTCGACGAACGCCTGCACGCACGTACGGACGTCCTCCTCGCTGTGCGCCGCCGACAGCTGCACGCGGATGCGCGCCCGGCCCTGCGGCACGACAGGGTAGGAGAAGGCGATGACGTACACGCCGCGCTGCAGCATCGCGTCGGCGACCTGCGCGGCCGTACGCGCACCGTCCTCGCCGGGGAACATCACCGGCGTGATCGGGTGCGAGCCCGGCAGCAGCTCGAAGCCCGCGTCGGTCATCAGCTCCCGGAACAGGGCCGTGTTGCGCTGCAACGCCTTTCGCTGGTCGTTCGAGGTCTCCGCGAGCTCCAGGGCCTTGAGCGAGCCGGCCACCACGCTCGGCGCGACGGCGTTGGAGAACAGGTACGGCCGGGAGCGCTGGCGCAGCAGGTCGACGATCTCCTGGTGCGCGGCGACGTACCCACCGGAGGCGCCGCCGAGCGCCTTGCCGAGGGTGCCGGTGACGATGTCGACGCGGTCCAGGACGCCCTTGAGCTCGTGCGTGCCGCGACCACCGTCGCCGACGAAGCCGACGGCGTGCGAGTCGTCGACCATGACCAGCGCGCCGAACTCCTCGGCGAGGTCGCAGATCTCGTCCAGCGGGGCGTAGTAGCCGTCCATCGAGAAGACACCGTCGGTGACGACGACCGTACGGCGGGCGCCGGCGTCGCGGGCCGCCTCCAGCTGCGTCCGCAGGTCGGCCATGGCGGCGTTCTTGTACCGGAACCGCTTGGCCTTCGACAGCCGGATGCCGTCGATCAGCGAGGCGTGGTTGAGCTCATCGGAGATGATCGCGTCCTCGGCGCCGAAGAGCACCTCGAACGTGCCGCCGTTGGCGTCGAAGCAGGAGGAGTAGAGGATCGCGGCGTCCTGGCCGACGAAGTCGGCGATCCGGCGCTCGAGCTCGGTGTGCTGCGCCTGGGTGCCGCAGATGAATCGGACCGACGCCATCCCGAACCCCCACTGCTGCAACGCCTCCGACGCCGCGGCCACGATCTCGGGGTGGTCGGCCAGGCCGAGGTAGTTGTTGGCGCAGAAGTTCAGCGCCTGCGCCTGCTGCGTCGTCACGTGCGCGGACTGGGGCGAGGTGAGCTCGCGCTCGCGCTTGGTCAGGCCGGCGTCCTCGATCTCGGCCAGGGTGGCGGTCAGGTCGTCCTTGATGCGGTACATCGGTGGCTCCTTGCGTGATGGGGTCGCGGGTGCGGTCAGCTCCAGTCCATGACGACCTTGCCGCACTGGCCGGAGCGGGCGGCGGCGAAGGCGTCCTCCCACTGCTCGGCGGGGAAGCGGTGGGTGATGACCGAGCGCACGGCGTGCTCGAGTGCGCTGGAGGACTGCAGCATCGCGCTCATGGCGTACCAGGTGTCGTACATCTCCCGGCCGTAGATGCCCTTGATGGTGATCATGTGGGTGATCACCCGGCTCCAGTCGATCGGGAACGGCCCGGCCGGCAGCCCCAGCATCGCGATCCGACCGCCGTGGTTCATGTTGGCGATCATCTCCTCGACGGCGGAGGGGTGACCCGACATCTCCAGCCCGATGTCGAAGCCCTCGCGCATGCCGAGCTCGCGCTGGGCGTCGGCGACCCGCTCCCGGGTGACGTTGACGACGCGATCGGCGCCGGCGGCCCGAGCGAGGTCGAGGCGGTAGTCGCTGACGTCGGTGACCACGACGTTGCGGGCGCCGACGTGCTTGGCGATGGCCGCGCCCATGACCCCGATCGGGCCGGCGCCGGTCACCAGGATGTCCTCGCCGGCGATGGGGAAGGACAGCGTCGTGTGGGTGGCGTTGCCGAACGGGTCGAAGACCGCGCCCACGTCGGGGTCCATCGAGTCGGGCTGGACCCACACGTTGGAGGCAGGGATCACGACGTAGTCGGCGAAGGCGCCGTCCCGGTTCACGCCGATGCCGATGGTGCGGATGCACAGGTGACGACGGCCCGCGCGGCAGTTGCGGCACTCGCCGCAGACGATGTGGCCCTCGCCGGAGGCGCGCTGCCCGACCTGGACGCTGGTGACGTTGGCGCCGATCTCGACGACCTCGCCGAAGAACTCGTGGCCGATGATCTGGGGGACGCGGACGGTCGAGGCCGCCCACTCGTCCCACTTCTCCAGGTGCAGGTCGGTCCCGCACAGACCGGCCCGCAGCACCCGGATCTTGACGTCGTCGGGTCCGCAGGTCGGCTCGGGGGCGTCGATGAGCTCGAGGCCAGGAGCAGCGTTGGTCTTGGCTAGTGCACGCACGCGGGCCAGTGTGCCTCCCCGGTGCCGCCGCCGGTGGTCCGGGGCTAGTGCGCGAGCTTCAACCCGATCACGCAGCCGATGAGGCCGCAGATGAGCAGTACCTTCAGGATGCTGACGCTCTCCTCGCCGGTCGCCATCCCGTACGCCACCGTCAGCGCGGCACCGATGCCGACCCACACCGCGTACGACGTCCCGATCGGCAGGGTGCGCAGCGCGTAGGCCAGCCCGCCCATGCTCGCGGCCAGGGCGAGCAGGAAGACGACCGTCGGGAGCGGGCGCGAGAAGCCTTCGCTGCGGCCCAGCGCAACCGCCCACACGGCCTCGAGGACACCTGAGATGACCAGCACGAGCCACGCCATGACGTCTCCCTCACGAACGACGAGAGCCGAGGCTCGACATGGTCGAACCCCGGCTCTCGGAGTGGTGGTGCGCCATCAGGGACTCGAACCCCGAACCCGCTGATTAAGAGTCAGCTGCTCTGCCAATTGAGCTAATGGCGCAACGAGGGGAAACCATAGCAGGGTGATCGCCCGGTCATGAAATCGAGCCGGGCGGCCGCGCGAGCGACCCTCGCGGAGCCTGGTTCGGGTCAGCGGCGGAACTCCCGGATGGCCAGCCCGGCCGCGGTCAGGGCGACCAGGACGGCGCCGAACAGCATGGTCCGAGAGGTCGATTCGCCCGATGACGTCTCCGGACGGCGCTCGTCGAGCGTGCCGACCGCGCGACCCGTCGCCGGGGCCGGGCCGGCGCCGCTCGCGTCGACCACCGAGGGGACGCTCGCGCTCGGCGGAGTCGTCCCGGTGAAGCCGTCGACAGGGGCCGCGGGCTCGTTGACCGTGAGCGTCGTGCGCCGGGGACGCGACGTCGTGCCGGCACGGGGCGAGGCGTCCGAGGGGGCCGGAGGAGCCGGCGTGGTGGCCGGTAGGGGCTGGTCGGGCGACCGGGTCGGGCGCGGCGTGCGGGTCCGGGTCGACCCGGAGGTCGTCCGGCTCGTCGAGGAGTGACTCCTGGTCGTGGTCGGCTCCGCGGTCGTCGACGGTGACCGGGTGGTCGTCGTCGACGTGGTCGGGGTCGTGCTCGACGTGGGGGTGGGCCCGGTGGTGGAGGCGGTCCCGGTCGGGGCGGCGCTGACGAGGACGGCTGCGGTGGCGCCCATCATCAGGAGGATCGCGACGGCGGTGCGTCGGATCGGCTGGCCTGCTCGGTTCATGGCGACATTGTGCGGTGTCGCGCGCGGTGGTCGGGCATCCGATGTCGATAGGTTCGTGACGATCGCGGGTATGGACTCGGTACAGATGGTCGAGAAGAGGGACACGATGACGCTGCAGACACTCGAACCCGAGACCGCCGTCGAGCGCCCCGCCGGTGGTCTCGTCCCCACCACTGCGGGCCCCAGCTGGAAGGTCGCGCTGAAACGCGCGGCGCAGAAGTTCTCCCTGGACCAGTGCACCGACGTCGCGGCGATGCTGACGTACTACTCGATGCTGTCGCTGTTCCCCGGGCTGGTCGCGGTGGTGTCGCTCATCGGGGTGTTCAACATCCAGCCGGACGACCTGATCGACATCTTCGCCGGCGTCCTGAACAAGTCAGCGAGCGACTCGATGTTCGACACGCCGCGCAGCATCCTCGAGCGCTTCTCCAGCCAGGGCGGCGCAGGGTTCGCCCTGGTCATCGGTGTCCTCGGCGCGCTCTGGTCGGCGTCGGGGTACGTCGGCGGCTTCAGCCGGGCGCTCAACCGCATCTACGACGTGGGCGAGGGCCGCTCGGTCTTCAAGCTGCGCCCCTGGCTCTACCTCATCACCGCGATCCAGGTCGTGCTGATGGTGGCGGTGCTGGTCGCGATGGTGTTCTCCGGCAGCGTCGCCAGCGAGGTCGGCAGCAAGATCGGCCTCGGCGACACCACGGTCGCGGTCTGGAACATCGCCAAGTGGCCGGTCGTGGTGCTGTTCGTCATCCTGATCATCTCGCTGCTCTACTGGGCGACACCGAACGTCCGTAAGCCGCGACGGATGTTCTTCAGCTGGGGAGCGGCGTTCGGCTTCCTCGCCTGGGTGATCGCCTCCGGCGCCTTCTTCCTGTACGTCACCCTCACCGGCGGCTCGAGCTACAACAAGACGTACGGGCCGTTCGCGGGCGCGGTGATCTTCCTGCTGTGGCTGTGGCTCACCAACCTCGCGCTGCTGTTCGGTGCCGAGCTGGACGCCGAGCTCGAGCGCACTCGTCAGCTGCGCTCGGGCCTGCCCGCCGAGGAGATGATCCTGCTGCCGGCCCGCGACAGCACGGGCCTGGAGAAGAAGGCCGAGAAGTACGACGACGCGGTGCGCGAGGCGCACGCCCTGCGGCTCGCGTCCGACCACGATCCCGAGCTCGCGGGGAAGAACTTCGTGCCCGCACTCGCCGTACGCCGTAGCAACGAGAGGACCGCATCAGCGATGACCGCCAGCACCGAGGACCCCACGCGTCCCGCCACCCGCCGGGTGGATGGCACGACCGACACCTACGGGCGGTCGGAGGCCGCGCGGCTGCGGGAGGCGACGCACGGGCAGCCCTACGACTCCGCCCGGGAGCGGGAGATCGTGCGCCTGTCCCGCGAGGAGCGGCGTGAGACTGCACTGGTCGAGGCCGCCCACAACCGGCAGGTCCGCGACCGGCTGGAGGCGCAGGAGGCTCGTGCCAAGGCCGCCCGCCAGACGGCCGAGCGCAAGGCGAAGGAGGAGCGCGAGGCCCTGGAGTCGCAGGTCACCCGTGAGGAGCGGTGGGCCGAGGTCGACCGGGTGCGCTCCCGCTTCGACCCGCGGCGCTCGGTCGCTCGCGACGAGGTGTACTCCGAGCGGCAGGCCCGCCGCTCGGAGTTCGACGTCGAGCGCGCAGAGCAGGCCGCGCGACCCGAGCCGCCGAAGAAGCAGGAGAAGTCCGTCAGGACACCGATGCCGAGCCCGCTGCGCAGCGAGGTCGAGCAGGAGCGGGAGGACCGCCGCAGTGCGTGGTACGCCGCCCGTCGGCCTGCGCCCGCGGCGGCGCCCGTGGACGGCGCGACGCCCGAGCCGCAGTTCCGCCGCGACCGGCGCGCGCAGTCCTGAGACGAGACAGAACGGCCCGGCATCCTCGAAGGATGCCGGGCCGTTCCTGCATGGGGTGAGTAACGGGACTTGAACCCGCGACCCTCGCGACCACAACGCGATGCTCTACCAGCTGAGCTATACCCACCATGGCGACTGCCTCCGCAAGGGGAGGCAGCGCGGACCATCGTAGCGGTTCCGAAGGGGTGCTCGTGACACCCCTCCGCTCCGCGGGCGAGGTCAGTCGGTCGAGGACAGGACGAACCGCTCCGCGACGGCCTTCGCCCGGGTGCTGTCCGGCCCGGGCTGGGGCACGAAGACGGCCTCGCGGTAGTAGCGCAGCTCGTTGACCGACTCGCGGATGTCGGCGAGCGCGCGGTGACCGCCGCCCTTCTTCGGAGCGTTGAAGTAGGCCCGGGGGTACCACCGGCGCGACAGCTCCTTGATCGAGGAGACGTCGATGATCCGGTAGTGCAGGTGCTGCTCGAGCTCGGCCATGTCGCGGGCCAGGAAGCTGCGGTCGGTGCCGACGGTGTTGCCGCCCAGCGGCGCCTTGCGCGGCTCGGGGACGTGCTCACGGACGTACGCCAGCACCTGCTCCTGGGCCTCCGCCATGGTCACGCCGCCGTCGAGCTCCTCGAGCAGTCCGCTCGTGGTGTGCATGTCACGGACGAAGTCGCCCATCTGGGCCAGCGCCTCGGCCGGGGGCTTGATCACCACGTCGACGCCGTCGCCCAGCTGGTTCAGCTCGAAGTCGGTGACCAGCGCGGCCACCTCGATGAGCGCGTCAGCCTGCAGGTCGAGCCCGGTCATCTCACAGTCGATCCACACGATGCGGTCGGTCCGGGCACGTCCAGCGGCTGAGTCGGTCATCCGCCCACCTTAGGCACCTGCACTACCCTCCGGGCCATGACAGGTGGAGCGATGCACCCCGGCCGTCACGCCACGGCTCCCGCACCGGCCACCGGAATCCCGCCGGCGATGGCCCGCCGTCCCGCCCTGCGTCGGTGGCTGCTCGTGGCCGCGCTCACGGTGGTGTTCGGCCTCTGCGGTCTGCTGATGCTCGCCCTGGTCGGCGCGACCGCCGGCGTGACCGGCACCGTCCTGGGCGCCGTCCTGTCGGTGGTCGTCGTCGGCATCGTCGTCCCGGTGTTCCTGTGGGTCGACCGGTTCGAGTCCGAGCCCACCGGCATGCTGCTGTTCGCGTTCCTGTGGGGCGCGTGCGTGGCCACCCTGGGTGCCGCGTTCCTCAACGACCTGGGCGGCTACCTGCTCGGCGCGGGGGAGGAGGGCAACCCGCTCGTCGCCGTCGGTGTCGCCCCGGTGGTCGAGGAGACCCTCAAGGGGCTGGCGCCCGTCCTGCTCCTGCTGTTCCGGCGCCGGGAGATCGACGGCATCCTCGACGGGATGGTCTACGCCGGGCTCGCCGCCTGCGGGTTCGCCTTCGTCGAGGACATCCTCTACCTCGCCAACGGGTACGCCGACGCCGGCGAGAAGGGGCTGTTCGGCGTGTTCGTCGTCCGGGTCCTGATGAGCCCGTTCGCCCACCCGATGTTCACCATCTGCACCGGGATCGGGGTCGGTGTGGCCGCCACCGCCCGCAAGCCGCTGGTGCGCTGGACCGCGCCGCTGCTCGGCTGGGTCTGCGCGATCACGCTGCACAGCCTGTGGAACGCC
Organism: Luteipulveratus flavus; assembly: GCF_029439465.1. Classification (GTDB taxonomy): domain Bacteria; phylum Actinomycetota; class Actinomycetes; order Actinomycetales; family Dermatophilaceae; genus Luteipulveratus; species Luteipulveratus flavus. Next base: position 209,652 of record NZ_JAROAV010000033.1, on the reverse strand, counting down.
GCCGCCGTGATCAGCTCCGGCGGCTGGCTGCTGCTGTACGTCGTCGTCCAGGTGCCGCTGTTCCTCGCCTTCGCCGGGCTGCTGCTGTGGGCGCGGCGGCGCGAGGCGAGCCTCATCGGCGCCCAGCTCAGCCCGTACGCCGACCACGGCTGGCTCACCCACGCCGAGGTCGCGATGCTCTCCTCGATGCCCGAGCGCCGGTACGCCCGCGCCTGGGCGTTCGCCCACGGCGGTGCCGAGAGCAAGAAGCAGATGCACGAGTTCCAGGACGCCGCGTCCGAGCTGGCGATGCTGCGGGCCCGGCTCAACCGCGGTCAGGTGGACGACCGGGCGCTCGCGGAGGAGCGGGGGCTGCTGGACCTGATGTCGGTGCGCCGCCAGCAGTTCCTCGGCACGGCGATCTACCGCAAGTTCGAGGTGCTCGGCCACCTGTGAGCCGCCGCCGGGGGCGACACGCCGACCGGATGAACGTGCTGTGGTGCCCCCGGCAGGACTCGAACCTGCAACCGGCGGATTAGAAGGCCGCTGCGCTATCCGTTGCGCCACGGGGGCATGGCCCGCGCGCTGCGCGAGTGGGCCGTCCACAGTCTAGGACCGGCTCCCGCCCGAGTTGCGCGACGGACCGCGGGCCGGGGTACAGTCCACCCTTGGTAAGGGATGCCTTTCCTAATGGACTCGACGGAGAATCGGTACCGCTGTGCTCGCGAACTACCTGATCGGACTGCGTGAAGGCCTGGAGGCCTCGTTGGTCGTCGTCATCCTCGTGGCCTACCTGGTCAAGACGGACCGGGCCAACCTGCTGCCCCGCGTCTGGCTCGGTGTCGCCGCGGCCGTGGCCGTCTCGCTCGGCTTCGGCGCGCTGCTCACGTACGGCCCGCAGGGGCTGACGTTCGAGGCGCAGGAGGCGCTCGGGGGGACGCTGTCCATCGTCGCCGTCGGCTTCGTCACCTGGATGATCTTCTGGATGGCGCGCACCGCCCGCACGCTGTCGACCGAGCTCAAGGGCGCGGTCGACCGGGCGGTCGAGGGCGGCAGGCTCAGCCTGGTCGTCGTCGCTGTGCTGGCCGTCGGCCGGGAGGGCCTGGAGACCGCGCTCTTCCTGTGGTCCGCGACCAGCGCCGCCACCCGGGACAACGCCTCGACCACCGAGCCGCTGATCGGCGCGGCGCTGGGCCTGGCGACCGCGGTCGTGCTCGCCTGGCTGTTCTACAAGGGCGCGCTCAAGCTCAACCTCGCCAAGTTCTTCACCTGGACCGGCTTCATGCTCGTCCTCGTCGCCGCCGGCGTCCTGTCCTACGGCGTCCACGACCTGCAGGAGGCGGGCATCCTCCCGGGTCTGCACGACCTGGCGTTCGACGTCTCCGGCACCATCCCGCCCGACTCGCTCCTCGGCACGCTGCTCAAGGGCACCCTCAACTTCTCGCCGGCGACCACCTGGCTCGAGGCCGCCGTCTGGCTCCTCTACGTCGTCCCGGTGATGACTCTGCTGGTCCGGCAGATCCGGACCACCCGTCAACCGAAGCCCGCGCCCGACGCGGCACGCAAGGAGGTCGCGGCGTGAGCCGTCGTACGTCGTCCCTCGTCATCACCGCCGCACTCGCGGCGACGGCCCTGGCCGGCTGCACGTCCAACTCGCCCAGCGGCGACGCGTCGGGCGACCACGCCAAGCTGTCGGTCAGCTCGGACGCGAAGACCTGTGACGTCTCCTCGAAGGAGGCGCCCTCGGGCAACGTGGTCTTCAACGTCACCAACAAGGGCAGCCAGGTCACCGAGTTCTACCTGCTCGGTGAGGACGGCCTGCGGATCGTCGGCGAGGTCGAGAACATCGCCCCCGGGCTGACCCGCGACCTGGTCGTGAAGGCCACACCGGGCAAGTACTTCACGGCGTGCAAGCCGGGCATGGTCGGCCAGGGCATCAGGTCGGCCTTCACCGTGACCGACTCCGGTGCCGACCTCGAGCCGTCGGGCGACGACAAGGTGCTCGCCCAGAACGCCAGCACCGGGTACGCCTCCTACGTCAAGGACCAGACCGAGCAGCTGCTCACCAAGACGGGGTCGTTCGTCAGCCTCTACAAGGCGGGCAAGGACGACCAGGCGCGGGCGCTGTACGCGGACGCGCGCCGGCACTGGGAGCGCGTCGAGCCGGTGGCCGAGTCCTTCGGCGACCTCGACCCGAAGATGGACCTGCGCGAGGCCGACCTGGAGCCGAAGCAGAAGTGGACCGGCTGGCACCGCATCGAGAAGGACCTGTGGCCGCCGAAGACCGGCTACACCAGGCTCACACCCGCGCAGCGCGCCACCGTCGCCGACCAGCTGCTGACCGACACGCGCACGCTGTACAACCGCACCCGCACGACGACCTTCACCGCCGACCAGATCGCCAACGGCTCCAAGGAGCTGCTGGGCGAGGTGGCGACCGGCAAGGTCACCGGCGAGGAGGAGACCTGGTCGCACACCGACCTGTGGGATTTCCAGGCCAACGTCGACGGCGCTCGCGTCGGCTTCGAGAACCTGCGGCCCATCGTCCAGCGCAAGGACAAGACGCTCGACACCAGCATCGCCACGAAGTTCACCGCCCTGCAGAAGCTGCTCGACCAGCACAAGAAGGGCGACGGCTTCGTGCTCTACACCGAGCTGACGCCGGCTCAGGTCAAGGAGCTGGCCTCCGGGGTGAACGCCTTGTCCGAGCCCCTGTCGAAGCTGACGTCCACCGTCACCCTCTGAGAGGAACCATGACCGAGGACAACACGACGCCCTCGCAGCGCCGCGGCCTCTCGCGGCGCCGGATGCTGGGCCTCACCGGGACGGGCGCCGCGGTCGGTGCCGCGACGTTCGCCGGGGGTCTCGGCGTCGGTCGGGCCACGGCCGACACCGTCCCGGCCGGAGGCGCCATGCGCCGCTACCCCTTCTACGCCCCGCACCAGAGCGGCATCGTGACGCCCGCGCAGGACCGGCTGCACTTCGCAGCCTTCGACGTGACGGCCACGACCCGCGAGGAGCTCGTCACCCTGCTCCAGGCGTGGACCCTCGCGGCGGCCGAGATGACCCAGGGACGCCCCGCGCAGGCGGAGGAGACGTCGTACGACGCGCCGCCCGCCGACACCGGCGAGGCCGACGGACTGCCGGCGTCCGGGCTGACCCTGACGTTCGGGTTCGGGCCCTCGCTGTTCCGCGACGCCCACGGCAAGGACCGCTTCGGCATCGCCGCGCGTCAGCCGCGTGAGCTCGCTGCGCTGCCGCACTTCCCGGGGGACAAGCTCGACCCGAGCCGCTCCGACGGCGACCTGTGCGTCCAGGCCTGCGCCGACGACCCGCAGGTGGCGGTGCACGCGATCCGCAACCTGTCGCGGATCGCTTTCGGCTCCGCGCAGATCCGCTGGGCGCAGCTCGGCTTCGGGCGCACGTCCTCGACCTCGACCGCGCAGGCCACGCCGCGCAACCTGTTCGGGTTCAAGGACGGCACGGCCAACCTCAAGGCCGAGGAGGCGGGCCAGGCCGACGAGCACGTGTGGGTGGGGCAGCGGGACGACCCCGCGGCGGGCTGGATGACCGGCGGCTCCTACCTCGTCGCCCGGCGCATCAACATGCGCCTGGAGACCTGGGACCGCGCCTCGCTGCGCGAGCAGGAGACCATCATCGGACGCGACCGTCCGCAGGGGGCGCCGCTGTCCGGTGGGACCGAGTTCACCGAGCCGGACCTCGCGGCCAAGGGGCGTGGCGGCGTGCCGCTCATCGCCGCCGACTCACACGTCCGCCTCGCTCACCCCCACACCAATGGTGGTGTCCGGATGCTGCGGCGTGGCTACAACTTCACCGACGGCAACGACGCCATCGGCCGCCTGGACGCGGGCCTGTTCTTCCTCGCGTACGTCCGGCGCCCGTCCGCGCAGTACGTCCCGATGCAGATGCGCATGGCCCGCCAGGACGCGATGATGGAGTACGTCCAGCACACCGGGTCCGGGCTGTTCGCGATCCCTCCGGGCGCGCGCGACGGCGGTCACATCGGGCAGACTCTCTTCGCCTGATCCGTACGCCGACGCCGCTCCTCGTGCTCGGCGACCGCCCGTCGACGAGGGAGTGGCCATGGCGACGTTCGACCGATCGGACGACCTGAAGGACGCGCGGTTCACCGGCGTCGACCTGCAGGGCGCCCGCTTCGTGGAGTCCGACCTCACCGGCGTGGTGATGCGCGGGGTCGAGGTCGCTCGCGCGGACATCGACGCTCCGTGGCTCGTGCACGGTGACCACTTCCTGGTCAACGGCGTCGACGTCAGCGGGTTCGTCGAGGCCGAGCTGGACCGGCGCTCGCCGGGCCGTGAGCAGCGGCGCGCCGAGGACCCGGACGGTCTGCGCTCGGCGTGGGCGGCCCTGGAGGGCACCTGGGCGGCCACCCTGGAGCGCGCGGCCGCGATGCCGGCCGGGACGGTCGACGTCTCGGTCGACGGTGAGTGGTCGTTCGCGCAGACGTTGCGCCACCTCGTCTTCGCGACGGACGTGTGGCTAGGCCGGGCCGTCCTGGGCATCGAGCAGCCGTACCACCCGCTCGGCCAGCCCGGCTCGGGCGCCGAGGGGCTGGACCTGTCGACCTTCGCCTCCGGCACCCCCGCGTACGGTGACGTGCTGGACGCCCGCGCAGACCGCGTCGCCATGGTGCGGGACTTCATCGTCTCGGTCACGCCGCAGGAGCTGGACACCGCCCGCGAGAACCCTTGGGCGCCGAAGTATCCCGAGACCACCCGCTCCTGCCTGCACGTGATCCTGGAGGAGGAGTGGGAGCACCACCGGTACGCCGTACGGGACCTCGACACGATCGCGGGGCGGCCCGAGGGCTGAGGAGACGAGACCGGTCGGCGCGCCGAGCCACCGTCACGACGGCCGACAGACCGAGAAACCGGGCGCGACGACGCGGTGTCCACTTGGAGAGCGGGCGCTCACAAGGAATGCTGTGCTCGTGAGCGGGAGCCGAGGCGCGCGACGGGTCGACCCCGACACGGTCGCCGTTGCCGGTGCGGTCGAGACGATGAGGGCAGCCGTCGAGCAGAGCGCCCTGCCGATCGGCACGGCCGGTGCCGACGAGGCGCGGCGGGACCGGGTCGAGCTGCTGAACCAGCTGGACGACTACGTGCTGCCGCGGCTGCGCTCGCTGGACGCACCGCTGCTGTGCGTCGTCGGCGGGTCCACCGGCGCCGGCAAGTCGACCCTGGTCAGCTCCATCGTCGGCGAGGTGGTGAGCCGCGCCGGCGTGCTGCGTCCGACGACCCGGGCCTCCGTCCTCATCCACCACCCGCAGGACGCGCGCTGGTTCGCCGACAACCGGATCCTGCCCGGCCTGGCCCGGCTGACCGGCGGCGTCGGCGCCGATGAGGACCCGGGCCAGCTGCGGCTGGTCGCCTCCGACCACATCCCGGCCGGCCTGGCGCTCCTGGACGCGCCTGACATCGACTCCGTGGTCGAGGCCAACCGCGACCTCGCTCGCCAGCTGCTCTCCGCGGCCGACCTGTGGCTGTTCGTGACGACAGCCGTGCGGTACGCCGACGCGGTGCCCTGGTCGCTGCTCCAGCAGGCCACCGAGCGCGGTACGTCCGTCGCCGTCGTGCTCAACCGGGTGCCGGTCGACGCGATGGAGGAGGTCCGTGCCGACCTCGCGCAGATGCTGATGGACCAGGGGCTCGGGCAGTCCCCGATCTTCGCGGTGCTGGAGAGCCGGCTGGACGAGCACGGGCTGCTGCCGTACACCGAGGTCAGCCGGATGAGGTCCTGGCTCACCTCGCTCGCCGCCGACGCTCACGCGCGCTCGACCGTCATCCGCCGCACGCTCACCGGCGCGATCGACTCGCTGTCCGGCCGGGCGAGCACGCTCGCCGACGCGACGCAGGAGCAGGCCGACGCGGCGGACGGGCTGGGCTCGACGGTCGCGGTCGCCTATCAGCACGCGCACGACGAGGTCGCCGAGGGGATGAGCGACGGCTCGCTGCTGCGCGGCGAGGTCCTGGCCCGCTGGCAGGAGTTCGTCGGGACCGGTGAGTGGTTCCGCCAGCTCGACGCCGGGGTGGGCAAGCTGCGCGACAAGGTGTCGGCGATCCTGCGCGGCCGGGGCCAGGGCGTCCCCACCGCCGAGCTGGGGGAGGCGCTGCACACCGGGGTGGCCGCCTTGATCGCCTCCCACGGCGAGGCCGCGGCGCTGGCGGTGGCCCGTCAGTGGCGTACCCGCCCGGGCGGCGCGGAGCTCCTGGCCGCCGATCCCGGCCTCGCGGGGGTGTCCACCGACTTCGACTCCCGGGTCCAGCGGCTGGTCCGCGAGTGGCAGGGCGAGGTCCTGGAGCTGGTCCGCTCGGAGGCCGGCGGCCGGCGGACGACCGCGCGGTTCCTCGCGTTCGGCGTCAACGGCATCGCGGTCATGCTCATGCTGATCACCTTCTCCGCGACCGCCGGGCTCACCGGTGCCGAGGTCGGCATCGCCGGCGGCTCGGCCGTCGTCGCCCAGCGGCTCCTGGAGGCGATCTTCGGCGACCAGGCGGTGCGCAGCCTGTCGGCCAAGGCCCGTCGCCGGCTGCTGGACCACGTCGACGACCTGTACGCCCACGAGCGCCGCCGGTACGACGACGCCCTGCGCGGCCTGTCCGTGGACCCCGACTCCGCCGACCGCCTCCGCGCGGCGGTCAACGCCGTGAAGGACGCGCGATGAGCCCTCTGCGCAAGCTGCTCTGGCATGCGGACAAGGTCACCCCGACCGTGTCCCAGGAGAAGCTGGTCGCTCGCAGCGACGCCTTGCTCCGCGCGGTGGACGCGGGCGAGGCGCACCTGCCCGCCGAGGACGCCGCCGCCGCTCGCGCGCTGCGGGCCAAGGTCCAGGAGCGCACCGCCGTCCGGGGCACCCGAACCGTCGCGGCGCTCGCCGGGGCCACCGGCAGCGGCAAGTCCAGCATCTTCAACTTCCTGGTCGGCGAGCCGGCTTCGCGGATCGGCGCCCGCAGGCCGACCACGGCGCAGTCGACCGCGGCCGTCTGGGGCGACGAGCCGAGCGCGCCCGTGCTGGACTGGCTGCAGGTCGAGCGCCGCCACCAGGTCGCCGGCGGGCAGGCCGACTCGGACGCGCTGGACGGACTGGTCCTGCTCGACCTGCCCGACTTCGACTCCCGCGTCTCCGCGCACCGCGCCGAGGCGGACCGGGTGCTGGAGCGGGCGGACGTCTTCGTCTGGGTCACCGATCCGCAGAAGTACGCCGATGCGGTGCTGCACGACGAGTACGTCCGCAGACTCGCGACGTACGACACCGTCACGCTGGTCGTCCTCAACCAGGTGGACCGGCTCACCCCGTCCCAGGTGCAGGAGTGCGTCGCCGACCTGGAGCGGCTGATGCGCCGCGACGGCCTCGGTGAGGTGACGGTCATCCCGACGTCAGCGGTGACGGGCGTCGGCCTGTGGGAGCTCGCCCGCGAGCTCGCCCGCGTCGTGCAGACCAAGAACGCCGCCGAGCAGCGGCTCGCCGCGGACGTGCGCTCCCGGGCGGAGGAGCTGCGGGCGTACGTCGGCGACGCCGAGCCCGAGGTCAGCGCCAAGGCCAGCCCCGAGCTGGTCGACGCCCTCGGTCGAGCGGCCGGGGTGCCGCTGGTCGAGAAGGCCGTCGAGCGCGACTACCGCATGCGAGCGGTCCAGGCGACCGGATGGCCGTTCACGAGATGGACGACCCGGCTGCGGGCCGCTCCGCTGCGTCGCCTGGGGCTGGACCGTCCCGGGTCCGACGGACGCCCCGCGCTCACGGGGGAGGACGTCCGCGTGCTGACCGGACGCAGCTCGCTGCCGCCCGCGACGCCGGCGGCCCGGGCCGCCGTCGAGGTCGCGACCCGCCGCCTCGGGGAGTCCGCCGCCGCGGGACTGCCGCCCTCGTGGGGCGAGGCCGTGCAGGACGCGGCCACGCCACCGGACCGGTCGATGACGGACGCGCTCGACCAGGCCGTGCTGTCGACGCCGCTGCCCACGGGTCGTCCGTGGTGGTGGGTGCTGTTCTCCGTGCTGCAGTGGTTGCTCGCGGCGGTGGCCGTGGCTGGACTCGCCTGGCTGCTGGTGCTGATGGTGCTCGGCTGGGTCCAGATCGACGTGGGCGTGCCGCGATGGGGCTGGCTGCCGGTACCGCTGGTGCTCCTCGTCGGGGGCGTGGTGCTCGGTCTGCTGCTGGCCGCGATCGCGCGGTGGATCGCCCGGAGGGCCGCTCGCCACCGGGCCGCCGCCACCCGCCGGCAGCTCACGAAGGCGATCACCGCGGTCGCGGACGAGAAGATCGTCGCGCCGGTCAGGCACGTCCTGCAGACCCACCGGACGACGCGCGAGGAGCTCGCCGAGGCGGCCCGCTGATGGTCCCGCTCGGGCGCCCACCCGGCCCGTCCCCATCCCGCGCTGCGCTGCGCTGCTCGAACTGCGTTCGGTGTTCCTGACGCAGCTCGAACCACGTCAGGAACACCGAACGCAGTATGAGCGGGGCGTGCCGGGTCAGTAGTGGACGGCGACGGTGCGGGCGCCCGGGTCGATGCGGCACCGACCGCCGTACGGCACGACGAGCTGCGGATCGGTGTGCCCGAGGTCGACGTCCAGCACGACGGGTACGTCGGGGGAGTACTCCCGCATGGCCCGCAGCACCGACTCGTGCTGCGCCTCGACGTACGCCGTCCGCTCCTGCGGGGTGGTCTGGTGCTCGAGCTCCCAGCCCTTGGGCCGGCCCATCAGCAGCGCGCTGAACCGCTGCAGCAGCCCACGCTCGCCCAGGCACATCAGCACCTCGTACACGTAGCTCGCGCTCGGCATCTCCTCCGAGGTCTCCAGGAAGAGCACGTGCCCGTCGTACTCGTGGTCGGGACGCAGCCAGCGGGCCGCGCGCAGGTTCCAGTCGACGATCTCCAGGCAGCCGCCCCACAGGTCGCCCTCGACGGTGTCGGCGCCGCCGTGCCACTGCCAGCCGGTGCCGGGGAACATCTCCGGCTCCTCCAGCAGGTTCGCCGGGTCGGCCCAGTCCTTGCCCATGTCGGTCCAGCGCTCGGCCGGACGCAGCTCGTACCAGCCGCCGTCGAAGAGCGCCGCGCGCAGCGCCTCCATGCTGTGCGGGTTGGTCGACCCGTAGCGACCGAGCACGGTCATGACGGTGCCGCCGTAGTAGGACACGATGCCGAGGTTGGACAGGTAGGCGCACAGGTTGGTGTTGTCGCTGAGCCCGTAGAACGGCTTGAGGTTCGCGCGGATCAGGTCGGCGTCCAGGTGCGGGAGGACCTTGATCTGGTCGTTGCCGCCGATGCTCGTCATGACCGCCGCGATCGTGGGGTCGGCGAACGCCGCGTGCACGTCGGCGGCCCGCTCGGCCGGTGAGGACCCCCACTTCCGGGTCGTCGCGTACTCCACCGGGACGAGGCCCAGCTCGTCGGCCATTCGCTGCAGACCGAGGTCGAACGGCGCCGGCAGGATCGCGGGGAGCGCCGCGGCGGGGGAGAGGACGGCGACCCGGTCGCCGGGACGAGGGCGTGGCGGGATGAGCATGCCGCTCACGGTAGGGGTGCCGTTCTCCACAACCCACTGGTTTGTGCTCCGGCCTCCACAGCGCGGATCCGGGCCGTGGTCGAGCAGGTGCCCGGGGACGCACGATCAGAGCAGTCCCGGCCGCCGGTGCCGGGTGACCGAGAGGGCAGGACGATGCTGAGGACTCAGGTGACGATCGCGGGCAACCTCGTGGGCGAGCCGGACATGCGGGCCACCAAGAAGGGTGAGCCGTTCGCCTCGATGCGGATCGCGGTGAACGCCCGCAAGAAGGACGCGGAGTCGGGTGCGTGGGTGAACTATGCGACCAGCTTCTACAACGTGTCGGCGTTCAACAACCTGGCGATCAACGCGCTCAACTCCCTGCACAAGGGCGAGCCGGTCGTGGTGTTCGGTGAGCTGCGGGTGCGGGAGTACACCGGGCAGCACGGCGAGACCCAGCGCTCGATCGACATCACTGCGGAGCACATCGGGCACGACCTCTCCCAGGGGCGGGCGCAGTTCGCCCGGGAGGCGCGGCCGCGGCTGGACCGCTTCGCCGAGGACGAGCCGGCCGCGCCGGGGGAGGAGCCCACGCCGGAGCCGTACGGCGACGTCGTCCGGGAGATCGGTCTGACGCCGGGTGACGCCGACGGACCGGAGTACGTCGAGGTGGGCCAGCAGGCGTCCTGAGCAGGTTCGATTGGGTTCCGCGGGCGTGCCACAGATAGCCTTTCCCGCATGGCCGAGTTCATTTACACCATGACCAAGGCCCGCAAAGCCGTCGGCGACAAGGTCATCCTCGATGACGTCAGCATGTCGTTCTTCCCGGGCGCCAAGATCGGCGTCGTGGGGCCCAACGGCGCGGGCAAGTCCACCATCTTGAAGATCATGGCCGGCCTGGACCAGCCCTCCAACGGTGAGGCCCGTCTCTCGCCCGGCTACAGCGTCGGCATCCTGCTGCAGGAGCCGCCGCTGGACGAGACCAAGGACGTGCGCGGCAACGTCGAGGAAGGCCTCGGCCAGATCAAGAAGGACCTCGACCGGTTCAACGCGATCTCTGAGGAGATGGCGCAGCCGGACGCGGACTTCGACGCCCTCATGGAGGAGATGGGCAAGCTCCAGGAGAAGATCGACGCGGCCGACGCGTGGGACCTGGACTCCCAGCTCGAGCAGGCGATGGACGCACTGCGCTGCCCGCCGGGCGACGCCGACGTGACCGTCCTCTCCGGTGGTGAGCGCCGCCGGGTCGCGCTGTGCCAGCTGCTGCTGTCCAAGCCCGACCTGCTCCTGCTCGACGAGCCCACCAACCACCTGGACGCCGAGTCGGTCCTGTGGCTGGAGCAGCACCTGGCCCAGTACCACGGCGCCGTCCTCGCGGTGACGCACGACCGGTACTTCCTGGACCACGTCGCGCAGTGGATCTGTGAGGTCGACCGGGGCCGGCTCTACCCCTACGAGGGCAACTACTCGACGTACCTGGAGAAGAAGCAGGAGCGACTTCAGGTCCAGGGCAAGAAGGACGCCAAGCTCGCCAAGCGACTGAAGTCGGAGCTGGAGTGGGTCCGCTCCAACGCCAAGGCCCGCCAGACCAAGTCCAAGGCTCGCCTCGCCCGCTACGAGGAGATGGCCGCCGAGGCCGACCGCACCCGGAAGCTGGACTTCGAGGAGATCCAGATCCCGCCGGGCCCGCGGCTGGGCGCGCAGGTGATCGAGGTCGCCGACCTCAAGAAGGGCTTCGGCGACCGCACGCTCATCGACGGTCTGTCGTTCACGCTGCCGCGCAACGGCATCGTCGGCGTCATCGGCCCGAACGGCGTCGGCAAGACGACGCTGTTCAAGACGATCGTCGGCCTGGAGGAGCCCGACTCCGGCTCGGTCAAGGTCGGCGACACCGTCAACATCAGCTATGTGGACCAGAGCCGCGGCGGGCTCGACGCCGAGAAGACCCTCTGGGAGGTCGTCTCCGACGGGCTGGACCACATCAAGGTCGGCAACGTCGAGATCCCGTCCCGGGCGTACGTCTCGCAGTTCGGCTTCAAGGGCCCCGACCAGCAGAAGAAGGCCGGCGTTCTCTCCGGTGGTGAGCGCAACCGCCTCAACCTCGCGCTCACCCTGAAGCAGGGTGGCAACCTCCTGCTGCTGGACGAGCCGACCAACGACCTGGACGTGGAGACGCTGGGCTCGCTGGAGAACGCCCTGCTGGACTTCCCCGGCTGCGCCGTGGTCATCAGCCACGACCGGTGGTTCCTGGACCGGGTGGCGACGCACATCCTGGCTTACGAGGGCACCGAGGAGAACCCGGCGTCCTGGTACTGGTTCGAGGGCAACTTCGAGGCGTACGAGGAGAACAAGGTCGAGCGCCTCGGCCCCGAGGCGGCGCGTCCGCACCGGGTGACCCACCGCCGCCTCACCCGCGACTGAGTCGGGCAGCACCTCCTCGCCGCTCGAGTAGCGCCGGAGCGCCGGCGGAGGCGCGTATCGAGACCAGACTCGGTACGCGCCTCCGCTGCGTCACTCCGGCGGCGCTGCGGGGACCCGGTTGCGCAGCCGGTGCAGCAGGCCGTCCTTGACCGACGGCCACTCCGAGGCGAGGACCGAGTAGACGACGGTGTCTCGCAACGACCCGGTGCGCTCGCGCCGGTCGGCCCGCAGCACGCCGTCCCGCCGGGCGCCCAGGCGCTCGATCGCCGCCCGGGACTGAGCGTTCATCCAGCTCGTCTCGTAGCGCACGCACTGCACACCGAACGTCTCGAACGCGTGGGTCATCAGCAGCAGCTTCGACTCCGGGTTGGTGCCCGTCCCGTGCGCCGACTCGCGGTTCCAGGTGTAGCCGATCGACACGCGCGGCACGTCGGCGTCGATGTCGTAGAACGTCGTCCCGCCGAGCACCGCGTCGTCCTCCCGGCGGACGGCGGTGAACGCGAGCATCTCGCCGCGTTCCTGCATCGCCAGCCGTCGCTCGATGTCGGCGGCCATGTCCTCCGGGCGGGCCACCGAGGTGTACCACCGCTCCCACATCCGTCCGTCCGCGGCCGCCTCCTGCAGGCCGGGCAGATGAGCGTGCGCGAGGGGCTCGAGGCGGACGAGGTGACCCGAGAGGGTCACCGGGGACAACGGCGTCGCCAGAGGCATGGGCGTCTTCACGTGGAACGGCAAGAATCTTGTCCACGCAGCGCGGCGGTGGCAGCCTGGCCTGGCCGGACCGGCATCGCCCACGCCCCCGCCGCACCATGCTCGAGCGCGAGCCCGTCGATCTGACGACGACGACCGCCTACCGACGGTCGCCTCCGGACACGCCTCGATGCGGGGGTAGCGGGGTGTGCGACAGCGCGGTCACGCGCAAGGAGAGTCACATGCTCCGTCATCGAACACGCTTTGCAGCAGCGGCAGGGCTGTCGGCCGTAGCGCTCGCCGGCTCCTCTGCCTTCCTCAGCGCCTCGGCGACCACCGTGGTCCGCACCGACATCCCGGTGTCGGTGGACAGGCCTTACGTCAAGGCCAACGGGCGGGCACCCACAGCCGGTGACGCGATCACCCGGTGCGGGGGCAACCGGCGCCAGCAGAACGAGCCGTCGGCCGCGATCGACGCCCGAACGCCGAACGTCGTGGTGTCCGGCTCCAACGACTACTGCACCACCGAGCTGGCGGGCGGCACCTGGACCGGCTTCTACCGCAGCACCGACTCCGGCGGCACCTGGACCAACAGCCTCCTGCCGGGCTACCCGACCGACCAGTCACCGGAGGGGCTGGCCAGCCCGTTGCACCAGCGCGGCATCACCAACGCCGGCGACCCGGTCCAGGCGTGGGACACCTCGGGGCGGCTGTTCTACATGGGCAACGCGTTCAACCGCGCCGCCCCGCAGAACGGCTCGGTCTGGATCGCGACGTACGACCAGGACGCCGCGCGCTACGTCCGGACGGTCATCGTCGGCAGCGGGACCCCGGCGGTGAACGGCCGGTTCAACGACAAGACCTCGCTGGAGGTCGACCGCGGCGTCTCCTCCCCCTACAACGGCAACGTCTACGGTGCGTGGAGCGTGTTCCAGGGCCGGGCGGGCAACAACGAGATCCTGTTCACCCGCAGCACCGACCACGGCGCGACGTTCAGCCACCCCACGAAGATCTCGACCGGGTCCAAGAACGTGCAGTTCGCCGACATCGCGGTGACCAGCAACGGCACGGTGTACGTCGCCTACCGCCAGTTCGAGACGAACCGTGGCCAGCAGGAGAGCTCGATCCAGTACGTCGTCTCGACCGACGGCGGGCGCAGCTTCAGCAAGCCGCGGACCGCGGCGACCTTCGAGCCGTTCGACGCGGCCGACACCGCCCGCAACGGCGCCGCCGCGGAGGAGGCGCACGAGCAGGCGTACGAGAACAGTGACGGGCCGGAGTCGGAGGCCGGCGAGGAGTCGGTCGGCGACAGCCGGGACTGCGGCTCGGGTCCGTTCGCGTGCCGGAGCGGGTTCGTGTTCTTCCGGCACGACAGCCAGCCGCGCATCACGGCCGACCCGAAGGCCGCCGACCAGCGCGTCTACCTCGTCTACGACGCCACCGTCCCGGGCACCGAGCAGGCCTCGCAGACGACGTACAACACCGCCGACCCGGTAGGGACGACGTTGCGGGTCGGACAGGGCGGGATCTACTTCACCTCCCTGAGCGGTAGCACCTGGTCCACGCCGAGGCGCCTGGCGCCCACAGCACGGGGTCACCAGTTCTTCCCCGACATCAACGCCGACGGGGGAGTCCTGCACGCGGTGTGGCACGACAGCCGCAACGACCCGGCGTACAGCGTGCAGTACCCGCCCGGCAACGACGGAGCCGTCCGCGACAGGGGCGGTTTCGCTACCGCCACCCTGGGTCTCGACACCTACGGTGCCTCGTCGCGCGACGGCGGCACGTCCTGGGCCACCGCGCGGCTGTCCCGCAGCAGCCAGATGCCGAACTACGAGATGTTCGGCGACCGGCAGGTGCCCTTCCACGGTGACTACAACTACGTGTCCTCGGTCGGGGCTCAGGCGTACAACACCTGGACCGACACCCGACAGGTCGCACCCGGCGACGACCCGCGGTACGTCGGCGGTGAGGGCTTCGACGTGCTGCAGTGCCGGGCACCTCAGCCCGGCGGTGGGTACGGTCCGGACGCCTGCCCGAACGCGGGCGGCCTGGACCAGGACATCTACGGGGCCGCGACCACCGGCTGAGCTCGCGGCGGCACGGCGTACGGGGCGGCGGACGACGTCGCCCCGTACGGCTGTCCGCCGACTGGGCACAAGCCTCTCGGGCATGGTGCACACTGCCGACCATGCTGCTGGAGATCCGTACCTACCGACTGCACCCGGGGACCGCCGAGGAGTTCGTCGGCGTGATGCGCGAGCAGGCGTTCCCGCTGCTGGAGCAGCACGGCATCCGCGTCGTCCGGGCCGAGCGGTCGCTGACGTCGGAGGACGGGCACGACGAGGCGTGCCTGATCCGGGCGTTCGCGAGTGCCGAGGAGCGGCACTTCCTCGAGACCTCGTTCTACTCCAGCGAGGCATGGCGGACAGGTCCGCGCGAGGCGATCCTGTCGCGGATCGAGAGCTACCACACCGTCGTCCTCGACGTGTCGGCTGAGGCCGTCGACGCGCTCGCCACCTGACGCGCCCGGTCGCCTACTCCTTGACCCGGACCATGCCCTCCTGGGCGACGGTCGCGACCAGCGTGCCGTCGGCGGCGAACATCTTGCCGATGCCCAGGCCGCGGCCGCCGGAGGCCGAGGGCGACTCCTGCTGGTAGAGGACCCAGTCGTCCGCACGCGGCGGCCGGTGGAACCACATCGCGTGGTCGAGGCTGGCGGCGCGGATGCGCGGGTCGGCCCAGCTGAGCCGGTGGCGACGCAGGACCGACTCCAGCAGGGTGTAGTCCGACCCGTAGGCGAGCACGGCGGCGTGCAGCAGTGGGTCGTCGGGCAGCCGCTCGGTCACCCGCATCCAGATGTTCTGCTGCGCGGCGGCCTGCGCCCCCGGCTCGAGGTAGAGCGGCCCCTCGACGTGGCGGATGTCCACCGCGCGCCGGTAGGCCCAGTGCTGGGCCATCGGGTGGTCGATGTCGCCGACCTCGTCGGCGGCGGTCCGTAGCCGGTCCGGAGACGGCGCGGCCGGCATGGTCGCCTGGTGGTCCAGCCCGTCGGCCGGCAGCTGGAAGGACAGGATCATCGACATGATGACCTGCCCGTGCTGCAGCGCGTGGACCCGGCGGGCGGAGAAGGACCCGCCGTCGCGCAGCCGCTCTACCGCGAACCTGATCGGCTCGCTGGAGTCCCCGGCGCGCAGGAAGTAGCCGTGCAGGGAGTGGATCGGCCGGGCCGGCTGCCCGGGCTGGTCCGCGACCGTACGGCCGGCGGCGATGACGCACTGCGCGAGCACCTGGCCGCCGAAGACCCGACCGTGCGGCTGCGGCTGGCTGCGCCCGACGAACAGGTCGGCAGCGTTGTCCCCGAGGGCCACCGGCTCGTCCGCCTCCGGCGAGTCGACCCGGATCCGCGCCTGCCCGATCGGCTGGAGGTCCAGCGTCTCCAGCAGGTCGTCGACGGGGTCCAGGGGCGAGGGGCTCTGCGCTGATGTCACGACGGGGACTCTAGCGACCGGGCGCGGAGGCACTTGTCATGATGGACGCCATGCCGTCCCGTCCGTACGCCGTCGACGTCCCCCTGCGCTGGTCCGACATGGATGCTCTGCGCCACGTCAACAACGTCCAGTTCGTCCGCCTGCTGGAGGAGTCCCGGGTCCTGGCGCTGCGCGACTGGTTCCGGCGCGACGACGGCAGCGTGCACCACCCGCAGCTGCTCATCGCCCGCACCGAGATCGACTACCTGCGCCAGCTGAAGTACCGCCCGGAGCCGGTCGTCATCGCGCTGTGGGTGAGCAAGGTCTCAGGCGCGTCGTTCGACATCTGCTACGAGGTGAGGGACTCCCGGGCCGACGACGCGCAGGTGTACGCCGCCGCCGAGACGACCCAGGTCTGCTTCGACATGGAGGCCCAGCGGCCGGTCCGGCTCACCGACCAGGACCGCGCGCTGCTCCGCAAGGTCGAGGGCGCGCCCGTGGCGCTGCGACGCCGACCCGTCGGGCACGCATGAGCGGGCTGCGTCTGGCCGACACGGACTCCCTGGCCGACCTCGCCACGTACGTCTCCCGCGCCCGCGCGCTCGATGCGGACGGTGCCGTCCGGCTGCAGGCGGCGGGGACGACGCTCGCGGCCTGGGTCGGTGTCCTGCGCGGGCGCGGGCTGCTGGGGCAGGGCACGGTCGTGGGCCTGCGGGTCCTGCGACTCGGCGAGCCCGCCGAGGTCGACACGGTCGTCCCGCTCGCGGCCGTCGGCGACCGGCTCGCCCGGGCGACGGCGGACCAGCCCGTCCTGGACCTGCCACCGATGACCGTACGGGCGGCCTGGGCGGCGGTCACCCCGCCGCGATCAGGGTGGCAGCAGGTCGGCGAGATCGCTCTGGACCAGCTGAGAAGCGTTGCGACAGAAGGAGTCTCCGAGGTCGCACAGGGCGCGCCGGAGGGGTCGGGGGCCGCCGCCGTCGAGGACCTGCGGCACCGGGTGTGGACCCGTCCGATCGCTCACGACGGAGGCGCCGACGGGCTGCCGTCCGGCGTGGCGTTCGGCGCGTACGCGCTGGGCTTCCTGCGCGGCGACGTCGGCCAGGTCCACTCGGCGGCGCGCTGGTTCCGGCTCACGACCCCAGGTGGCCACGTCCTCGTCCGCGCCTGACCCTGGCCGCCCTCAGGATCGAGTTCCGGCGTCCAGGCCGACGCGCCACGTGCCCTGGACCCCGATGGGTACCACCCGGACCGCGAGGTCCTGCCCTTCCATCGACGGGGCCTGCACGACGCTCAAGGCCGCTCCCTTCGTCGGCTGCCAGAAGGTCAGCAGATCACCCTGGCAGCGTGTGCTCGGCTCGGGCCCGGGGCACGGATCGATGACGTGCCCGTTGACCTCGATCCGGAAGCGTCCACGCGGGGCATCGAGGGTGAGCGTGCCGCCGTTGGCGTACACCCGGGCTCGGATCGTGACGGGCTCGGTGCCTCGATGCACCTCGGCGGAGACGCCCGGGCCGGAGAGCTCTGTCGTGCGGGTGAGAGACGGGACGCGGTCCATCGGGAACTGGTCCCAGGGGACGAAGGAGTAGACACCCACGCGAACGCTCGAACCGACGCGACGATCGGGGACCATCCGGACGGACCGCGATCCGGTCGGGGGCATCGCCACGGTGAGGTCCGCGCCGAAGTTCCCGGCAAGGGCCGGATCGAAGCACGTGAGTCCGTCCGGGTGCACCTCCTGGCCGCGGTTGTCGTACACCTTCGTGGCCGCTCGGGCGGATCTCTGCTGCTGGGTGCATGCGAGGGCCAGGGCCACCTGGTCGCCGTACCCGGCCGGCCAGTCGAACGATGTCGCCGCGCTCGCGCGGGTCGGCACCGTCCGGACCTCCTTGAGCACGAGACCGTCGAGGTGGAGCGGGAGGTTCGCTGCGCGTGCCTCCGCCGCGAGAGACGGCGGGACCGACGCGGACCGGTGCACCTGGGACGGCAGCGGTGGCACGGGCGTCGCGGGCATGGTCGGCGGCTGCGGTGAGCGGAGCCCGATCGTCCAGATCGTGAGGGCGAGGACCGCGATGGTGCACGCCGCAGCGATCAGGGCGCCGCGCTCGTGCCGATGCCGGCTGACCTTGTGGCGGACGCCCGCGACCGTATCCCCCGCGGGCACCTCGACCGCTGCGTCGGCGAGGGTGTCCAGCGAAGCCCTCAGCTGCTCGTCGGTGATCTTCATCGGGTCCTCCTCGGCGCGTCGTCTCTCGCCTCGACCAGGTGATCGGACTCGCGCAGGATCACGAGCGCGCGTGACGTCTGCGACTTGACGGTTCCCGGGCTCACACCGAGCGCGTCGGCGATCTGTCGTTCGGAGAGGTCGTGGAAGTAGCGGAGCACGATCACGGCACGCTGCTTGGGAGTCAGGGTCGCCAGCGCTCTCTGCAGGACATCCCGCTGATCGATGTCCCGAGAGGGATCTGGCCCAGCGTGCTCAGGGAGGACCTCCGTCGGCGTCTCGCCGTGCCAACGACGTCGGCGGTCACGGTAGAACTGATGGACCATCACCCGGCGCACGTAAGCCTCGTGGTTGTCCAGGTGGCTCCAGCGTGGCCACGCCTTCGCCAGCGCGGTCTGGACCAGATCCTCGGCCAGCGGGGCGTCCTGCGTCAGGAGCAGTGCAGTGCGTCGGAGGGCGAGACCCCGCGCCCGGACGAACTCGGCGAAACCTGCTGGCTCATCGTTCATGACGGCACCCCCATGCCCAGTAGAGGCATGAGGGTGCCAACTCGGTTGTCATCGCCTCGCGACGATCTCAGCGACGGCTCAGCGGTACCAGACGGTCGTGTCGGTCGGGACCGCCCCGTCGGCGAGCGGGCCGCTGGCCAGCAGCACCTGCGCACCCTCGCGGATGGCGACCGGCTCCGCGCCGAGGTTGGCCAGCACGTGCACCTGACCGGTCGGAGCGTCGTTGATCAGGGAGACGACGTCCGAACCGTGGTCCTCGACCTCGAGCGAGCCCTCGCCGAGACGCAGCTCGCGACGCAGTCGGAGCATGGAGCGGTACAGCTCCAGCGTCGAGCCGGTGACGCCGTCCTGCCGGTCGACGGCGAGTGCGGCGTACGACTCGGGCTGGGGGAGCCAGGTGTGCTCGCCGGGCCCGAACCCGTAGGACGGTGCGTCCGAGCGCCACGGCATCGGGACGCGGCAACCGTCGCGGCCCCGCTCGGTGTGCTGCGAGCGCTCCCAGGTGGGGTCCTGGCGGGCGTCGTCGGGCATCAGGGTGTGGTCGGGCAGCCCGAGCTCCTCGCCCTGGTAGAGGTAGGCGCCGCCGGGCAGCGCGAGCATCAGCGCGGTGGCCGCACGGGCGCGGCGCAGGCCGAGCACGGCGTCCGGCTGCGGGTCACCGACGCCGATGCCGTTGGGCCGGCGCTCGCCGGCGGGCAGACCCAGACGCGAGGCGTGCCGGACGACGTCGTGGTTGGACAGCACCCAGGTCGTCGGCGCGCCCACCGAGTCGTTCGCGGCGTACGAGGACGCGATGACCTCGCGCAGCGACTCGGCCCGCCACGGGGTCTCCAGGAAGTCGAAGTTGAACGCCTGGTGGAACTCGGTCGGGCGGACGTACCGGGCGGCGCGCTCGGCGGGGGTCACCCAGGCCTCGGCGCACATGATCCGGTCAGCGCGGCTGTCGCCCGTGGTGTTGTACGACCCCAGGACGCGTCGCCAGCTCTCGTAGATCTCGTGGACGCCGTCCTGGTCCCACATCGGGGCGCGGCGTCGGGGCCGGTCGCTCTGCTCGGCGTCGGCGCTGCCGAGCATGGTCTGGTGCGCGGACCAGTCCGGCAGGCCGGCTTCCTTGATCAGCCCGTGCGCCACGTCCACGCGGAACCCGTCGATGCCTCGGTCCAGCCAGAACCGCAGGATCGACTCGAACTCCTCGCGCACCTGCGGCAGCTCCCAGTTGAGGTCGGGCTGCTTGGGGTCGAACAGGTGGAGGTACCACTGGCCCGGCGTGCCGTCCGGCTCGGCGACGCGGGTCCACGCCGGACCGCCGAAGACGCTCTCCCAGTCGTTCGGCGGCGTCGAGCCGTCGGCACCCTGGCCGTCGCGGAACATGTACCGCTCGCGCTCCGGGGAGCCGGCCGGCGCGGCCAGCGCGGCCCGGAACCACGGGTGCTCGTCGGAGGTGTGGTTCGGGACGAGGTCGACGATGACGCGGATGCCGAGCTCGTGCGCGCGGGCCACCAGCGCGTCGGCGTCGGGCAGGGACCCGAACAGCGGGTCGATGTCGCGGTAGTCGGCGACGTCGTACCCGGCGTCGGCCTGCGGCGACACGTAGAACGGCGACAGCCAGACGGCGTCCACGCCGAGGTCGCGCAGGTAGGGGAGCCGGTCGATGATGCCTGGCAGGTCACCGATGCCGTCGCCGTCGCGGTCGGCGAACGAGCGCGGGTAGATCTGGTAGATCACCGCGTTGCGCCACCAGGCGGAGTCGTCGGGGGTCGCCACGTGCAGCGTGCGGACCGCGGGACCGGTCGTGAGAGTCGTCTGAGCCACTGATCCAGTGTGGTCCTTCGTCGAGCCGCTGTCGAATCGATTCGATAGCGGTTCGTCAGCGCTGTGCAGGGGGAGCCTCGTCAACCCGGTTGACCAGCGAGTACGCGGCCCGGGTGAGGTAGTCCCGCAGCACCAGGTCGTGCGTCTCGTCCAGCCCGAGCGTGTCGACCGCGGCCATCATGTGCAGCAGCCAGCGGTCCCGCTGGTCCGGCGTCACCGCGAACGGCATGTGCCGCATCCGTAGACGCGGGTGCCCCCGCTGCTCGGAGTACGACGTCGGGCCGCCCCAGTACTGCTCGAGGAACATCAGGAGTCGCTCCTCGGCCGGCCCGAGGTCCTCTTCGGGGTAGAGCGCGCGCAGCGGCGGGTCCTGCGCGACACCGCGGTAGAACTCGTGCACGAGGCGGGCGAACGTGTCGTGCCCGCCCACCTGGTCGTAGAAGGTCTGCGCGCTCACGCCGTCCACCCTCTCAGCCGGCCCGGTCACAGCACGGCCGCTTCGGCGCCGTGGGCCGCGAAGCCCGGACCACGGATGCCGGCCTCGTCCAGGGCCACCTTGGACCGCTCCCGCAGCTCGCGGGACACCGAGAAGTTCTCGTTGGGCGCGCAGCGGGCCATGATCCGCACCGTCATCACCCCGCCGGTGACCGACTCGACGCCGGCGACCTCGGGAGTGTCGAGCAGCCGGTCCTCCCAGGGCTGCTCGTGATCCAGCGTGGCAACCACCTCGCGCAGCACGGACAGCACCTTCTCGACCGGCTGGTCGTACGCGACGGGGATGTCGACCAGCGCGGTCGACCAGCCCTGGGACCGGTTGCCGATCCTGACGATCTCGCCGTTGCGGATGTACCAGACCACGCCGTTGGCGTCCCGCAGCCGCGTCACGCGCAGGCTGACCTCCTCGACGGTGCCGATCGCCTCGCCGGTGTCGATCACGTCGCCCACGCCGTACTGGTCCTCCAGGATCATGAAGACACCGGACAGGAAGTCCTTGACCAGGCTCTGCGCACCGAAACCGATGGCCACGCCGCCGACGCCGGCGGACGCCATGAGGGGAGCGAGCGGCACCCCGAGCTCGGCGAGCAGGGTGAGCGCGGCGATGGTGAAGACGACGATCGTGGTGATCGACCGCAAGATCGAACCCATCGTCGCCGCCCGCTGGCGACGTCGCTCGTGGTCCAGCCCCGCTGCCTGCCGCAGCACGCGCCCCGCCCGCCCGGCGCGACCGACCCGGCTCGCGCTCGGCTGGAGGCGCGGCTGACGGCTCTCCATCGCGCGGACGGCGCGTCGGATCAGGCGATGGATCACCCATCGCACCACCACGGCACCGAGGACGACACCGATCAACATCAACGGCCGTGGTCCGCCCCCGGACCCGGTCAACCAGTCCCAGCTCATGAGCACCATGCTCTCAACCGACCTGCGGTCGCCGTGCCCCACCCGGGACAACCACCGCTCCTCGCGTGCCCCGCATCCGCTCTGCGACACTCGGTGGCGCATCCCATCCCTCGGCCCGCGAAAGCAGGACCCGTGTCGCACGCTGCCTCGTCCCCCCTGCAGGACCTCGCCCGTTCCCACGGGGTCGCCACCGAGTACTGGGACTGGCGCGGCAAGCACGTCCGGGTGAGCGACGAGACGATCCGTACGGTCCTCGACGCGATGGGCGTGGAGTCCGGTTCGCAGGAGCAGGTCGAGCAGGCTCTCGCGGCGAGCAAGGACGACGCGTGGCGACGCGTGCTGCCCCGCGTCGTCGTGCTGCGGGAGGGCTGGACGCCCTGGGTCGCCGTGCACGTCCCGCACGGGAGCGCGATCACCGGTGTCATCCACCTGGAGAGCGGTGAGGAGCGCAAGCTCGCGCAAGCCGACCACGTCGTCGACCCGCGCAAGATCGACGGGGTCCAGACCGGTGAGGCGACCCTCGAGCTGCCCGGGGACCTGCCGCTCGGCTACCACACGCTGGTCGTCACCTTCGGCGAGCAGGAGGCGTCCACCAGCGTCATCGTGACCCCGGAGCGCCTCGAGCTGCCGGCCGCCCTGCAGACCGCGCGCGCGTGGGGTCTGACGACCCAGCTCTACTCGGTGCGCTCCGATCGCTCCTGGGGCCTGGGCGACGCCGCCGACCTCGCCGAGCTCGGTACCTGGGCCGCCCGGCAGGGGGCCGACTTCGTCCTGGTGAACCCCGTGCACGCCGCCGAGCCGGTCCCGACGATGGAGCCGTCGCCGTACCTGCCGACCTCCCGGCGGTTCGTCAACCCGATGTACATCCGGGTCGAGGAGGTGCCGGAGGTCGGGTACCTCTCGGCGGCCGAGCACCAGATGATCGAGTGGCACGGCGACGACGCCCGCCGGCTGAACGCGCTCGCGGACCTGGACCGCGACGGCACCTGGGAGGCCAAGCAGGCGGCGCTGCGGATGGTCTTCCGGCAGGAGCGGACCCACCGCCGCCGGCGCGACTTCGAGGAGTTCTGTGAGCGCGAGGGCCAGGGCCTGGTCGACTACGCCACCTGGTGCGCCCTGGTCATCGACCGCGGCCTGCCGTGGGAGACCTGGCCGGAGGAGCTGCGCGACCCCCGCGGCGAGGCCGTGGCCCAGGAGCGCGAGCGGCTCGCCGAGGAGGTGGAGTTCCACTGCTGGCTGCAGTGGGTCGTCCAGAGCCAGCTCGCCGACGCCCAGCGCGAGCTGAAGGCTGCGGGCATGTCACTCGGAGTCGTCCACGACCTGGCGGTCGGCGTGCACCCCGGGGGCGCGGACGCGTGGGCGCTCGGCGACGTCCTGGCACTGGGGGTCAGCGTCGGGGCGCCGCCGGACGACTACAACCAGCGCGGCCAGGACTGGAGCCAGCCGCCGTGGCGCCCCGACCGGCTCGCCGAGACCGGGTACGCGCCGTACCGCGACATGCTGCGGACCATGATCCGGCTCTCCGGCGGGCTGCGGGTCGACCACATCCTCGGTCTGTTCCGGCTGTGGTGGGTGCCGAAGGGCCGCCCGGCCACCGAGGGCACGTACGTCCGGTACGACCACGAGGCGCTGGTCGGCATCCTCGCGCTGGAGGCGCACCGGGCGGGCGCGCTGGTCATCGGTGAGGACCTCGGGACGGTCGAGGACTGGGTGCGCGACTACCTGTCCGACCGCGGGCTGCTCGGGACCTCGATCCTGTGGTTCGAGCGCAAGAACGACATCGAGCCCAAGCCGCCGGAGGCCTACCGCGAGCTGTGCCTGGCCAGCGTCACGACGCACGACCTGCCGCCGACGGCCGGCTACCTCGACGGCGAGCACATTCGGGTACGCAACCAGCTGGGTCTGCTCACCCGGCCGCTGGAGGAGGAGGTCGCCGAGGACGAGGCGCAGCGCGACGCCGTCCTGGCCGAGCTGCGCCGGCGCAACCTGCTGGCCGGCGACGCCTCCGTCGAGGACGAGGTCGCCGCGCTCTACCGCTACCTCACCTGGACCCCGGCCAAGCTCATCGGCGTGGCCGTTCCGGACCTCGTCGGCGACGTGCGCACGATCAACCAGCCGGGCACGGATGAGGAGTACCCGAACTGGCGTCTGCCGCTGGCCGGTCCCGACGGTGAGACCGTCAGCCTCGAGGGCATCATGACCTCGCGCCGGGCCAAGCGGCTGATCCGCACGGTCACCCAGCGGCTGCCCGAGGACTGAGCGCCAGGACTGAGCGCCAGGATGCCGGCCGGGCAGGTCACCTGCCCGACCGGCGCCACGAGGGTCAGCCGCGGTCGGCGTCGAACTGCTGCGCGGCGACCGCCCGACGGATCACGTCCCGGTTCTCGGCGACGGCGCGCGCGAGTCCCGCCGACGCGTCGCGGTGCGTGTCGAGCCACCCCTGCGAGGCGTCCAGCAGCGCCTGGTCCGCCAGCGGCATCGGGTACATCAGGTCGGCGATCGACGCCGCCGTCGCCAGCGTGCGCGAGGACCAGACGTCGGCGACGGCCTCGTGGTAGCGCTCGACGTACGGCGCCAGCAGCTGCGGGTCGTGCACCGTCTGGAAGCCCGCGCCGATCGCCCGGAGCGTCTGGTTGGCGGCGTCCTCCCGCTCGACGACCAGCTCCCAGGCCTTGGCCTTCGCCTCCGCCGTCGGCATCGCCGCGCGCGCCCGCGCAGCCCGCTCCGCACCGGTCGCGGTCGCGTCCCGCTCCTGCTCGGCGGTGATCGCGGCGTCGTCCGCGGCACCGGCCGCGGCGAGCGAGGTGAGCAGGGTCCACCGCATCTCGGTGTCGACGTCCAGGCCGGCCAGCGTGCTCGTGCCGTCCAGCAGCCCGCGGACGTACGCGACGTCCTCCGGCTGGTGCGCCTCCGCGGCGAACGCCTGGACGAGCTGCAGCTGGGCGTCGCTGCCCGGCTCGGCCGAGACCGCGAGCCCGCGCAGCGTCCCGGTGATCTCGCTCAGGACCGCCTCGCGGTGCTGCGGCGCGACGTACATCGTGGCGGCGACGCCGACTCGGCCCAGCAGCGCGCGCAGCAGGTTGGAGTCGGTCTCCTCGCGCAGCGTCGCCAGCGCCAGCGAGACGAAGTCGCGAGCCGACATCTGGGCGTCGCGGGTCATGTCCCAGGCGGCACCGAGCACGAGCGCCCGGGCGAGCGAGTCGGTGAGCGCCCGCGGGTGCTGAACGGCGGTGCGCAGCGAGTCCTCGTCGAGCCGGATCTTGGCGTACGCGAGGTCCTGGTCGTTGACCAGCAGCAGGTCGCCCTTGGCCTTGCCGACCAGCTGCGGCAGCTCGGTCCGCGCACCGGCGACGTCCACCTCGATGCTCTCGGTGCGGACCAGGCGCTCGCCCTGCAGGGCGTACAGGCCGACGGCCAGGCGGTGCGGCCGCAGCGTCGGGAGCTCCTGCGTCGCCGTCTGCTCGATGGCCGCCGCGGTGATGATGCCGTCCGCGTCGGTCTCGACGTGCGGCGTGAGGGTGTTGACGCCCGCGGTCTCCAGCCACAGCTGCGACCACTCCTTCAGGTCGCGGCCCGAGGTGGCCTCGAGCTCGACCAGCAGGTCGCGCAGCGTGGTGTTGCCCCACCGGTGCTTGGCGAAGTAGGTGCGCAGCCCGGCGACGAACGGCTCCCGGCCGACGTAGGCGACCAGCTGCTTGAGCACCGAGGCACCCTTGGCGTAGGTGATCCCGTCGAAGTTGACCTCGACGGCCTCCAGGTCGGTGATGTCCGCGGCGATGGGGTGGGTCGAGGAGAGCTGGTCCTGGTTGTACGCCCAGGCCTTCTCGACGGCGCCGAACGTCGTCCAGGCGGTCTCCCACTGGGTGGCCTCGGCCTGGCAGGTCGTCGAGGCCCACTCGGCGAACGACTCGTTCAGCCAGAGGTCGTCCCACCACTGCATGGTGACCAGGTCGCCGAACCACATGTGCGCGAGCTCGTGCAGGATCGTCAGCGCCCGCCGCTCGATCAGCGCGTCGGACACCTTGGCGCGGAAGACGTAGATCTCCGCGAACGTCACGCAGCCGGCGTTCTCCATCGCGCCGGCGTTGTACTCCGGCACGAACAGCTGGTCGTACTTGCTGAACGGGTAGGGCTGGTCGAACTCCTCCTCGAAGAAGGCGAAGCCCTTCTTGGTGCAGTCGAAGATGTTGTCGGCGTCCAGGTAGGGGCGCAGCGACTTGCGGCAGTAGACCCCGAGCGGGACCGTGCCGTTCCGGGTCTGCACCTCGTCGCGGACGACGTCGTACGGGCCCGCGACCAGCGCGGTGATGTAGCAGCTGACCCGCTCGGTCGGCTCGAACGCCCAGGTCGCCGCCGGCTCCTGCTCGCCCCGGACGTCGGTGTACGTCGTCTCCGCGGGCGTCGGCTCCGGCGTCGGCTGGTTGCTGATGACCTCCCAGCGGGCCGGCGCGGTGACGGTGAACGCGAACGTCGCCTTCAGGTCCGGCTGCTCGAACACCGGGAACATCCGGCGGCAGTCGGCGACCTCGAACTGGGTGTAGAGGTAGACCTCCTGGTCGGTGGGGTCCACCATCCGGTGCAGGCCCTCGCCGGTGTTCATGTACCGGCCGGTGGCCTCGACGACCAGCTCGTTGGAGGTCTGCAGGCCGGGCAGGGCGATGCGCGTGCCGTCGTAGTGCGCGGCGGGGTCGAGGGACTCGCCGTTGAGGGTGATGCTCTCGACGGAGTCGCCGAGGAAGTCGATGAACGACGTGGCGTCGGCGGTGCCGGCGTCGAACGTGACCGCGGACCGGGTCCGGAACGTCTCCGCGCCGGTCGTGAGGTCGAGGGTGACCGCGTAGGAGGCGACGGTCAGCAGGTCGGCGCGGGTCCGCGCCTCCTCACGGGTGAGGTTCTTACCAGGCACAGGTGGGCTCCCGGATGTTCGAGGGTGACGGATCGTCCCGGGCATCGTGGCACAGCGCGGCGGTGGCAGGATGAGCGGTCGTGGCCCCACCCCGACGGGGCCGTCCCTGACGAAGGAGACAGACGGTGCGAGTCCACATCGGTGGCGACCACGCGGCGTACGAGCTGCAGCGAGCGCTCGTGACCTGGCTGGGGGAGCAGGGACACGACGTCGTCGACCACGGACCCGGCGCGTACGACGCCCTGGACGACTACCCGGTCTTCGTGCTGCGCGCGGCCGAGGGTGTCGCGGCGGACGAGGGCTCGCGCGGCATCGTGCTCGGCGGGTCGGGCAACGGCGAGCAGATGGCCGCGAACAAGGTCGACGGCATCCGCGCAGCGCTCTGCTACAGCACCGAGCTCGCCGAGCTGGCGCGGCTCCACAACGACGCGCAGGTCATCGCGATCGGCGGCCGGTTCACCGACGAGGAGACGGCCAAGCAGATGGTCACGGTCTTCCTCGACACGGCGTTCACCGGTGAGGAGCGTCATCAGCGCCGGCTGGACATGGTCACGGCCTACGAGGCGGACAAAACTTTGCCTGAGATGCCCTGATGGCACATACCGCGAGTCAGTGCATAGATCAGGGCTGACCGCGTTAAGGAAAGAGTAAAGATCTTTCAGCCCCGGAAATTTCGGGGATAACTTGCCCGCGTGGCCATTGATGTGACGACTGCTCCGCGGCGAGTCGCGCGGCCGGTGAGGCGAGCAGTCGCCGACCGGCCGATGTCGACCCAGCGCGCCGCCGTGACTGCCCTGATCGGTGTCGTCGTCGTCCTGTCGGTGTGCCTGCTCGCCTGGCCCGAGCGGATGTCCTACGCCCCGTTCGTGCCCGTCGTGGTCGCCGCCGGACTGTTCCTGCACGCGGTGCAGATGTACGCCGTGTTCGCCGTCTCCGCCGGCGCGCTCCTGCTGACCTCGGTGACCGCCCACGAGCGGCCGACGTCGCCCACGCTGGTCGCCGCGCTCGTCGTGGTCATGCTCCTGCTGGTCGCCGTCGACCGGCGCCGGGCACACCTGGGGATCTCCCCGGTCGCCGGCGCGACGATGCTGGTCGACCTGCGCGACCGGCTGCGCGACCTCGGCCGGCTGCCGGCGGACCTGCCGGCCGGGTGGCACGCCGAGAGCAGCATCCAGCCCGCGTTCGGCGACGCCTTCTCCGGTGACTTCCTGGTCGCCAACCGCGGCACCGACCGGCTCGACCTCGCGCTGGTCGACGTGTCCGGCAAGGGCATGGAGGCCGGTACTCGCTCGCTCATGCTGTCCAGCGCCTTCGCCGGTCTCCTCGACGCGACCACGCCGGCGGGGTTCCTGCCGGCCGCCAACAGCTACCTGCTGCGCCAGCACTGGTCGGAGGGGTTCGCCACCGCGGTGCACGTCTCGGTCGACCTGGCCACCGGCACGTACGACGTGGGGTCGGCTGGTCACCCGTCGGCTCTGCACTACCACGCCGGGTCGGGGCGATGGGCCCCGGTCGACGGAGCCGACGGCGTCCTGCTGGGCGTCCTCGAGCCCGAGTTCGCGGCCTACGACCGGGCCCACGGACGGCTGGAGCGCGGCGACGCGCTGCTGCTGTACACCGACGGGGTCGTCGAGGACCGCGACGGCATCACCCGCGGGATCGACCGGATGCTCGGGGCGGCCGACCGCGCCGTCGGCGCCGGGCCCGGCGTCGCGGACCGCATCTGCGCGACCGCCATGTCGGGAGAGAGCGACGACCGCGCGGTCGTCGTCCTCTGGCGCGACTGACCTCACCACGACGAAGGCCGGGGAGCAGGTGCTCCCCGGCCTTCTACGCGTGTGACGACAACGATGTCGCCTCCGTGGTCACTGCGCGGCGTCTGCGTCCTCGTCGCCGCCGAGTCGCTCGCGGGCGGCGTCCTGACCCTGGTCGACCTTGTCGGCGTACTTGCCGCCGGTCTTGTCGTCGACGAAGTCGCCGCCCTGCTCCACGCCCTGCTGGAGCTTGTCGTCGCCGACCTGGTCCTGCAGGCCCGAGGCCTTGTCCTTGGCGTCGTCCAGAAGACCCATGAGAATCACTCCTCGTCCCGGCCGTGCACCGGAAAGTCGTGCCCGGCTCTGCACCGAGCGACTCCTGTCAACCTTGCACACCTGGGTGCGTACGTCGAGGCCCCGGAGCGGGGCGTGGACCGGTCGAGGACAAGCGGCGCCGCCTGCCGGAACGGCGAACGCGCCTGGGGGAGAAGGAAAGAACGACGCCGGTCGACCGGGTCGTCCTCGGTGGTGGAGCGGGTGACGAGAATCGAACTCGCGTAGCCAGTTTGGAAGACTGGGGCTCTACCATTGAGCTACACCCGCGTGCACGACCCGTCCCACCGGAAGAGCCCGGTGTCGATCAGGTCGTGCGGGGCGTTAGCCTACTGCCCCGGTCCGGTCCCTCCCAAACCACCCTGGTGGGGCGCCGGTCGCGGGGTATGGCGCAGCTTGGTAGCGCGTCCGCTTTGGGAGCGGAAGGCCGCCGGTTCGAATCCGGCTACCCCGACGTTCATTTGCTGTCGTCGTTCCTCCTCCGGTCGGCGTCGCAGGCTCCGCCGATCCGGCATCGTCACGCACGACGTTCATCCGCTGTCGCCGTTCCTCTTCCGGTCGGCGTCGCAGACCGGTCTCGGATTCGTCGGGTGCGGGCCCTGCCGTTATCATGGGTCCTTGGTGCTGTGGCTCATCACCTCCGCCGCCACGGCTCGGCCCCTTCCCACGGCGTTCGGCGCCTGGGCGTGGTCCTTTTGCAACCGACATCAACTGGAGTGCAGGCAGTGAAGAGTGCCGTCGAGAACCTCAACCCGACCCGGGTCAAGCTGACCGTCGAGGTCCCGTACGAGGAGCTCAAGCCGAGCCTCGACGCGGCGTACCAGAGCATCGGCCAGCAGATCCAGATCCCCGGCTTCCGCAAGGGCAAGGTCCCCGCGCGCATCATCGACCAGCGCGTCGGCCGCGGTGCGGTCATCCAGGAGGCCGTGAACGAGGCGCTGCCGGAGTTCTTCGGCAAGGCCGTCGACGAGAACGACGTGCGCCCCCTCGGCCAGCCCGAGGTCGACATCACCCAGGTGCCCTCCGCCGACGGCGACGAGCTGCACTTCACCGTCGAGGTGGACGTGCGCCCGGAGATCACCCTGCCGTCCTTCGACGGCATCGAGGTCCAGGTCGACCCCTTCGAGGTCACCGACGAGGACATCGACGCCGAGCTGACCGCCCTGCGCGAGCGCTTCGGCACCCTGGTGGGCGTCGAGCGGGCCGCGACCAAGGGCGACTTCGTGTCGATCGACCTCAAGGCCTCCATCGGCGAGGAGGAGATCGACGCCGTCAACGGCGTCTCCTACGAGGTCGGCTCGGGCAACATGCTCGAGGGCCTGGACGAGGCGCTCGAGGGTCTATCGGCCGGCGACAGCACGACGTTCACCGCGCCGCTGGCCGGTGGCGACCGCGCCGGTGACGACGCCGAGTGCGTCGTGACCGTCGAGGCGGTCAAGGAGCGTCAGCTCCCCGAGCTGGACGACGAGTTCGCACAGCTGGCCTCCGAGCACGACACCCTCGATGAGCTGAAGGACGACGTACGCGGCCAGGTCGAGCAGCGCAAGCGCTTCGAGCAGGGCGTCCAGGCCCGCGACAAGGTCCTGGACCACCTGCTGGAGACCGTCGACGTCGCCGTCCCGGACAGCATCGTCGAGGCCGAGGTCAACAGCCACCTCGAGGGCGAGGACCGCCTCGAGGACGACGAGCACCGTGCCGAGGTCGACGAGAGCACCCGCAAGGCGCTCAAGACCCAGTTCCTGCTCGACGAGATCGTCGCCAAGGACGAGGTCCAGGTGTCGCAGGAGGAGCTCATCGAGTACCTCATCATGAGCGCCCAGCAGTACGGCATGGACCCGAACCAGTTCGCGCAGGCCCTCGACCAGCAGGGTCAGGTGCCGGCGGTCATGGGCGAGGTCGCTCGTCGCAAGGCGCTGAGCACCGTCCTGGAGAAGGCCGTCGTCACCGACACCAACGGTGAGACCGTCGACCTGAACGCTCTCAACACCGGTGAGGACGCCGAGGCCGGCGACGCCACGGACGCGCTGACCCCGGTCGACCAGGACCAGGACGAGGACACGGAGCAGACCGAGGAGTCGGAGCCCGCGAAGGCCTGACCCACCCCGCATCACCACCGAGC
The DNA here is from genome assembly GCF_029439465.1 of Luteipulveratus flavus. Classification (GTDB taxonomy): domain Bacteria; phylum Actinomycetota; class Actinomycetes; order Actinomycetales; family Dermatophilaceae; genus Luteipulveratus; species Luteipulveratus flavus. The sequence goes on along the minus strand of NZ_JAROAV010000033.1, from coordinate 178,515 downwards.
GGCCGTCCCCACGAGGGGCGGCCGCTCGTGGCGTCCCCGGCGGCCCCGCTCCGTGACCCGCGCGGCTGGTCGCCCTGGCCCCGGTGCCGGGCGTACGGTCCAGGTATGCGGGCGAGCGTGGTCGCGCACGGGTTGCGGGTGCACGCCGTTGCGGGGACGCACACGGTGCTGCTCGGCATGGACCTGGACGCGCCGGCCGGCTGCCTCGGGTTCGGGATCCGGCGGGTTGACCACACCGAGCACGAGGCGTACTGGCTGCGCGGGATGAAGACCTTCCGCTCGATCGTCCCGGACCCGACACCCGGCAGCGACTGGTCCACCGCGGTCCATCCCGTGCAGGGCTTCCAGTGGGGTGACTACACCGCCAAGCCCGCGCACGACTACACCTACGAGGTGTCGGCGTTGGGCGGCCGGCCCGGTGCGCTCACGCCGCTCGCGACCACCGCCGTCGACGTCCGCACCGAGGACGAGGACGACGGCCGCCACGGCATCTGGTTCAACCGCGGGGTAGCCGGGTCCCAGGCGTACGCCAAGCGCTTCGCGGGCCTGCGGCCGAGGAGCGCTCGAGACGAGTCGGACCCCGCGATGGTCTGGCTGTCCCGCGGACTCGGCGAGGCGTTCGTGGCCTTCTGCGGGGAGGCGGCGACCTCGGCGTGGAGCCTGCGCGGTGCGTTCTACGAGTTCACCTGGCGGACCGGGCTCGAGGCGCTGGGCGCCGCCCGCGACCGGGGAGCGGACGTGGCGCTCGTCGTGCACGGCCGGAGCCGCGCAGACGACGACACGACGGCTGCGGATGCGCGCCAGGCGGCCGCCACGGCCGGCCTGTCGGCGGCGATCACCTGGCGCGACGCGCGCAACGTCTCCGCACTGATGCACGACAAGTTCCTGGTGCTGCTGCACGAGGGCCGGCCGGTGGCGGTCTGGACGGGCTCGACCAACCTGACCCAGGGCGCGGTGTTCGGGCACTCCAACGTCGGCCACGTGATCCGTGACCCAGCGGTGGCCGCCGCCTTCCTGCAGGAGTGGGAGCGGCTGCGGTCGCCCGCGACGACCGCTGAGCTGCGCACGGAGCACGCCGGCGAGAACCAGGTCCACGACACCGTGCCCGCGCCCCGCGGGGTCGTCTCCGTGTTCTCGCCACGCGGCCCACAGGTCGACGTGCTCGGTTGGTATGCAAGGCTTTTCGACTCTGCGACGACCAGCTCGCACATCACCGGTGCGTTCGGGCTGAACGCGGCGTTCCGCGAGACGCTGCAGCAGGACAAGGACGTCGTCCGGACGGTGCTGCTCGACAAGCCGCCCCCGGCGAAGGACCGGGTGCCCACCTCCGACCCCGACGTCCGGGTGTCCACCGGCGCGCACCTCGCCGACGGCCCGTTGGAGCAGTGGGCCGGTGAGCGGCTGACCGGCTTCAACACCCACGTCCGGTATATCCACACCAAGATCATCCTGATCGACCCGCTGACCGACGACCCGACGGTGCTCACCGGCAGCGCGAACTACTCGGTCGCCTCGACGGGGACGAACGAGGAGAACACCGTCGTCATCCGGAGCGACGCGGACTCCGCAGACGCCGTCCGGCGCGTGGCCGACATCTACCTCACCGAGTACCACCGGCTGTTCATGCACTTCGTCTTCCGGGCGTGGGCGCAGCGGCGGCACACCGGTGCGGCCGCACGCAGCGACGGCGTCGGCCACCTGAGCGAGACGGACGCCTGGACCGCTCCGTACTACCGGTCGGGCTCCTGGCGGCAACGTCAGCGGCTCGTCCTGTCGGGACAGTCGGGCTGACCGGGCCACGGACGTACCGGGCAGGCCTTCTGCTCACGGCGAACACCGGCCCCACCCGGGACGAAGCGGGTCCGGGCGGACGTTAGGGTCCACAAAGAGGTCAGCACCCGTAAGGGTTACGACGGATGGAGAAGCAGTGACATCGATGGAGACCCAGCGCCCGGTCGCCGGCCTGGACGACCAGATCTACAACCGCCTGCTCAAGGAACGCATCATCTTCCTCGGTTCGGAGGTGCGCGACGAGAACGCCAACGCGATCTGCGCCCAGCTCCTTCTCCTGGCCGCCGAGGACCCCGAGAAGGACATCTGGCTGTACATCAACAGCCCCGGTGGCTCCGTGACGGCCGGCATGGCGATCTTCGACACCATGCAGTGGGTCCCCTGCGACGTGGCGACGGTCGCGATGGGCCTGGCCGCCAGCATGGGTCAGTTCCTGCTGTCGGCGGGCACCCAGGGCAAGCGGTACGCCACCCCGCACGCGCGGATCATGATGCACCAGCCGCTCGGCGGCATCCAGGGCACCGCCTCGGACGTGAAGACCCAGGCCGAGCAGCTGCTGTTCATCAAGAAGCAGATGGCCGAGCTGATCGCCGACCACACCGGCCAGACCGTCGACCAGATCGAGGCCGACTCCGATCGTGACCGCTGGTTCTCCGCCGCGGAGGCCAAGGACTACGGCTTCGTCGACCACGTCTTCGAGCGATCGACCGACCGTACCGACGCACCCGACGACGTCGACGCCGACGACGTCCGCAAGTGAGGAACGAGATGACCGAGAACCTCTATGGGCCGAGCGGTCTCTACCGTGGCCCTGCGCCCACCAGCCGCTACATCCTGCCGCAGTTCGAGGAGCGCACCTCCTACGGCATGAAGCGGCAGGACCCGTACACCAAGCTGTTCGAGGACCGCATCGTCTTCCTCGGCGTGCAGGTGGACGACGCGTCGGCGGACGACATCATCGCCCAGCTGATCGTGCTGGAGAGCCAGGACCCCGACCGCGACATCCTGATGTACATCAACTCGCCCGGCGGCTCCTTCACGGCGCTGACCGCGATCTACGACACGATGCAGTACATCCGTCCGGATGTGCAGACGTTCGTCATCGGTCAGGCGGCCTCGGCCGCCGCGGTCCTGCTCGGTGCCGGTGCGGCGGGCAAGCGGTTCGCCCTGCCGAACGCCCGCATCCTGATCCACCAGCCCGCCATGGAGGGCGCCGGTGGCCAGGCCTCCGACGTGGAGATCCAGGCGAACGAGATCTTCCGGATGCGCGGCTGGCTCGAGGACACGCTGGCCCACCACACCGGCCGCTCCAAGGAGCAGGTCGAGAAGGACATCGAGCGCGACAAGATCCTGACGGCCGAGCAGGCCAAGGAGTACGGCCTCATCGACCAGGTCCTCAGCAGCCGGAAGGCGTCCGCCGAGGACTGAGCCGACCCGTCCCGCAAGCAGCCGGTCACCCGCCACGGGTGACCGGCTGCTTGCGCTCTCGCAGCGAGGCGTGCGACACGGCCGCGCCGCGGGGAGCCGTCCACGGCATGGTCAACCCGGTCACGATCGGCCACCTCGGCATCCCGCCGAGCACGCTCACCCGATCCGACCTGCGTCACCGCTGAGCGGGGACGCCCGTTCCGCCATCAGCGGACAAGGGGTGTGCCGGTCGCCGTCGCCACGCTCTAATGGGTTTCAATGAAGGTCCCCCGCACGGAGTAGGGGTAGCGTCGCTCGCACCGGCATCGCCGGCTTGCGGTGCACCGACACTCGGACCAACGAAAGGGACGCGCGTGGCACGCATCGGAGAGGGTGGCGACCTGCTCAAGTGCTCGTTCTGCGGCAAGAGCCAGAAGCAGGTCAAGAAGCTCATCGCCGGCCCGGGCGTCTACATCTGCGACGAGTGCATCGACCTGTGCAACGAGATCATCGAGGAGGAGCTCGCGGAGTCCTCCGAGCTCGGTCTCGACCAGCTGCCGAAGCCGCGGGAGATCTTCGAGTTCCTCGAGCAGTACGTCATCGGCCAGGACGTCGCCAAGCGCGCGCTGGCCGTGGCGGTCTACAACCACTACAAGCGGATCCAGGCGGCCGAGCAGGGTCCGAAGAAGGACGGTCAGGCGGTCGAGATCGCCAAGTCCAACATCCTGCTGATCGGTCCCACCGGTTGCGGCAAGACCTACCTGGCCCAGACGCTCGCCAAGATGCTCAACGTCCCGTTCGCCATTGCCGACGCCACGGCGCTCACCGAGGCGGGGTACGTCGGTGAGGACGTCGAGAACATCCTGCTCAAGCTGATCCAGGCCGCCGACTTCGACGTGAAGAAGGCCGAGACCGGCATCATCTACATCGACGAGGTCGACAAGGTCGCCCGCAAGAGCGAGAACCCCTCGATCACCCGGGACGTCTCCGGCGAGGGCGTGCAGCAGGCGCTGCTGAAGATCCTCGAGGGGACCACGGCGTCGGTCCCGCCGCAGGGCGGTCGCAAGCACCCGCACCAGGAGTTCATCCAGATCGACACCACCAACGTGCTGTTCATCGTGGGTGGGGCGTTCGCGGGTCTGGAGAAGCTCATCGAGGCCCGCGCCGGCAAGCAGGGCCTGGGCTTCGGCTCGGAGCTGCGGGCGGCCAAGGACGCCGCCGAGCACTTCGACGACGTGCTGCCGGAGGACCTGATGAAGTTCGGGCTCATCCCCGAGTTCATCGGTCGCCTGCCGGTCATCACGACCGTCGCGCCGCTGGACCGCGACGGCCTGGTCTCCATCCTCACCGAGCCGCGGAACGCACTGGTGAAGCAGTACGAGCGGATGTTCGAGATCGACGGCGTCGAGCTGGAGTTCACCGAGGACGCCATCGAGGCGGTCGCGGAGCAGGCGATGCTGCGCGGGACCGGCGCCCGTGGTCTGCGGGCCATCATGGAGGAAGTCCTCCTGCCGGTCATGTTCGACGTCCCGAGCGACGACGACATCGCCCGCGTGGTGGTGACGCGCGAGGTCGTCCTCGACAACGTCAACCCCACGATCGTCCGGCGCGACACCGGCACCCGGAAGCGCAACCAGCGCAAGGAGTCCGCGTAGGCGCAGCCGCCTCGTTCGTACACGGCAGCCTCCGAGCCTCGGCTCGGGGGCTGCCGCACGTCCGGGACCGCATCGCCGGTCTCGTCATCCGGACGGCGACCGAGCGGGCTCGGCCTGTCGTTCCGGGTCACCGTGACCCAGGTCACACCGATCTGCCCGAAGCACTTGTCGCGCGTACTTGACAAACCATACGGTTTTGTCAAGTACGCGAGGAGAGGACAGCGCCATGGCAGTGGCGGAGCACGACCGCAGCACGGTGCCCGACGGCTCGACCGAGCAGTGGCGTGACAAGAAGCGCTACCTGTGGCTGCTGGGCCTGGTGATCCCGTCACTGGCGATCATCGCGATCGTGACCTTCCTGCTGACCGGCTGGACCTGGGTCGTCTGGATCGGCCCGATCCTGATCCTCGGGATCGTCCCGGCCATCGACCTCGTCGCGGGCCTGGACCGCTCGAACCCGCCCGAGGAGATCATCGAGGCGCTGGAGAAAGACCGCTACTACCGCTGGATCACTTTCTTCTATCTGCCGATCCAGTACGTCGGCCTGGTCGGCGCGACGGCGGCGCTCGCCGGTCACAACCCCGTCGGCTGGACCGCCGAGTGGCTGGGCGTGGCGTCCTGGCTGGCGCAGTACGGCTGGGGAGCCGACCTGGTCGTGGACGACCTGCACCTGACGCTCGTGCAGAAGATCGGCATCGCCGTGTCGATCGGCTGCGTCGGCGGGATCGGCATCAACACCGCCCACGAGCTCGGCCACAAGAAGGAGTCCCACGAGCGGTGGCTGGCCAAGATCGCCCTGGCCCAGAGCTTCTACGGCCACTTCTACATCGAGCACAACCGCGGCCATCACGTCCGGGTCGCGACGCCCGAGGACCCGGCGAGCAGCCGGGTCGGCGAGAGCTTCTACCAGTTCTGGCCGCGGACGGTGTGGGGCTCGCTGCGCAGCGCCTGGCGGCTGGAGCGCAAGAGGTACGCCCGCAAGCACCAGCACCCGTACCGCATCGGCAACGACGTGCTCAACGCCTGGCTGATGTCCTCGGTCCTGTTCGCGACCCTGACCGGGCTGTTCGGCCTCGGCGTGCTGCCGTACCTGGTGCTGCAGGCCGTCGTCGGGTTCAGCCTGCTGGAGGTGGTCAACTACATGGAGCACTACGGCATGCGCCGCCAGATGGTCGGCATCGAGGGCCGGCGGCGGTACGAGCGGGTCAACCCCAGCCACAGCTGGAACTCCAACAACATCGCGACCAACGTCCTCCTCTACCACCTGCAGCGGCACAGCGACCACCACGCCACCCCCACCCGCCGCTACCAGACGCTGCGCGACTTCAAGGAGTCACCGGCGCTGCCGACCGGGTACGCGGGGATGATCATGCTCGCCGTCGTACCGGCGATCTGGCGCCGGGTCATGGACCCGCGGGTGCTGGCCCACTTCGACGGCGACATGAGCCGGGCCAACCTCAGTCCGCGTCATCGGGAGGCCGTCCTCGTGCGCTATCCGGTGCCGACCGGGCCCCAGGTCGTCGGGACGGACCCGACCGTGCGCGACGTCGACGGCGAGATCCTCGCCGCCCGCTGCCCCGGCTGCTCCTACGTGTACGAGGTCGCGGCCGGCGACGAGCACGAGGGTTTTCCTGCGGGGACCGCCTGGCGGGAGATCCCGGACAGCTGGTGCTGCCCCGACTGCGGGGTACGGGAGAAGGTCGACTTCGTGCCGGTCGAGAGGGCTGTTGCAGACTGAGGCCATGCCCCGGAGTGCTGTGCGCGACGACTCGACGACCAGCATCCGGGAACGCGTCATCGCCGCGGCGGGGCGCCTCACGGTCGAGACCGGCTGGGCGTCGGTGACGATGGGCCGGCTGGCCACCGACGTCGGCGTGAGTCGGCAGACCGTCTACACCGAGGTCGGGTCCAAGAGCGACCTGGCCGAGGCGCTGGTGCTGACCGAGCTCGCACGGTTCCTGCAGGTCGTGGAGGCGGCGTTCGACGAGCAGCCGGACGACCTCGTCGAGGCGATACGCGCGGCGGCGCGGGGTGTGCTGGAGCTCGCCGCCGAGAGCGCGATGCTGCGCGCCGTCGTGTCGGCGACGCACGGCGCGGACACCGAGCTCCTCCCGCTGCTCACCACCAACTCGCGGTCGCTGCTGGCCAGGGCCACCGCCGTCGTTGCCGAGCGGGTCCAGCCGTACGAGCCTGGGCTCACGCCCCCTCAGGCCGCGGCAGCCATCGACGTGGTCATCCGGGTGGTGCTGAGCCACGTCATGCAGCCGACGGGGAGCCCGGGCGAGACCACGGACGGGATCGCCTGGGTGGCCGAGCGGATGCTCCGGGCCGACCGCTAGCGACCTCCGTGCTCCGCGTCGCCGGACGTCGGGGCGACCAGTGTCGCGACCGCGAGCACTCCGGCCGCGACCACCACGAGGCCGAGGACCGACCACCACTGATGGTCACCGGGTCGCGTCGCCAGGGCGAGCACGACCACGGCGAGCAGGCCGGTCAGCACCGCCACGACGCCGTACCGGCGCTGCCACAGCCGACGCACCTCGCGAGGCACCGGTGCGGAGTCCGGTGCCGACGCGATCAGGGACTGGGCGGCGTGAGCAGCGAGCAGGCACAGCCCGGCCGGCAGGGACCACCACGTCGTCGGGTCCTCGGTGCTGACGTACCAGAGCCAGACGCCGACGACCAGCACCAGCAGACCGGTCGGCTGGTACGGGTCGAGCAACAGGACGACCAGCAGCACGACCCCGATGATCGTCACGAACCCGGACACCGCGCCCGGGGCGGCTGCCGTACAGCACCAGAACAGCAGGTACGCGGCGAGCAGGAGCCCGTTGAGGGCGAGGCGGTCGCCGTGCAGCGCACGGGCTCGCTGCATCACCACCTCGTAGATGGTCATCGGGCGGCCGTCCGAGGCGGCCGCCGGGCGATCTGCCGCAGCACGAGGTCGAGCGAGCCCGGCCCCTTCCAGGGGACGACGGGGACGCCGCGCTCCTGCAGGCGAGCGATCTCCAGCTCTCGCTCCAGGCGTCGGATGCGCCACGCCGTCAGCCGCTCGGGCTCGCGCGCAGGGTCGATCTCGACGTCCGGCGGGAGGCAGTCCACGACGACGGCGGTGACCCCGCGCTGCGTGAGACGGACGGCCTGCTCGGCGGCGTCCTGGGTGATGAGCGGCGAGAGGATGAGCACCAGCGCCCCGGCGCCGGGGCGCACGGGAGTCCGGGTCCGCCGCGACCCGGCGATGCCGGTCGAGGGGTGCACCTCGGCGAGGGAGTCGATGATGCGCCGCTGCTGGCGGGCGCCCATCGCCGGTGGGACCCGGAGCGGCTGATGCATGCCGATGACCTGCAGCCCCACCCGCTCACCGCGCGCCAGCAGGTGGGCGGCGAGCGCAGCCGCGGAGCGTACGCCGAGGTCCAGGGAGCTCTGCTGACCCTGATGGCCCCCACTGACCCCGACGTCCAGGTGTGCGTCGACCAGCAGGAGCACCTCGGTGTCCTGGTCGGCGTAGCTGGTCCGGACGTGGATCTGCCCGGTACGCGCCGACACCGGCCAGTGGACCCGGCGCAGGCGGTCACCACGCTGGAACGGTCGGATGTCGGCGAACTCCGCGCCCTCTCCGGGACGCCGGCTGCGGTTCAGGCCGACCAGACCCAGCGGGTGCGGTGCCGCTGCGACGAGGGAGAAGTGCTCCTCCTGGGGCGCGGTGTGGGTGATAGTGCCGCTGCGGGCGACCGGTCCGAACCGGAACGCCGACCACGGCGAGATCAGCGTGACGGTGCCGTTCCCGACGGTGCGTCGTCCCCACCGCTGCGGAGCCCAGGTGATGCTGCCGCGCATCCGGCCACCGGCCAGCAGGCCGATCGAGACGCCGAGCTCGGGGTCGGTACGGACGTACGGCACCTCCTCCAGGACCGTGATCACCTGCTCGGCGCCCTCGGCATCGGCGACCTCGATGTCCCAGGCGGAGCTCTCCGCCTCCCGCAGCCAGGAGGTACGCACGCCGGTGCGGATGCGGGGCACTCCGGTGGGCCGGGTCGCGAGCGACCATGCGGTGATCACGACGAACGGGGCGGCGAGCACGAGCAGGTCGGGGCGGCGCAGGACGACCGCGAGGACCAGGCACACGCCACCGACGAGCGCCGCCTGCAGGAACCACGGCGTCGGGCGCCACCGAGCGATCGCCCCGTCGCCGGCGGTCACCTCCGGACGGTCGCTCATCAGCCGCCCGTGCCGCTGGTCGCGGGGGCCGCCACCGAGGACAGGATCGTCCGGACCACCGTCGTCGGGGTGTGGTCGGTCATCCACAGCTCGGGCTTGAGGCTCATCCGGTGGGCGAGGACGGCGACGGCAACCGACTTCACGTCCTCGGGGATGACGAAGTCGCGACCGCGGACCACCGCGTGGGCGCGGGCGACGAGCAGCAGCGCGAGCGAGCCACGCGGCGACGCGCCGATCTGGACGTGCGCGTGCTCGCGGGTCGCCTGGGTGAGCCGGACGCAGTAGTCGGCGACGGAGTCCTCGACGTCCACCTGCTCGATGGCCTGCTGGGCCGCCAGCAGGCCGGCCGCGTCCAGAACGGCCGGGAGCACGATCTCCTCCTGCCGTCGACCGGTGCGTCGGCGCAGGACGTCCAGCTCCTCGTCGTGCGAGGGGTACCCGAACGACACCCTGGTCAGGAACCGGTCCAGCTGAGCCTCGGGGAGGGGGTAGGTGCCCTCGTACTCGACCGGGTTGGCGGTGGCGATGACGTGGAAGGGCCGCGGCAGCCGGAACGTCTGCCCCTCGATGGTGACCTGCCGCTCCTGCATCGCCTCCAGCAGGGCGGCCTGCGTCTTCGGCGGCGTCCGGTTGATCTCGTCCGCGAGCAGGAGCCCGGTGAACAGCGGCCCCTCCCGGAACGAGAACTCCCCCCGCGACTGGTCGTAGATGAACGAGCCGGTGAGGTCCGCCGGGAGCAGGTCAGGCGTGAACTGGGCGCGGGTGAAGTCCAGACCGAGCGACTGGGCCAGGGAGCGCGCCGCAAGCGTCTTGCCCAGCCCCGGAAAGTCCTCCAGCAGCACGTGCCCGCCGGCGAGCACGGTGGAGAGCACCAGCTCGAGGGCGGCTCGTTTGCCGACGACGGCCCGCTCGACGTTGTCCAGGACGGCCGCCGCCGCGCGGGTGGCGTCGGGGATCGTCATCGGCGGTGCGGGAAGAGTGCTCACAGGGCCTCGATTCGAGAGATCAGGTGGTCCAGGGTCGCGGCGTCGGGAGTCGGCGCAGGAACGCTCAGCAGGTACGTCGTCAGCTGCGGGTCGCGCTCGGCCAGGAGACGGCGGACGACGTCCGCCGCGTCCTCCTCGGGCGTCGTCGCGTGGGCTGCCCGCAGCCGCCCGGCCGTGACCGCGAGGAGGGACTGCTGCAGCGCGGTGGGTGCGGCCACGGCGGTGCTGCCCTGTCGAGTGGGCGGGTCGACCGTCTCGTGGACCAGCCAGCGCAGGACCCCGAGCCGTCCGTCGCTCGCGGACCGCCGGGCGGACTGCATCGTGTGCGGCTGCCAGTCGACGGCCTCGAGGTCTCGGACGTGGTCGGACGCGAACCACCACAGGCCGGCGAGGATCGCCACCAGGGCGAGGACACCGAGCGGGTTCGGATCGGTGACCAGCCATCGCATCGCGAGCAGGGCCACACCCGACACCGCGACCACGACGAGGACCCTGCGCCGCCAGGAACGGCCGTTCATGCCGGGCCCCGTGCTCGTAGCGCCGCGTGGATGTCGGTGAGGTCGCGCTGCGCGCGCTCGCGGTGCTCCTCGGTCAGCGCGTGCCGGCTGTAGCGCGCCTCGCGGTAGAGGTCGGCGAGGTCGCGCAGTGCCGCGCGGTCGGTGTCGAGGCTGCCGAGCACCCGCAGGGTCAGCTCGGCCGTGGTCTCGCTGCGGGCGCGCCGGATGCCGGCCTCGGCGACGGCCCGTTCGAGCTCCACCCAGCAGGCGATGATCGCGTCGGTCGGAGCGCCGTCGACGAGGGCGCGGCGCTGGTCGGCCTCGCCGGTCGCGACGGTCTGCGCCACGGGCGGTGGGGGAGCCAGGGCGTCCAGGTGCTGCCGGCGCGGACGCGCTCGCCAGCCCCGGACGATCGCGACGACCAGTGCGGTCACGAGGCTGAGGACGATCAGCCCGAGCAGGATCTGCAGGGCCAGACTGAGGTCGGCCGCGAGCCGGGCGCCGGACGGACCCACCGAGGTCCCCGACGGCGAGAGCGTCTCGGTCGTGCTGGTCGCGGTGGCCGCCCGCGGCGTCGGCTGCTCCCAGTCGCGGCGGGGGGAGTGCGCGATCGGAGACCCCTGTGTCACGGCGTAGGCGAGAGTGATCAGGCCCAGCGCCGTGACGGATGCGACGATCCCGGCGCGGCCACTGAGCCGTGCCGGGACGTCACGCAACGAACCCCCGGGCATGATGCGCACGTTACGCACCGAGCCACTGGTTCGGGGTCGTACTGGTTGCCCTTGTCGAAGTTGTGACCTTCGCCGCGGACCCCTCGATCAGGCCTTCGGAGGCGGCGGCACGAGCTCGACGTCGCTCACCTGCAGCTCCTCCGCCTCGCCGTACGTCATGCCGGTCACCTTGCCCGCGGCGCGCAGGTCGCGCTCGGCCGCGCGGACGTGCTCGACGAGCGGGCCGGGACCGGCCAGGGTCATCGCGCTGACCTCGGCCCGCATACCCATCTTGGCGTCGGACTTGGCCTTGCGGATGCGGGCCAGGGCCGAGCCCACCGCCGGGAGCAGCGATGCGTCGCCGGCCGCGGACGCGAGCTCCTCGCTCGTCGGCCAGGACGCGCGGTGCACCGACCCCTCACGGAACCAGGACCACACCTCCTCGGTCGCGTAGCACAGCACCGGCGCGAGCAGCCGCAGCTGGACGTCGAGCGCGACCCGCAGAGCGGCCCGGGCGGAGGCCGCCGCCTCGGGGGAGACCTCGCCGCCGCCGTACGCACGGTCCTTGACCAGCTCGAGGTAGTCGTCGCAGAAGGACCAGAAGAAGGTCTCGGTGACGTCCAGGGCGCGGGCGTAGTCGTAGTGCTCGTACGCGGTCGTGGCCTGCTCGACCACGGTCGCGAGGCCGGCCAGCATGGAGCGGTCGATCGGCTCGGTCACCGACTCGACGCCGCCCACCGGCTCGTCACCGCCCATCGTGAGGGCGAACTTGCTCGCGTTGAGCAGCTTGATCGCCAGCCGACGGCCGATCTTCACCTGCTGCGGGTCGTCGACGGTGTCGGTGCCCGGGCGGGCGATCGCCGCCCAGTAGCGGACCGCGTCCGTGCCGTTGGTCTCGAGCATCTCGATCGGCGTGGTCGCGTTGCCCTTGGACTTGGACATCTTCTTGCGGTCCGGGTCCAGGATCCAGCCGTTGAGGTAGGCGTTCGTCCACGGCACGGTTCCGTGCTCGTAGTGCGCCCGCACGACGGTCGCGAACAGCCAGGTGCGGATGATGTCGTGGCCCTGCGGGCGCATGTCCATCGGGAAGACCGCAGCGAACAGGTCCTTGTCGTTCTTGCCGAGCGGGTCGCTCGCCACCGGCCAGCCCGCCGCGATCTGCGGCGACAGCGACGAGGTCGCCCAGGTGTCCATGATGTCGGTGTCGGCGGTGAAGCCGCCCGGCTGGTCGCGCTGCGACTCGTCGTACCCGTCCGGGGTCTGCGACACCGGGTCGACGGGCAGGCGGCTCTCGTCCGGCACCAGCGGCGCGTCGTGCTGCGCCTCGCCGTGCTCGTCCAGCCGGTACCAGACCGGGAACGGGACGCCGAAGAACCGCTGGCGGCTGATGAGCCAGTCACCGTTGAGGCCCGAGATCCAGTTGGTGTACCGGCTGCGCATGAAGGCCGGGTGGAACCCGATCTCGCTGCCGCGGCCGATGAGCGCCTCGCGCAGGTCGGCGTCCCGGCCGCCGTTGCGGATGTACCACTGCCGGCTGGTCACGATCTCCAGCGGCTTGTCGCCCTTCTCGTAGAAGTTCGCCTTGCGCTGGGTCTTGCGGGGCTCGCCGAGCAGGTCGCCCGACTCGCGCAGGGCGGCCACCACCGCCTCCCGGGCGGAGTGGACGGTCTTCGTGGCGAGCTGCTCGGCGTACAGCTGCTCGCCCGGACCACCGGCGATCCACTCCGGGGTCTCGCCGGAGATGCGGCCGTTGCGGGTGATCACCGACCGGATCGGCAGCTGCAGCTCACGCCACCACTGCACGTCGGTGAGGTCTCCGAAGGTGCAGCACATCGCGATGCCGGCGCCCTTGTCCGGCTCGGCGGCCGGGTGGGCGAGCACCGGGATCTCCACACCGAACAGGGGAGAGGTCACGGTCGTGCCGAACAGCGGCTGGTACCGCTCGTCGTCCGGGTGCGCGATCAGCGCCACGACCGCCGGGATCAGCTCCGGGCGGGTCGTCTCGATGTGCACCGGCTCGAAGCCGTCCCGGTGGAAGCGCACCGTGTGGAAGGCCCCCGGGTAGTCCCGCGCCTCGAGCTCGGCCTGCGCGACCGCGGTCTGGAACGTCACGTCCCACAGGCCCGGCGCCTCCGCCTGGTACGCCTCGCCGCGGGCCAGGTTGCGCAGGAACGCCTGCTGGGCCACCGCGCGCGAGCGGTCGTCGACCGTGCGGTACTGCACGTCCCAGTCCAGGGACAGGCCGAGCCTGCGGAAGGTGTCCTCGAACGCCTTCTCGTCCAGCTCGGTGAGCTGCTGGCACAGCCGGATGAAGTTCGCGCGGCCGACCGGCTTCTGGTCAGCCGCCTTCATCGCCTTGCCCGAACCGCCCTCCTGCGGCGGCGCGAAGTCCGGGTCGTACGGCAGCGAGGCGTCACCGCGCACGCCGTAGTAGTTCTGCACCCGGCGCTCGGTCGGCAGCCCGTTGTCGTCCCACCCGATCGGGTAGAAGACCTCCTTGCCGGTCATCCGGTGGTAGCGGGCGAGGCAGTCGGCCTGGGTGTAACCGAAGACGTGGCCCACGTGCAGCGAGCCGGACGCGGTCGGCGGCGGGGTGTCGATCGAGAAGATCTGCTCGCGAGAGAGGGTCAACGCGCGATCGCGGTCGAAGCGGTACGTCCCCTGCTCCGCCCATACCTTGCCCCAGCGGTCCTCAAGTCCATCGACGGTGGGCTTGTCCGGAACCCGCGCGGCGCGCGGCTGGGGTGCGTCAGTCATGCCGCCAATCGTCCCAGATCTCCGCCGCCCGCCTCACACGGGTTTCGTCCCGGCGCTCGCGGCCACGGCGGCGAGGACGTCAGCGCGCTCGCAGGCCCGCGCGAACGCCGCGATGCGTCGATCGATGTCGTGCTGGAGCAGTGCGCGGCCGATGCGTTCGGCGATGGGACGCAGGAGGCGCGGTCGGCAGGTGAACGTGTACTTCCACGTCGCTCTGGTGCCGCCGTCCACCGGCTCGAAGCGCCAGCCGCCACCGAACGTCTCGAAGAACCACGGGCCCTCCTCCATGGTCATCCCGACCGAGGACGGCGGCCGGTAGGACACGTACCGGCTCACCATCCGCAGCCCGTGCCGCGACCGGGTGAGCGTCCGGACGCCGCGGTCCGGGACCGCGGCGCCGTCCATCAGGTGCTGGTGGTGGATGAACGGGTCCCAGCTGCGGCGGACCTCGCCCGTCGTCTGCGAGACCGCGAACGCCACGTCCGGGGCGACGTCGACGACGACCTGTGAGGAGATCCGTGGCATGTCGTCACGATACGTGCGGGGGCCGCCACGCCACCTCGGAGAATGTCGTGCGGCGGCACGTCGAGTACCGTCGGCCACAAGAGCGGCGGGTCAGCCGACCGAGGGAGGCACTGATGAGCGATCAGTACGGCGGGTACGCACCGCAGACGCAGCACGCCGGAGGCTACTCGGGCGGCGCGGGTCAGCAGTCCTACGGGCAGCAGTGGGGCACCTCCGACCAGGAGGGTCCGGCTCTGCAGCAGTTCGTCAGCGTCATGCCCCCCGACTCCGACGTCACCCGCCCGTCGGAGGAGTTCCTCTCCTACGCCGAGGGCAAGGTCGGTCCCGCGCTGATCCGGCTGTGGCGCGAGCACGGCCTGGGCTTCTACGGCGAGCAGCGCCTCGCGATCGTCGACCCCGGCGACTGGATGGCCGTGCTGCAGGAGTGGCTGGGGGCGGACGTGTCGTCCTTCCCGATCGCGGTCACCAGCTTCGGCCACGTCTACCACTACGACCGGCAGGGCGGCCAGGAGCGCGTCCAGTGCCTCGACCCGCACTTCCAGAGCAACACCGTCGTCGCGCAGGACCTCACCTCCTTCTTCAACGAGCACCTCACCGGCGGCAGCTCGCACATCTCGGACCTGGAGGGTCCGCGCGGTGGGGCACGCCAGAAGCTCGGTCCGCTCGCCGAGGGTGAGATCTACTACTTCATGCCGATGCTCGCACTCGGCGGCACGGTCAGCCCGGACTCGCTCGCCAAGGGTCCCGGCCCGGAGCACCTGGAGCAGATCCACCGCGCGGTCGGCCAGTCGCGAGGCTGACTCAGAGCGGCCGCCCGGGGTTCATGATCCCCAGCGGGTCGAAGACCGCCTTCACGGCGCGCTGACGCGCCAGCTCCGCCTCCCCGAGCTCGCGCGGGAGCCACCGTCGCTTCAGCGTCCCGACGCCGTGCTCGCCGGTGATGGTGCCGCCCATCCGCAGGGCGACGTCCACCAGGTCGGCGAACGCCCCCTCGGCCCGTTCCCGGCTACCGGGGGAGTCGTCGAAGAACAGGCACGGGTGCAGGTTGCCGTCCCCGCCGTGGCCGGAGAGGGTGATGTCGACGCCCGTCCGCTCACCGACCTCGTGGGCCGCCGCGATCAGGTCGCCGAGCCGGGACACCGGCACGCACACGTCCTCGATGAAGTGACTGCCCTTGCGCTCCAGCGCCGGCGCCAGCGCACGCCGCCCCGCCATCAGCGCCTCGGCCTCCTGCTCGTCGTCGGCGACGGCCACCGCGTCCGCGCCGGCGTCGCTGAGCAGCTCGGCGTAACGGCGGACGTCCGCGTCGGTGCTGCCGGGACGGTCGGACTGGACCAGCAGCGCGGCGGCCGCGTCCTCGGGGGAGCCGAAGTCCTGCATCGCCTGGATCGCGCGCAGGGAGGGGCCGTCGAGCACCTCGAGCAGGTTCGGACCGTGCCGGTCGTTGCGCAGCGCCAGCAGCCCGCGAGTGGCGTCGGCGAGCGAGGCGAACGTCGCGAGGACGGTGAGCGGCGGGTCGGAGGCCGGGACGAGGCGCAGGACGGCCTCGGTCACGACGCCGAGCTGGCCCTCGGAGCCCACGAACAGGCCGGTCAGGTCCAGGCCGGCGACGCCCTTCGCGGTGCGCCTCCCGGTGCGGATGACCTCGCCGCCGGCGAGCACCACCTCCAGGCCGAGGACGTAGCCGGCCGTCACGCCGTACTTCACGCAGCACAGGCCACCGGCGTTGGTCGCGACGTTGCCGCCGATCGTGCAGAACGGCGAGGAGGCAGGGTCGGGCGGGTAGGCCAGGCCCTCGGACGCGGCGGCCTGCTTGAGATCGGCCGTCACGACACCCGGGCCGACCGTCGCGTACCGCTCGGCGCGGTCGATCTCCAGCCGCTGCAACGCCTCGACGTTCAGGACGATGCCGCCCGCGATCGCCGTCGACCCGCCGCACAGCGAGCTGCGGGCACCCTGCGGCACGACCGCGACGCGGTGGGCCTGGGCGTGCTCCAGGACGGCCACGACGTCGGCGCGGTCGCGCGCCCGCACCACGACGTACTCCTCCGGGGCGGTGGATCCCAGGCTGCGGTCGGTGGCGTACCCCAGAGCGACGTCGGCGTCCTCGACGACGCGCCCAGGAGGCAAGGGCGGCAGGCTGATGGTGCTCACCCGCCCATCGTGCCCCGCCTTCTTTCGCCGACTGCGCGTGTCCTGCTGGATTCACACCCGGAACCCCGCACGACACGCGCAGTCGGCCGCGAACGGTGGGCCGGCGGCGGTCGACCCGAGAACCGGTTGGGATCGGACGTCCGCCACGCCTAGACTGGGTGCACAGGCGTCTGAGCCGTCATCAGCGGCGAGCCTCCGGAAGAACGGGTCGAGCAGGCGAGGCGCAAGCCGAGCCGTGTCGAGACCTCAGTAGACCCGGACGGGACGAGCCCGTCACAGCTCACGCACGAGCGGTCGTACGACCCGGTCACCGGCCGGCGGACGACAAGCGAGGTGGTACCGCGGTGCCGCCCGGACCTCCGGGCACGTCGTCCTCGCAACGAAGGACGACGACGCGAGGAAGATGCCACGCCCATGACCTACCCGAAGGTCGACCTCAGCAGCCCCGACGAGACCCCCAAGGGCGTCTCGGCGACGCCGGCGTTCCCCGACATCGAGCAGGGCGTGCTCGCGTACTGGGAGGGCGATGACACCTTCCGCGCCTCGGTCGAGCAGCGCGACGCCGGCACGGACGGCGACAACGAGTTCGTCTTCTACGACGGCCCTCCCTTCGCCAACGGCCTGCCGCACTACGGCCACCTGCTGACCGGGTACGTCAAGGACCTCATCCCGCGCTACCAGACGATGCGTGGGCGCCGCGTGGAGCGCCGCTTCGGCTGGGACACCCACGGTCTCCCGGCGGAGCTGGAGGCGATGAACCAGCTCGGGCTGAAGACCAAGGACGAGATCCTCGAGATGGGGATCGAGACGTTCAACCGGGCGGCCCGCGACTCCGTGCTGCGCTACACCTCCGAGTGGGAGGCCTATGTCAACCGCATGGGCCGTTGGGTCGACTTCGACAACGACTACAAGACGCTCAACCCGACCTACATGGAGTCGGTCATCTGGGCGTTCAAGCAGCTGTACGACAAGGGGCTGGCGTACGAGGGCTTCCGGGTCCTGCCGTACTGCTGGAACGACCAGACGCCGCTGTCCAACCACGAGCTGCGGATGGACGACGACGTCTACCAGATGCGCCAGGACCCGGCCGTCACCGTCGGGCTGCGCCTCGAGACCGGCGAGCTGGCCCTGATCTGGACGACGACGCCGTGGACGCTGCCGTCCAACCTGGCGATCATGGTCCGCCCCGACATCGACTACGTCGTGGTGGAGTCCGACTTCACGGGGACGACCGAGCGGTACGTGCTCGCTGAGGCGCGGGTCGCGGCGTACGCCAAGGAGCTCTTCGGTGACGCCAAGGCCGACTGGCGCGAGCACGTCGTGGAGCGGCTGATCGGCGCCGACCTGATCGGCCGCGCGTACACGCCGCCGTTCACCTACTTCGAGGGCCACGAGCGGGCCTTCCGGGTCGTCGAGGCCGACTTCGTCACGACCGAGGACGGCACGGGCCTGGTCCACTCCGCCGGCGCGTTCGGTGAGGAGGACATGCAGGTCACCGACCGGGAGGGCATCACGCCGGTCGTCCCCGTCGGGCCCGACGGGTGCTTCACCTACCCCGTCGCGGAGTACGAGGGCATGCAGGTCTTCGACGCCAACCCGCACATCATCGACCACCTCAAGGCGCGCACCCGGGGCGAGGGCGAGACCGGTGCCACCACCGCCGGCACGGTGCTGCTGCGGCGGGAGACGTACGACCACAGCTACCCGCACTGCTGGCGCTGCCGGCGACCGCTGATCTACATGGCGGTGAGCAGCTGGTTCGTCGAGGTCACCAAGATCAAGGCCCGGATGCTGGAGCTGAACCAGGAGATCACCTGGGTGCCCGGCAACGTCAAGGACGGTCAGTTCGGCCGGTGGCTGGAGAACGCCCGCGACTGGTCGATCACCCGCAACAGGTTCTGGGGCAGCCCGCTGCCGGTGTGGAAGTCGGACAACCCGGAGTACCCGCGGGTCGACGTGTACGGCTCGTTCGAGGAGCTCGAGCGCGACTTCGGCCGGGTGCCGACCGGGGAGGACGGCGAGCCCAACCTGCACCGCCCGTACATCGACGAGCTGACCCGTCCGAACCCCGACGACCCGACCGGGCAGTCGACCATGCGCCGGGTCGAGGACGTCCTGGACGTGTGGTTCGACTCCGGCTCGATGTCCTACGCCCAGGTGCACTACCCGTTCGAGAACGCCGAGTGGTTCGAGCACCACTTCCCGGCCGACTTCATCGTCGAGTACATCGGGCAGACGCGCGGCTGGTTCTACATGCTGCACGTCCTGGCGACGGCGCTGTTCGACAAGCCGGCGTTCAGCTCGGTGATCTGCCACGGCATCGTGCTGGGCTCGGACGGGCAGAAGATGTCCAAGTCGCTGCGCAACTACCCGGACGTCAACGAGGTGTTCGACCGGGACGGCGCCGACGCGATGCGCTGGTTCCTCATGCAGAGCCCGATCCTGCGCGGCGGCAACCTCGTGGTCACCGAGCAGGGCATCCGGGACGGCGTGCGCCAGGTGCTGATGCCGCTGTGGAGCAGCTGGTACTTCTTCAGCCTCTACGCGAATGCCGCCGGGTACGAGGCACATTCGGCGACGACGTCGAGTGACGTCCTTGACCGGTACCTGCTCGCCAAGCTGCGCGACCTCGTCGAGGGCGTACAGGCGCAGCTGGACGAGTACGACGTCGCGGGTGCCTGCGACTCCGTGCACGGCTTCCTCGACGTACTGACCAACTGGTACATCCGCCGGTCGCGCGAGCGGTTCTGGGGCACCGGTGACGAGGCCGGCCACGAGGCGTTCGACACGCTGTACACGGCGCTGGAGACGGTCTGCCGGGTGGCGGCGCCGCTGCTGCCGTTCACGACGGAGCAGATCTGGCGTGGTCTCACCGGTGAGCGCTCGGTCCACCTGACCGACTGGCCGGACGCGTCGTCCCTCCCGGCGGACGCCGAGCTCGTCGCGGCGATGGATCGCGCCCGCGAGGTCTGCGGTGCGACCCTGAGCCTGCGCAAGGCCGAGCGCCTGCGGGTGCGCCTCCCGCTGTCCCGCGTCACGGTCGTGACCGCCGACGCGGCCGCGCTGGAGCCGTTCACCGCCGTCGTGGCCGAGGAGGTCAACGTCCGCAAGGTCGCCCTGGTCGACATCGCGGACGCCAGCGCGTCCGACTTCGGGGTCTCGCAGCGGCTCGTGGTCAATGCCCGCTCCGCCGGGCCCCGGCTCGGCAAGGACGTCCAGGTGGCCATCAAGGGCAGCAAGTCGGGCGACTGGTCGGTCGGCGACGACGGCGTCGTCACCAGTGGCGGTCTGCCGCTGCAGGAGGACGAGTACACGCTGGAGACCGTGGTCGGCGAGTCGGCGTCCGGCAGCAGTCGTGCCGTGCAGATGCTGCCCGGTGGCGGGTTCGTCGTGCTGGACACCGAGGTGACCGAGGAGCTCGCCCAGGAGGGCTTGGCCCGCGACGTCATCCGCGCGGTCCAGGAGGCCCGTCGCCGGGCCGGCCTCGACGTGAGCGACCGCATCTCGCTGTCGGTGCTCGGCGACGACGACGTGTGGCAGGCCACGGTGGCCCACCAGCAGCTGATCATGCGCGAGACGCTCGCCGTCCAGTTCGGGTCGGCGGGCTCCGGTCACGACCTCGGCCCCGGCCGCGGTGAGCAGGCCAAGGTGGGCGACGGGCTGACGGTGACGATCGAGGTCGAGAAGGTGGACGCATGAGCGGCGAGGAGTCCGGCAGCGGGACGGCCACCGAGCGGTCGGTGGTCGTCCGGCAGGCCGACGGCGACGACCTGACGGCGGTGGTCGAGGTCGGCCACCGGACCTGGCCGGTGACGTACGGGCCGATCGCGGGCGACGACTACGTCGCGATGGGGCTGGCGAAGTGGTGGACCCAGGAGGCGACGATCCCCGCGATCCGCGCCGGACGCGTCCTGGTGGCCGAGGTGGACGGCGAGATCGTCGGCATGGCGAGCGTCGGCCCGTCCGAGGGTCACCTGATCCTGTGGAAGCTCTACGTCCTGCCGTCCCACCAGCGCGACGGCCTCGGCGCCCGGCTGCTGCGCGCCGTGATCGACAAGGCGCAGGAGGACGGGTACGACGAGCTGCGGCTGTCCTACCTCGCCGGGAACGACGGTGCCGGCGCCTTCTACGAGCACTTCGGGTTCCGCGAGACCGAGCGCGAGTCCGGCGGCTCGGGGATCCCTGACAGCGTGTGGATGGCCCGCCCGCTGCGTACTGACGAGCAGGAGGAACGGCAGTCGTGAGTCCCGCACCCGACGCGGCCCAGCGCGAGGCCGCCCGCAACCTGGAGCTGCGCAAGCGGATGCGCGAGGTCGAGGAGGTGATCCTCGGGCGCACGCCGGAGAGCTCGCCCGAGCCGTCCCTGGAACGCGTCGCGCGGTGCATGGAGCTCATGGGCGACCCGCAGCGGTCCTTCCCCCTGGTGCACCTCACCGGGACCAACGGCAAGACGTCGACGGCGCGCATCGTGGAGCGGCTGCTGCGCGAGACGGGGCTGTCGACCGGCCGCTTCACCAGCCCGCACCTGCACGACATCCGTGAGCGGATCTCGTTGAACGGCAAGGCGATCGACCGTGAGCGGTTCGTGTCGACGTACGACGAGGTGCTGCCGTTCGTCGAGATGGTGGACGCCGAGTTCGCGCAGAACGGCGGCGTGCGGATGACGTACTTCGAGGTGCTCGTGGTGCTCGCGTACGCCGTGTTCGCGGACGCGCCCGTCGACGTCGCGGTGGTCGAGGTCGGGCTCGGCGGTGTGTGGGACGCGACCAACGTCGCCGACGCCACCGTCGCCGTGATCACGCCCATCTCCATCGACCACCAGCGGCTGCTCGGGTCCACGGTGGAGGAGATCGCGACCGAGAAGCGCGGCATCGTCAAGGAGGGGACGATCGCGGTCGTGTCCCGTCAGGAGCCCGAGGTCGACGAGCTGATCGAGGAGCGCGTCGAAGAGGTCGGCGCCACCCTCCACCTGGAGGACCGCGCGTTCGGCGTCACCGAGCGCGAGCCGGCGGTGGGTGGTCAGCAGATCTCCGTCCGCGGGCTCGCCGCGCCGTACGACGACCTGTTCCTGCCGCTGTTCGGCGAGCACCAGGCGCACAACGCCGCGACGGCGATCGCCGCGGTCGAGGCCTTCATCGGTGGTGGCGAGCAGCCGCTGGTCGACGACGTGCTGCGCGCCGGGCTGGCCGGCGTGACCTCGCCGGGGCGGCTGGAGATCGTCCGCCGGTCCCCGACGGTGCTGGTGGACGCCGCGCACAACCCAGGCGGGGTGCGGGCGCTGCGGGACGCGATCAACGACTCGTTCACCTTCACCCGCCTCGTCGGCGTCATCGCGGTGCTGCAGGACAAGGACGCCGAGGCGATGCTGGAGGCGCTCGAGCCGGTCCTGGACCACGTCGTCATCTCCCGGACGACCTCGCCGCGCGCGACGCCCGTCGAGCAGCTCGGGGCGCTGGCCCGCGAGGTCTTCGGGGACGACCGCGTCACCGTCGTCCGCGACCTTCCGGACGCCCTGGACCAGGCGGCCGCGCTCGCCGACGAGGGCGGCGTCGGCGGTGGCGTGCTCGCCACCGGGTCGGTCGTGACCGCCGCCGAGGTCCGCATGCTGCTCGGTCATGGGGAGGCCGACGCGTGATCGGTCGTCTCCTCGTCTACGGCGTGGGGGAGCGGATGACGAGGCGTTTCGCTGCCGTCGTTCTCGCCGGCCAGGCGTTCGCGCTGTTCTTCGGATCCCTGGTGGCGTACGCGATCTCGCGTGCCGACGGCGACTCCGCCCACCGCACGTACCTCGTCGGAGGCTGTGTGCTGGCTGTGCTCTGCCTGCTGACTTCCGGGGCATTGCGCCGTCCGTGGGGAGTTCTGCTCGGCTGGCTTCTGCAAGCCGCTACGCTCGCCTCCGCGTTCATCGTTCCAGCCATGGTCGTCGTCGCTCTGATCTTCGGCGCCCTCTGGGTCACCGCCCTCTTCCAGGGCAACAAGATGGACCAGCTGACCCGCGACTACCCAGGGAGTTAACGCATGAGCTGGATCGAGGCCGTGGTCCTCGGCATCGTCCAAGGCCTGACCGAGTTCCTCCCGATCTCCAGCTCAGCCCACCAGCTGCTCGTCGGACGACTGTTCTTCGACAACGACGGCGGCGGCTCGGCGTTCACGGCGATCAACCAGCTGGGCACCGAGGCTGCGGTGATCGTCTACTTCCGGCGCGACATCGCGCGGATCATCAAGCAGTGGGCCCTGTCCCTCGTCGGTCGCGTCGAGCGTGGCGACCCGGACGCCCGGATGGGCTGGCTGGTCATCATCGGCACGCTGCCCATCGCGATCCTCGGCCTGCTGCTGCAGAACTGGATCGACAGCACGCTGCGCAACCTGTGGATCACCGCGTCGATGCTGCTCGGCTTCGGCCTGGTCATCGCCGTCGCGGACGCGCAGGCCCGGCAGCGCAAGACGCTCACCGACCTGGACGCCCGGACGGGTACCGCGTTCGGTTTCTGGCAGGCGCTGGCCCTGGTCCCGGGCGTCTCCCGCTCGGGCGGCACCATCGCCGGTGGTCTGTTCATGGGCTTCACCCGTGAGGCGGCGGCGCGGTACTCCTTCCTCCTGGCCATCCCGGCCGTCCTCTCCTCCGGTCTGTTCAAGGTCGTCAAGATCGGTGAGGACGACCCGAACCCGCCGTGGGGTCCCATCGCGATCGCCACCGTCCTCGCGTTCGTCGTCGGGTACGTCGTGATCGCCTGGCTGATGCGCTACATCACCACCCACGACTTCAAGCCGTTCGTGATCTACCGCGTGATCCTGGCGATCGTGGTGTTCGGCCTGCTGATCTTCGGCGTCGTCGACGCCGCCGCCCCGCCCGCCTGAGCATCGTCCCCACATCTCGGGCACGGTGGAGGACCAGATGTCAGGTCGATCGGACTGGACGATGACCAGGTCGGACTCATGGATAGGGTTTGCGCCGTGACTGCACAGATCGAGCGTTCCCTGGTCATCGTCAAGCCCGACGGCTACCGTCGCGGACTCACCGGGGAGGTGCTGCGCCGCATCGAGGCCAAGGGATACACCCTGGTCGCGCTGAAGGTCGAGATCGCCGACCGTGACCGCCTCGCCCAGCACTACGCCGAGCACGAGGGCAAGCCGTTCTACGAGCCTCTGGTCGAGTTCATGTCCTCCGGCCCGGCGACGTTCGCGGTCATCGAGGGTCAGGACTGCATCAAGGGCTTCCGCTCCCTCGCCGGTGCGACCAACCCGACCGAGGCGGCGCCTGGCTCCATCCGCGGCGACCTCGGCCGCGACTGGGGCCTGAAGGTGCAGCAGAACATCGTGCACGGCTCGGACTCCCTGGAGTCGGCCGAGCGCGAGATCGGCATCTGGTTCCCCCGCGCCTGAGTAGCCCTGCGCGTGACCCGATGAGTGACCCCGAGCGGTCACTCATCGGGCTCGTACGGGCGGGTGCGGCGCCACAGGTGACCCGAGCGGTCACTGGTCGCGACCGGTACGCCGCCGACCCGGGACGATCACCCTGACATCCCGTTCAGCCGAGTGCACGAGATGCCACGACGATCAGGTGGAGAGGGCGTCGTCGACGCCGGCGATCGCCTGCTCCAGCAGCTCGGCCAGCTGGACCCGCTGGACCGAGCTCAGCCGTTCCAGCACGTCGGACTCCACGACGTCGGAGTCCTTGATCACCTGCTGGAAGGTCTGCCAGCCCTGCTCGGTCAGCGTGACGAGCACGCGGGTGCGCTTCTCCTGGTCGGGCGTGCGGTCGACCAGCCCCCGTTCGGTCATCTTGTCCAGCCGGTGCGTCATCGACGACGGGGCCACGGACAGGGCGCCGGCCAGCTGGGTCGGGGTCATCACCGTGCCGCGCGGCGCGGTGGCCAGCTGCGAGATGACACCCCACTCGCCGCCGGTGAGGCCGACATCGGTGAGGGACTGGCTGTACCACTGCGACAGGCGGCGGTGCAGGCCGTGCACGGCGGTGATGACCCGCTGCACGTCCTCACTGCCTCCGGCGGCGACGTAGGCCGCGACCTCGGCCTCGTAGCGCTCGCGCTCACTCGGCGCAGGCGCCTTCTTGCGGGGCGTCATGGAGGGTCAGTGTGCCAGTGCCGGAACCGGCCGCGCAGGACGACCCCGCCCCTCTACGATGTCGCGCCGGGGAGGAACCGGCGCCGCACCGCTGCCGTCCGAGCCGCGGCCCCGCCCGACCGACCCCAGGAGATCCATGTCCACCGGCGTCCCGCTGACCGAGCTCGCGCCCGGTGTCGTCGTCCGGATCCACGGCCGCAGCACCCCGATCGTCGCGTCCGTCTGGCTCGAGCAGGACGACGTGGTGTGGTCCGAGCACCTGCTGCAGGACGCCGGTCTCGGCCAGCAGTGGCTGTCGGTGGAGGAGGACGACGGTCTGGTCCTGACCTCCTGGACGCCCCGGCCCGACCTCGTCGGTGAGCCCGACGGCCGCTGGGTGCGCATGGACGGCCGGCGCTGGCGCCGCTACGAGAACGGCGAGGCGAACTTCATGGTCGAGGGCTCGCTGCCGTACGGGAAGGCGGGCCGCTGCACGTACGCCGACTACCGCAGCGACGACCAGCGGCTCTCCTTCGAGCGGTTCGGCTTCCTGCCGTGGGAGATCAGCGTCGGACACCGGCTGCCCACCTCCGCGGTGTCGGCCTCCCGGGAGGCCTGAGCGGTGCACCATCTCCTGGACCTCCCGTACCTGGACACCCGCGCCGAGGACCTGCGCTGGTCCGTCGAGCTCGCGCCGCTGCCGGCCCTCACCGTCGCCGAGCCGGCGGACCTGCCGGTCCAGCTGCGCATCCTGGGCGCCTCCCACCAGGTGGTGCTCGCCCTACCGGGTTCGCCGGCCCTGACCGAGACGGTCGCGTACCTGCCGCAGGTGGCGACACCGCTGCCCACACCCGTCGTTCGCATCGAGCCGGCGACGCACCCGGTGTCGTACGAGATGCGGACCCGGGTGCGCACGCTCGACGAGAGCGGCTTGCGACGCGAGGTCGACGCCCTGCTGGACGCCCTGAGCGGTGAGCCGGCCGCCGTGAGCGCGGTGTTTCCCGGGCACCGGCACGCCGCGACGGCGCTGCACGCACGGCGGACCGGTGACGGAGTCGAGTGGCGCACCTGGCACGCCTACCCCCAGCACGGCCAGCTCGTGCAGACCCACACCCGAGTACGGCGTGCCGGCGCCGTACGAACCGAGGAGACCCGATGAGACGCCCGATGGCCCTGCTGCTCGTGGGACTGACCGCGACGACGCTGCTCACCGCCGGATGCGGCGACGACCGCGACGACTGCATGAGGTCGTACAAGGAGCAGCAGCGCAGACTCACCGGGATCACCCCCACGGACGCGCAGGCACGCAACGCCTGCGGCCGTGACTCCAGCCGCGGCTACTACGGGTCCGGCGGCAGCCGTGTCCGTGGTGGCGGCTCCGGCGTCGGCAAGTAGCCGACCGCCGGGCACGAGCAGTCGGTCAGCGAAATCAACGAGAGGGAGATGATGGACGCAGGAGATCTGTTGTACGACGTCGGCGCGATCGCGGCGTACGGAGCCGTCGGGCTGGTGCTGATGGGAGTCGGCTACGCGATGGTCGACGCACTGACGCCCGGACGGCTGCGCGACCTGATCTGGGAGCAGCGCAACGTCAACGCCGCCGTGCTGCTCGCCTCGAACATGCTGGCGGTCGCGATCATCGTCGTGGTCGCCATCCGGTCCAGCTACGACGGGCTGGGCGACGGGTTGATCTCCAGCGCGGTGTACGGCGTGCTCGGCATCGTGATCATGGCGGTCTGCTTCGTCGTGATCGACGCGCTCACGCCGGGACGGCTCGGCGACCTCGTGACGGACAGCGAGCGTCACCCGGCCGCGTGGGTCGGTGCGAGCTCGCACATCTCGGTCGCGCTGATCGTCGCCGCCGCGATCTCCTGAGGCCGTGGTCGCTGCAGTGAGCACCGCGGACGAGCGGGGGACGCGCACCGCCCGGTGGCGTCGGACCCTCGTCCTCACCGCGGTGTTCGTCTGCGCGGCCTGCGGCCTGGTGTACGAGCTCGCGCTCGTCGCGCTCGGGTCCTACCTGCTCGGCAACACGATCACCCAGGCGTCGGTGGTGCTGGCGCTGATGGTGTTCGCGATGGGCATCGGCTCGCTGGTCGCCAAGCCGCTGACCCGGCACGCCGCCGTCGGGTTCGCCGTCGTGGAGATCGTCCTGGCCGCGGTCGGTGGCACCAGCGTGCTGGTGCTGTACGCGGCGTTCGCGTGGTGGTCGCTCTACCAGCCGGTGCTGGTGGTGCTCGCTCTGGTCATCGGGCTGCTGATCGGTGCCGAGATCCCGCTGCTGATGACGCTGCTGCAGCGGATCCGCCGGCAGGAGGCGTCGAGCGCGGTGGCGGACCTGTTCGCCGCGGACTACGTCGGTGCCCTGCTCGGCGGGCTGGCCTTCCCGTTCGTGCTGCTGCCGTGGCTCGGCCTGCTGGAGGGCACCGCCGTGGTGGGCGCCGTCAACGCGGCGGCGGGGGCGGCGGTGGCGCTGGGCCTGTTCCGCGCGGACGTCCGGCGGGCGCTGCGGGTCGCCCTGGCCGCGGGGCTCGCGGTGGTCATGGTCGCGCTCGGGCTGGTCGCCACCCAGGCGTCGGCGTTCGAGACCACCGCACGGCAGCGGATCTTCCGGGATCCGGTGGTGGTCGCCGAGCGCAGCCCGTACCAGGAGATCGTGGTGACGCGCAGCCTGCGCGGCGACGACACCCGGCTGTTCCTCAACGGCGACCTGCAGTTCTCCTCCCTGGACGAGTACCGCTACCACGAGGCCCTGGTCCACCCGGCGATGGCAGGCCCGCACGCGCGGGTGCTCGTCCTCGGCGGCGGCGACGGCCTGGCCTCACGAGAGCTGCTGCGCTACAAGGACGTTCGCAGCATCACGCTCGTCGACCTCGACCCCGCCGTCGTCCGGCTGGCCAGCACCGACGCGACGCTGCGACGCCTCAACCACGACGCGTTCGCCGACCCGCGCCTGCACGCGGTGCACGCGGACGCGTTCACCTGGCTGCGCGCCAACCAGCAGCAGTTCGACGTCGTGGTCGCGGACATGCCGGACGCGGACGACGTGGCCACGGCCAAGCTGTACTCCGTCGAGCTGTACGGCCTGGTGCGCCGGGCGCTGGCACCGGGCGGGCGGGTGGTCGTGCAGGCCGGGTCGCCGTACTTCGCGCGGCAGGCGTACTGGACGACGGCGGCCTCGCTGCGGACGGCGGGGCTGAGCCCGACGCCGTACCACGTGGACGTGCCGTCGTTCGGTGACTGGGGCTACTTCCTCGCCGCGCCCGGTCAGGCTCCTCCGGTCCGGATGCCGGTGGGCGCGCCGTCGACGCGGTTCGTGGACAGCGGCGTCCTGGCCGCAGCCGGGGTCTTCCCGAGGGACCGTGCGCCGCTGCGACTCGCGCCGTCGACGCTGCTCGAACCGAGAATCCTTCAGCGACAGGGGGACTGGCGCGGCTACTGACCGCGCAGCGCGGCCTTCACCAGCGGGATCGCGGGCGGGCTGACGCTCAGCTCGCGCACACCGAGTGCCACCAGCCGGGCCGCCACCTCCGGGCGGCTCGCCGCATCACCGCACACCGCGACGTCGACGCCCGGACCCACCTCGTCGCAGACCAGGGCGACGAGCCGCAGGACCGCGGGGTCCGCCGGGTCGAGCAGGTCCTGCACCGCCTCGTTGCCCCGTCCGGCCGCCATGACGTACTGGGTGAGGTCGTTGGTGCCGATGCTGACGAACGAGAGCCGCCGCGCGACCTCGGCCACGCGCAGCGCCGCGGCCGGCACCTCGACCATCGCCCCGACCGCGAGCCCGGGCGGCACGCCGCCCTCCCGGTCGCCGGCCTCGGCGAGCCGTGCGAGCGCCCAGTCGACCTCGTCCGGCCGGGACACCATCGGGAACATCACCCGGACCGGCGCCTCGCGTGCGGCCCGGCAGACCGCCTGCAGCTGCTGCACCAGCGGTTCGGGACCGGTACGGAAGACGCGGAGCCCACGCGCGCCCAGGAACGGGTTGTCCTCGGGCGCGATGGCCAGGAAGGGCAGCGGCTTGTCGGCGCCCACGTCCCACGTCCGGATCGTCACCGGCCCGTCGACGGCACCCGCCAGGTCGAGGAACGCCGCCGTCTGCTGCTCGACCGAGGGCAGCTCGGGCAGATCGGCGAAGAGCACCTCGGTACGGACCAGTCCGATGCCGTCGGCCCCGGACTCGCGTAGCCCGTTCGCATCGGTGGCTGCTCCGACGTTGGCCACGACATGGACGGCGGAGCCGTCGCCCAGGACGACCGGGTCGCCCGCGGCCGCCTCGGCCTGCTCACGCTCGTGGCGACGTGCCTCGATGAGCTGCTCGAGCTCCGCGCGCTGGTCGTCGTCGGGCCGGACGAGGAGCCGGTGCGTACGGGCGTCGAAGGCGAGCAGGTCCCCGTCGTGGATCGCGACGTCGCCCACGTCGGCCAGCAGGGGGATGCCGCGAGCCTGTGCGATGAGCACGCCGTGACCGGTCGTGCCGCCCCGGCGGGTGACCACGCCGCCGACGGATGACGGGTCGAGACCGGCCGCGCGTGCCGCGTCCAGCGTGCCGACCACGAGGATGCCGCCGGCGTCCGGACGCGGGGCCTCGGTGCCCGGACGACCCACCAGCGCGGCCAGGACGCGGTCGCGGACCTCCCGCACGTCGTCGGCGCGGGCCCGCTGGTAGGCGTCGGGCAGCTCGGCGAACCGCCGGTGGACCTCGTCCGCCGTCGCCGTCCAGGCCTCGGGCGCACTGCTGCCGGAGGTGATCGCCGCACGGGTGGGTTCGAGGAGCGCCGGGTCGGCGAGCAGCGCCCGGTGTGCGTCGAGGATCGCCGCGGTGGCGGACTGGTCCGCCGTCTCGGCGAGTGCGCCGATCTGGTCGGTGGCGGCCCGGAGAGCGCCGTCCAGCCGTTGCTGCTCGGCATCCGGGTCGCCGGCTCGGTAGTCCGAGACGTCCACCGAGGTGTCGACGACGACCGCCGGGCCGATCGCGACGTCGAGGCCGGACCCGCGGGCGGTCGGAGGGGTCGTGGGTGGCGGGGGCCGGTCGCCGAACTGGTGCTGCGCCAGGTCGTCGACCGCCTCCAGCACGCGGGCGGCGTCCGGACCGCTGGCGGTCAGCTCGAGGCGATGCCCTCGACGAGCGTCGAGCGTGGCGACGGCACTCAGCGAGGACCCGTCGACGGGGCCGCGGCCGCTGGTGAGGTTGCGGACGCGGACCCGGGCGTCGTGCCCGGCGAGGGTGCGGACGAGCAGCGCGGCCGGCCGTGCGTGCAGCCCGTGCGGTGCGGTCACCTCGACCTCGGTGCGTGCGTCCGCGGACGCCGGACCGTCGTCGGACGAGCCGTCGGCGGGCTCCGCGTCGGGTGCGCCGTCGGGGGAGAGGTGCTCCCGCTTGGCCAGCAGACCCTGCTCGGCCTCCCGCGCGACCGCCGCGAGGTCGCCGCCCACCGACGCGGCGACCGTGGCCGCCACCAGCCCCTCGACGACCGGAGCCGCCGTCAGGCGGGTGCGGGCGGCGACGTCGGGATCGACCAGCTCGAGCGCCATCTCGGCGCTGAGCACCGCGCTGCCCAGGTCGAGCAGCACCAGCACGCCGTCGCCGCTGTCGGCGTCCGCGACGGCGTCGGCCACGGCTGCGGCATCGGTGCCGAGCGACCCGTCGTCCAGGCCGGCCGCGATCCTGGTCCGCGGCCCGTCGTCGCCCGCCACCATCTGACCGGCCAGCTCGACGGCCGCCTCCGCGAGCGCCCTGCTGTGGGAGACCAGGACCAGGCCGATCATCGCCGGCCCCTCAGCCCAGCGTGCGTGCGGCGGACTCCAGCAGCAGCGTCGTGCTGGCGGCACCCGGGTCGAGGTGCCCGGCGCTGCGGTCGCCCAGGTAGCTGGCCCGGCCCTTGCGTGCCACCAGTGGCTCGGTGCCGTCACGCCCCTCCGCCGCCGCCTCGGCGGCCGCCCGGAGCGACCCGCCCACGTCCTGACCGCCGCTCACCGCCTCGTCGTACGCCTCCAGCGCCGGCGCCCACGCGTCGTACATGGTCTTGTCGCCGGCCTCGGCCTTGCCGCGCTGCTGGATGCCCTCGACGCCCGCGCGCAGGGCGGCGCCGAGATCGGCCGCCTCGATCTGCTCCTTGCCGGCGAGCGGCCCGGCCATCCGCAGGAAGAACGTGCCGTACAGCGGACCGCTGGCGCCGCCGACCGTGCTGACCAGCGTCATCCCGGCCTTCTTCAGCAGGGCCGCGGCGTCGTCGTACGACTCGTCCAGCAGGGCGGCCACGGCCGCGGTGCCCCGGGCCATGTTCGTGCCGTGGTCCGCGTCACCGATGGCGGAGTCGAGCTCGGTCAGCTCGGCCGCGTGCTCCTTCATCGTCCCGGCGAGGTCGCGCAGCCAGGCGACGACGTCGTCCAGGGTCGCCATCACGCGCCCCAGCGCAGGCCCGGGGTGTTGACGGGCGCGTCCCAGAGGCCGATGAGGTCGTCGTCGAGCGTCAGCAGCGTGACCGAGAGGCCGGCCATCTCCAGCGAGGTGATGTAGTTGCCCACGAGCGAGCGCGCGACCTGGATGTCGGCCTTGGCGAGGATCGTCTGCACCTCGTTGAACATCAGGTACTGCTCGATCAGCGGGGTGCCGCCCATCCCGTTGACGAATGCCAGCACCGGCTGGCCGTCCTTGCGGGGGAGGTCCTCCAGGATCGGCTCGACCAGCTGCTGCGCGAGCTCGCGGGCGGACGCCATCGGCCGGCGTTCGCGGCCGGGCTCGCCGTGGATGCCGATGCCGAGCTCGAACTCGTCGTCACCGAGCTCGAACGTCGGCTTCCCGGCCGACGGGACGGTGCAGGAGGTGAGGGCGAGCCCCATCGAGCGGCCGCTCTCGTTGACCTTCGTGGCGAGGTCGGCGATCTCCTCCAGCGGTCGGCCCTGCTCGGCGGCCGCGCCGACGATCTTCTCCAGCAGCACCGTGACCCCGACGCCGCGGCGGCCGGCGGTGTACAGGGAGTCCTTGACCGCGACGTCGTCGTTGGTGACGACGGTCCGCACCTGGATGCCGCTGTCGGCGTCGGCCATCTCCGCGGCCATCTCGAAGTTCATCACGTCGCCGGTGTAGTTCTTCACGATGTGCAGCACGCCCGCGCCGCCGTCGACCGCGGTCGTCGCCGCCATCATCTGGTCCGGTACGGGAGAGGTGAACACCTCGCCGGCGCAGGCGGCGTCGAGCATCCCGAGGCCGACGAAACCACCGTGCATGGGCTCATGGCCCGACCCGCCTCCGGACACCAGCCCGACCTTGCCCCGGACGGGAGCGTCCTTGCGGTAGATGACCTTCTTCTCGAGGTCGACCCGGAGGTGGTCGGGGTGAGCTGCGGCCATGCCGCGGAGCGCCTCGACGACCACGTCCTCGGGGTCGTTGATGAGCTTCTTCATGTCCCACATGCGAGCACACCGCACCCGCCGGCGCCAGGGACTCGGCCAGATTCATCGCGTCGCGCTCAGGTGGTGAAGATCTCCAGGTCGAGGACCAGGCGTCCGGCGCTGTCACGGCTCTGGGTGGCCCGGTAGTACGCGCCGTCAGGTCCGGCCCTCCCGTCGGACCGGTAGTACGACCGGACGCCCGGGGCGGCGAGCGGCGACGAGGCTCCCGCCGGCAGCCGCAGCCGCGCGGTGAGCCGCCAGTCCTGGAAGCGCTGGTAGGAGGAGTCGACGACCTCGGTCGCCGGGGGCAGCGCCAGGTGCGAGGCGCGGGCGATGGAGGGGAGCGGGACGTTCGTGCACTCCTGGCCGGCTCGGCCGGTGCACGAGATGGTCCCCGACGGTGCCGGCCGGCCCGCGGCCTCGCCGCGGTCCACGTACAGTCCGACGGCGACCGCCACCCAGAACATGAGTCCGACGAGAGCGGTCGCGCCGACGACCACGATGCAGCGTCCGGTGCGCATGGAGCCTCCCTGGTGGATCCCTCCGAGCAGTGACGCGTGCGAGGATCGCCGGGTTGCACGGCCGGGTCGTCCGATCGGGGGCGGACCTGCGTCCTCGGACGATTAGGGGAGTCCCCGCGGGCGCTGATAAACTGGTTCCCGCCGTGAACCGGCCGCGGAGACAGAGCGCCCTGGTGGACATGCCCAGGAGCACCGCGCAACGACCTGACGAAACGGAGTCGCCACACCATGCCTCTCGACACTGCCACCAAGCAGAAGATCATGACGGAGTACGCCACCAAGGACGGCGACACCGGTTCGCCCGAGGTGCAGATCGCGATGCTGACGCAGCGCATCAAGGACCTCACCGAGCACGCTCGTTCGCACCCGCACGACCACCACAGCCGCCGCGGCCTGCTGCTGCTGGTCGGCCAGCGCAAGCGGATGCTGCGCTACCTGGAGAGCGTCGACATCGAGCGTTACCGCTCCCTCATCAAGCGACTGGGTCTGCGTCGCTGACCACACGACTTACGACCACGAGGCGGTCACCTGCGGGTGACCGCCTTCTGGCGTAGGAGGGGTGGGCGACCTCCGCGCCGCCACGTCCTGGTGGCGGCCGGCGTACCACCCCTTTGAGAAGGAGGCCCACGGACAACGACGATCCGTGGCCCAGACATGAAGAACAGGAGGGCCCATGGAGGGTCCAGAGATCACGTTCGCCGAAGCCACTATCGACAACGGCAGCTTCGGCACCCGCACCGTCCGCTTCGAGACGGGGCGGCTGGCCAAGCAGGCCGCCGGAGCCGTCGTCTGCTACCTGGACGACGAGACCACGCTGCTGTCGACGACCGCCGCCGGCAAGCAGCCCAAGGAGCAGTTCGACTTCTTCCCGCTGACGGTGGACGTCGAGGAGCGCATGTACGCCGCGGGCAAGATCCCGGGCAGCTTCTTCCGTCGTGAGGGCCGGCCGTCGACCGACGCCATCCTCACCTGCCGTCTGATCGACCGCCCGCTGCGCCCGGCCTTCATCAAGGGCCTGCGCAACGAGGTCCAGGTCGTCATCACGGTGCTGTCGCTCAACCCCGACCACCAGTACGACGTCCTCGCCATCAACGGCGCGTCGGCGTCCACGCAGATCTCGGGTCTGCCCTTCTCCGGTCCGATCGGTGCGACCCGGGTGTCGCTCATCGACGGCCAGTGGGTCGCGTTCCCGAACTTCTCCGACAGCGAGCGCTCGACCTTCGACATGGTCGTCGCCGGTCGGATCGTCGGTGACGACGTCGCGATCATGATGGTCGAGGCCGAGTCCACCGAGTCCACCTGGGACCTGGTCACCAACCAGGGCAAGCAGGCCCCGACCGAGGAGATCGTCGCCGAGGGTCTCGAGGCGGCCAAGAAGTTCATCCGGGTGCTGTGCGAGGCGCAGGCCTCGCTCGCGTCCGAGGCAGCCAAGGAGGTCCAGGAGTTCCCGCTGTTCCTGGACTACCAGGACGACGCGTACGCCGCGGTCGAGAAGGCCGGCTCCGCCGACGCCTCGGCTGCCATGCAGATCGCCGACAAGCAGGAGCGCGAGTCACGCCTGGACGAGATCAAGGACCGGCTCAAGGCCGACCTCGCCGGTGAGGGCAAGGAGTTCGAGGGCCGCGAGAAGGAGATCTCCGCCTCGTTCCGCTCGCTGCAGAAGAAGCTCGTCCGCGAGCGCATCCTGCGCGACAAGGTCCGCATCGACGGCCGTGGCCTCGCCGACATCCGCGCGTTGAGCGCGGAGGTCGAGGTGCTGCCGCGGGTGCACGGCTCGGCGATCTTCGAGCGCGGCGAGACCCAGATCATGGGTGTCACCACGCTGAACATGCTGCGCATGGAGCAGCAGCTGGACACCCTCTCGCCGGTGACGCGCAAGCGCTACATGCACAACTACAACTTCCCGCCCTACTCCACCGGTGAGACCGGCCGGGTGGGTTCGCCGAAGCGTCGCGAGATCGGTCACGGTGCGCTCGCCGAGCGCGCCCTGATGCCGGTGCTGCCGACGCGCGAGGAGTTCCCCTACGCGATCCGTCAGGTGTCGGAGGCGCTCAGCTCCAACGGCTCCACCTCGATGGGCTCGGTCTGCGCCTCGACGCTGGCCCTGCTCAACGCCGGTGTGCCGCTGCGCGCGCCGGTGGCGGGTATCGCGATGGGTCTGGTCTCGGCCGAGCTCGACGGGAAGACCGAGTACGCCGCGCTGACCGACATCCTCGGTGCCGAGGACGCCTTCGGCGACATGGACTTCAAGGTCGCCGGTACGCGTGAGTTCGTCACGGCCATCCAGCTCGACACGAAGCTCGACGGCATCCCCGCCGACGTGCTCGGCGGCGCGCTGACCCAGGCCCGGGACGCGCGACTGCACATCCTGGACGTCATGAACGAGGCGATCGACGCCCCGGACGAGATGTCCCCGTTCGCCCCGCGCGTCATCGCGGTGAAGGTGCCGGTCGACAAGATCGGCGAGGTCATCGGCCCGAAGGGCAAGATGATCAACCAGATCCAGGAGGACACCGGCGCCGACATCTCCATCGAGGACGACGGCACCGTGTACATCGGCGCGACCGACGGTCCGTCGGCCGAGGCCGCGCGCGCGGCGATCAACGCGATCGCCAATCCGCAGATGCCGGAGGTCGGGGAGCGCTTCCTCGGCACCGTGGTGAAGACGACGACGTTCGGTGCGTTCGTCTCGCTGCTGCCGGGCAAGGACGGTCTGCTGCACATCTCCGAGGTGCGCAAGCTCGTCGGTGGCAAGCGGATCGACGCGGTCGAGGACGTCCTGAAGATCGGCCAGAAGGTCCAGGTCGAGCTGAAGGAGATCGACCCGCGCGGCAAGCTCTCGCTCGCGGTGGTCGAGGACGCCTCCCAGGGTGACGCCGCCGCGTCGAGCTCCGACGCTCCGGCGGACGAGGCTGCGGTCGCGGAGCCCGCCGAGGTCGTCAGCACCGAGGCGCCCGCTGCCGCGCCGGCGCAGGACGCGCCGGCCGGTGACGACGACTCCTCCGAGGACGGTGGCGAGGAGCGCAAGCGCCAGCGTCGCCGCCGTGGCGGTCGTGGCCGTGGCCGCGGCACCGAGGGCGACCGGCCCGAGCGCAGCTCGGACGCCGGTGAGCCGGCTGCTGCCGCAGCCCCGAGCTCGGAGGACGCCGCGGGCTGACCCGCCGTCCGATCACGCTGTGGCCCGGTCCCTTCGGGGGCCGGGCCACAGGCGTACCTGCGCACCGGCGGGGCACCGTTCACGCCGGAACGCGCATCCGGCGCACGCCCCACAGGTCGGGCTGCGAGACTGGCGCGATGCCTGACTCCTTCCTTGTGCTCGGCCCCCTGCTACGACACGTCGGACAGACCGCGGCCACCGTCTGGGTGCAGACCGAGGCCGACAGCGTCGTCACGGTGCACTGCGACGGGCGGTCCTGGTCCTCGCGCACCTTCGGCGTCCACGACAAGCACTACGCCCTGATCGTCGTCGACGGGCTGGTCCCGGGCACGGTGCAGGAGTACGCCGTGGAGGTGGACGGGGTCCGGGCGTGGCCCGAGCCGGAGAGCACCCTGCCGCCGAGCCGGATCGCGACGCTGCGCCCCGACAAGGCGCCTCGCCTGGCGTTCGGGTCCTGCCGCACGAGCGTCCCGCACGACCGCGAGGGCACCAAGACCCATGGCGTCGACGCGCTGCGCTCGTACGCCCTCGACATGGCGGCCAACGCTGACACGCACGCCTGGCCGGACCTCGTCGTGATGCTCGGCGACCAGGTCTACGCCGACGAGATCTCCGATGAGATGGAGGAGTTCATCCGGGAGCGGCGTGGTCTGGAGGAGGCGCCCGGCGCGGAGCTGAAGGACTACATCGAGTACGCCCACCTGTACCGCCTCGCCTGGTCGGACCCGGTCAACCGGTGGCTGCTCTCGACCCTGCCGAGCGCGATGATCTTCGACGACCACGACGTACGCGACGACTGGAACACCTCCGCCACCTGGCACGCGAAGATGAACGCGACCGAGTGGTGGCACGAGCGCATCGTGGGCGCGCTGATGTCGTACTGGGTGTACCAGCACGTCGGCAACCTCTCGCCCAAGGAGCTCGCCGGTGACGAGGTGTGGCAGCTGATCGTGCAGCACGCCGAGTCCGGCGCCGCCGAGGAGCTGGACCTCACGGCCACCCTCCGTGCGCTGGCCGAGCGCGTGGACACCCAGCCGGAGACCTACCGGTTCAGCTACACCCGCGACCTCGGTCGTGGCCGGCTGGTGATGATCGACTCCCGCGCCGCTCGGGACCTGCGTCCCGAGCACCGCGCGATGCTGGACGAGGTCGAGGCCCGGTGGGTGGACGAGCAGCTGACCGGCGACGTGGAGCACCTCTTCATCGGGACGTCGCTGCCGTTCCTGATCGCGCCGGGTATCCACGACCTGGAGGCGATCAACGAGGCGATCTCCGAGGGGGCGTACGGTAAGCGGCTCGCCGGCGCGGGCGAGCGGCTGCGGCAGGCGGTCGACCTGGAGCACTGGGGTGCGTTCCAGCGCTCGTTCGCCGAGGTGCTGGCCGCCGTCGTCGAGATCGCCCGGGGCGAGCGGGGTACGGCGCCGCGCGCCATCACGTTCCTGTCCGGCGACGTCCACCACTCCTACGTCGCACAGATCCCGCGCGAGCAGTACGGCCTGACCTCCGAGATCGTGCAGGCGGTCTGCTCGCCGATCCGTAACCCGCTGCCGAAGCACGCGCGCGTCCTCAACGACCTGCTGGGCCGCGGGCTGGCCCGACCGATGCGCTGGCTCGCGGGCCGCGCGTCCAAGGTGCCGGACCCTGCGTACACCTGGTCGGTGACGGAGGGGCCGTGGTTCGACAACAACCTGGCCGTCGCCGACGTGGAGGAGGACGGTCGCCTGGAGCTGCGGTGGTACACCGGCGACGTGCACGACGAGCAGTACGACGCACCCACCCCGCGCGAGGTCGCCCGCGTCGAGATCGGCTGAGGCCGTGACCGATCGCATCCCCGTCGCCGTCATCGGCGCCTCCGGCCGCATGGGCATGCAGGCCTGCCGGGCCGTCGAGGACGCGCACGACCTCGACCTCGTCGGCCGGTTCGGCGCCGGCGACGACCTCGGCGACCTCGCCGGAGCCCGGGTCGCGGTCGAGCTGACCGTGCCCGACGCGTCGCCGGCGAACGTCGCGCACTGCGTCGAGCGAGGCGTGCACGCGGTCGTCGGCACGACGGGCTGGTCGCAGGAGCGCCTCGACGCGCTGAGCGAGCGGCTGTCCGGGCAACCGGGCGTCGGGGTGCTCATCGCGCCCAACTTCGCGATCGGCGCGCTGCTGATGATGTCGTTCGCGCAGCAGGCGGCCCGCTTCTACGAGTCGGTCGAGGTGGTCGAGACCCATCACCCCGGCAAGGTGGACGCGCCGTCGGGGACCGCTGCGCGCACGGCGTCCCTCATCGCCGCCGCGCGTCGCGAGGCGGGTCTGGGCGAGGTTCCCGACGCCACTTCCTCGGACCCGGACGGCGCACGCGGGGCTCGCGTCGACGGCGTCCCGGTCCACGCGCTGCGGATGCGCGGCCGCGTCGCCCACCAGGAGGTCGCGTTCGGCGCGGTGGGCGAGGCGCTCACGCTCCGGCACGACTCCTTCGACCGGGTGAGCTTCATGCCGGGCGTCCTGTCCGGTGTGCGGCAGGTCGGCGACCACCCCGGCCTCACCGTCGGGCTGGAGCACTACCTCGGTCTCTGACCCCGCTCGCGCGCCGGTGACGCGACCGCCGGCCACCTGGTGTTCAGCCGCCTGTTGCCCGGCCGACCTAGCGTGATGTCATGCAGGGTGTGAAGAGGACGTGATCGACGGGATCCTCGGCTGGATCGAGCAGCTGATGGGCTCGGCCTGGGTGTACCCCGCACTGTTCGGGATGTCGTTGGTGGACTCGGTGGTCCCGGTGTTCCCGAGCGAGGCGCCGCTGATCATGGCGGGGGTGTACGCGGGTTCGACCGGCACGCCGAGCCTCCCCGCGGTCCTGCTCGCCGCCGGCCTCGGGGCCTGGATCGGCGACCACCTCACCTTCTTCCTGGGCCGGCTCCTCTCCGGTCGGGTCGATGCGGTGCCGTCGGACTCGCGGCGCGGTCGGGCGATCGCGGCCGCCAGGGCGATGCTCGACCGGCGCGGTGGCATGGCCCTGGTGGTCGCCCGGTTCATCCCCTGGGGCCGGATCGCGACGACGCTGGTGCTCGGCGCGACGCGGTACCCGTTGCGGCGGTTCAGTGCGTTCGACGCCCTCGGCGCGAGCCTGTGGGCGCTGCACGGCTGCCTGATGGGGTTCATCGGCGGCGCGGCCTTCGAGAACCAGCCGCTCAAGGGGCTCGCACTCGGCATCGGCATGGCGATGGCCGCGTCGGTGCTGATCGAGGTGGGCCGCCTGGTGATCGCGAGACGACGGACGGCCCGTGCCGCTCGCCGCCCGGAGCCGGAGCGTGCCCCGGCGGACGCCTGAGCGGACGACCTGCCTCCACCGCCGGCCGGGCGAGGCCGCCGACCTGGTCGAGCAGCACCTCCGGTGGGTGATCTCCAGGGTGCGGATGGATCGCGCCTAACCGATCCCCACGGCGCGAAGCCCTGCGGCGGTCGCGGCGGCGGCCACCACGACGACGATGAACGGAGCCCGCAGCAGGAGCGCCACCACCGCGACGCCGAGCGCGGCGGTCCGGGCGTCCACGACGAGACCGCCGCCGGGGGAGACGAACGCCTGGACCACCACGAGCGCGGCGAGCAGGGCGATCGGCAGCAGCCGGACCATCCGGGACACGACGGGCCCCTCCAGCAGGTGCGCGGGCACCACGTAACCCGCCAGCTTCAGCGCGTACGCAGCGCCGGCGGCCAGCAGCACCGTGGTCCAGGCGCTCATCACGCGCCCTGCGTACGTCGGGGCAGCAGGCCCGCGACGACGGCGGCAGCGCTCGCGGCCAGGACGGGCACGCCGGCCGCGGTGTGCGGCGCGAGCAGGAGGGCGATGGCGGCGGCGCCCACGGCGACGACCCGCGCCTCGCCGGTGCCGAGGCGCGGCCACAGCAGCGCGATGAAGGCGGCGACGGCGGCGGCGTCCAGGCCGTACCGGCGTGGGTCGCCCAGGGCGTTGCCGACGAGCGCGCCGACGAAGGTCGTGACGTTCCAGCCGACGAAGACGCCCAGGCCGGTCCACCAGAACCCGACCCGGGACAGCGCCGGCTCCGGCTGGGCGACCCCGACCGCGGTGGACTCGTCGATGGTGACGTGCGCCGCGAGCACCCGCCGCCAGCCGCGGGCTTGCAGCAGCCGGTTGACCTGGAGCCCGTAGAGGCCGTTGCGGACGCCGAGCAGTGTCGATGTCGCGACGGCCGAGACCCCGGACCCGCCGGCGGCGATGACACCGACCAGCGCGAACTGCGAACCGCCGCTGAACAGCAGAAGGGACAGCGCGACCGTCTGCCAGGTGGTCAGTCCGGCCGCGACCGACAGCGCACCGAAGCTGACGCCGTACAACCCGGTCGCGACGGCGACGGACAGGCTCTGCCGGACGACGGCACGCCGACGCGACTGCGGGTCGTCCTCGACCACGGGCTCACTCATCGGTGATGGAGGCGAGGAGCCTGACCTCCCGCAGGGTCCGGCCGTCGTCGGACACCGAGCGGTCGCGCCAGGCACCGTCGGCGTGCAGCCCGGCGCCCTCGAGGAAGCGACGTGCGGACTCGTCGGTCGCCGGGACCCAGGTCTCGACCTCCCGGAAGTCGTTGGCGCGCAGCGTGTCGACGGCCGCGTTGAGCAGGCGCGAGCCGTGCCCGGTGCGGCGTTCATCGGGCAGGACGCACAGGACCAGGACCTCACCACGTCCGGTCTCCTCGGTCGGGCCGACCGCGACGAGACCGACGACGTCCTCGCCGCGCGTCGCGACCAGCAGCCGGTGCTGCGGCGTCGGCGGCTCCTGCAGCGAGCGGGTCCACACCTCGGTGAACATCGCTGCGTCGAAGCCGTCGATCGCCTCGGCGGGCAGCAGGTCGACGTACGCGGCCCGCCACACCGTGCTCTGGACCGCGCCGACCGCTGCCGCGTCGGCGACCCGGGCGGTACGGACGGCGGCGTCGGGGACCGGCTGCGATGCGCTCATGGGAGCAGTGTCGCAAGGACGGTGGGTATGACAGTCGAGGAGCAGAATTGCGATCTCGTGTCATAGGCGGCATCCTGGGAGGTATGTACGGCAACGACTTCGGCACTGACGCCGAGCCGCTCAATGCGGCCGAGGGTGGCGCCCTCGACGACGTCCTGCAGTCCGCCACCGAGCGCCGGACGACGCCCGGCTCCTTCGACGACCTCATCGCGCGCGAGCAGCGCATCGAGCCGCGCGACGACATGCCCGACGACTACCGCAAGACGCTGATCCGGCAGATCGCTCAGCACGCGCACTCAGAGATCATCGGCATGCAACCGGAGGGCAACTGGATCTCCCGGGCGCCCTCGCTGCGCCGCAAGGCGATCCTGATGGCCAAGGTGCAGGACGAGGCCGGTCACGGGCTGTACCTCTACAGCGCCGCCGAGACGCTCGGCGTGGACCGCTCCGAGCTGCTGGACAAGCTGCACTCGGGGCGGCAGAAGTACTCCTCGATCTTCAACTACCCGACGGCGACCTGGGCCGACGTGGGTGCGATCGGCTGGCTGGTCGACGGCGC
Organism: Luteipulveratus flavus; assembly: GCF_029439465.1. GTDB lineage: Bacteria > Actinomycetota > Actinomycetes > Actinomycetales > Dermatophilaceae > Luteipulveratus > Luteipulveratus flavus. Next base: position 137,156 of record NZ_JAROAV010000033.1, on the reverse strand, counting down.
CGCGATCATGAACCAGGTGCCGCTGTGCCGCTGCTCCTACGGCCCGTACGCCCGCGCGATGATCCGGGTCTGCAAGGAGGAGTCCTTCCACCAGCGCCAGGGGTTCGAGATCCTGTGGACGCTCGCGCGCGGCACCGACGATCAGAAGGCCATGGCGCAGGACGCCGCGGATCGCTGGTGGTGGCCGGCGCTGATGATGTTCGGGCCGCCCGACACCGGCGAGGCCGCGAAGGGCGGCGGTCACACCGAGCAGTCGATGGCCTGGGGCATCAAGCGGTTCAGCAACGACGACCTGCGCCAGAAGTTCATCGACATGACGGTGCCGCAGGCGCAGAAGCTGGGCCTGACGCTGCCCGACCCGGACCTGCGCTGGAACGAGGAGCGCGGGCACTGGGACTTCGGCGCGATCGACTGGGACGAGCTGTGGCGGGTCATCAAGGGTGACGGCCCGATGAACGCCGCCCGCATCGCCCACCGGGTCACCGCGCACGACGACGGCGCGTGGGTGCGCGAGGCCGCGACCGCGTACGCCGAGAAGTCCGCCGCACGAACGAAGGGAGCCGTGGCATGAGCGAGGGTGCGCTGTACGAGGTGTTCGTCCGGCCCAAGCGCGGCCTGTCGCACGTGCACGTCGGGTCGCTGCACGCGCCGGACGCGACGATGGCGCTGCGCAACGCTCGTGACCTCTACACCCGGCGCCAGGAGGGCGTCTCGGTGTGGGTCGTGGCCGCCGACGACATCACGGCGAGCAGCCCGGACGAGAAGGACTCCTTCTTCGACCCCGCTGCCGACAAGGTCTACCGCCACCCGACGTTCTACGACGTGCCCGAGGATGTGGAGTACCTGTGAGCGGCGACGTCACGTGGGTGGGCAAGGCGCCCGAGTCCGTGGTGCCGGAAGGGGACTCGCTGGTCGCGGCGTACTGCCTGCAGCTCGGCGACGACGCCCTGATCTACGCGCAGCGCCTGGGGGAGTGGATCTCGCGGGCGCCGCAGATCGAGGAGGACATGGCGCTGGGCAACATCGGCCTGGACCTCCTCGGGCAGGCACGCGCGCTGCTGACCCGCTCCGGTGAGCTCGACGGCACCGGCCGCGGCGAGGACGACCTCGCCTACTTCCGCGACGAGCGCGAGTTCCGCTGCGTCCACCTGGTCCAGCAGCCGCGGGGCGACTTCGCCTTCGAGATGGCGCGGATGGTGTGGTTCGCCGCCTACCAGCGCGAGCTGTACGCCGCTCTCACCGGTTCGTCGGACCCGGTCCTGGCCGCGATCGCCGCGAAGGCGGTCAAGGAGGTCGACTACCACCGCGACCACGCCGAGCAGTGGGTGCTGCGGCTGGGTGATGGCACGCAGGAGTCGCACGAGCGCATGCAGGCGGCCCTCGAGGTCGTCCTGCCTTACCTCGCCGAGCTGTTCGACGATGACGCGGTGTCCTCCGCGGCGGCCGAGGCGGGCATCGGCGTGCTGCCGTCCTCGCTGCACGACGCCGTGGTCGCCCGTGTCGCCGCCCTGGTCGAGCGCGCCACGCTGACCCTGCCGGACGACTCCCGGTGGCGCTCGCGCGGTGGCCGGCGTGGTGTGCACGACCAGTGCATGGGCTACCTGCTCGCCGAGATGCAGCACATCGCGCGCTCGCACCCGGGAGCCACCTGGTGACCGCCGCCACCCGGGCCCGTACGGACGTCGTCGCCGCGGTGCGCGCCGTCCCGGACCCCGAGGTCCCGGTCATCTCCATCGAGGACCTGGGCATCCTGCGCTCGGTCGAGGTCGACGGCGAGGTCGTCCGGGTCGTCATCACCCCGACCTACTCCGGCTGCCCGGCGATGCGCGCGATCGAGGACGGCATCGGTGCGGTCGTCGCCGCCCACGGCCTGCGCGCCGAGGTCGACGTCCGGCTGGCGCCTGCCTGGACGACCGACTGGATGTCCGAGCGTGGCCGGGACGCGCTCGCGCGGTTCGGCATCGCCCCGCCGCAGCCCGGTGCGGGCGTCGCGGCGGCCGGCCCGGTGTCGCTCGACCTGAGCGTGCGGCGGGTCGCGTGCCCGCTGTGCGGGTCGGAGCACACGGAGCAGATCTCCCGGTTCGGCTCCACCTCGTGCAAGGCGCTGCGTCGGTGCCTGGACTGTCACGAGCCCTTCGAAGAGTTCAAGGCCATCTGATGCCCCTGCTGAACCAGACCACCCGTCGCACGCGTCCGCGCTTCCACCTGCTGCCCATCGCGGGCGTCCAGCAGCTGACGGACGACGCCGTGGCGATCTCCTTCGCCGTGCCGGACGAGCTCGCCGACGACTTCGCGTTCGAGCCGGGCCAGCACCTTACCCTGCGCGCGACGATCGCGGGTGAGGAGGTGCGGCGCTCGTACTCCATCTGCCTCTCCCGCGGAGAGGCGTTGCGCCGCAAGCAGGTTCGCGTTGGTTCGGCGGTCGTGCCCGGCGGTGCGATGTCCACCTGGCTCAACGAGAAGATCGACGTCGGCCACGAGATCGAGGTCATGTCACCGCTCGGCGGGTTCACCGTGCCGACCGACCCGACGGCGCGTCGCCATCACGTGTTCATCGCCGCCGGTTCCGGCATCACCCCGGTGCTCTCGCTGCTGGCGACGGTGCTCGAGGAGGAGCCGCAGTCGCGGGTCACGCTGCTGTACGGCAACCGTCGCACCTCCTCGGTGATGTTCCTGGAGGAGCTGGAGGACCTCAAGAACGCCCACCCCGGCCGCTTCCACCTGGTGCACGTCCTGTCGCGCGAGGCGCAGGACGTCGACCTGTTCCACGGCCGGCTCGACCGCGACCGGCTCCAGCGTCTCTTCGACACGCTGCTGCCGGTCGACGGCGTCGACGAGTGGTACCTGTGCGGCCCGTTCGGGATGGTCGAGGGTGCGCGAGAGCTGTTGCAGGAGAAGGGTGTCGGGCACGAGCACGTGCATCACGAGGTCTTCCACGTCGACGAGGTCGGAGCTCCGGCGCCCGTCGTCGTGAGCGATCCGGGTGCGCCGCCGGAGGCCGTGGTGACCGTCAACCTGGACGGGCGCACGACCGAGGTCGAGATGCCGAGCAAGCAGGAGACGATCCTGGACGCGACGCTACGGACCCGGCCGGACGCGCCGTTCAGCTGTACCGGCGGCGTGTGCGGGACCTGCCGCGCCCGCGTGGTGCAGGGCGAGGTCCGGATGGACCGCAACTACGCCCTGGAGCCCGAAGAGGTGGATGCGGGCATCGTGCTGGCCTGCCAGTCGCACCCGGTGACCGACGAGGTCACGCTCGACTACGACGCCTGAGCTCAGGGCGTCGCCGCGGTCCCGTTCGACGCGGACCCGACCGCCCCCGACGTCCCCGCGCCGACGCTGCTGCCCGAGCCGGTCGACGTCGCGGGTGCCGCAGGTGCCGGCGGGGTGGACGGCCGTGGCGCCGACGTCGACGACGGCGCCGGCGTGCTCGTCGCCGTGCTGCTCGGTGCGCTGGTCGGCGGCGGTGTCGGCTTGGGCGTCGGTGTGCTCGTCGTGGGCTTGCTGGTGGGGGTTTTCGTCGGAGGCGTGCTCGTCGACGGCGGGCGCGTCGGTGACGCTGTCGTGGTCCTCGGCGGCGTGCTCGTGGCGGTCGGCTTCGTCGGCGCCCCGGACTTCTGGGTCGGTGGGGGAGTGGAACGCGGCTGTGGAGCCTTGCGGACCGTGGTGTGTGAGGACCGGGCCTTCGTCGCGGTGCGATCCCGGTGCCGGCGGACCTGGGAGCCCCGATCGGGTGTCGTCGTGGCGCCGGGCCGCGCTGACGTGGCGGTGGACGGCGTCGGTGTCACGGCTCGCGGCGCCGACGGTGTGGGGGCGGCCGCCCACGGCGCGACGGTGCCGGTCGGTGCTGCCGCACCGGGCGTGCCCCCGACGACCGAGGTGGCCGAGGCGCGCGGCGTGGTGTCCGCCTGTGCCCGCTCCCCGTCGAACAGTCCGGTCACCGTGGACCCGAGTCCCGTGGCGGCGGCCGTGATGCACACCAATAGGCCCGCTGACGCGGCTGCCAGGGCGACGCGCCGCCGACGCCCGGCCGTACGCACCGGAGCAGGTCCGTCGGGCGCGGGTACGGCACCGGCGGCGACCACCGGTGCGCGGTCGAACCGGTCGAGGGGACCTGCGACGACCGGCAGGTCGTCCTCGGTGTCGTCCTCGGTGTGCGCGGCAGAGGGGGTCACCACCGGCAGGTCGTCCCGCGTGTCGTCGTCCGAGCGGGCCGCGGCAGGCCGGACCACGGGCCGGACCGAGGGAGAGGTCGGGCGCGACGTCCCGAGCACACCCCTCGCGACCGTCAGCTCCGGCTCCCGGTGGACCAGCGGCGGGTCACCCGTCCGGTCGCCGATCGCAGCCGCCAGGGCCGGGTCGGCTGCTCCCGTACCGGTCAGCACCGCGACCTGGACCACGCCGTCCGTCGTCTCGGTCGCGCGACGACGCAGGTCGAGCACCGCCGCGGCACGCCACTGCGCCGTGACAGCACCGTCCGGTGCGGCCGTCGCGAGCAGGTGCTCGGGCACCCAGCCGCCGGTGGTGGCGACCAGCACGGTCGCGGTGATCTCCCGCTCGCGCACGTCCGTCACGACCGCGGTGTACTCGCGGTCCCGCCCGCCGTGGGCGCGCAGCAGCCGGTCCGCGCGCAGCCCGTGAGCCGCCAGCGCAGCACCGGAACGCCGCTGGAAGGCGACGCGTGGCATCCCGAGGTCGGCGAGGGCCTCCCGCAGGCGGCGGCACGTCGCCGGCCCGGCGTCGTCGGGGACGGCGACGAGCAGCTCCATCTCTCCGTGGGAGGCGCCGGGTGCGGCGCCCTCGATGGCGTCGGTCATCAGCCGGGCCGCCAGCGCCGCAGGGTCGAGGTGACGGCCCCCGAGGACGCAGGCGAGGTCCTCACGCAGCCGGGCGAGCGGATCGGTCACGCCGCTGTCGGGGCGCGAGGCGAGTCGGGCGGCCGCTGCGTCGCCGGTGCAGATGGTGCCGTCCGAGTCGAGTGCCACGGCGCTCGGTACGACCGTCGAGGCACGCTCGTACGTCACGCGGTCCTCGACGACGACCGCGGTGCGCTCCGGGCCGGAGTCGACACCGATCCTGAGCATCCGGCTGCCCCCTCCCACGGGTCCGCGCCATCGTCCCGGCACGGGCCTCGCCGTCCAGTAGAAGTCGGTATCCCGGCGGGGTCAAGACCGCACGCGCAGGCGGGCACAATGAGCGCCGTGAAATCTGCCGTCGACGCCGCTCTGGACCACGTGCGAGCCCTGGCCGCGGCGTCGGACCAGCAGGTGCCGCCGGCGGCGATGGAGCGCGTGCGCCGTACCGGGACGGTCACCGTCAACTTCCATCCCGACCGGCCGGCGCGCGACGGGCGGACCGCCGCGCAGGCGCTGGCCGACGACGGCGTCTACCGCAGCCAGTTCGAGACCGGCATCTCGGCCGGTGGCCTGGATGCGGTGATGAGCGGCGCACGCTCGCGCTGGGAGAGCACGATGTTCGGCGGTGCGTACGACCGCGCGCCGCTCGGCGACCGTCCGCGGTACGGCGGCCTCGACCTGGTCGGCTACGACACCGGCGCCTGCCCGCGGTTCGGGTCCTGCCACCTACGGCTGCGGACGAGTCTGCGCGAGCACACGACGTACACCTTCGGCGACAGCGCGACCGAGCCGGAGGCGGCCGGCACCTGGGACGCCCTGGAGCCGGTGATCGCTGCTGCACTGCATGACGGGATGCCGGAGGTCCGGGGGACGCAGGAGCACACCGGCCGGCTCGACCGGTACATCGAGGCGCAGATCCACAGGGCGGTGCTCGTGGCGACCGATGTCGCCGCCCTCGTCGCCGACCCGTCGTTCCGAGAGACCGGGGTCGGGAACGATCTCGAGCGGCTGTCGGCCCGGCACGGCGTGCCGATCGTCTGGCACCACGGGTACGTGCTCGACCCGGACACGCTCGACCCGCAGTTCCGCACCGAGCTGTCGCCGGTGCTGGCCCAGGACGTGCACGACCGGCTGGCCCGTCCGGGGCAGCGGCTGGACGCGGAGCTGGTCGGGCGGGCGGTGCAGGACGTGCTGCGGTCACCGCGGGACTGGGCGGCCTACGGCGAGGAGGTGCAGGTGCTGCAGGAGCTGAAGTACCTGTGGCACCACCTGGTCGAGCTCGGTGCACCGCCCCCGGACCTGACTGCTGCGGCGACCGGGCCCGTCGATCAGCGGACGCGGTCGTAGGTCACCCAGGCGAAGCCGTCCCGCGTCTCACGCGCCGTCTCGCGCCAGTCCTGCGGGTCGACCTCGGGGAAGTAGGTGTCGCCCTCGGGTGACTGCTCGACGAGCGTCAGCTCGAGGCGGTCGGCGAGGGCGATGGTCTGGGCGTAGATCTCGCCGCCACCGGCGATGAACAGCTCGGTGTCGGGAGCCGCCGTGAGGGCCTCGGGGAGGGAGTGGGCGACGACCGCGCCCGGCGCGGACCACGCGAGGTCTCGGGTGATGACGATCGTCGTGCGGCCGGGCAGGGCGCGACCGATGGAGTCCCAGGTGCCGCGACCCATGATCATCGTGCCGCCGATGGTGAGCGCCTTGAACCGCTTGAGGTCCTCCGACAGGTGCCACGGCATGTCCCCGTCGCGCCCGATCACCCGGTTGCGGCCCATCGCGGCGACGAGGGTGAGCCGCTGGGCGAAGCCACGCTCCATCACCGGCGGGACCTGACCCGCCGCCATCGCCTCGATGACCTGCCGCTCGTGCGGCACCAGGCGCTCGGGCAGGGCGTCCAGGGCGAACCAGCGCATCTCCGCGGCCTTGTCCGGCTCGCGCAGGGTCGGCTCGCCCTGCCAGCGCCGGACGCGGAAGAAGAAGTCCGCGCGCTGCTCGACCGGCAGGCCGGTGAGGCTGTGCCGCTGCACCGTGGTGAGGGGCTCCAGGTCGGCGGGGTCGACAACGACGCCGAGCTCCTCACGCGCCTCGGAGACCGCCGCGCTCGCTGCCGACTCACCCGCCTCGACGTGGCCGGCGGCGGCGCACGCCCACCAGCCGTCCATGAAGTCGGTGCCGCGGCGCAGCTGGAGCGCGACCTCCGTCCGGCCCTCGCTCTCGCGGGTGAGCACAACGTACGAGGCGGGCACGAGAGGGACACGCGCGTGGCGGTCGCGCGCGAGGTGAGCGGAGGTCATACGGCGATCGGCGCCTTGATCGAGGGGTCCGCGACGTAGCCCTCCAGCCGGATGTCCTCCAGCTCGAACGCGTCGATGTCCTTCACGTCCGGGTTCAGCACGAGGCGCGGCAGCGGCTTCGGCTCGCGGGTCAGCTGCAACCGGGCCTGCTCGACGTGGTTGAGGTAGAGGTGGGCATCACCGAGGGTGTGCACGAAGTCGCCCGGCTGCAGACCGGTGACCTGGGCGACCATCGAGGTGAGCAGCGCGTAGGAGGCGATGTTGAACGGCACGCCGAGGAAGACGTCGGCCGAGCGCTGGTAGAGCTGGCAGGACAGCCGACCGTCGGCGACGTAGAACTGGAACATCGTGTGGCACGGCGGCAGGGCCATCGCGTCGACGTCCGCGACGTTCCAGGCCGACACGATGTGGCGCCGGGAGTCGGGGTTGCTGCGGATGCCGTCGATGACCCGGGCCAGCTGGTCGATGGTGCGGCCGTCGGGGGTGGGCCAGGACCGCCACTGGTGCCCGTAGACCGGACCCAGGTCGCCGTTCTCGTCGGCCCACTCGTCCCAGATCGAGATGTTGCGCTCGCGCAGCCAGGCGACGTTGGTGTCGCCTCGCAGGAACCACAGCAGCTCGCCGAAGATCGAGCGCAGGTGCAGCTTCTTGGTGGTGAGGACGGGGAAGCCCTCCTCGAGCGGGAACCGCATCTGGTGGCCGAAGACCGAGAGGGTGCCCGTGCCGGTCCGGTCGTCCTTGCGCGCGCCGTCCTGGAGAACCCGCTCCAGCAGAGAGAGGTACTGCTTCACGGCCGTGACGCTAGCAGCGGGCGCCGACACCCGCCCGACGGCGCGGCGTCTCCGGGCGCGACCGGCCCGCGCCGCGGAGTGTGACCCAGATCACAATTGTGTACGGTAACGAAACCGTCGACCACCCGATGTAACCGGTGATCGCGTCGCCACCCGGACCCCCGAGCGGGTGGCGACGCGATCTGTATGTGCGGTCCGACTCGCGAACCTGCCCGGGACCCGAGGCGTTTCAGCGGCTAGCCTGGGCAGCCATGACGAGCACTCCTTTCGGCCGCGTCCTGACGGCCATGGTGACCCCGATGCACGACGACGGTTCGCTGGACCTCGACGGCACCGCGAAGCTCGCCGCGCACCTGGTCGACCAGGGCCACGACGGCCTCGTGGTCAACGGCACGACCGGTGAGTCGGCCACCACCACCGACGAGGAGAACTTCGCGACGGTCAAGGCCGTGGTCGACGCGGTGGGGGACCGGATCCAGGTCACCGCCGGGGTCGGGACCAACGACACCGCCCACTCGGTCCGGGTCGCGCACGAGATGGCTCGCCTCGGCGCGGACGCCGTCCTGATCGTGACGCCGTACTACAACAAGCCCACGCAGGCGGGCATCGTCGAGCACTTCCGCGCCGTGGCGACCGCCACCGACCTCCCCGCGATGGTCTACGACATCCCGGGCCGCACCGGCACCGCGCTCGCGACCGACACCACCCGGCGGCTCGCCGAGATCGACCAGGTGCGGGCCGTCAAGGACGCCAAGGGCGACTTCTTCGAGGCGAGCCGGCTCATGGCGCAGACCGATCTGCTCTGGTACTCCGGCGACGACGTCGTCAACCTCGCGCACCTGGCCCAGGGCGCGACGGGCGTCGTGTCGGTCGTCGGTCACGTGGCCGGCCGGCAGTACGCCGACCTGGTCGCCGCGGTCGACGCGGGCGACCTGCCGCGCGCCCGTGACATCCACCGCCGCCTCATCCCCGTCGTGGACGCGATCATGCACACCAGCCAGGGCGCCATCCAGGCCAAGGCCGCGATGCACCTGCTCGGTGTGATCGACTCAGACTTCTGCCGGCTGCCGCTGCTGCCGGCCCCCGAGGAGCACCGCGCCACCCTGCGCGAGGCACTGATCCAGTCAGGACTGATGTGAGCCACCCGCACCCCGAGCTCGCCCTCCCGCCGGCCCTCCCGAAGGGCGGCGTCCGTGTCGTCGCGCTCGGCGGGCTCGGCGAGGTCGGCCGCAACATGACCGTCATCGAGTACGACGGCCGCCTGCTGGTCGTCGACTGCGGCGTGCTGTTCCCCGAGGACCACCCGGGGGTCGACCTGATCCTGCCCGACTTCGAGTACATCGCCGACCGTCTTGACGACATCGACGCCATCGTGCTCACCCACGGTCACGAGGACCACATCGGCGCGGTCCCGTACCTGCTGCGGATGAAGCGCGACATCCCCCTGATCGGCTCGACGCTGACGCTGGCGCTCATCGAGGCCAAGCTCAAGGAGCACCGGATCCAGCCTTACACCCTCGCGGTGAAGGAGGGCGGCCGGGAGCAGCTCGGGCCGTTCGACTGCGAGTTCGTGGCCGTCAACCACTCCATCCCGGACGCGCTCGCCGTGTTCATCCGTACGCCCGGCGGCACGCTGCTGTGCACGGGTGACTTCAAGATGGACCAGCTCCCGCTGGACGGCCGGATCACCGACCTGCGCTCGTTCGCCCGCTTCGGCGAGGAGGGGGTCGACCTCTTCCTCACCGACTCCACGAACGCCGAGGTACCCGGCTTCACCACCCCGGAGCGCGACATCACCCCGGCGATCGAGCGCGTCTTCGAGAAGGCCGACCGGCGGATCATCGTCGCCTGCTTCTCCTCCCACGTCCACCGCGTGCAGCAGGTGCTGGACGCGGCGGCGATGCACGGCCGCAAGGTCGCGATGGTGGGCCGCTCGATGGTCCGCAACATGGGCATCGCCGCCGACCTGGGCTACCTGCACGTCCCGGACGGGGTCCTCGTCGACCTCAAGCGGCTGGACAACCTGCGCGACGACCAGGTGGTCCTCATCTGCACGGGGTCGCAGGGCGAGCCGATGGCGGCGCTGTCCCGGATGGCCAACCGCGACCACAAGATCGACGTGGGCGAGGGCGACACCGTCCTGATGGCCAGCTCGCTCATCCCGGGCAACGAGAACGCCGTCTACCGCGTGATCAACGGCCTGATGCGACTGGGCGCGAAGGTCGTGCACAAGGGCAACGCGCTCGTGCACGTCTCCGGCCACGCCAGCGCCGGCGAGCTCCTCTACTGCTACAACATCGTGCGCCCGAAGAACGTCATGCCGATCCACGGCGAGTGGCGTCACCTGGTCGCCAACGGTGAGCTCGCCGTCGCGACCGGCGTCCCGCGCCGGCAGGTCGTCCTCGCCGAGGACGGCGTGGTCGTGGACCTCGTCAAGGGCAAGGCCGCCATCACCGGCGCCGTGCCCTGCGGCTACGTCTACGTGGACGGTTCCCTGGTCGGCACGACGGACGAGACGCTGCTGAAGGACCGCCGGATCCTGCGGGACGAGGGATTCGTCACGATCATCGTCGTCCGCGACGCGGCGACCGGGAAGATCGCGGCCGGTCCGGAGATCCAGACGCGCGGCTTCGCCGAGGACGAGCAGGTGTTCAACCGGGTGCTGCCGCGGCTGGAGGAGGCCCTCGAGGAGGCCCGCAGCAAGGGCATCACCGACAGCTACCAGCTCCAGCAGGTGCTGCGCCGGACGGTCGGCGGGTTCGTCGGCAGCAAGCTGCGCCGCCGGCCGATGATCATCCCGATCGTCATCGACGCCTGAGCGACCTCACGCACTCGCCCGGTCGCGGAACATCCTGCGGTACGCGGTCGGGCTGGTGCCCAGCCGCGCCGAGAAGTGGTGGCGTAGCGCCGCTGCCGAGGCGAATCCCGTGGCGGCGCAGACGGACTCGACCGGGACGTCGGTGCTCTCCAGCAGCTCGACCGCGCGCTGCACGCGCCGCTCGATGACCCACTGCGCGGGGCTCGTACCCGTCGCGGCGACGAACCGCCGCGCGAACGTCCGCTCGGACATGGCGCTGCGGGCAGCCAGGTCGGCGACCCGCAGCGGCTCGTCGAGGTGCTCCTGCGCCCAGTGCAGGGTCGACGAGAGGCGGTCGTCCACCGGGTCCTGGGGTACCGGTGCCTCGACGTACTGCGCCTGGCCGCCCGGCCGGTGCGGTGACACCACCATCCGGCGGGCGACCGCGTTGGCGACGGCCGCCCCGAGGTCGCGCCGCACGAGGTGGAGGCACAGGTCGAGTCCGGCCGCGCAGCCGGCACTGGTGAGCACGTCACCGTCGTCGACGTACAGCGGGTCGGGGTCGACCTGCACGGCCGGGTACCGCTCCTGGAGCGCCGCGGCGTAGCGCCAGTGCGTGGTGGCCGGGCGGCCGTCCAGCAGACCGGCGGCCGCGAGCGCGAACGCTCCCGAGCAGATCGACACCATCCGGGCGCCTCGACCGTGTGCCGTGCGCAGGGCGTCGATGAGCCCCGCGGAGACAGGCCCGGCCGGGTCCTTGACGCTCGGGATCACCACGGTGTCGGCGGCCGCGAGCGCGTCCAGGCCGTGCGGGGTGTGCAACGAGGCGCCGCCGAGGATGCGCAGCGGCGAGCGCTCGGCGCAGACCGTCAGGTCGTACCAGGGCTGGTCGATGTCCGGCCAGGAGAGGCCGAACACCTCGGTGACGATGCCGGCCTCGAAGCCGGTCATGCCGTCGTACGCGAGGACGGCGACGGTGCCGGGAGCAGTCGGGACAGCCATGGCTGAATTTTAGCGAAAGGCGACTTCTCTGCCACTGTTGCCGCCATCGGCCGCCGGGCAGGCTCGACCCATGAGCGCGATGACGAGGATCCTGAAGGACCTGGCCTGGGGCGTGCACGCGGCGCACGCCGTACGGCACGGCCGCCCGGCGCCCGATCAGGCCAGGGCGGCCAGGGCGAGGCCGGCGAGCGAGATCAGCCAGCTGACGAAGCTGCCGACCAGGAGGTACTCGGTCACCTCGTCGATGCCGACCTCGGACTGCTGCTGAGGCGCTGCCCGGCGGGCGTTCAGCTCGGGGAACCGGATCAGGCCCTTGGCCGCGATCACCAGCCCGGCCGCGGCGGCCTCGCCGGCGAGACCGAGGCAGAGGATGAACAGCCGCTCCATCGGCCCGAGCAGCCGCCCGCCGCGCAGCCGGTCGGCGGGCTGGGGCTGACCGCTCGGCTTCAACGCTCCGACCGAGGCGAGGACGAGCCGTACGAGCTGGTTGGCTGTGCTGAGCTGGACGAGCGCGACGGCGAGGACGAGCAGGAACCGCTCCGGGCCCACGTCCTGCAGGTGCGGCAGGTCGACCCAGTGCAGCCACCGGCCGAGCGCGCCGCCCGCGGTCGAGCCGGCGCCGGCAAGAAGCAGGAGGACGACCACGCCGCCACCGAGCACGAGGAGCGGGCGGATCTCGTGCCGGTGCTCCCGCTCGGAGCGGGCCGCCAGGCCCACCCATGCGGAGGCCACGAGGGCGCACCCCGCGAGCAGCAGCAGATCCGGCCAGCGGGTCAGGTGGGTGAGCAGGGCCGTCACCACGATCGTGGCGAGGGCCGCGACGATCGGGGCGCGGGTGGAGGTGGGACGGCGGGCGCGCAGCAGGTCGGCGACGGCGACGGCGAGCAGCAGGACGGCGACCTGGCTCATCGGACCTGCTCGAGCCGGGCGGAGGCGGCCACGATCGCGTCGAGGCCGTCGCGAACGGCACGTTGTGAGACGGCCGAGGGGCTGATGCCCTCCGCCTCGGCGAGCGTGGTCTTGGCCTGACCTGCCATGAGTCCCCTCAGGATTCGCACTGATCGATCGTCCAGCGATCCAACCAGGTGGTCCCGACAGATGAGCGCGGCGTTGACCGCCTCCGTGGGTGGCCCGTCGTCGCCGGAGGGCTGGTAGGAGGTGCGCAGCGTGCGGAGGCCGGGCTGGGTCGCGGCGTCCTCGGTCGCGACGATCGCGGCGCGGGCACTCCACCAGGCCGGGCCGTCCTGGATGCGCCGTTCCTCGTCGAGGACGGTGATCTCGCCCCAGCCGACGCCGAACCGGACGTCGACCTCGGGGAGGAGGGCCAGCCGGATCCGGAAGGCCGCCCCGAGCGCAGCGCCCACGTCCGCGTACCGCCCCTGGAACTCGTCGCCCGCCGTGATCGCGGGCACCTCGATGGCGGCGCCACTGTCGGTGCTGCTCAGGACACCGGTGACGGCGCGGTGGAGCGCGACCCGGTCGGCGGCCTTGCGCGAACCCACCAGGTCACCGATGAGAGCCGCTTGGTAAGCAGATGCCTTACGTTCGCTCATATGAAGAACATACCTTCATTTGCCCGGATTGAAGGTCGTGGACTTACTCTTCTCCGGCCGGTGTCGCGCGACGCGACGCCTGGGTGGACGAAGGGGAGCGGATGCGTACTGCGACGAGCCGGCTGCTGGGGGTCGCGATCGCGCTCACCGGGGGAGCGGTGGCCGCCCGCTGGTGGGACACGCCGCGTGCTCGTATCCCCGTCCTGCAGTCGGCCTTTCCCGTCGTCGGGATCGTGGCCGGTGCTCTCCTCCTGCTCGCCCTGCTGCTGCGCGGCCGACGGCTCGCGGTCGCGGCGGCGCTGGTCGCCTGCGTACCCGCCGTTCTCGGCGTCCGCGCGGCCCTGCCGGACACGGTCGACGCCGGCCCGCGGGACGAGGTCGTCATGGTCTCCAACCTGGAGATCGGCAGCGCCGACGCGGCGTCGGTCGTCCGCGCGGTGCGCGAGCAGCGAGTGACCAGCCTGGTCCTCGTCGAGGTCACCCCCGACGCCGCCGACCGGCTGCGGACCGCGGGCCTGGAGAAGCTCCTGCCGTACGCGGTGGGGTCACCGCAGCAGGGGGCCGAGGGCACGGTCATCCGCAGCAGGCACCCGCTGACCACGCTGCACAGCGCACACGTCTCACGACGCTTCGACCAGCCGGTCGCGCGGGTGCACGCGGACGAGGGCGCGTACGTCCTGCGCGCCGTCCACCCCTACCCGCCGGTGCCGGACCTGGTCGCCTCGTGGCACCGCCAGCTCGGTGAGCTCGCGGCCTGGCGCGATGCCCAGCCGGCCGACGAGCCGCTGGTGATGGCGGGCGACTTCAACGCCTCGGCAGCGCACCCCGCGTTCCGCCGGGTCGTGCGAACCATGACCGACGCGCACCGTGCCACGGGCGCCGGGTGGGTCCGGACCTGGCCGCAGGGCCACACGCTGCCGCCGTTCGTCCAGCTCGACCACGTGCTGGTGCGGCGCCTCGGGGTGGTGGACGCCGGCGTCGAGGAGATCGACGGCACCGACCACGCCGCCGCATGGGCGCGGCTGCGGGTCGGCTGAGCCGTCACCAGGGGCGCGGCTCCGACAGGTCACGCGGGTCGTCCTGCGCCACCCAGCCGTCGACCGTGTACTCGTAGGCCGAGCTCGGACCGTGCTCGACGAGGCCGCGTACGCCGCGGACGAGACGCTCCACATGCTCACGGGTGGTGGCCAGGCCGATACTCGCGCGGACGGCCGTGCCGTCACCGTCGAAGAGCGTCTCGCACAGCAGGTGCGCGCAGAACCGGCCGTCACGCACCGCCAGGCCGTACTCGTCGGCGAGGACCTGGGACACCAGCGACGGCTCGTACCCCTCGACGGTGAACGTCGCCACACCCACCCCGTCGGCCGCCGGGCCGAGGACGTGATGGACCCGCACGCCGGGGACGGCGGCGAGTCCCTCGCGCAGCGCGGCGAGCAGCTCGGCCTCGTGGGCCTCGACGGCGTCGCGGTGAGCGCTCAGCGAGGCGCAGGCACTGGCGAGGGCGATCGCGCCGACGGCGTTGGGCGTGCCGCCCTCGTGCCGCGCCGGCCCCTGCTGCCAGCGGGTGTGGCGGTGCGACACCGTGTGCGTCGCACCGCCCGCGGGTAGGTACGGCGCCGCGGCCTCCAGCCAGTCGCTGCGGCCGACCAGCGCGCCGGCGCCGTACGGGGCGTACATCTTGTGCCCGGACAGCGCGACCCAGTCGATGCCGAGGGCGTCGATGTCCACCGGGCGGTGCGGAGCGAGCTGCGCGGCGTCGAGCACGGTGCGCGCGCCGTGGCGCCGGGCGATCGCGGCGAGCTCGGCCACCGGCCAGATGTCGCCGGTCACGTTGCACGCCCCGGTCACGACGACCAGGCGCGGCTTGCCGGCCGGTCCCTCCCGCAGCGCGCGCTCGAGCAGCGACTGCGCGTCCAGCGCGCTCGTCGGGACCGGCAGCCGGAGGGTCGCCTCCGCGGGCCACGGCAGCAGCGCCGCGTGGTGGGCGGACTCGAAGACGATCACCTCGGCGTCCTGCGGCAGGGCATGCGCCAGCAGCCGGAGTGAGTCGGTGGTGTTACGGGTGAAGACGACCTCGTCGTCGGGACGGGCCCCGACGAACGCGCCGACCTCGGTGCGGGCCTGCTCGAACCAGTCGGTCGTGAGCCTGCTGGTGTAGCCGGCACCGCGGTGGACCGAGCCGTAGCGGCGCTGCACCGTGGACACGGCCTCGGCGACCGCGGTCAGAGCGGGCGTCGTGGCGGCGTGGTCGAGGTTGCCGAAGTCCACGACCGTGCGGTGCACGGTCGGGACGCCGAGCTCGGCGCCGACGGTGAGCGGCAGGGCGCCGACCGCTCGTCGCGGCGCGGGGGCCGGACGACGGACCAGGCTCAGCCGCCGGCCGGGCTGCTCGGACAGGGACGGGGACGTCAGGGGTGCCGTGGACACAAGGCATCGCTCCTTGGTGGATCGCGCTTGCCGAGTGCGGTCGCACCCGGCCGGGTCGTCACCCGGAGCACCCCACCGCGACGGAGGGTTGCCGCTCAGCCAGCCGGGGCTTGACGCTGAGACTCTTGACCTGCGGACACGGTAGCCACGCCGCGGCGAGCGGGTCCACCCCGGTCCGCAGTGGTCTTGCCATCCGAGAGGCATTCCGCTGCCGCGCACGGCTCCCGGAGCCGCGCCGCCCGCGTGTGACCTATGGGTCTGGTGGGGTTCGCGGCTACCCTGCGAACGTGGCCACACGTCAGTCCACGTCGTCGAAGGGCGGCTCGAGCGCGAGCCGCTCGAAGTCGACGCGCCCCAAGTCGTCCGGGGGGAGCACGCGCCGCTCGCCCGCCAAGAAGTCCACCGCGGCCGCGCGGGGCAGCACCCGTGCCCGGGCCGGCGGTCCGCCGCTGCCCCTGCGCGCCCTGCGCGGTACCTGGATGGGTGTCGCGCACCTGTTCGGCGGAGCGGCACGACGGGCGGGCACCTCGGCACGCGACCTGGAGCCGGAGCACCGACGGGACGGCATCGGCTTCCTGCTCGTCGCCCTCGCCATCGTGGTCGCCGCGCGTGAGTGGTGGGGGCTGACCGGGCGGTTCGGCGACGTCGTCCACGCCGTCGTCGTCGGCACGTTCGGTGTCGTCGGGCTCGCCCTGCCGCTCGTGCTCCTGCTGCTCGGGGTGCACATGATGCGCTCGCCCCGCGGCCACCAGCCGACCAACCGGGTCCTGATCGGGCTGGTCATGCTCACCCTCGCGGCGTGCGGGCTGACCCACCTGGCCAAGGGGGTCCCCGACCCGTCGAACGGCGCGGACGAGATGCACGCGGCCGGCGGCATGATCGGCTTTCTCGCCTCCAGCCCGCTCGTCGCGGGCGTCCGGGTGTGGGGCGCACTGCCGATCCTGCTGCTGCTCGGCGTGTTCGGGCTGCTCGTCGTGACCGCGACGCCCGTCCACCAGATCTCCTCGCGAGCCCGTGAGCTGCGGGACCGGCTGCTGTTCCACCACCCCGTCGAGGAGGACGAGGAGGAGCTGGACGCGGTGGCGGCCGACCGGCACGGGTCGGAGATCGACGGCTCCCGCCCACGCCGCCGTACGGCACGCAGCAAGTCCGAGTCGGACGAGGGCATCGACGGCGACGAGGCGTTCGAGCAGGCCGCCCAGGTCGCGCCGCGCCGTACCAAGGGCGGGCGGGTCCTGCGGCCGGGGGAGAAGGCCCCGGCGCCGCAGGACGTCTACGACCACGACGAGGTCGAGGGCGGGTCCGGCGCGGCCGCGGCCGAGGCGCTGGAGCGCGCTCGCCGGGGCGCCGGCGGCGCAGGGGCCACGACACCCGCGACCGAGCAGGCGAGCCGCACCCTGGAGGCGCCGCCGACCCAGCAGCTGCCGCAGCGGGTCGAGCAGCTGGCCCTGGCGGGCGACGTGACCTACTCGCTGCCGGACAGCAAGGTGCTCGAGGCCGGTACGCCGCACAAGTCGCGGTCGGCGGCCAACGACCGCGTCGTCGAGGCCCTCACCGACACGCTGGAGTCGTTCAACGTCGACGCCCAGGTCACCGGGTTCACCCGTGGCCCAACCGTCACGCGGTACGAGGTCGAGCTCGGCACGGGCACCAAGGTCGAGCGGGTCACCGCGCTGTCCAAGAACATCGCGTACGCCGTCGCGTCGGCTGACGTGCGCATCCTGTCGCCGATCCCCGGCAAGTCCGCGATCGGCATCGAGATCCCCAACAGCGACCGCGAGACGGTCAGCCTGGGCGACGTCCTGCGCAGCCAGGCCGCCCGGAGCAACACCCACCCGATGGTCATGGGGGTCGGCAAGGACGTCGAGGGCGGGTACGTCACGGCGAACCTCGCCAAGATGCCGCACCTGCTCGTGGCGGGTGCGACCGGCGCCGGAAAGTCCAGCTTCGTCAACTCGATGATCACCTCGATCCTGATGCGCTCGACCCCGGACGAGGTCCGCATGGTCCTGGTCGACCCCAAGCGGGTGGAGCTCACGGGGTACGAGGGCATCCCGCACCTGATCACCCCGATCATCACCAGCCCCAAGAAGGCCGCAGAGGCGCTGCAGTGGGTCGTGCGCGAGATGGACACCCGGTACGACGACCTCGCGGCGTTCGGGTACAAGCACATCGACGACTTCAACAAGGCGGTCCGCGCGGGGAAGGTCAAGCCGCCGGCCGGGTCGGAGCGGGTCATGCACCCGTATCCGTACCTGCTGGTGATCGTCGACGAGCTCGCCGACCTGATGATGGTGGCGCCGCGCGACGTCGAGGAGTCGATCGTCCGGATCACGCAGCTGGCACGCGCCGCGGGCATCCACCTGGTCCTGGCGACCCAGCGTCCGTCGGTCGACGTCGTCACCGGCCTGATCAAGGCCAACGTGCCCTCGCGGCTGGCGTTCGCGACGTCCTCGCTCGCCGACTCCCGGGTCGTCCTGGACCAGCCGGGCGCCGAGAAGCTCATCGGCCAGGGTGACGCGCTGTTCCTGCCGATGGGCGCCTCGAAGCCGATGCGCGTGCAGGGCGCCTGGGTCAAGGAGTCGGAGATCCAGCAGGTCGTCTCGCACGTCAAGGAGCAGCTCAAGCCCTCCTACCGCGACGACGTCACCGTCGCGGCGCCCAAGAAGGAGATCGACGAGGACATCGGCGACGACCTCGACATGCTGCTCCAGGCGACCGAGCTCGTCATCACGACGCAGTTCGGCTCCACCTCGATGCTGCAGCGCAAGCTGCGGGTCGGGTTTGCCAAGGCCGGACGGCTGATGGACCTGCTGGAGTCGCGTGGCATCGTCGGCCCGTCCGAGGGCTCCAAGGCCCGCGACGTGCTGGTCAAGCCGGACGACCTCGCGACGACCATGGCCCTGCTGCGCGGCGAGGACGTCCCCGTCGCCGACGAGGGTGCCTCACCGGCGTACGACGACGGTCACGACAGCGACGACGAGGAGTCCGAGGATGCCTGGGAGCTCACCGATCGACGCGTCTGACCCGGTGGGCTCGGTCCGACCGCTCGGGGTGGACCGGTGATCCGGGCCCGGGCCGGGGCGGCGGCCGCAACGGCGGCGGTGCTCGCGGTCGTGCTGCACGTGCTGGGGTCGTTCGCGGGGTATGAGTACGCCAAGAACCCGCGCGACGTGAGTCGGGACCTCGACCTGATGGTGCTGCGCCGGATCGGGGAGATCCCCTGGCCGTTCGGCAACGGTTTCAGCTCGAGCACGATGCAGCTGGCGTTCGTTGCCGCGATCCTGCTCGTCGGTGTGCTGACCTGGCTGCTGACCTTCGCCACGATCCGGGTGCTGGCCGCGGGCAGCCGGGCCGGCGCCGTGCTGCTCGGGACCTGGGCCGCGGTGATCCTGGCGACCGTCGCCGGCAAGGGCCTGTGGACGTCGGTGTACGTCACGGACGTCCTGCAGGGACGCAACCCCGATGGTGCGGTCGCCGCGGCGATCACCTCCGCGCCCTGGTGGGGTGTGCTGGTCGGGTGGCTGCCCGCACTGGCCGCCACCGCCGCGTACGCCGCGACCAACCGCGGCCGCGCGGTCACCGCCCCGTACCAGCCGGCGTGGCAGCCGGACGGGCGCCCGACGGCGGCCCCGGACGACCCGCCCAGCGACGGGCCGACCATGTCGGACGGACGCGCCGGGTGAGTGTGTCCGGCAGCACCAGGATCACCGCGCCCAGCTGGTGGCGCCGGCTGGCCGACCTGCCGTGCGCCGTGCTGCTCGCGGTCCAGCTGCTCGGCATCGTCGTGTACCCGTTCACCGAGAGCGACCTCGGGCGCGCGGCCTTCTCGCTGTTCCAGCTGCTGGTGCTCTTCGTCGCGGTGGCCGCCGTCCGGATGACGCCGGCGCTGAACCGGATCTCGGTCCTGCTCGGCGTGCCGTCGGCCGTGCTGACCCTCGTCGAGGTCTTCATGCCGGACGACGACGTGGTCGCGCTGCTGAGCGGCGTCACCCACGCGGCGTTCTACTTCTACCTGGCGTACGCCCTCCTGCGGTACATGTTCGCCGACGAGCACGTCACCACCGACGAGCTGTACGCCACGGGCGCCTGCTTCACCGTGGTCGCCTGGGCCTTCGCCTACGTCTACGCCGTGGTCCAGGTCGTCTGGGGGTCGGGACAGTTCCTCGCCGCAAAGCACACGGGCGACCTCAGCTGGATGGAGATGCTCTTCCTTTCCTTCACCACGATGACCGGGACGGGCCTGTCCGACATCTCACCCGTCGGTTCCCACTCCCGCTCCGTGGTGATGCTGGAGCAGCTCGCTGGGGTCTACTACCTCGCGCTCGTGGTCGCGCGCCTGCTGGGTCTGACGCTGGCCAGGTTCCGTCCCCGCTGACGGCCCGGCTTTCAGCAGCGCGGGATCGCCGCGGTGTAGGTCGTCGAGCTCGGCGTCGCCACGTAGTAGTCCGTCACCCAGGTGCCGTCCGTGAGCCGGTCCCACACCGCCGTCGTCCCGACCTTGGACCCGGGCGCCTGACAGCTCACCCAGGCGAGCGCGCCGGCGGCCAGGGTGCCGCGCACGGCGTACGACGTGCTCGGCCCGGCCCGCCGGCTGAGCCCGGCGACCGTCACCTGGTAGGGGAAGGCGCAGCGGGGCAGCGGACTCGTGTACGTCGTGGAGGAGGCCGTGCTCACGTAGTAGTCGGTCACGTACGTGCCGTTGGTGAGCTTGTCCCACACGCTGGTGCTGCCGACCGTCGTGCCCGGCGTCTGGCAGGTGACCCAGATCGTGGAGCGCGGCGCGTACGACGTGGCGATCGGCGCCCGTGACGACGGTGCGGTACGCCCGTTCAGCGGGGTGCTGCTGGTGACCGTCCACGGCATCGCCACCGTGGCGACGGGCGCGTCGAAGCGGCTGCTGTCGATGTTGAGCGTCACGCCGCCCCACGTCTCGTTGTGGTCGCCCTGGTACTGCTTGGCGCGCTGGCCGTTGGTCCAGGCGCTGTCCGAGACGCCGGCCCACCCGGTCAGCGCGGTGCTCTTGTCCCAGCGCGCGATCCACAGCGCGTCGGACCGGGCGTACGCCGTCGAGGAGTAGGTCTGGGAGAGCGCGGGCGCACCCGAGCTGAGGTTCGCGTACACCCCGGACACGTAGCCGCGGCGGTGCAGCTCGGCGGTCCAGGCGGACAGGTAGGTGAGCACCGTCGTGCGGCAGGCGGTGTCGGCGGGGTTGTAGTGCTCCATGTCGCCGTAGATCGCCGAGCCCGGCAGCATCCCGAGCGCCCGGGCCCTGGTGACCGCGTCGGCGGCCTGCGAGGCACCCTGCGATGCGGCGGAGGACGGGGTGATCTTGACGGCGTTGGGGCGGTAGGTGCACGGCGCCTGCAGGCCCATGTACACCGGGATCACCCGCCAGCCCATCCGCGCGACGGCCGTGACCCACGAGGCGGTCAGCTGGGGCTGCGCGCAGGTCCGGTTGGCCCCGCCGACGTAGACGCCGACCGCCCGGTACGGCGAGACGCGCCACGCGGAGATCTGCGCGGTCGTCGGTGCGGTGCAGGCGTCCAGCGCCCACCCGGTGAACCGGGTGGCCGACGCGCTCGCGGGGTAGGTGACCGACGTCGCCGGTGCGGCGACCGCGGGTGGTGGAGCCAGGCCGAGCACGAGCAGCAGGGCCGACCCTGCTGCGACCATCATGGAACGCGCGCGGTACGTCATGACCCGCTCCCTGCTCGAGGGCGGCGGCCCGCCCCGGTGGAACCCGTCCTCCAGTACACGTCCGCGGCGGCCGGTCCCGCCACCGGCATGCGAACCCCATCGGTCCGCCGAAAGAATCGGCGCGGTCAGTCCGGCAGCCGCAGGCGGTAGCCCTGGCCCGGCTCGGTCAGCAGGTAGCGGGGACGGCTCGGCTCCGGCTCCAGCTTGCGGCGCAGCTGGGCGGCGTACACCCGCAGGTAGTGCGCCTCCTTGGCGTACCCGGGCCCCCAGACGGCGTGCAGGAGCTCGGCCTGCGACACCAGGTGGCCGGGTCGCGCGGCCAGCGCCTCCAGCAGGCTCCACTCCGTCGGCGTGAGCCGTACGGCGGTGCCGTCCCGGGTGGCCCGCCGCTCGCCGAAGTCCAGGGTGAAGTCGGCGGTGGCGACGCTCGGCGGGTGGGCGTCGGTCGGGGCGTGCCGGCGTACGGCGACCCGCACCCGGGCGAGCAGCTCGGCCATGCCGAACGGCTTGGTGACGTAGTCGTCGGCGCCGACGTCCAGCGCCTCCACCTTGTCGTCGGACTCGTGCCGCGCGGACAGCACGATGATCGGGATCTCGCTGAACCGCCGGACCTGCCGGATGACCTCGACGCCGTCCACGTCGGGCAGGCCCAGGTCGAGGACGACGACGTCCGGTGCGTCCTCGGTGATGACCTGCAGGGCGCTGCGGCCGTCGAAGGCGTGCTCGACCTCGTAGTCGCGCGCCCGCAGGTTGATGCTCAGGGTGCGCACCAGCGCCGGCTCGTCATCCACGACGAGGATGCGTGTCACGACGAGTCTCCTTCGGCAGCAGGGGTACTGGCGGGTCCGAGGGGGAGCCTGAGCACCATCGTCAGCCCTCCTCCCGGCGTGTCCTCCGCGCTCAGCGTGCCGTGCATCGCCTCGGTCAGGCCACGCGCCACGGCGAGTCCCAATCCGACGCCCTCACCCCGGGGCGCGTCGCCGTACCGCTGGAAGGGCGCGAAGATGCCCTCCTTCTGCTCGGTCGGCACGCCGCTGCCGCGGTCCACGACCCGTACCTCCAGGTGGTCCTGCATCCGCTCGCCGCTGACGAGGACCTCCTGACGTCCGGGGGAGTAGCGCAGCGCGTTCTCGACGAGGTTGGCGAGCACGCGCTCGACCAGGCCGGCGTCGGCGACGACGGTGAGGCGTCGCTCGGGCAGCCAGGTGCGGATCCGGTGCGGTGCCGAGACCGTGCCGACGGTGGCGTGCAGCAGGTCCTCGACCACCACCTCGTCCGCGTGCGGCGTCACCGTGTCGGTCTGGATCCGGGACATGTCCAGCAGGTTCTCGATGAGGGCGTCCAGCCGGTCCGCGGACTCCTCGACCGTCGCCAGCAGCTCGGCCTGGTCCTCCTCGGACAGGACGACGTCGCGCTCGCGCAGGCTGGAGACGCCCGCCTTGATCGCGGCGAGCGGCGTCCGCAGGTCGTGCGACACCGCCGCGAGCAGCGCGCCGCGGGTGCGGTTGTCGCGAGCGAGACGGAAGGCGGACGCGGCCTGCTCGGACAGGGCGTGACCGCGGATCACCGCCGCCGCGTGCGACGCGAACGCCTCGACCAGGCGGCGCTGGTCAGCACGCGACTCGTCACCCGCCAGGACGAGCAGGTGGGCGTCGTCGACCGCGGCCGTCGTCAGCGTCGCGCCCGGATCGCCGAGCGGCACCTCGCCGCTGACGACGACCGGGTCACCGAGGCCCGTCCGGCTGCGTCGCACCACTGCTGCACCGGTGGCCGAGAAGATGTCGCGCGCCTGGTCCAGCAGCGAGGAGAGCGGCCGCTCGGCGTCCAGCAGTGAGTGCGCGAGGTCTGCAAGGATGCGCGAGCTGCGTTGTGCGGCAACGGCTTCGGCCGTACGACGCACGCTGAGGTGGACGACGGACGACACGGCCGCCGCGACCAGGACGAAGACGACGAGCACCACGACGTTCCGCGGCTGGTTGATGCTCAGCGTGTGCACGGGTGGGGTGAAGAACCAGTTGAGGGCCAGGCTGGCGAGCACCGCCCCCGCGAGCGCCGGCCACAGGCCGCCGACGATCGCGGTGACGACGGTGAGCAGGAGGAACAGCAGGACCTCCAGCGGCAGGTCGTGCTCGGACCGCGTCACCTCGAGCAGCCAGGAGAGCAGGACGACCCCGGCGGTCGCGAGCAGCCAGCCCCCCACCGTACGGCTGAGCCCGACCGACCCCGGTGCGCGCCGCCGTACCCGGCCCGAGGTGTAGGGGTGGGTGACCATGAGGACGTCGATGTCGCCCGAGCCGGCGACAACCTGCTCTCCGACGCCCGGCGTCAGCATCGCCTGCCACCGGTGACGCCGGCTCGCGCCGACGACGATCTGCGTGGCGTTCACGCTGCGGGCGAAGTCGAGGATCGCCGACGGGATGTCGCTGCCGGTGACGACGTGCATCTCGCCGCCGAGCTCGCGGGTCAGGGTGCGCGCCGAGGTGACCGCGGCGTCCGAGACGTCCCGCAGGCCCGAGTCCGGCACCACCTTCACGGCGATGAGCCGGCCGCCGGCACCGCGGGCGGCGATCCGCGCCCCGCGCCGCAGCAGCACGTCCTGCTCCGGGCCGCCGGTGAGGGCGACGAGCACCCGTTCCCGGGTCGCCCAGGTGCGGTCGATGTCCTGGTCGTGGCGGTAGCGGGTGAGCGCCTCATCGACCCGGTCGGCCACCCACAGCAGGGCGAGCTCGCGCAGCGCCGACAGGTTGCCCGGCCGGAAGTAGTTCGACAGCGCGGCGTCCACCCGCTCGACGGGGTAGACGTTGCCGTGCGCGAGGCGGCGCCGCAGCGCCTCCGGCGACATGTCGACGAGCTCGATCTGGTCGGCCGCCCGGACGACCTCGTCGGGCACGGTCTCGCGCTGGCGCTGCCCGGTGATCTCCCTGACGACGTCGTTGAGCGACTCCAGGTGCTGGACGTTGACGGTCGAGACCACGTCGATGCCGGCGTCGAGGATGCGGTCGATGTCCTCCCAGCGCCTCGCGTGGGAGGACCCCGCGGCGTTGGTGTGAGCGAGCTCGTCCACGAGCGCGACCTCGGGGTGGCGACGGATCACCGCGTCGACGTCCAGCTCCTGCAGCAGCCGGTCGCCGTGCTGGACCGCGATGCGGGGCAGGACCTCCAGGCCGTCGAGCATCCCGGCGGTGTACGCGCGACCGTGCGTCTCGACCAGGCCGACCACGACGTCGGTCCCGCGCTCGCGCCGGCGCTGCGCCTCGGAGAGCATCGCGACCGTCTTGCCGACGCCGGGGGCCGCCCCGAGGTAGATGCGCAGCCGACCGCGTGCCATACGGCGATTGTGCCGCGCGCTCCCGCCCGGGCCGACGTCCACCGCCCGGGTGCTCATCGCCGGGCCGCGGCGTCCAGGGCGAGGTTCAGCTCCAGCACGTCCACCCGCGGCATGCCGAGGTACCCCAGGGTGCGTCTCTGGGTGTGGTCGGTGACGAGCCGGCGGACCTGCTCGGTCGTCAGGCCGCGGGCCCGGGCGACCCGGAAGACCTGAGCGGCCGCGTACTCCGGGCTGATGTGCGGGTCCAGGCCGCTGGCGCTCGCCGTCAGCGCGTCGGCCGGGGCGGACGCGCCGCCGGCGCCGAGCGCGGCCCGCCGCTGGGCGACCTCCCGGAGCAGCCGCGGGTCCGTGGCGGTGAGGTTCGACCCGCCGCTGGTGTCACCGGCGTACTCCGAGACCGACGGGCGGGAGTGGAACCACTGCGGACCGGTCCACTGCTGACCGAGCAGGGACGAACCCACGACGACGCCGTCGCGACGCACGAGCGAGCCGGACGCCTGGTCCCGGAAGGCCGCCTGCCCGACGGCCCACACGACCGCGGGGTAGAGCACGCCGACGAGCACGGTCATGACCAGGAGCATCCGCAGCCCGGCCACGGTCTGGCGGCCGAACGAGCCGAGGTGGACCGTGCGGGTCCGGGAGCGGCCCGAGGAGGTCGGGGCCGAGGTGGCAGCCGAGGTGGGGGTGGTGGTCGACATGGTGATCACAGTCCTGGCAGGAGGGAGACGAGGAGGTCGATGAGCTTGATCCCGATGAACGGGGCGACGACCCCACCGGCGCCGTAGATCAGCAGGTTGCGGGCGAGCATCTGGTCCGCGCGCAGGGGTCGGTAGCGAACTCCTCGCAGCGCCAACGGGATCAGCGCGACGATGATCAGCGCGTTGAAGATGACGGCCGAGAGCATGGCCGACTCCGGCGAGCCGAGCCGCATGACGTTGAGCGAGTCCAGACCGGGGTAGAGCCCGACGAACATCGCGGGGATGATCGCGAAGTACTTCGCCAGGTCGTTGGCGATCGAGAACGTCGTCAGCGCGCCCCGGGTGATCAGCAGCTGCTTGCCGATCGCGACGATGTCGATGAGCTTGGTCGGGTCGGAGTCGAGGTCGACCATGTTGCCGGCCTCCTTCGCGGCCGACGTCCCCGTGTTCATCGCGACGCCGACATCCGCCTGGGCGAGCGCCGGCGCGTCGTTCGTGCCGTCGCCGGTCATCGCCACCAGCCGCCCGCCGGACTGCTCCTCACGGATGAGCCGCATCTTGTCCTCGGGCGTCGCCTCGGCCAGGTAGTCGTCCACGCCCGCCTCGGCGGCGATCGCCTTCGCCGTCAACGGGTTGTCGCCGGTGATCATGACCGTCCGGATGCCCATCCGGCGCAGCTCGGCGAACCGCTCGACCATGCCGGGCTTCACCACGTCCTTGAGGTGGATCACCCCGACCGTGCGACCGGCGCCGTCGGCGTCCCGCACCGCGACCACCAGGGGAGTGCCGCCGGCGGCGGAGATCCCGTCCACGACCTCGGTCAGGTCGGCCGAGGGCGTACCGCCGGAGTCGGCGACCCAGCGGCGTACGGCGCTCGCCGCGCCCTTGCGGACCTGCGTCCCGTCGGCGAGGTCGACCCCGCTCATCCGCGTGTGGGCGGTGAACGGCACGGACGTCGAACCCTCCGGCGTCACCACGTACTCGCCGAGCTGCGTACGGGTCCACTCCACGATCGAGCGGCCCTCCGGGGTCTCGTCCGCGAGCGAGGACAGGAACGCCAGCCGGTTCACGTCGGTGGCGTGCGCGCCGCCCACCGGGACGATCTCGCTCGCCTGCCGGTTGCCGAGCGTGATGGTCCCGGTCTTGTCCAGCAGCAAGGTGCTCACGTCACCGGCGGCCTCCACGGCGCGACCGGACATGGCCAGGACGTTGCGCTGCACCAGCCGGTCCATGCCGGCGATCCCGATCGCCGAGAGGAGCGCGCCGATGGTCGTCGGGATCAGGCAGACCAGCAGCGCCACCAGGACGATCACCGACGGGCCGTCACCGGTGAAACCCGCGAACGGCGGGATCGTCGCCACCGCGAGCAGGAAGATGATGGTGAGGACCGTGAGCAGGACCCCGAGCGCGATCTCGTTGGGGGTCTTCTGCCGCGCGGCGCCCTCGACCAGAGCGATCATCCGGTCGATGAACGTCTCGCCCGGCCTGGCCGTGATGCGCACGACGATGCGGTCCGACAGCACCGTCGTCCCGCCGGTGACCGCACAGCGGTCGCCACCGGCCTCACGGACGACCGGTGCGGACTCGCCGGTGATCGCCGACTCGTCGACCGTGGCCATGCCCTCGACGACGTCGCCGTCGCCCGGGATCAGCTCGCCGGCCTCGACCACGACGCGGTCGTCCAGCCGCAGGTCGGCACCGGCGACCTGCTCCACCGCGCCGTCCGCGAGGAGCCGCCGCGCCGTCGTGGTCGTTCGGGTGCGGCGCAGCGTGTCCGCCTGCGCCTTGCCGCGCCCCTCGGCGACCGCCTCGGCGAGCCCGGCGAACAGCACCGTGAGCCAGAGCCACACGGCGACCGAGATCGCGAAGACCGAGGGGTGCAGCACGGCCAGCACCGTGCTGAGCACGGCGCCGACCCACACCACGAACATCACGGGGGAGCGGAACAGGTGCTGCGGGTTGAGCTTGCGGACGGCGTCGGGGAACGACGCCGTGCCGAGAGCGACGAGCTGGTTCATGAGAGGGCCTCCGCGAGCGGACCGAGAGCGAGGACGGGCAGGAAGGTCAGGCCGGTCACCAGGACCGCGACGCCGACCATGAGCCCGGCGAACAGGGGAGTGTGGGTCGGCATCGCGCCGTCGGTGGCCGGTCGTCTCCGTTGCGCGGCAAGGGATCCCGCGAGCGCCAGGATCAGCAGGATCGGGACGAAGCGACCGAGCAGCATGCAGGCGGCGAGCGTCAGGTTGAGGTACGGCTGGTCGGCGGTGAGCCCGGCGAACGCGCTGCCGTTGTTGTTCGACGCCGAGGTGAACGCGTACAGCATCTCGGTGAGCCCGTGCGGGCCCGTTCCGAGCAGGCCGGCCCGGGCGGTCCCGAGCGCGAGTGCCGCGCCGGTTCCGAGCAGGACGAGGGCGGGCGTCGTCACGGTGACGAGGGCGACCAGCGTGATCTCGCGCCGGCCGACGGTCTTGCCGACGATCTCCGGAGTGCGGCCGACCATCAGCCCGGCGACGAAGACCGCCAGGATCGCCACGACGAGCGCGCCGTACAGGCCGGCTCCGACGCCGCCCGGCGACACCTCGCCGAGCATCATGTTGAAGAGCACGCCGCCGCCACCGAGCGGGCTGTAGCTCTCGTGCAGCGAGTTGACCGCGCCGGTCGAGGTGGCGGTCGTGGTGTGGGCGAACAGCGTCGAGCCCCAGACGCCGAACCGGACCTCCTTGCCCTCCATCGCCCCGAGCGGGCCGGTGGCTGCGGCGGTCTCGGCCCAGGTGATGACCGCGAGCATCGCCACCCACAGCGTCGCCATGAACGCCAGCACCGCCTGCCCCTGACGCCGGTCGCCGACCAGGACGCCGTACGTCCGCGGCAGCGAGAACGGGATGACCAGCATCAGGACCACCTGGACCAGGTTGGTCACGGCGTTCGGGTTCTCCAGCGGGTGGGCGGAGTTGGCGTTGAGGTAGCCGCCGCCGTTCGTGCCCAGCTCCTTGATCGCCTCCTGGCTCGCGATCAGACCGCTCTGCACGGTCTGGTCCACCCCGGACAGGCCATGCACGACCTCGGGCGCGGTGAGGTCCTGGACCACGCCGCCGGCGAGCAGCACGATCGCGCCGATCGCGGCCAGCGGCAGCAGGATTCGCACGACCGACCGGGTCAGGTCGACCCAGAAGTTGCCCAGGGTGGTCGACGCGTTGCGGGTCAGGCCGCGGATCAGCGCCACCGCGATCGCCAGCCCGACCGCGGCCGACACGAAGTTCTGCACCGCGAGGCCGAGGGTCTGCACGACCGGCGACGCGCCGACCTCTCCGACGTAGCTCTGCCAGTTGGTGTTGGTCGCGAAGGACACCGCCGTGTTCACGGCCGTGTCGGTGTCCATGGCCGCTCCGCGGGCCAGCGGCAGGCTGCCCTGGAACCGGATCAGGGCGAAGAGCCCGACGATGCTGACGGCCGAGAACCCGGCGACGGAAAGGGCGTACGTGGACCAGCGCTGCTCCGAGGACGGGCTCACCCCGCACAGGCGGTAGACGGCGGACTCGACCCGCAGGTGCCGCTCGCCGGTGAAGACCCGCGCCATCGCGTCGCCCAGCGGGACGTGCGCCACGGCGAGGACGAGGACCACCGTGGCGATCGTGAGCAGCCCCGAGAGGGTGGTGCCCATCAGAACCGCTCCGGTCGGACGAGCGCGTAGACGAGGTAGATCAGGAGTGCGGCGGCGACGACGCCACCGACGAGGAGTTCGGCCATGCCTTCAGCGAACGTCCGGACGGCGTGGGCACCGCGCGAATTGACGCGGTGCTCACGCGTCTTGACGCCTTCTTGACGGGTGGCCCGGCGCCGTCACGCCGCGACGGGCCACCCGGTCGGTCAGCCGTCGAGCTCCTCGTACGTTGCGAGGCTGGGGCCGCGGGTCGCCTGCAGCTCGCGGGCCTTGGCCTCGGCGTCGCGCATCACCCGCAGCACGTTGCCGCCGGCCACCTTGCGCAGGTCGTCGTCCGACCAGCCCTTCTCCTGCAGCGCCGCGAACAGCACCGGGTAGCCGGAGACGTCCTCCAGGCCCGTCGGGAGCGCGCCTGTGCCGTCGTAGTCGCCCCCGATGCCGATGTGGTCGATGCCGCACACCTCACGGATGTGCTCGAAGTGGGGGACGACGTCCGCGAGCCCCGAGGCCGGCCGGGGGTTGCGAACCATCCACTCCTTCACGAACGGAGCGAACTGGGAGAGGTCGAACGGGGCGAGCCCAGCGGCGGCCGCAGCGTCGACGGCTGACTGGCGCCAGGCAGCACAGGCCTGCGAGACGAACTCGGGGACGAAGGTCGCCATGATCACGCCGTTGTTGTCGCGCAGCGACTCCAGCACGTCGTCGGGCGCGTTCCGCGGGCTGTCGCAGACGGCGCGGGCCGAGCTGTGGGAGAAGATCGTTGGCGCCTCGGTGGCCTTCAGCGCGTCGCGCATCGTGTCCGCCGACACGTGGCTGAGGTCGACCAGCATCCCGGTGCGGTTCATCTCGTGGACCACCTCGACGCCGAACCGTGACAGGCCGTGGTGGACGGGCTCGTCGGTCGCCGAGTCGGCCCACGGCACGTTGTCGTTGTGGGTGAGGGTGAGGTAGCGGACGCCGAGCACGTACATCATCCGCAGCGTCGCGAGCGAACAGCCGATCGAGTGCCCGCCCTCGGCGCCCATCAGCGAGGCGATCCGTCCGCTGTCGAACACCGCCTCGACCTCGTCGGCCGTCCGGGCGATGCCGAACGCGTCCGGGTAGCGGCCGACCATCTGGTGCACCGCGTCGATCTGCTCCAGCGTGGCGCTCACGGCGGAGTCGCCCTGCAGCTGGGCGGGGACGAACACCGACCAGAACTGACCACCCACGCCGCCAGCGCGCAGCCGCGGCACGTCGGTGTGCGTACGACCCTGCGTGCCGGCCGCGATGTCGAGCCGGTCGAAGTCGTAGCCGACCTGCTTCCTGGCCTCCCACGGCAGGTCGTTGTGCCCGTCGATCAGAGGGCTGGTGCGCAGGATCTCGGTCACGGGGGTGGGGGACTGGCTCATGCCGCCCATCCCATCACGCGACGTCCGGCCTCCTGGGCGCAACTACAGTTGAGCCCATGCCTTCTCCCTCCCGCAGCGTCGCGCTGGTGACCCTGGGCTGCGCTCGCAACGAGGTCGACTCCGAGGAGCTCGCCGGCCGACTGTCCGATCAGGGCTGGACGCTGGTCGAGGACGCCTCGGACGCCGACGTCGCCGTCGTCAACACCTGCGGCTTCGTCGAGCAGGCCAAGAAGGACTCCATCGACGCGCTGCTGGAGGCCGGCGACCTCAAGGAGAGCGGGCGGACCCAGGCGGTCGTCGCCGTGGGCTGCCTGGCCGAGCGGTACGGCGAGCAGCTGGCCGCCCAGCTGCCCGAGGCGGACGCCGTCCTGGGCTTCGACTCCTACCAGGACATGTCCAGCCACCTCGGCGCGATCCTCGACGGGCACGCACCGGCGTCCCACACCCCGAGCGACCGGCGCCGGCTGCTGCCGCTGTCGCCGGTCGCGCGCCAGGACGGCGCGGCGGGCGTGGCCCTGCCCGGTCACGGTGAGATCCGCCGCCCGGACGACGTCTCGATCGCCTCGCCCGCGTCCTCGCCGCGCGTGGTCCGCGCCCGCCTGGACGGCCGGCCGTGGGCTCCGCTGAAGATCGCCAGCGGCTGCGACCGGCGGTGTGCCTTCTGCGCGATCCCGATGTTCCGCGGCGCGTTCGTCTCCCGTCGGCCCTCGGACGTGCTCGCCGAGGCGCGCTGGCTCGGCCAGCACGACGTCAAGGAGATCTTCCTCGTCAGCGAGAACTCCACCTCGTACGGCAAGGACCTCGGCGACCTGCGGCTGCTGGACACGATGCTGCCCGAGCTCGTCGCGGTCGAGGGCATCGAGCGGGTCCGGGTGTCCTACCTGCAACCGGCCGAGATCCGCCCGGACCTGCTGGACGCCATGACCGCGACGCCCGGCGTGGTGCCGTACTTCGACATCTCCTTCCAGCACGCCTCGGAGCCGCTGCTGCGCCGGATGCGCCGCTTCGGGTCCCGGGAGGCCTTCCTCGGCCTCCTGGAGCAGGTTCGCGAGCGCAGCCCGCAGGCCGGCATCCGCTCCAACGTCATCGTCGGCTTCCCGGGCGAGACCGAGGCCGACCTGGAGGAGCTGGAGCAGTTCCTGGTCCACGCCCGGCTCGACGTCGTCGGCGTCTTCGGCTACTCCGACGAGGACGGCACCGAGGCCGAGACGTACGAGGCCAAGCTGCCCGAGGACGAGGTGGCGGCCCGGCTGGAGCACATCCGCACCCTCGTCGAGGAGCTGAACCTGCAGCGCGCCGAGGAGCGGGTCGGCGAGACCGTCGAGGTCCTGGTCGAGAGCCTCGGGGACGAGGACGACCCGCGTCCGGTCGGTCGCGCCGCGCAGCAGGGGCCGGACGTCGACGGCGTCACCTACCTGCCCGAGACGGCCGACGTCGTGGTGGGCGACATCGTGCGGGCCGAGGTCGTGGCGACCGAGGGCATCGACCTCGTCGCGGAGCGGCGATGATGCATCCCCCGGCGGCGACCCCCGACCCGGCCGCCCACCCGAGCGACGGCGTCAGCAACTGGAACGTCGCCAACTACCTGACGATGCTGCGCATCGCCCTGGTCCCGGTGTTCGGCTGGCTGCTGCTCGCCGACGGCGGCGAGTCCGACGGGATGCGGATCGCGGCCTTCGCGGTGTTCGCCGTCGCGTCGCTCACCGACCGCATCGACGGGGACCTCGCCCGCGCCCGCGGGCTCGTGACCGACTTCGGGAAGGTCGTCGACCCCATCGCCGACAAGGCGCTGATGGGGATGGCGCTCATCGGGCTGTCCCTCATCGACGAGGTGCCCTGGTGGATCACCGTCGTCATCCTGGTGCGCGAGATCGGCGTCACCCTGCTGCGGTTCGCGGTCATCCGGCACGGGGTCATGCCGGCCAGCCGCGGCGGCAAGCTCAAGACGGCCCTGCAGGCGTTCGCGATCGGTCTGTTCGTGCTGCCGCTGGAGGGCGTGCTGCACGGCATCGCCTGGGTCCTGATGGTCGCCGCGCTGGTGGTCACCGTGGTGACCGGCGTCGACTACGTCTTCCGGGCGGTGCAGCTGCGCCGCAACAGCGAGCGCACGGCAGCCCGACGGGCACGGCGACGGTCCCACCGGTGAGCGACGCGGCGGCACTCGTCCGCACGCTCACCGATCGCCACGAGACCGTGGCGTGCGCGGAGTCGTTGACCGGGGGCCTCGTCTGCGCGCGGCTCACGAGCGTGCCCGGCGCGAGCGCGGTCGTCCGCGGCGGCGTCGTGTCGTACGCCACGGACGTGAAGGCGGACGTTCTCGGCGTCGACGCCGGTCTGCTGGCCGCCGGCGGGGCCGTGCAGGCGCAGGTCGCGCTGCAGATGGCGGTCGGCGTACGCTCCCTGCTCGGCGCGACGTGGGGGCTGGCGACGACCGGCGTCGCCGGCCCGGACCCGCAGGACGGGTACGCCGTCGGGACCGTGTTCGTGGCCGCCGCGAGCGACGACGGCGCCCAGCACGCCGCTCTCACGCTGGACGGCGACCGCGAGCACATCCGCGCATCGACGGTGCAGGCCGTCCTGGACCTGCTGGGTGCTCGCCTGCGATCCTGAGGAGTCGGGCGCAGTCGGGCCCGGCTGGGTTTTCCACAGCATGGCTATGTACCGTGGATCGGCCCGGCGAGGTCCCTGACCTCGCCGTCGGCGTGTCCCGTCCGCAACGCCAAGGAAGGCGTATGACTACCAGCACGACCACTGCCACCACCACGCGAGAGCTGACCGTCAGGGGCATCGTCCTCGGTGGGATCATCACCCTGGTCTTCACCGCGGCGAACGTCTACCTCGGTCTCAAGGTCGGGCTGACGTTCGCCACCGCCATCCCCGCGGCGGTCATCTCCATGGCGATCCTGCGACGCATCGGCGGGACCAGCGTCCAGGAGAACAACATCGTCCAGACGATCGCGTCCGCGGCGGGCACGCTCGCGGCGATCATCTTCGTCCTCCCGGGCCTGATCATGATCGGCTGGTGGCAGGACTTCCCGTACTGGACCACCGTCGCGCTGTGCGCCATCGGCGGCACGCTCGGCGTCATGTACTCCGTGCCGCTGCGGCGCGCGCTCGTCACCGGCTCCGACCTGCCCTACCCCGAGGGCGTCGCCGCCGCCGAGGTGCTGAAGGTCGGGACGGGCACCGAGGGCGACGCCGACCAGAACGCCCGTGGCCTCAAGATCATCCTCAAGGGTGCGCTCGTCGCCGTGGCGTTCAACATCCTCGGCGCGCTCAAGCTCGCGAGCACCGAGGTGACGAAGGCCGTCCGGATCGGCTCCGGCGGGACCGCGTTCTCCGCGAGCCTGTCGCTGGCCCTCATCGGCGTCGGCCACCTGGTCGGCCTCACCGTCGGCGTCGCGATGCTCGTCGGCCTCGCGATCGCCTGGCTCGTGCTCGTGCCGATCTTCACCTCCGGTGAAGTCAGCGGAGCGGCCGTCGCGGACGTCGTGGACAAGACCTTCACCTCCGACGTGCGGTTCGTCGGCGCCGGCACGATCGCCGTCGCCGCGATCTGGACGCTGCTGCGGATCCTGGCCCCCATCGCCCGGGGCATCCGCGAGGCGTCGGCATCGGCGCGCGCCCGGCGTCAGGGCGACACCGTCGACATCACCGAGCGGGACCTGCCGATCACGATCGTCGGGGGCACGATCGTGCTGTCCCTGCTGCCCATCGGCCTGCTGCTGTGGACCTTCCTGAACGGCACCACCATCGGGGGCAGCACGGCGCTGACGATCCTGGTCAGCCTGGTGTTCGTCCTCCTGATCGGCGCTGTGATCGCCGCGGTGTGCGGGTACATGGCCGGCCTCATCGGCTCGTCGAACAGCCCGATCTCCGGCGTCGGCATCGTCGTGGTCCTGGTCGCGTCGCTGCTGATGGTCGTGGTGCACGGCCGCGACGGTGACGCGCACCAGGTGACCTCGCTGGTGGCGTACACGCTGTTCGTCACGGCGGTCGTGTTCAGCATCGCCACGATCTCCAACGACAACCTGCAGGACCTCAAGACCGGCCAGCTGGTCGGCGCGACGCCGTGGAAGCAGCAGGCCGCCCTCGTCGTCGGCGTGGTGTTCGGCTCGATCGTCATCGCGCCCGTGCTGAACCTGCTCAACTCCGCGTTCGGGTTCCAGGGCGCGCCCGGCGCCGGCGACAACGCCCTCGCCGCGCCCCAGGCGTCGCTGATCTCCGCCCTCGCCAAGGGCGTCTTCGGCGGTGACCTGGAGTGGGGCTACCTCGGGCTCGGCGCCGCCATCGGTGTCGTGGTGATCATCGTCGACGAGGTGCTCACGCGCAGGTCCCGGTTCAACCTGCCGCCGCTCGCGGTCGGCATGGGCCTCTACCTGCCGATGGCGCTCTCCCTGCTCATCCCGATCGGTGCCATCCTCGGCCACGTGTACGACCGGTGGGCCGACCGCCGCAACGACCCGGAGCACGCCAAGCGGCTCGGCGTCCTGATGGCGACCGGTCTGATCGTCGGCGACAGCCTCTTCGGGGTCGTGTACGCCGGCATCGTCGCCGGCTCCGGCAAGGACTCACCCCTGGCGATCGTGGGCGAGGGCTTCACCAGCTGGGCCAACGGCATCGGCATGATCGTCTTCGTCGCCGCGATCGGGTGGCTGTACTCCTCCACCCGCGGGACCGTCCGCAACGAGGAGCGGATCACGGCTGACCGCACCGGCTGACCCCGCCTCGCCCCGCCCCGAAGCGCGGCCGCCCCGCCCCCACGCCCGAGACGACTGAGTCACTCGAATCTGACCGGCTTGCACGCAGGTCCGACTCGAGTGACTCAGTCGTCTGTTCGGCTCGGCTCTGGCGCTGGGCCTGGCTCCCGTCGGACCTGGGGGGTCCGGACGCAGGCCGGTGGTGGGTCAGTCGGGCTCGGCGGCCGGCGGACGGCCGCGGCGGGGGAGCGGGCCCGCGTCCTCGGGCAGCCGGCCCGCCCGCTGCAGGGCCTCGCGCAACGCCATCTCCACCTGCGCGTTGACGCTGCGCAGGTCGTCGGCCGCCCAGCGCGCGAGCGCGCGGTGGACGGCGGGGTCGAGCCGCAGCAGCACCGCCTTGCGCTCGGCGCCGCCCGGGTCCGGGGGAAGCGTCATGGCGGGGTCAGGTGTAGAGGCTGCCGGTGTTGACGACCGGGGTCGCTCGCTGGTCGCCGCACAGCACGACGAGCAGGTTGGAGACCATGGCCGCCTTCCGCTCCTCGTCCAGGTGCACGACGTCCTGACCCTCCAGCCGGTTGATCGCCATCTCCACCATCGACACGGCGCCCTCGACGATGCGCTCGCGCGCCGCGATGATCGCGCTGGCCTGCTGCCGCTGCAGCATCGCCTGGGCGATCTCCTGGGCGTACGCGAGGTGGCTGATGCGGACCTCGAGGATCTCGACGCCGGCGATCACGACGCGGTCGGCCACCTCGTGGGCGAGCTCGCCGGAGACGACGTCGGTGGAGCCGCGCAGCGACGTGCCGCTGCCGTCGGGGTTGTCGTACGGATGGGTGGTCGCGACGTGGCGCAGCGCCGCCTCGGACTGCACGCGCACGAAGTCGGTGTAGTGCTCGACGGAGAAGGTCGCCTTGGCCGTGTCCGCGACCTGCCACACGATGATGGCGGCGATCTCGACCGGGTTGCCGTCGGCGTCGTTGACCTTCAGTGCGTTGGTCTCGAAGTTGTTGACCCGCACCGAGACGTTCCGGCGCGTGGTGAAGGGCATCACCCAGGTGAGCCCCGTCCGTCGCACCGTGCCGACGTAGCGGCCGAAGAACTGCACGACCCGCGTCTGGCCCGGCTGGATGACCACCAGCGGCGTGGCGACGAGGAAGGCCACGACCGCCAGCGCCACCCCCGCCGCCGGGACGCCCGCCCCGAACGCGACGACCGCCGCGACGACGAGGGCCAGCGCGACCAGGAGCGCGAGGAAGCCGTTCATGGCCCAGGCCGGGCGTTCGTCGATGTCGACCCGCAGGCCCCGGTGCCCCACCGGCTGCGCGCTGGGCGGCTGCTCCTCCGGCCCGGGCGCGCTGTCGCCGTGGTGGCTCGCCGCGTTGGCGCCCGCGGGTCGCGCGGGTTGCTCCGGGCGCTGATCATTGCTCATGGTCGTCCCCGTTCGTCTGCTATCAAAATGATATCACTTTAATGCGGAACATCTCGCCCTGTCGATGGCGTTGACGCAGACACTGACCATCGAACAGAACGGCGTCGGTGCCGAGAGGTACGGTGGTCGCAGGAGATCAGCACACGACACCGCGAGGAGGGCGTCATGATCCTGCTCCGTCGAGAGCTCGGCGACGTGCTCCGCCACCAGCGCCAGACGCAGGGCCGCACGCTGCGCGATGTGTCTGCGGCCGCCAAGGTCTCGCTGGGCTACCTCAGTGAGCTCGAGCGTGGCGAGAAGGAGGCGTCCTCCGAGCTGCTGGCGGCGATCTGCGCCGCACTCGGGCTCCAGCTGTCCGAGACGCTCATGCTGGTGACCGAGAAGGTTGCCGTCGCCGAGGCCCTGTCCCAGCCGGTGCGCCTCCCGATCACCCCCGAGGTCGCCCGAGAGGTCGTCTCCCCGGCCGCCTGAGACGCGTCCTCGCAGGTCAGCGGGCGCCCAGCGGGCGCTGCCGCCGACCGTCGTCAGTGGGGGCCAGGCCGCCCTGGCAGCGCGGGCAGTAGAACATCGTCCGGTCCCGTGGCGCAGTCCCGATCATCGCCACCCGTACGGGCGCGCCGCACCGGCGGCACGGTCGACCGCTGCGCCCGTGCACCGAGGTCGGCTCCCGTGGGTCCCCGGTGAGGGCGGGGCGGGACGTCTCCACGCTCCCGGCGATCATCCGCCGGGCTCGTCGCACGATGCCGGTCAGGGTCGCGTCGTCCAGGCCCGACACGGGGGACCACGGGTTCACCCGCTGCACGAACAGTGGCTCCGCGGTGAAGATGGTCCCGAGGCCGGCGAGGTTGCGCTGGTCGAGCAGCGCGGCCCCGACCGGCTGCTCGCCCGCCGCCCGCAGTCGTCGTAGCGCCTCCCCCTCGTCCCAGTCCGCACCCAGGACGTCGGGGCCGAGGTGGCCGACGAGCGAGTGCTCCTCACCGGTCGGTACCAGGTCGAGCATGCCGAGCCGCCAGCCGAGCGCGGCGTGCGTGTCGGTCGCGAGCAGCGCCCGCAGGTCGGTCGCGTGCGCCATCCGGGAGGAGACCCTCGACCGCTCGGTGACCTGCCAGCGCCCGTCCATCCGCAGGTGGGTATGAAGCGTGAGACCGCCCTCGATGCGGTGCAGCAGGTGCTTGCCCCGACTGACCACCTCGATCGTCCGTCGGCCGGTCAGCTCAGCCGGACGGCGCAGGTCCCAGCGCAGCTCGGCGACCGCCAGCGTCCGCCCGGCCAGACCGCGGTGCAGTCGCCGGGCGGTCCGCAGAACCGCATCACCCTCGGGCATCGGTCACTCCGGCTGGTAGACGCCCAGCTCGTTGCCGGCGAGGTCGGTGAACATGAAGCGGCGCCCGCCGGGGTAGGCGTACGGCGCGGTGCTGATGGTGCCGCCGGCGTCGCGAACCGCCTGCTCGGCGGCGGCGAGGTCGTCCGAGCGCAGCAGCACGAGCGGGCCACCCGCTCCGCCGGCCCGCTCGCCGTTCAGCCCGCCCATCTCGTCGTCGCCGTCGGCACGCTGGATCCCGGCGTAGTCAGGCCCGTAGTCGGTGAACTCCCAGCCGAACGCGGCGGCGTAGAACGCCTTCGCCGCAGCGACGTCCGGGGCGCCGAGCTCGATGTAGTCGATGCTGTGATGGGTGACCATGGGCCGAGCGTACGGGCGGGGTCGGACACTCAGGCCCGCCTGGCCGACCGCTCCGCGGAGTCGTCGTCCAGCTGCCCCGAGCGCAGCCCGTCGCGCACGATCGCGTCGACGGTCTGCTCCACCGTGAGGTCGGAGGTGTCGATCCACCACCCCCAGTCGGCGAGCGTCTCCCGCATCTGCGCGCTGATCGGCTCGCCGCCGGGCGGGACCAAGCCGTTGACGGTGAGCTCGTGCTGGATCAGGTCGCCCTCGATGCACGCCGAGCGGGGGAAGCGTCCGGCGAGCGCACGCGCGACGGTGGTCTTCCCGGCGCCGGGGACGCCGACGATCAGGACGACACGGGCCCGGGTCTGGCGCGGCTCGATCGGCATGGCGTCACGATCGCAGACGCAGCCCCCTCGGTGTCGTGTGGAACCCGGCAGCCGTCAGTGCCTCGGCCAGCGGATGGGAGGAGCCCAGGAGCTGGTCGCCGTCGGCCTTGGCGACCGTGAGCTGACCCAGGGCCCCCTCGCGGACCGCGAGGGCCAGCGCGTCGGCCGCGGAGCGCAGGTCCTCCGGATCGTCGCTCCACGACAGCAGCGTCTTGCCGCCGCGCTCGACGTAGAGCACCAGGGCGCCGTCGACCAGGACGACCAGAGCGCCGGCCTTGCGCCCCGGCTTGTGCCCGCCGGCCGACCGGGAGCCCCCGCCCTCGGTGTCGCTCGCGTCGCCGGTCGGGCGCTCGGGCCACCCGAGCGCGGCGCCGTACGGGTTGGCCGGGTCCGCGGCGGCGAGGACGACCGCGCGCGACTCCTCCTGGCGGGCCGGCTGGTCCCACGGGTTGCGGGGGCTCCCCAGCGGCTTGCTCTGCGCGCGCAGCCGGTCGACCGCACCCGCGCCGGCGAACTGGGATGCGCCCAGGCCCTCGACGAAGTAGCCGCGCCGCACCCGGCCGGACTCCTCGGCGGTGGCGAGCACGCGGTAGACGGACGCGAAACCACCCGTCACCCCCTCGGCCGCGACCGTCCCGCGGGTCACCACGCCGTGCCGGTCCAGCAGCACCTCGGCCTGGGCGAGTGCACGCACGGTCGCGCTCGGCTCCACGGGCGGCAGCGTGGCCCAGCGGCCGACGCCCGTCGGCGGCCCGCTGCGACGCGGGACCGGCGGTCGCCCCGACCCGATGGCGCCGAGCCCGGCGCGGCCGGCGTGGCGGGACCGCCTCGGTCCGCTGCGGCGCGCCCGGTGGGTCGTCCGGCCGCCCGACAGCAGGGCTCGTAGGGGCGCGATGGTGTCGGCGCCGACGTGGCCGCTCCAGACGAGGTCCCACAGCGCCCCCAGCAGCTTCTCGTCATCGGTCGAGCCGAGCGCGTCCGAGAGCGTGCGGAATAAGTAGGCGCCCCCGCCGTCGAGCGCGTCCAGCACCGACTCATGGACGGGCTCCAGGACGAACGTCGCGTCCGGCGGCGCCAGGGTGAGGTGGGCGGAGTCGGCGAGATGGAGCGACACCCAGCCGTCGTCGCCGGGCAACGCCGCGTGGCCCTGCCACAGCACCTCACCGGAGGACATCAGCTCGTCCAGCAGGGCGGGGGAGTAGCCGACGACTCGCGAGGGCAGCACCAGGGTCTCCAGCGCGCTGGCCGGGACCTGCGCTCCGGACAGCTGCTCCACCGCACGGAGCAGGCCGTCGACCCCACGCTGCCCGGAGCCCACACCCTGCCAGGCCGGCAGGAACCGGGCCAGGTCGACGGCGGGCACCGGCTCCACCTCGGCGCGCAGCGACGCGAGCGAGCGGCGCTTGAGGACCCGCAGCACCTCGGCGTCGCAGAAGTCCATCGCGTGCGCCGCGCCCCCGAGCTCGGCCGGTCGCAGCTCGCCCTCCACGACCCTGCCGGCCGCGACGAGGCGCCGCAGGCCGTCCTGCACCACCGCTTTGCCCAGGCCCAGCGCGGCGGCTGCTTCGGCAGCGGTGAACGGCCCACGGGTACGGGCGTACCGGGCGAGCAGGTCACCGAGCGGGTCCGCGACGGGCTCCAGGAACGCGGCCGGCAGCCCGACGGGCAGCGCCGCACCGAGCGCGTCGCGCAGCCGGGCGGCGTCCTCCACGGCGGCGACCGTCTCCTGCTGGGCGACCCGGACGCGGATCAGCCGGCGGGTCCGGACCAGGCTCTCGACCCAGTCCTCGACGTGCGGACGCCCCTCCTCGGTGGTGCGCTCGCGGATCTGCTCCGCCGACAGGGGACCGAGCCAGCGGACCAGGTCGGCGAGGTCCTCGGCGTCCCGGCAGCGACGCTCGTCCACCAGGCGTTGCAGCTCGGCCTCGGTGCGCCGGATGACGTCGACGTCCAGCAGGTCGCGCAGGGCCGCACCCTCGCCGCGGCCGAGCAGCTCACCCAGCAGCGACGGGTCGAGCGCCAGCGCGGCCGCGCGCCGCTCGGCCAGCGGGGAGTCGCCCTCGTACAGGAACTGCGCGACGTACCCGAACAGCAGGCTCTTGGCGAACGGCGAGGGCGTGCTCGTCTCCACCTCGACGAGGCGCACGCGCCGGGCGGCCAGGTCACGCATGAGGTCGACCAGGCCGGGCACGTCGTACACGTCCTGGACGCACTCGCGGACGGCCTCGAGGACGATCGGGAACGAGGGGTAGCGGCTGGCCACCTCCAGCAGCTG
Organism: Luteipulveratus flavus; assembly: GCF_029439465.1. Classification (GTDB taxonomy): domain Bacteria; phylum Actinomycetota; class Actinomycetes; order Actinomycetales; family Dermatophilaceae; genus Luteipulveratus; species Luteipulveratus flavus. Next base: position 96,208 of record NZ_JAROAV010000033.1, on the reverse strand, counting down.
GGCGGACCGCTGGCGCTGCTGCCAGAGCGCCTGACGGCGGCCGGGGTTGCGCCGCGGCAGCAGCAGCGCCCGCGCAGCGCACTCCCGGAAGCGCGCAGCGAACAGCGCTGAGCCACCGATCTCGTTGGTCACGACGTCGTGCACGTCGTCCGGGTCCAGCAGGATCGTCGACATCAGCTCGCGGCTCAGGTCGGAGCCCTCGGTGACGTCCAGGTCGAGCAGCCGGAAGACGATGCCGTCGTCACCGTGCATGGACTGCACGTCGACCCCGAACTTCTCGCGCAACCGCGCCGCCACGCACAGCGCCCACGGCGCGTGCAGCTGCGCACCGAACGGGGAGTGCACGACGACCCGCCAGTCGCCGAGCTCGTCGCGGAACCGCTCGACGACGATCGACCGGTCGTGCGGGACGTGCCCGGTCGCCTCCTGCTGCTCGCGCAGGTAGGAGAGCAGGTTGTCGCCCGCCCAGGTGTCCAGGCCGGCGGTCGCGACGCGCTCCCGGGCGGCGGCGTCGTCGAGGGCGATGACCTCGCGCACGAAGCCGCCGACGGCGCGACCGAGCTCGGCCGGGCGGCCCGGCGCGTCGCCCTTCCAGAACGGCAGCCGCCCCGGCTGACCGGGTGCGGGCGTGACGAGCACCTGGTCGTGCGTGATGTCCTCGATGCGCCAGCTGGTGGTGCCGAGGGTGAAGACGTCGCCGACGCGCGACTCGTAGACCATCTCCTCGTCCAGCTCGCCGACCCGGCGCCCGGGGCCGTCGGAGCCGGCCAGGAAGACGCCGTACAGCCCCCGGTCGGGGATGGTGCCGCCGCTGGTGACGGCCAGCCACTGCGCGCCGCGGCGGCCGGACAGCACTCCCGTCACGCGGTCCCAGACCAGCCGGGGACGCAGCTCGGCGAACTCGTCGCTCGGGTAGCGCCCGGAGAGCATGTCCAGCACCGACTCCAGGATCGAGCGGGGCAACCCGGCGAACGGCGTCGCCCGCCGGGTCAGCTGCTCCAGGTCATCGACGGACCAGTCGTCCATCGAGCACATGGCGACGATCTGCTGGGCGAGGACGTCCACGGGGTTGGCGGGGACGTGCAGCGACTCGATCCCGCCGCTGCGCATCCGCTCCACGACCACCGCCGTCTGGACGAGGTCGCCGCGAAACTTCGGGAACAGCACGCCTCGCGAGACCGCGCCGACCTGGTGGCCGGCGCGACCGACCCGCTGCAGGCCGCTGGCCACACTCGGCGGGGACTCGACCTGGATCACCAGGTCGACCGCGCCCATGTCGATGCCCAGCTCGAGCGAGCTGGTGGCGACCACCGCGGGCAGCCGGCCGGCCTTGAGGTCGTCCTCGACCTGGGCACGCTGCTCCTTGCTGACCGAGCCGTGATGGGCGCGCGCCAGGACCGGCGGTGCGCCGTGGCTCTGGCCCGACTGCGCCATCAGCTGCGCAGGCGTGCCGGTCGGCTGCGGACCGCCGACGCCCGCACCGGCCTCGTCCCCGGTGGCCGCTGCCTCCAGCCGCTCCTGCCAGATCTCGTTGAGCCGCGCCGTCAGCCGCTCGGCGAGCCGCCGGGAGTTGGCGAACACCAGGGTGGACCGGTGGTCGGCGACGAGGTCGACGATGCGTTCCTCGACGTGCGGCCAGATCGAGGCGCGCTCCTGCGGGTCGTCGGTCCCGGCCCCCGGGGTCTCGCCGATCTCGGTCATGTCCGGGACCGGCACGACGACCTCGAGGTCCCAGGACTTCTCCGACGGCGGCTGGACGGTGGTCACGGGGCGTCCGCCCGCGAGGTAGCGGGCGACCTCCTCGACCGGTCGCACGGTCGCGGAGAGGCCGATGCGCTGCACGAGCCGGTCGAGCATCGCGTCCAGCCGCTCCAGCGACAGCGCGAGATGGGCGCCGCGCTTGGTGCCGGCCACGGCGTGGACCTCATCGACGATGACCGTCTCGATGCCGGCCAGCGCCGCGCGCGCGCTGGAGGTCAGCAGCAGGAAGAGGGACTCGGGCGTGGTGATGAGGACGTCGGTCGGCCGTCGCTGGAACGCCCGGCGCTCCTGCGCCGGGGTGTCACCGGAGCGGACGGCCACGGACACGTCGGGCTCGGGCAGGCCGAGGCGGGACGCGGCGTGCCGGATGCCGACGAGCGGCGAGCGCAGGTTGCGCTCCACGTCGACCGCCAGGGCCTTCATGGGCGAGACGTAGAGCACCCGGCAGCGGCTCATCGGGTCCTCGGGCACGGGCAGGGCGGCGAGCCGGTCCAGCGCCCACAGGAACGCCGACAACGTCTTGCCCGAGCCGGTGGGTGCCACGACCAGGGTGTGCTGGCCGGAGCTGATCGCCTCCCAGGCGCCCGCCTGCGCGGCCGTCGGGTCGCGGAAGCTGCCCGTGAACCACTCCCGGGTGGCCGGCGAGAACCGGTCGAGGACGTCGTGCGGCATGCCGCTCAGCCTGCCACCGCCGTACGACAGCGCCTCGTCGCATACTGGATCGATGGCGGACGCCGCGCGCCGCAGGGCGGAGGACGCGATGCGCGCGACCCCTCGCACCCTCTTCCTGCCGCCGGAGGAGGTCGGTCAGGCGGGCGTGGACGCGCCCTTGTCGATCGGCTCGGGTCAGACCTGCTCGCAGCCCCGAACGGTCCTGGACATGCTGGAGCTGCTGGATGTGGGCGAGGGCGACCGCGTGCTCGACGTCGGATCCGGTTCCGGCTGGACGACGGCGATCCTGGCGGAGCTGGTGGGCGCGGGCGGCCGGGTGGTCGGGGTCGAGCGGGTGCCCGAGCTGTGCGAGCGCGCCGGCCGCGCCCTCGCGTCGGTCGACCGGCCGTGGGCTGACGTCCGGGAGGCTGCGCGGGGAGTGCTCGGCGCGCCGGACGAGGCGCCCTTCGACCGCGTGCTGGTGTCCGCGATGGCCGACCGGCTCCCGGCGTCCCTGGTGGACCAGCTGCGGGAGGGCGGCGTGCTCGTCGTACCGGTCGCCGGACGGATGACCCGTGTGTTGCGCCGAACGGACCACCTCGACGTCGAGGAGCACGGTGCGTACCGGTTCGTTCCGCTGGTGGTGGACGGCGACGACTGGTAGCCAGGGGTGATGACGACGTCACGGCCCACGCTCACCATCACCCGTACCGGAGGGATCGCCGGATTCCGGGACCGCATCACGATCGAGCCGGACGGCCGGGTCGAGGTCAGCAACCGGGGTACCCCCGACGGTGAGTCGGGCCGGCTCGTCGAGGACTGGCAGGAGCGGGTGAGCACGGCGAGCGCTGCGGTCGACTGGACCGACCTGGGGAGCGAGCCGCCGACCACTCGTCACCCGGACGACATGATCGTGGCCGTGCGGACCGACGACGGGGTCGCGCGCACCGACGACGACCGGCTGGGCGACCTCGGCCCGCTGGCGCAGGACTTGGTCACCGACCTGATGGGCGGCATCGAGGCGTCGACCTCGTGCCGACCGGACTGACGCGGCCGCCGAAGGAGGAAGGAGCGGCCGCGTCAGGGCCGGGTCAGCCGGTCGTGACGGAGGTGTCGTCGACGACGAAGCTGGTCTGCAGGGACGCGTCCTCGGTGGAGGCGAACTTCACCGTGATCGTCTTGCCCTTGTACGCCGACAGGTCCAGCGTCTTCTGGGCGTAGGTCGTGCTCGTGCCGACGTTGGAGTGCGTCGCGAGCGTGGTCGTCGTGGTCCCGCTGACGACCTGGACCTTCATCGTGTCGTACACCGTGCTGCCGGTCTCGGCGGTGTCGGAGCGCAGCCAGTACGACAGTGTCGGCGCGGTGGCCGTCGAGGGGATCGCCACCGACTGCGACTCGCTCTCGGTCGAGGTCGAGCCGTTGCCGCCGAGCCACATCTTCCAGCTGCCCGTACGCGCCGGCCGGCTGGTGCTGCTGGTGATCGGGCCGGAGGTGCCGGTCCAGTCCACCGCGCCGGACTCGAAGCCGGGGTTCTTGAGCAGGTTCGTGCCGGTGGGAGGCGGCGTCGTCGTCCCGTAGTCCTTGACCGCGTACGCCCACGTCATGTGCCCGATGGCGTCGATGTTGCGGTCCAGCGCGGTGAGGTCCAGGTTGGTGCTGGTGTCGCACGAGGAGTGGTAGCACGGGTCGAACGCACGACCCGCCGTCCCGCCCCACTTGCTCGCCTGCGCCGACGTCTTGGTGGTCTCCGCGCCGGTGAACGTGCCGGCCGTCGGGATGCCGAGGGAGCGGAACGCCGCGTGGTCCGAGCGGCCCTGCACGTCGATGTACTCCCAGGGAATGCTCTTGCTCGTGAAGTACGCGGTGAGGTCGTCGCGCGCTCCGTTGCCGGCCGGGTTGTCGTCGTAGACGAAGTAGCCCGGGTTCGGCGAGGCGATCATGTCGAAGTTGAGGTAGACCGCGATCTTGGCGCGCTCGGTCGAGGACAGGTTGTTCACGTAGTACTTCGAGCCGAGCAGGCCGAGCTCCTCGGCGCCCCAGAACCCGAACCGCAGCCGGTTCTTGGGCGTCTGGCCGCTCTTGGCGTAGGTCAGCGCGGTCTCCAGGATGCCGGCGCTGCCCGAGCCGTTGTCGTTGATGCCGGGCCCGCTGGAGACGCTGTCCAGGTGCGCGCCCTGCATGACGACGTGGTTCGGGTCGCCGTACGGCCACTCGGCGATCAGGTTGTAGGAGGTGCCGGCGCTGGTGGAGAACGACTGGACGGTCGTGGTGTAGCCGGCCGCGTCCAGCTTCGACTTCACCCAGTCGATCGACGCCTTGTAGCCGGACCGGCCGGTGTAGCGGTTGCCGCCGTTGGCGTTGGCGATGCTCTGCAGCTGGTCGAGGTGGGCCTTGGTGTTGGTGACGGAGATGTCGGGGTCGGCGAGCGTCGGCGTGCTGGCCGAGGCGGCCGGCACGATCGTCGCCGCGCAGGCGACGACGACGGCCGCGCCGTAACGCAGGAGGGAGGTACGCATGAGGTGTCCTTCGGGGGAGGAGCTGGCTGGGACGGGACCGGCCGCCGTCCCTCCGTGCGGGAGGAACGGCGGCCGGCGGGGAGGTACCGGTCTGGCGAAGGTCAGCCGGCGTTCACGGCGACGTCGTCGAAGACGAAGCTGGTCTGCAGCGAGGAGTCCTCGTTGGCCAGGAACTTCAGCGTGATCGTCTTGCCCTTGTACGCCGACAGGTCGAACGTCTTCTGGCTGTAGGTGCTGTTCGTGCCCACGTTGCTGTAGGAGGCGAGCGTGGAGGTGGTGGTGCCGGAGATGACCTGGACCTTGGCGGTGTCGTACGCCGTCGAGCCGGACTCGGCGGTGTCCGTGCGGACCCAGTAGGTGAGCGAGGCCGAGGCGGCGGTCGAGGGGATCGTCACGTTCTGCTGCTCGGACTCACTCGCGGTGCTGCCGTTGCCACCCAGCCACAGCTTCCAGCTGCCGGCGTGCGCCGGACGGCCGCTGTCGTTGGTGATCGGGCCGGACGTGCCGGTCCAGCTCGTCGCGCCCGACTCGAAGCCACCGTTGGCGACCAGGTTGCTGCCCGTGGGCGGCGGGTCGGTCGGACCCGAGGTGCCACAGGTCTCGGTGCCCGCGGGGACCGAGATGGCCGAGAACGCGTTGGCGACACCGGTGCACTCGGCCGAGCCCGAGCCGTACAGGTCCTTGGCCGACTTGATCGCACCGTTGCGAGCGGCGGCGTAGTTGCTGGTGCTCGTGAGGTAGGTCGACAGCGTGCGGTACCAGATCTTGGCGGCCTTGTCCCGGCTGATGCCGGTCACGGTCGAGCCGTTGCAGGTCGGGCTGTTGTAGCTGACGCCGTTGATCGTCTTGGCGCCCGAGCCCTCCGAGGCCAGGTAGAACCAGTGGTTCAGCGGGCCGGAGGAGTAGTGCGGGTCGAGGCCGCCGACCGAGGAGGACCAGCAGTCCTTGGAGCCGCCGTCCTTGGAGGGCTTGTCCATGTAGCGCAGCGGGGTGCCGTTGCCGTTGAGGTCGATGACCTCGCCGATCAGGTAGTCGGGCACGTCCTTGGGGTTGTTGGCGTAGAACTCGACCGCGGTGCCGAAGATGTCCGAGGTCGCCTCGTTGAGGCCGCCGGCGTCGCCGGAGTAGTTCAGACCGGCGGTGTTCTCGGTGACGCCGTGGCTCATCTCGTGACCCGACACGTCCAGCTCGGTGAGCGGGTGGGAGTTGCCCGAGCCGTCGCCGTAGGTCATCTGGGTGCCGTCCCAGAAGGCGTTGACGTAGTTGCTGCCGTAGTGGACCCGCGAGCGGGCGCCGGTGCCGTTGTTCCAGATGCCGTTGCGGCCCTGGACGTTCTTGTAGTAGTCGAACGTCTTCTCGGCGCCGTAGTGCGCGTCGACGGCGGCGGACTGGCGGTTGCTGTTGCTGCCGGTGCCCCAGACGTCGTCGCTGTCGGTGAAGGTGGTGCCGTTGCCGCTCGTGGCGCCGTTGAGGTCGGTCGTGTAGTTGCCGACCGAGTCCTTCATCGTGTACGCGCCGGAGCTGCCGGTCGTGCCGATGCTGACCTGGCCGACGTAGATGCCGTTGCCGGTGCCCTCGACGATCTCGTCGTTGGTGCCGAGCACGGCGCCGGTCTCGGCGTCGACGTAGGTGTGCAGACGGCTCGGGGTCTGGTCGGCCTTCACGCCCGTGGTGAGGACGTCGTAGGCCAGGCGCGGACCGGAGGCGTTGCCCGCGTAGACGACGAGCTCGCCCTGGCTGGACGCGGCCGAGGACTTCTCGGCGATGGCGGTGCGCTTGCCCGCGGCGAGCGCGTTGGACTTGCTGACCGACGGCGTGGTCGAGTCGACGGCGACGTTCTTGCCGGAGCCGTTCCAGCTGACGCTCTTGACGTCACCGGACTTGGCGTTGTGGCTGACGAAGTCACCGCCGATGACGCGCAGGCCCTTGAAGGTCCGGTTGTAGCGCACGTGCTTGGTGCCGTTGGCGTCGGTGATGACGTCCTTGACGACGAGCTTCTCGTCGCTGTCCAGGCCGAGCTTGCGGGCGTTGTCGTCCGCACCGGCCTGCGCCGCGGCGAGGGCCTGGCTGCGCGCCTGGACCGCCGAGGGAACAGAGGCGGGGACGGAGCCGAAGGCGCTCATGTTCGGGCAGAGGGCGACGGCTGAGGCCAGGGTCGTGCCGGCCACAACTAGCTTGAGGTGTTTCACGGGTTTCCTCCTCGGGGGCGGCCGCCGGTCTGGCGGTCGGGAGAGCCCTCAGTCGTCGCACTCGACCAGTCGTGTGCTTGTTCTGGTGGGCCGCCCGAAGATTCGTCGTTCTGGTTGCCTCGCGGCAAGACACCTGACGGTCACCGGCGTGAGATTTGGCGTTCCGCAGAGGAATGACGTCGTGCAGCACGCCGAACGTCAAGAGACAACAGATGAACATTCAAGACTCTGTATTGATGTTCCGACCTCGCTCGACCGGCTCGTGGAACGCCGCCACTCCCGGTCCGGGGCGCCGACCGGCCCCCGATCCGGGGCGCTCGGCGGGCACCGTCCCGCCTCCGGAGGCAAGTCGTAGAGCGACCGAAAACACCTGCGAGGCAACGTTATTCGCAGCGCCGACTGACGCTCGTCCACCCCGACCGAACCGGCACCTGCGCACGGTGGGCGAGCAGCTGCCCGCCCACCGTGCGAGCCGTCATTCGGCCGGACGGTTCACAGGCTGCTGCTGGGTGATGCAGTGGATGCCGCCGCCCCGGGCGTAGATCTCCCGTGCATCGACCCCGACCACGCGGCGGCCGGGGTAGACCTCCCGCAGCACCTCGAGTGCTCGCGCGTCGTGCGGGTCGTCGAAGGTGCACGCGATGACGCCGCCGTTGACGACGAGGTGGTTCACGTAGCTGTAGTCCACCGGCCCCTCATGGTCGAGAAGCGTTGCAGGAGCGGGGATCCGGACGATCGACAGTGGTGTGCCGGAGGCGTCCACCTGGGTCTCCAGGAAGGAGATCACCTCGGCGCTGACGGCGTGATCGGGATGACGCGGGTCCTCCTGGTCGTGCACCAGCACGACACCGGGGGCAGGCATCGTCGCCACGATGTCGATGTGCCCGCGGGTGCCGAACTCCTCGTAGTCGCGGGTCAACCCGCGAGGAACCCAGATCACCCGGGTCGCGCCGATGGTGCGCGCGAGCTCGGCCTCGATGTCCGTCCTGGAGGCTCCGGGGTTGCGCCCGGGGTCGAGCTGGACGGTCTCGGTGACGAGCACGGTGCCCTCGCCGTCGACGTGGATCCCACCGCCCTCATTGACGATCGGCGAGTCGATCACCTTGGCGCCGGCCTCCTGACCGACGAAGCGTCCGATGCGCGCGTCCTGGTCCCAGGTGGCCCACTCCTGCCCGCCCCAGCCGTTGAACACCCAGTCGACCGCCCCCAGCCGGCCGTCCTCGTCGAGCACGAAGGACGGTCCGATGTCGCGCATCCACGCGTCGTCCAGCGGCGCCTCGTGCAGCGTCACCCGCGGGTCGAGGTACGCCGTGGCGTCCTGCACGGCGGAGGGGTCGACGACCATGCGGACCGGCTCGAACTCCACGACGGCGTTCGCGACGGCCGCCCAGGTGCGCCGCGCCGCGTCGGCCGCTGCGGGGGAGTCACCGAGGGTGTAGCCGGCGTGCGGCCACGCCATCCAGGTGCAGGCGTGCTCAGCCGTCTCCGACGGCATCCGCCAGCGCGTCATGGCTCGACGTGCCGCTCGTGCTCGGGACGGACGGGCGCGGCGAGCGCGGCGTAGGAGTCCGGGCGACGGGTGGCGAGGAAGGGGAACAGGTCCAGCCAGTCCTTGCGCTGGCTCAGGTCCAGGTCGGCGACCAACGCCGCCGCCCGGTCCCGAGGGGCCTGGACGAGGACGCGGCCGTACGGGTCGGCGATGAAGGAGCTGCCGTAGAAGGTGATCAGGCCCTCCGTGCCGTACCGGTTCGGGACCACGACGAACAGTCCGTTGGCGATGGCGTGGCCGACGATGGTGTGCTGCCACAGCGGCTGGGTGTCGAACTCCGGGTGGTCCGGCTCGGACCCGATCGCCGTGGGGTAGGCGAGGACGTCCGCGCCGCCGAGGGCGTACAGGCGAGCGACCTCGGGGAACCACTCGTCCCAGCAGGTCGGCATCCCGAGTCGTACGCCCGCCTCGTCGAGGGGGACCACCGGGTAGGCGTCCTCCGGCGGACCCGGGCGGAAGTACTTGTCCTCGTAGTAGCCCGCGGTCACGGGGATGTGCGTCTTGCGAGTACGTGCGACGAGCCGGCCGTCGGGCGCGACCAGGACCGCGGTGTTGAAGCCCAGGCCGTCACCCTGCTCGGCCTTCTCGTAGAGGGAGGCGTGCACGAGGGCGCCCGACTCGGCCGCGGCTCGGCGGGCGAAGGCCACGGTCGGCCCGTCGTCCAGGCTCTCGGCGAGGTCGGACGGCGTGCCCTGCGGGAGTGCATCGGCCGGGTACCGCGACAGCGTCAGCTCCGGGAGGAACACGATCCGGGCGCCGGCGTCGGAGGCCGTCGTGATGCCGTCGAGCAGGGTGTCTTGCAGGCGGTCGGCGTCCTCGTCCCAGGCGTGCTGGACCAGACCGACGCGCAGCGGTGCGCGGTCGGGCTGGTCGACGCGTGCCCACGACGTGGGTACGGACGGCGCGGTGATGAGCTCCATGCGGGTCAGTATCGCGGGTGCGTCGCGTGGTCCCGGGGCCGCGGTGCCGCGGTGAGCGCAGGCCCGGCCGTGTGAGACGGTCTCGTGGTGCGGATGAGCGAGTTCTGGGTACTGATGGACGACGAGTTCGGTCCGTCGTACAGCCGGGTCCTCGCCCGCAACCACGTGATCCACGCCCTCGGCGACCTCACGGCCGAGCAGGCGCTCGAGGCGCAGCGCAGGCCCCGGGACGTCTGGCTCGCGCTGTGCGACGACATGGGCGTGCCGCCCGAGCGCCGTCTCGGCGTCGATCGTCCTGTCCGCGACAACCCCAGGGAGCCGTAGGTGAAGCGCACCGTCTCCTCCGTCCTCAACCTCCAGGTGGGCTCGCCCTCCCGCGTCGTGCTGCAGCTGGCCGTCGCGCCCCGACCGGGGCTGACGGTCGAGGACTCCCTCACGGTGACGGCCCAGGGGGAGGCCCGGGACGTCACCGCACTGATCGGGCAGCACGACGGCATCAGCCACGTGGTCGACCTCGAGCCCGGCCAGCACGAGGTCCGCTACGAGGCGACCGTCACCGGTGTGGCGGAGCCCTACGACGACGGCCTCGCCGACCGGCTGGTCTACCTGCTCCCGAGCCGCTACTGCGAGTCCGACCGGCTGATGGGGACGGCGCGCGAGGAGTTCGAGGGTCTGACGGGGATGGAGCTGGTCCGTGCGGTACGCGCCTGGGTCAAGAAGCGCACGGCGTACGTCGTCGGCTCCTCCCGGGTGACCGACAGCGCGATCAACACCTTTCTCGCGCGCGACGGGGTCTGCCGGGACTTCGCGCACCTCACCGTCGCGATGCTGCGCGCTCGCGAGGTGCCGGCCCGCCTGGTCGCCTGCTACGCACCCGGTCTGGTCCCGATGGACTTCCACGCGGTCGCCGAGGCCTACGTCGACGGGCAGTGGCACGTCGTGGACTCCACCGGACTCGCACCGCGCCAGTCGCTGCTGCGGATCTCGACCGGACGCGACGCCGTCGACACCTCCTTCCTCACCCGCTTCGGCGGCCGGTCCACGTTGCGCGGGATGCGCGTGACCGCGCTGCTGGAGGGAAGCCTGCCGACCGACGACCACGCGTCCTCCGTCGTCATGGCCTGAGGTCGGGCAGGCCGTTCCCGGCCGGTCGGTCGGCGGACCGCGACTCCCGACACGCGGTACGGCGAGTCGTACGGCACTCGTACGCATGTTCGGATAGGTTGTGCACAGGTGCCCATCTCGACGGTCGTCCTTCCACAGCGTGCGCGGACGACGGCGACGGCTGTCGGTGCAGGCTCCTAGCGTCTGACTCGTACCGAGGTCCATCGCACGCGTGGGCTGAGGTCGGTCGCCGGGAGGCGCGTCCGCCCACGTTGTCGAAGGAGAGCCAGATGGCACCCGCACCCAAGTCAGCCCCCGTCGTCGGGGACAAGCACAAGTCGCTCGACGTCGTCCTGTCGCAGATCGAGAAGTCGCACGGCAAGGGCGCGGTCATGCGTCTGGGCGACGACATCCGCCCGCCGATCGAGGTGATCCCCACCGGCGCCATCGCGCTGGACGTCGCACTCGGCATCGGCGGCCTCCCGCGTGGCCGCGTCGTCGAGGTCTACGGCCCGGAGAGCTCGGGTAAGACGACCGTGGCCCTGCACGCGGTGGCCAACGCCCAGCGGGGCGGCGGCATCGCCGCGTTCATCGACGCCGAGCACGCACTCGACCCGGAGTACGCCAAGAAGCTCGGCGTCGACACCGACGCGCTGCTGGTCAGCCAGCCCGACACCGGTGAGCAGGCGCTGGAGATCGCGGACATGCTGATCCGGTCCGGCTCGCTGGACATCATCGTCATCGACTCGGTGGCCGCGCTCGTGCCGCGCGCCGAGATCGAGGGCGAGATGGGTGACAGCCACGTCGGTCTGCAGGCCCGCCTGATGAGCCAGGCGCTGCGCAAGATCACCGGTGCGCTGAACAACACGGGCACGACGGCGATCTTCATCAACCAGCTGCGCGAGAAGATCGGGGTGATGTTCGGCTGCTTCTCCTACGGCACGATGGTCACCCTTGCGGACGGGTCACAGGAGAAGATCGGCAAGATCGTCAACCAGAAGATGCCGGTCGAGGTCATGACCTACGACCCGGTGGCCGACGCCGTCGTCGCCCGTCCGGTGACGAACTGGTTCGACAACGGCCCGGCGCAGCGGTTCTTGCAGCTCACGGTCGAGAAGTCCGGCGGCAACGGCAGGTCGCAGTTCGCCGCCACCGAGAACCACCTGATCCGTACACCGGGTGGTTGGCGCGAGGCCGGGGAGATCATCGCCGGCGACCGGGTGATGTCCGCCGAGACGGCACGGCTGAGCGAGCAGCAGTGGCAGGTCGTCCTGGGTGGCCTTCTCGGTGACGGGCATCTGGCGCCAAACCTGCGGTCCCGCAGAGGTGTCCGGTTCCGGATGGGTCACGGGTCGGCCCAGTCGGCCTACGCCGACTGGAAGGCCTCCCTTCTGGGAAACATCAGCCAGTCGCGCACTGTTCGCCCGAACGGCGCGGTGCACATCGACCTGACGCCTCTGCCGGAGCTCGCGGAGGTTCGTGAGTCGATGTACTGGGGTGACGGGAAGAAGTGCGTCACGGAGGAGTACCTCAAGGCGCTGACGCCACTGGCACTGGCGATCTGGTACATGGACGACGGGAGTCTCTCGATCCGATCGAAGGGCGTGCAGGAGCGCACGCTCGGGGGTTCGGGGCGGGTGGAGATCTGTGTCGAGGCGATGAGCGAGGGGTCCAGGACTCGCATGGCGGAGTACCTTCGCGACTCTCACGGCGTGGAGTGCCGCGTGCGTCTGTCCGGCGCAGGGCAGAAGGCCGTTCTGTCCATGACGCGAGCGGGTACAGACGTCTTCCTCGATCTGGTGGCGCCGTTCGTCCACCCGTCGATGGCGTACAAGCTGCTTCCGCGGCAGCGGGGCCGGTTCGCGGTCGAGCCGGAGTTCATCGAGCCGTACGAGGTCCTGGTGCCCTCCCGCGTGCTCGACGTGCACGTCAAGCCGCCGACCCGTTCGATGCATCGCTTCGACATCGAGGTCGATGGGACGCACAACTACTTCGTCGACGGGGTGATGGTGCACAACAGCCCGGAGACCACGACCGGTGGTAAGGCGTTGAAGTTCTACGCGTCCGTCCGGCTGGACGTCCGTCGCATCGAGACGCTCAAGGACGGCTCGGAGCCCGTCGGCAACCGGACGCGCGTCAAGGTGGTCAAGAACAAGGTCTCCCCGCCGTTCAAGCAGGCGGAGTTCGACATCCTCTACGGCCAGGGCATCTCCCGTGAGGGTGGCCTGATCGACATGGGGGTCGAGCACGGCTTCGTGCGCAAGTCGGGCGCCTGGTACACCTACGAGGGCGACCAGCTGGGGCAGGGCAAGGAGAACGCCCGCAACTTCCTCAAGGACAACCCCGACCTCGCCGACGAGATCGAGAAGAAGATCAAGGAGAAGCTCGGCGTGGGTCCGCAGGTGGACAAGCCCACCGAGGCTGCACCGGCGGGTGAGGTGCCGGTCGAGTTCTGATCGTGACGCGACCGTTCGATCGGCCTGCCGGGCCTCCTCCCGCGTTCGCGCAGCAGGAGACCCGGCCGGCCCGGCAGTCCAGCGCCCGGCGCCCGGACGTGCCCGACGACCCCGGACGTGCCGCGGCGCAGGACGTCGAGCCCGACGCGCACGAGGTGGCTCGCGCCATCGTCCTGCGTCAGCTGACCATGGCGCCCCGCAGCCGTCAGCAGCTGGCCGACAAGCTCCGGCAGAAGGGCTGTGACGAGCAGGTCGCCCACGAGGTGCTCGACCGGATGGAAGAGGTCGGTCTGGTCGACGACGAGGCGTACGCCCAGCTGGTCGTCCGCAGCCAGCAGTCCGGTCGTGGTCTGGCCCGCCGCGCCTTACGCCAGGAGCTGCGCCGCAAGGGCGTCGACGACGACGTCGCCGGCGCGACCTTGGAGCAGATCGGTGACGAAGAGGAGAAGGAGCGGGCCCGCGAGCTCGTCGCCAAGAAGCTGCGCTCGATGCACGGTCTCGACGCTGCGGTGCAGACCCGGCGGCTCGCCGGGATGCTGGCCCGCAAGGGGTACTCGTCCTCGGTGTCCTGGCAGGTCATCCGCGAGGCGATCACGGATGCGCCCGAGCACCAGCCGGACTGACGCGTCAGGATCGGCCCGTCCTGACCAGGGCCGGCGCTCAGGTCGACCGCTGAGCGCGCAGGCCCAGGTCGCGCCGTAGCGCCGGCAGCACCCCGACCAGCCTGGGGTCGTGCTCCCGGGCGGTGACCATGGACAGCCGGAGCCGGGCCGCGAACGGCAGACGCTCGACCGCCTCGCCCTCCCGCAGGTCGGACGCCACAGCGCTCCGCGGCACCACCGCCGGCTGGCCACGTCGCCGCGCCATCGCCAACGTGGTCGGCAGGGTGACGCCGCGGCGCGCGGTGGCGCCGAGCGACTCGAGCCTGGCCTGCAGCACCGGGGCGCCGAGGTCGTACGTCGAGAACGCCACCGACCGGCCGGCCAGCGGCAGCCGGCCCCGGCTCAGCGGTGGCACCCCCAGCGGGCGGAACAGCACGAGCTGGTCCTCGCCGAGGGCATGGACGAGCACACCCCGAGGGAGGGTGATCTGCTCGGCGATCGCGACGAAGGCCGCGTCCATCGTGCCTTCGGCGACCCAGGCGATCAGCTGGTCGCCGTGGTCGATGCGCTGGTCGATCGGCACGTCCGGGAGCAGCTCGTCCAGGGCCGGAAGCACCGCCGCCGCAAGGCTCGCGAACGTGCCGACGACCAGCGTTCGCGTGGTGGTGGCGGCGACGGTGGCCGCGTACATGCCATCGAGGTGACCGAGCACGTGCTCCGCCTGGCGGGCCAGCTCCAGGCCGGCGGGTGTGGGCCGCGCGCCGGTGGTGTCGCGCTCGAACAACGTCACCCCGCAGCGGCGCTCGACCCGAGCCAGGCGTTGGCTCGCCGACGGCTGGGTGGTGCCGAGCTCGCGGGCTGCGCCGCCCACCGACCCGGCGCGCCGGACCGCGAGCACCAGCCGCAGATCCTCGACACTCGGAGATGGGCTCATAGGGACAGCCTATGTCCGGCCAGCTCGAACCCAGGTCTACCGGGACCCGGCCGCCGGGCCGAGAGTCGAGTCATGAGTGCACGACGAGACGCGACCCTGCTCTTCGCGGGCTACGCGCTGAGCGAGCTGGCCTTCCGGTTCGCGCAGATCGCGCTGCCCCTCGTCGTGCTCCGCACCACGGGGTCGGTGGCCGCGACCGGGCTGGTCGGTGGCGCGTCCGGCATCCCGGCGCTGCTGTCGCCGTGGTGGGCTCGAGGGCTGCGGCAGCGCATCGCGTCCGGGCGCGGGCTGGCACTGACGCAGGTGGCCGAGGCCGCGGCGCTGGCCATGGTCCCTCTGCTCGCCTGGGCACACCTGATGAACGTCGTGACCCTCGCGGCCGCCGGACTGGCGCTCGGCAGTGCCCAGACGCTGTCGGCGCCCGGTCTGATGGCCCTGTTCGCCGATGTCGGGGACCGGCTGGGTCCAGGCCGCGCGGTCACCCTGCTGACCTGGCAGGACGGCGTCCGTCGGACCACGATGCTGCTCGGCCCGGCGATCGGCGGTGTCGCGGTTGCTCTCGACTGGACGCTGCAGGCGCTGTGGTTCGAGTCGCTCATGCTGCTGCTGTCCGCGCTGCTCGCCCTCCCCGTCCGCGGGTCATGCCTCGACGACGTGGGCCAGGCGGCTGCGGCGCCGGCCATCCGCGACGTGCTCGTGGGCCGGGCCGACATCGCCCGCGGCTGGGTCATGCGGGGGACCAGCTGTCTGACCTGGTTCGCGTTCACGATCGGCACGTCCGTCATCGGCGCCGACCGCGGTCGTCCGGGCCTCTACTTCGCGGCCGGGATGACCGGGTACGGCGTGGGGTCCCTGGCCGGGACAGCGGTCGCCTCCGCAGTGGTGCGCCGGTACGCCCCGATGACCGTGGCGCGTTCGGCCTGGGTCGTGGGCGGACTCGCCTGGATCGGCATGGCCGCCTGGACGACGCCGGTCGGGGTCGCCGCCTGCGCGGGCATCGGCGGCGGCTTCGTCGTCGTCGGGATCGCCGCCGTCAACCGGTCCATCACCGACGCCGGTGCCGGACCGGTCCGGCGCGCGCTGATGGGTGGTCAGTCCGTCGTCGTGAACGCGACCAGCAGCGCGGGCCTGCTCGCCGGGGCACCGTTGATCGGCGTGATCGGAGCGCGTCCGACCCTCGTCGGGACCGGGGTCCTCACCGCACTCGCTGCGCTGGCCGGTCCTCGTCTGCGGCTGCGCCGGCTCGAGCCTGCGGGCGGTGCCCCACTGGTTCCGGACGTCGGTCGTCCGGAAGCCGCTCTACCGTCACGGACATGAGCGACACGACGAGCAGCAACGCGCCGAAGCCACGGCTGGACCTGATCATCCTGGACTGCCCGGACGCCCTGGCGCTGAGCCGCTTCTACGGTGAGGTGCTCGGGTGGGAGGCCGAGGACGGCGCCGACCGGGACTTCGTCACCCTCGCACCTCCGCAGGGCGGCATCACGCCCGACAACCCGGACGGGCGGACCGCACTGGCGTTCCAGCGGATCGAGGACTGGGTCGAGCCCACCTGGCCCGGCGGCGCGCACCCGCAGCAGATTCATCTGGACCTCAGCGTGCCGGACATCGATGCGGCCGAGCCCGCCGTGCTGGCCGCGGGCGCGCGGGTGCACGAGCACCAGCCGTCGAAGGACGGCGGCTTCCGGGTCTACGTGGACCCGGCCGGCCACCCGTTCTGCCTCATCAGCTGATCCGCGCGGCGGACTCTCACATGGAGTGCACCGCTCGCTGACCCTGCCGTACGGCGTCGGTGGTCACGATGTCCTTGCCGAACGGCACCACCGTCACCGGGATGAGCTTGATGTTGGCGATCGCGAGCGGGATGCCGATGATCGTGACGGCCTGCAGGACGGCGGTGACGACGTGGCCGAGCGCGAGCCACCAGCCGGCGAGGACGAACCAGACGATGTTCAGGACCACCGCGCCTGCTCCGGCACTGGGCTTGTCCACGATGGTCCGCCCGAAGGGCCACAGCACGTACGAGGCGATGCGGAACGAGGCGATCCCGAACGGGATCGTGACGATCAGGATGCACATGATCAGCCCCGCGAGCGCGTAGCCGATCGCCAGCCACAGGCCGGCGAGCACGAACCAGATGAGGTTGAGGAGCAGCCTCATCGCGAGGTGCCATCCGAGCGCGTCGCGACGTCGAACGACCACAGCTCGGCGCTCATCCCCACCGGACGCTGTGATGCCCCGCCGGAGTGGGCGGCCTGACCGGACTCACCGCCGCGCTCGCCGGCTCGGTCGCCGGAGGTGCCGCGGTGGGCGTTCTCGAAGCTCTGGCCGCTCTTCCACGCCTCGAACGACTCCTCGTCGGCCCAGCGGGTGATGACCAGCCAGGTGGTGCGCTCGTCGGTCGGCCGGAGCAGCTCGAACCCCTCGAAGCCGGGCTGGTCGTCGACCGCTCCGGCACGCGGCGAACCGCTGCGCGAGCTCGTCGCCGCTGTCGGCGGGCACGGTGATGGCATTGATCTTCACGACGCTCATGGCATCGAGCCTAGAACCGGTCCCGGCGATCGTTCGGGGAGACCGGTGCGGCCGTCGTACCCTGGATGCCGCCATGAAGACCTATGAGGTGCGCACCCACGGGTGCCAGATGAACGTCCACGACTCCGAGCGCATCAGCGGCCTGCTGGAGTCGGCGGGTTATACCGACGTGAGCGGGCTGGCGACGGGGGAGCGCCCGGACGCACCGGACGTCGTCGTGTTCAACACCTGCGCGGTCCGGGAGAACGCCGACAACAAGCTGTACGGCAACCTCGGCCACCTCCGTCCGGTGAAGGACGCGCACCCGGGCATGCAGATCGCCGTCGGTGGCTGCCTGGCGCAGAAGGACCGGGGCGAGATCGTGCGGCGTGCGCCGTGGGTCGACGTGGTCTTCGGCACCCACAACGTCGGCTCGCTGCCGGTGCTGCTGGAGCGCGCGCGGCACAACGCCGAGGCGCAGGTGGAGATCCTGGAGTCGCTGGAGACGTTCCCCTCGACGCTGCCGACCCGGCGTGACTCCGCCTACTCCGGCTGGGTGTCGATCTCCGTGGGCTGCAACAACACCTGCACCTTCTGCATCGTGCCGAGTCTGCGCGGCAAGGAGAAGGACCGCCGGCCGGGGGAGATCCTCGCCGAGGTGCAGGCGCTGGTCGACCAGGGCGTCGTCGAGGTCACGCTGCTCGGCCAGAACGTCAACTCCTACGGCGTCGAGTTCGGCGACCGGCTCGCGTTCGGCAAGCTGCTCCGGGCGTGCGGTGACATCGAGGGGCTGGAGCGGGTCCGGTTCACCAGCCCGCACCCCGCGGCGTTCACCGACGACGTCATCGACGCGATGGCCGAGACCCCGAACGTCATGCCGTCCCTGCACATGCCGCTGCAGGCCGGCTCGGACAAGGTGCTGAAGGACATGCGCCGGTCGTACCGGTCGGCGAAGTTCCTCGGCATCCTCGACCGCGTGCGCGACCGCATGCCCGACGCGGCGATCACGACCGATCTCATCGTCGGCTTCCCCGGCGAGACGGAGGAGGACTTCGAGGAGACCTTGCGCGTCGTCCGCGAGTCGCGCTTCTCCTCCGCGTTCACCTTCCAGTACTCCATCCGTCCCGGTACGCCCGCGGCGACCATGCCGGACCAGCTGCCGAAGGCGGTCGTGCAGGAGCGGTTCGACCGCCTGCTCAAGGTGCAGGAGGAGGTCTCCTGGGCCGAGAACCGCGCTCAGGAGGGCCACACGGTCGAGGTGCTGGTCGCGCCCGGCGAGGGCCGCAAGGACGCCGCCACGCACCGGCTGTCCGGCCGGGCCCGCGACAACCGGCTGGTGCACATCGGCGTTCCCGAGGGCGCCGACCGGCCACGTCCGGGCGACATGGTGACGGTCGAGGTGACGTACGGCGCCCCGCACCACCTCGTCGCGGACTCCGGTGTGCAGGGCGGCACGTACAGCGTGCGCCGTACCCGAGGCGGCGACGCCTGGGAGGCGCTGCAGGAGGACGCCGCCGAGGGTGTCACCCGCAAGCCCGCCGTGGCGCTCGGCATGCCGCAGATCGGCAAGCCCGAGACGCCGGCTCTGGCCGCACCCGCCTGCGGCATCTGACGGCTCGCGCTGGTTGAGCCGGCACCTTCGCTGGTCGAGCCGGTCCGGAGCGCTAGCGGAGGATCCGTGTCGAAACCACCGCAGCCGCGAGGGAGTCTCCCTGTGTGTCACCGGGTTTCGACACGGGCTCGCGCTGGGCGCTCGCCCGGCTCAACCAGCGGATCGGGCTCAACCAGCGGATCGGGCTCAACCGGCGGATCGGGCTCAACCAGCGGATCGGGCTCGACAGGCGAGCGGTCAGTCGGCGAGGAAGGCCGGGACGCGGTCCTTCGGTCGGCCGATGATGGCCCGGTCGCCCTTGACCAGCACGGGTCGCTGCATCAGGCGCGGGTGCTCGACGAGCACGGCGACGACCTGGTCGGCGGTCGCGACGTCGGCGTCGGTCAGGCCGAGCTCGGCAAACGCGGCGTCACGGCGGACCAGGTCCGTCGGCTCGTCCTCCAGCCGGCCGAGCAGGTCACGCAGCAGGTCGGCGTCCAGCGGCTGATTCAGGTACTGCACGACCTCGGCGTCCAGCCCGGCGGTACGGATCGCGTCCGCCGCCGCGCGGGAGGTCGAGCAGCGGGGGTTGTGCAGCAGCGTCACGTCACTCATGGGGGCCGACGGTAGCGGCCGCGCTCGCGCGATGCGGCGGCGTCTCCACCGGCCGGTGGTGCCGTAGCCTGAACCCATGACCTCGGCGTCTCGTCCCTCGACCGCATGGTGGTGGCTGCCCTGACCGGCGGCCGCTGACGAGACCCACGACTCATCTCACGCCGCCCTCGGGCGGCGTTCGTCGTAGGTGGCGACCCTCCCGCGGGCACGAACCCGAGGAGCGACCATGACCAACCCTGAACCCGCTGACGACGCCTCGTACGAGATCGCGCGCGAGCGCAGCGACGAGCTGCACCGGACCATCGACGACCCCGACGCCCTGGGCCGCGCCGACCTGCGGATGCTGACCGGCGACCGGCCGACCGGTGAGCTGCACATCGGCCATTACCTGGCGAGCCTGCGCAACCGAGTCACGTTGCAGGACAAAGGTGTCGAGAGCTTCGTGATCATCGCCGACTACCAGGTCATCACCGACCGAGATGCCGTCGGCGCGATCGGCGACCACGTGCGCGGGCTGGTCCTGGACTACCTCGCGGCGGGAATCGACCCGCAGCGGTCCACGATCTTCACCCACTCGGCCGTGCCGGCGCTGAACCAGCTGGTGCTGCCGTTCCTGTCGCTGGTCACCGACGCCGAGCTGCGTCGCAACCCGACGGTGAAGGACGAGCTCGCCGACACTGGCAACCGCCCGCTCAGCGGACTGCTGCTGACGTACCCGGTGCACCAGGCGGCGGACATCCTGTTCTGCCACGGCAACGTCGTCCCCGTCGGGCGCGACCAGCTGCCGCACATCGAGCAGACCCGGGTGATCGCCCGGCGGTTCAACCGTCGGTACGCCGAGGGTCGGGTGGTCTTCCGCGAGCCCGAGGCGCTGCTCAGCGACGCACCGCTCATCCTCGGGGTGGACGGCCGCAAGATGGCCAAGTCCCGCGGCAACTCGATCACGCTGGGCGCGAGTGCGGACGAGACCGCTCGGCTGATCCGTGGCGCCCGGACCGACTCCGAGCGGCACATCACCTTCGAGCCCGAACGCCGTCCCGAGGTGGCGAGCCTGCTGACGACCGCGGGTCTGTTCCTCGGTGCGGACCCGCGGGCGCTCGCCGAGCAGGTCGGCGACGGGGGAGCGTCGGCCCTCAAGAGGCTGGTCACCGAGGCGGCGAACGACGGTCTCGCGCAGCACCGACTCCGCCGTGCCGAGCTCGCCCGCGACCCGGCATACCTCAGTACCGTTCTGCGAGAGGGGAATTCACGTGCCCACGAGGTCGCCGAGACGACGCTCGCCCAGGTGCGCGAGGTGATGGGGATGGCCTACTGACGGCGCTCAGTGGGCCGCGCGTGCTGCCTCGGACCAGGAGGTGCTCGGCCGTCCGCGGGTGATCAGCCTGCCGAACCCGGCGGCGACGAAGAACATGAGCACGCCGTAGACCGCGGCGGGCACCGCCATGTCCTCCTGGTCGAGGGCCGTGAGGGCGACGGTGATGGCGAGCGTGCTGTTGTGGACGCCGATCTCGAACGACGTCGCGACCGCCTGTCGGTGACTCACGCCGAGAGCGCGGGGCACGAAGAAGCCGGTGCTGAGACTGATGGCGCAGAACAGCACCGACACCAGCCCGACGTCGGCGATGTATCCACCGACGTCGTCACGCGCGCCGAGGATCGCGCCGACGATGACCAGCACCAGGATGGCAGCGGAGGCGATGCGGACCGGCTGGTCCATACGGTCGGCGAAATCGCGGTTGCGCCGTCGGACGAGCATGCCGATGGCCACCGGGACCAGGACGACTGCGAAGACCGAGAGCATCTTGCCGAGCTGGAGCCCGACCTCGCCCTCGCCGTCGAGGAAGTGACCCAGCGCAAGGTTGGTGATGACGGGCAGGGTGACGATCGCGAGCACGGAGTTGATCGCCGTGAGCGTGACGTTGAGGGCGACGTCGCCTCTGAACAGGTGGCTGAACAGGTTGGCCGTCGTGCCGCCGGGCGAGGCGGCGAGCAGCATGAACCCGACCGCGAGGAAGGGTTCGAGGTCGAACAGGACGACGAGCGCGAAGGCGACCGCCGGCAGCACGACGATCTGACAGACAAGTGCGACCAGCACCGCCTTGCGACTGCGCAGGGCACGGGAGAAGTCGTCCGGGGTGAGCGACAGGCCGAGCCCGAGCATGATGACGGCGAGCGCGATCGGCAGGCCGATCGTCGTGAGCGTGGAGTGCATGTGACGCACCTCACCACATGCGGTGGCCCGGCGTGGTGGGAACGGCTCCAGCCGTCACGCCCGGTGGAGGTTCGAGTACGCCGCGTGGCAGCGGTCGCAGTCACAGGTGCGGGTGGCGTGCATGGAGCCGGTGTTGCGGGGCGAGCCCGGCACGTACAGCGGCTCGGGGTCTCCGCCCGGCGAGGTGAACGTCTCCTGCACGACCGGCTGCGGGTCCGGTTCCGGGCGGCCGGAGACACAGCACGGGCATGCGGTGTAGCCGCGGTGGCGTTGCTCGTGCCAGTCGACCGGGTGGGGGCAGGCGCGGCAGCGGTGGGTGAGGATCGCCATGGACGCGACCCGACCACCTCGACCAGGTCGAAGGTCAACCCCGCGCGGACTCGTACCGGCGCAGCGCCTCCTCGCGCTCCTCCTTGTGGTCGATGATGCGCTCGGGGTAGCCCTCGTCGTAGCCGGCCTCGTGGTCCCAGGGTGAGTGCGCCTTCTTGCCCTCCAGGTGGCGCAGCTCGGGGACCCACCGCCGGACGTAGTCGCCCTGAGGGTCGAACTTCTCGCCCTGCGTCACCGGGTTGAAGACCCGGAAGTACGGGGCGGCGTCGGTGCCCGTGCCGGCGACCCACTGCCAGCCGTGGTTGTTGGAGGCGATGTCGCCGTCGATCAGGTGGTCCATGAAGTGCCGCGCACCGATCGGCCACCAGGTGTGCAGGTCCTTGGTGAGGAAGCTCGCGGTGACCATCCGGACCCGGTTGTGCATCCAGCCGGTCTCCAGCAGCTGACGCATGCCGGCGTCCACGAACGGGAACCCGGTGCGCCCCTCCTTCCAGGCCTCGACATGCTCGCCGGGGTCGTCGTACGTCATCCCCTTCAGCGCCGGCCGCAGGTCGTGCCACGCCGAGCGTGGGTGGTGGTAGAGGACGTCGGCGTAGAACTCGCGCCAGGCCAGCTCGGTGCGCAGGGTGGAGGCGCCGGTGCTCCGCAGCCGCGAGATCCGGGACAGCAGCGTGCGCGGATGGATCACGCCGAGCTTGAGGTAGGCCGACATCCGGGAGGTGCCGTCCACGGCCGGACGGTCGCGGTCGGTGTCGTAGGCGGCGATCGCCTCGTCGACGAAGTCCTCCCACCGCTCGCTCGCGGCGGCCTCGCCGACCGGGAGCAGCGGATCGCCCTTCGCGGCCTTGTCGACCGCGTCCTGGGCCGTCTTGTGGGAGTCGGCGGTCGCCCAGCGCAGGCTCTTGGGCGGGTTCGCGGCGCCGGGCCAGCCGTGGTCCTGCCACGCGCGCGAGAACGGCGTGAAGACGGCGTACGGCGTCCCGTCGTTCTTGACCACCCGGCCCGGGGCGACGGCGTACGGCGTCCCGGTCGCGACCAGAGGGACGTCCCCGAGCGCGTCCTCGACGGCCTCGTCCCGCCGACGTCCGTGCGGGGTGCTCTCCCGGGAGACGTGCACGCTGCTCGCGCCGACCTCCCGCGCCAGCGCCGGCACGACCTTCTCCGGATCGCCCATCCGCAGCACGAGCCTGCCGTCATAGGTGTCGGACAGGTCCTTCAGGGTGTGCGCCAGCCAGCCGCGCCGCGCGTCGCCCGCGCCCTTCCACAGGGCGGGCTCGACCACGAACACGGGGACCACGCCACCGGCACCGGCCTGCTCGACGGCGGCGTTCAGGGCGGGGTGGTCGTGCAGGCGCAGGTCGCGTCGCAGCCACAGGATCGCAGGATCGGCCATGCCCTCGACCCTAGGACAGTCGATCAGGAGTAGGGGACGCTCCAGCCGGTGGGTCGGACCGGCGGCAGGGGGCTCGGGCCGTCGCCGCGGCGCACGGCCAGGATCTGGTCCACTCCCATCCGGCCCTGCTCGAAGCTGAGCAGACCGCCGGCGAGGTAGAGCTCCCACACCCGCACCACCTCGGCGCCGACGAGGTCCAGGATCCGCTCGCGGTTCCGGTCGAACCGGGTCTGCCACGCCCGGACCGTCCAGGCGTAGTGCTCGCGCAGGGCGTGCACGTCGCGCACCTCCAGGCCGGCCGACTCGAGGTGGTTCACCGTCTCGCCGACCGGGCGCATCGTCATGTCGGGCGCGATGAACGCCTCGATGAACGGGCCGCCGCCGCGGTTGCGCCGCCCGGACCGGGACATCTGCTGGATCAGCACCCGCCCGTCGGCGCGCACGCAGCGGGCCAGCGTCGCCGCGTAGGTCGGGTAGTTGCGCTCGCCGACGTGCTCACCCATCTCCAGCGAGGCGACGGCGTCGTACGGCGGGTCGGCGATCTCGCGGTAGTCCTGCAGCCGGACGGTGACCCGGTCCTGCAGACCGCGCTCGCGGACGCGCTGCTCGATGAACGCCTTCTGCTGCTGCGAGATCGTGATGCCGGTGACCGAGGCGCCGTACGCCTGGGCGGCGTGCAGCGTGAGCGAGCCCCAGCCGCAGCCGACGTCGAGCAGCCGCATCCCGGGGCCGGCGTCGAGCCCGAGCTTGCGGCAGACCAGGTCGAGCTTGTCCCGCTGGGCGTCCTCCAGGGAGTACGTCGACGTCTCCCCGCCGTCCAGGTCCGCCCCGGTGACGTACGCGCAGGAGTAGGCCAGGTGGGCGTCCAGGACGAGGGCGTAGAACGCGTTGGACAGGTCGTAGTGGTGGTGGATCACCGCCTTGTCGCGGCGCATCGAGTGCAGCCGGCCGGTCACCGCGATCTGCGTGCTCGGCATCGCCGGTGGCGCACCCAGCACGTCCCACTCACGGGCCAGCCGCGCCGCCTGGGCGAGCAGACGCGGGCTGGGCCGTACGGCGGTCAGACCACGGCCGCGGACCTGGGCCCACAGGTGCCGCAGTCCGTCGGCGAGGTCCCCGTCGACGGCGAGCTCGCCCGCGACGTACGCCTGCGCGGCACCGAGCTCGCCCGGGTGCCAGAGCATCCGGCGCAGCGCCTGTGGGCTGCGCAGGTGCACGACGGGTACGCCGGCGGGTCCGGCGGTGCTGCCGTCCCAGGCGCGGATCCGCACCGGCAGCTCACCACCCGCGAGCGGTGCGAGGAGCTCGGCGAGCCGCGGCGCGACGGGGGCGGCGCTCATGCCGCGGCCTGCTGGTAGGTGAGCTGGTGGACGTCCAGGTACCCCGCGCGGAACCCGCCCTCGGAGTAGCGCAGGTAGAAGGTCCACATCCGGCGGAAGACCTCGTCGAAGCCCAGCCGCTCCAGGTCGTCCGTGCGGGTCCCGAAGGTGCTCGCCCACCGGTCGAGGGTGGCGGCGTAGCTGTCGCCCATCGCCAGGTCGTCGGTGCAGCGCAGGCCGCTCGCCGCCGCCGACTCCGTCAGCATGTCGGTCGAGGGCAGCGCGCCGCCCGGGAAGATGTACTTGTGGATCCAGGTGTAGCCGTCCTTGGTCTCCAGCGCGCGCCGGTGCGGCATGGTGATGGCCTGCACCACCGCCCGGCCACCCGGAGCGAGCGAGCGGTTCAGCACGGCGAAGTACTCGTCCAGGTAGTCCAGCCCGACCGCCTCGATCATCTCCACCGACACGACGGCGTCGTAGGTGCCGCTGACCTCGCGGTAGTCGCGCAGCGCGATGTCGACCCGATCGGCGTGGCCGGCGCGCTCGACCTTGGCCCGCGCCCACTCCAGCTGCTCCTGCGAGAGCGTCACGCTGTCGACCAGGGCACCGCGGGCGGCGGCCCGCAGGGCGAGCTCGCCCCACCCGGTTCCGATCTCCAGCAGCCGGGTGCCCTCCCGTACCCCCGCCTGGTCGAGCATCCGGTCGATCTTGCGGTGCTGGGCGGTGGCCAGGTCCTCCGCCGGGTCGGCGAGCAGGGCGCTGGAGTAGGTCATGGTCGGGTCGAGGAACAGCGCGAACATCTCGTTGGACAGGTCGTAGTGCCGCTCCACGTTGCTGCGCGAGTTCTCCGGTGAGGGCCGGTCCGCCCGGGGCTGGCGCGCGAGGTAGGAGGACCGCATCCGCTTCATCGGGGCGGGGACCAGGGCGTCGACGCCGGTCGCGAACGCCGCGATGAGCTCGGCCAGGTCGTCGCTGTCCCACTCGCCGGCGAGGTAGGACTCGCCGAACCCGATGAGGCCGGTCGAGCCGACCCGGCGCAGGAAGGCCCGCAGGTCGTGCAGCTGCATCGTGGGCGCGCCGGGCTCGGCCCGGGCGCCGCCGATCGCCGTCCCGTCGGGCAGCACCACGCGCACCGCCAGCCGGTCGACGGCGCGACGGAAGAGACCGCGGGTCACGGCGGCCGCCGTCCGGGCGCGCACACCCGGGGGGACCTGCGCGACGTCCGGCCACCGCTCGGGGTCGACCAGGACACGGGGGACGGCGGGGGAGAGGGTGGTCATACGGCCTCCTGGCGCTGATGACGCGGACGGGGCTGGACGGGGAGACGGCGAAGCCACAACCGGATGCCCTGCACCCGGATGCGGGCGCTCACCAGGTGCGGCGCGAGCGGCAACCGGACTGCGACGCGCAGCGCGTCGCGTGGGCCGGCCGGCCGGCCGGTCCATCGGGTGACGAAGGGCGGGTGCCCGTCGCGATGGAGCGTGATGCGGACGTCGACGGCCTCGCCTGGAACGGGGACCGACATGGTGTACGAGCCGTGCTGGTCGTTGAACGGCGAGACGTAGAGCGCCTTCTCGGTGGTGGCGGTGCCGCGCCGGTCGGGCTCGACGAGATAGGCGTGGCGCTCGCCGTAGGTGTTGCGGACCTCGGCCACGACCCCGACGAGCCGGTGGGCGGCGTCCCAGCACCAGTAGAGCGTGAGCGGGTCGAACGCGTGGCCGAGGCTGCGCGCTCCGGTGAGCGCGAGCACCTTGCCACCCCGCAGGTCCACGTCGTGCGTGCCGAGGAAGTGCTCGAGGTTCTGCACCCAGGTGGACGCGGGGTCTCCCAGGTGGTCGGCCGCCCGGAACGTGACGAACGGCTTTGCCCACCAGGGGATCTCACGCGAACGTGACACGTCGAGCAGCCAGGCGCACCCGTCGTACGTGAAGTCGTTGTGCAGTGGTGCGGTGCGGGTGTGGCGCACCTGGGTCAGCATGAGTCGCGGTCTCACCATCGGCCTCCGAGGGCCTCGGCCGCGCGCAGCCCCGCCAGCGCCCCGTCCTCGTGGAAGCCCCAGCCGTGGTACGCCCCCGCGAACGCGACGCGCCGGTCGGACAGCTCGGGCAGGCGACGCTGGGCGGCGAGGGAGTCGGTCGTGTAGAGCGGGTGCTCGTAGGCCATCTCGGCGAGAACCGCTCGTTTGTCGACACGCCCGGAACCGTTGAGCGTCACCAGGACTCGCTGGCCGCCCGGCGTGGGAAGTCGCATGAGCCGGGTGAGGTCGTAGGTCACCAGGACCCCGGTCGTCGGGTCGGTCGGGATGCGGTAGTTCCACGACGCCCGTGCCCAGCGCCGGGTCGGAAGGACCGTGGCGTCGGTGTGCAGCTGAGCCTGGTTGACGGAGTAGGAGATCGCGCCCAGGACGGCGCGCTCGGTGGGGGTCGGGGTCCGGAGGAGGGCCAGCGCCTGGTGGGGATGCGTGGCCACGACGACGCCGTCGTACTCCTGGACGGTGCCGTCCGCTGCCGTGACCGAGGCCCCCGACGCAGCTCGCTCCACGCCGGTGACCGGGCAGCCGAGCCGTACGGTGTGCACCCCCGCGAGCACGCGGTCGACGTATGCCCGCGAGCCGCCGACGACCGTGCGCCAGGTGGGGGATCCGGTGACGCTGAGCATGCCGTGGTGGTCCAGGAACGTCAGCAGCGAGCGCGCGGGGTACTCCAGCGAGCGGTCCGGGTCGCAGGACCACACCGCGGCCACGAGCGGACGCACGAACCACTCGACGAACGCGTCGCTGAACCCCTGCGGCTCCAGCCAGTCGCCGAGGGAGACGTCCTCGGCTCCCGGTGACCGGTCGAGCAGGAGACGGGCCGAGCGGTGGAAGCGGCGGACGTCTCGCAGCATCCGCAGGTACGCCGGGCGGCCGACGGTGCGTGGGTCGGCGAGGATGCCGGACAGGCCGCGCCCTCCGGCGTACTGCACCCCGTCGGCGTCGTGCCGGACCGACATCGACATGTCGGTGTCCTGGGTCGCGACGTCCAGCTCGGCGAACAGCCGCAGCAGGGTCGGGTACGTCCGTTCGTTGTGGACGATGAAGCCGCTGTCGACGAAGAGGCGCTGCCCCTCGAGGGTGATCTCGTGGGTGTGCGCATGCCCGCCGGCGCGCTCGTCCGCCTCGTAGAGCGTGACGTCGTGGGTCCGGCCGAGCACGTGCGCGGCGACCAGCCCGGACACCCCGCTCCCGATCACAGCAGCACGGGGTCGTCCCGTCATCGAGTCTCCTGGGGGGTCGAAGGCCGGCATCGGGGGGAGTTCGGAGCGTCGCGACGTCCGGATGGGTCTGCGGGTCGCACCGGCTGAGACGATATCCGCGATGAGTGCGCGCGAAACGATGAACGGCCGCGTCGTCGCGGTCGTGGGACCGACGGCGACGGGCAAGTCCGACCTCGGCATCGCGCTGGCCGAACGGCTCGGCGGTGAGGTGGTCAACGCCGACGCCTCCCAGCTGTACCGCGGCATGGACATCGGGACGGCGAAGGTTCCGGCGGACCAGCGGCGCGGTGTGCCGCACCACCAGCTGGACGTGCTCGACGTCACGCAGGAGTCGACTGTCGCCGCGTACCAGGCAGGTTCGCGCCTCGACATCGAGGCGGTGCTCGCGCGGGGGCGGGTGCCGCTGGTCGTCGGCGGGTCGGGCCTGTACGTCCGCGCCGCCCTCGACGTGCTGGAGATCCCGCCCACCGACCCGGACGTCCGCGCCCGCTGGGAGGCCGCCCTGGAGGAGCGCGGTGCCCACGCGCTGCACCGCGAGCTGTCCGAGCGCGACCCGGAGGCGGCCCGGGGCATCCTGCCGGGCAACGGGCGCCGCACGGTCCGCGCGCTGGAGGTCATCGAGCTCACCGGACGACCGTTCAGCTCGACGATGCCGCGCCGCGAGTTCCTGCGTCCCACAGTGATGCTCGGGCTGCGGGCTCCACGGCACGAGCTGCACGAGCGCGTGGCCGTCCGCGTCGACCGCATGTGGGCGGACGGGCTGCTGGAGGAGGTCCGCGGACTCGAGCCGCTGGGCCTGCGCCGGGGACGGACGGCCAGCAGGGCGATCGGGTACGCCCAGGCGCTCGGTCAGCTGGACGGCGCCCTGCCGGAGCACGAGGCCAAGGAGCAGACCGTCCTTGCCACCCGTCGGCTGGTCCGACGCCAGGAGGCGTGGTTCCGCCCCGAGCCACGCGTCGTGTGGTTGCCCTACGACGCGCCGGACCTCCTCGACCGGGCCCTCGCCGCGATCGGCGCCCCGACGCCTCTGACACCATGACGCCGTGACCACCATCGCTTTCGTCAAGGGCCACGGCACCCGCAACGACTTCGTCCTCGTCCCGGATCTGGACGGGGAGCTGTCGCTGGGTGCCGAGGACGTCCGCTTCCTGTGCGACCGGCGGGGCGGCATCGGCGGGGACGGGACGATCCGCGTCGTTCGCGCGGGAGCCGTCGAGGACGCACCCGCCGGCACCGACCCCGGCCTGTGGTTCATGGACTACCGCAACGCCGACGGCTCGGTCGCCGAGATGTGCGGCAACGGCACCCGGGTGTTCGCCGAGTACCTGCGGGCGAACGGCCTGGTGGAGGAGTCGACCTTCGACATCGGGACGCGCGCGGGCGTCCGGCGGATCGAGGTCGTGCCCAGCGGCTACGCGGTCGATCTGGGCGGCTGGCAGCTCGTCGGCGGTGCAGCTGCCGTGGAGCGCGGGGGCGACGCCCTCGTCCAGGTCGCCGGGGCGCCCGCGCCGATGCCCGGGCTGAGCCTGGACCTCGGCAACCCGCACACCGTCGTGGTCGTTCCTCCGGAGGTCGGCCTGGACGAGCTGGACCTCACCCGCGCGCCCCTGGTCGAGCCGCTTCCCGGGGAGGGCACCAACGTCGAGCTGGTCCGCGCCGTCGGTCCCGGGCACATCGCGATGCGGGTCCACGAGCGCGGCGTGGGCGAGACGGAGTCGTGCGGCACCGGCGCGGCGGCGGCCGCGCTGGCCATCTGGTGCTGGGCCGGGCGGCCGGCGGACCAGCTCGACTGGCTGGTCGACGTGCCCGGTGGCCGGCTGGGCGTCCACATCGGCGACCGGACGGTCGCGCTGTCCGGGCCCGCCGAGCTCGTCGCGTCGGGCACCGTCGAGCTCCCTGCCTGACCGGACCCGGGCGGCCGGGC
This sequence comes from Luteipulveratus flavus, assembly GCF_029439465.1. Taxonomy (GTDB): domain Bacteria; phylum Actinomycetota; class Actinomycetes; order Actinomycetales; family Dermatophilaceae; genus Luteipulveratus; species Luteipulveratus flavus. Next base: position 66,376 of record NZ_JAROAV010000033.1, on the reverse strand, counting down.
GCGTCGCGCTCAGGGGCGGCGGCGCACCTGGAGGATCCGGAAGCCCTTGACGCTGGTCAGTCGGGACACCTCGTACGCGTCGCCGAGCTCGTCGGCCAACCACCGCTGCAGCGAGTCCGAGCCGAGGTTGCGCTGCACCACGAGGTGAGCGACGCCGCCGGGCGCGAGGCGCGGCAACCACGTCCGCAGCAGCTCGTGCAGCACCGCCTTGCCGACCCGGATCGGGGGGTTGGACCAGATCAGGTCGTACGTCGTCGCCGACGGCACCTCGGCCGCGGTCGAGGCGTGAATGCCGTTGGCACCCAGCGCTTCTGCGTTCCTGCGCGTGAGATCCAGGGCGCGCTCGTTCACGTCGACGGCCCAGACCGTCGCGTCCGGTGAGCGCAGCGCGAGGGTGAGCGCGACCGGACCCCAGCCGCAGCCCAGGTCCAGGAAGGTTCCGGTCGGTGGCGGGGCGGGCGCGTGCTGCAGCAGGACGCTGGTGCCCTGGTCGATGCGGTCCGGCGAGAACACACCGCGGGCCACCTCGACGGTGCGAGAGCGCCCGGCGATCGGGACCGTGATGGTGCGTCGTTCGTCCGCACTCGCCGGTCGGGCGGTGAAGTAGTGGTCGTGCTGCTCCTCGGACATCGCGTCGCAGCGTATCCCGGCGGGACATTTGTCCCGCGCGACCGCGAATCGACGGCCCTGCCTCCGGCGCGCTCGTCTCCCTAGCGTCGACGCCATCGACGAGAGCGCACCAGAGCGCACGAGAGAGGCAGGACGTCATGAGGTCAGCGGGTGTGGTGGCGGTGGCCACCGGTGCGGGTGTCCTGGGATGGGCGGTCGAGCGTGGTCTCGACGTGCCGCTGCGGGTGGAGACGAGCGGCACCGTACGAGCCGTCGGTGTCGTGAGCGTCGTGCTCGCCGCACTGGTGTCGGGTGTTGCAGCGGTCGTCGCGCGAGCACTGCTGCTGCGGCGCCGTGGTGGGCGGCGCGCCTGGTGGCTGCTCTGCTGGGCGGCGCTCCTGCTGTCCCTGGTGCTGGGCCCCCTCGCCGGCACGACCACGGCCACCCAGGTCTCGCTGGCGGTCCTGCACGTCCTGGTCGGGGTCACCCTCATGGTGGGTCTTCGTCCCGGCACCGAGCGAACGGCCGACGGACCGACGCGCGAGCCGCGGCCTCCTGCGGACGGGTCGGCTGAGACGGCACGGACGACGCGGCGATGAGTAGCGTGACGCCCATGGATCCCGGCCGGCCGCCGACCGACGCCGTCGCGCGGGTCGTGCCACCGGCCCGGTTCACCGAGCGACGGGACGTCTCGGTGCTGCCGGCGCCGATGCTGCGCTGGGCACGCGACGGCGTCGGTCCGTGGCCGGTGCTGCCGTGGCTGGTCATCAGCGCCATCGCGCCGGTCTCGGACACGCTGGCGCGGCGCTCCGTCCTGGGCGCGCTGATCCTGCTGGTGCACGTCGCCGGGTTCTTCGTCACGGTGCTGCCCGCCGGCCGCGGCGAGTCCGTACGGCGCGTGGTCGGAGTTCCGGTCGTGGTCGCCCTCGCCGCCCTGACCGTCGCGGCGGCCGGGGCCTGGGGCGACGACTGGCGCACGCTGCTCGTCCTCGTCGCCATCGAGGCGGGCACCGGACTGGACGTCGGCACGGCACCGGTGCTGGTGGCCGCAGTGACCGCGGCCGCCGTGCTGTCCAGCGGGCTCGGCGGCGGTGACTGGGGAACGGCCTGGATCCTCGGGCTCAACTGCTTCCTCGCCGGGATCGCCGCCTACCTCGTCTACTGGCTCTTCACCGCCGTCCACGAGCTCTCCCGCACGCGGGAGGAGCTCGCCAGCGCCGCCGTGTCGCGCGAGCGGCTGCGCTTCGCGCGGGACCTGCACGACGTCCTCGGCCACACGCTGTCGATCGTCGTCGTGAAGGCGGAGGCCGTCCGACGGATCGCGCTGCGTGACCCCGAGGCCGCAGCCGCCCACGCGAGCGACATCGAGGCGATCGGACGGTCGGCGCTGGCGGAGGTCCGCGACACCGTGGGCGGGTACCGCCGCACGACCTGGCAGGAGGAGGTCACCTCGGCCCACGTCGCGCTCGCCGCCGCCGGCGTCGCGCTGGACGTGCGCGGCCACACCGACGACTTGGACCCGGCGGTGGCGGACGTCCTGGTCTGGGTCCTGCGCGAGGCCACCACCAACGTCGTCCGGCACGCGCAGGCCTCCCGGTGCAGCGTGGCGGTATGCCGTACGGACGACGCGGTCACGATGACCGTGGCGGACGACGGGCGCGGGTCCGCGGATGGCGATGGTCACGGTCTGACGGGCGCGCGCGAGCGGGCGTCCTCCGCGAGGGGGACCTTGCGAACGACCAGCGACTTCAACGGCTTTCGCGTCGAGGTGACGTTGCCCGCCGACCGGGCGGAGACGCGATGAGCGTGATCACCGTGCTGCTCGCCGAGGACCAGGCGATGATGCGGGGCGCGCTCAGCCTGCTGCTCGGTCTCGAGGAGGACATCGAGGTGGTCGCGGAGGTCGGCACCGGCGACCGCATCCTCCCCGCCGCGCTCCGACACCGGCCGAAGGTCGCGGTCCTGGACATCGAGCTCCCCGGACGCAACGGCCTCGACGCCGCGGCCGACCTCGCCGAGCAGCTGCCCGGGTGCAAGGTCGTGATCGTCACGACCTTCGGCCGGCCGGGCTACCTGCGGCAGGCGATGGAGGTCGGCGTCCGCGCCTTCCTGGTCAAGGACCGCCCGGTGGAGGAGCTCGCCGCCGCGATCCGGCGGGTGCACGCCGGCGAGGTGGTCATCGACCCCGAGCTCGCAGCGGCCGCGCTCCGAACCGGGGCGAACCCGCTCACCGAGCGCGAGCGGGACGTCCTCACCGCGGCGACCGACGGCCGTACGGTCGCCGACATCGCCGGAACGCTCCACCTGTCGGAGAGCACCGTGCGCAACTACCTGTCCGCCGCGATCGCCAAGACCGGCACCCGCAACCGCATCGAGGCCGCGCACGCAGCGCAGGAGCACGGCTGGCTGTGACGGGCACGATCCTGGCGCGACGTTCACCCGTCGGCCACGGCCGTCACCCTCGTTCGCAACCCGTGCCGACCAGGCTCACCGCATGGCACATCTGACGCGCAGGACGGTCCTCGGCGGTGCGCTCGCGAGCGCCGGCACCCTCGGTCTGAGCACCCGCCGGGCGGTCGCGGCGCCGCTCGTGGTCTCCGGGCGCCCGGCGCTCACCCACGGGGTGATGTCCGGCGACGTCACGACGAGCGGCGGCGTCGTGTGGGCCCGTACGGACCGGGTCGGCCGGCTGGTGGCGCAGGTGGGGTCCGGCCGCTCGCGGCGGGTGATCCGGGGGCCGTGGGCGACGCCGGACACCGACCACACCGCGAAGATCACGCTGCACGGGCTGCGACCCGGCGCCGAGTACGACGTGCGCCTCGCCTTCGAGGGGCAGGACGGTCACCTCGGCGAGGAGGGCGTCGCGCACCTGCGGACGGCGCCGTCCTCGGGTCGGCAGAGCTTCGTCTGGACCGGGGACACCGCCGGCCAGGGCTGGGGCATCAACCCCGACCTGGGCGGGATGGTCGGGTACCGCACGATGCACGCGCTGCGCCCGGACTTCTTCATCCACTCCGGCGACACGGTGTACGCGGACAACCCGATCAGTGCGTCCGTCACCGAACCCGACGGCCAGGTCTGGCGCAACGTCGTCATCCCCGAGGTGACCGAGGTCGCCCAGACACTCGGCCAGTTCCGCGGGCGCCACCGCTACAACATGATGGACGCCAACATCCGTGCGATGTACGCGGACGTGCCGGTCCTCGCGCAGTGGGACGACCACGAGACCCTCAACAACTGGTACCCCGGCGAGGTGCTGGACGACTCCCGCTACACCGAGCGCCGGGTCGACGTCCTCGCCGCCCGGGCCAAGCAGGCGTGGCGGGAGTGGCAGCCGATCGGCGACGACGACGCCCGCGGCCGGCGTACCTCCGACGGGCGCAACCGCATCTACCGGAAGGTGGCCCGCGGCCGCCACCTGGACGTCTTCTGCCTGGACATGCGCACCTTCAAGAGCCCGAACACCGCGGGCACCGAGCCCTACCGCACCGCCATCCTCGGCCGCGAGCAGACGGACTGGCTGATCCGGGAGCTGCGCCGCTCGCGGGCCACCTGGAAGGTCATCGCCGCCGACCTCCCGCTCGGGGTGATCGTCCCCGACGGACCGGTGGCGCAGGAGAGCGTCGCCAACCGCGACCCCGGCAAGCCCCTGGGCCGCGAGCTGGAGATCGCGCACCTGCTCCAGCAGATCAAGCGGCACGACGTCCGCAACGTCCTGTGGGTGACGGCCGACGTGCACTACACCGCCGCCCACCACTACGACCCCTCGCGCGCGGCGTTCACCGACTTCACGCCGTTCTGGGAGCTGGTCGCCGGACCGATCTCGGCCGGCGCGTTCTCCCCGGGCGTGATGGATGCGACGTTCGGCCCGCAGGTCGTCTTCGCCAAGGGCGCCGCGTACGCGAACCAGTCACCCCGGTCCGGGAGCGCCCACTTCTTCGGTCACGTCGCGATCGCGGAGGACGGTCTGCTGACCGCGGGACTGCGCGACATCACCGGTTCCGTGCTCTGGTCGAGGGACCTGCAGCCGGAGTGATCGACCCGACACCGATCCGTCGGTCGACTTCCCCGCGAACGGGTGGTGGCGACCGCTAGGGTGGTCGGCTGCCATCAGGGATCGAGACGAACGAGGTCGGAACGAACATGGGCGAACGCCGGGCAGCACGGTACGACGAGGACGATCGTCCGGCTCCCCGGCGGAGGTCGGCCACTGTCGGCCTCGTGGTGGCGGTGACGGCGGTCCTCGGCTCCGCGGCGGCGTACGTCCACTGGACCGGAGTACCCGGTGAGGAGCGGACCGCGGCCGAGTCCTCGAACGGGTCGGGCTTGCTGGGCCCGGCCATCCTCGGCTCGGGCGCCCAGTCGAGCTCGGCCGCCGCGACCGGCGCCACCCCGACCCCGACGACGGTGTCCTCGTCCGCCCTCACGGCGCCGACCATGCCAGCCGTCGAGCGGGCCAGGGCCGTGACGGCCTCCCGGTCGACCTCGTCGACCTCGACCTCGACGCGGCGGACCGCGAGCCCGACGTCCACGGCCTCACGCTCGTCGCAGACACCGAGTCCCAGCGCATCCAGGCCGCCGGCCCCGGCGCCGCGGTCCGACGCCGCCGGCGAGGTCGTACGACTCACGAACATCGAGCGGTCCAAGGTCGGCTGCCGCCCGCTGAAGGTCGACTCCGCGCTGACGCGGGCGGCGGACGACCACGCCTCCGACATGGTGCGCCGCCACTACTTCAGCCACACCGGCGCCGACGGCTCCAGCTTCTCCGACCGGACGAGCCGGGCGGGGTACGGAGGTTTCGCCACGGCCGAGAACATCGCGGCGGGCCAGCCGACCGCCGAGGCCGTGGTGCGGTCCTGGATGCAGAGCCCCGGTCACCGGATGAACATCGTCAACTGCGCGTACAACCGCATCGGCGTCGGCTACGACGCCGGGTCCGTGGGGAGCGGGTACGGCGGAGGGTCCTGGGTGCAGGACTTCGGCATCTCCTGACGCGGATCTCGACGCGTCGGGCGGCATAAACGGCTCGCCGGCCACGTTCTCTCATGAAACTCTAGGGAGAACATGACTGCACGAGACGATCTGCTGAGTTCCCGGGCCGAGGCACTGTCCGAGGCCGACGACCTCGACCCCCGCTACGACGAGTCGGGCTTCGCGCTCGACGACTACGACGGCGAGCAGCTGGAGCGCGCCGACCGCGCGGCCCTGCGTCGCGTCGAGGGCCTCTCGACCGAGCTCGAGGACATCACCGAGGTCGAGTACCGCCAGCTGCGCCTCGAGCGCGTGGTCCTGGCCGGCGTCTGGTCCGAGGGGACCGCCGAGGACGCCGAGAACTCCCTGCGTGAGCTGTCCGCGCTGGCCGAGACCGCCGGATCGACGGTGCTCGCCGGCGTCCTGCAGCGCCGCAGCCGCCCCGATCCCGGGACGTGGTTGGGCGCCGGCAAGGCGCAGGAGCTGCGCGACGTCGTGCTCTCCGAGGGTGCCGACACGGTCATCGCCGACACCGAGCTGGCGCCGAGCCAGCGACGTGCGCTCGAGGACGTCGTCAAGGTCAAGGTCATCGACCGCACGGCGCTGATCCTGGACATCTTCGCCCAGCACGCCAAGTCCAAGGAGGGCAAGGCGCAGGTCGAGCTGGCCCAGCTGAGCTACCTCCTGCCGCGCCTGCGTGGCTGGGGTGAGTCGATGTCCCGGCAGGCCGGTGGTCAGGCCGCGGGCGGTCAGGGCATGGGCTCACGTGGTCCGGGTGAGACCAAGATCGAGCTCGACCGGCGCCGGATCAACAGCCGGATGGCCAAGCTGCGCAAGGAGATCGCGCAGATGAAGACCTCGCGCGACACCAAGCGGCACAGCCGCAAGGTGCACCACGTGCCGAGTGTCGCGATCGCGGGCTACACCAACGCGGGCAAGTCCTCGCTGCTCAACCGGCTCACCGGCGCCGGCGTCCTGGTGCAGAACCAGCTGTTCGCGACCCTGGACCCCACGGTCCGCCGGTCGCAGACCGACGACGGCCGGGTCTACACCCTGGCCGACACGGTGGGCTTCGTCGCCAACCTCCCGCACCAGCTCGTCGAGGCGTTCCGCTCGACGCTGGAGGAGGTGTCCGATGCCGACCTCGTGCTGCACGTCGTCGACGGCAGCCACCCCGACCCGGAGGGCCAGATCAGCGCGGTCCGCGAGGTGCTCGCCGAGGTCGGCGGTGACCAGGTCAAGGAGGTCATCGTCGTCAACAAGGCGGACCTCGCCGAGCAGCACGTCATCGACCGGCTGCTGAGGTCGGAGAAGCACAGCATCGCGGTCTCGGCCCGCACCGGCGCCGGGATCCGGGAGCTGCGCGACCTCGTCGCGGCCGAGCTCCCGCGCCCGGACATCCGGGTGGAGGTGCTGCTGCCGTACGACCGGGGCGACCTGCTCAGCCGGCTGCACGACGAGGGCGAGGTGCTGAGCACGGAGCACGAGGGCGAGGGCACCCGGGTCCACGCCAAGGTGATGCCGACCCTGCAGTCCGAGCTCGCCGCGTACGTCGTGTGACAGCGCCCCGGTCGCGCCCCCAGGGACGACCGGAGCGCTGCCTGCTCCGTGGAGTCGGTCAGCTCGTGTGCATCACACTGTCCGGCTCGATGTACTTGACGTGGTTGGCGTAGCGGTAGGTCGTGATGACGGTCCGGGCCGAGCCCTCCACCACCACGCCGCCGATGCCCAGGTGCCACTGGACGACCGACAGGCCCGCCTGCTGACCGAGGCGGCCGAGCTGCACCTCGGTGCGGGCGACCTCGTAGTCGGACATGCCGTCGGTGTCGATGACGACGATCCAGCGCTCGTAGGAGATGGTCTGGGTGTGCGTCGCGGCGGCGGCCACCGGGTGGTCGGTGGCCGCCGAGGCGGCGCCCGCCGGGACGAGGAACGCGACCGCGGACACGAGCGCGGCGAGGAGCGTGCGGAACGAAGGCATGCGGAACTTCCCCCTGCTGATGAATGTGGTGCGCGCCGGTCCGGCGGCACGCCAGCATCGCTCACGCGGTACGTTGCCGGTCGGCGACAACGAGCCGCATTCACTGTGAACGCGCTGGCAACACGGACAGTAGGGCCTGCCCGATCCCCGTGTCCAGACCGGGCCGACGGGCAGTCGCGCCGTCCACAGCGGAGCCGTTGCCGAGGTCGCTCCGGCGGGCCGCCTCTAGGCTGAGGCAATGCCCTCTGCTCCCACTCTCGATTCACTCCTGCACTCCGCGGTCACCGGCGTCGGCGGCTCCGAGCGCCCCGGTCAGACGGCGATGGCGCAGGCGGTCGAGGCGGCGGTCGAGTCGGGCGAGCACCTGCTGGTCCAGGCGGGTACCGGCACCGGTAAGTCACTCGCGTATCTCGTCCCCGCCGTCCGGCACGCGTTCGAGGTGGGGAAGCCGGCGGTCGTCGCGACCGCGACGCTGGCGCTCCAGGCGCAGGTGATCGACCGCGACATGCCGCGGCTCGCCGACGCGCTCACCGAGCAGCTGGGCCGGCGCCCTCGCTACGCCCTGGTGAAGGGCCGGCGCAACTACCTGTGCAAGAACAAGCTCTCCGGCGGCTACCCCGACGACGAGGAGGAGGGGTTGCTCGGCATCGGCGAGGTCGACAAGGCGGCCGGGCGCCTGGGGCAGGAGATCCTCCGGCTGCGCGAGTGGGGCGAGGAGACCGAGTCCGGCGACCGGGACGAGCTGGTGCCCGGCGTGTCCGAGCGCGCCTGGCGGCAGGTGTCGGTCTCGGCGCAGGAGTGTCTCGGTCAGCGTTGTCCGATGGTGGGGGAGTGCTTCGTCGAGCTGGCACGCGCGGCGGCCAAGGACGTCGACGTCGTCGTCACCAACCACTCCTTCATGGCGATCGACTCCTTCGAGGGTCGCCAGATGCTGCCGGAGCACGACCTCCTGGTCATCGACGAGGCGCACGAGCTCGTCGACCGCGTGACCTCGACGATCACCGACGAGATCACGCCCGGCATGATCAGCGCGGCCGCGAAAAGAGTTGGCAGGCTTGGCGACACGGCCACGCTGGTCGACGCCGGGGACTTCCTCGGGCAGATCCTGGAGGGCGTCGCCGAGGGCCGTCTCACCGGCCTGCCGGACAACCTCGCGCTCGCGCTCTCGCGGGTGCGCGACGCCGCCCGTGACGTGCAGTCGCAGATCAAGCCGTCGAGCCCGGCCGAGAACGACGGCGCCCGTCAGATGGCGCGCGCGGCGGTCGACGAGGTGTTCGACAACGCCGAGCGGGTCCTGGAGGACCGTGAGCTGGACGTCGTGTGGGTCTCCTCGGACCCTCGGCGCGGTCAGGTGCTCCGGGTGGCCCCGATGAGCGTCGCGATGCTCCTGCGGGACAAGATCTTCGGCGAGCGCTCGGTCGTCATGACCTCGGCCACCCTGGAGCTCGGTGGCTCCTTCGACGCGATCGCCGGTCAGCTCGGGCTCCGCGGCGAGGGCGGCCCCCGCTGGAACGGCCTGGACGTCGGGTCGCCGTTCGACTACCCGAGCCAGGCGATCGCCTACGTCGCCCAGCACCTGCCCGCGCCGGGCAGAGACGGTACGTCGCCGGCCGCGCTCGACGAGATCGAGGCGCTCGTGCGGGCCGCCGGCGGTCGCACCCTGGGGCTGTTCTCCTCCACGCGCTCCGCGAAGGCTGCGGCCGAGGAGATGCGGCGTCGCTTCGGTGCGGACATCCCCGTGCTGTGCCAGGGCGACGACCAGACGGCAACGCTGGTACGGCAGTTCGCCGGCGACGCCCGGACATGCCTGTTCGGGACGATGTCGCTGTGGCAGGGGGTCGACGTCCCCGGGTCGGCGTGCCAGCTGGTCATCATCGACCGCATCCCGTTCCCTCGACCGGACGACCCGCTGGCCTCGGCCCGGTCGCAGGCGATCGCCCGGATGGGTGGCAACGGCTTCATGGCCGTGTCGGCGACGCACGCCGCGCTGCGCCTCGCCCAGGGAGCGGGCCGGCTGGTCCGACGCTCGGACGACCGCGGCGTCGTCGCGTTCCTGGACTCGCGGATGATCACCGCGCGGTACGCCGGGTTCCTGCAGCGCTCGCTCCCGCCGTTCTGGCCCACCAGCGATCGCGCCCTGGTGCTCCAGGCGCTCAAGCGGCTGGACGAGACCGCGCCGCCGGTGCTGCCTGTCGCCACGCCCGCGCTGCGCGGCGTGACGGGTGCCCGGGACGACGCGCGGATGGCGCCGGCGCCCGAGCCGGCCGCCACGACACCGAAGGCACCGGCGCCCGAGCCGGAGCCGGAGCCGGAGCCGGAGCCCGTGATGCTCGAGGTCGCGCCGGAGCCTGCGTCGACAGCACCTCCTGTCGAGCCCGACGCGGCGCATGCCGGGTGGAGCGCCGAGGACGACGAGGAGCTGAGGGACGCCGCCGACATGGGCCTGACCGCAGGAGAGCTGGCCGATCACCTCGACCGTCCGCAGGACGAGGTCGCCGGACGCGCCGCGCAGCTCGGTCTCGTCCTCGAGGCCGACCCGGCCTGAGCGCGCGTCGCCCCCGAGCGCCGCTCCCTACGGCGCCGGGGCGGCGGCCGAGGGTCCGTCGAGCTGCTGCCCGACGTACCCGGTCAGCAGGTTCATGCACCGGTCGAACTCCGCGGCGAGGTCGACCCCCGTGCGGTGCGCGAGGACGGCGACCGAGTAGAGGCAGTCCGCCAGCTCGTGTCCCAGCTGCTCCCGCACGTCGTCCGCGTCGCGGGTGCCGGAGTGCGCCATCACGAGCTTGGCGAGGTCGCCGACGTCGCCCACGAACCCGAGCATGTAGTCGTCGGTCGTCCAGGTCCGGCCGCGCTGCTGCTCGTTGAGCCGGTCGTAGAGCGCCGCGACGTCGGTCGCGCGCCGGGTCACCTCGGAGAGATCCATCCGCCGATTGTGGCCCCGCCCGACCGGACGGATGCCGGTGGCCGACCCGGGCACGTCGGTGGCGGCTGGCACTCTTGGTCCGTGAGCGTCCCCTCGTACGTCCTGATCTCCGGCCCCGAGCAGGTCATCGCCGAGCGCGCGCTGGCGAGCACGCTCGAGGCGATCCGCGAGGAGGAGCCCGACGTCGAGGTCGTCCGCCTCGAGGGGAGCCTGTACGAGCCGGGCTCGCTGCACGTCCACACCAGCCCCAGCCTGTTCGGAGGTCGCAAGGCCGTCGTGGTCCGCGACCTGGACGAGGGCAACGACGCGCTGATCGAGGACCTGGTCGCGATCGTGGCGCAGGGCAGCGACGCGGTGCTGGTGGTGACCCACAAGTCCGGTACCCGTGGCAAGAAGGCGCTGGACGCCCTGAAGAAGGCCAAGGTCCGGATCATCGAGGCGCCCGCGATCAAGTCCGACCGCGACAAGACCGCGTTCGTCACGAACGAGTTCCGCAGCAAGGGTCGCAAGGTCGCACCCGAGGCGGTGCGCGCCCTGCTGGAGGCGGTCGGCAAGGACCTGCGCGAGCTCGCGCAGGCCTGCCAGCAGCTCGTCGACGACACGACGGGCGTGATCGACGCGGCGACGGTGGAGCGGTACCACGGCGGCAAGGTCGAGGCGACCGGCTTCCGGGTCGCCGACGCGGCGGTGGCCGGTGAGGCCGCGGAGGCCCTACGGCTGCTGCGGCACGCCCTGGCGACCGGGCTGGACCCGGTGCCGATCGTCGCCGTCCTCGCCTCCCAGCTGCGTCAGGTGGCGCGCGTCGCCTCCGCAGGTCGCGGTCGTTCCGCGGACCTGGCCAAGCAGCTGGGCATGGCGCCCTGGCAGGTCGACCGCGCGCGCGCCGCGGCCCGCGGCTGGGACGGCGACCGGCTCGGCCGTGCCATCCAGGCGGTCGCGGCCGCCGACTTCGACGTCAAGGGCGGCGGCCGCGACCCGGTGTACGCCGTCGAGCGAGCCGTCCTGGAGATCACCCGCCAGCGGGCAGGAGGCGCGACATAGCGCGGTTCCCGCGTTTTGGTCGCGACGTGCTGCACTGGTAGATTTCTCCCTTGCGTGCGCGCTCTGGTCGTGCGCGCACGACAGCACCACCTCAGCGCGGTTCAACGCCGGGTGTCCCCACGCCCCATCCCGAGCCGCGTCTGTCGCCCTCATGACAGATCAGCTCCGACCAAGAGAGAGTTTTCGTGGCAAACATCAAGTCGCAGATGAAGCGGATCAAGACCAACGCTGCGCGTACCGAGCGCAACAAGGCGCACAAGTCCGAGCTGCGTACCTGGGTCCGCAAGTTCCGCGAGGCTGCCGCCTCCGGTGACAAGTCCGCCGCCGAGACGGCTCTGCGCGACGCCTCGCGCAAGCTGGACAAGGCCGTCACCAAGGGCGTCATCCACAAGAACCAGGCCGCCAACAAGAAGGCGGCGATGGCCAAGAAGTTCTCGAGCCTGTGAGCCTCGAGCACTGACACCGACGACGGCCGCCGCCCGCGAGGGCGGCGGCCGTCTTCGTCCCCGCGGCCTGCCGTCCACGGTGCGATATCATCCTCGCCATGCAGCGACTGCTCCTTCTTAGCCGGCCGCGTTGACCCACACGGACCTCAACGCGGCTGACCCCTCCTGAGTGAGGGGTTTCTTTGTGTTCGCGAGTCCGCGCCCCGACCGCCACACGAGCTCGATCCGAGGAAGACATGACTGAGCAGGAGCACCCCCACCGCTACACGGCCGCGCTGGCCGGGGAGATCGAGCGGCGCTGGCAGGACCGCTGGGAGGAGGAGCGCACGTTCGAGGCGCCCAACCCCGCGGGTCCGTGGGCCGAGCCCAACAAGGTCGGCGGCCGCCCGAAGTTCATGGTGCAGGACATGTTCCCCTACCCCAGCGGGGCGGGTCTGCACGTCGGTCACCCGCTGCCCTTCGTCGCTACCGACGTCTACGCGCGGTTCCAGCGCACCCAGGGCAAGAACGTCCTCTACACCCAGGGCTTCGACGCGTTCGGGCTGCCGGCCGAGCAGCACGCGGTGCAGACCGGCCAGCACCCGCGCAAGACGACCGAGGACAACATCGTCACCTTCACCCGGCAGCTGCGGCAGCTGGGGCTGTCGTACGACCGTCGTCGCCGGGTCGCGACGATCGACCCGGAGTTCTACCGCTGGACCCAGTGGATCTTCCTGCAGATCTACAACGCCTGGTACGACGAGCAGGCCGGTCGCGCCCGGCCGATCGACGACCTGGTCGCGGCGTACGAGGCGGGCAGCGTCCGCACGCCGGACGGGCGCCCCTGGGCCGACCTGTCCGACGCCGAGCGTCGTGAGGCGGTCGACAGCCGGCGGCTGGCGTACAAGAAGAAGGTCCCGGTCAACTGGGCCCCGGGTCTGGGCACGGTGGTGGCCAACGAGGAGGTCACCAACGAAGGCCTGACCGAGCGCGGCGACATGCCCGTCTTCCAGCGCAACCTGTCGCAGTGGATGATGCGCATCACCGCCTACGCCGACCGGCTGACCGACGACCTGGACCGCGTGGAGTGGACCGAGTCGATCAAGCAGATGCAGCGCAACTGGATCGGTCGCTCGCACGGTGCGGCGATCACGTTCCCGGTGCAGGGCTCGCAGCCGGGCGTCGAGGTCTTCACCACGCGCCCGGACACGATCTTCGGCGCGACCTTCATGGTGCTGGCGCCGGAGCACCCGCTGGTCGCCTCGCTGGTCCCGGACGCCTGGCCCGAGGGCACCAAGGACGCCTGGACCGATGGTGCCGCCGACCCGCGCACCGCGGTGACCGCGTACCAGCGTGCGGCCATGCGCAAGAGCGACCTGGAGCGGCAGACCGACGACAAGGCGAAGACGGGTGTCTTCACCGGTGCGTTCGCAACGAATCCCGTTTCGGGACAGCCGGTTCCGGTCTTCATCGCCGACTACGTGATGATGGGTTACGGCACGGGCGCCATCATGGCCGTGCCGGCGGAGGACCCGCGTGACTGGGACTTCGCCAAGAAGTACGACCTGCCGTACGTCCGGACCGTTCAGCCGCACGAGGGCCACGACGAGGACGCCGCCTACACCGGCGTCGGTCCGATGATCAACTCCTCCAACGAGCGGATCAGCCTGGACGGCAAGGACATCGAGGACGCCAAGGACGCCGTCATCGCCCTGCTGGAGCAGGACGGCACCGGCCACGGCACCATCACCTACAAGCTGCGCGACTGGCTGTTCAGCCGGCAGCGGTACTGGGGCGAGCCGTTCCCGATCGTGTACGACGAGGACGGCGTCGCTCACCCGCTGCCCGCGTCGATGCTTCCGGTGGAGCTGCCCGACGTGGCGGACTACTCGCCGAAGACGTACGAGCCGGACGACGCGGACTCCATGCCGGAGTCACCGCTGTCCCGGGCCGAGGAGTGGGTCGAGGTCGAGCTGGACCTGGGCGACGGTCCGCGCAAGTACCGTCGCGAGACCGACACCATGCCCAACTGGGCGGGCTCCTGCTGGTACGAGCTGCGCTACACCGATCCCGCCAACACCGAGCGCTTCGTCGACCCCGAGGTCGAGAAGTACTGGATGGGCAAGCAGCAGGGTGGCGGCGAGGGGATCGCCGACGACCCGGGCGGCGTGGACCTGTACGTCGGCGGGCCCGAGCACGCCGTGCTGCACCTGCTGTACGCGCGCTTCTGGCACAAGGTCCTGTACGACCTGGGCCACGTCTCGTCCGAGGAGCCGTTCCGGCGGCTGTTCATCCACGGGTACGTCCAGGCTTACGCCTACCGTGACCACCGCGGCCAGCCGGTGCCGGCCGCCGAGGTGGTCGAGCACGGGGAGGGCCAGGAGGCGACGTACACCTGGAACGGCCAGGCGGTCACGCGCGAGCACGGGAAGATGGGCAAGTCGCTGAAGAACGTCGTGACTCCCGACGAGATGGCCGCGGAGTACGGCGCCGACACCTTCCGGGTGTACGAGATGTCGATGGGGCCGGTCGACCAGTCGCGCCCGTGGGAGACGCGGGCGATCGTCGGGTCGCAGCGCTTCCTGCAGCGGCTGTGGCGCAACGTCGTGGACGAGGACTCCGGTGAGGTCCGGGTCGTGGAGGACGCTGCGGACGAGGCGCTGAACCGCCTGCTGCACAAGACGATCGACGGCGTGCAGAGGGACTACGAGAGCCTGCACTTCAACACCGCCGCCGCCAAGCTGATCGAGCTGAACAACGCGGTTGTGAAGGCCGGCGTCGCGCCCCGGGCCGTGATGGAGGCCATGGTGCAGATGGTGGCTCCGCTCGCTCCCCACCTGGCCGAGGAGCTGTGGGAGCGGCTGGGCCACGACGGGACGCTGGCCTTCGAGCCGTTCCCGCAGGCCGACCCCGGTCTGCTGGTGGACGACCTGGTCACGTGCGTCGTGCAGATCCAGGGCAAGGTGCGCGACCGTCTGCAGGTGGCGCCGGACATCAGCGACGCCGACCTGGAGGCGCTGGCCCGCCAGAGCGAGAAGGTGCTGGAATCGTTGGGGGACAAGCAGATCCGCAAGGTGATCGTGCGCGCCCCCAAGCTGGTCAACATCGTCGCGGGATGACCCGATGACGGTCGCGGTGGTGACGGACTCGACGGCGTGCCTGCCGCGCGAGTCCGTCACCCGGCACGGCATCCACGTCGTCCCGCTGCACGTGGTCGTGGAAGGCCGCTCGTTCACCGAGGGCGAGGGCATCAGCTCCTCCGAGGTGGCCGAGGCGCTGCGCGCGCACCGCACGGTGTCGACGTCGAAGCCGTCACCGGGCGAGATGCTCGACGCGTACGAGAAGGCGGCGGCGGGCGGCGTCGACGCCATCGTCTCGGTCCATCTCTCGGCGTCCATGTCGGCGACCGTGTCATCGGCGCTGGTCGCGGCGAGCGAGTCCCCGGTGCCGGTGACCGTTGTCGACTCCCACTCGGTCGGGATGGCCATGGGGTTCGCGGTGGAGTCGGCCGCCCGCTACGCCGCGGCGGGGGCGTCCGCCGAGGTCGTCGCGCAGTCCGCCCGCAGCAGGGCGGAGGCCGCCCGCGCGATGTTCTACGTCGACACCCTGGAGTACCTGCGGCGTGGCGGACGGATCGGCAAGGCCTCGGCGCTGCTCGGCTCGGCGCTGGCGATCAAGCCGCTCCTGGAGCTGTCCGACGGTCAGATCCTCCCGCTGGAGCGCGTCCGGACGTCCTCCAAGGCGCTCGTCCGGCTGGAGGACCGGTTGATCTCGGCCGTCGAGGCGATGGACGCGCCGCTCGGCGTCGAGATCGCGATCCACCACCTCGACTCCCGACCACGCGCCGACGACCTGCTGCGGAAGGTGCGGGCCCGGCTGCCGCACGTCAGGTCCGTCCAGGTCGTCGAGCTCGGAGCCGTCGTCGGTACGCACGTGGGCCCGGGGACGCTCGCGGTGGCGGCCAGCCCGTGGAGCGGTCCCTCGACCGTGATCGGCGCGGCCGTCCTCTGAGCGGACCGCGTCCTCGCTGTCCGCACCCTCGCTGTCCGCACCCTCGCTGCGGGCGCCCCGTTGTCCACAGGGGGCGCCGCTGCTGGGGCGGTGGCTGCGGTGTTCTCCCTACGGTGCCAGCCATGGGATCCCGTCGCGCCGCCTCGCCACCACCCGACCGCCTCGCCGCCGTGCTCGGCGAGGTCGACCGGGCGCGACGCGGCGGCTGGGTCCCGCAGGAGTCCACCGTCAGCGACGAGCGGCCGCGGCGTCGCCCGTCCACGGGCTCACGTCGTGACACCTCGGCCAGCGTCACGGCCGCCGACCGGGCAGGCCATCGCGGCGGCGAGCCGGACCGGGTCCGCCCGTACGCGCCGTTGATACGGACCCCGAGCAGCCTGCAGGGCGCCCAGGTCGGGACCAGCCGGCTGGCGCTGGTCGGCGTGCTGATGCTGGTGGCCGCCGCCGTGGTCGTGCTCGGCGGCCGGATGATGTGGGTCCGCGCGATGGCCGAGCCGCACCCGGCGCGCGGTCCGCTGCCGGTCGCGACGAGCACTCCGAGCGGCATCGCCACCTCCAGCGCACGGACCCGCGTGCCCGGTGTCGCTCCGGCCGCCGCCGGTCCGACCAGCGCTGCTACGTCGCTGCTCGTCCACGTGGTGGGCCAGGTCCGGCAACCGGGGGTGGTCCGGCTCACGGCGGGCGCCCGGGTGCAGGATGCCGTCCGTGCCGCCGGCGGGACCACCGGTACCGCGGATCTCGCGCGGGTGAACCTCGCCCGCCCGGTCGTCGACGGCGAGCAGGTCGTGATCCCGCGACCGGGAGAGCAGGTCGATCCAGTGCAGGGTCCGCCGGCGGCAACGGGCCTGCCCACTGCCGCCGGCGGCACCGGAGGGACGGCCGCCGCGGTCGGTGCACCGGTCGACCTCAACGCCGCCGACGAGACGGCGCTGGACGCGCTGCCGGGCGTGGGCCCGGTCATCGCCCAACGCATCGTGCAGTGGCGCACCGACAACGGGCGGTTCTCCACCGTGGAGGAGCTCAGCGAGGTGAGCGGCATCGGCGACAAGCTCATGGAGAAGCTGCGCCCGCTCGTCCGCGTCTAGGGATGGGTCTGGACCTTCGCCTGCTCGCGCCGGCGACCGTGGCCTGGATCGGCGTCCTCGTCTGTCTTCGTCTCTCGCCCGCAGTGGTCGCCGTCGTCGCCGGGGTGCTGACGGCGGCGGGAGTCGTCGTCCTGCTGGCCGAGCGGCGCGGCGCCGACCCGCGCGTCCTCGTCATCGGGCTGTGCTGCGCGGCGGCTGCGCTGACGCTGGTCTCGACCGCAGCGCACCAGGCCACCAGGTCGGCCGGACCGGTCGTCCACCTCGCCGAACGGCGCGCCGCGGTGTCGGTCGAGGCCGTCGTCACCTCCGACCCCCGCACCCTGCCGGCGGCGGGGCCCGGTCGCACCGGTCCGATGGTGCTCGTACGTCTGTCGATCCGGCAGGTGGTGGGTCGTGGCCAGGTCAGCACGCCTCGTACGCCGGTGCTGCTGTTCGCCGACGCGCGCTGGCTCGACGTGCGCTGGCACCAGCGGGTGCGTGCGCAGATCCGGCTCGCTCCGCCCAAGGAGAAGGGGTCCGAGGTCGAGGCGGTGGCGAGCGCGCAGTCACCACCCGTGGTCGTCGCCCAGCCCGGTGTGATCACCCGGAGCATCGACGCGGTCCGCGGGGACCTGCGCACCGCGACGGACCCGCTGCCGGCCGACCCTCGCGGGCTGGTTCCTGCCCTGGTGATCGGCGACACGAGCCGGGTTCCACCGGCACTGGACGACGACATGCGGGCGACCGGCATGACCCACCTCAACGCCGTCAGCGGCAGCAACGTCACGGTGGTCCTGATGGCGGTGCTGTGGGCCTGCGGCTGGCTGCGGGTACCCCGCCGCTGGCGGCTTCCGTGCTGCCTCGGTGCGCTGGTCCTGTTCGTCCTGCTCTGCCGACCGGAGCCGAGCGTGGTGCGAGCGACCGCGATGGGCGTGGTCGGTCTGCTCGGGACCACCCTGGCCCGGCCGCACGCCGCACCGGCCGCCCTGTCAGCGGCCGTGATCGGACTGCTGTGCATCGACCCGTGGCTCGCGTCGTCGTACGGCTTCGCCCTGTCCGCGCTCGCCACTCTCGGTCTCATCCTGTTCGCGCGTCCGTGGGGGAGCTGGTTCGCGAGGTTCCTGCCCGAGCGGCTGCGTCCGCTGGCCGACGCCGTGGCGATCCCCGTGGCGGCGCAGGCGGTCTGCGCCCCGGTCATCGTGCTCCTGCAGGGTTCGGTGAGCGTCGTCGGCGTGCCCGCGAACCTGCTGGCCGCACCCCTCGTCGCTCCGGCGACTGTCGCGGGCGTGGTGACCGTGCTCGTCGCCCCGCTCTCCACGACGGCCGCGCTGCTGCCCGCATGGCTCGCGGGACTGCCGGCGTGGGGGATCGCGGCGGTGGCGCACGCGTTCGCGGCGCTGCCGTTCGGTGCGCTGCCCTGGCCCGACGGTGCGGCGGGCGCGTTCCTGCTCGCCGGGATCACCCTCGGGCTGCTGCTGTGCGCCCCGGCCCTGGCCGTCCGCGCCGTCCGACGACCGGTGCTCGCCATGGCGGTGACTGTTCTCGTCGCGGCGGCGTTCGCGCCACTGCCGCCGGTGGGCTGGCCGGCCGGAGGCTGGGTGTACGTCGCGTGCGACGTCGGCCAGGGGGACGGCGGCGTGCTGCGTACGGGCGACCGGTCGGGCGTGCTCGTCGACGCCGGCCCGGACGGTGAAGCCATCGACCGGTGTCTGAGCCGACTGGGCATCACCAGGCTGGACGCCGTGCTGCTCACGCACTTCCACGCCGACCACGTCGACGGACTCGCCGGTGCGCTGCACGACCGGTCCGTCGGGGTGATCTTCACCAACGGCGTCCACGACACCGGCTCCTCCGGCGCTCGCGACGAGCCGTCGCAGGAACCGGAGGTCGATCGGCAGGCGGCCGCCGCCGGCGTACCCGTGCACGCCTTGGAGGCGGGCCAGCAGCTGCAGTGGGGTGCGGTGACCGCGCGAGTCCTCTGGCCTGCCAGGGTGATTCACGAGGGCTCGGTCCAGAACAACGCATCGGTCGTGCTGGACGTCCGCTCCGGCGGGCTGCGCATCCTGCTGCTGGGCGACGCCGAGCGGGAGGCCCAGGCGCAGGTACGGCGAGCGCTGTCCGGGGACCCGGACCGCACACCCTTCAGCGTGCTCAAGGTCGCTCACCACGGCTCCTCGAACCAGGACCCCGAGCTGATGCACCTGGTGAGGGCGCCGGTCGCGGTGATCAGCGTCGGCGCCGGCAACGACTACGGCCATCCGGCTCCCCGGACGCTGGACCTGATGCGGGACAGCGGGTCCATGGTGGTTCGGACCGACCGTGGGGGAGACGTCGCCGTGGTCGGCCGCCACGGCCGGCCGTTCATCGCCCGGCCGTGACGCCCGGACGGTCAGGCGAGCAGCGCGGCGATCCCGAGCAGGACGGGCACCGAGCAGAGCGTGGTCACGAAGATGGCGTCGCGGGCCAGCACCTCGGCACGGCCGTAGCGGGTCGCGTACACGAAGATGTTCTGCGCCGTCGGCAGGCTCGCCACCACGACCACGGCCAGCAGGTCGTGACCGCGCAGCCCGAACGGCCCGGCGGCGACGGCCCAGGCGACCAGGGGCTGGACGAGGACCTTCAGGACGGCCACCGTCGCGACATCGGCGACCGAGGTGTCCGCGAGGGGACGTGGCCCCAGACGGAGCGCGACGCCGTACGCGAGCAGGGCGGCGGGGACGGCGATCTGGCCGATCATGGTGAGCGGGTCGACCACCACGGTGGGTGGCCGCCGGCCGCTCAGGGCGATCGCGACACCCACCGACGAGCCGATGGTGATCGGGTTGCGCAACGGCTGCGCGAGCACCCGGAGCACGGACGGCCGTCGTCCCGAGGTGACCAGGTCCAGCACCGCGAAGGCGGTGGGGGTCAGCACGAGCAGCTGCATCAGCAGGATCGGCGCGATCGCGGCGCCGCCACCGAGCACGTAGACCGCGATGGGGAGGCCCAGGTTGCCGGCGTTCACGTACGAGGAGCAGAGCGCACCGACGACCGTCTCGGCCGTGTCACGCCGCCAGATCAGCCGAGCGACAACGACATAGACACCGGCTGCGACGACCACGCTGACGAACGCGATCACCAGACCGGCCGAGAACACCCGGTGCAGGTCGGCCTTCATCAGCAGCGTGAGCAGCAGGCACGGTGTCGCGACGAAGAAGACCAGCCGGGCGAGAACCTGCTGGGCAGCGACGTCGAGTACCCCGGTGTGCGCCAGCACGAAGCCGACGCCGATGACGGCGGCGATGACTCCGAACCCGTCGAGGACTCCCTGCATCCTCGCTCAGCAGGTGAGGCGTGCGGCCTCGTGCAGCGCGTCGAGCGTCGCCTGCACGGCCGGGACCCGTTGCAGGTCGGGCGTGGTCACCGCCTGGACGGTACGTCGGCTGGCGGGGTCGATCGGCATCGTCACCACGCCGGGGTTGTGGGCCGAGCGCAGGATGAGGTCGGGCACGAGGGCCACCCCGAGGCCCTCGGCCACGAGGCCCAGCACCGCGACGTAGTCCTCGGTCTCGAAGGCGACCTCGGGCACGAAGCCCTCCCGCTCGGCCAGGGTCAGCAGGTGGCCGCGGCAGCGCGGGCAGCCCGCGATCCAGGGCTCGGCCGACAGGTCGGACAGCCGGGCGGAGCCGGCCTTCGCCAGCGGGTGCTTGGCCGACACCGCGAGCCGCACCTCGTCGACCAGCAGGTCGCGGATGGTGAAGGCCTCCATGTCGTCCTCACCGCGCGGCAGGTCGTCGCCCTCGTAGGCGAACGCGACCGCGAGGTCGCACTGGCCGGCGCGCAGCGCCGCGAGCGACTCCGGCGGCTCGGCCTCGGCGAAGGTGACCTGGACGTCGGGGAAGCGCTCCTTCACCAGCGCGAGCGCCCGAGGTACCAGCGTCGAGGAGGACGACGGGAAGGCCATCAGCCGCACCCGGCCGGAGCGCAGTCCGGCGATCGCGGCCACCTCGGCCTCCGCGGCCTCGAGGGCGGACAGCACCGGCCCGGCGTGACGCGCGAGGACGGTGCCCGCCTCGGTGAGGCGGACGGTGCGTCCGAGCCGTTCGACCAGGACCGTGCCGGTGCGCTCCTCGAGCCGCCGCACCATCTGGGAGATGGCCGGCTGGGAGTACCCGAGGGAGGCGGCGGCGGCGGTGAAGCTGCCCTCGTCGGAGATGGCCCGCATGACGCGCAGGCCGGCGGCGTCGATCATGGTTCGAATCCTATAAGTGCACGTTATCGAATGCCAGTCGTCCAGCGTGGGCCGTGATGCTGGCGCGGCCGCGGCGCGGGCCCGGCCGGCGAGGGCGTGCCTGGGTGGCGGACCGCGGCGGCGCCATACTGCAGGGGTGTACGAGACGACCACCCAGGCCCCCGACGGCGTGGACGAGCGCACCTGGGCCGAGCTGGTCGACCTGGTACGCGGGCGGGGGCTCGCCGTGCTGAGCGGAGCCGGCCTGTCGACGGAGTCGGGTATCCCGGACTACCGCGGGCCGGACGGTGAGCGCCGCATCACCCCGATGACCGCCGCGGAGCTGCTGGCGACCGTGGAGGCGCGGCGTCGCTACTGGGCGCGCAGCTTCGCCGGCTGGCGCCGGTTCGCCCGGGCGCGTCCGAACGAGGGCCATCGGGTGGTCGCCCGGCTGCAGGACGCGGGCGTCCTCGGCACCGTCATCACCCAGAACGTCGACGGGCTGCACCAGCAGGCGGGCTCCTCCGACGTCCTGGAGCTGCACGGCTCGCTGGAGCAGGTGGTCTGCACCAGCTGCGGCGAGCACTACCGACGGACGGTCATCGACGAGTGGCTCACCGAGGCGAACCCGACCTTCGACCGGGACGTCCGGGGCGAGATCCGACCGGACGGCGACGTCGTGATCCCGGAGGAGCTGGCGCAAGCCTTCCACCTGGTGGCGTGCGTGGTGTGCGGCTCCGACAAGCTCAAGCCGGACGTGGTGATGTTCGGGGAGTCGGTGCCGAAGCCGCTGGTCGAGCAGTGCTTCGGCGTGGTCGAGGCCTCCCGCGGGCTGCTGGTGCTGGGGTCCTCGCTGATGGTGATGTCGGGCTACCGGTTCGTGCGCCGGGCGGCGCGGCTCGGCCTCCCGGTCGCCGTGCTGACCACCGGGCAGACGCGGGCGGAGGCCGAGACGACGATCAAGCTGGACTCGCCGCTCGGGCTCACGCTGACCCGCCTGGAGAAGGCTCTCGGGCAGTAGCCCTCAGACGCGCCGGAGCACGGCCGTGACGCGTCCGAGGATGGTGGCGTCGTCGCCGTCGATGGGCTCGTACGCCTCGTTGTGGGGCATCAGCCAGACCTTGTCCTTGGTGCGCTTGAACGTCTTGACCGTGGCCTCGTTGTCCAGCATCGCGGCCACGATGTCGCCGTTCTCGGCGGTCTGCTGCTGGTGCACGACCACCCAGTCACCGTCGCAGATCGCCGCGTCGACCATCGAGTCGCCGACGACCTTGAGCAGGAAGAGGTCGCCCTCGCCGACGATCTGGCGCGGCAGCGGGAAGACGTCGTCGATGACCTCCTCGGCGAGGATCGGGCCACCGGCGGCGATTCGCCCCACGACCGGGATGTAGGAGGGCTCCGGCCGCTCGTCGTTGATCCCGGTCTCGTCGACGCCCTCCTCCGCCTCGCCCGGGACCTGCCCGCGGTAGCCCCGCGCCTGCTTGCCCAGGTCGGGAGAGATGACCTCCATCGCGCGGGGGCGCATCGGGTCGCGGCGCAGGTAGCCCTTGCGCTCCAGCATCGACAGCTGATGGGCCACCGAGCTCGGGGAGGTGAGGCCGACGGCCTGACCGATCTCGCGCATGCTGGGCGGGTAGCCCCTGCGGTCGATCGAGCTGCGGATGACCTCCAGCACCTTGCGCTGGCGCGTCGTGAGCGCGTGGCTGTCCGGCTCCGGCAGCTCGTGGATCTTGGCCATCGTTGGCGTCCCTCGTTCCCCGTCGTGCGGCGCCAGGACGCCCGGGGAAGAGGGCTGTCGGTGGACGCTGCTTCAGTCTTCTGGTGTGAGGTCAGCGTATGGACTTCGCACACAGTTCTCAAACACCTGTACGAGGCATGTCGCGCTCCGCGTGGTCGACACGTTCGAACGTACGTGCTATATCTCGTACGAACGTTCTATCGCACAGGTGTTCGGATCGAGGAGGTCCTCATGAGCGCAGCGACCGCGTGGCACGTCCCGGATCCGCCGGCGGGCGTGCGTCGCCGCCACCTGGTGCTGGTGCCCGATCCGCCGGTCGAGGTGGCCACGCCGCGGATGCGGCTGACGCGTCGCGGCCGCCTGGTCCTCGCCGTGCTTCTCGCGCTGCTCGTCCTGGCCGTCACGATGACGTCCGTGGCGATGGCAGGGACGTCATCGGCGCCGACGACGGTGACCGTGACGCGCGGGCAGACGCTGGGGGAGGTCGCCCACCGCCAGCTCCCTACCCTCCCGGTCCGGGAGGCGGTCGTGCGCTTCCAGCTCGCCAACGATCTGAGCTCGCTGCAGGTGCAAGAGGGGCAGCGGCTGGTCGTCCCGGACTGATCGGCGGCGCGGCGGCGGTGGGGAGATCGCTCCCCGCGCCGCCGCCGTCGTGTGTGGGGCGACCCGACGCGGACGGCGCCGAGCGGAGGCCCAGCGTCGGCGGAAGGCAGGGCGACACGCCGTCGACGCCCGCTCGACCCGCCGGTGACGAGGCGCTGACCTGCACGTTTACGAGCGCTCGACAGGTGCGGTCGGGCGGATCTTGCACGTGCGCGTCCCGCGACCTACGATCCCTATATCTAGTAGTTACACCGCTGTAAGTCGTCCACATCTAGTCCCCACGTCGTCCACCGGATAACCCACAGAGTTATCCACAGGCGGCGCTGTCGGGACCATCTCCACACACCGTCGCCCGGGCATTCGTATGCCCCCGCCGACGTTGACCACGGGGGGTGGAGTGGGCGTCGCAGCAGCCACGCGAAGGGCGAGAGGAGCCGTCATGCACTGCCCGTTCTGCCGGCACACCGACAGCCGGGTCGTCGACAGCCGCACGAGCGAGGACGGCACCGTCATCAAGCGGCGCCGCCAGTGCCCGAGCTGCGGCAAGCGCTTCTCGACGATGGAGAACGCGAGCCTCACCGTGGTCAAGCGGTCCGGTGCGAGCGAGCCGTTCAGCCGCGCCAAGGTCGTCACCGGCGTACGCAAGGCGTGCCAAGGGCGGCCGGTCGGCGACGACGACTTCGCCCTGCTGGCCCAGCAGGTGGAGGAGTCCATCCGCGCCAAGGGTGTGGCCGAGATCGACGCCCACGACGTGGGGCTGGAGATCCTCGGGCCGCTGCGCCGGCTGGACGAGGTCGCCTACCTGCGGTTCGCCAGCGTCTACCAGGCCTTCGAGTCCCTCGAGGACTTCGAGGCCGCCATCAGCCTGCTGCGCCTGGAGGCGCAGCGCAGGCCCGAGGACACCACGGCCACTGTCAGTGGTCAGCGAGACGATCAGTGAGTACGAGGAGAGGGAGCACCACCATGACCGAGACGGCGCGCACGTCCCAGGCACGTCGCAAGAGCAAGGGTGTGAAGGTCGAGCGCATCTACACCACCCCGGGTGTGCACCCGTACGACGAGGTGACGTGGGAGTCGCGCGACGTCGTCCAGCAGAACTGGAAGACGGGCGAGACGATCTTCGAGCAGCGCGGGGTGGAGTTCCCCGACTTCTGGTCGCTCAACGCCTCGACGATCGTGACGACTAAGTACTTCCGGGGGGCCGTCGGCACCGACGCGCGGGAGAAGAGCCTCAAGCAGCTCATCGACCGCGTCGTGCTGACCTACGTCAAGGCGGGCAAGGACCACGGCTACTTCCGCAGCGACGAGGACGCCGAGGTCTTCGAGCACGAGCTCACCTGGGCGCTGCTGCACCAGGTGTTCGCGTTCAACTCACCCGTCTGGTTCAACGTCGGCACCAAGAGCCCGCAGCAGGTCTCGGCCTGCTTCATCCTCTCGGTCGACGACTCGATGGACTCGATCCTGAACTGGTACAAGGAGGAGGGGTTCATCTTCAAGGGCGGCTCCGGTGCCGGTCTGAACCTCTCGCGCATCCGCTCCTCCAAGGAGCTGCTCTCCAGCGGTGGCACCGCCTCCGGGCCGGTCTCGTTCATGCGCGGCGCGGACGCCTCCGCCGGCACCATCAAGTCGGGCGGTGCGACCCGTCGCGCGGCCAAGATGGTCGTCCTCGACGTGGACCACCCGGACATCGAGGAGTTCATCGAGACCAAGGCGCGCGAGGAGGACAAGATCCGCGCGCTGCGGGACGCCGGCTTCGACATGGACCTCGGCGGCAAGGACATCACCTCCGTCCAGTACCAGAACGCCAACAACTCCGTCCGTGTCAGCGACGCCTTCATGCGTGCGGTGGAGGACGGCACGACGTTCGGCCTGACCTCGCGCGCCGACGGCTCGGTCATCACCCAGGTCGACGCCCGCGAGCTGTTCGACAAGATCAACAAGGCCGCGTGGGAGTGCGCCGACCCGGGCATCCAGTACGACGACACGATCAACGACTGGCACACCAACCCCGAGACGGGCCGCATCACCGCGTCCAACCCGTGCTCGGAGTACATGTCGCTGGACAATTCCTCGTGCAACCTGGCGAGCCTGAACCTGCTGAAGTTCCTCAAGGAAGACGACACGTTCGACGTCGCGACCTTCCAGAAGGTCGTGGAGCTGGTCATCACCGCGATGGACATCTCCATCTGCTTCGCCGACTTCCCGACCGAGGCGATCGGCAAGACCACCGTCGACTACCGCCAGCTCGGCATCGGGTACGCCAACCTCGGCGCGCTGCTCATGGCGACCGGCCACGGCTACGAGTCCGAGGGCGGCCGCAGCCTGGCCGCCGCGATAACCTCGCTGCTGACCGGTGCCGCGTACAAGCGGTCCGCGGAGATCGCCGGGGTCGTCGGTGCGTACGCGGGGTACGCCCGCAACGCCGAGGCGCACCAGCGGGTCATGCGCAAGCACCGCGCGGCCAACGACGAAGTCCGCACGCTCGACGTCATGGACGGCTCGATCCACCGCGCGGCGACGCAGGCGTGGACCGACGTCATCGAGCTCGGCGCCAAGCACGGCTACCGCAACGCCCAGGCGTCGGTGCTCGCGCCGACCGGGACCATCGGCTTCATGATGGACTGCGACACCACCGGCATCGAGCCGGACTTCTCGCTGGTCAAGTTCAAGAAGCTCGTCGGTGGCGGCTCGATGCAGATCGTCAACCAGACGATCCCGCGCGCCCTGACCAAGCTCGGCTACCAGAACGAGCAGATCGAAGCGATCGTCGAGCACATCGCCGAGAAGGGCCACGTCATCGACGCGCCCGGGCTCAAGCCGGAGCACTACGAGGTGTTCGACTGCGCCATGGGGCAGCGCGCCATCTCGCCGATGGGCCACGTCCGGATGATGGCGGCGACCCAGCCGTTCCTCTCCGGTGCCATCTCCAAGACGGTCAACCTGCCCGAGACGGCGACCGTCGAGGACATCGCCGAGGTGCACCTGCAGGGCTGGAAGCTGGGCCTGAAGGCGCTGGCGGTCTACCGCGACAACTGCAAGGTCGGCCAGCCGCTGTCCGACGGCAAGAAGGAGCAGGAGCCCGCGCCGGCCAAGACCGCTGAGGTCGCCGCGGTGGAGAAGGTCGTGGAGTACCGGCCGATCCGCAAGCGTCTGCCGAAGCGTCGCAGCAGCCAGACCACCTCGTTCGCGGTCGGTGGCGCCGAGGGTTACCTCACCGCCGGCGTGCACGACGACGGCGAGCTCGGCGAGATCTTCCTGAAGTTCGGCAAGCAGGGCTCGACTCTCGCCGGCGTGATGGACGCCTTCTCGGTCGCGGTCTCGGTGGCGCTGCAGTACGGCGTGCCGCTGGAGACGTACGTGGAGAAGTTCACGAACATGCGATTCGAGCCGGCCGGGATGACCGACGACCCGGACGTGCGGATGGCGCAGTCCATCATGGACTACGTGTTCCGTCGCCTGGCGCTGGATCACCTGGACTTCGAGACGCGCTCGTTCATGGGCATCCACACCGCCCAGGAGCGGGCCCGTCAGCTGGAGACCGGCTCGTACGCCGAGTCGACGACGGACGACACCGACGGTGACGACGTGGCCGGCGAGCTCGAGTCGTACTCGCAGTCCGCGGCTCCGGCCTCGGCGCGCAAGGCCGAGAAGGCCGACGTCGAGGTGAAGTCCGGCGCCGGTGCGGCCGACGCACGGGAGGTCTCCGCGGAGATCCACTCCTCGGCCGAGCTGATGGAGAAGTTCCAGGGCAAGGCCGCGGACGCGCCGATGTGCCTGACCTGCGGTACGAAGATGCGCCCCGCGGGCAGCTGCTACGTCTGTGAGGGTTGCGGCAGCACCAGCGGCTGCAGCTGATCACCGAACGATCGATGGCCCGGAGCGCGGCGAGCGCTCCGGGCCATCGTCGTCGGTGGCAGGATTCGTTGGCATGAGCGCCAATGACGAGAGCATCGCCTACCCGCACCCGGGTGCGCGCCGCCCGTACGACACCGAGCCGACGGCGCCGCACGTGGTCGTGCTGTTCGGCGCGACCGGCGACCTCGGCCGGCGCAAGCTGCTGCCCGGGCTCGCGCACCTCACGCTGTCCGACCTCACCCCTGACGTGCAGGTGGTGGGCACCTCGCTGGAGGAGATGGACGACGAGGGCTTCCGGCAGTTCGCCCGCAAGGCGCTGGACGAGTTCAGCACTAAGCCGGTCGAGGGAGCCGACTGGGAGGAGTTCGCGGCCCGGCTGCGCTACGTCCCGCAGAGCGCCGGCCCCGACGCCCTCGCGTCCGCGGTGCGCGACGCCGAGGAGCAGCTCGGCACGGACGTACGGCGGCTGCACTACCTGAGCGTGCCTCCGAAGGCGGCGCGTGCGGTCATCAAGATGCTGTCCGAGGCCGACCTGGTCGAGGGCTCGCGGGTCGTGATGGAGAAGCCGTTCGGCACCGATCTCGCCAGCGCGATCGAGCTGAACGACGAGATCCACCAGACGTTCACCGAGGACCAGATCTTCCGGATCGACCACTTCCTGGGCAAGGAGGCGGCGCAGAACATCCTGGCGTTCCGGTTCGCCAACGGCCTGTTCGAGCCGATCTGGAACCGCACCTTCATCGACCACGTGCAGATCGACATCCCCGAGACGCTCGGCCTGGACAACCGCGCCGAGTTCTACGAGCAGACCGGTGCGTTCAAGGACATGGTCGTGACGCACCTGCTCCAGGTGCTGGCCTTCGTCGCGATGGAGCCGCCGACGGCACTGGAGCCACGCGCGATCAGCGAGGAGAAGAACAAGGTCTTCCGCTCGCTGCAGCCGATCGACCCTCGACACGTCGTGCGCGGCCAGTACGCCGGCTACCGTGACGAGCCGGGGGTGTCGCCGGACTCCGACACCGAGACGTTCATCGCGCTGAAGTGCGAGATCGACAACTGGCGCTGGGCCGACGTGCCCTTCTATCTGCGTACGGGCAAGCGGATGGCCGAGGGCCAACGGATCATCTCGATCGCGTTCCGCGAGGCGCCCAAGAGCATGTTCCCGGCGGGGTCGGGTGTCGGCTCCCAGGGACCGGACCACCTCACCTTCGACCTCGCGGACGCCTCGAAGCTGTCGCTGTCCTTCTACGGCAAGCGGCCCGGCCCGGGCATGCGCCTGGAGAAGCTGTCGATGCAGTTCGCGACGCGGGAGACCGCCGAGGCCGACGACGTGCTGGAGGCCTACCAGCGGCTGATCCTGGACGCGATGCGCGGCGACCACACGCTGTTCACCACCTCGGAGGGCATCGAGAGCCTGTGGGAGCGGTCCGCCCCACTGCTGGAGAACCCGCCGATGGTGAAGTCGTACGCGCCGGACAGCTGGGGCCCGAACGCCATCCACCAGCTCATCGCGCCGCACGCCTGGCGGCTGCCGTTCGAGCGGACCTGGCGGGAGTCGCACCGCTGACGGCGGCCGGTCCGGCTACGCGGTGGCGTCCAGCACCGCCGGCAGCACGAGCACCAGGCAGACCGTCCAGACGGCGTGCGTGATCACCGGGGCGAGCACCCCGCCGGTGACGGCCCGCTGCCGAGCGGTCAGGAGCCCGAGCACGACCGTGGCGGCGACCAGCATCGGGTTGCCCGTGGCCATCGTGACGAGGGCGTACAGCACGGTCGAGAGCACGACCTCCCGGCCGCGGGGGAGTGCCTCGTAGACCGCGCCCCGGAAGAACAGCTCCTCGGCCGTGCCGGTGAGCACGGCGAGTGGGAGCACCAGCGCGAGCCGACCACGCCGGGCCAGGTCGATCACCGAGCTCACCTCCTCGTGCACCGCCCCCACCCGCGCGAGGACGAGGACGCCGAGCGCACAGGCGGCGGACAGGGCGAGACCGGTGAGCAGCCCCGCCACGACCGGCGGCGTGGGCGCTCCCGCTCGGGGCCCGGCCAGCCGTACCGGCGCGGCGAGCAGGGCCCCCACCAGCCAGGTGAGCGCCACCGCCAGACCGAGCGGGTAGAAGCGCGGACTTCCGGGTGGGGTGCTCAGCGCGAGCGCCAGCAGTGCCGTACCGACGAGGGTGGCGACGACGCACACGAACCGGCGCCGCACGATCACCTCGGACGACGGCACGGGGCACCTTTCGGCAGCGATCCGCCGAGTCTGCCACGGGAACGTTCCTCGAACCGGAGGCAACAGGCGACGGACCCGGGACCGAACGTCGCGCCCGAGTTCCTGCGCCGGACGGCCAGCAATCCCTAGGGTGTGTCCGTGGCCTTCTGGAACCGGACCAAGGACCTCCCGCGCGAGCGCGAGGAGGTGGGCGGCGCGCCGTTGGACCCGACCGCCCTGCTGGAGCTCGTGGAGCGCATCGGCGACGAGTGCGCGCAGGAGGTGGGCCGCCTCGGTGGCGACGCCGACCAGGTGATGGCCACGGTCCACCTGGACACGGTGCAGCGGGTGACCCGGGTCGAGCTCGTCTCCGACGGCATGCCGCTGCTCACCGGCAAGGCGTTCATCCGGCAGCTGAACGACCTGGCGGCGCCGCTGGTGAACCAGCCGCCCGGCCGTCGCCTCGCTCACATCGACGCCACCGTCGCGGACGGGCGGCTGCAGACCCGGATCACCTACGCCGACTGATGAGCGTCTCGTCCGACCGCGTGCGCCGGGCCTGGCCGCTCGGCAACGGGACGGTGCTGCGCGAACGGATCGTCGCGGCGTACGAGCAGCCCTGGCGGCGCTACCACGACGTCCGCCATCTCGACGAGGTGCTGGCGCGGATCGCCGAGATCTGCTCTGCCACGACGATCTCCGCCGAGCAGGAGGAGATCGTGACGTTGGCCGGGTACTTCCACGACGTCGTCTACCGGCCCGACCCGCCCGACGGCATCTCGAACGAGGAGCAGTCCGCCCGTCTCGCCGAGGCGTGGCTGTCGTCGGCCGGCCTCGATCCCGACGTGGTCACCGAGGTCGCCCGGCTCGTCCGGGGTACGCAGACGCACGACAGCGCGCCGCAGGACGTCGCCGCACACGTCCTGTACGACGCCGACCTGGGGATACTGGCCGCCGACCCGGACCGCTACGCGCAGTACGTCCGCGACGTGCGCGCCGAGTACGCCGAGGTCCCCGACCAGCAGTTCGCGCAGGGGCGTTCGGCCGTCCTGGAGTCCCTGCTGCGGCGGCCGGCCGTGTTCGCCACGCCGTACGGCCGCGACCGGTGGGAGGCCGCAGCACGGGAGAACGTCGAGCAGGAGCTCCTGCTGCTTCGCGCGCAGACCTAGCCTCGGCGAACGGCTCGTCCGGAACTCACCGTGGGGCACCGGTGGAGGGGTAGCGTCCCCACCACGTCACCGAGAGGACCCGCCGTGAGATTCGTCCGATCCCTGGCCGCTGTCGCCGGCGCGCTCGCGCTGTCCGTCGCCGGCGTCCCCACCGCTCACGCCGACCCCGTGCCGCCGTACTTCGGGTCCGACCACGCCGATCCGCGAACGGCCGACCAGCCGGTCGCTCGGCCCGACACCGCGAGCTGCACGACCCGGATCGTCGACCACGGCTTCCGTGACTACAACGTGTACCGCAGCGCGTTCGCCCCGCCGGCGTCGTGCCGGGGCGACTGGAGCAAGGTCGTCCTCACCCTGCACGGTGCTGTGAAGGGGCGGCAGTTCGACCGGCTCGGCTGGCTGAAGGTGGGTGGAGTGCCGATCTTCAAGACCAGCACGCCGGAGCCGTCCGCCGACGGGATCCAGTGGTCCGTCGAGCGGGACGTGACCGCGTACGCCTCGCTCCTGCGCAGTCCTCAGGACGTGCAGATGTACCTGGGCAACACCGTCGACAGCACCTACACCGGCGTCCTCGACGTGACCGTCGACCTCACGTTCTACGGCACGTCGGCCGTCTGGCCGAAGGCGACGACGGCGGAGCGGGTCCAGCCGCTGGCCGACGAGGTCGGCGGTGCCGGCGACACCCACGGCACGCTCACGGTCGCGCCCAACACCGAGCGGCTCGTCGCGGACGTCTACGCGACAGGCTCCGGAGGCGGCTGCGAGGAGTTCTGGTACACCGCAGCGCCCACCACGAGCGACGACCCCGACTACTGGTGCCGCACGGCCGACGGTCCGTGGCGCGAGCTGCAGGTGTACGTGGACGGTCGGCTCGCGGGCATCGCGACGCCGTACCCGCACATCTACACCGGCGGCTGGTCCAACCCCTATCTCTGGTACGTCCTGCCCGCTCCGCGCGCGTTCGACATCACCCCGGTCCAGCTAGACCTCACTCCGTTCGTCGGCACGATGACCGACGGCAGAGCGCACCGCGTGAGCATCAAGGTTCGCGGCGCGGACGGTGGCGGCTGGGACGTCCCGGCGGCCTTCCGTTCCTGGCAGGACGAGGGCTCCACGCGGGTGACCGGCTCCGTCCGGACGGTCGAGGAGTCGGCGCCCAGCGTCACCAACACCGTGGGCCGCGACGGTGCGTACTTCACCGCCGATCTCGACGGCTCCCACTCGCTGACCACGAGCGGTCAGGTGCACACCTCCCGCGGGACGGTGACGACCACCGTGGTGCGCAGCGTCGGCGAGCGGACGCACCACTTCTGGTCCGACGGGGAGACCACCGACGGGCAGAGCACCTCGATGTCCGACCAGGGCTTCGTCCGCACGGCCGTTGGTCCCGGCGTGCCGACCTTCCAGCGGTTCCGCTACGGGTACCGGCTCGACGGCCGCATCGACATCGACGACGCCGGTGACCTGACCACGAAGATCTCGCTCGCCGACACCGGCAGCGACGAGAGCAAGCAGGGACCGAGCCGCGGTGCGTGGCACACCTGGGACCACCGGTACGCCGGTGAGGCGACCTGGAGCACGACCGTGCCGCGCGACCAACGCCGGGCGACGGGCGCCTCGAGTCATGACTTCACCGACCGGTCGGCCAACGGTTGCTGGCACGGCGTGATCGCCACGCGCAACGGCGCCGTCACCCAGGAGACCGGCTCGACCCGCTGCTGAGGTGGCCCACGCCGTGCCGAGGTCGCGGCGTGCTGCGAGCGACGGCGGCACGAGGAGTCGCTGTCGGCGCTCGTCCGTAGGGTCGTGAGCATGTTCCTGCTACGCGACGACGCGCGCCTGGTCCTCAGCCCGAGCGACCTGCGCCTCGCCGCGCAGTGCGAGTTCGCGCTCGTGCGTGAGCTGGACGTCACGCTCGGGCGCATGCCCCGGCCCGCGCCGGCCGACGAGGCGATGCTGACCCGTCTGCAGGAGCTCGGTGACGCGACCGAGCGGCAGGAGCTGCTGCGTCTGTCGGCTGCCCACCCAGGGCGGGTACGACAGTTCCCGCGGCCGGAGTACGACCTGGCCTCGCTCACCGCGGCGCACGAGCAGACCATCGCCGCGCTCCGCAGCCCCGACACCGACGTGGTGTACCAGGCGACGTTCTTCGACGGCGGCTTCGTCGGGCACGCCGACTTCCTCGTCCGCACCGAGGCCGGGTGGCTCGTCTGCGACACCAAGCTCGCGCGGCACGCGAACGTCCCGGCGCTGCTGCAGATCGCGGCGTACGCCTCACAGCTGCGCGACGCCGGCGTCCCGACGGCGCCGCTGGCCCGGCTGGTGCTGGGCAGCGGCCTCACCTCCGACCACCTGCTCGACGACATCCTTCCGGTGTACGCCGCGCGTCGGGAGCGCCTGACCGCGCTCCTCGCCGAGCACGCGGCGGAGACCGGCGTCGCGCGCTGGGGGGACCCGCGCCGGCTGGCGTGCGGGCGGTGCGAGGTGTGCGAGGCGGAGGCCGAGGTCGCCCGCGACGTGCTGCTCGTGGCCGGGGTCCGGCTGCCTCAACGCCGTCGCCTGCGCGAGGCGGGGGTGACGACGATCGAGCAGCTGGCCGTGCGCACCGAGCCGGTCCCGGACGTCCGCGCTGCCACCCTGGACCGGCTGCGGGAGCAGGCTCGCCTGCAGCTGGTGCAGGAGTCCGATCCCGAGGGCCGGGTCGTCGCCGAGGTGACCTCCCCGGAGGCCCTGCACGCCATGCCCGCACCGAGTGACGGCGACGTCTTCTTCGACTTCGAGGGCGACCCGCTGTGGTCCGAACGCGGTTCGCACGACTGGGGTCTGGAGTACCTCTTCGGTCTCGTCGAGATCGACGGCGTCGACCTCGCGGGTGGTCAG
This sequence comes from Luteipulveratus flavus, assembly GCF_029439465.1. Lineage (GTDB taxonomy): Bacteria > Actinomycetota > Actinomycetes > Actinomycetales > Dermatophilaceae > Luteipulveratus > Luteipulveratus flavus. Next base: position 32,690 of record NZ_JAROAV010000033.1, on the reverse strand, counting down.
CCGCCGCGGTTCCGCGCCTTCTGGGCCCACGACCGGGTGCAGGAGAAGCAGGCGCTCATCGACTTCGTCGCCCACCTGCACGAGCGGCGCCGTCGCTGGCCGGACCTGCACGTCTACCACTACGCCCCGTACGAGAAGTCCGCGCTGCTCCGGCTCGCCGCGCGGCACGGCGTCTGCGAGGACGACATCGACCAGTTCCTGCGCGACGGCGTCTTCGTCGACCTGTACGCCGTGGTGCGCTCGGCGATCCGCGTCTCGCAGCGCTCGTACTCCATCAAGCGCCTCGAGCCCCTGTACATGGGCGGCCGGACCGCCGCCGTCGCCAAGGGGGACGACTCGATCGTCGCGTACCACCGCTTCGTGCTGGCCCGGGAGATGGGCGACGACGCGACCGCCGAGCAGGAGATCCGCGACATCGCCGAGTACAACGAGGAGGACTGCGTCTCGACGCTGCTGCTGCGCAACTGGCTGCTGGCGCGCGGAGCGGAGGCGGCGGTCGGGGTGTCCGGCCCGAACGGCTCCACCGCGGCACCTCTCGTCGGCGACGGCTCGGCGCCCAGCACCACCCCCCACACGCCGAGCGACTCCCGGATCGCTCTCATGGGGCTGGAGAGCGCACTGCGCGCGCACCTGGACGGCATCCGACCGCAGGACCGCACGCCCGAGCAGCAGGCGGTCGCGATGGTTGCGGCGACCCTTCTCTTCCATGCGCGCGAGGACAAGCCGTACTGGTGGAAGCACTTCGACCGGCTTCGGCTGCCCGTCGGCGAGTGGGTCAGCGACGCAGGGGTCTTCGTCGTGCAGCGCAGCGAGGTCGCGCAGGACTGGCACCGGGACTCGCCGCGCAAGCGGCCGCGGCGCAGGATCCGGCTGACCGGTGAGCCGATGGGTGGCGTGCTGCTCGAGCCCGGCGTCGAGGTCTCCGCCGTGTACGCCGCGCCGCCGCCGCTCGGTGTCCCGCTGCTGCCCGGCCACCTCAACGCCCGCTCCAGCGCCACGGTGTCCGTCCTGGACGCCCGGGACGTCATCGCTTCGAACGGTCGCGTCCACCAGGTCCTGACCGTCGAGGAGCTCATGCCGAAGGACGGCGAGGAGCACCGGGCTGTCCCGGTCGCCCTGGTGCCCTCCGCCGTCGTGGCGACCAAGAACATCGACGCCGCGCTCGAGCGGCTGGCGCGCCGGGTGGGGGAGTCCTGGCCCGACCTGCCGCAGGAGGCGGCCGTCGACGTCCTGCTACGACGTCCACCGCGGCTGCGGTCCGGGAGTGCGCTGCCGGCGGTGGGTGAGGGCGAGGACCGCCACATCCGCGCGATCGAGGCGGCGCTCCTGGACCTCGACCGGTCGGCGCTGTCGGTCCAGGGCCCGCCCGGCACCGGGAAGACCTACGTCGCCTCGCAGGTGATCGCGCGTCTGGTCCGCGAGCACGGCTGGCGCGTCGGCGTGTGCGCCCAGTCGCACGCGGCGATCGAGAACGTCCTCGCGGCCGTGGTGGCCGCGGGCCTGGAGCCGGAGCGCGCCGGGAAGGTGACCCGGGACGCCGAGCAGCCGACGTGGACCGACCTGGCCGCGGCGGACGAGCTCGCCGGCTTCGCGGCGGAGCAGGAGGGCGGGTACGTCATCGGCGGCACGGCCTGGGACCTCACCCACCCGAGCCGGGTCGAGCCCGGTCAGCTGGACCTGCTGGTCATCGACGAGGCAGGGCAGTACTCCCTGGCCAAGACGCTCGCGGTGGCCCAGTCCGCCGACCGGCTCCTGCTGCTCGGTGACCCGCAGCAGCTCCCGCAGGTCTCCCAGGGCACCCATCCCGAGCCGGTGGACCTGTCCGCGCTCGGCTGGGTGATCCGCGCCGAGCATGACGACGAGCGGGTGCTGCCCGCGTCGCACGGGTACTTCCTGGAGACCACCTGGCGCATGCACCCCGCCCTCACCGAGCCGGTCTCCCGGCTCGCGTACGAGGGGCGGCTGCGCTCGCACGAGGACCGCACGGCCAAGCGGACCCTGGAGGGCGTCGACCCCGGTCTGCACGTCCGGCTCGTCGACCACCGGGACCGCGCGCGGTGGTCACCGGAGGAGGCGCAGGTGGTCCTCGACCTCGCGCGCGACCACCTGGGCCGCGCCTGGCGCGAGTCGCCGGAGGAGCCGCCCCGGCCGCTGACCGAGGCGGACGTCCTGGTCATCACGCCCTACAACGCGCAGGTCGGGACCCTGCGCGCCGCGCTCGACGAGGCCGGTCTGCGGGGCGTCGCGGTGGGCACGGTCGACAAGTTCCAGGGCCGCGAGGCACCGGTGGCGATCGTGTCGATGGCCTCGTCCGCACACGCCGACGTCCCGCGAGGGCTGGCCTTCCTGCTCGACCGGCACCGCCTCAACGTCGCGGTGTCCCGAGCCCAGTACGCGGCGTACCTCGTGCGCTCGAGGGTGCTCACCGACGTCGCGCCCCGCTCGCCCGAGGAGCTCACCGCGCTCGGTGCCTTCCTGGGGCTGTGCGAGCGGGCCGTCTCCACGGTCAGCGTGCCCGTGCCGCTCGACGACGAACGGGCGCAGGCGTCGCCGCTCAGTCCGTGACGCGCAGCAGCACCTTGCCCTGAGCACGGCGCTCATCGAGGTCGGTCAGCGCCTCTCCGACCTGGTCGAGCTCGTACGTGCCACCGACGACCGGCTTGATGCCACCGCCGTCCCACAGCCGCATGAGCTGCTGCCACTGTCCGGCCAGCACCTGCGGCTGCGGCAGCCAGAACGCACCCCACCCGACGCCGATCACCTCGGTGTTGTTGTGCAGCAGCCGGTTCACCTTCACGGTCGGGATCTCCCCACCGGTGAAGCCGATGACCAGCAGCCGTCCCTCGGGCGCGAGCGAGCGCAGCGAGTCGGTGAACCGGTCGCCACCCACCGGGTCGACCACGATGTCCGCACCCCGGCCGGAGGTCAGCTCCTTCACCGCGTCTCGGAACCCGTCGGCGAGGACCACGTGGTCCGCGCCGGCGTCCTGCGCCACCGCGCGCTTGGCCTGCGTGGACACGACCGCGATGACGCTCGCCCCGGAGGCCTTCGCGACCTGGATCGCAGCCGTGCCGATCCCGCCGGACGCGCCGTGGACGAGCACGGTCTCACCGGCGGCGAGGCGGCCACGCCGCAGGAGGGCGAAGACGCAGGTGAGGTAGTTCATCGGCAGGGCGGCGGCGTCCTCCAAGGACAGGCCGTCCGGCAGCGGGAACACCATCGCCTCGGGCAGGGCGACACGCTCGGCGAACCCGCCGAACGCCGGGAACGCCGCGACGTGCTGTCCCGGGGTGAGCGAGGAACCCGACGGGGCCTCCAGCACGACGCCGGAGACCTCGGCGCCGAGCACGAACGGCAGCTCCGGCTTGAACTGGTACTCACCGCGGGAGAGCAGCACGTCCGGGTACGCGACGCCGGCTCGGTGGACCTGGACGAGCACCTGGTCCTCGGCTCGGGCCGGCTCCGGGACGTCACCGACCCGGAGGGCCCGAGGTCCGTCGAGCGAAGTGACCTGAACTGCGCGCATGCGGCGATCTCCTTGGGTAGCAGTGGGTTTCAGCGGTACGTGATCGAGGCGGGGTCGCTCTCGAGGTGGTCGTGCGCGTTGAACGACACCAGCGTCAGCCCGGAGGACCCGCTGATGACCTTGGTGACGCCGGTGTTGACCGCGACGGCGTTGATGTCGCTCCAGCGGCCCAGGTCGCCGGCGAGCAGCCGAGCCGTGATGACCCCGATGACTCCGCCCGACGTGACGACGACCGTGGTCCCCTCACCGTCGGCGGCCGCCCGCAGCGCCTGCTCGGCGCGAGCCGTGAACGACGCGAACGTCTCGACGTACCCGTCGTGCTCGCCCGAGGACCACCGGGTCGTCGCCTCGGCGAACATCGTCCGAAAAGCCCTCTGCGGGTTGAGGGTCCGAGCGAGGTCGGCCTTCATGACGGTGGACCGCCGGTACGCCGGGCGATAGGCGTGGATGACGTCCTCGTGGTCGAACTCGGCCCATCGCTCGTCGACGTCGAGGGACACCTGCCAGTCGGCCGCCTCCACCACGCCGGCCGCGGTGTCGGCCTGGCGTCGCATGCCGCCGTGGACGACCCGCGCCGGCCGGACGCCACGGCCGGCGAGCGCCCGACCCAGCAGCGCGGCCTGCTCGTGGCCGCGGTCGGAGAGGACGTCGTAGTCGCGCTTGCCGAACGACGCCTGGCCGTGCCGCACCAGCAGGACGACGCTCATCGGCCGGCGGCCCGGATCAGCCGGCGGCAGCGCCAGTCCAGCGCGATGACCGCGAGGTACAGGTGCTTGAACGCGGGGTTCGTCGTCTGCTTGTGGTGGTAGCGGTAGTAGATCTGCTGCACGATGCCGGCCAGCCGGAAAAGGCCGAACACCTCGTAGAACGTCCACTCCTCGTCGGTGACGGACAGGCCGGCCCGCTCGCAGTACTCGTGGACGATCTCGCGGCGCGACAGCATGCCGGGCAGGTGGCTGGGCTGGCGACGGAAAAGACGGAACGCGAGGTCGTCGTCGGCCTGCACCCAGTACGCCAGGGCGCCGCCGAGGTCCATCAGCGGGTCGCCGATGGTGGCCATCTCCCAGTCCAGGACGCCGATGACCCGCGTCGGGTCGTCCTTGTCCAGGACGACGTTGTCGAGCCGGTAGTCGTTGTGGATCAGGCAGCTTCGCAGGTCGGGGGGCTGGTTGGCGTCGAGCCAGGCCATGACCTTCTCGAACGAGCCGACATTGCGCGTCCGGGCCTTGCGGTACCGGTCGGACCAGCCGGCCACCTGCCGGCCGACGTAGCCCGCCCCGCGCCTCAGGTCGGAGAGCCCGGCGGCCTCGACGTCGACCGCGTGCAGGTCGGCGAGGACGTCCAGCACCCGGCGGCACAACGCGCGTGCCTCCTCGGGGGAGAGGGTGACCCCGGCCGGCATCTCCTTGTGGGGGATCAGACCGTCGAGGCGTTCCATGACGTAGAAGTCGGACCCGATGACCGCGTCGTCGTCGCAGAACCCGACCATCCGCGGCACGTACGGGAACGCCGTCCGCAGCCGGTCCTGGATGGTGAACTCGCGGCGCATGTCGTGCGCGCTGCGGGCCTTGCGCCCCGCGGGCGGCCGTCGCAGCACCAGGTCACGCTGCTCGTACTCCAGCAGGTAGGTGAGGTTCGAGGCGCCGCCGGAGAACTGGCGGACCTGCGGGGTGCCGTCGAGACCGGCGGCGTCGGAGGCGTGCGTGCGCAGCCACTGCGCCATCGCCGATACGTCGAAGGCGTCCTCGTCGCGCACCGCGCGGGCGTCGTCCGTCGTGGCCATCGCTCAGACCATCCGTCGCACGACCGACAGCGGCAGCGCCCGCATGGCCGTCCCGATCGGCAGCCACGGCCAGGTGGGGACGTACGCCTTCACCTTGCGGGCCTCGATCGCCTCGACCATGGCGCGGACGCCCGTCTCGGTGTCGACCATCATCCTCTGCTCCTGCTCGACGTGCTCGTTCATCTCCGAGCGGATGTAGCCGGGGTAGAGGGTGGTCACGTCGATGTCCAGCTCGGGTCGGGCGATCACCTCGGAGCGCACGCCCTCGGCGAGGCTCGCGACCCCGGCCTTGCTCGCGGCGTACGTCGTCATGGCCCGGCGCATGCCGCGCAGCGCGGAGATGGAGGAGACGACCACCAGGTGGCCCTGCCGCTGCTCGCGGAAGACCTCCATCGCCGCCTCGATCTGCGCCAGCGCGCCGACGAAGTTGGTCATGGCGGTCTCGCGGTTGGCGTCGAACCGACCGGTGCCGAGCGGCGTGCCTTTGCCGAGACCGGCGTTGACGACGAACCGGTCGAGGCCGCCCAGCTCGGCCGTCGCCTCGCGGGTGACGGCGAAGACCTGGTCGTGATCGGTGACGTCCAGCGCGCGGACGACGACCCGCCGGCCCGGGTGAGCGGCCGTGATCTCGTCCCGTAGCGACTCCAGCCGGTCGGTCCGGCGGGCGGTGAGGGCGACGTCGTGGCCGCGGGCGGCCAGCTGGCGGGCCATCTCGGCGCCGAGGCCCGAGCTCGCGCCGGTGATGATCGTGCGGAGGGGAGTGGTGGTCATCGCTTCGCTCCGTACTTGCCCAGCTCGAGACGGGCGACGACACTGCGATGCACCTCGTCGGGACCGTCCGCGAGGCGCAGCGCCCGCGCGTTCGTCCACGCGGCGGCCAGGGGGAAGTCGTCGGACAGTCCGCCGCCGCCGTGCAGCTGCATCGCCATGTCGATGACCTGCTGGGCCATCGTCGGCACCGCGACCTTGATCGCGCTCACGGCGGAGAACGCCCCGAGCGGACCCTGTGTGTCCAGCAGCCAGGCGGCGTGCAGCACCAGCAGACGCGCCTGGTCGATCGCGATCCGGGCGTCGGCGATGCGCTCCCGGTTGCCACCGAGGTTGGCGATGGGCTTGCCGAACGCGGTGCGTTCCAGGCTCCGCCGGCAGGCGAGCTCCAGAGCGGCCTCGGCGAGGCCGATGAGGCGCATGCAGTGGTGCACGCGGCCTGGGCCGAGCCGGCCCTGGGCGATCTCGAACGCGCGGCCAGGACCGGCCAGGACGTTGCCGACCGGGACGCGCACGTCGGTGAAGGACACCTCACCGTGTCCGTGGGGCGGGTCGAGGGTGCCCATGGTCGGGAGCAGCCGCTCGACGTTCACGCCGGGCGTGTCCCGCGGCACGAGCACCATCGAGTGCTGGGAGTGCCGGTCGGCGCTCTCGTCGGTGAGCCCCATGAAGACGAGGATCTTGCAGTCGGGGTGCCCGACCCCGGTCGACCACCACTTGCGGCCGTTGATCACCATCTCGTCGCCGTCGACCACGGCGGTTGCCCGCATGTTGGTGGCGTCGGAGGAGGCGGCGTCCGGCTCGGTCATGCAGAACGCGCTGCGGATCTCGGCGCGCAGGAGGGGCTCCAGCCACTCGCGCTGCTGCTCGGCCGTGCCGTACCGCAGCAGCACCTCCATGTTGCCGGTGTCGGGCGCGTTGCAGTTGAAGACGTGCGGGGCGAGGAAGGAGCGTCCGGTCAGCTCGGCGACCGGGGCGTAGTCCAGGTTCGTCAGGCCCTGGCCACCGACCGTGCCGTACTGCTGCGCGTACGCGTCGCCGTGCCCGGCCGGCAGGAACAGGTTCCACAGGCCCTGTGCCCGCGCCTTCTCGCGCAGCTGCTCGACGAGCGGCAGAGGCGTCCACGGGTCGTCGGCAGCGGCGACATCCCGGTGGTACTGCTCCTCGACCGGCTCGATCTCGGCCTGGATGAACCCGCGGACGGCCTCGACGATCTCGGCGGCCCGGTCGGAGGGAGAGAAGTCCATGGCGTTGACCGTAGCCCACGTGTTGAGCAATGCTCAATAACATGCAGGAATCGGTCCCGAGTGCTGGTCGCGCGCGCAGTCGCCTGAGCCCGGACGAGCGTCGGCGTCAGCTGGTGGGGATCGGTCTGCGCCGGCTGGTCGAGCGGCCGATCCAGGACCTGCCGATCGACGAGGTCGCCGCCGAGGCGGGCATCTCCCGCGGTCTGCTGTTCCACTACTTCCCGACGAAGAACGACTTCTACGCCGCCGTCGTCGCGGCCGCCGGGCGCCGGGTGCTGCGCACCATCGCCCCGGACGACGGCGTGAGCGGCGACGCCGCGCTGGAGCAGCTGCTCCACCGGTACGTCGAGCAGATCGGCCGGCGCCGCGAGTCCTACCTGGCGCTGGTGCACGGCCGTGGCCCGGTCGGCGGCGACGAAGACCTCGCGCTCGGGCTGCGGATGGCGGTGGCGCGCCTGGTCGCATCCGCGCTGGAGCTGCCGGAGGCGCGGGCGCCGGTCGTGCACGGGTGGGTCGCCTACGTCGAGGACCGTGCCCTGCAGTGGAGCGAGGCCGCGCCGCAGCGGCGCACGCCCTCGTCCGAGCTGGTGGAGCACTGCAGCGAGGCGCTGCGCGTCCTGCTGGCCCTGCGCTGAGTGGCCGACCGCAGAACGGACACGTTTGCCGCGGTCCCCGCCGGGCTTGCGAAGATGAGGTCGTGAAGGCCTTGCTGCTGGAGAACGTGCACCCGTTGGCGGAGACGCTGCTGACCGACGCCGGCATCGACGTGAAGACGCACGCCGGTGCCCTGGACGAGGACGAGCTGATCGCCGCCCTGGACGGCATCGACATGGTCGGCATCCGGTCCAAGACCGAGATCACGCCACGGGTGCTGGCCCATGCCCCGAGCCTGCAGGCGATCGGGGCGTTCTGCATCGGGACCAACCAGATCGCGCTGTCGGACGCGGCCGAGCGCGGCATCGTCGCGTTCAACGCGCCCTTCTCCAACACCCGCTCGGTGGTGGAGCTGGCGATCGCCGAGATCATCGTCATGGCGCGGCGGCTCACCGAGAAGGACCGAGCGCTGCACGACGGGGTGTGGGAGAAGAACGCCACCGGCAGCCACGAGATCCGCGGTCGCCGGCTGGGCATCGTGGGGTACGGCAACATCGGCTCCCAGCTCTCGGTCGTGGCGGAGATGCTGGGCCTGCAGGTCTACTTCTACGACACCGACGACAAGCTCGCGCTCGGCAACGCCCGCCGCTGCTCCAGCCTGAACGAGCTGCTGGAGGTCGCCGAGGTCGTGACCCTGCACGTCGACGGACGCGACCGCAACGCCGGCTTCTTCGGGGCCGAGCAGTTCGCCCGGATGCGCCCGCGGTCGCTCTTCTTGAACCTCTCGCGCGGGTTCGTCGTCGACTACGAGGCGCTGCGCGAGAACCTCCTGAGCGGTCACATCGCCGGTGCGTCGGTGGACGTCTTCCCGGTGGAGCCGAAGAAGCGCGGCGACGCGTTCGAGTCGCCGCTGCAGGGCATCCCCAACGTCGTGCTCACCCCGCACATCGGCGGCTCGACCGAGGAGGCGCAGGAGGACATCGGCCGGTTCGTCGCCACCAAGCTGCGGGACTACGTCCAGCAGGGCAGCACCACGTTGAACGTCAACCTTCCCTCGCTCAACGTGCCGCCGCGCAGCGAGGGCTCCCGGCTCATGCACTTCCACACCAACACGCCCGGTGTGCTCGCGAAGGTCAACAGCGTGCTGGCCGAGCACGGCGTCAACATCGACGGCCAGATGCTCGGGACGCACGGCCACGCCGGGTACGTCGTCACGGATGTCTCCCAGGGCCTGTCGGACGAGGTGCTGGCCGAGCTGCGGCAGATGCCGGAGACCATCCGCCTGCGCTCCATCGCCTGACGCCGCAGTTCTTGCGGTTCGGTCCACGTCGCGAATGAACGGGGTGAACCACGCGGTGCTGCGATGAGGACGCCTTACCTTCAGTCATCTGCCATCGGGGGACCGGCAGCACCGCACACGACTGGGGGGACTTCGTCATGTCGACGATGCCTGTTCCGGGTTGGTACGCCGACCCGCACGATGCACACCAGCTGCGCTACTGGGACGGGGGCCAGTGGACCGCAGCCACCCGCCCGTGGGCGGATCAGCCCACGGGGGACCCGCGGACGAGCGCGTGGGCGACGACGGTCGTCCCGGAGCAGGCAGCCGCGACGAGCGGCGGTCCCGGCGCCCAGGAGCTCGCGTCCGCGGGTCGACCATGGTGGCAGCGCAAGCGGTTCGCCGTCCTGGCCGTCGTGCTGATGCTGGCTGCGGCGGGTCACGCCGCGAATGGTGACGACCGCCCCGTCAGGAACGCGCAACCTCTGTCCGGCACCGCGACGCCGGCCGCCGCAGCGCCCGCCGCGACGACGTCGGCCGCTGAACCGGTCCAGAGCGCACCGCCGGCGAAGACTGCACAGCAGACGTCGCCGGCGCCCGCCACACCGACCCCCCGGCGTACGTCACCGCCTCGTCCCACCTCCCGGCCGAAGCAGCACGTCACGACCTCGGCCACGCGGGTCGCCCCACTCGTGCCAGAGGCTGCGCCCCGGCAGCCCGCAGGGGTTCACTACGCCGGCTGCGCCGCGGTGCGGGCCGCTGGGAAGGCTCCGCTGCACCGCGGCGACCCCGGCTTCCGTGCCGGCCTCGACCGTGACGGCGACGGCGTCGCCTGCGAGCCGTACGGCGGTGGTGCACGCGAGGCGCAGCCCACCGTCGCGCCGCGTCCGCTGGTGGGCGGTGGCGACGTCTACTACGCGAACTGCACGGCGGTCCGCGACGCCGGCAAGGCGCCGCTGCACCCGGGTGACCCCGGCTACCGCGACGCGCTCGACCGCGACCACGACGGCTCGGCGTGCGAGTAGCGGCGACACGTCGGACTCACCCGGTCGTCAGGCGGAGTGAGCGACCGGGCACCCCGCCCGGCCCGCCTCGGCGACCTCTGGCTCGGGCTCGACGGCGGGTGAGGCTTCGCCACCTCCCGGCGTCCGGCGGCTCAGCCCGAGCCGGAAGGCGACCGGCATCAGCGTGAGCCGTTCGGACACCTCGAGCTCGTAGTCGGGATCGGGCGTCATGTCGTAGCGGTGCAGCAGCCGGGCGAGCACGAACACCGCCTCGTGCAAGGCGAACTGCCGACCGATGCAGGCGCGCTCGCCGACGCCGAAGGGGAAGTAGGTGTGCGCCGGGCGGGCCCGCACCCGCGCCGGCAGGAAGTGGTCCGGGTCGTACGTCTCCGCCGCCTCGCCCCATACCTGCGGGTCGCGATGGACCGCCGGGATCAGGACGGTCGCCCAGTCGTCCGACCGCATCGGGTAGCGGCCGCCGAGCACCGTGCTGGTCCGCGGGCCGCGCGTGAAGGCGGGCGCGGTCGGCCACAGCCGCAGCGCCTCGTCCAGGCAACGGCGGACGTACCGCAGCTTGGCGACCTGCTCGTACGCCGGGACGGCGGTGGGGTCGGACCCGAGGACGGCGTCGACCTCCGCCTGCGCCCGGGCGAGGACGGCCGGGTCCCGCGTCATGAAGTGCAGCGCGAAGGACAGGGCGCCCGAGGTGGTCTCGTGCCCGGCGACGAGGAAGGTGTTGATCTGGAACCGGATGTTGACCGGGTCCAGCCGCTCGCCGGACTGCTCGTGCGCGGAGTGCAGCATCAGGCCGAGCAGGTCGCTGGTGGAGCTGTCGGCGTCGGCGATCCGTGACCGGACGATCCCGTCCAGCGTGGTCGCGACGTACGCCCGGTGCTGCTCGAACGCCTTGGCACCCCGGCGCAGCAGGAGCGACCCGCCGGGGAGAGCGGCGAGGGCGCCGCGCCGCTGGCCCCGGCGCAGCGACTGGACCATCGCGGTCACGAACGGATGCTCGTGGGCGCTGGCGAAGGAGTCGAAAGTGGTGCTGAACGACGTCCGGCCGATCGTCTCCAGCGTCATCTTGGTCAGCGCGGGGGAGACGTCGACCGGCCCGTCCTGGGCGTCCCAGTAGGTGATGAGCTCGTCGCACACCGCGTTCATGACGTCGTGGTAGCGCCGCATGGCCTCCTTGGTGAACGCCGGCCGCAGCAGGTCGTGCGCCAGCGACCAGCTCGGCTCGTCCGAGTACGCGGTGAACAGCCCGTCGCCGGCGCTCTCCCGCAGGGCGACCAGGCCGGGCGGGAGCTTCTTCTCGAACCGCGACTCGTCGCACAGCTCCCGGGCCAGCGCGGTGTCCTGGACGAAGACCATCTTCTGGCGGGCGAGGCGGATCTCGAAGATCGGACCGAGGCCCTCGCCGGCGAGGAGCAGGTTCTGCAGGGGTCGCGGCGGCCGGACGGTCAGCAGGTCGCCGATGACCGGACGACGTCCCGGCGGGTGGGGCAGGTCCAGATGCGGCCAGTTGCTCGACATGTGACGCTCCTCACGGTCCACTACAGATGTAGACCGTAGCGGCTGTGGACAACCGCCGAGGCGTCCCGAGCAGATCGGCCACGCTGCGGGCATGAGACTCGACGACCGTCCCGACCCCTGCGGTGATCGCCCCCTGGACGACCCGGACCACGCGACCGCCGCACTGGAGGCCTACATCGGCGCCGAGGAACGAGAGGCGGGATGCATCTTCCTGCTGCTGTGCGACGAGCACGCGCGGCTGATCCAGCCGCTCGCGCTCACCCTCGGCGGCGTGGACCACAGCGTCGAGGCCGGCGCGGTCCTGCCCCGCCTCGCGGGAGTGCTCGACGCGGCGGGTGTTCGCAGCCTCGTCGTCGCGGTCGCGCGCGCCGGCTACAGCGCGATCAGCGACAGCGACCGGGCCTGGCACCAGGCGGTCATCGACCTCGCCGTCCAGGCCGAGGCCCGCCTGCTCGCGACGTACGTCGTGACGCACGGCGACATCGTGCGCCTCCCGGAGCCGTTGCCCCGCTCGGCCTAGAGCTCCTCGTCCGGCGCCGGGATGTCCATGCCTTCGTACGGGAGCTCGTAGACCATCGGGCCGACGATCAGGCGCTGCTCGGCCGACAGGTGCGGCCGGACGGTGAGGCCGTGCTCGCGCAGGACCTGCGCGATGTCCCGGCCGATCTCCTCGGGCATGCTGCCCGACTCGGCGAAGATGCCGTAGCCCAGGGCGAGCTGGCCGTTCATGATCAGCTCGTCGGTGTCGACGGCGTGGGCGAAGCAGTAGCCGCGCACGCCGACGCCGTGCTCCACCAGCTCGCGAGCGGAGTCGCCGATGTCCTCCAGCGCGGTCTGAGTGTCACCGGCCTCGGCGAAGGAGTAGACGATGCCGCGGATACTCATGGCGTGGAACGCGTCCAGCAGCGCGATGGCGTCACGCGAGGCACTGGTGACCTGCGCGTTGTGGTCCCGGATCACCAGGTCGACGAGGCGCTCGACGTCGGCCCCGTCCATGGCCGGCTCCGGGAAGTAGGAGCTCATCTCCGCGCCGATCTCGCTGAAGCCCGCGACGAGGGCCTCGCGCGTGTCGACGCCGGTCGCCACCTTCAGGGCGATCGCGCCGGCGAACGTCACCGTGTCAGGCGGGAAGGTGCCGCCGAAGTAGCGTCCCCGAGAAGGCTTTACGTCCACTTGCCACACTCCGTCATACTCCTGAGTCACATCACATACGCTGGTGAGCCTAGGCGACCAACCCCCCTTGATCTTCCATCGGAGTGCACTGCTGTGGCCCTGGCCGACATCACGCGAGACGACGTGCTCGCAGCCATCAACGAGTTCGACGCACAGGGGCGAGGGGCATTCCTCGATTCGTACGGTTTCAGTCCGACCGACGAGCATCTGCTGGTCCACGAGGGTCGGCCCTACGACGTCCCCGCACTGACCGCGGCAGCGCACGGCTTCGCGCGCCCGGAGTTCGGCGCGCTGACGCCGCTGTCGATGCCAAACGACCTGAGCGCGGTCGCCGGCCACCTCCACGACATCGGCTTCGCGGTCAAGAGCACCCATCACGCGTCGCGCCCGAACCCGCAGCGCCAGCTCGACATCAAGCGCTGGAAGACCACGTACGAGCTGGTCTGCGAGACGGTCAAGGCCGACCCAGCGGCGCAGACGCTCCTACAGGCGGGGGAGAACCACCGCGCCGAGCGTGACGAGGAGGCGCGCGCGATCCTCAAGGAGCTCGCGCTGACCCGCGACGTCCAGGCGTTCGTCGAGCAGGCCTCGGTCTGGTCGCGTCGGCCCGGCCCGTACTCCGCGCTCAGCCAGACCGCTCCGACGTGGCTGGGGCAGCTGATGGCGCACACGTCCGGTCGGGAGCGGGACCTCGCCGACCTGCTGGTCGACGTCACGCTGACCCCGGAGGACGAGGAGCAGGCGGCGACCCGCATCCGGGCCGTCCAGGAGTTCATCGGCAGCGGTGGCCCGGACGCCTCGCGGATCCCGACGGTCCTGTCGGTGTTCTGGTCGACCGACGGCGGGTCCACCTGGCCGGCGCTGTGGCCGCAGGGGGCCGACACCTTCCAGACGCTGGGCTGGATGGGCCGGCACCTGACGCACGCCGAGCGCTACATCGCCTACGCCGAGCTGTGCCACGCGCTCGAGCCGGACGACCCCCGTCGCGTCGAGTGGGTCGTCGGCTACCTCGCCTCCCGCCAGCCCTTCGTCGGGCTCGGCACGGCCATGCCGGAGATCTGCGAGGAGGCCGGCTCCCTCTTCATGGACTACCACCCGGGCACCGGCTACCCCAGCCCGGGCGAGGAGGCGCGGGCCGCCGGCCTGGCCCTGCAGCTGCGCGGTGCCGCGACGCTGTCGGTGCGTTCACTGCTCGGCCCTCTCATGGAGGCGACCGGCCTGCGGCTGCACGAGACCAACCTGCAGGCCCGTACCGGTATCTCCAAGGACGCCCCGTACCGGGTCGACGCGCACTCCACCTGGGCGCTGCCCGGCGGTACCAGCGCGCCGGGCTTTCGGATGTGGCTCACCCGCTCGGGTGTGGCCGTCGGTCTGCACTCCGGGTGGGACGGCCAGGGCAGCGCGCAGCGTCACGAGGAGATCGGCAAGCGTGTCGAGCGGTTCCTGCCCGACGACATGACGTTCCTGACGATCCGCCCGGTCACCTCCGCCGACCGGGTGCACCCCGCGGAGCGCACCTACCCCGGCGGCGACATCTTCGTCGGCCGCTGGTGGTCACACCCCGACGCGCTCGGCCGCGCGGACTTCGCCGACGACATCATCGAGACGGTCAAGGCGCTCGCCCCGCTCGTGGAGGTGATGAGCGGCAAGGAGCCCACGCCGACCGGCCCGCTCGACCTGGACCTGCTGGCCCAGCTGGAGCGTTTCGTCGCCGAGCGGCCCTACCCGTCCGAGCGCGACACCTGGCACCAGGACCAGCGGCGCGCGCTCGCCGCGGCGCTCGAGCCCGCCGCACTCGACGCCTTCGACCTGGTCGCCTTCCGTCGCCTGCTGAACGGCCGTGCGTACGGCCACCCCGGCACCAACTCGGTCTTCAACGCCCGCCTCGCCGCGATGGACGCCGCCGAGCTGGACGGTCTCGCGGTCCGGCTGAAGAGTCTGCTGTGGGGAGAGGACGACGACCGGGACCGGATCGAGCAGATCCTCTCGCCCGAGGGCGGCGTCACCGGCCTCGGCGAGGCCGTCGTGATGAAGGCGCTCGCGGTGACCCATCCCGGCCGGTTCCTGCCGATCTACTCCCTCGGCGGCGCCGACGGGAAGATCGCGCTGGCACGGGTGCTCGGCGTCGAGCTGCCGGACGCCGACGGCCAGTCGCGCGCCAAGCAGCACCTGGTCGCCAACGACCGGCTCCGGGCGCGGCTGGAGCCGCTGCTGCCGGGCGACCCGTGGGGTCAGGTGCAGTTCGCGCTGTGGCTGCTGCGTCAGGGTGAGTCGGCCGCCGACCCCGAGCGCGACCTGATCGCCGAGGCGGCCGCCGAGCTGCTCGTCGACGAGGACTTCCTGCGCGAGGTGCACGGCCTGCTGGAGGACAAGAAGCAGATCATCTTCTACGGCCCGCCCGGCACCGGTAAGACCTACCTGGCCCAGCGGCTCGCGGCGGCGCTGCAGCCGAGCTCCACCAAGCGGGCCGTGGTGCAGTTCCACCCCTCGACCTCCTACGAGGACTTCTTCGAGGGCTTCCGGCCGCGGCTGGACGCCGGCGGTCAGATGGTCTACGAGCTGCGCAAGGGTCCGCTGGCCCTGCTGGTCGAGGCGGCCGAGGCCGACCCGACGACGCCGCACATCATGCTGATCGACGAGATCAACCGCGCGAACCTGCCGCGGGTCTTCGGTGAGCTGCTGTTCCTGCTGGAGTACCGCTCGCAGAGCGTGATGACCTCCTACCGCCCGGACGAAGGCTTCGAGCTCCCGCCGAACCTGTATTTCATCGGCACCATGAACACCGCCGACCGCTCGATCGCCCTCGTGGACGCGGCGCTGCGTCGTCGTTTCCACTTCGTGCCGTTCATGCCGCACGAGGGTCCGATGGAGGGCCTGCTCGGACGCTGGCTCACCAAGCACGAAGGCCCGGCCTGGGTCGCCGGGGTGGTCGACCGGGTCAACGCCGAGCTGCGGCAGGCGCTGCGTGGTCCGCACCTGCAGATCGGCCACAGCCACTTCATGTCCGAGGGCCTGGACGACGAGGCGCTGCAGCGGATCTGGACCTACAGCGTCTACCCGTTCATCGAGGACCAGTTCTACGGCCGCGAGGACCTCCTGCGCACCTTCACCTGGCAGGCCGTGAAGGAGCGGCACGGCGAGTCGGCGCAGGCCGAGGTGGGTGCGCTGCCGCCGTCGCCGAAGCGCTGATCGGCTGCGCGATGGACGTCATGGACGTTGACCTCGCCGAGCACAGCGAGTCGCTTCCGGTACGACTGCCCCGTGAGGCCCGCAAGTCCCTGATGTCGGTCTCCCAGGGCCGTGTCGACATCCGGGCCACGGCCGACCCGGACCGCGTGGTCCTGGTCACCGGTTCGTGGGTCGGTGCCATCTCGGTGCCCGGTCTGACGGTACGGATCCGGCCGTCCGCGCCGATGGAGAACCTCTTCACCATGTTCTCTGCCGGCATCCCGGGGGAGGGCTGGGGCAGCGACCAGGTCGGCTGGTCCTCCGACGGTGACCTCGTCGACGGCGTCGCCGCCTTCGTGCTGCGCTCGATCGACGAGGCGACCCGACGTGGCCTGCTGCACGGGTACGTCACCGTGGAGGAGGACCTCAACCTGATCCGCGGCCGGCTGCTGGTCGAGAAGCTCGCGACCCGTCCGTGGCAGATCG
This sequence comes from Luteipulveratus flavus, assembly GCF_029439465.1. Lineage (GTDB taxonomy): Bacteria > Actinomycetota > Actinomycetes > Actinomycetales > Dermatophilaceae > Luteipulveratus > Luteipulveratus flavus. Next base: position 16,129 of record NZ_JAROAV010000033.1, on the reverse strand, counting down.
CCGAGCCGCCCTGCCGGTACGACGACTTCACCGCCAACATCCCCGAGAACAAGCTGCTGCGCTGCGCGGTACGTCAGGTCCTCACCTGGCCCACCCTGCCGCCGGTGGTGCGCCGCGACGGCCTGCGCCTGCTGTCGCGGTTCGACGGGGTGGACGACACCGACGCGCGCGCTCATCGGGACAAGATCCCGATCACCCGGTTGAACGAGCACTACGGCTCGGCGATGGACCTCGCCCGGATGGCCCTGGACGGCGTCGCGATCCGGCACATGGAGGGCGACCAGAGCGCGCACACCTTCCTGGTCGACATGGACGACCTGTTCCGCCGCTGGGTCACCGAGGAGCTGAGCCAGCGGCTGTGGCCCGAGATCGCCGTCGACGAGCAGCCCGAGCACAGCCTGGACGTGCACGACCAGCTGCAGTTCACCCCGGACATGCTGCTGCGCCGCGGTCCGCAGGCGGTCCTCGTCGGCGACGTCGTCTACCACCTCGGCTCCACCTCCTCCGGGCCGAGCACCGACTACTTCCCGCTGCTCACCTACGCCTCGGCGCTCGGCCTCGGCGCGGGCATGCTGGTGTACGCCCAGGCGGACGAGCCGCCGGCGCCGGAGATGGTGGTCCGCAGCATCGGCACCCGGCTGATCAGCGTGCCGCTGCGCCTGAGCGTGCCGCCGGCGCGGCTGGCCGGTTCGCTCGACACCCTGGCCGAGCTGGTCCGCGCGGTCTCGGTGGGCGCCCTCGCGCCGCTGCGCTGAGCCGCTGGTACGACCTCATCCGCCCCCAGGAAAGGACCTCGAGTGTTCGCCAAGGCCGGGCTCGTGCTCGTCGCGATCGTCGTCATCTCCGTCGTCTGGTTCTTCGTGAAGGGCCGGGTCGGCCGGGCCCACGACCAGGTCCGTGACCGTGCGCTGGAGGGCGGCCTCGGACGGAAGGTGACCGCCGGACCCGCGGCCAAGCATCTGACGATGATGGGCCGGACCCTCACCCTGCACGCCGACCCGGTACGTGCGGGCGAGCTCATCGCGCACGTCGCCGGGGCCGACGACCGCGTCACGGCCGTCTCGCCCGAGGCCGCGGCGGTCGTGGTGGAGATCGACGGGTCGCGGCCACGGGTCCGGGCCCATCTGCGCGCGGACCGTACGGTGATCGGCGTCGAGGAGATGTCCTGGGAGATGGGCTTCCCCCAGGGCGCCCAGGTGTGGGACCGGGTGGCCGACGCCATCGCCGAGTCGGCGGGCAAGCAGGGGATCGGGGTCTCCGAGGGCACCCGCGAGTTCGTCAAGGCCGACCGGCCCGGCGAGAGCGGCGACATCTGGGTGGTCCGGACCTGACCTGCGGTCCGGCGAGCGCGCATCGGTGCCGACAGCATCGCGACCTGAGCCAGCGACCTTGATCGCTTCCCTCGCGAAGTCCGGGAGAGATCCCACGGCATACACGTACGTGGCGAGTGGTACCTTCCGGTTGCTTCGCGCAACGGGCTCGGAGCACACATGCGATCTAGGGGGACCTATGTCATCACTACGCACCGCGGTAGCCATGGTTGGTATCGGCGCTGCCTTCGTGGGCGGAGGAGTTCTGGCGGCTCCTTCAGCTCACGCCTCAGGGCCGGTCTCGGTGAACTGTGCCGACGAGGCCAAGAAGCGTGCGGTGGCCCTCCAGGCAGCCGCATCCTATGAGTCTCAGGCAGCCAGGGCCACGTCCTCGGCGGAGCGTGTTCGCCTGCTGAAGCTCGCTGAGTCGAAGCGTGCCTACGCAGCCTCGATCTACAGTCGGTGGAAGGGCATCTGCTGGTAGACGAAACGGTGCGCAAGAGGGATACGGGCGGCTCAAAGTGCCGCTCGTGTCCTTCTGCAGGCGGGCCGAGCCGCCGAGTCGGAACCTATCCACGCCGACTGACGTCGTAGCGCTAGCCTGACCGCGGCAGCCGGGGAGCTGCCACACATCACTGGAGGAGAACATGATCGCCACCCGTCGTCTGCGTCTTGCCGTCATCCCGGCCGCTTTCGCAGCGCTTGCTCTTGCCGGCTGCCAGGACGAGGCGCCGACGGCGGCCCCGCCGGCGGCACCGACCAGCCAGGCTCCTGCCGCGACGTCGTCGGCGCCCGCGCCGACCGCCGCTCCGAGCAGCGAGGCCCCTAGCAGCCAGGCGCCCGCACCCGCTCCTACGTCCAGCACTCCCTCCCCGAACTCGTCGGGACCGGCCTCTGGTGTCGAGTGCAACTCGACTTTGAGTAGCAACCGTCGCGGCGACTCGCCGGCCAAGCCCATCGGCACGAAGCAGGCTGCCTCAGGCATCGGATTCAGCAAGGACGATTCGGTGGAGGTCATCGTGGGCAAGCCCACGATCGACTCGACCAGCACGGACGACTACTTTCCCGGTGATGGGATGGTCGTGCTGAAGTTCCCGACGCTCATCAAGGCGACTGCAGGGTCGGCCGTGGTGTCTTACCTCAACTTCTCTCTTCTCGATCCAGAAGGGAACCCGTGCGACCCGGACGTCAGCGGCACGGTGGTTGCCAAGACGCAGCAGCTCGATGTCACGACTGTGAAGGCCGGCGACAGCCTCAGTGGTCTGCTGGTCTTCGCGGCCCCCGCCGGCGCCGACTACACCAAGTACAACGTGGTCTTCGCCTCTGAGTCTCGCGGCAAGGCGGAGCTGGCCTGGACCGCTTCCTGATCGGTCGGACCACGATCTCGAGGAGCTGAGTGAGCAGCCCGTCCACCAGCACGGCATCGGCCGGCCCCTTCATGGGGCCGGCCGATGCGGCGCGTCGCGCCGGCCTGCGTCGCATGCGGATCGTCGCGACCTCGCTGCTGGTCCTCGCCGCGGTCGTGTTCGTCCTCACCCACGGCCGCCACGGCGGTTGGGCGTACGTCAACGCGGCGGCCGAGGCCGCCATGGTCGGGGCCGTCGCTGACTGGTTCGCCGTGACGGCGCTGTTCCGGCACCCGCTCGGGCTCCCCATCCCGCACACGGCGCTCATCCCGCGCAAGAAGGACGCGCTGGGGGAGAGCCTCGAGGAGTTCGTCACCGAGAACTTCCTGACCCCCGCGATCGTGCAGGAGCGCCTCGAGCAGGCACAGATCCCGCTGCGCGTCGGGCGCTGGCTCTCCGAGCCGGAGCACGCCGCCCGCGCCGTCCAGGAGGCCGCGCCCGCACTGGGCCGGGCGGTCGCCTCGATCGAGGACGAGGAGGTCCGCACCCTGCTGGACTCCTTCCTGCTGCCACGCCTGGCCGAGGAGCCGATCAGCGAGCTCGCCGGCCACCTGCTGGACGGTGTGCTGGAGGACCGGTCGCACGTCGGCCTGGTCGACCTCGGCATCCGTCAGGTCCACGACTGGGCCCGTGACAACAAGGCCGCCATCGCCTCCATCATCGGAGCACGTGCGCCCTGGTGGTCGCCGCGCTGGCTGGACGACACGGTCATCGACCGGTTGTACGCCGAGCTGATGAGCTGGCTGGCCGACGTGCGCGACAACGCCCAGCACCCGGCGCGGCACGCGGTGGACGATCTGCTGAAGCGACTGGCGCACGACCTGCAGCACGACCCGCAGACCCAGGAGCGAGCCGAGGCGCTCAAGCGCCGGTTCCTCACCCACCCCGGCGTCTCCACCGGCATCGTGTCCGTGTGGGGCTCGGTCCAGCGCGCCGTCGTCGAGGCCCTCGCCGACCCCGAGGGACCGCTGCGCCGACGGCTCGCCGTCCTGCTCGAGGACGTCGGCCGGCGCCTGGTCCGGGACGAGCAGCTGCGGTCGGCCGTCGACCGCCGGCTGCACGACGTCGCCGGCTACGTCGTGAGCGCGTACGGACGAGAGATCTCCACGCTCATCTCGCAGACGGTCGCGCGCTGGGACGGCCGCGAGGCGTCCCGCCGCATCGAGCTCCAGGTCGGTCGCGACCTGCAGTTCATCCGCATCAACGGCACGCTCGTCGGTGGCCTGGTCGGCCTGCTGATCCATGCCGTGTCGCAGCTGCTCTGATGGTTTGTTTCACCATAAGGAACGGTGATGCGTGACGGCGGATCGAGCCGTTATCGTCGCCGCAGGTCAAGAGTCTCAGCGTCAAGCCCCGGCTGGCTGAGCGGCAACCCTCCAACCGCGGTGGGGTGCCCCGGGTGAGGACCCGGCCGTCGGCACCGAGCCCGCGGCAAGCGCGGGCAGCAGACCCTCTGCTTCCGCAGCACCATCGCGTGCCTGCCGGTGGTGCGACGTGTGAGGAGCACCCATGAGCGAGACGCCCAGCTGGTCGTTCGAGACGCGCCAGATCCACGCCGGTCAGACGCCCGACCCGACCACCGGTTCGCGTGCGCTGCCGATCCACCAGACGACGTCGTACGTCTTCCGGGACGCCGAGCACGCCGCGAACCTGTTCGGGCTCAAGGAGTTCGGCAACATCTACTCGCGGCTGATGAACCCGACCCAGGACGTGGTCGAGCAGCGGATCGCCAGCCTGGAGGGCGGTGTGGGCGCGCTCCTGCTCGCGTCCGGGCAGGCCGCCGAGACGATCGCGATCCTGAACATCGCCGAGGCGGGCGACCACGTCGTCGCGAGCCCGTCGCTGTACGGCGGGACCTTCAACCTGCTGAAGTACACGCTGCCGAAGCTCGGCATCCGGGTGACCTTCGTCGACGACGCACGGGACCCGGAGTCGTGGCGGGCAGCGGCGGAGGAGCGGACCAAGCTGTTCTTCGGGGAGACGATCTCCAATCCCAAGAGCGAGATCCTGGACATCGAGGCGGTCGCCGCGGTCGCGCACGAGATCGGAGTGCCGCTGGTCGTCGACAACACCGTCGCGACGCCGTACCTGCTGCGCCCGCTGGAGCGCGGAGCGGACGTCGTGGTGCACTCCGCGACCAAGTACCTCGGTGGCCACGGGACGACGATCGCCGGCGTCATCGTGGACGGCGGCACCTTCGACTACGGCAAGGATCCCGCGCGTTTCCCGAACTTCAACACACCCGAGGAGAGCTATCAGGGTCTGGTGTACGCCCGCGACCTCGGCGTCGACAGCGAGCTGGGAGCCAACCTCGCGTACATCCTCAAGGCGCGGGTCCAGCTGCTGCGCGACCTCGGACCGGCGACCTCGGCTTTCGACGCGTTCCTGATCGCCCAGGGCCTGGAGACGCTCAGCCTGCGGGTCGAGCGTCATCTGCAGAACGCCCACCGGGTGGCGGCGTTCCTGCAGGCGCACGAGCAGGTCGAGTCGGTGCGCTGGGCGTCCCTGCCGGACAACGAGTACTACGACCTGGCGCAGAAGTACGTGCCGCAGGGCGCGGGTGCCGTGCTCGCCTTCGAGATCAGCGGTGGCGTGGCTGCGGGGCAGCGGTTCGTCCAGGCGCTGTCGCTGCACTCCCACGTCGCCAACATCGGCGACGTCCGCTCGCTGGTGATCCACCCGGCGTCGACCACGCACAGCCAGGGCGGCGACGAGGACCGGCTGGCCGCGGGTGTGACCCCGGGTCTGGTTCGCCTGTCGGTGGGCCTGGAGCACATCGACGACATCCTCGCCGACCTGGAGCAGGGCTTCACCGCCGCGAAGGGCTGAACCCGGGCAGGCGGGGGTGAGCAAGGCCACGCCCCGGTTGGTCAGGGGCACCTGACGGCCCGGGTCACCATGGTGGGGATGACCACTACCCAGATCCCGCCGACCGCCGTGCCGAGCGTGACCGTGTCGATCACCCGACGGGTGCGCGCCCAGGACGAGACCGCCATGGTCGCCTGGGTGCGCGCCGGTACGGCGATGGCCGAGCGGTTCCCCGGCTTCCTGGGCTCCGGCTGGGTGCGTCCGACCGATCGGTCGGACGAGTGGCACATGCTCTACCGGTTCGCCGACGAGCAGAGCCTGCACCGGTGGGAGGTCTCCGCCGAGCGGTCGTGGTGGCTCCGCTCCGCGGAGGGTCTGGTCGAGCACACTCGCGCCGAGCGTCGTACGGGCGTGGAGGGCTGGTTCGACGAGCCGTCGGAGACGTCCCTGCTCTCACCGGCGGCGCCGCCTGCTCCGCCCCGGTGGAAGCAGGCGCTGGTCATCTGGATGACGTTCTTCCCGCTGAACCTGCTCGCGACCGTGACCATCGGTCATCTGATCGCGGCGTGGCCGGTCGCCCTGCGCGTCCTGGTCCTGACCGCACTGCTGACGCCGGTCATGACCTACCTGCTGCTGCCGGCGATGACCCGAGCACTGGCGCCGTGGCTGCACGCCGGTCGCGCCTGGGGCTGGCGCGTCCTGACCCGCGCCGAATAAACCCGTTGCGGCGGTCCGTACCGGCCCTGCACAGTTGACCCCGCACCTGCGGCGCCGGCACGGCGCCCCGATGAGAGGAGAAGTGACATGTCGACGACTGTCCTCGGCCTGCCCTGCAAGCCGTCCCACCTCTTCGTTCGGAGCACCCGTGTCATCTGCCAGCCCGGAGCGCGATTCTGAGGTCGCGCTCGACCCCTTCTTCACTTTCGACTTCACCGCCGTCGAGGACCCTGGTGAGGGTCAGCGATGGTCCACCTGGTCCAGCATCGAACGCCTGTGCCGTGGTCCCGAGCCACGGCCGGACTGGGTCGTCACCGACGACTCGGCGCTGGACACCGAGCTCGGCGTCCTGAAGACCGGCAAGGAGGCCGACGTCTTCCTGCTCGAGCGCACCTCCACCAACGACACCAGTCGTACCTGCGTCATGGCCGCCAAGCGGTACCGCGGCGAGGACCACCGCACGTTCCACCGCAGCGCCTCCTACACGGAGGGCCGCCGCACGCGCCGGAGCCGGGACGCCCGGGCTCTGGCCAAGGGCACGGAGTACGGCCGGGCCGTCGCGGCCGGTCAGTGGGCGTGGGCGGAGTGGGAAGCGCTCAACCGCTTCTGGTCGCAGGGCATCCCGGTGCCCTACCCCGTGCAGGTGGACGGGACGGAGATCCTGATGGAGTTCGTGACCGGTCCGGACGGTACGGGCGCGCCTCGGCTCGCCCAGGCCCGATCCACCCCCGCCCTGCTCAGCACCTGGTTCGAGCAGCTGCGCGAGGCCATGATCGGACTGGTCCGAGCCGGGTTCGCGCACGGCGACCTGTCGGCGTACAACGTGCTGGCGGCGGGTGAGCGACTCGTCGTGATCGACCTGCCGCAGGCCGTGGACGTCGTCGGCAACCCGCAGGGGATGGACTTCCTGCACCGGGACTGTCGCAACATCGCGCGATGGTTCAGCGCCAAGGGGCACGAGGTGGACGAGGAGTCGTTGTTCGCCGATCTCCTCGCGTACGCCTTCTGAGCCGGGCCGGCGCGCTCGTTAGCCTGAGCGCATGCCTCGGTCGCGGACCCGTCGTGCGGTGCTGGCCGCCGCGCTCGGCGCCCTGCTGCTCGCGGGATGCGCCGAGCCCGAGCCCGGCCTGCAGGTGGAGGTCAGCGGTGCGTCCCGGTCGGGAGGCACCGCTGACGCCTCGGTCCCGCCGGGCGGCGACGGCTCGACCGTGCCCCGGCTCCCGCCGATCTGCGCGCCGCCGAAGCCCGGCCGGACGTACGACACGGCCCAGCTGAACGCCACGATGACGCAGCTGGACCTGCCCGACTGGCGGGCGGCCGACGTCGGCGCGACGGCGCCGCTCACCGACGGCCGGGTGCTGTGGGTCTTCGGCGACACGTTGCGCGCCGCCGGCTCACGGCCCGGGCTCGTGGCCAACTCCCTGCTGGTGAGCTCGGGGACGTGCTTCACCCAGGTCGGCGCGGGGCGGGACACGGCGCTGCTCGGTGTCCCGGAGGACGGCGAGGCGTGCTGGCCGACGTCCGTGGCGTCGCGGGCCGTGATCGGCGGCGACGAGGCGTTCGTGATCTGCTCGCGGGTCCAGCGCAAGCCCGCCGGCCTGCTGGACTTCAGCTACCTGGGTGCCTCGCTGATCCGCATCACGGTCGCCTCCGGTGGTCAGCCGGTGATCCGGGACGTGACCTCGCTGACGCCGGACACCCACGACGAGACCGTCGTCAACTGGGGTGCGGGCCAGCTCATCGACGGTGGCTGGCTGTACGTCTACGGGAGTCAGCAAGGGCGCGGAGCGACGTCGAAGTCGGTGCTGGTGGCTCGGGTCCGGCTCGCGCAGGCGTCCCGGTTCATGGCGTGGCAGTTCTACGACGGGCGGCGGTGGCAGGAGGACGCGGGGTGGGCGCGGCCGGTGCTCCCGGCGAATCCCGGTGTGTCGCAGGCGTTCTCGGTGCACCGGGACGGCAACCACTTCGTCCTCGTGTCCAAGCGGGGTGGTGAGTTCGGTGACGCGATCGGCGTCTGGACCGCTCCCACACCGGCCGGCCCGTGGAGCCTGGCCTCGCAGACCCCGTACCCCTACGACGACGGCTCGGGATTCGTGAGCTACCAGCCGCTGGCCCACCCGGAGCTGCCGCTGCGCAACGGTCGGCTGCTGGTGACGATGTCGCGCAACCCCACGTCGTTCGAAAATCTGCTGGCGCAGCCGCGTCGCGGACGACCAGTATTCGTCGAGGTCCCGAAGCCCTGACAGACTGAGCTCAGCCATGACCCACCCAGCCTCTCCCGCGCGACGACGTCGCGGGCCCGACAGCGCGCCCTCGCGCGGACGTCGGCCCCGTGCCCGTCGCCCCCACGAGTCGGAGGAGCAGCGCACCGCTCGCATCGAGCGCCGGCGCGCGCTCGTGCCCTCGATCGCCTACCCGCAGGCGCTGCCCGTGTCGGCCGCGCGCGAGGAGATCGCCGCCGCGATCCGCGACCACCAGGTGGTCGTCGTCGCCGGCGAGACCGGCTCGGGCAAGACCACCCAGCTGCCCAAGATCTGCCTCGAGCTCGGCCGCGGGCTCGCCGGCACCATCGGGCACACCCAGCCCCGGCGGATCGCCGCACGCTCGGTGGCCGAGCGCATCGCCGAGGAGCTGGACGTCGAGCTGGGGGAGCAGGTCGGCTACCAGGTGCGGTTCACCGACCACGCCAACCGGGACACCCTGGTCAAGGTGATGACCGACGGCATCCTGCTGTCGGAGATGCAGCGGGACCGCGACCTGCGGCGGTACGACACCCTGATCATCGACGAGGCCCACGAGCGCTCGCTCAACATCGACTTCATCCTCGGCTACCTCAAGCAGCTGCTGCCGCGCCGCCCGGACCTGAAGGTGATCATCACCTCGGCGACGATCGACCCGGAGAAGTTCGCGCAGCACTTCGCCCGTGACGGGGTCCCGGCGCCGATCATCGAGGTGTCCGGGCGCACCTACCCCGTCGAGCTGCGCTACCGCCCGCTGGTGCGCACGGACGGCGAGGTCGAGGTCGACGTCGATCAGGTCACCGGCATCGTCGAGGCGGTCGAGGAGCTGTGGACCGAGACGCCGCGGGACGGTCGCGCCCAGGACGTCCTGGTCTTCTGCTCGGGCGAGCGGGAGATCCGCGACGCGGCCGACGCGCTCCGGGGCCTGGAACTGCTGCAGACCGAGATCCTGCCGCTATACGCGCGGCTGTCGGCGGCCGAGCAGCACCGGGTGTTCAGCCGGCACAGCGGACGGCGGGTCGTCCTCGCCACCAACGTCGCCGAGACATCGCTCACCGTGCCGGGCATCCGGTACGTCGTCGACACCGGAACCGCCCGCATCTCGCGGTACAGCCAGCGGACCAAGGTGCAGCGGCTGCCGATCGAGCCGGTCTCCCAGGCGTCGGCCCAGCAGCGGTCCGGTCGGTGCGGGCGCGTCGCCGAGGGCATCTGCATCCGGCTGTACTCCGAGGAGGACTTCCAGGCGCGTCCGGAGTTCACCGACCCGGAGATCCTGAGGACCTCGCTCGCATCGGTGATCCTGCAGATGACCTCGCTCGGGCTGGGTGACGTCGCCCGGTTCCCGTTCGTCGACCCGCCGGACGCCCGCCAGGTGACCGACGGCGTACGACTGCTCGAGGAGCTCGGCGCCCTGGACCCGGAGGCGGTGGATCCGCGCAAGCGGCTGACGGCGTACGGACGGACCCTCGCGGCGCTGCCGGTCGACCCGCGGATGGCCAGGATGCTGGTCGCGGCAGCGGAGAACGGCTCACTGCGCGAGGTCCTGGTCATCGTCGCCGGTCTCTCGATCCAGGACGTCCGCGAGCGCCCGGCCGAGTCGCAGGCTCAGGCCGACCAGGCGCACGCGCGGTTCAAGGACGAGCACAGCGACTTCATCTCCTACCTGAACCTGTGGCGGTACCTGAAGGAGCAGCAGAAGGAGCTGAGCGGCAGCGCGTTCCGCCGCATGTGCAAGCGCGAGTACCTGCACTACCTGCGGATCCGCGAGTGGCAGGACCTGCACACCCAGCTGCGGCAGGCGTGCAAGCAGCAGCACCTGACCCTGAACGACAACGAGGCGTCGCCCGACACGGTCCACCAGGCGCTGCTCACCGGTCTGCTGTCCCACATCGGGCTGCGCGACCGAGACCGGCGCGACTACCTCGGGGCCCGGAACGCCCGGTTCTCGATCCAGCCGGGCTCGACGCTGTTCCGGCGCCAGCCCGACTGGGTCATGGCCGCCGAGCTGGTCGAGACCACCCGGTTGTGGGCGCGGGTCAACGCGCGGACCGACCCGGCGTGGGTCGAGCGGGCGGCCGGTCACCTGGTGAAACGCTCGTACGCCGAGCCGCACTGGGAGCGCAAGCAGGGCAGCGCGATGGCGCTCGAGCGGGTCACGTTGTACGGCGTGCCGCTCGTCGCCGGGCGCAAGGTGCCGTACGGGCGCGTCGACCCGCACGTCTCGCGGGAGCTGTTCATCCGGCACGCCCTCGTCGAGGGCGACTGGGAGACCCGGCACCGGTTCTTCGCCGACAACCAGGCGCTGCTGCGGCGCCTGTCGGACCTGGAGGCGCGGGCCCGACGCCGTGACCTGCTGGTGGACGACGAGACACTCGTGCAGTTCTACGACGAGCGCATCCCCGAGTCGGTGGTGTCGGCGACGCACTTCGACACGTGGTGGAAGACGGCGTCCCGGCAGACCCCGGACCTGCTGACCTACAGCGAGGAGCTGCTGGTCAGCGACGACGCGGAGGCCGTCGACGAGTCCCAGTTCCCCAAGTCGTGGCGGCAGGGCGACCTGCGGCTGCGACTGACCTACCAGTTCGAGCCCGGCGAGGATGCCGACGGCGTCACCGTGCACATCCCGGTCGAGCAGCTCAACCAGATCGAGGACACCGGCTTCGACTGGCTGGTGCCGGGCATGCGCGAGGAGCTCGCCGTCGCCCTCATCAAGTCGTTGCCCAAGGCGACGCGGCGCAGCTTCGTCCCGGCGCCCGACCATGCGAGGGCGGCCCTCGCGCAGACCGACCCGGCCGACGGCGCCATCACCGACGAGCTCGCCGGCGCCCTGACCCGCCGTACGGGCGTCCGGCTCCCGCCGCAGGAGTGGGACTGGTCGCGGGTGCCGGACCACCTGCGGATGACGTTCCGGATCGAGGACCGCCGGCGCCGGCCGCTCGGCGAGGGCAAGGACCTGTCGGTCCTGAAGGAGCAGCTGGCGGGCCAGGTCCGGTCCACGATGGCCCGGGCGGCCGCGTCCGTGGAGCGCGAGGGGCTGCGGCAGTGGGCCTTCGGCGACCTGCCGGAGACGTTCGAGACCAAGCAGGGCCGGCAGACGATCCAGGGCTTCCCGGCGGTCGTCGACCACGGCGACACCGTTGCGGTGGAGGTCCTGCCGAGCCGCGCCGAGAGCGACGAGGCGACGCGCCTGGGCGTGCGCCGGCTGCTGCTGCTCAACACCGACGTCCCGTGGAAGCGCATCCTCGGCCTGCTGACCAACGCCCAGCGGCTCGCGCTCGGCAGCAACCCGCACGGCGACCTGCAGGCGATGCTCGACGACGCGCTGGCCTGTGCGCTCGACGCGGTGGTGGCCGACCAGCCCGGGGGAGCGCCCCGTACGCCCGCCGGGTTCGAGGAGTCCCTGCGCTCGGTGAAGCAGCTCGTCGTCCCGCGGGTCATCGAGGTCGTCGACCTGCTGGTACCGGTGCTGAACCACTACCGGGAGCTCGACCTGGCGCTGGGCCGGATGACGCCGGCGTCCGTCGCGTCGCTGCGCGAGGACGTCCGCGCCCAGCTCGACCACCTGGTGTACCCGGGGTTCGTCGCCGGGACGGGCCTGGCCCGGCTGCGCGACCTGGACCGCTACCTGCGTGCGGCGCTGGAGCGTCTGGACAAGGCGCCCGCCGACATGGCGCGCGACCAGGAGCGGGCCGAGGTCGTCCGTCGCGTGGAGCAGGAGCGCGAGGACCTGCTGGCCGAGCTGCCGGCGGCCCGGCGCAGCGAGCCCGCCGTCGTCGAGCTGCGCTGGATGGTCGAGGAGCTGCGGGTGAGCCTGTTCGCCCAGCGTCTCGGGACCGCCTACCCGGTGTCGGAGAAGCGCGTCTACAAGGCGATGGACGCCGTCTGAGGACCATCCCTCAAGTCCCGCGCTCTCCCGTGCACGAGGTGTGAGGTCGATCGTCCGGTGCGATCAGTAGGGTCGAGCACCATGGCGACCCTGTTCAGCAAGATCATCGACGGTGAGATCCCCGGCCACTTCGTCTGGCAGGACGAGGTGTGCGTGGCCTTCCTCGTCATCGACCCGTTGACCGACGGCCACACGATCGTGGTGCCGCGTACCGAGGTCGACCAGTGGCTGGACGCGGACGAGGAGCTGGTCGCTCACCTGGTGGGAGTCGCCAAGCAGGTCGGTCTGGCCCAGCGGCAGGCCTGGGACGCCCCGCGCGCCGGTCTGATGGTGATGGGTTTCGAGGTACCTCACCTGCACGTTCACGTGTGGCCGACGTGGAGCATGGCCGACTTCGACCTGTCCCGAGTCACGCACGGCGAGGACCAGAAGGTGCTCGCCGACAACGCGCAGCGGGTGCGGGACGGGCTCCGTGGCCTGGGTCACAGCTCGGTGGTCCCGGGCTGATCGACCCGTTCGGTCGGGAATCGGGACGGCCCGTCGGGCGTTGGAGCCACGAGACAGACCGCCACGCTCAGGAGAGATCGTGCAAGACCCGTCGTTGCTGTACCAGTTCGAGACCGACGCCCGCCAGGAGGACCTGCGTGCCTCCACGATGATCGTGTCCTTCGGTGGGCTGCTCGACGCCGGTCAGGCCCAGAAGCTGCTCACCGACCACATCCTGGAGACCCTCGACAACGAGGTCGTCGCCTCCTTCGACCTCGACCAGCTGCTGGACTACCGCGGCCGGCGTCCCCTGATGACCTTCGACCGCGACCACATCGCCTCGTACGAGGACCCGTCGCTGCTGCTGCACCGGGTCGTCGACGAGGAGGGCACCCCCTTCTACGTGCTCTACGGCCCCGAGCCGGACTACCAGTGGGAGCGCACCATCGAGGCGGTGCGCAGCATGGTCCGGATGCTGGGTGTGCGGCTGGTCATCAGCGCGCACGGCATCCCGATGGGTGTCCCGCACACCCGGCCGGTCGGGATGACCCGGTACGCCACCGACCGTAGCCTGATCACCGAGAACGTCCCGGCGTTCGGGGCGATCCGGATCCCGGCCAGTCTGGAGCAGCTGCTGCACCTGCGGCTGGGGGAGTCGGGTACCGATGCGGTCGGGTTCGCCCTCCACGTCCCGCACTACCTCGCGCAGATGGAGTTCGGCGACGCCGCGGTGGCCGCCCTGGAGTCGATCCACGCCCTGACCGGCCTGGCGATCCCGGTGGACGGTCTCGCCGCGACGGCGGGCCTGAACCGCGTCGACATCCAGCGGCAGATCGCCGACAACGAGGAGGTCGGGCAGGTCGTCTCCGGCCTCGAGGAGCAGTACGACGCCTATCACGATGGGCGGGAGCGCAAGAGCCTGCTCGCGACCGAGATGGCCGAGCTGCCCTCCGCCGACGAGATCGGCGAGCAGCTGGAGGCGTTCCTGCGCGAGGAGACCTCCGACGGCTCGGACACCTCCGACGAGGACGCCGGGCCCGACTTCCTGCGCTGACCGCTACGGTCGCCCGGTGCACTTCAGCGGGTCCGACCCGCCTGGCCGCGTACGCCGTCGAGCTCGACGGCTTCCTCGGCATCGACTCCTGGGTCCTGCCGGCGGTCGAGCGCATCATCCGGAGGGGTCGCTCGGCTACTTCGCCTCGGACCACCGATGCACCACACTGACGTCCGCGACGAACCGCACCGGCGCGCCGCCCGACCAGTGATGGGCGGCCGACTCCAGCGCGCCGTGGACGACACGGACGCCCTCGTCCGCGTGCTCGTGCGGTACGTGGAGTACCAGCTCGTCGTGCAGGCACAGGACGATCTGCCCGCCGATCGGGACGATGCCGGCCCGGACCGTCAGGGCCCAGGCCTTGAAGAGCTCGGCAGCCGCACCCTGGACGACCGCGTTGCGGGTGAACCGGCCGACGGCCCGGCGACGCGCCGGATCGCCGCCCTCGTCGACCGGCACCCGCCGACCGCCGTACGTGGTCACCGCCTCGCCGCGTTCACCGGTCTCCGCCGCGCGCCCGAGGTAGGCCATGGCGGTCGGGTAAGCACGCTCCAGCCCGGTGAGCGCCTCGCCGGCCGCGCCGGACGTCTGCCCGTACATCGCCGCCAGCACCGCGATCTTCGCGACGGGACGGTCGATACGCAGCCGCGCCGCGACGTCGGCGTACAGGTCGTCCGCCGCGGTGGCGGCCGCGAACGCGCGGTCCCCGGACACCACGGCCAGCACCCGCGGCTCCACCTGACCGAGATCGGCCCGGATCAGCACGTGCCCGGCGCCGGCGGCGACACCCGGGCGCAGGGGAGCGGGCAGGCTGTGCAGCCCCGCGCCCGCCGTCATCCGTCCGGCGCCACCGTCGCAGACCGTCCACTCGCCGCGTAGCCGGTCGTCCTCGCCGACGAACCGGTCCAGCCAGGTCCATCCGTAGGTCGTCGCGATCCGCTCGGACTTCCGCCAGGCCAGCAGCGCCTCGACGACCGGGTGCATCCCTCGGTACGGGTCCAGCCGCCAGGAGCGGGTGTCGTCGACCCGGACCCCGACGGCGTGCAGGAGCTGCAGCACCTGCGCCGGGTTGCGCAGATCCGTCCGCTCGCGGCCGGGGACGTGCTGCAGGACGAGCTGGTCGCGCTCGCGGCGGATGGCGGCGGCGTGCGCGTCGGTCTCGGGCCGTGGCCCGGCGGCCAGGGTGATCAGCTCGGACATCCGCGCGCGGTCGATCGGGAGCCCGTCGCGGGCCAGCTCCAGGCACAGCAGACCGGCGCCGGACTCGCTGTACGCGGTGCTGAGGGCACGACCCGACCGTGCCCTCAGCAGCTCCTCCTGCCGCCGAGCCACCCGCAGCGCGAGGACGCCCCAGGCCGCGCACTCCTCCGGTCCGGCCGGCCAGGCCGGGTCGAGGGCGCGCGCACCGAGATAGCCGTCGTCGCGGACGAGCGGCTCGTCGGCGTCCGTGCTGTCGAACAGGTCGCCCGTCGGCCCCGACGGCCGGTCGCCCGGGGCCAGCCCGTGCGAGACGGCCCAGACCTCGTCCGGGTCGGCCGACCAGCCGCCGACGAGCAGCCGGTGCACCTCCTGCAGGTCCCAGCACCGGCGCAGCACGACTCGCGCCTCGACCGCCGGGGCGGCAGCGGACCGGTTCCACCAGACCCATCGGCTCGGGCCCTGCGCCTCGTACGCCGCGACCCGCTCGACGACCTCGCCGATCGGCCCGCTCGCGACCGGGTCCGACGCGTCGCTCTCGACGACGACGGCGTGCCGGCCGGAGCTGTCGACGACCAGCGCGCGCCGCACCGGCTGCACGGACGACGAACCCCGCACCGGCGGCCGGTGCGGGGTGTCGACGTGGTCGGGTCGGTTCAGCTGTTGCCCTTGCCCTGGTCGTCGCGCTGCCAGGACGATCCACCCTGCTGGTTCTGCTGACCCTGCTGGCGCTCGTCCTGCACCGGGGTCGCGGTGGTCGGCTGCTCGTGCACGCTGTCGCCGTCGACGGGTCGCACCGCCTGGGTGGGAGCCTCGTGGTCCTGGTCACCGCGGACGCCCTGCGTGGGCTGGTCGGCGTGGCCCTGGCCCTGAGCGTTCTGCTGGTCGCCGTAGCCCTGGCCGTACTGGGACTGGTCGCCGTAGCCCTGCTGGCCGTAACCGGCCTGGCCCTGGTTGTAGCCGCCCTGCTGGCCGTAGCCGCCCTGGCCGTACTGGGACTGGTCGCCGTAGCCCTGCTGGCCGTA
>NZ_JAROAV010000032.1 GCF_029439465.1 Luteipulveratus flavus | reverse complement strand
CGAGGGACGTGCCATGACTTCATCCTCCAGTAATGAAGTCTCCGGACATCCCGGGGCGGTTCAATCAGGAAGTCGGCTGAGTCCCCCACACGGCACTGCACCACCTGATGAAGAGGCAGCACCTCGCGATCGTGCCGCAGCGGGTGACCTAGTTCCTCTCGGCACAACGTGCGCTCGTTCAGATCAAGCACATAGGCGCTGCCCGTCTCGGTGGCCACGCGCCACAGTCGAGACGAGGTGTCATCGACCGACGCAGTCAACGGCGAACCATTGCCGGTACTCATTTCGCTACCTTCAATCCGGAGACCCCGGGCGCTGAGGTGCCGGGCATGCCCGCCCGACATAAGCGGCGCCGCTGATCCTCGTTCTCAACGATCGCGAACACATCCTCGGCGATCTGGTGCGACATCAGCCTAGTGATGCGGTTTGGCGGGCATCCAGCGCCTGCTGCGTCGCCTCCCCGGCCGCTGCGCCTCCGCCGCAGCCAGTACGAGACCAGCGGAACTCGCGCACCGCTTAGAACTGGGCCGCGTCCCCTGGGCGGCGCGTGTAGGGCTCACGCAGCGTCGCCTGGATCAAGATCCCGACGATCGCTGGCCGCATCGAATTCTCGCTTGATGGCACGTACAACAGGAGGTCGTGGTACACCGAGTTGGTGCGCATCACTCGTGTGGAGACCAGCAACGTGGGGGGACTTGCCGACTGCGCGATCGATCTCCCCAAATCGCCCGTTGCGGCCCTGGCAGGTGGCAACGGGACCGGCAAATCGAAGTTGATGGCGTGCATCCTGTCGCCTTGGTCCGGTGTCATACCTGTGGCAAGACCAGGGTCGATCGCGGAGGTCAATGTCCACTTGCAGCTCACGAGTGACGAGCGAGGTTCGTTGAATGCATTTAGCGAACTGGTTGGATGGGGACAGGCCGACATCCCCGAAAAAGTGACCATCACGACGCGCCACAATGAAGCGGCCGGCTACCCCCGATCTAGCGAACCGAACTTCACAGTCCTCACGAACGGACTTCAGCACGAACAGTTCGCGCGGTCAAACTCGAGTCTAAACGTCATATATCTTCCAGCTGAACGGAGGCTGGTTCCTCCGACCATTCAAGGAATCGACCTCAATCAACTCAGCGAACTGATTGCCTGGCAGAAGACGGCAGAGCCACGTGCTGCCGTTCAGAATTACGGCCGGCTCGATGACGCCGAGTTCGAGTCATTCGCGAAGGCGCTCTGCGTTGCCGCTTCTCTGCCTAATGAGGAAGGGGCTGGTTCAGGTGAAGCGGAAACTGCTCAAATCCGGTGGGAAGAATTCCGTGAAACGGTGGACGCGCTCATTGCTCCCAAGGCGCTCCAGCATCTAACTCGTCAACATCCGGAACAGTTGCGGATCCGAACTGGCGACGGCGACGAGCATGCAGTCGAAGAATTGTCCAGCGGTGAGCGACAGGCCCTGATTATCATCAGCCGGGTCATGCGAGCGGGATCCGGCCATACGCTGGTTCTGATCGACGAGCCCGATGCCTACCTACACCCACATCTGAGCCAACGATTGATCGATGCTCTGAGCCAGGCTGTGGGTCAGAACGGACAGCTCATCGCGGCAACGCATAGTCCCTCCATTCTGGACAGGCTGCCAGCCTCGAATATTCTTCGTCTTGCTCACGGAATCCCTCCTCGGTTGGTCGCGGACGAGGACGAGCGACTAGAGCTGTATCGTGTCGCCGGATTCAGAGCGAGCGCATTGACGCAGTCGGACCTGCTGATGATCGTGGAGGGCGAGTTAGATTATCCTCTCCTCAATCTACTGATGCCTGAACTTGCCCGTGCTTCAATTCGTTGGGCAGGCGGACGTGCGCAGGTGATGAGCGAAGTGGCGAACTTAGCTCCGCATGACATTCCGGTGTGGGGTGTCGTGGACCGAGACGTGTTGGCCGACGAGCCGGCGCCGGAGATATCTGAGTCGGTCGTTGTTTGGCCGACTGCAGACCTAGAAGGTGCCTTTCTCTCCGACCCGGGCGCCTTGCAGGTGATGCAGGACCGCGGGCTGATCAGTGGAGATTACTCGGAAGCCGATTTGCGGGAAATTTTGGATGGTCTTCTCGCGGAGCTCGAAGACAACGTGGTGGCCGAACTAGCGCAGCGGTCACTACGAACGTCTCTACCCTGGCGGTGGCCAAGCCCGAAGGGTCCAGAGGCTCAACAAAGGTTGAGGGAAGCCGTCGCAGAGTTCGCATCGATCTCGTCTGCCGATGTGGAAGCGGCGTTGTCTAAAGCGAAAGAGATCTGGGACGCACACCCAGGTGAGCAAAGATGGCACCTCGTCCGGGGGAAGTATCTCTTGAACGCCTTCGCGCAGCGAGCTACCCACATGAACTCCGGTCGGGCTCTACTGGAGGCAGTGGCTCGTGACAGACCAAATCTTGCTGCGCTCGACGAATTGAGACGTCGCGTCGACCGCCTGATGGCTGGGTCTTCCCGCTAGCAGTCTTAGTGCGGCGGACGGGTCCTTCTACCCACCGATCCGGCGCGCGGCTCCGTGCTGATTTGCTCCTCCGACCACTCCACGGGGCCTCACGAATCAAACCAACGTTTAGGTCCGGGATCCCGGTAAGTACGGCACGAGCCTCCAGGAAACGCCGCATGGGCTTGTTGCGAGGGTCTGCCCTGCGAGTTTGACCCACCCACCCGTCTCGATGTCGAGGCAAAGCGGATTGAACGCGCTGCGTGATACTCCGGCGGTCGAATCGAGGAAGGTTGCCAGGCCATCGGCGAGCGACGTCACCACCCCGGCCGTGGTCAGGAGAGCGTTGACCGCATGCGTCTCGTGCAGCCGCCAATCGCGAACGGGGTCTTGCGGTCGCTGCACCGGTGAGAGCACGCGGACAGCACACGTCGCATTCAACTTTTCGACCATGTCCACTTCAGGGCCTGGGGCTGCGCGCCTAGTTGATAGGTGGTTACGGATCAAGTCGACCTCTGGCTTTGTGAAGAGCACAACAGAGGAGTCCTGGTGCGCGAACGAGTGCCTAATCTTCACGAATCGGTCCAAGACTTGGGCGGCGTCCGGCCCCGACCACGTTCGTTCCTGGTTGTAGATCGTCCACAGCTGGCGAGATGTTTGAGCCCCAAATGACTTCGGCTCCCGGAACGCCGGGGCCGAGGTCCGAAGCCTGACTTTCAGGCAAGATTTCGGGTCGAATCCAAGAAAGGATGTCATTAGCTTGCTGATCTCGCCGGAGTTGGGGGTCTGCATCAACTTAGCAATAGTTGACTCCAGGAGAGTCATGCCGGTCGACGAGATCCCTTGACTGCGAAGGGCCTCCACGATGAGGGCTTCAGTCGCTTCTTCTACGACCCCCATCGAGGCGGTGACAACAGCTCGGTACAACGAGGCCTGTCGCGCATCCGATCGTCCTCCGGGGGACTTTCTGCCCTTTGCGATCTCCAGGAGGTCGGTCACCGTGCTTAACGCCCGGGCACTGCGTTGGAGTGCGAGCTGAAGGGGATGGTCGTTCATGAATCGGATTCTATGAGGGCTGCCGTCGTGATGCCTGCCTCTCGACGACAGCCCTGCCCGTTGCCACGTGCCGCCGGCATCGAACCCAAGATCGGATGGCAAGCTCCATACGGCCGGGATCGCTTAGACGAGACACATGCGCAGCAGCAGGGAGATCCGCGGCGTCTCTATGGGGCGATCCTCGAAGGCTCGGCTATGCCTGATGTCTGAGCGCGCGTCACGCGGATCGCCGCGCTGGACCGCTCCCCACTTGGCCGTCCGGGTCAGGTGCTTCTGCTGAACCACGGCCACGCCGCCTGCACGAGGCGTCGCGCAACGACGAGGCTGCGTGCCGGCAACTCGACGGCCTTCGGGACGGGCTGACGTATCAGGGTGCGGAGGCTGCCTGCAGGCGGTGCCGATGTCGGTCGATCCCCTGACTGTTTCTCCGCCCGCTCCGCGGGCTGCTCGCCGCCTTTCGCGCCACCATCGCCCCTTTCAGGGAGGTCTGCGTCGATGTCGTCGGCGTTGCCCGGCCCACACAGCAGGACGACAAGCAGCAGCGCGCGCAGGACCAGGACAGCGTTGGCTTCGGAGACGCCGCGGACGCGGCCGTGGGCGACTTCGTTGCGCAGGTTCTTGCCGGTGTGCTCAGTGAGCAGCCAGCGCAGATAGTAGATCCATGCTTCGTCGAACCCGAGGTCGAGAAGCTCGCCGAGGAGAGATCCCAACGGAGGGTACTGGCCGGGACGCTTGCCGAGCTGGACGCGGTAGATGGCGACGTCGAGCTCACGGAGGATCAGCCTGACGGCGCTTTCGATACGTGGCACGGCGATGTGGATGCATGCCTCGAGGTCGCGGTTCCAATAGTGGTGGAGTGCACGAGCGAAGACGGCGGCCAGCTCGTAGTTGCCGCGCCCCTGGTGGGACACGTACGTGGCGATCTCGTCCACGGGAACTGCGCCGTAGCGGATCTTGAATCGGTCGAGGATCTCTGTCAGCTGGGTGGCGGAGGCCGCAGCGCTGAATCCTGCGTCGCGTGCCTTCTGGTACTCACGTCGCTCTTCTTCGGTGGTGGGTTCCCAGCTTGGGAGTCGATCCTCATCGAGCAGCACGGTCGAGAACAGGTCGACCAACCGCGGCCGCAGCCGTCGCGTCTCGGCCGCACGCTCCAGATCCTCGCTCGACCCAGTGGGCGGGGGGATCTGGCTGAACAGGCCCATGCTCCGGCGCCAGTCCTGGCTTCGGGTGAACTGCCGCAGGAAGCGTTCGATTGGGACGCGTGACATCACGAGGTCAGAGGTGAAGACCTCCATCTTCGCGTCCTCAGGCGGCAACGACTGCAGTTCGACAGTCAGCTTTTCCTCGAGGCCGCGCAACTGGAGCCGGCCGGCCTCACGGATCGCGTCGCGCAATCGCATTGCCTTCACGAAGCCGTCAGATGTGCGCGCAGCAGCGGCGAGTTGTTCAACATGCCACTCGTCCACAACGATCCGTTCGGCGTCGGTCGTGGCCCGGCCGCGCCGAAGCTCGGCGACGTACCCGATCGAGTCGGTCCCCTCATACAGGCGGCTCGCGTGTTCGAGGAGGGCATCGACCTTGACCGGGTCCGTGGCGGCGGGCCGCTGCGTCTGGCACACGGCGTTGAGCAACGGCAGGACGACGCCTGGATAGCCCCGTCCGGCGTCCCACGCCGCCGTGATCGCCTGCTCGATCGCTAGGCGCGTTGCGCCTAGCTCGGCCGTACGGCCGAAGATCCGGTCGATCGCCCAGGCTCGGAGCATCGCGTGGGCCTGGTCGAGGTCGACGACCGGCGCCAGCGCAGCGAACTCCAGATATGCATCCCGTGCAGCAACGGCGTGGGTGAACTTGTTGCGGCCTCGAATGAACATGAGATCGTGGAACCGCGCCACGGCTGCAGGCGCCGACGCCTCCCATGCCATGAACTCCCACAATTCGGCGACCGCGTCGGTCACGTTCTCGATGCGGGGTGGCCACACGAACTCGCTGTCCTTGTCGTAGTGGCCGAGCGTGCACGTGACGGGTCCGTCAAAAGCTACGACGAACTCGTACATGAACGCCCGGTCGAGCTCGTGGCGGATGGGCTCTCCCACGGGTTGCGCACCCCCACCCACGGCGGCGGAGGCCCCCGGCGACTCCTCCTCAGTCGACTCCGCAGCCATCGGCTCGCCAACGACCGGATCAACTGCTGGCTTCTCGGCCGCCTGCTCCACCGGCCCATCGGCACTCGACACGTCGGACGCCGCGGCGGCTATTTCCTTCTTAGCGCCTCGTAGATCCAGGTCGCTGACCGTGGTTCCGAGAAGCGTGGCGATGCTCGTGCGGAACGCACTGTGCGCGCCGTGATAGTCCCTCGACCCGCCTACACCATCAGATAGCTGGAAGGACTTGTCGATGAGAGGCACCAGGACGCGCGCCTCGCCGGCGTCGAAGACGTACGTGGTGTCCTGGCTCAACACCTTGGCCGCGTCGTCGTTGGTCGCGTCATCGGCTCCGTCGTTGCTTGTGTCGTCCATCGGAGTTCCCTCTTTCCGGCCATCGGTCGTTACCGCGGCCTAGCAGATGCGTGATCGCATCGACTCACCCCGCGCCGCCCGCTTTGGCGGGCGGCGATAGCCACGTCCCCGTGGACCGCGTCGCCGAGGCGACGCGGATCCTGCCGGCAGGCTGAGCTGTTCCTCCTGTGTGTCCCAGTCGGCGCGAGACTCTCCGGCTTTCAGACAAGTGTGGTCGACGAGCCATCGCTCGACACGAGGATCTCGTGTCGCGTTGTGCCCGGATGACTGGCCCCAGGGCGTTCTTGGCGCCGCCGATCGTCCGAATACCCATCACGAAGGTGCCCTCGGCCCCGTGGGTGGGTTCCTCCGCCGACGCAAGTGCATGTCCGAGCCGAACGAGGGTTGCGATGTCTACCTCCAGTGCAGCCAGCAGCTCCGTCGCACGTTCTGCGGCCGCCCGCGCGAGGACGAACAGCCCCCAAGCCCAGGAGGCGGTGGTGGGCCGCGGCAGCGGTTGCCTATGCATGACCCGGATGCACCCGGTCGTCGCAGTGAGCGGCATCGAGCGCACAGCGGTCGCGCGGCGCGCCTAATTACGACCAAGTGGCTGCTCGGCGCACTCGCGGGAGTGGGCACCGAGTGGCTCACATCTGCACCCAGACGAGCGACCATGCCAACCACGGAAGGCTGTGGCTCCCCGTGATCACTCGCGGCGGATCGACGCGGCACACAAAGCACCCAGTTGGGTAAATGCCACTCGCAGTCCTATCGGCCCGGCCGCGTCCAACGCGCGCCATGTGCCTGGAGGTGCCCAATGGGTGTGCCTGGGCGGTACGCGACGTGAGCATCCGTGCAGGTCAAAGGGTTTCGGGAACAACCCACCGCGAGTGAAGTCCCCGGCCGGGGTGATCCGGCCGGGGACTTCTGCATGTCTGGGCGATGTCCCACCCGGTTCCGCCGTGATGGCCCGCGGGCTGCGCGAGCGTCGTTGTCCGACCCCTCGGGTAGGAAGGTTGCATGACGGACAACACCGACCCTGCCGACCGGCCCAGCACCGACGACCAGCCGATGCTCGGCGCCCCCACGCCCGAGTCGACCGGCGACGGGGCGATCAAGGATCCCGACGAGTGGGTCACCGGCGACGAGCCGATGACGGGCGCCCAGCGCAGCTACCTCGACACGCTCGCCCGCGAGGCCGGCGAGCAGATCCCGGCCGACCTGACCAAGGCCGAGGCGTCCGAGCACATCGAGCGGCTGCAGGGGCGGACGAGCCGGGGCACCTCCACCGAGGGCTGACCACTCGTCCCGAGCCCGCTCCCCGGCGTGGCGACAACGTCGTCGGGTGGCCAGGCGTCCTATTGATGTTCTATGGGAGGAGAACATCATGAGACGTTCGACGATGGCCCGCGGAGTCCTCGGCGCGCTGTGCAGCGCCGCCCTCGGACTCACCGGTGTCGGGATGGCGACGCCCGCGAGCGCAGCGGTGCCGCACCAGGTGCCGGCGGCCGCCGGGTCGGTGGCCTACGGGTACACGCTCTACACGGATGACTCGACCGGTGCGGCTCGGGTCATGGTCGCGACCCCGGACGGGTTCCGCTTCTCGGTCGGGCCGGGGTACTTCGTCGCGGTCAGTCCCGATCTGTCCGAGGTGCTGGCCGTCGACCGGAGCACGATGGTCTTCACGCTGCGCAACCCGCAGACGGGCGCAGCGGTCACGATGGGGAAGGGCTCGGACGCGACGCTGGTCAAGGACGGTGTCGCGCTGCTGCGCCCGGACCACCGGGTCGAGATCCGCGCGGTGACCGGAGCCCTCCTCCGCGTCCTGCCCGCCGTGTGGGGCGAGACCGACGGTGAGCTGCAGGCGTCCCGCGACGGCCTGTACCTCTACCAGTACGTCCGGACGACCGTCCCGCAGGCGGTGGTGCGGCCGATGACGACCGGTGCGGTGTGGCGTCGCTACGACATGCCGTGGGAGCAGGGGGACGACGGCTGCGACCTGGACCCAGCCGGGCGGACACGTCCGCTGGACCTGGCCCTGACCTGCTACAGCCACCAGGAGCTGCGGGAGACGATCTACTTCCGCGTCAACCGGGATGCGAGCACAGGTCCGGACGGCAAGCCCGTCTACCGGACCTTGCCGGACGGCGGCTACGTCGTGCAGCCCACGACACCCGCCGCGACGCAGCACACGTACGACAACACCTCCTCGAACGTGTCCCACCGCATCACGGTCGGTGGCGCGACGATCGACCAGGCGGCGATCACCGGTGGCTGGGACAGCACCCTGTACTACTTCACCAGGACGGCGCTGGTGCGCCGAGACCTCGGCACCGGCACATCGACGGAGGTCATGCCGTTCTCGGGCACCAACCGGTTCGAGTGGGTCGGTGGTCAGCCCGACGTCCGCACCATCGACGGAGGCTGGTGACCGCTCGACCGGCGCAGACCGACGGCGAGGCAGAGGCCCCACAGCAGGAACAGCGGGTCCCACAGCCAGGCGTGGCCGACCATCCCGGCGTGGTCGTACCCGCCGTCCGGCCGGATGATGTCGGCGAGGACGAGGTTGCCCACCACGGTGTTCAGGCCGCCCCAGACGATCAGCCCGAGCGCGCCGATCCAGCACAGCACGCGCCACAGAACGCGGTTCAGCAGGCCACGTCGCGCCAGGAGGAGGGGGACGACGGCGCCTGCGATCTTGGCGACGCCCACCGGAAAGAGCACCCACCGGCTGTCCGCGAAGGCGTCGAGCAGGCGCTGCCCCAGCGTCTCGATCAGCCAGTCGCCGCCGGACGCCCAGTACAGGCTGATCGCCCCGTGCAGCACGCCCGCGACGGCGGCCGCCGACAACGCCGGCGGTGCGGAGCGTGCCGTCCGCGCGGTGGGATCCTGACCGACGGTCGCCATGCCCTGACTCTTGCACGCCCCGCGGCGCACGGGCGTCGGCATCCCACGGCAGAGCGATGCGGTCCGGCGTCCACGGTGACACCCTGAGGTCATGTCGCCGCTGACCGCTCTCGGACGCTTCACCGGCGGGACCTGCGCCGCGATCGGAGGTCTCCAGCTGCTCGGCGGGACAGCCGTCGAGCCCGGCATGAGCGCCGACCCGACCGTCGACTCGTACGTGCGCTTCATGGGCACGGTCTTCGCGGGGTACGGACTGGGCTGGCTGAAGGCCGCGCGCGGTCCGGAGCCCGACCTCGCCCGGATGCGTCTCCTCGCGGGCCTGATGGCCGTCGGCGGTCTCGGGCGGGTCATCGCGCGGGCCGAGGTCGGTCCGCCGCACCGCTTCCACGACGTGCTCCTGGCCATCGAGCTCGCCGCCCCGGTCCTGGTGGAGGTCGCGGCCCGCGCGGACCGCCGCCGCTGAGCGGGTCAGAGGTCGACGCGCATCACCACTCGACGGAGCGACGGCCGGTGGACGACGCTCAGCCCGGCGTCCTCGTACGTCCGGACGGTGCCGACGTGCAGCTCCTCGGAGATCACGTCCGTACGGGTGATCGGGTACGCCTCCAGCGCCCGCGCACCCCGTGACCGGGCGTGCTCGACGGCGGCCGCGGCCAGGGCCCGGCTGATCCCGCGCCTGCGGTGGCCCTTGCGGACCAGCAGGCAGGTGATCGCCCAGACGGACGCGTCCTGCTTGTCCTCCTCGCGTCCGTCCCACGGCACGCGGAACACCCGGACCAGTCCGACGTACGCCGGTCGCGGCTCGACCGCACACCAGCCGACGGCCTCGTCGTCCAGGTAGGCGACCAGGCCCGAGGTCGTGGGCGAGCCGGGGTCGCCGCACGCGGTCTGCTCGCGCAGCCGGTCGGCGCGTACCTCGGCGGGGGTGTTGCCGAAGGACTCCTTGGGCGCGAGCTTGAAGCGCTGGCACCAGCATCCGGACGCCGGGCCGCGCGAACCGAAGATCGCCAGGAGGTCGTCCCAGGACGCCTCGTTCGCCGGGACGACCCGGACGGCGTCGGTGCTCGCGGAACTCATGCGTTCATCATCGTGACGTCCGACACAGTTCGGGGGTATTACAGACACGTATGTCCTGACATGCTAAAGGCAGCACTGTGAACGCCGTTCGGCAGGAGGTGACGCTCACCCGCCAGGCAGAGCACGGACGACGGACGAGACGTCCGTGCGTCCCCGCCGGGTCGCAGCCGGTTGCTGCGGCCGAACACAGGGAACGGAGATCAATGTGAGCACCGACGACTTCGACTGGTCAGGTATGACGGTCAAGGTGGTGTCCGCGATCGTCATCCTGCTGGTGACGTGGATCCTCGCCAAGATCGTCAAGAGTCTTCTCAGCAAGCTGCTTCTGAAGGTGAAGTTCCTCAACCGGGAGACGGACGGGCAGACGCTCGCCTCGTCGCTCGGGTCCATCGGTTCGTTGCTCGTCTGGTTGTTCGGGCTGATCGCGATCCTCAACCTGTTCGCGCTCAACGGAGCCGTCAGTCCCATCCAGGGCATGCTCGGCAGCATCCTCGGGGCGCTCCCACGCGTCCTCGCCGCCGGCCTGATCCTGTTCATCGGCTACGTGCTCGCCAAGATCGTCCGTGAGCTCGCCGTCACCGCCCTGCAGGCCGCCAACGTGGACCGCTTCGCCGAGCGCCTCAACCAGCGCCCGGCGGGCGAGACGTCGGGCGCCGCTGGTACGCGCGGCAGCACGGGCCGTACGGACGCCGCAGGTCGCACGGACGCCACGGCTCGTACGGACGCCACGGGTCGTCCGGACGCGACCGGTCGTACGGACGCGACGGGTCGTGCGGACACCGGCGGCGTCGACGGCGCGAGCCGGCTCGGCGCGCAGGGCACCGCGAGCGGTGGGGGCGGCGGCGGCGAGCTGCGCATCTCCACCATCGTCGGCCAGATCCTGTTCGTCCTGGTGCTCGCCATCGTCGCCATCTCGGCGTTCGACGCCCTTGGTATCAAGGCGATCTCGGAGCCGGCCACGCGGATGCTCACCACCATCCTCAACGCCCTCCCGCTCGTCCTCGGTGCGGGCATCCTGCTCGCGATCGGCGTGGTCATCGCGCGCATCGTCGGGGGACTGGCGGAGTCGCTGCTGCGCGGCTTCGGCGTCCAGCGCGCCGCCGAGAGCACCGGGCTGGACACCGGCGGGCGCGACGTCGCGTCGATCGGCGCACGGATCGTCCAGATCGCGATCGTGCTGTTCTTCGCGATCGCGGCGGCCCGGATGCTCAACTTCCCCGAGATCACCAACATCCTCAACGCCGTGCTCGAGCTCGCCGGCAAGGTGCTGTTCGGCGCGGTGGTCATCGCGGTCGGCGTGCTGATCGCCAACCTGCTGGCCAAGGCGATCGGCGGCGGCCAGGCCGCGACGATCATCCGGTACGCGACGATCGCGCTGTTCGTCGCGATGGGCCTGAGCTACATGGGCCTGGCCGAGTCCATCGTCAACCTGGCCTTCGGCGCGATCGTCGTCGGTGGAGCCGCTGCAGCGGCCCTCGCGTTCGGCCTCGGCGGCCGGGACGCCGCGGCCCGTCAGCTGGAGCGGCTGCAGAACCGCCAGGGCGGTCCGGGCTCCGGAACGGGTACCGGCACCGGCACCTGAGCCACGGGTTCACGCACGCACAGCCGGACCCCTCCCGGGGTCCGGCTGTGCACTGCCCCGGGCGGCTCACCGACACACGGTGTCGGTGAGCGACCGGCGCCCGAGCGCCGCTGCATCTATGCTCACGCCGGACCGCGGCACCCCCGGCCGCGGCCTCGATCGAGAGCAAAGGTGCCCCGATGACAGACGAGCGAGTGCAGACCGCCAAGAGCAGCGCGGCGAGCACGGCACGGCAGGCCGCGGACAGCAAGTGGCTCGAGCGGATGGCGCGGCTCGGGTTCGTGATGAGCGGCCTGCTGCACCTGCTGATCGCTTACATCGCGGTGAAGCTCGCGTGGAGCCAGACGCCGGAGAACGCCGACCAGTCCGGCGCGTTCGGCCTGCTCGCCCAGAACACCGCGGGCAAGGTCGTCCTGTGGGTCGGCGCGATCGGGCTCATCGCGCTCGCCGTCGTCGAGCTCATCCAGGGCGTCGTCCGCAACTCCGACGGCGGCGGCTCGGCCAAGGACGAGGTGCTCGACCGCGGCAAGTCCTTCGCGACGGCCGTGGTCTACGTCGCGATCGCCTTCAGCGCCATCTCGTTCGCCCGCGGCTCGGGCAAGTCGAGCAGCTCGCAGAACGCCTCGATGAGCGGCAAGCTGATGCAGAACACCGGCGGCCGGATCCTGCTGGTCCTCGTCGCCCTGATCATCGCCGGCGTGGGCGTCTACTACTTCGTCAAGGGCGTGAAGCGGAAGTTCCACGAGGACCTGGTCGAGCACCCGGGTAAGGCCGTCGAGTGGCTGGCGATCATCGGTCACGTCGCGAAGGGCGCCGTGCTCGTCATCGTCGCCGGGCTGGTCGCGGTGGCCGGGTTCCAGAAGGACGCGGACAAGGCGAGCGGCCTCGACGGAGCCCTCAAGACGCTGCGTGACGCGGCGTTCGGGCCGTACCTGCTGACGCTGATGGCTCTCGGCCTCGCGGCGTACGGCGCGTACTCGATGGTGCGCGCGAAGTACGCCCGCTTCTGAGCTCACGCGTCTGCACGCCGAAGGGGCGCCGACCGGCTGGTCGGCGCCCCTTCGGCATGGGTGGTGGCTCAGCCGACCTGGTCGATGGTCTGCGCGTCGCTGTAGAGGCCCGTGGTCAGGCGGCTGGTCGCGCCGGTGGTCAGGTTCACCACGTCGATCGCGCTGAGGCCCGTGCTCGCCCGGCTGCCCATCAGGTAGGCCTTGTCGCCGACCGCTCCGGTGACGGCGGCGGTCGTACGGACCGTCACGGGAGACCCGTTCACCACCTTGGCCGCGCGACCATCGCCGATCCGCGCGGGCATCCCGATCAGTGGGGCGGACGTCGGCCAGGCGCCGTGCCAGCTACCGGCGCTGGTGGTCACCGGCGTCGTCGGCACCGAGGAGGTGAAACCGACCCGGAACGGCCGGTCGTCGGCGCGGTTGTCGTCCACCGGCTTGAAGCAGGTCATCACGAAGGAGGAGGCGTCCCAGCCGCCCAACGGTGCGCAGCCCTTCCACCCGGTGGGCGCCGAGACGGTCCTGGTGACGGCGCCCGTCGCGGAGTCGCGGATCACGACACCCTCACCGCGCGACTCCATGAAGTGACCGCCGCCCGGGGTGGCGATCGGGCCGTCGTGGGTGCCGCTCACGGCCGCGTACGTCGTGAGCAGGGCGCCGGTGAAGCTGCGCAGCTGGACCCGCTGGGTCGCCTTGTCCCGGACGAGGAAGCCGTTGGACACGATCGAGATGCGGTCGGTGTTCTCGATGGCGAGGGTGACGAAGGTGGCCTTGCGCGTGGCCGCGTCCCAGATCGCCACCCGGCGCAGCGGCTTCTCGACCGAGGTACCGATCCAGCGAGAGGTGATGATCCGGCGGCCGTCGTACGACACGTCGTCCAGCATCGCGTCGTCGGAGACCTCTCCGACGGGGTTGCTAGCGCCGGCGGGGCTGATCAGCACGAGGCGGCCCTGGTCGTCCCGGGACGACGTCGAGTGCTGGATCGCGGCCGTCCAGCCCCAGGCCTTGCTGCCCGCCGTCGGTAGCGCGCCGGCCGTGACGGCCGTACGCTGCCCGGCCTCGGCCGGGCGGGCGAGGGCAACCGTTCCGGTGACCCCGGCGGCCAGGCCGACGGTGACGAGTGCGGTCGTGAAGCGGGACGAGCTCATGGTGGTTACCCCCTGATCGGATTGCCGGACACCTGCCCGGCGCGATCATCCTGACGCTCGGGACCGCTGGAGCGCTCCGGGACTCGGACCGATTTCCGACCGGGCCGAATGAGACCAAGGCCGAGGTATCAGCTGCGATGTCGTAGCGGTCGGGCGCCGTTCGTTGGGAGGCTGAGCGGGGTCGTCCCGCTGCCCACCCATGAGGAGGATCGTCATGAGCGCTCGCGTCGTCGCCGACCTGTCGGTGACCCTGGACGGCGTCGCCGCCGGTCACGACCAGTCGCTGGACCACCCGTTCGGCCCGCGCATCGGCGAACGGCTGCACACGTGGATGTTCGAGCACGCCGCCGACAACGCCGCCGAGGTCGAGGCGATCACCGCGGCGTCGGCGTACGTGATGGGCCGCAACACGTTCAGCCCCGGCCGCGGCGCCTGGGACCCGGACTGGAGGGGCTGGTGGGGTGACGACCCGCCGTACCACGCACCGGTCTTCGTGCTCACCCACCACGAGCGGGACCCGCTGCCGATGGACGGCGGGACGACGTTCACCTTCGTCACCGGCGGGCTGGAGGAGGCGCTGCGCCGGGCGCGCGAGGCGGCCGGCGACGGGGACGTCGCCATCGCCGGGGGCGCCTCGACGGTCAACGCGTGCCTGGCCGCCGGCGTCCTCGACGAGCTGCGGCTGCACGTCGCCCCGATCACCGCCGGCGACGGCGTCCGCATCTTCGAGGGGGTGCCGGACCTGCAGCTGCGGCCGGTCGCGAGCCGTACGACGCCGTACGTCACGCACCTGACCTGGGTTCGGCCCGCCTGACGTCAGAATGGGCGCTGTGGAGCGACGACGCGTGCCGGACCGGGTGTTCGGGGCGGGCGAGGAGCCCGATCCGCGGTTCAGCCTGGCCAACGAGCGGACCTTCCTGTCCTGGATCCGGACGGCCCTCGCGCTGATGGCCGCCGGCGTCGCGATCGAGGCGGTCGAGCTGGACGTCGAGCCGCATCTGCGGCTGGCCTCGGCCGTGGTCCTGGTGCTGGCGGGGATCTCCTCGTCGCTGCTCGCGTGGTTCGGCTGGGCCGGATCCGAGCGGGCCATGCGCGCGGGCGAGCCGCTGCCGTCGTCGGCGTTCAAGCCCGCTCTCGCTGTCGCCGTCGCGCTCGCCGGCGTGCTGCTGGGGTTGGGCGCGCTGGTGTCGTGACGCCCGGCCACGGGGTTCCCGACCCGGGGATGCAGGCGGAGCGGACGGCGCTGGCCTGGCGGCGTACGGCCCTGTCGGTGGCGGTCGCCTCGCTGGGCGCGCTGCGGATCGGGTCGACCACGGGGTCGGCCGTCGGGATCGTGCTCGGTCTGGTGGCCCTGGCGTGGGCGGGGGCACTCGGCTGGAGCGCGCGTGTCCGCGGGCGCGGCGCGCTCGCCCGGATGCGCGCGGCGACCGGGTCGGCGTGCGAGGACTGCCCTCCCGGCGCGGAGCTGGACAGCTCGCAGGGCCGGTACGTCGCGGCGGCGGCCGGTGGGGCACTGCTGTGCGGGATCGGCTGCCTGGCCGTCGTCCTGCTGCTCTGACCACCGCCGGCCGTGGGCGAGCGCATCCGCTGGTTGAGCCGGCGAGCCCCTGGGCGAGCCGTGTCGAAACCCGGTGCCGCACGGGGAGAGTCCGCCCACGCCGCACCCGGTTTCGACCCGCTCCGCGGCCGGCGGCCTCGGACCGGCTCAACCAGCGAGGACTGCGGTCAACCAGCGGGCGGGGGCTCGAGCAGCTCGCTGAGGACGCCGAAGTCCTGGGCCTGCCGGGACAGCAGGGCCACCGACAGACCGAGGGCGCGGGCCGCGGCCGCCGTGTCGCCGCGGTGCTCCCTCAGCGCGCGCACGATCGCGTCGCGCTCCAGGGACTCGGTCACGCTCAGCGGGCGGTCGGGCACGGCGAGGCACTCCTCCGGCAGCTGCCAGACGTCGATGAGTCCGTTGCGCTGGTGCCGGGCGGCGTGCCGTACGACCTCGTGCAGGTGAGCGGCGTTGCCGGGCCAGGGCAGCCGGGCGAGGTGGGCGAGTGCGTCCGGGGTGAGGCGGACGTCCTCGCCGTCACCGGCGTTCTGCATCATGCTGCGCGCGAGCACCGGGATGTCGTCCGGCCGCTCACGCAGCGGCGCGAGGGTGACGGTCGCGTCGAAGTGGGGCGCGACCACGGCGTCGATGGCGGTCGGCCGGGCGCTGACCGTGTGGGTGGCGACGATCCAGTGCGGGCCCTCCACCGAGCTGGTCGGGGCGTGCTGGCGCAGCAGTCGGACGAGCGGCTCGACCGCCACGGCCGGGAGGCGCTCCAGGTGCTGCAGGACGATCGTGCCGCAGCCGTCCTCCAGGTCGTCGCACAGCCGATCGATCCACCGGTCCACGTCGCCGACCGCGGCACAGTCGAACACCCGGATGTGCAGCGAGCCGTTCGCGCCGAAGTGGACCGCCTTCAGGAGGCTCAGCTTGCCGACGCCCGCCTCGCCCCGGACGAGGACGGTGCGCTGGTGGGCGACCAGCTCCCGCACCCGTCCCACGGCGTCCGTCCACGCCTCGGAGACACCGACCACGCCCGGCAGCGTCGGACGTACGGGCGGCTCCGGTGACGCCTGGACCGGCTCGTCCTGCGTCGGGTCCAGCTGCAGCCGCAGCACCCCACCGACGAGGGCGCCGTGGTGGAAGGTGGGCGCGTAGCTCAGATCGGCGACGGCCCCACTCGGCAGGTTCGCGCGGAAGGAGTGGGCCGTGGCGATCACCCGCGTCTGTGAGGTACGGCTGACGACGGCGGCGCGGTCCTGCGGGCTGAGCAGGTCCTGGGCGCTCCTGTTCAGCATCAGCACGTCGTCGCTGAGCGCGAGGACGGGCTCGCTGCCGTCACGCGAGGTGGCCAGGTAGTCGCGCAGCAGCGCGGTGTCACGGCCGCTGAGCTGGGCGGCGAGCGCGTCCTGCAGCTGCACGGCGATGGCCCGTGCGGTGCCGAGCAGCAGCGGGTTGGCCAGCGACGCAGCGCAGGTGATGTCGACGACGCCGAGCAGCGCGCCGGTCACCGGGTGGTGCAGCGGCGCGCCGGCGCAGGCGAACATCGACAGCCGCTCGTTGAAGTGCTCCTGCCCGACCACGAGTGTGGGCCGACCGAGCTCCAGCGCGGTGCCGATGCCGTTGGTACCGACGTGCGCCTCGCCGTACCCGACTCCCGGCACCAGTGACACGGCCTCCAGGCGGCCGCGCAGCGCGGCGTCCGCGCAGTACCAGTGCAGAACCCTGCCCGACGGCGCGGCGAAGATGATGCTGACCGGCTCCCCCTCGAACGCGGTAGCGGCCCGGGCGAGCACGTCACCGACCCGGTCGAAGACCTCGTCCCCGCGGTCGTCGTCGCGCGGCCGCACCGGGTGCAGCTCGGACGGATCGACCCCAAGGCTCGCGCTGCGCGCCCAGGACAGCTGGATCTGGGACCGTACGGACGGCGCGGCGCCGCTCTCGAGGAACTGCGCTCGCGCCTGGCTGACCGCACCCGCCGTGCGCTCGCCGGTCACGTCTGACACGTGTTCTGCCATGCCTGTCACCCTTGTCGTGCGCCTACACCATGCCCGCTCGCGGCGCCTGCGCCGCCCCTTCGCGGTGGGCATATCGAAACACGCGCGCGAGCGTTACGCGCCGGACCGTCCCGATGGCGCGACGGTCGGCTCAGGAGCGCAGCCGCTCCAGGTGGTCGTCGAGGTGGCGGTGCCCGAGCGTCTCGTACCCGACGACCGTGACCAGCGGGGCCAGCGCGACGACCGCGAGTCCGACCGGCAGGGAGGCCCCGGCTGCTGTCGCGAGCAGGCCGGCACCGAGGACGGCCGCGGTGGCGACGACGAGCGCGATGTGGAACGGGTCCGCCGCCCGCATGCTCACGGCGTACATCAGGTAGAGCATCCCCGCGAAGACCGCGAACGGGACGACCACCGTGACCAGCGTGCCGGTCGTCCCGAGCGTGGTCTCGCCCTCGACCAGGTACTGCGCCACGTGCAGCCCGGCGCCCGTCGCTGCGATACCGCCGAAGATCAGCATGTGCCCGTATCCCCAGAAGAACGAGCGCTCGCGGTGGGTGTGCAGGATGTCGGCCCAGGGGATGACGAAGTACGCCCACCACATCCCGAATGTCAGCACGACGCCGGCCGCGAGGACGATCACCGCGTCGGTGCTCCAGCCCACGTCCGGGTCGTGCACCAGCGCGGACATGGCCGCGACCGTCCCGAGGATCGTCTCGCCGAGCGTGATGATCACCAGCAGGCTGTACCGCTCGGCCACGTGGTGGGCGTGCCACGGCGTCCCGGTCAGGCGGCTCTCGGCGAGGTACGGGCCGGCGAGCTCGACCGCGGCGGGTACCGCTGCCAGCGCGAAGAAGCCGCCGGTCGACAGGTGCGGCACGAGCAGCAGCACCCACAGCACCTGCCCGACGGCGAGCGTCAGCACGTACGCCATCGCGCAGCGACGGCGAGCGGGGTCCTGCCGGGCGGCGCGCAGCCACTGCCCGATCAGGGCGACCCGCATCACGACGTAGCCGACGATCATCACGGTGCCGTCGAACTCACCGTGCGCGAACCCGGCGAACAGGTTCGGCAGGCCCAGCGCCATGACGATGACGCCGCCCATCTGCACCATCGTCAGCACTCGGAAGGCCCAGTCGTCCGTGTCGTACGCCGACGCGAACCAGGAGAAGTTGATCCACGCCCAGCAGATCGCGAAGACCGAGACGCCGAACGCGGCGAGCCCGCTGCCGACGTGGTGGGACGCCAGGGCGTGCGCGAGCTCGTTGCCGGCCTGCCCGAACGCGACCACGAACGTCAGGTCGAACAGCAGCTCCAGCGGAGTCGCGGCGCGGTGCTGCTCGTCCGGGTCGCGGCCACG
Organism: Luteipulveratus flavus; assembly: GCF_029439465.1. GTDB lineage: Bacteria > Actinomycetota > Actinomycetes > Actinomycetales > Dermatophilaceae > Luteipulveratus > Luteipulveratus flavus. Next base: position 56,893 of record NZ_JAROAV010000032.1, on the reverse strand, counting down.
CATCGGGATCAGCCGGTGGGCTGGGGTCGGCATGAGTCCGAGCCAACCACGCCCGCACTCGGATGCCGAGGGGTTCGGCCCCTCAGACGGCGACGTCCTCCTCGAGCTCCTCCAGGGTAGCGGCGTCCAGCTCCTCGCGGGTGGGTCGGGCGGCGACGGTCGCGCGCCGGCGCTCGACGGCGGACCCGATCGCGAGGCTCACCAGTCCGAGGGCGAACCAGCCGACGAGGATGGTGAGCGGGCCGGCGATGCTGACGTCGGGCAGGTACATCACCTGCCGCACGGACTCCACGAACCCGGAGCCGATCCAGAACGAGTGCAGCCACCCGAAGAACGCCGGCTGCATCGCGGGCGAGAAGACGCCGCCGCTGGTGGTGAAGTTCAGCGCGACGAAGACGGCCGAGTAGACCAGCGTGCTGAACCGGCCGATGAGCGGGTGCAGGCCGACGCCGATGAGCAGGACTGCCTCGGAGTAGAGCACCGACAGCCCCCAGACGGCCGCGGAGTCACCGGCGAACATGCCGAAGCCGAACCGGGCGACGAGGAAGCTCAGCGTCGGGATGAGCGCCCCTGCGACGGCGGCCAGCGCGGCGCGGCGGCGCATCGGGTGGCTCGCGGCGGCAGCCCCGATGGCGATGGACGTCGCGTACGAGCCGACCGTGAGAGCGACCAGGAAGAAGAAGCCGTTCTGGCCGGCGGGGTCGTTGTCGGACACGGGCGCGACGTCGACGGTCCGCAGCGGTACGCCCTGCTTCAGTGCGACCGCGGAGCCGATCTGGCCCACGACGCTGCGGGTCGTGTCGGAGGCGCCGGACGCGGTGAGCATCTCGGCGGAGGCCCTGCCGGGGACGTACGCGCCGGAGATGTCGAGGTTCCGCAGCTGCTGGGTGGCCTGGTCGACGGTCGGCACGATGCGGACGTCGACCTCGTCGCCGAGCTGGTGCTCGAGCCCGGCGGCGATGGGCTGGACCTGCTGGGTGGGGCCGACGACGGCGAGCGGGACCTCGTGCGGCGACGGCTTGTGGAACCCGCCGAGGTAGGCGACCGCCATCACCAGGCCCATGAGGATCGGCACGGCCACATGGGAGAGGACCGTCCTCATCGGTACGGGATGCTGGTTGCTCACGCGGGTGCTCCTTCGGGGGGTGTGTTCTAAAGTTGACCTATACAACTTCTAGCACGAAAGGGCGACGATGGCCAATCGGGACGGTGCGGTCGAGGACCTGCGCGTCGGACTCCGCGAGGTGTCGCGGCGGCTCCAGCGCGAGTGGGGCGAGCGGATGCCGGACGTCACGTTCGCCGAGTCGACCCTGCTCAGCGCGGTACAGGCACACGAGCGCGCCACGATGGTCGACGTCGCCCGCGCCCTCCGTATCGACAAGTCGACCGCCAGCCGCCAGGTGGCCGCGCTGGAGCGCCGCGGGCTGCTGACCCGACAGGCGCTCGCGGGTGAGCGGCGCGCCCAGCTGCTCGTGCTGACTCGCGACGGTACGGACGTGCTCGCCGCCGCCAGCGATTCGTGGCGTGAGTCGATCCGGCAGCGGGTGGATGGATGGACCGACGACGAGCTGTCCCAGTTCGTCCGGCTGCTGCAGCGGTACAACGATCACGCGTGAAGGGCAGCCACCGCGGCGCGCGGGCCGACCTCCGGTGACGTGACGTACGTCGCGGGTAGGGTCCGCGCGTGGACCATCGCCCCCTTGCCCCCGCCGTCGTCCGGAACGCTGCTCCTGCCGGAGCGCGGTCATGAACCGCAGGACGGTCCGGATGCTCGGGACCGCCCTGATCGCAGTCGCTTTCGCGGCCGGGTGGGCCCACCAGAACGACAACGGCGGCACCGTGCAGGACTGGTTGAACCAGGTCACGGACGGCAGCTCCGCCGTGGCGAACAGCGTGAAGGAGGGCGACGGCCCCGCAGGAGGCGACGGTGGTCGTGCCGGGACGAGCGTCGGCGTCACGCCCGCGCAGAAGGCGACCGCCCAGACCCAGCTCCGCGGGCTCAAGGTCCTGCCGAGTCGGCCGAAAGTCGCCGGGTACGAACGGGACTGCGCCCCGAGCCAGGGCTGCGTCTTCGGGCCGGCGTGGCACGACGACAACACCGCGCCGAGCGGTCACAACGGCTGTGGCACCCGCGACGACGTGCTGCGCGCGCAGCTGAAGAACCCTGTGATCAAACAGGGTTCGCGCTGCACCGTCGTGTCCGGCACGCTGAACGACCTCTACACCGGACGGACGATCACGTTCGAGAAGTCGAAGGCGCAGGCCGTCCAGATCGATCACGTCTACCCGCTGGCCCGGGCGTGGGACTTCGGCGCCTCCTCCTGGCCGATCGAGAAGCGGCGCAGCTTCGCCAACGACGTCGCCGCGAACCTGCTCGCCGTCGACGGCCCGACCAACACGGGCAAGGGCGACCAGGGCCCGGAGGAGTGGCTTCCGCCGAACAAGGCGTACCGCTGCGGGTACGCGGTGAAGTACATCGGCTCGGCCACGAAGTACGGCCTGGCGATCGACCGCGGCGACCAGCGCGTCCTGCAGCAGTCGCTCGCCGCCTGCTGAACCGGCGCATCACCCGCCCAGACGACTGCGACATTCGGGTCCGACCGCCTTGCAAGTGGGTCAGATTCGAGTGTCGCAGTCGTCTGGTGAGCGGGTCTAGGCGCTCGGGGACCAGTTGAGCCGGGCGGCCTGACGGGTGAGGTGGTTGACCTCGGCCTGGTTGGTCGCCGCGCGGGCGGCGTCGGCGTACAGGCGGGCGGCGGTCGTCCGGTCACCGGCCTTCTCGTGCAGGTACGCGGCGGCGGCGGTGTGGCGCGGTGTCGTCGGGTCGACCTGGGCGAGAGCGGCGAGCCCGGCGAGCGCTCCGTCCGCCTCGCCGACCGCGACGGCACGGTTGAGCCGGACCACTGGGCTGTCGGTCAGCGCCGCGAGCTCGTCGTACCACTCCACGATCTGCGGCCAGTCGGTCTCGGCGGCGTCGAGCGCGTCGGCGTGCAGGGCGGCGACGGCGGCCTGCGCCTGGTACTCCCCCAGTCGGTCGCGGGCCAGGGCCGCCTGCAGGACGGCGACGCCCTCGGCGATCCGGCTGGTGTCCCAGCGGCTCCGGTCCTGCTCGGCGAGGGGTACGAGCGCGCCGTCCGGCGTCGTCCGCGCGGCGCGGCGGGCGTGGTGCAGCAGCATCAGCGCGAGCAGGCCGTGCACCTCGGGCTCGTCGACGCCGGCGGCCAGGCGGCGGGTCAGCCGGATCGCCTCGGCGGCGAGGTCGACGTCGCCGGAGTAGCCCTCATTGAACACCAGGTAGAGCACCCGCAGGACGACGCCGACATCGCCCGGCTCGTCCAGCCGGTGCTCGCTGATGGTGCGTTTGGCGCGCGAGATCCGTTGCGCCATGGTCGACTCGGGCACGAGGTAGGCCTCGGCGATCTGCCGCGTGGTGAGGCCTCCGACCGCGCGGAGGGTCAGCGCGACCGCCGACGTCGGGGTCAGCGACGGGTGGGCGCACAGGAAGTAGAGCTGCAGGGTCTCGTCGGTGCCGCTGACCGGTCCGGGCTCGGGCTCGGTCTCCTGACGCAGCTCGCGCGCCCGCCGCGCTGACTCCGACCGGGTGGCGTCGAGGAACTTGCGCCAGGCGACGGTGACCAGCCAGCCCTTGGCGTCGCGCGGCCCGTCGGTCGCGGTCAGCAGCTGGACGAGCGCCTCCTGCACGGCGTCCTCGGCCGACGCGAAGTCCGCGCCGCGCCGGACCAGGACGCCGATGACCTCGGGGATGAGGTCACGCAGGTGCTCCGGGGCGATGCTCACTCGGTGATCGTCGGGGGGTTGCCGAGGAACGGCCGCAGCTCCAGCCACTCGTGGATCGGCTTGCCGTCGGCGCCGGGCGCCGCGGACAGCTCACCGGCCAGCGCGAGCGCGCGGTCGTAGGAGTCGACGTCGATGACCATCCAGCCCGCGATGAGGTCCTTGGTCTCGGCGAACGGGCCGTCGGTGACCGGCGGCTTGCCCTCCCCGTCGTACCGGACGAAGGTGCCCTCCGGCGACAGCGCCGCGCCACCGACGTACTCACCCGACTCGCGCAGCCGGTCGGCGAAGTCGTCCATGTACGTGCAGTGCGCCTGGAACTCCTCGGGCGTCCACTCGTCCATCGGCACGTCGTTCACGGGCCTGGGGTTGCCGCGGTAGTGCTTGAGCAGCAGGTACTTCGCCATCTCGGTTCCTCCTGGGTCTGCCGCGGGCCGGTGCCGCAGCTCGTACCGGGGACGCAGCCATCCTCGCGTTCTCGACATCGCCCGCGAAGACTTTCAGCGGGTCGCGTTTGAGGCCTGCTGGGTGCCGGTGCATCATGAAGGCAGAGCCGGTGACAAGAGGTCCAGGGGACCGCTTCTGGGAGACCAGATAGCCGGCTCGCACCATGCCCTCATCCGGTGGGATCCCACGGACGGTAGAACGAGCGCAACGACGGCTTGATGCAGGCTTCGTGCCACTTCACCGGCTTGCCGAGCAGCTCGCGCTGAGTGCTCCACAGGCCGTAGTCAGCCACCTGGATGCCCCAGGAGCTGGGCGCATCCCAGACGCACGCGGTGACCGACCGTCCTTCGGCGATGTCGGTGCACACCGCGCTGACCGCCTCGTAGATCGCATCGCGCTTGGCGTTCGTCTGCAGGTGACCCGCGATGTAGAAGACGTCGTCGCCGGGCTGCGACACCTGCTTCAGGATGACCTTGGCGTGCAGGTTGGACCGCGAGCTTGTAGAGGTGGACTGGGCCCTTGCGCCTGACGGCGTCGTATGCGGCGTCCTTCTTCAGGAAGGTGGCGTCGAGGCGCGGACGCTGCCGCTTGATGACCTCGAACATCTGAGCGCGGGTGCCGTTGCTGTCGTTCTTTGCATGCAGACCCTGCCGAAGTCGTACGCCACCGGCCTCCAGTGACGTCCGAAGTTGGAACCCCTCCCAGATCTGATCGCGATGGTCGTCGACATAGGTGGCCGTGCCGATGCCGAAGTAAGCGGACTGACTGTCGTAGCCGAGATCCCCGGTCTCGTCGGCGTACATGTACACGCGAGCCACGTTGCTGCCTCCCCCTGAGAACGACGCCGCTTCACGTCTATCAGGACGCGCCCGGCTGCGGGTGGTTGGCAGGTCGAAGATCTGTGGCGGAACCGTCCTCTCGCTGTTCCACGTGGCCCGTGGAACTCGTTATCCAGAGCCAGGTCGGGTTATCCACAGGAACCAATGCTGTTTGTCCACAGGTTCGTTCGTGCACCCCGTGGCGCACTTCGGACCTGCGCAGAATGGGCGAGCCCGCGGCGCTCGGGGAGGCCGCACCGACCGTACGTACGCGCATCTGGGGGTCAGCCGTGACGACGTGGGACATCGACGCGACGACCGCGCTGGGCATTCTCAACCGCGCCGGCACGAGTGTGGGCGAGTACAAGACCACGCTGGACGCACTCGACCGAGCCCTCGACTGCGTCGCCGACAGACTCGGCAACAGCGCACTCGTCCGTACCGGGGTCGGGCTCCTCGGTTCGCGGGTGGTCACTCCGACGGGTACGGCGATCCGAGGGGCGAGCGGGTCGGCGGTGGCCGGCACCCGGAACGCGGTCGGGCACTACCAGGGCGGGCAGTACGACATGGCCGCGCTGGCCCAGCGGCGGGCCGCTGGCCTGACGACCCCGGCGGAGCTGCCCGGCCGGCGCACGGGCGGAGCGCTGCGGCGTCCTGGTCGCGAGGTGGTCGAGCGGTGAGCCTGGCAATCGGGGGCGTCGCGGAGGTCGACGACGGACAGCTCATCCGCGACGCGGTGGTCGACCTGCGGGAGGCCGCGGGCGCCGTCCTCACCCACGCCGGCAACATCAAGCGGGCCTGGAGCGGGCTCGCGACCGCCTACCACGCGCCCGAGCAGCAGCTCGTGCTGCGCGCGATGGACCAGCCCGAGAGCAGGGCGGCCACCCTGCGGGACGCCGTCGGCAAGGCGGCCAAGGCGCTGAACACGTACAGCTGGGAGTGCGACCGGCTGAGTGGTGTGCAGACGCGGCTGGTCGCCGACCTCGTGACGTTCGATCTCGACCGGCAACGCATCCAGGCGGCGAACTCCGGCGACGGGTCGCACCAGACCGACCTGCTGAACAGGGAGAATGCGCTCGAGGGCCGGCTGAACCGGTTCCACGCGGACCTCGACCTGGCGCAGATCATCTGCCGCAACGCGATGAACGACCTCTGGGGCGAAGACGACTACCAGCGCGTCGGCGAGACCCATGTCTTCGACAAGACCGTCTACGGGTTCACCGGGGACGGTTACCACCAGATGACCCGGGCCGGTCGCACGCCGTGGGGCGCGCCGACGATGTGGCGGGACATCCACCCCTCGGTCATCCGGTTGCGGCAGAGCCAGGGGTCGCTCGAGAGCGGCAAGCAGTACGCCGACGCCTTGCTCTCGCTCAACGGCACGTACGGCCCGGGGAGGCAGGCTGCGGCGGGGTCCGGGTTCGCCCAGACCGGCCTGGACCTGCTCGTGTTCTCGGCCCAGATGAGTGGTATGCGGGTCGATCCCGCGGGCGAGTCGCGCGGACGGCTCTTCGGGATGCTGAAGTCGATGGTCGGCGTCGACACGGCGCGGACCGACCCGAACGGCACGGTCGGCGCGCTGTCCGTCGACCTGCTGCTGAGCCTGTCTACCGGCGGTGGAGGTTCAGCGGCGAAAGCGTTCCTCGAGACGGCCAGCCTGTCGCTGGCCGGGCGCGCACCTGCTCAGGCGACCCGGATCTCCGCGCTCGCGAGTGCCGACCGCGCGCTGACTCGTGGCGCCATGTCGTTGCTGCAGCCCGTGCCGGAGGGGACGTTCCGCGGGCTGGCCGACGCTGCGCGCGGCCGCTTCACTCCGCCGACCCAGCACTTCGCCGGCCGCGAGTTCGCCGCGTTCGGTGGGGATACCCGAGGCGCCATCTCGACCGAGATGCACATCCTGCATCAGGAAGCGACGGAGCCGGCGCACGGTTCGTCATCTCACGGGAGCACCGAGACGGCCGGCGGTCACGGATGGCCCACGGCTGAAGGCGCCGACATCCCGGGACTGGACGCGAATGAGCATGCCCGACGAGTCGGCCACCGCGTCTATGAGTTCGACAGCAGCAGAGCAGCAGACGAAGCGATCGCAGGCAAGCCGCCCCACGCCGAGCTCACCTGCCACGGCCTCAAATACTTCACGGATGAGTCCGGGGCTGTCGTCAGGACGCAAGGCTTCACCGGCGGCCACTGGATCGACGTCTCGGTGGGGTCCCACAGCGGAGCGCCCGGCCATGCGGACAGCCTCGGACATCTGGTGAAGGACTCGACACGAGACGCTGCCGCAGACTCCCTGGCGGCTCGAATGGAGGGCGTGTCGCGTGTCAAATTCAGCGACGGCCCCGCAAATGAATTCGACGTCGTCTCGAAGGATTATGTGGTGCAGTCAAAGCCCGCAAACTTTAGAATTGGCAAAGACTTCCGCGCTCAGGCGAAGGCGACGTTCGAAGTATCACTGGCCACAGGGCGGCGGCCATATTTTCATTTCGAAGGGACGCCAGATCGCGACGTCATCCGCGCGCTCGAGCGATATGCAGACAGGTACGCGATAGATTATGTGCTCGACACTGTTCCCTTGGGAGGATAGATGGTTGACGTTCACGGATGGATCGTTCTGTCCGACTCGACGTACGAGTCGGACTGGGACGCGGTGGACCCCAAGATCGAAGAACTCGCGGCATGGGTTGAGTTGCACCTGACCTGGGCGACCAAGGCTGCCTTTGACAATGTTGGTGGAGTTCGTGTGCTCACGTTGCATGCCGTCGCAAACCATGCCACAGCAGAGTTCGATTCTCTTCTTTCACTCGTACGGAGAATCGCCAAAGAGTTGCCTGGGTCGCATGGACTACTCCATTGGCGTGACGACGAATCACCCCTCGGAAACTCGTACAAGGTTTACGTTGTCAGGCGTGGACTTCTTGTTGAAGAGGCCGACCCATTCTTCTCGCCATGCAATCCGAAGATCGAGGACTGACATGTAAAGCCCGTCGATCGTAGATCTTCTCGACACGGCGTTCGTCGCGCAGTCGACATCGGAGAAGTGGGAAAATTGTTCGCGACCAGGTCTCGCGAAACTACTCAGCAATATCAGGGGGAGGGCGGAAACAGCGCTACGAGACGGAAATTGAAAGAGTTGTCTGGGTGTTCAAGATCGACAGCGGACGCATCGTTCAATTCTTTCCCGTGAGGAGCTTTTCTTGATTGACGTAGAGACACTGGTGACAAGAGACGGCGTCGCCTTCTCTGCAATTGATGAGCCGTTCGACTATGGATCCGAATGGTTGTACGTCAATGGTGCGATACGGCTCATTGCCGATGGAACAACGCTGCTCGACGAATCTCTCTGGGACGAAGTCGGACAGCTGTGGTCGACTATCGGTGATTCTCTGGACGGGCTCGAGTCATCGAAGCAGACTTTCATGGAGTTGCCGGGGCAACCGGTGGACGTTGTCTTCGAGCGCGACGGGGCCGACGTCGTGATCAGAGTTCTCGTCGACCCGATTCGGGAAGCGAGGGTTGACCTGATGGAGTTGTATCGTGCGCTGGGTCAGGCCGGGACGATGTTCTGGGCGCGCATGAAGACTGCTTTTCCGCGGGATGAGGCGCGATTCGATGAAGAAATCGAGCGACTGGGCCGCTATGCGGGAGGCTGGTGATTGACTCGCGGACGGTTCGTCGAATGTCCGAGTTGCGGCCAAGGGGCGGTGGAGACGAGGAAGATTGTGGCAACTGGCGAGGCGATCCAGGTGTGCGATGAGTGCGACGCCACGTGGCCGTCTGGCGTCGATCCGAGCACGCCGGACTTCGACGACCTCCGTCTCTTCATGTTGAAGCGTGGTCTGTCGGACGACTGGTCCGAGCTCGCGTACGACGACGACCCAGCGTCGTCCGGGAGATGAGAGGTGGGCTGCGGAAGCCCTCACCCCCCGTCCCGGTCCAGCCCTCGTCGTACACGCGCCGGCATCGAGCGCGCGCACGGATAGGGTGACCGCCGTGCCTGCCGACCTGCCGATCGTGGAGATGTGGACCGACGGAGCCTGCAAGGGCAACCCCGGTCCGGGCGGCTGGGGTGTGCTGATGCGCTCCGGCGCGCACGAGAAGGAGCTGTGCGGCGGTGAGGCGCTCACCACGAACAACCGGATGGAGCTCACCGCCGTCATCGAGGGCCTGCACGCCCTCACGCGCCGCAGTTCGGTCACGCTGAACGTCGACTCCACGTACGTGATGAAGGGGATGCAGTCCTGGATCCTCGGGTGGAAGCGCAACGGGTGGCGCACGTCGGCCAAGCAGCCGGTCAAGAACGTCGATCTGTGGCAGGCGCTCGACGCGGCGGTGGCCGGCCATGACGTCGCCTGGATCTGGGTCAAGGGCCACGCCGGCGACGCGGGCAACGAGCGCGCCGACGCCCTCGCCAATCGCGGCATCACCCAGCTGACCGCCTGACGCTCCGGCCCGCCCGCCGCTGTCAGGGTTGTCAGACGCCTGTCAGATCCGGGATCTGACAGGCGTCGCGTGGTCTGTCAGATCCGCGTCATTCCGGGGTCTGACGTCCGCTCGCGTTGTCAGGAGCGCTCCGGCTGGTACCGAACAGGGGTCTCGGCTCGTCACCGTTCTGCCATTGCCCGACGTGGTCGTACGTCCGGGCATCCGAGCGAAAGGAACGATCGATGCCGATCATCAAGCACCGCACTGCAGCCGGCCTCGGCGTGCTCGCGCTGACCGCCGCCACGTTCACGGGCCTGTCCATCTCCTCGCAGGCGGACGCCGCGGGGCGTAACGGCGCCTGCGAGAAGGGCGAGTTCTGCTACAACTTCAACTCCGACCTCAGGGGAGCCTGGTCCGACTTCACCGGCTCCGTCGGCGACTACGGCGCCACCCAGCCCGGCTGCTACGAGTTCAAGGGCAAGGGCAAGAAGGGCGCCGGCAAGTGCGTCAAGAACAACGCCGGCGGCTTCTGGAACCGGTCGTCCAAGCCGGTGACGGTCTACTTCAACTCCGGGTACGGCGGCCGCTCGGCCACCCTCAAGCCCGGCGCGAAGGGCAAGCTGCCCGCCGCGGTCTACAACAACAATGCCTCCCACCGCATCGGCAAGGGCGGCGGCGGTAACCCGCCGAGCGGCAGCAAGCGCATGTCGCAGGCGCTGTACGTCGGTGGCGGCGGCCGGCTGACCTGCAAGTTCGACGGGTACACCAGCCAGTCGGGCCGGCACGAGGGCATCGACTTCGCGAAGGGGTACGGCAGCTCGGTGCGCTCGCTGGTGAGCGGCACGGTCATCCGGGCGGGCGGTGACAGCATCGCGACGCTGGCGATCTACCTGCCCAAGGAGAACAAGACCGTCATCTACCTGCACTCCAACCCGAAGGTGCGGGTGGGCCAGAAGGTGACGCGCGGTCAGGTCATCGCGACCGAGGCCCGCAACGGCGCCGGCTCGATGACGCACACGCACGTCGAGTACCGCCCGGGCAAGCACCCGTACGCGTCCAAGAGTGTGAACGACCCGCACCTGGACAACCCGGACCCCACGCGGTTCTGGAACGCGCACGGCTACGTCGAGAGCTGACCGGACCCACCCCGTACGGCGGGCGCGTCGGCACTCCCGGCGCGCCCGCCTTCTCGTGCAGGAAGGACAACGACCATGAGCACCACCGATAACACGTTCAGTCGCCGCCGGCTCCTCCAGATCGCCGGGGTGAGCGCGGTCGGCGCGACCGCCGTGGCGGTCGCCGGCCCTGGTCAGTGGGCGAGCGCCGAGGCGGCGCACACGATCATCCCGCGGTCGAGGTGGGGGTTCACCGGCTGGCAGGCCGGCGGCCCGCCGCGGCTGGACAAGGGTGCCATCACCCACTTCGTCGTGCACTACCACGGTGCGACCGGGGGCGGCGACAGCGGAGCGCAGGTGCCGCGCAGCATCGACCGCGAGCACAAGGCGGACCCGAACAACGCGGGCATCCTCTACAACTTCGTCATCACCCAGAGGGGCGAGATCTTCGGCGCCCGCGCGTACGAGTTCAAGTCCGGGGCGACGCACGGCGCGAACGACTTCTCGATCGGCGTGCAGATCCACATCAGCGGCAGCCAGAAGCCGTCGAAGGCGGCACTCGCGTCGCTCGAGTGGCTGTACCGGCACTCGCACGCCGCGATGGGTAAGAAGAAGGCGCTGCGGATCACCGGCCACCAGGACCACACCGCGACCGCCTGCCCCGGTGGTCCGCTCAACCGCTGGGTGGACGGTCGCGGCCAGGAGCTCTACCGCGAGATGGCCAAGAAGCTCGGCAGCGGCGGCGGCTCGTCCGTGCCGCCGTACCCGGGCGCGTCGGCGTTCAAGGTCGGCAAGCGGCACCCGGCGGTGAAGACGCTCGACCAGGGCCTCATCCGCAAGGGCTACACCAAGCACCACGACGGCGACGGGTACCAGGCGGGCACGCTGTTCACCCGGTACACGCGGGCCAACGTCCGCGACTTCCAGCTCGCCCAGGGCTGGACGGGCTCGGGCGCGGACGGCTACCCCGGTCCCGAGACCTGGAAGCGGCTGCTCTCCTGACCGGGCCCCGCCGGTCGAGTAGGGCCGAACGAAGTGAGCGCCTGTATCGAGACCGCGGGTCCCCACCCGTCTGTCGAGCCGGATCACACCTCGCCGGTCGAGCCAGGCCCACACATTCGCCGGTCGAGCCAGCCCACACATTCGCCGGTCGAGCCGGGCCGAACGAAGTGAGCGCCCGTGTCGAGACCACGGTGACCGCGCGCGGTTCCCGCCCCACAGCCGCGCCTGCCCTACGGTCGCTGCTGACGCCGTACGTCGAGAGGACACGATGGACGCCAACCGCCGCCAGCTGCTCAGGGGAACCCTGCTTGCCGGGTTCGCCGCTGCCCTGACGGCGTGCAGCGACGACGAGTCGCCCACCGCATCGCCGCCCTCGGGCGGCGCTGGTCCCGCCGTCGCAGACCGTCCGGAGCGCTCTCTCGCCGGTCTGCTCACCCTCGTCCCGGACGCGGCGGAGCAGCGGCGCCGCGTCGTGCTCAACCGGTACGACCCCGCCTGGACCGCCTCCGGCGCCGACCGCGCCGCGACCGGCGACGCGCTGGACGACGCCTCGCTCACGTTGACCAACGGCTCGCGCAGCAAGGTCGCTGTGCAGGCGAGCACGTTCTTCGGCAGCCCGCGGATGCGTACGAGCGGGGTGCAGGTGGCCGTCGGGTACGACCCGCGCCGGCTGACCGCCGACATCACCGCGGGCGCCCCGCCGAACGTGGTGCAGGTGGCGCGCGGCTCGTTCGACCAGGGCGCTGTGCAGCAGGCGGTCCGGGCGTCGGTCGGCGCGAAGGCGTCGGTGGTCCAGCTCGCCGGAGCCTCGGTCGTCCGGTGGCTCGACGACCTGCGCATCGACGTCGAGCTCGCCGGCAAGGCGCCGTTCAGCGACATCGGCCAGGCCGGCCGCGTCGCCGTACCGGCTGCCGGGACACTCGTCCTCGCGCGCACCGACGCGGCGGTCACGGCACTGATCAAGCGGACGCACGGACGCGGGCGCTCGCTCGCGCAGAACGCGGGGCTGAAAGGCGTGGCCGACGCTCTCGACGGTGCGGGCGTCTTCTCGGCCGTGCTCAGCACCGAGCGGGTCACCGCCGAGTCGCTGACACGCGGGCGCCGGCCCTCGTCCCCGCCGTCGGACGGCGACGTCGCCCAGCCGCCGTACGTCGCGTACGGCATCGGGCAGGCGGTCGACGGCGGGCGCAGTGTGCTCGTGGTGGCCTTCGCCCAAGCCGACGACGCGGCGGCCAGGACCGGGGTCGAGCGGCTGAACGCGATGGTGGGCAAGGGTCAGTCCGCGGCCACCGCGCGGCCGTGGTCGCAGCTGCTCACGTCGCCGCAGGTGAAGGCGGTGGGCCGGGTGGTCGTCGGCCGGTTCGTGGTCGAGAACCCGAGGCTGTGGAGCGGGATCGAGCAGCAGCGCGACAGCCTGCTCCTGTCGACCTGAGACCGCCGGACCGGTCGCGCGCTTCGAGGGCTGTGGACAACGGCGGCGGGCCATCGGCGTTCCAGGCAGGATCGGGGTGTCGCGGATTTGGTCCGGCCCGCAACACCCCACGCGCGCCCGGGGGTCGGGATACTCGCGACGGCATCGACCCAGAATCCAGGGGGACCCTGACTCATGCTGTCTCGTTCTGCGCGCACCACTGCTGCCGCTGCCGTGCTGGCGGTCGCCTCGGCCGGCGTGCTGTCCGGTTGTGGCGGCGACGACGCGAAGGCGGGTGGCTCGCCCACGGCGGCTTCGTCGTCGAGTACGGCGTCTACGGCTAGCTCGTCGGCCGCGCCGGCGACGTCTTCGGCGCCGTCGTCGAGCGCTCTCGGACCAGGCCTGCCCGGCGTCCCCGCGAACGCCCGCGCCAACACCACCGACGCCGCCATCGCCTTCACCAAGCACTACATCCAGAAGATGGTTCAGGTCGGAGCGAAGCCCCAGAAGGGCGTCATTGAGCCCTACGGGTTGGCCGGCTGCAAGGCGTGCGACGGCTATTCCGACTACATCGGACGCCTGATCCAGGATCGCCAGCACGAGTCCGGCGCGGTCATCACCATCGTCGATGGCGAGCGGATCACCGGTGAGAAGGGCGTGGTCGTACGGACGACATTTGACCAATCCACCTACCGCATCGTCGGGTCGGACGGCTCTGCGGTGCGCACCGTTCAGAAGCAGCGCTTTGGAGTCGTCTACTTCCTGCGCTGGACTGCGGGTGGGTGGCGCGTCGCTGAATCGAAGTCGACATCGTCATGAGGCGGGCCTTGGCGGCAGCCGCGTCACTGGTGATCGGCGCGGTTGGCCTAGTCGTGGTGCCAGCGAGCGCTTATGCGCTCGGCACTCCGTGTGACGGGCGCGCGTGCACCGGCAGCGGTGGGGTGTACGTCGGCCTACGGGAGAACCACGTGTTCGAGAAGAAGGGCGCGTGGAAGCCGGAGGGGCGTCCGGCTCCGAAGAAGCCCAAGGTCGTGCCGTACGAGTACACGACGACGATGGCGTGCATGGGTGCTCGGCCGGGCCAGGCCAGCGGCGAGCTCGGTTGCTCGCAGGCGATGTCGTACTGCCAGACCACGGTGAACCGGCCGAGCACGTATACGCGGGTGTTCCGGCGGCTGCTGGGTCCGAACAACCAGAAGTCGGCGTGGGAGCAGGTCGGTGACACGTGCTGGCCGGAGAAGGTGCCGGGCAAGAGCAGGCCGCAGCTGACGATGGCGATGATCAAGGAGGCGTGGACGCACACGCCGTTCGCGAAGCCCACCCTGTCGATGCAGCCGGTGGGCAACCGCACGTTGGTGACGTTGCCGACGTACTTCCAGGTGTCGTGGCCGGCGGCAGGCAACGAGCCGGACGAGGTGCGGTCAGTGACGTTGGTGGGTCAGCGGGTGGAGATCCGGCCGCGGTTCAAGCAGGTCCGCTACACCTTCGGCGACGGCGCGAGCATGACGACACAGTCGTTGGGCGGCCCGTACCCGACCGGCGACGTCACGCACGCGTACGCGGGTGCGGGCACGGTGACTGCAGGCTCGACGGTGACGTACGGGGGCCAGTTCCGTCTGGGCGGGGGTGCGTGGGTGGACGTGCCGGGCACGATCGACATCGCGGGACCGTCGCAGCAGCTGCAGGTCCTGACCGCCAAGAACCGCCTCGTCAACCAGTAGCCAGCGACGGGTCAGGCGCCGATGGATCCGAGAGGAACGACGCCGATGCCGTCCCTCCGGCGATAGGCGTTCGGTCCGGTGTAGATCACGATCGCGTCCAGCAGGGAGTCGCCCAGCCGGTCCGCGAGCCACCGCAGGTGCTTGGTGTCCTGATCCGCCACCGTCGTCGCGAGCTTGACCTCGACGGCGAGCACCTTGCCGTCGTCGCGGACCACGACGAGATCGATATCGTGATCACCGTTGCGCGTGCGTAGATGTCCGACAGCTGCGTCCGCGGCTTGCGCGACGACCCGTACGCAGAGCGTGGCAAGTGACTCGAACAGGCGGCCGAGCATCGAACCTGCCTGCGGCCCGAGGGGTTTGCCGTCGCCGTCGAGCAGCGCGTCGACGGACAGACCGAGTAGTCGTGCGGCGAGGGCCGGATCAGCGAGGTGGTGCTTCGGAGTCTGGGCAAGACGGCTGAGCGGGTGGCCGGACGGCGTCCACGCGGGCACCGGATCGACCAACCACACCTGGGTCAGCGCGTCTCTGTAGGCGATGCTCGTGCTACGTGACGGCTTGTCGCTCTGCCCCGGTGTCGCCGCGTCGAGCAGGTTCGAGTAGCTGGCGGTGGAGGACGTTGCGGCCGCGTACGCGCGCAGCCAGGCGAGCATCGCATCCGGCTTGCGCACGGTGATCCCGGTCTCAGGGACATCTCTGTCGACGGCGTTGCGCAGGTAGGAGTCGAGCTGAAATCGCAGTGCGCGTGCGCTGAGGTGTCGCATGCCGGGATAGCCCGATCGGACGATCTCCTCGACGTAGTCGACCAAGCTCAACGAGCACAGTCCGTCCAGCGGCGGACGACGCCCGGTCAGCAGCTCGCGCGTGCTGACGGTCGGTGTGGTGACGCCGCGTTCGGTCAGTGTCATCGGGCGCATTCGTAGTCGTCCGATACGTCCGGCCCCCGAATGGGCGGTGGCACCTTCCGCTGGGCTGGCGCTGCCCGTGAGCAGAAACTGGCCACCGGTCGGGTCCGCGTCCACCGCGCGCCGCACGACATCCCAAACCTCCGGAACCTTCTGCCACTCATCGACCAGCAGCGGTCGGACGCGCCGCAGCAACAGCTCGGGGTCAGCCTGCATCGCCTCCCGGTTGGTCTTGGAATCGAGCTTGAGCAGTCCGTCGACGCGCTCCTCAGCTGTCGTCGTCTTGCCAACCGCCTTCGGGCCGTCGATCGCGATAGCGGCGATGTGCTCGAACAGGTCGTCCAGCTCGTCGTCGACAATCCTTCGTACGTAGGTGGACATGTCTGTACGCTACAACTAGCAGACTCTCTGCAAGTCAATCAGCAGAACTCGTAGCCGGCGAAGAGCAGCCCTGAGACGAGGCAGCCCGGATCGTGGTCGTCGTGGTCCTGCCCCGAGAGGCCGACGGCTAGGTGCCCGTGCCAGGGCCCGTGCCGCAGAGCTCAGCCGGCCTCGGGGGACTGGTCGACGACCAGGACGCGGCGGAGCGGGATCAGTGAGCGCCAGCGCGACGGCAGGTCGTCATAGTGCTGGAGGGTGAGGGCAGTGATCTCGGCGGCTGAGAAAAGGCGCAGGTTCTGCCGCTCGCGCTCCAGGTCGGACGCCTCGCGGCTGTAGCTGCCGAGGGTGACGAACAACCCCGCCTCGCTCGACGCGAGCGTGCCGATGAGCTGCTGCACCTCGGGCCGGCCCTGGGTGCTGGTCGTGTGCTTGCACTGCACCTTGATGATCGGGGGCTCGAGTCCGAGCTTGTCCTTGTGGGCGATGACGTCGATGCCACCGTCGCTGGTGAACCGGGTGACGCGCGCCTCGTACCCCATCGCGACCAGGAGATCCGCGGTGAACTGCTCGAACTGCTCGTGGCTGACGTCCTTCAGCAGCGTGCGGATGATGAAGTCGCGGGTGTGCTGGTCGATGCGGTCGGCGTTCGGCTGGTCCTGCGCGACGGTGTCGGTGACGACCTCGGCATCGGTCGTGGTCGCAGCCGTCTCGGGAGCCGGCGGAGTGGTGCCGGTCCGGAGGAACTCGGCGAAGACGTCCTCGTGCTTGCGGACCTGGAACAGCGTGAGCGCCGAGCCGATCTCGTACAGCGCGGGCTGCGGGAACTCGCCACGCGCGACGCCGACGTCGGTCCAGCGCACCCGTCGACGGTGGCGGTGCTCGCTCACGTCCGGGTGGTACTCGTACTCGCCCTCGATGACGCCGAAGTTGATGGTGCTGTCCGGCTTGTACGGCGCGACGACCACGTCACCCGCGCGCAGCTCGAAGGCGAACCGGCGCAGCATGCCCGCCCAGACCGGGATGGCGCCGGCCTTCGCGGACGAGTACGCCTCGGCCAGCGCAACCTTGATGCGCTCGCGGTCGTCGCCGATCGCGGTGAGATCGCCGATCCGGTCCCAGCCGACCGAGATGAACCCGCCGTCGACCGTCTCCGCGCCGAGCGCGTCGTTGTGGATCCCCCACATCGTCATGGCCGTCCCCCTTCGTCGCCGTGCTCGGCTCAGCATGCCGTACCTGGAAGTCCCCACGTCCGGCTGTCGTGCGAACTACCGTCACACCATGACTGACTCGATCGAGTTCGTGCTGAACGGTCGTCGGCATCGGTTGAGCCGCGAGCAGGTCGAGCAGGGACTGGCCGGGGTGAGCCCGGAGGGCATCCAGAAGCACGCCGTCCGAGTGAACGGGACGTGGTTCCCAGTAAGGCAGGCATTCGAGATCGCGCTCAAGGTGCCGCGCGCCCAGTTCATCTCGCACGCGGCGCGTCGCCACCTCGGGGCTCTGGGCTTCGAGCTGCGGGGCAAGATCGAGGCGCGGGACGAGGCGGCGGCCGTCGTGGCGGCTCAGCCACTTTCGCGCCCGGCCCAGCCCGACGAGAGCTGGCACACCGAGGCCAACGTCCAGGCGGCGGTCGTCGCGTTCCTAGCGGCGGACGGCTGGCGCATCTTGTCGGTCGCGAACACCGCCTCACGTGAGCGCGGCACCGACATCGTCGCAGCGCGCGACGGACAGACCCTGGGCGTCGAGGTGAAGGGTTTCCCGAGCAAGGCGTACGCCGACCCCGCGCGAGCCCACGAGACGAAGCGCGCTCAGCCCAGCACGCAGGCCGGTCACTGGTACGCCGGCGCGGTGCTGTTCGCCATGAGGCAACGCAACCGGGAGCCCGAGTGGCGCAGCGTGATCGCGCTGCCGGACTTTGCGCGCTACCGCAGCCTGTACGCCGAGACCACCGGCTCGCTCGAGACGCTCGGAATCGAGGTCTGGTGGGTCAGCGAGGACGGCACCGTCGCCGTCGGGTGACGCCAGGACGCGACGGCCGATGCGCCGCCGCCAATCTACGGAACGCGTGCTCAGCCCCTCAGGGACGCTTCGCGTGGCTGGGACCCGGTCACGATAGCGTCTGCCCCACCCATTGCACCGGCGGCCGCAGGAGACCTTGCTTCATGAACCCGACCACCAAGGAAGCCCAGCGAGCTGAGCTGCACAAGACGATCTGGAAGATCGCGAACGACCTGCGCGGCAGTGTCGACGGCTGGGACTTCAAGAGCTACGTGCTCGGCACGCTGTTCTACCGCTACATCTCCGAGAACCTGACCGCGTTCATCAACGACGAGGAGCGCCGTGCCGGCGAGGCCGCGTTCGACTACGCCGCCCTCCCGGACAGCCAAGCCGAGTTCGGTCGCAAGGACACGGTTGTTGAGAAGGGCTTCTATATCCTGCCGTCGGAGCTGTTCGCCAACGTCCGCAAGCACGCCGCATCCAACCCTGACCTCAACGAGACCCTCCAAGCGGTCTTCAAGAACATCGAAGGGTCGGCACTGGGCGCCGACAGCGAAGACGACATCAAGGGCCTGTTCGACGACCTCGACGTCAACAGCTCCAAGCTCGGCAACACCGTCGCCAAGCGCAACGAGAAACTGGTCAAGCTGCTCGACGCCATCGGCGACCTGCCGCTCGGCAACTTCGCAGACCACACGATCGACCTGTTCGGGGACGCCTACGAGTACCTGATGCAGATGTACGCCTCGCAGGCGGGTAAGTCAGGTGGCGAGTACTACACCCCGCAGGAGGTCTCCGACCTGCTGGCGCGGATCACCGTCGTCGGCAAGAAGACGGTCAACAAGGTCTACGACCCCGCCTGTGGTTCCGGCTCGCTGCTACTAAAGTTCGCCAAGGTGCTCGGCAAGAACAACGTCCGCAACGGGTTCTACGGTCAGGAGATAAACCTGACGACCTACAACCTGGCGCGGATCAACATGTTCCTGCACGACATCAGCTACGAGCACTTCGACATCGCCCACGGCGACACTCTGACCGACCCGCAGCACGAGGATGACGAGCCGTTTGAGGCGATCGTGTCCAATCCGCCGTACTCGATCAGGTGGGACGGGGATGCAAATCCACTGCTGATCAACGACCCGCGCTACTCGCCAGCCGGCGTCCTGGCGCCGAAGTCGAAGGCCGACCTGGCCTTCACGATGCACATCCTCAGCTGGCTAGCGGTCAATGGCACCGCCGCGATCGTCGAGTTCCCCGGAGTGCTGTACCGCGGCGGCGCGGAACGCAAAATCCGCCAGTACCTGATCGACAATAACTACGTTGACACCGTCATCCAGCTGCCGCCGGACCTGTTCTTTGGCACCACTATCGCGACGTGCATCATCGTGCTGAAGAAATCGAAGAAGGACAGCTCGGTGCTGTTCATTGATGCCAGCGGTGAGTTCACCCGCCAGGGCAACAAGAACAAGTTGACACCCGAGCACCAGGACAAGGTCCTCGACCTGTTCACCGACCGTGAGGACGTTGACCACCTCACGAAGCTGGTCAGCAACGAGGACGTCGCCGCCAACGACTACAACGTCGCGGTTTCCTCCTACGTCGACCAGAAAGACAAGCACGAGGTTGTCGACATCGCGGAGCTCAACGCCGAGATCGCCCGCATCGTCGTACGCCAGGAGGAGCTGCGGTTGTCGATCGATGAGATCGTGGCTGACCTGGAGGGCGCGAAGTGAGTCGGATCGATGATCTGATCGCGGAACTTTGCCCTGCAGGGGTTGGGCGTAAGCGGATTGGCGACATTGCCGTGAACAGTGATCGGCGCCGCAAACCAGTAACACGGTCTGCACGGGAAATCGGACAGTATCCCTACTACGGCGCGAATGGCATCCAGGATTACGTCAAAGATTACATCTTCGACGGTACGTTCCTCCTAATAGGTGAGGACGGCAGCGTCAAGACAGCAAATGGAAAGCCAGTTCTAAATTGGGCAACTGGAAAAATCTGGGTGAATAATCACGCGCACATTTTGCAGGCGCGGTCAGAGGATGAGCTTGACCTCAGGTATCTGTACTTCGCTCTCCAGGCCGTGGATATATCTCCGTACGTCACGGGTGGCACGCAACCGAAGCTTAATCAGGCGAACATGAACATGATTGAGGTTCCTGTCCCACCTCTCGAAGTCCAGCGCGAAATCGTCAGAATACTGGATCAGTTCGCTCAGCTGGAGGTGGAGCTGGAGGCGGAGCTAGACGCCGAGCTGGAGGCGCGGCAAGTTCAGTTTGACTATTACCGAGACACCCAGCTGACATTCCCAGAATCGCCACGGCTTCTTCTAGGCGACGTCGGATCGATATTCGGAGGCCTCACAGGCAAGAGCAAGGCCGACTTCGCGAACGGCAACGCGCGATTCGTGTCGTACGTCAACGTGTTCAACAATATCGCCGTCAACACTCGGGCCGATGACTTCGTCCAGGTGAGGGCACACGAGAAGCAGCGCACCCTTCAGCGTGGCGACATCATCTTCACGGGCTCATCGGAGACGGCCGCTGAAGTGGGCATGTCCTCAGTCGTGACAGCCGAGGTCAGCGAGCCCCTCTATCTGAACAGCTTTTGCATCGGGTTCCGACCAACCGATGACGACCTGATTGATCCCGACTTCGCCAAGCACCTCTTCCGATCGGACGAGATGCGGAGGCAGATCGTTCGTACCGCCAGCGGCGTCACTCGATTCAACGTGTCGAAGGCTCGGCTCGCGCAGGTCGAGATTCCAATTCCGCCGAAGGATGAGCAGCGTCGCCTTGCCGGTCTGCTCGACAGTTTCAAGGCGCTCGTCAACGACATCTCAACCGGGCTCGCCGCCGAACGTGGTGCCCGTCACAAGCAGTATGAGTACTACCGGGACAAGCTCCTGACCTTCAGCGAGATCGGCTAAAGCATGAATCATCACGAAACGATCGAGAGCCTGGCCGATGATGTATTGCAGGGCTTAGCCAGTTCGCGTAGCGGCTTGATTTACGCGTCAAACACGGTCGGTAAGACAAGGCTGGCGCAGCACCTGAAGGATCGCGATCCGGATGGTGTTGTGCTCTACAACTCGTCCGTTGAAGACGTATTCACGTGGGATAACGAACGAGTCGTGCTCCAAATGAGTGTAGTAGAATCAGAGCTATTAGAGATTATTGCGACACAGGGTCTCGATGGCGCGATCGTTAAAAATTTTCAGGCTTTCACGAGCGATAAAATCGAGCCAAGGATTGACTTCGAAAGTGGTGAGATTAGCTTCGGAATACACACGGGTGACGACCGTGCAACTGACGGCATCAAGATATCTCGCGCAGAGGAGAGCATTTTTGTCTGGTGTGTCTACTATTCGGTTCTGAGCGCCGCGATCGATACACTTAGCGATAGTCCCGATCTGCGTATATCGGCGGACTATGACAATCTAACGCTCGCTGTAATTGATGATCCAGTTTCGTCTATGGACGATGCGCGTATCGTCACGGTTGCGCTTGCTCTGGCTGATCTTATTAAGCGCGCGGCAACTCTCAACTTGAAGTTTTTAATAACAACGCACCATGCTCTGTTCTTTAATGTGCTATTCAATTCCTTTCGTTGGTCTAAGAAGGACCAAGCGTACATGCTTCAGCGCGGACCCACGTTGGGGTGGGTGTTGAAATCGCAGCCGCACGATTCGCCTTTCAGTTATCACCTCGGGATAGTCAAAGATATTGATTTAGCGATCTCCGAGGGTACGGTTCAGCGCAGTCATTTTAATCAATTTAGAACGCTCCTCGAAAAGACGGCAAATTTCCTCGGTCATACGGGGGGCTGGGGCGATCTGCTCACCGGACCTGACGCGGACCTGCTGACAAGGGTCTTAAACTTATATAGCCACGATCGGTTCTCGGATCTGGATCCTTCCTTGGTTTCTGAGGAATACATAGATGCTTTGAAGGGCGAGTTTCAGGAGTTTCTGAGGCTATTCAGGTGGGAGCGCACAGCATGACGGGTCAGCCCGTGAAGTACGATTCGGTCGCAATCAGTGCCGAGAGCACGGTGGTCGCGGAGTACATCCCGGAGCCAAGCGACAGCGCGTCGTATCAGTCCGAGGCAGCCCTGGAGCAGCAGTTCATCGCTCTCCTCGAGTCGCAGGCCTACGAGCGCCTGACACTCACATCCGAGGCCGATCTGGTCGCGAACCTGCGTACCCAGCTCGAGGCGCTCAACCACGTCACGTTCTCGGACGCGGAGTGGAAGCGGTTCCTCAACGAGAAGATCGCGGGCAAGAACGACGGTATCGCCGAGAAGACGGTCCGGATCCAGGAGGACCACGTCCAGCTGCTGACGCGGGACGACGGCTCGACCAAGAACATCTCCCTGATCGACAAGAAGAACATCCATAACAACCGTCTGCAGGTGCTCAACCAGTACGTGGTCGACAAGGGTGGCGAAGGTGGCGGGACGTTCGCCAACCGCTACGACGTCACAGTGCTCGTCAACGGTCTACCGATGGTCCATATCGAGCTCAAGCGGCGCGGGGTTGATATCCGTGAAGCGTTCAATCAGATCAATCGGTATCAGCGCGACAGCTTCTGGGCCGGCTCTGGCCTGTTTGAGTACGTGCAGCTGTTCGTGATCAGCAACGGAACACTGACCAAGTACTACTCGAACACGACCCGCGATCAGCACATCAAGGACGCGAATAGGACCAAGAAGCGGGGCAAGCAGACCTCGAACTCGTTTGAGTTCACCTCGTGGTGGGCCGATGCGACCAACAAGCCGATCCGCGACCTGACCGCCTTCGGGAAGACATTTTTCGCCAAGCACACCATCCTGGCGATCCTGACCCGGTACTGCGTGCTGACGAGTGATCGGATGTTGCTCGCCATGCGTCCGTATCAGATCGTGGCGACCGAGCGGATCCTTCAGAAGGTCGAGGTCTCGACCAACTACAAGACGCTCGGTTCGGTTGCGGCGGGTGGGTATGTCTGGCATACCACCGGCTCTGGCAAAACGCTGACGTCGTTTAAGACAGCGCAGCTGGCGTCGAAGTTGCCGTCGGTCGACAAGGTCCTCTTCGTTGTCGACCGCAAGGACCTGGACTACCAGACGATGCGCGAGTACGACCGCTTCGAGAAGGGCGCGGCCAACTCCAACACCTCAACCCGCGTCCTGAAGAAGCAGCTCGAAGACCCGGGTGCGCGGATCATCATCACCACGATCCAGAAGCTCGCAACGTTCATCAACGCCAACAACGGCCACTCGATCTTCGACGGCCACGTCGTGATCATCTTCGACGAGTGCCACCGCTCGCAGTTCGGCGACATGCACACCGCGATCACCAAAGCATTCAAGAAGTACAACCTGTTTGGTTTCACCGGCACACCAATTTTCGCCGCCAACGCTGGGAGTGGCGGCAACGTCAACCTGCGCACCACCGAGCAGGCGTTCGGCGACAAGCTGCACACCTACACGATCAAGGACGCCATCACCGACAAGAACGTTCTGCCGTTCAAGATCGACTACATCAGCACGATCAAGGTCGGATCGGTCATCGACAAGGAAGTCTCGGCGATCGACCGCGAACGCGCCCTGCTGTCGCAAGAGCGGATTCAGAAAGTTGTTGGCTACGTCCTGGAGCACTTCGACCAGAAGTCGAAGCGGGCCAGCGGGTACACCCACTCGATCATCACCAACGTTGCCGAGATGGCCGGCCAGCGACGCGGCGCCGTTGAGGAGCTGAAGCAGGCGCAGCGGGTCAAGGGCTTCAACGCGTTGTTCGCGACGGCTTCGATCAAGGCGGCTCAGCTCTACTACAACCAGTTCCAGATCCAGCAGATGGACGTGCCCAAGGACCGACAGCTGAAGGTCGGGCTGATCTACTCGTATGCGGCAAACCCTGACCTTGAGGACGGTGCGCTGGACGAGGAAGACTTCGACACATCCGAGTTGTCCGGTGATGCGCGCAGCTTTCTGGAAGATGCGATCCAGGACTACAACGACATGTTCGGCACGAGCTACGACACCTCGGCCGACCGGTTCCAGAACTACTACAAAGACCTCTCCTTGAGGATGAAGAACCGTCAGATCGACCTGGTCATCGTGGTCAACATGTTCCTGACTGGGTTCGACGCCACCACGCTCAACACCCTGTTCGTGGACAAGAACTTGCAGTCGCACGGCTTGATTCAGGCGTTCTCGCGCACCAACCGGATCCTCAACTCGGTCAAGGTAGCGGGCAACATCGTCACGTTCCGCGACCTGGAGGAGGAGACCAACGACGCCATCGCGCTGTTCGGCAACAAGGACGCCAAGGGCATCGTCGTCCTCAAGCCATACGGCGATTACTACAGCGAGTACGCCGAGGCAGTCCAGAAGCTGCTGGAACAGTTCCCGCTCGGGCACGTCATCGAGGGCGAGGCCGCACAGAAGGAGTTCATCCAGCTCTTCGGCATGATCCTGCGGCTGCAGAACATCTTGACCTCGTTCGACGAGTTCGAGGGCAACGAGATGCTCACCGGGCGCCAGAACCAGGACTACCGCAGCGTCTACCTCGACCTGTACGCCAACTTCCGCAAGGACACGACGCCGGAGAAGGAGTCGATCATCGACGACGTAGTCTTCGAGATCGAGCTGATCAAGCAAGTCGACATCAACGTCGACTACATCCTGATGCTCGTGCAGAAGTACCGCGACGAGCACGGCGACGGGGACGACAAGGAGATCCGCGCCGAGATCAGCCGCGCTGTTGACGCCAGCCCGAGCCTGCGCAACAAGCGCGACCTCATCGAAGACTTCGTCGACCAGGTGTCGCCGAAGGGCGAGGTCGACGACGAGTGGCAGACCTTCATCGCAGCCCGCCGCGAGGCCGAACGCGAAGCGATCATCACCGAGGAGAGCCTCAAACCCAAGGAAGCTCGGAGCTTCATTGAGTCGGCCCTCCGCGCCGGAGCCGTGCGGGCAACCGGCACGGCCATCACGGAGGTGCTCCCGCCAGTTTCGCGCTTCTCCCCTGATGGTGAGCGCGCGCTGAAGAAGCAACGCGTGCTCGCGCGGCTCTCCGACTTCGTCGAACGCTTCATCGGGCTCGGCTCCTGAGTCCTACCTGGGCGCCCCGGCCGGGGTGGCATCCGTCGTGCGGGCTCTTCGATGCTTCGTCACACGCTGTGCAGCTCGTCGCCTGGCGGGGTGAGGTCGATGCGGAGAGCAGCGACTCCGTCCTCGCTCAGCTGGCGCTCACGCAGTGCGTTCACCAGGTCCTCCTGGCGCGGCTGCCCCAGCGCGAGCCGGTATAGCGCGACGTCACGCCGCACGCTGTCGTACCTCGCTCCGTCCGTGCTGAACGCTAGCGGCGCGACGTGTCTCTCGATGCGCGCCGGCCCGGGAAAGACCCAGTCGGGCGTGAAGTCGCCGTACGTCTCGCGGAACTCCGTCGCCACCGAGTACGCGCGCGACCAGGGATTACCCGAGTCATCCGCGAGCAACGCCTTCCCGTGCCGATCGGCGATGTTCTTGCGCACCGCATGCCCGCGAAAGCGGTCGACCCGTCCCTCGCGCTGCTCGAAGTCGACCGGGTTGGCGGGCGTGTTCCAGTGGAAGATCGAGTGACACCACCAATGAAAGTCGATTCCTTCCTGCCCCACCGATGTCGAGGCCAGCACGAACGGCCAGAACGGTGAGTTGAACGCCGCCCGCACCTCCGGCTGACGGGCGTCTCCGTCCGCAGTCGCCTGCCGGGCGCCGTACCGCAGCGCGAAGCCCACACCCATCGGGATCGGTTGCTGCAGGTTCTGTACGTCGAGCGCCTGGTAGGGCACGCCACGCAGGCTGATCGACCGCCCTGCTCTGTCGATCAGCGCCGCCAGCGACTCGTCGGTGAGGGGCTGCCCGCCTCCGTCGGCCCAGAAGTGCAGCAGCCACTCGTCCAGCACCGCCTCGAGGTTGCCGTCGGCGGCGTACTGCAGGACCTGGCTCCAGTACGGCCGCCGAGAATCGCCCCGTGGATCGACAAGCTTGGTGACGTCCGGACGGTTGAACAACGAGCGCAGTCCGTCAGCCAACGTTGCTGCGGCGCAATGGATTCCGTCTTCGGTGACCTCTGCACCTCCCGCGGCCTCGGCGAGACGCCGGATGACGCGCAGGCTGATGCACCCAGGAGCAAAGAGCGCGACCCTTGCCAGTACGTCGAGGTCGTCTTCACTCGGCGCCGCGCGTGGCCCGTCCAACGCGTTCGCCGCTTGACTGACGTGCTGCTGCACACCGCTGCTCTGCACGGCGTCAGGATGGTCTCCTTCGTCCGACGGGGTCGACGAGCCGCGTACCGTCCGGAACGCTTCGACGACCGGATACACGCCGTCCGCAAGAGGCACGTCCTCGCTGCGGTCGACGTCGTCGATGTCGCCCCCGATCCAGTTCGCGCGGTCGCTGAACGCGACGCGCCAGACGTTCGGCCGCAGCGCGCCCTCGTCCGTGAGGTCAGTGTCCGAAGCGCCCTCGTCGCCGTCCGTGCTCCCGTAGGTGTCACGCAGCGCGTCCCGGACCACGGCGACGGCTTCAGGCGAGGAGAGTGCACCATCGTTCGCGCGTGCGAGCGCGCGCGGATCGCCCAATGACGCGAGGCGCGTCAGCGGCCACATCACCAGCAGCGTCGACATCCTGCCCGGCTTGCCGGCGCGCATCGGGAACGACAGCCCCTGTGGGATTCGAGCGCGAGCCTCTGTCGTGTTCGCCGTGTAGCTCGTACCTTCGGCGATGCGCCGCTCCGCCTCGTAGCTGAGGACCGACGCCACCGCGGTCGGCGTCGCCTGCCACGACGAGAACAGCAGCCGCTTCGTCATCGTCTGCGCGACCTCGTCTGCGTACACGCCGCCAGGCTGGAGGTACGGCAGCGACGGCGGCATCCAGAGGAACCGCCACCACCCCTGGTCGAGCGTGTCCCCGACCAGAGCACGCATGCGGGCGCCGCCGGGATCGAGTGGCTTGAACGCGCGGACGCCCTCCACCGAGATCGCCTGAGCGGCCCTGAGAGCCGACCGCACCTGCGCATCGTCGTCTTGCGTGCGCTCGTCCTGGAGCCGCGTACCCAGTCGGTATCCCTGGCAGAAGGAGGCGAAGTACGGAGCGCTCTTCCAGTACTCCGGCGTGACCAGCCCGTGGTCGCGCTCGTGCGAGACGAGGTCTGCGACGCGCTGAATTGCCACATAGCCGCTGAGATCGGACGCCGAGATGTCGCCCGCCACGCGAACGCACTCACGTGTTCCGGCCTCTGCGGTGATCACCGGCCGCTCCCAGCGGCTCATCACCTTGCGCAGCGAGTCGCCGAGTGCGCCGCGGACCTGCTCGACGTCGCGGCCGGAGCGCAGGGCGTCACGGTACGTGGCGAAGTCGCGCCTGATCTCGTCGACATTGATAACGGGGCGGTCCGCGCGCCCGAGGAAGTTCAGGAGGGCGTAAAAGTCGTCTGCGTGGTTCTCCTCCTCCTCGCCGTACGTGAACGGCTTGTACGGCGTCGCAGAGAGCAGCAGAACGCGCGCGTCGGGGTAGACGAACAGGTGATGGGCGAGCTCGCCCTGCGGCGTATCGGGGTCGAGGAGCATCCGGAAGCGCTGGAACTCATCCAGGATGATCAGGTCGGGCTCAAGCGTCGCGACCGAGCACTGCGCGAGCGTGGCGCGCAGCTCGCCCGTCAGGTGCGCCACGCGGTCCCACAGGTCGTCCGGCATCTTTCGCCGGCCCTCGAGCTCGTCCAGGACGCGGTCGACACGGGTCAGCAGACCGTGACCGCCGACGAGCGGGCGAGATCGAACGGCGCGGATGAACTCCGTGACGATGCGCGGATCTGGGCCCGACTCGCCGATTTCTCGGCGCAGGTCGCCGACGTATCGGTCCCTGAACCGTTGGCGGGTGGACACGCTTCCTTGCAGCATCAAGTACAAGGCGGACTCTCGCGGTTTGGTGAGCTGGCCGTGCTTCTTCGTCAGCGCCTCGACCAGCATCAGGAACACCATGGCGCGCTCTTCGCCCTTGCCCGCGCGGTTGCCGTGATCGAAGGATGTGCCGGGCGTGAACGACACGAGGTTCACCGGCTTCTTGGTGTTGCGGTCTGCGCTGCTCGCCAGCGTGCGAGAGTGCTTGGCCAGCAACGTGAGGCGGCTCGGGAACGCCGTCTCGCGTTCACCGGTGACGTTGAGCCGATTGAGGTTCTGCTTCGCAAGGTCGGTGTTGGAGCAGACATAGACGATGTCGATGCGATTGATGGATGGGTCATGCTCGAGCCGCTCAATCGTGCGAGCGATCACTCCCTTGGCGACGATGCTCTTGCCGAGTCCTGTCTCGTCGGCCACCAGAAAGTGCCTGCTGAGGGGCTCGTCACGGTCGTCGCCGTGGAAGCGGCGCATGACGTGGTCGACCGTGCGTCTCTGGAAGGTGGTCAGGCCTGCCAACACGGAGTCGGCGCTGAACGGACGAGCACTCATGATGCGCGCACCTGCCCTCTCGCCTCCCGCACCGTTTCCCAGAACGCCTCCCACCCGTCGGGCATCAGGGCGCGACCTCCATCTGTACGGCCGAGGCGGCGCATGATGTCGTCGATGCTGTCGATCGCCTGCGGGTTGCTTGCCAGCGCTTGCAGGACCATCTCGAGCTCGCCCGAGCGGCCAGCCGTCCAGGTGCCATCGGACTCTGCTTCGCTCGCGTTAGCAAACTCGGCGAGCACGGCAGGGTTCCCAAAATCGAGCAGCATCCGAATCAGCCGCATGAGCTTCTCCGGCGTATCGATCTGGCGGGCGATGACGTGGTCGAGCCGGTCCGTCGGCTCGCCGACGAGGTCGGCGACGACCACAGTGGAGACCTCGACACCCAGCGGTGCGTTGACTCGTACGGTGACGAACGCCGAGACGTCCGGTGTGGGTACGTCATCGAACTCAAGGTGCGGCGATGTGCCGAGATCGACGGACTGCTCTCGACCTGGGCGGCTGAGGAGGCCGACCTGGCAGGCCCAGTCCTTGCGGAGCGGATATGCGCCGGCCGCTGTGACCGTCAGCAGGTGGTTGGCCCCGGCGCCCGGCATCACCGTCACGGTGTGCTCCAGCGCTGCGATGGTGCGTAAGACGTACTCGACCTGAGCCTCGAGTTCGTCTCGGTCGCTGAGCGTCTTGCCGCCGGTCGCAGGATACGCGCTGATGAGCTTGCGCATCGGGGCCTCAGGTCCGAGCAGCGAGTCGATGCCTAACTCCTTGGTGGGGCCGACCATCTCGACCATGAGCTCGATGTTGTCGGCTAACGCGGCCGAGGTCGCGTTTGCCGAACCGATCAGGATCCGGGCGCGGGACCACCGGCTACCGGCGGGCTCGAGGACGACCATCTTGGCGTGCAGATCCGCTCGCATGCCGGCGAACACGGGCTTGTCCTGCGCTTCGTCGACGTCATCCGGACTCGTTGGAGCGGTCCCGGCTGCGGGGTCGAGGACGTACGTGGTCAACCCCGCGAGGGTGTCCGGGTTGAGCATGTCGAGCTGGTCCGGGCGGGCGACGAGGTGCCGCTCGTCGGCGTGCTGCGCGATCGTCTCGATGCCGAGGTCGTTGACGAACGGCGAGATGACGCACGCGCGAGTCGCCCGCCAGTCGAGCGGCGTGCGTCCGGGTGCCAGGTGGTGGAACTCCAGCGACTCGATCCCGTCCGGGCGCTCCCACTCGACCAGACGAACGTCATCGGCGAGCGCCTCGACCGTTGCGCGCCGGTCGGCAGACAACCCGTTGGTGCGCGAGAGGTACTGGATGAAGGAGTACAGCCCGTCGTTGCTGTCCTGTCTTCTCGTCGCGACGCCGGCCGAGTCGAGTCGCACGACGAGGTCCCACGAGCTGTCGTGCGTCAGGTTGCGGCTCATCACCAGAAGCCGGTACGCCGGCGTGCCGGCGTCGTCGACGAACTTGAGCAGCCACATCTTCGGGTGGAAGAGCCCGCCGCGTGGCGGGGCGATCTGGTGGACCATCGGCTCCAGGAACGTCACCAGGTCAGGTGCCTGCCGCGGGACGCCGATCATGCCGGCCTGGCAGAAGATCGTGACGCGGTCCGCCGCGCGGCGGATGGACTCAAGGAGCACCACCGGGTCGGAGGTGCCGTCCTCGAGACCGAACGAGGTGAATGCGAGCGGCGGGAGGAGTGCCGCGGTCAGGTCAAGGGTGAACGTCGTCGCGACTGCAGCCTCGACGTGCGAGCCCTGGGGCGGACGCAGCCCGTCGAGCAGCAGCTCGCGGAGAGTGGGGTCGAGCATCAGGCGTCTAGCCCTTCGAGGATGTCGCGGACGAGTACACGGATGGTCGCCCAGCGATAGTTGAGGCGCCCGACGGCCGACTCGCCAGACCATGTCTCGAGCATCTTGTCGTTGGTGAGGCGCGACTGCTGTCCCTTACGGCGCTCGCGCTCGGCGACCAGGTCGCGCATGGACTTGTTGTCAGCGACCTGGTCGACGCCGTACTCGCGGAGCAGGCGGATCCACTGCTCGACGAAAAGCCTTGTCAGATACGGGGGCTGGCCTGCCTGCTCGACATACGACCACATCTCGTCCAGGTCCCATGCACCGAAGCCGGCGTGGTTCCCGATGTCCTCGGCCCAGCCGTCGAGGTATTGGCGGTACTCCTCGACGCGGCCGCTGAAGCTCGTGAGTCTTGCGCTCTCGCACCGCTCGGCCACGAGCAGGTTGTACACAAGGTTCGCGCCTTCCATAGCGAGGCTGAAAAGGCCAGCCTGACGCACGTCGGGCCGCGCCGCGAGGCCCGGGACCTCCCACGGGCCACGCCTGCCTTCCAACAAGTGAAGATCGACATCCGGCGCCATGAGGTCGGCGAGGGCAGTGTCCGCACACGTGGCGAGGATGCGGTCGCGGAGCCATTCGGCCTCACCGCGCGTAAGAGCGAAACCGCCGTGGGTGGTGAATGGGAACTCCTCCGGTGCCTGAGGCAGGTCCGGTTGCCAGTCGGCGTCGGTGCGGTGCTCGAGCTCGGTTGCCATGTCGTGGGGCCGGGATGGCTGGCCGAGGAGGCTCATACTCGAGCGCGGGGTGATGCCCCACCGCGTGAGCGTGCCCCAGTAGATGGTGCTCGGAAGGTTACGGACTTCGCGCCCGACCCGACGGCCGATCACTCCAGCGCCCGTCGCGGGTTCCTCCCGGATGAGCGTCTCGACCAGATAGCGCTCGGACCGTGCCGCGGCGGCGATGTGCTCTGGGCCGCGCCTACTGGCGGCCGAAGGCGCCTGGAAGCACCAGGGCACGAAGAGGCAGTACCGCGCTCGCGTGAGCAGGACGCTGGTGCCTGGGAACAGCAAGTTGCTGAATGCGTCGCGCACCGTGCCGATGCCGAGCTCGTCCCGGCTCTCCAGCTGCGTGAACAACCGCGCGATCTCGTATGCCTGTCGCCGTTGCTCCGCCGACGTGTCGAGCCAGGCGATGGACGATGGCATGCGTTGGCCCTCCCGGAATTAGCGCGGCGAACGTTCGAAAGTCTATGGAAGACGGGCCAACTGCGAGGGGTTCCAGCTCAGCGCATCGTGACTCGGGTGCGGGACGGGGATGGGGCGATGGTGGGAGTGTGCAGCTCTCGTACGCCCTCGTCAGCTCGCGCCGCGCGGGAGGCCGTAGCTGCTCGCCCGGGCGCGCTCGTACCAGCCCTGCGGCACCCACGTGCGCGACACGTACTGGGGGTGCTGGGCGTGGCAGCGCCGGGCCCAGATCGTGAACAGCAGTGCGGCCCAGACGCTGTCGACGATCCAGGAGACCTGTCGCCCGTCATCGGTGGAGCCGGTGAACTGCATCTGGTGCGACGCCATGAGCTGCGCTGTCGTCATGGAGCCGTAGTCCCAGACGAAGAATTTCGCCGCGGTCTGGAAGCAGGTGCGGTGGGTGGTGACGTGCAGGTGGCCACTGCTGATCGGTGTCCAGCGCGGGACGGCTGCGGCTGCGGCTGCCCGCTTCCTCCGCGAGTTGCCGGCGATCTGCGATGCGGCGACTCCGAGGGTGAGCGCGGCGCCGAGACCTCCACGTGCGTAGAAGAAGCTGCTGTTGTGCATGTACGTGCCGTCGCCCGCGGCGAGGAAGTCGTACAGCGTGAACGACCCCTGAGCCAGGACGCGCTCGCCGTCCAGCAGCGGGAACGTGGTGGCGAGCCGCGGCCGGCGGTGGAGGCTGCCCTGGTCGAGGGCCGCGTTGATGTCGACGGTGTGCCAGATGGCAGCGTCCAGGTTGCTGAGGTCTGGCTGGTTCGGCGGCTGACGCATGCGACTCCCCTACCGTGCGGCATTTCGTGCGACCTGGCGTGCCCATGCCTCGACGGTCCAGACGTACAGCACGACCCAGATGCTCGCCATCACCGTCATGACCCAGCCGCCATCGACGAGAAGGAACAGAACACCGACCTTGAAGATGACCGCAGCGAAAATGACGTAGCCCTTGGTGATACGAGCCGACAGTGCGCGAGTTCGAGCCACGGTGTAGCCGATGACCCACACAGGCACGAGGAACATGCCGCTGCTCAGGGATGACCAGTCCGAGTTCAGGATCGACTCGCCGACGATCTCCCCGATCGTGTACGCGATCAGCAGACCCAAGGGCAGCAGGGCCCACCCGCGCGGACGACCCAGCCGAGGGAGAGGCGCGCCGTACGCCCCGCCCGGCTGCGACCAGGTGTGGGTCGGCATCGGTGGCCCCTGCGGCCACGCGGCCTCCTGTGGGCGGTGGCCGCCCCAGTCGTCGACGATCTCCGGCGAGCCGTCCACGATGACGTCGTCACGTGCCGTGAACGCGTCGTCACCGACTTCCTCACCCCAGTCGTCCTCTGGCAGGACCGACTCCTCCACGGGGTCGGGGTCAGCATGGACGGCGCGGGCCGAAAGCCCGTCGTCGTACGCGCGCCGACTGCCCGGCGTACCCAGTGCCTCCCACGCGCGGTGCAGCTCCTGGGTTCGGACGACATCGCCGCCGTCGCGGTCGGGATGGGCGTCCCGCATCTGGCGGCGGTACGCCTGGCGGAGCTCGGACTCGGTCGCGTCGGGCGCGACACCGAGCACGTCGTAGTGCGTCATCGGCCCAGCTGCGGTCGGGACGCCGGGGCATCGAGAGCGGGCTGTTCGGCGAACGCGTACGTGCGCTGTTCGACCTGCCAGTGCGTCGCGCCGTGCAGGAGGCTGCCCACCACGACGATCGCCTCGCGCCCGTCCAGCCTCAGCGCGCTGACCCGATGGGTCGGTGTGATGCTCCCGCGGTTGAGCCGAACCGCCTCGGCGATGAAGTGCTCCGGCGCGGGCGCACGACCCATCACACTGCGCCGCACCGGCTCCGGCAGGAAGGCGAGCTGGCTGAGCGCGCGCTCGTGTGCGCGGCTTGGCTTCTCGGTCGCACCGGTCGTGGCCGCGGCACCAGCCGATGCTTCGGCCCGAACGTGAAGGTCGATCGCGACCTTACCTAGCCGGCGACCGACCGGACCGTGAGGCCGGTAGGTCGTGGTCGTCGCAGGGCCGTACGGTCCGGTCACACCCATCGTTCCGTTGGCGCGAGGCGCAAGCGGCTGCTCCTGGACGGCGACCAGGATCTGGTCCTCCGAGGCGCGGAAGCCCACCCGCCGTCGGAAGTACGCGTTCGGATCCGTTTTGCGCCGCCGTACGAGCCCGTCGTCGCTGACCGCGTCGGCGAACCCGGCATCGGACCGGCCGAGCAGCGGCGCCATCTCGACGAACTCGATGACCGTGCCTTCCCAGCGATCACCCTCGGGCGCGCGCCCGGCGCCGACCGCCGTCTGAGGGCCTCGGCCCCGCGGCGCTGGGCGGTTGACACCGCGCTCGCGACGTCCGTGAATCAGTTCCCCCACGCCAGACTCCCCTTTGTTGGTGCAGCTCCCCATCCGCCGTGTGGATCGTACGCACGCTCGCCGACGTGGTGTGGCTTCCGAGGTGCGGCTTGTGGACAGCGGCTCGACTCGCTCGGGAGGTGTGGATAACGGGCGCCTCCGGGTCGTCAATCGTTCAGCCGGCGGGGATCGAGACGGACACCACCATCGGCTGGGCGAGCTTGAACGGCTTGGTCAGGATGCCGTCGGTGTTCACGCCCTTGACCGAGCCGCTCGGCTGATACTTCACCGTGCCGGTGGTGAAGTTCTCGGGCACCTTGAACACGACGGTCGAGTCCGAGCCGGCGTCGGCCTCCTCGGACACGCGACCCGCGCCGGTCTCCAGCCAGTACGCGGATCCGGCGACCTGGAAATCGGTGTCGGTGTCCGGCCGGTTGGTCACCGGGACCTCCAACCACGCCTGACCCTTCGGAGCCCACCCCATCCGGGTGTCGAACGGCGTCAGAAAGACGACCGGGACACCGCCGCCGAACGTGGCCGTCTTGTCGTACTCCTTGTACTCGGGGTCGAAGCCGACCTTCACCTCCTGCGAGGGCCACGTCACGTTGGTCTGCTGCTGCAGGTTCTTTCGGGTGTTACCGACCGTCGACACCGACCCGGTCGGGGCGCCGCCGG
The DNA here is from genome assembly GCF_029439465.1 of Luteipulveratus flavus. Lineage (GTDB taxonomy): Bacteria > Actinomycetota > Actinomycetes > Actinomycetales > Dermatophilaceae > Luteipulveratus > Luteipulveratus flavus. Next base: position 22,370 of record NZ_JAROAV010000032.1, on the reverse strand, counting down.
TGAGCGGGAGGGACAGCGCCTGACCGTCGACGGTCGCTCTGAGGCTGGCCGCCTGACCGTTCGCGGACGAGACGAAGAGGACGTACGACTGCCGCTCCGCACCCTTCGAGCAGGGCAGGCTCTTGCAGGTGATGGCGACGGTCGTCTGCTCGGACTCGTCGCCGTACGAGGTGTCCTCGCCGATCGTGGCGCCGTGGACGGACAGCCGCTGGCCCCCGACCGAGATCGACAGGCTGGTGGAGGCGTCCTTCGCCCGGGAGTCGGTGCTGTACCCGTAGCTCGTGCTCGCGTTCGGGTCCGGGTACGGGCCGCCCGGCTCGATCGTGACGCGGTACGCGCGCAGCTGCTGGCCCTCCGCGGCACGTGACGGCACCGCGGGAGCCGACGGCACCGGTGCAGGCGCCGTCTCGGTGTCCGGTGAGTCGGACTCGGACCAGCCAGTGTCGTCGTCGGCGGGTGTCGGGTGGTCGATCATGCCGGGCACGGTCGTGGGCTGGGCCTCCGCCTCGACCGTGATCGTCGCCGACGGCGTGACGAGGCGAGCGGGCGAGGTGAGGTTCTTGAAGGTGAAGCCTGTCTGCTGGCCCGCCTCGGGCAGCAGCGCCGCGTAGTCGCGCAGCGTGGACTGCGGGGCTTGCGGCTCGGCGAGCTTGCTGCCGTCGCCGGGGGTCGCGCCGTCGGGCCGGACGAGCAGACCGGGGTCGACCGTCGTGCTCTGCTGCACCCCGTTGCCGAGGACGGCGTTCGACTCCGTGGCGACGGTCGCGAGCACCGCGGGATCGTCCGTGGCCATCACGCTCGCGTCGTAGGTGTCCCAGACCTGCGAGGCGCTGCTACCCGCGCGCCGGATCGGCCCGCAGAACACCTTTGGCACGACGGTCTCGCTGCCCGCCGACTCCCGCCGGAAGAAGCACGAGGAGGAGTCGGACACCGACGCCGACTTGGCGTCGATGGCCGCCTGGTTGACCGAGAGGAACTGGGAGCGCGCACCGTCCAGCAGTGCCTGCGGGTTCGTCACCTCTGATCCGCCCATCACCACCTTCTTGATGGTGCGCGCGTCGTGGTCATCGCCGCCGCACGCGCTGACGCCGGCGCCGAGGGCGACGGCGAGCACGGAGGTCTGGAGTCGCTTGCGCGCGTTGAGCATCGTGAGTGTCCCCCTGGTTGAGCTGACCTGGCGCGAGCCACAGCCAACGGTCGTCGCCGCTCCCGTGGGTGCGTGGACCTCGATCCTTGACCAAAGCTTGACCCCGCAGCCACCCTGAAAACCGTTGATAGGCAACAGGGTCCGACACCAGGAGGCAGCACCCAAAGCGGCTCGGTCGGGCACGATCATGCCCGAGATCACACGACTGGACCCCTGCCCATCCACAGCTGTGGACAACTTTCACGGACGGTTCGACGTTCCGGGCAGGATCGGGGCGTCGGAGATTGGTCGGGCCCCAAGACCGCACGTCGCGCGCGTCCTCGGCGCACTCACGGCGGCTGAGACCCAGACTTCAGGGGGCTTCTGACTCATGCAGTCTCGACCTGCGCGTACGGCCGCCGCGGCTGCCGTCCTGGCCGTCGCCTGCGCCGGCGTGCTGTCCGGCTGCTCCGAATTAAAGGTCTCCGGCTACGAGTCAGCAGCTACAGGTCGTGCCGGCAAAAAACCGTCTGCTCGACCAGCAGTTGCATCGGACGGTCACGCTGATCGAAGATCGCGCGCACGTTTCACGAAGCCGCGAGATCGCTCGATCTCCCACTGCACCCGATCGGCATCCTTGGGGTACTCCTCCAGCATGCGTTCCCAGAACTTCACACCGCCGCGGCCGAACAGCTCGTACAGATCGGATTCGCCGACGACGGCACGCCGTCCCGCCTCGCGCTCCAGGCTGACATCGATGTACCGTTCCCGAACTCGCTGAAAATTCAGGTAAAGTTCTTGCCCAGGGAAGCCCATTCGGATGTGATCCGTGGTCACCAACTCGGAGAGGGCTCCACCCAGAGCGGTCCACAGGAGGCCGACTTCATCCCAGGTCTCATCGTCCAGGACGACAACGCCGCCCAACTCGAGGTCGATGGTGCCACTCAGCGCGTACCAAGAGTGCTTGCGCGGCAGGGAGTCCGACAGGTCCGTGAAGGTTTTTCCGTCGACGGTGAATCGCGACGCGATCTTCATAGTGATTTCTCTTCCGGGTAGAACATTCTGATGTATCCGTTGTCAATCGCCATCACCCATGTCGCTCCGTCAACCCGGGCCTTCAGTTTGCGGTAGTCGCTTCCGGTGGTGGCGATAATGTGTCGGTTCGCGAAGAGAGTCGCCCGAATCAGTCGCTCCATCTCTTGAAGTGAGGTCTCGGGGTCCACAAATGACTGACGCTTCTTGACGCTGCCGTCCCAGTACTGAGGATGATGCCGTGCAAGGAAGTGGTGCATCCGTTCGCGCGTTAAGGCAATGGCGTCGTGTCCCACGGTGACGTGCATCCCGTCCCAGTTCTTCAAGACAGCGTCCAACGCCGTCGTCCGGGCCTTGACGGTCTTCCTTGCGTACACGCCCGGGTCCAACCTGCCATGGGTCGGCCCTGTACGGGTGTCCGGGCGCGCAGCTGCCGCCGGCTGGTCGGCCTGGTGGAGCCAGACGCCGTCGTGCTGCGTGGGGCCGGCCGGGGTTCGCCAACCGCTGCCCGCTGCCGCGTGAGCGGGACGCGGACCGGAGGGCAGCCGCTCGCTCAGGTGCGCGACCTGGTCAAGGGATCGCGTGTTCAGACGCCCCGCGCTGCTGGCCAGTGCGCGCTGCGCCGAGGCGAGCCGCTCGATGGAGGTGGCTCGCGCGGGCAACCGCCGGGCCGCCGCGCTCAGCGCGCCCTTGAACGCCGTCCGACCGGCGACGGCCGTGCCGCCGGTGGCGTACGCGCTCAACGCGTCGGGCAGGAAGCCGCCCGCGGTGTAGTACGGAGAGGTGCCCCATGTGTCCCAGCCCACGCCGGCCTTGGCCGTGCTCCAGAGCCGGCCACGCGCCTCGCCCGCCGGGCCGACGCCGAGCAGCGTGGCCGGCAGGGCGGCCGGGTTCGCCACGGTGCCGAGGTCGGTGGTCAGCTGCCACAGCCCGGACCAGGCGGCTCGCGACTCCCTGGTCGTGCCCACCTGCGCGAGGTCGCCCACGAGTCCGACCAGCCCGACGACGCTGTCGGCACCTCCCCGACCGACCAGGTAGACCTGGGTGAGCGTGCCGGCGTGCTGCCACGCGGCCGGTGTGCCCCACGGGGTGTCGCCGGCACGCGCGAGCTGCCCGTACCCGTCGGCGGTGAGTCCGTACACGGTCGGGTCGGTGACGGTGGTCTGACCGACGGGCTCGTAGTGCGCGCCGACGGAGTAGAGCCGGCCGAGCGCGTTCGCGCAGGTGCGTTGCGCCTCGTCCAGGTCGGCCTGCAGCTGGTTGCACCGGTTCAACAGCGCTTCTTCAACGGCGAGCCGGCCGAGCTCGTCGATGCCGGTCCAGCGCGCGGCCTTGTCCAGCAGTGAGCCGCCGTGATCCTCGGGACGCGCGTTGTGGTCGCGAATGTCCTTGGCCAGCACGGATTTCGTGCGGCGCAGCTCGTCGCAGCGATTTGCGTACGTGATCAGCGCGGACCCGGCCTTGCGCGCGAGCGACTCCGCGTCGCGCGCGTGGGTCTCGGCGGGGCTCATCGCCTGGAGGACGAGGTGCTGCTCGGGCGCGTGATAGCTGTGCGCCAAACCGGTCCACCCGCGGGTGATCGTGCCGGCGTGGGTGTGGATCGCACCGGCGGCTTCGGTCAGGTCGATCACGGCGTCGCGGATCGGCTGGCCCGCATCGATGGGCGGCAGCCCGCACTCGGTCAGACTCACTCGGGCGCCTCACGGCCGGGGCGGCGCAGGGCTTTCGGGGTCGTACGGCGTGAGCCGGGCGGTGTGGGGCAGGGCGCGAGTCCGGCGTTGCGCTGGGCGTCGGCGGCCATGTCCAGCTGGCCGCGCTCGTAGAACCCGATCGCGGCGTTCGTGCCGCGAATCGCGCTGCCGGTCCTCCCGGCGACCTCGTCCAGGTGCGGCACGACAGCGGAGGTGGTGAGGTCCGACAGGGCCTTGGCGACCAGCGGGCTGTACGTCAGCGCCGATCCGAGCGTGCCCGTCGCCGTCTCGTAGCCGCGGAACTTCCCCTGGTACGCCAGCGCGCTGGTGGCCGCGCGGCTCACGACGCCCAGTGCGTCGACGTGCGCGATGTTCCACTGCGTCATGCCCTGCCCCCGTCATGCCGCGCGTCGGTGCTGTCGGGTCGATCCTGGGCGAGGTCACGACGTCGCGCGCGGGTCCATCCACAGCTGTGGATGACGCGAACCTCGTTGGTCCTGAACGCCTAAGGTGCACGGCCGGCCCCTGCCGACCGACCGGCTCACCTGTGGACGACTCGCACGGGGTGGTCGGCATTCCGGGCAGGATCGGGGCGTCGGGGATTGGTCAGGCTCGCAACACCCCACGTCGGGTGCGGGCTCGACATACTCACGACGGCTTAGACCAGATCTCAGGGGGCTTCTGACTCATGCTGTCTCGACCCGTGCGTACGGCCGCCGCGGCTGCCGTCCTTGCCGTCGCCTGCGCCGGTGCGCTGTCCGGCTGCGGGGGTGACGCGGACGCCGGCGGCTCGCCGACCGCCCCCTCGTCGTCATCGAGTACGCCGCTGGCCACCTCGACCTCGACCGCCGTACCCGCGAGCTCAGCCGCTCCCACATCGAGTGCGTTGGGGCCCGGCCTACCCGGTGTTCCGCCGGACGCTCGCGCCAACACCGAGCCCGCTGCGATCGCCTTCGCCAAGCATTACTACGACCAATTAAACCGGGTGCGGATGTCGCCCAGCGCTGGCTTGCTCGACGGGTACGGCCTAGGAACGTGCAAGCCGTGCTCGGGATTCGCCGCCAACGTCAAAAAGATGGCCTCATCGGGTGAGCGAAATTCTGGGCCGGCCGTGCGCGTTCTTGACGCCCGGCGCCTGACCGCGGAGCGCGGCATGATCATTCAGGTCGACATTGACCAAGAACCCGTCTCGGTCCTCGCCCGTGACGGTTCAGTGGTTCGGAGCTACCAGTCAGTGAAGGGGGTCCAGACCGTCGTCTTCCTGACCTGGTCGGACGGGGGCTGGCGAATTGCGAACATTCAGATCGGAACAGCATGAGAGATGCAGCGCCGTTACGCTCTCGGTTGCTATTCGTCCTCGTCCTGCTTTTTGGATGCCAACTCTTGGCGAACATCCCAACCGCAGTCGCCGACGACTGCGGTGACGGTGGCGTGATCGTTAGCTGCGTCCGAAACGGCGGGGTACATGTCGGGCTCCGACAGGACCACGTGTTCGAGAAGAAGGGTGAGTGGAAGCCAACGGGTAACGGCAGCGGCAAGGGAACGGGGGAGCCCATGCTGGTGCCGTATGAGTACACGACAACGCTGGCGTGCGCGAACGCCGACCCGGACGATCCCGATGCGTTGGGCTGTGCGAACGCACTCACCGCGTGCACGACAGTCCCGAACGCGACCGGCCCCTACTCGCGCGTGTTCCGGAGGCTGCTCGGACCTGGCGGGGACAAGTCCAGCTGGGAGCTGGTCGGTGACACCTGCTGGCCGGAGAAGGTGCCCGGTGACAGCAAGCCGCAGCTCACGATGGCGATGATCAAGGAGGCGTGGTCGCACACAGCGTTCGCGAAGCCTGCCTTGTCGATGCAGCCGGTGGGCAACAAGACATTGGTGACGTTGCCGACCTACTTCCAGGTGTCCTGGCCGACCGAGGGCTTTCAGCCCGACGAGGTGCGGGCGGTGACGCTGCTGGGGCAGCGGGTGGAGGTCCGGCCGCGGTTCAAGCAGGTCACCTACTCCTTCGGCGACGGCGCCTCGACGACGACCACCTCGCTCGGTGGGCCGTACCCGACGGGTGACGTCACGCACGCCTACGCCAAACCGGCCACGGTGACGGTGTCGTCGACCGCGACGTACGGGGGGCAGTTCCGGCTTGGCGGCGGGGCCTGGGTGGATGTGCCGGGCACCATCGACGTCGCCGGCCCGACTCAGCAGCTGCAGGTGCTCGCGGCCAAGAACCGGCTGGTCAACCAGTAGCCGGCCGAGTCTCCCTGTGACTCACGGGGTCTCGATACGCGCCTCCGCACGCTCCGGCGCTACTCGACCAGCGGAATGGCAAGCTCCGGCGCTACTCGACCGGCGGAATGGCAGGCGCCTCCGCGCGCTCCGGCGCTGCTCGACCGGCGGAGCAGCGGCTACCGGACGGTGAGGAGGTCGTTGTCGACCACCGCCTGGAGTGACAGCGTCCGGTAGCCCTCGCGCTCGAACAGCACCGTCAGCCGGTCGTCCTCCGTGCCGAGCACGACGCCCTCGCCCCACTCTTGGTGCAGCACAGGCGTGTTCGTCGGGAACACCTCACCCGCGCGGTCGACCTCGGGCACGTCGTCGACCCCGCCCTCGCACTGGTCGCAGTGGCCGCACAGCTCTTCCAGCTCTTCACCCAGGTAGCGCAGCAGGAACTGTCGCCGGCAGCCGGCGGTCTCCGCGTACCCGCGCATCATCTCCACCCGCGTCTGCGCGACCCGCTCACCCGCGTCGGCGATCTCGACGGCGAGCCGTACGGCCTCGGCAGGCTTCACGTCGCTGGCGAAGGCCCGCGACCGGCGTACCCGGACGACTCCCGCCTGCTCCAGCAGGTTGACCGACTGGGTGACCCTTCGCGGCGAGGCGTCGATGTCGCGACGCAGGTCGGCCGTCCGGACGCCGTCGGAGCCGGCCTTCCGCAGCGCGTGGTAGACCGAGCGCAGCGTGTCCTCGTCGCCGCCACCGCCGGCGTGGAAACGGTGCAGCCCGAAGTCCTCCGGCCGGTAGAACAGGATCGCCTCGGCCGGCTCGCCGTCGCGGCCCGCGCGCCCGACCTCCTGGTAGTAGCTGTCCACCGAGTCCGGCACGTCCGCGTGCACCACGAACCGCACGTCCGCCTTGTCGATGCCCATCCCGAACGCTGACGTCGCGACCACCACGTCCGCCGAGCCGCTGGTGAAGTGCTCGTGCGCCGCCTTCCGCTCCGACGCGCGCATACCCCCGTGATACGCGACCGTCTTCAGCCCGCGCTCGGCCAGCGCCTCCGCGTACGCGGTCGTGTCACGCCGCCGGGAGACGTACAGCAGCCCCGGCGTCGGCAGCCCCGCGACCGTGTCGAGCACCGCGTTCCGCTTGGCCGCCTCGTCCATCGAACGGCGCATCTCCAGGCGGATGTTCGGCCGGTCGAAGCCGCGGACGATGACCAGCGGGTCGCGCATGCTCAGCCGCTCGACGATCTCGTCCCGCACCAGCGACGACGCGGTCGCGGTCAGCGCGAGCACCCGCGGGCGACCGAAGCGCTGCACCGCCGCCCCGAGCTGCAGGTAGTCCGGCCGGAAGTCGTGCCCCCACGCGGTCACGCAGTGCGCCTCGTCGACGACGAGCATCACCGGCCGTAGCGCCGCGAGCCGCTCGACGACCTCATCCCGGGCCAGCTGCTCCGGCGCGAGGAACAGGACGTGCCGACCGCCGCCCTCCAGCGCCGCCCAGATCTTGTCCGTCGCGCGGACGCCCTGCGTGGAGTTGAGCGTGGACGCGGTGACGTCGGCCCCGAGCCGACCGATCGCCTGCGCCTGGTCACGCTGCAGCGCGATGAGCGGCGACACGACAATGGTGAGCCCCTGGAGCAGGATCGCCGGCAGCTGGTAGAGCGCCGACTTGCCGTGTCCCGTCGGCATCACCGCGAGGACGTCGCGTCCGGCCATCGTCGCCTCGAGCGCCTCGCGCTGACCTGGCCGCAGCGTGCCGAAGTGCAACGTGTCGCGTGCTGCCCGATCGATGTCGAACTCGACGTCCTCGACGAGGATCGCCGAGGTCTGCTCAGACGGCACGAGCCGCGTCCTGGTCCATCACGCGGAGAACTTACCCGGCTGCGGGGCCAGTGATGCGCCAGTACGCCGAAGTCGAGTCTCCCTGTCCCGCACCGGGTCTCGATACGCGCCTCCGCAAGCTTCGGCGCTACTCGACCAACGGGTGTGCCGGGCCTGTCAGCTCGGTATCACCACGCGGGCGGCGCCGCCGTCGCCGCGGACGGTCTCGGCCGCCGCGACCAGCCGGCTGCCCTCGAATCCGATGCCGGACGCGTTCCCGATCCACGTCTGCGACGACAGCCGGTGCCCGCGTGCCGTCAGCGCCTGCCCGACGGGCGAGGTCGCCAGTCCGAGGTCGGCGCCCTCGGACGAGCCGTTGCGCGAGCTCAGCCGCGGAGCCGCGATCGCGTCCACCAGGTCGAGGTCGCGGTCCAGGTACCCCACCAGGATCTGCGCCACCGACGTGATGATCGTCGCCCCGCCGGGCGTCCCGGCCGCCACCACCGGACGCAGTCGACCACCGTGTCCGCCGCCGTGCCGACCCCGGCCGCCGCCGTCCGAGGAGAACACGATCGACGGGCTCATCGACGACCGCGGTCGCTTGCCCGGGCCGGGGAGGTTCGGGTCGGGCACGCCGGCCTGCAGCGGCACGAAGTCGAAGTCGGTCAGCTCGTTGTTCAGCAGGAACCCGTACCCCGGCAGCGTGATGCCCGACCCGCCGGTCTGCTCGATCGTCAGCGTGTACGCCACGACGTTGCCCCACCGGTCTGCCACGTTCAGGTGCGTGGTCGAGCGGCCCTCGTTCGGCGCGCCCAGCTGGCGCCCACCACCGGGTGAGCCGGCGGAGTCGCCGTCCGGCGAGCCGAACGGCACCGGCCGAGCCAGCGCCCGATCGGGGTTGAAGAGCAGGGCCCGCTCGCGCGCGTACGCCGGCGACAGCAGCTCGCGGACCGGGACGCCGCGCACGTCGCCGACGTACCGGTTGCGGTCGGCGAACGCGAGGGCGGACGCCTCGGAGAACCAGTGCAGGTAGTCCACCTGCGACAGGGAGGCGACCGAGCGGCCGGTGCGCGCGGCGAACGCGTCCAACAGGTTGAGGATCTCCCCGACCGCGATGCCGCCGGACGACGGGATCGACATGCCGCGCAGCTCGTACCCGCGGTAGCGACTCGTCGTCGGCTCCTGGATCGGCGCGCGGTAGCGGGTGATGTCCCGCAGCCGCATCTCGCCGCGCAGCACCGACACGCCCGGCGCGGTCGTCGGGTCGGTGACCTCGTCGACGATCGCCCGCGCGATCCGCCCGTAGTAGAACTCGCCGACACCGCGCTGCCGGATGAGCCGATAGGTGTCGGCCAGGTCGACGTTGCGCTGCGTCGCGCCCACCGCCGGCACCTGCCCGCCCGGCAGGTAGACCCGTACGGTCTCGGGGAACGTGCGGAAGCGCGCCTCGTTCTGGGCGGTGAGGCTCCGGTAGTACGCGTCGACCACGAACCCCTCCCGCGCCAGGGCCTCCGCCGGAGCGAGCAGGTCCGCGAGCCGCCGCGTCCCGAACCGCGCCGCCGCGACCGCCCACGTCATCAGGGTCCCCGGGACGCCGACGCTCTTGCCCGAGCTGACCACTGTGTCGAAGTCGAGGGCGTTGCCGTTGCCGTCGGTGAACTCGGTCGAGGTGTACGTCAGTGGCGCGGCCTCCCGGCCGTTGATCGTGTACGTCCGCCCCGACCGGGCGTGGTGGAACACGAAGAAGCCGCCCCCGCCGATGCCGGAGGAGTAGGGCTCGGTGACGCCGAGCGTGGCGGCCATCGCGACCGCGGCGTCCGCGGCGTTCCCGCCGGCGCGCAGCACCCGGATGCCCACGTCCGCGGCGTACGGGTCGACGCACGAAACGGCGCCGCCGGTCCCGATCGCCTCGGGCACCTTGACCGGTTCGCGGACCACAGCCGGCGGCATCACCGCCGGTGCCGCCGCGTGTGCGGGTGGGCTCGCGGTGCCGAGCGCGGCGGCTGCACCGCCCACGGCTCCGGCGAGAAGGACCGATCGTCTGCTGAGCTGCGCGTCCATGGGGGTGGCTCCTTGGCTCGGGGTGACGGCCCGGCGCCGGAGCCCAGCCCGCGAGGAACCAGTCCTCGGTGCCGCGGTGCTGCCACCGTACGGCGCCGGTGCCCTCGCCACGCCGAAGCGCACCCCGCGGATCTCGTCTGCCCGGCCGTGCATGGAGTGCCGGACAGACGAGATCTGCGGCAGGGACAGCCGGTCGGGCCGGGGCTAGCGCCGGGGTGGCGTCATCTGACGCGGCAGGCAGACGTTGGCGAGGTCGGTGCCGCGCTCCACGAACGTCGCCTCGCACCAGGCCTGCGCGGATGCCTTGTCCGGCAGGTCGAGGTCCAGCAGCGCCACCCAGGTCAGACGGTTGCCCTGGGAGATGCGCTTGCCGAAGTGGTCGTCGCGCACGATCCGCACCTGACCGCCGAACCGCGGGTCGCTGATGACGTTCTGGAACCGATTCCAGATGTCCACGGCGGTGAACGGCGTCGGCTGCTGGCTCAGGTCGCGCACGCCGACGTACTTGCTGTCCAGCTGCACCACCCACAGCCGGTCGATGGGCGTCGCGCGTTCGTCTTCGTCGGCCCGCTGGTTGAGCGACACGATGGCCTGTGCGTCGTCGGTCGGCTCCGACGGCGGCGGCACCGAGAACGTCGCCGCCGGCGGGGTGGACGTCGTGAACGTCCGCGGCGTCGGCCGCCGGCTGGTCGAGGTCGGGCTCGGTGTCGACGGCGCGGGTACGGGGGTGGACGCCGGCGGTGTGGGCGTCGTCCGGGCGGTCGAGGACGTCGGTGACACGACCGCCGCCGTCCCACTCGGCTCGCCGTTGCGGGTGAGGGCGTACGCGGTCACCGCGGCCGAGCCGAGCACGATCCCGATGAGCGCGCCGGCGACCAGCGTCCGCGGACGGATCCCCCGCCGGGGCGGCACGTCGTAGTCGGGGTCGTCGTACTCGCCGTACGGGGCGGACGCGTACGGATCACTGGCGTACTGGTTCGGCGGAGGTGCGTCGAGATCGCGTCCACCCACGTCGGTCCGCGCGCCACAGGCAGCGCAGAACCTCCCCGTCACCGGACTCCCACACTGTCCGCAGTAGGCCATGGCGTCCCCTCGCTCGCCCGTCCGCGTCCCTTCGGACACTAGCCGCGCGAACGCGTCATGGGTACCGCCGGACGTGGCCGGACTTCCCGCGCGAGTCTCGTCCGGCCGGCGCTCCATGCGGGGCCGGGCAGACGGACTTCGCAAGGAGCGCTCGGGGCGGGCGGCCGAGCGCTCAGCTCACCGCGAGCGTCAGGGACACCGTCTCCAGCGGTGTGTCCTCCCACGGGCGCTCCAGCGCCAGCCGGACGACGGACTCACCGGGCGAGGACGCGACCAGCTCGACGACGCTCGTCCGGGCCTGACCCGGTGCCGACGAGGTGCCCGCCTCGACCTGGGCGTCGTCCCCGCCCACGACGACGCCCGGCGGCAGGTCGGTCACCGTCCAGCGGTAGCCGGTGCCGGACGGGTGACGGAGCCTGACCTCCAGGCTGTCGCCGGCGGCCAGCGGGATGCGCTGGCCGTCCTCGGGCGACTCCACGACGTGGTGCATCGTCACCACGCGTACATCGCATCGATCGTGCCGGCCGGCGTCTCGACGAGGGTCGGTGCGATGCCGGTGGCTCGGGCGTGCGCGGCGAGGATCGTCAGCACGGTCGAACCGAAGTCCGTGCGCGTGCTGAGCTTCTTCCAGCCCGCGGTCTGCAGGTGCACCGAGGCCTTGCGGCTCGTCTGCTCGGCCCACAGCGCGGTGATCCGCTGCCCGGTGATGGTGGTGCCGGCCGTCGCGGAGTCCGGGTCGGCGGTGGCCGACTCGGCGCCCTGCGCGGTACCCCGGACGCTGGGGGGCATCAACGTCGGTGCGTCGTCCTCCGCGTCGGCCACGGGTGAGCTCGGCAGTGGCGACCCGGCGTCGCTGATCAGCTGGAGCTCCTCCTCGCTGAGCTCGTGCGGCTCGGTCAGCACCTCCAGGGAGGGCGCCGGGGTCGCGGCGGCCGGTGCGCCGTTACGGCTCCGGGTCGTACGGCTCGTACGTCGGGTGGTGGTCTTGGTGGCCATGTCGGGTCTCCTTCGTCGGCTCGGCCGGGTCAGTAGGCGTAGGTCTGGGCGATGACGCCCTCGTTCTCGTACGCGTTGACGAACGCGCCCTTCTCCTTGGCCGTCAGCAGGTCGGCGAACATCGCGACGTGGGCGGTGCCGGTCAGGCCGCCGACGCTCACCCAGCCGTGGTCCTGGACGTGCACCCAGCCGCTGCGCTCGCTCCCGGAGGCGTACCCGCCGAGCACCTTCTTCGGTGTGGTCCAGGTGCGCAGCCGCACTCCGGTGACGCCGACGTTGGCCCAGGTGTCGATCAGGCACTGCCCGTACCCGATGTACGCGTACCCGCCCATGCCCCAGCCGGTGCCCCAGCTGTTCTTGATGATCCAGGCCTGCTTGGTGTCGTCGTACCCGACGATCGCGACGCAGTGGCCGCCCTCCTCGCCGCCGGTGACGTGCTTGTAGACACCGGAGCTGTAGCCGTAGAAGTCGGTGTAGACCACGAAGCAGCCGGTCACCGGCCCGACGGTCGTGAGGTGCTTCTTGATGTCGGCGACCTTCTCGGTCAGGTCGACGGTGCCAGTCGCCCGACCGCGGTGCCACTCCCACCCGGTCGGCGCGGTCTTGCCGCCGGGGTTGCCGGCGACGTACGGGAAGTCGCTCTCGTAGGTGATGCCCTTGGACGTGCAAAAGGTCAGCGCCGGCATCGGCATCCAGCCGGTGTCGCAGGTGACGCCGACCGTGCTGCCGTGCCCGTAGAACAGGTGCGCCTCGGAGAGGTCGACGGCGAGCGACGGGGTCTTGCGGCCGAAGCGCGCGGTGCCCTCCAGGACGGCGACGCTGCCGAACGACACGCAGGAACCGCAGCTGCCCTGGTCCCGGACTCCGGCGACGTAGCTCTGACCGCCGACGTTGCGCAGGTCGAAAACGGTTGGCAGTGAGGCGGACTCGGCCTTGGCGCGAGCCGCTGCCTGAGGCCCGGACGCGTGGGCCGACCGTACGGCGGCGGCGGCTCGTTCGAGACTCTCGCGCACCGGCTGGTCGGGCACAGGTACGCCGAGGCGGACTCGACGTTGCTCCTCGGGCAGGCGGGTGATGCGGTTCTCGGTGGCGTCCCAGCTCGCGTCCGGCGCCTCGGCGACCGCTGCCTGGACGGCCTTGATGTCGATCTTGTCCTTGGCCATGTCCGACCCCCTGTGTGCGGTGATGACGAAGGAGAGGAGCCCGCGCGGCGGGTGCCTGATACCGCGCCGGCCGTCCGGCTCTTGACCATCACGTGACCAAGGTCAGGAGATGGTCAACCGCCCGATCTACCGACCGGTCGCCACTAGCGTCTGCAGGCATCAGACATCAGACGTCCGATGTCGCCTCGCCGAGTCGCTCGGTGCGGCGGTGCCGATCCGGGCGTCCCCGTACGACCCGAGGAGCTCCGTGATGCGCCACACCGTTCTCGCCGCCGTCGTCAGCGCAGGCCTGCTGGTCCCGGCCGCCCCCGCCGCGCTCGCGGCTCCGACCGCCACTTGGAAGGCCGCGTCGACCGCCTCACTCCGGCCGCCACAGCCGCCCACCGGCGCGATCGACACCGAGGACCTCGCCCGCCGGTACGACCAGGGCCCGCAGTACCGGATCCCGGCGCTGACCACGAGCACGAAGGGCACCGTGATCGCGGCGTACGACCGGCGCCCGACGATGGCGGACGTCCCGTCGAACATCGCGATCGTCATCCGGCGCAGCACCGACGGCGGCAGGACGTGGCTGCCGCAGCAGGTCGTCCGCGAGAGCCCGGCGCCGGAGGGGCACGGCGACCCCAGCCTGCTCGTCGACCGCGAGACGGGACGGATCTTCGTCTTCTACGTGTCCAGCATCAATCAGGGCTTCGGCGGCGGGGCGACCGGCAACAGCGACACCGACCCGAACGCCACGCAGATGGACTACAGCTACTCCGACGACGACGGCGTCACCTGGCAGCACCGCCGCATCACCTCGATGGCCAAGAACCCCGCCTGGGGCGGTCTGTTCGCCGCCAGCGGTGAGGGCATCCAGCTGCGGCACGGCGCGCACGCCGGCCGGCTGGTCCAGCAGTACGCGATCCGCTACAACGGGCAGAACTACGCGGCCAGCCTCTACAGCGACGACCACGGTGCGACCTGGACGTTCGGTCAGCTCGTGGGTCCGGGCGCCGACGAGAACAAGACCGTCGAGCTGTCCAACGGCGACGTCATGCTCAACTCGCGGACGGCGCCGTACCGCAAGGTGGCGATCTCCCACGACGGCGGCGAGACGTACGGACCGTTCGAGGCGGACCCCGAGCTGCCCGACTCCGGCAACAACGGCTCGATCATGCGCCTCTACCCCGACGCGCCGGCCGGCGATCCGCGCTCGAAGTTGCTGCTCTTCAGCAACACCCCGGACCCGAGCATCCGCCGCGAGGCCACCGTGCGGATGTCCTGCGACGACGGTCAGACCTGGCCGGTCAGCAAGGCGATCACGCAGGGCTCGTCCGGCTACTCCACCCTCAGTCACCTGCCGGACGGGCGGATCGGGCTGCTCTGGGAGCGCGAGGGGTACGAGTACATCACCATGTCGCGCTTCGACGTCTCGTGGCTGGCGGGGCTCTGCGCTCCGCTGTCGCTGACCCTGCCCGCCTCGCACCAGGCGGGGACGAAGGCGAGCGCGACCGTCCGCCTCACCAACCAGACCAGCGGCACCCTCGCCCCGGGGAACGTCACGCTCGAGCCGGGTACGACCTGGGCCGCCGGTTCGGTGCGCGTGGCGCGGCTGGCGGCGGGCGAGTCTCGGACGGTCTCGGTGCCGTTCAGCGCGCCCACGAGCGTCGTCGGGGACAAGCCGATCACCGCGCGGTACACCGTGGATGGGCAGTCGTCGAGCACGCGGAGCATGCTGACGGTGACGCCGGCGGCCAATCCGCCTGCAGCGCCTGCGGTATTGGGGGAGCTCTACCCCGACAGCACGGTGCCGCTCGGCGCCGCGGGCTGGGCGGACGACCGACTCGCGTTCTGGATGCGCGTCGGCAGCACCGGCAACCAACAGCTCACCGACGTCACGGTTACCGGCAACCTGGACAACCTGGCGTCGTGCCACTACTCGGCGCTGGCCGCCGGTCAGAGCTACCTGTGCAAGACCGCCACGCACACCGTGACGGCCGCCGAGGTCGCGGCCGGGCAGTACGCGCCGTCGGTCACGGTCACCGGCACGACGCCCTCCGGCCGGCGCGTGTCGCAGACCGTCACGCCGCAGCCGATCGTGGTCCGCAACCCGTGAGCGAGCGGTCCGTCTCACCTGCTGGAGCGACATCACGAGGGCATCACGGTCTGGTCTGCGGCGAACCATGACAGTCCATCGCCCCGCTCACGGGTGGGACGATGGGGAGCATGTCGTCGAACGCCCTGGCGATCCGTTGCCACGTCCTCGAAAGCGCAGACCTCACAACGGATCTCACCGATGCGGCCGCCCTGCTCCTGCAGCGCCTGGTCGCGGACGGCGCTGCGCTGGGCTGGACGGCGCCGCCCGGCCGCGCCGAGGTGGCGGACCTGCTGTGGGAGCTCGTCGACGACAGCCCGCAGGACGCGTCACTGGTTGTCGCGATGGTGGGCGACGACCTCGCCGGCTTCGGGTTCTGGCGGCGCTACATCCGGCCGACCTACCGTCCGCACGCCGACCTCGAGAAGCTCGCCGTGGCGAAGGAGTTCCAGCGGCGCGGCATCGCCCGGGCCCTCGTCACCGAGCTCGCGCGGACGGCCCGGGAGGCGGGCGTGGAGATGCTGACGCTGGACTTCCGCGGCGACAACGAGGGCGCCGAGCGGCTCTACGTCTCGTGCGGGTTCCGCGAGTACGGGCGGCTGGAGGAGTTCGTCGCCCCGGACGCCGAGCACCGGTACGACCGGGTCCTGCACGTCCTCGATCTGCGCGAGGCGGACTGACACACTGGGCGCCACTCGTTTCCGCCCGGGAGGCTCGTTGTGGAGCAGCTGCAGGTCGACGTACTGGTCATCGGTTGGGGCAAGGGCGGCAAGACGCTCGCCGGCGCGCTGGGCCGCGCGGGCCGCAGCGTCGCCGTGGTGGAGCGCTCGAACCGGATGTACGGCGGGTCGTGCATCAACATCGCGTGCGTCCCGACGAAGGCCCTGGTCCACCGGGCGGAGCAGCGGCGGTTCGCCGACGACGCGCAGGCCTGGTTCGACGCGGCGGTCCAGGAGCGCGACGACCTCACCGGCCGGCTGCGGGCGCGCAACCACGCCATGCTCAAGGAGGTCGACGCGGTCACGCTGATCGACGGGGCAGCCAGGTTCGTCGGTCCGCGCGAGGTGGAGGTCACCGCCGGCGGCGAGCGGCTGCGGGTGTCGGCCGAGACCGTCGTCCTGAACACCGGCACGGAGCCCGCGCGTCCGCCGGTCCCGGGCGCCGACGGGCCACACGTGTACGACTCGACCTCCCTCCAGCACGTCTCGCCGTTCCCGCGCCGCCTGGTCGTCGTGGGTGGCGGCTTCGTGGGGCTGGAGTTCGCGGGCATGTTCGCGCGCTTCGGCTCGCAGGTCACCGTGCTCAACCGCGGCGAGCGGCTGCTGCCCGAGGAGGACGCCGACGCGGCCGCCGCCGTCGAGCAGAGCCTGGTCGACACCGGGGTGACGTTCCGTCACGGCACGAGCGCGACCGCGTTCGTCGACGCCCGGCCCACCGTCGTCGTCCAGGTCGACGGACCGGGTGACGCCACCGACCTGGAGGCGGACGCGGTGCTGTGCGCGACCGGACGGCGCCCGGTGACAGCGGACCTCGATCTGTCCGCCGCGGGTGTCGACACCGACGAGCGGGGCTACATCGTCGTGGACGATCACCTGCGGACCTCCGCCGATGGGGTCTACGCGGTCGGTGACGTCAACGGCGGCCCCCAGTTCACCTACATCTCCCTCGACGACCACCGCGTCGTGCTGAGCGCGCTCATCGGCGACGGGTCCCGGACGACGAAGGACCGGGTCGCCGTACCGCGCACCACGTTCATCACGCCGCCGTTCGCGCGGGTGGGGATCAACGCGACTCAGGCACGCGACCAGGGACGTGCGGTGCTGGTGACGAGCAAGCCGGTGGCCGACATCGCCGCGATGCCGCGCCCGAAGATCGTCGAGGAGACGCACGGCCTCATCGGGTTCGTGGTCGACGCCGAGAGCGACGAGGTGCTCGGCGCCACCCTGTTCTGCACCGACGCCCAGGAGCTGGTCAACCTCGTCGCGCTCGCCATGCGGGCCGGCGTGACAGCGAGCCGGCTGCGCGACGGGATCTGGACCCACCCGTCGACGACCGAGGCGTTGAACGAGGTGCTGGCCGGCCTGCGGCCCCTGGCCTGAACGAAGAGTCCGGAGCCGGGGCACGCCGGAGGGCGCGGCCCCCTCCAGTAGCCACGCCCTCCGTCGTACGGCGGCGGCTCCCCGATCCCCCAACCCGGGAGCCGCCTTCCTCGGCGGGCGAAGCGAGTGCCAGGCCGAGGCGTTCCTGCGTCACACGCGGTGACATGACGGAAGAGCGCGAGCGGCCGACGCTGATACGTCCCCGGCCGCGCCCGTCTCGCCTGATGAGACAACGGCGGTCAGGCGGCGGGTGCGCGGATCTACCAGCCCGCGCCGAAGCACATGAACGAGCTGCGCGCGCCGAGGCCGAGCGCAGCGGTCGCGTCCGCGAGGGCGTACGCCGGCGCGCGCCCGGCCGCGAGCCGGACGTGCGTCTCCGCCAGCACCTCGCAGGCGACGTCGTCGTCCACGCTGGCGGGCGACGCGATGACCGTGCACGCCCCGGCGTGCAGCCACGCCTGGGTCATGCCGACGGTCTCCTCACCCCAGCGGACCGTGGAGCGGCCGAGCTCGCACGCGGAGAGGACGACCGTGCGGGGGACGGCGCTGAGCCGGTCGATGTCGTACCCGAACCACGGCCCGTCGGCGAGCTCCAGACCGGAGAACAGCGGGTTGTCGGCGGAGTGACGCCCGTGCGCCGCCACGTGCATGACGTCGGCGGAGTGGGCGGCCTCGGTGACGTGCGCAGCGGTGGCGTCCGCGCTCGCGACGACGGCCGCGCGCTCGCCCCAGGCGGCGGCCGCGCGCCGTACCTCCTCGGCGGCCCGCTCGACCCGCGGACCGGCGACGAACGCCGCCCGCCGTCGGGGGTGGTCGGGCGCGTGCTGGTGGGCGACCCAGAGCGAGGCGGACCGGGGCATCGTGACGGGACGGCCGCGCAGACCGGGCAGCATCGTCCACGGCGTACCGGCGAGGCGTCCGGTCGGCACGATCAGCACCGGGCGGTCGTCGCCGACCAGGTCCGCGGCGGGCGCGACCAGGTGCCGTGAGAGCGTCGCGAGCCGGTCGTCGAGGCTGTCCAGCACCACCTGGCGCAGCGGCGGGGGGAGGTGCGCGGCCGAGACGTCGAGGTCGGCGCGGAGTCCGTCGAGGATGCGACCGACCGGCGCCCAGTCCCCGAGGTCGAGCACGCGGGTGTCGTCACCGGTCGCGACGAGCAGCCGCAGTCGGCCGTGCGTGACGACGTGGACCAGCATGACGCCGTCCTGCTGGCCGAGCTGTGCCTGGAGCTGGTCGAGCGTCGTGGGTTCGGTGACGAGGCCGGACCCCGGGTCGTGCCAAGCCCGTTCGCGGATCTGCTGCTGCAGGCGGGACGACTTGCGCACGAGCGCGACGACCGGCCGGCCCTCGGCGTCGGCGGCCCGGATCTGGGCGTGCAGCTCACGCAGCTCCTGGAGGCGGGCGGCGCCGTCGGGGTCGTCGGGCGGCCGGACCGCAGCGACGCGGCTGGTCAAAGCCCGGGCACGCTCGGTCCACTCGAACACGACCTCGGGCCGCCCGTCCTCGACGGCCATCCGCAGACCGGCGACCGCCAGACCGCGGCCGTGCCCGACGAGCGAGCTCTGCAGGTCGAGGCTGCCGAACGAGGACTGCCAGTCGTGCAGCGAGGCCAGCCCGTCCCGTACGTGCTGCATGGCGTCCTTGCGCCGGCCACCGGCGAGCGACAGCTCGGCCCGGACCTCGTGCTGCAGCAACCGGTTCTCCAGGGGCGCATCCGCACGCTGCCGTACGCCGCGCACCCGGCCGCGCGCGGTCGGCAGGTCGTCGAGGCGTACGGCGACGCGGGCGGACTGCAGCAGCACGGCGGACGCGTCGTGCACCAGACCCTGGGTACGCAGGCGGCCGGCGATGTCGGCCGCCTCGTCGAGCAGGGCCGGCCGACGCGAGCCGTTCATGACCTCTGCGGCGAGCGCCACCGCCTCGGCCTTGGTAGCCCATGCGTCGCTACCCCGGTTGCTGAACAGGCGCGCCGCCCGACGCGCCACCTTGCGTGCCTCGCGTGCGTCCTGACGCAGGTTGAGCCTCGCCAGCACCAGCAACGCTTCTGCCTGACTCTGCCTGAGGCCACGTCGGGCAAGGACGACACTCGCTTGACGGAGCGAGTCGGAAGCCTGGTGCGGCATCCCAGCAGCAATCAACGCTTCCGCGCGGTCCTGAGCACTGACCGCCTCGTACACGGGTCCCAGCGCCTTCATGCCAGGTCGCGCCTCATCGAGCAGGCTCAGGGCTCCTGCGATGTCCCCGCCGACGAGCCTCGCATAGCCCATGTTGTGAGTCGCTTTGACTCGGCCGCGCTCGAGGCCGGCCTTCCCGTACTCGAGCGAGGCCGCAGAGAAGTCGTGCTGAGCCGATCGGGCATCACCGCGTTGGAGGTAGACGTTTCCTCGATTGAGGTGCAGGTTGCCCAGCGCCTGATGTGCATCCGAGCTGATCAGGCTCTCGGCCGCTGACATCGCGGTCAAGGCCGCTGCTCCATCGCCCGCACGCATGTGGAGTAAACCGAGTTGAGACTGGATGAGTCCGCGGACATGGCCGGACACGCCGCTCAGCTCCAGGGCGAGGCGGCATCGGGCGATCCCGTCGTCGAAGGTGCCGAGCTCTGACTCTGTGTAGGCGAGGCTGAGATCGATGTGCGCGATCATGTCCGGTGTATCGGCCCTGTCGCGGGCGCGCAGGAAGGCTCGCCGGGCAGTCGCGTGCCGGCCGGCGTTGCTATGGGCGAGGCCCCGCTCGTGAAGCTGGAGGGCGTTGAGCACACTCCATCATGGCGAGTACCCGGTCACTCCTGCTATCCAACCAGTAGAAGGCACCGAGATGAATCTCGTCCGGTGACCTACTCGCGGCGGCCTGTTCGTCGATACGGTTGATCTGTGCCGGGGCCCAAGATGCTGATGTTGATGCTCCTTCCTGGGTTCGTCATTGCTGCCTTCATCCTGGCCGCTCCGCGACGATTCGAGTACGAGGGAATTCGTGTACGCGCCTGGTGGCTCATCCCCGTTGCCGCTGTGACGATGCTGGTGTACTCCGAGTCCTGGTATCCGCCCGTCGTCGGGGACCAGTGGGCTCTTCGGCTCGCCGTGACCATCACGGTCGTGATCGCCATCGCGTTCTGCGTTCTCAACTGGAAGCTGAACGGACGTGTTGCGAGAGTCGGATTGGGCCTGATCGTGGTGGGAGCGCTGTGCAACGCGCTACCGCAGTGGACCTACGGCGCGATGCCGTTCTCGGTGAGCGCCGCGAGAGCCGCCGGATTCGGAGACGCCGAACTCGCGAGGATGGCGCGCAGGTCGGTACGAAACCTCCCGATCACCGACGAGCCCTGGTGGGTGGTCGCACTTTCGGACGTCATCCCGTTGCCGCCCCTCTTGAAAGTGCTCAGTGTCGGGGATCTCCTGCTGATCGTTGGTGGGGTGGTAGCCGTGCTGGGCATGTTCGTGATCCGCCCGGATCGGTCACGTCTCAGCACGAGAGCTCGGGCGGTCGAACCGTGACCGTCCGCCGTTTGACGGACTCAGAGGGGAGGTTGAGATGCAGGACTTCAAAGCACGCGCCTACGTGGCGGCGGCTGCTGTCGTTGCCACGGGGCTGACGATCTACGCACTCGCGGCACCGGTCGAGCACGGCAACTGACGGTGACGAGCAGGAAGTCTCAGAGGGGAGGTTGAGATGCAGGACTTCAAGGCACGCGCCTACGTGGCGGCGGCTGCTGTCGTTGCCACGGGGCTGACGATCTACGCGCTCGCGGCACCGATCGAGCGCAGCAACTGACGGACGGGCTGTCGCGCTCTTCTCGAGTAACGACAGCGCAGGAGGCCGGCGTCCGTCGGACGCCGGCCTCCTGCTCCATGTCTGTCGCTAGCGCATCTCAGGCACTGCGGCGCGAACCGCTGCTCGTGAGCGAGCCACAGCGGCCTCGCGGGAGTCGCCGCTCGAGGAAAGCTGATCGACGAGCGCGTCGGCGATTCGGCCGGCGACCAGAGGTGCAGCGAATGACGTCCCGCTCCACAAGGCGAAGCCGCCGGTGTAGTCGTCCGGGTCGATGGTCTCGCGTTCCTTACCCTCCGCCACCGTGCGCGCGATCGGCTCGAATCCGCCTTGGAAGGGCGGAAGGGTGCTCAGGACGGCGGCGCCGGGCGCGTACGTGCGCACCCAGGGCCCGGCATTGCTGAACATGGCGACCGATGCGCCGTCCGGGTTGAGCGCACCGACCGAGACGACAGGAACGCGTGTCTCGCCGGTCAACCGCGCGCTGAACGCTGCCGGGTAGAACTCCCGAGACGTCGCGTCGTTGCCGACCGAGCACACGACGGTCGTGCCTGCTTCCGCCAGCTGATCGAGCACCTTCGCCAGCGTGGGGTCGAACAGCGCATCGTCAGTCGTCTCGTGGTAGTAGCCCATCGAGAGATTGAGGACGTCGACGGGGTGGCCGCCCTCCTCGCCGTCGGCATGACGCCGGACGAGTTCGGCGATCTGCGTCAGCACGGTGAGCCACTCGGACTCCACGATGACACCGCCTGAGCTGACCGCGCGCCACGACACGATGTCCGCATCAGGACAAGCCTGATGGACAAGACCAGCGATGAACGTGCCGTGCCCCGCGAGGGTGTCGATCCCGCCGTCGAGGGGACCGCCCTGGTCCGGGTGGCGCTCCGGATCGGTGGCCGCGTCGGTGTCTCCGATGCTCTGTCCGTCCAACGTGACATCGGTCCGGACGATGTCACGGAGCCACGGATGGTCTCCGCAGCCGGTGTCAACGATCGCCACCACTGGACGACGACCTGCGATGTCGTCGTCCGGTCGGCGGTACGGACGACGGCCGACAAATGCAACCGGCTGGCGCCCGCCGCTGCCTGCCTGCCCGTACGAGGCGACCGGCCAGCTGCCAGCGCTCGCGGCACCCGGGTTCGACTCATGGGTGGGGTTCGACTCATGGGTGGGGTTCGACTCGTGCACCGGGTTCGACTCGTGCACCGGGTTCGACTCGTGCACCGGGTTCGAC
>NZ_JAROAV010000031.1 GCF_029439465.1 Luteipulveratus flavus | reverse complement strand
ACACGCATACCTGTGCCAGCCGCCATCTTTCGCCGGGGAGAGGGCGGGGCGGTCAGACGAGGAAGCGGGAGACCGGGCTGCCGGGCGGGAGGCGCTCGATGTGCAGCGGACCGTGCTCCATGCGGAGCAGCAGGGCATCCAGGTCGTCGGGCGCGCCGAGCTCGATGCCGACCAGCGCGGGGCCGGTCTCACGGTTGCTGCGCTTGACGTACTCGAACAGCGTGATGTCGTCGTCCGGGCCGAGCACCTCGTCCAGGAAGTGCCGCAGCGCACCGGGCTCCTGGGGGAAGTCGACCAGGAAGTAGTGCTTGCGGCCCTCGTGCACCAGCGCACGCTCGACCACCTCGGCGTACCTGCTGACGTCGTTGTTGCCGCCGGAGAGCAGGCACACCACGGTCGAGCCGGGCTCGATGTCGAGGTCGTCGAGCGAGAGCGCGGCCGACGCCAGCGCCCCGGCCGGCTCGGCGATGATGCCGTCCTCCTGGTACAGGTCGAGCATCTCGACACAGACCAGGCCCTCGGGGACGGACTCCACCCGCGGCGGGTCGGCGTCGATGAGGTCGAAGGGCACGTCGCCGATCCGGCCGACGGCAGCACCGTCGACGAACGGGTCGACGTCGCCGATGTCGACCGGCTGCCCGGCCGTGAGGGCTGCGCCGAGACTCGGTGCGCCCGCCGGCTCGACGGCCACCACCCGCACCGACGGATGCCGTTCGCGCAGCCAGGCGAGACTCCCCGCCAGCAGCCCGCCACCCCCGACCGGAACCACGAGCACGTCCGGGGCGCGCCCGAGCTGACCGACGAGCTCGCGGATCGCCGTGCCCTGGCCGGCGATCACGTCCGGGTGGTCGAACGGCGGCACGAGGACCCGGCCGCTGCGCTCGGCGTACGCCCGCGAGGCCGAGGCGCTCTGGTCGAAGTAGTCGCCCTCGATGACCACCTCGACGGAGTCGCCGCCGATCGAGGCCACCCGGGCGCGCTTCTGCCGCGGCGTCGTCCGAGGCAGGTAGATGCGTGCGTGCACCCCGAGAGCCGCGCAGGCGAACGCCACACCCTGGGCGTGGTTGCCGGCGCTCGCGCACACGACGCCCGCGGCGGCGTCCTGCTCGGACAGCCGGGAGATGAGGTTGTACGCCCCTCGCAGCTTGTACGAGCGGACGGGCTGGAGATCCTCGCGCTTGAGCCACACCTGCAGCCCGGTACGCCGGGAGAGGCGGCCGTTGTGCTGCAGCGGTGTCGGGACGATGGTGCCGTCCAGGCGCTCGGCGGCCGCGTCGACGTCCGCGGCGCCGACGCGAGCACGACCGCGCACGCCGGTCACGACTGCTCCACGACCAGGTCGGCGTCCACCTCGACCGGCAGCTCGGCGTGCCCGGGCAGCACGGTCTGCACGATCTCGTTCAGGACCCGGCGGACGTACGGCTCCCCCACCCACAGGTGCTTGGCGCCGTCGACCCCGACGACCTTCGCCTGCGGGATCGCCGCGAAGCGCTCGGCCGCCTCCGCCGGACGCAGGTAGTCGTCGAACTCCGGCACGAGGCAGAGGACCGGCTTGCCCGACTCGGCCCACGCGGCCAGGTGCTCGGGCCGGGAGTACCGCAGCGGCGGGCTCAGCAGGATCGCGCCCTCCACGGACGGGTCCAGCCCGTGCATGAGCGCGAGGTCGGTCCCGAACGACCAGCCGAGCAGCCAGCGGCGGGGCAGGGCCGGAGCCTCGTGGAACTCGGCGTACTCGATCGCGGCCGCGACGTCGTACCGCTCGGAGTCGGCGGCGTCGAAGGCGCCCTCGGACGTGCCTCGCGGCGAGGTCGTCCCGCGGGTGTTGAACCGCAGCACGGCCAGGTCGGCGAGGGCGGGCAGCCGGTAGGACGCCTTCTTCAGGACGTGGCTGTCCATGAACCCGCCGTGCGTCGGCAGCGGGTGGAGCGTGACGAGCGTGGCGACCGGGTCGTGCGCCGCGGGCAGTGCGAGCTCGCCGACCAGCCGCAGGCCGTCGCCGGTGTCCAGCTCGATGTCCTCACGCCGTGCGGCGAGCACGGTGTTGGCGCGGATCTCGGTCACGAGCCTCTCCTACCTCCACGAGCCCTGCGGCGGACGTCGCTCGCGGGCGGACCAGCACGCGGTGTGCCAGTGGCGTCGATCTTCCACGTCGCCGAGGCCGTCTGCAGGCCAGACCACCACGTGGGCAGTCCGGGCCGACAGCCGCTGCTGGCAGCCGGGGCAGGTGTACCCGCGGTCCTCGACGCCCCCGCGCAGCTGCCGCACGTTCCACCGGCCACCGGCGTAGGACTCGGTGCGGACGCCACCGCCGAGGATCCGCGACACGTCGCCACGGGGCTCCTCACGCCGGCTGCGGTTGCGCCGAGGCACGACGGTCTCAGCCGAGGAACGAGCGGTTCGCGACGGCGTGCTCGACCAGCAGCGGCGACGGCGAGAGCGCCGGGTCCCCGGTCTCGGTCTGCATGTCGGTGAGTCCGTCGGCGACCTCGTCGGCGCCGATCTCGTCGATCATCGCGAACGGGCCCTGGGGGTAGCCGCAGCCGGCCGTCATCGCGGTGTCGATGTCGGCGGCGCCGGCGTATCCGGAGTCGAGCATCCGGACGGCGTCGTTGAGGTGCGGGTAGAGCAGCGCGTCGACCACCAGGCCGGCGCGGTCGCGGGTGACGAGCGTGACGAAGCCGGCCGCGGCGAAGGTCGCGTCGACGGAGCGCACCGCGCCGTCGTCCCCGTCGATCTGGCGCGCGACCTCGACCAGGGATCCCGAGCGGGTGGGCCGGTGGACGGCGACCGGCACGACCTGGACTTCGGGGTCGATCCGCCCCAGCAGCGCCCAGGCACTGGGCTCGTCGGTGGGCACGAGGACCGTACGGGAGTCCAGCGACTCGGCCACCGCACCGAACCACGCCTCCGGAGCCGTGCCGTGGCAGCACTCGCAGGCCGTGGCATCGGACGGGTCCACCCCCTCGGCGATGAGGCAGTCGCCGCTGCCGCAGTCCTCGCAGCTGCCTTCGGGGCCACCCACGAGGACGACGACCGGGGTCCCGGCGAGCGAGGCGGTGTCGGCACCCGGGTCGTCGACCGCCGTGACGGTGGTCCCCGCGGCGGTGAGCCGGTCCACCAGATCCGTCGCGAGGTCGCCGGTGCCGACCACCGCGACCGACGAAGCGGCGCCGGGCCGGCCGACGGCCTCCGGTGCGTCCGTGACGACACCCGAGCCCGGCTTCTCGTACGCGTAGAACCCCTGGCCGGTCTTGCGGCCGAGGCGACCGACCGTCACCAGCTGCTGCAGCAGTGCGGGCGGCGCGGCGGACGGCTCGTGGGTCGCGGCGTACAGCACGTCGCAGACCTCCTTCACGACGTCCAGCCCGATCAGGTCGGCGAGGGTGAGCGGACCCATCGGCAGGCCGATGCCGACCTTGCCGGCGGCGTCGATGTCCTCGCGGGAGACGTGACCCGTCTCGTACATCCGGATGGCGCGCGCCAGGTAGGTGATGAGCAGGGCGTTCGCGACGAAGCCGGCGCGGTCGCCGACCACGACGGGCTTCTTGCCGAGCCGGACGGCCAGCTCGCGGACCGCACCGGTGACCTCGTCGTCGGTGAGCAGGGTGGTGATGACCTCGACCAGCGCGAGCACCGGCGCCGGGTTGAAGAAGTGCATGCCGATGACCCGCTGCGGCTGCGCGGTGGCGGCGGCGATCTCGGTGAGCGACAGGCTGGAGGTGTTGGAGGCCAGGATCGCGTCCTCGCGCACGATGCCGTCCAGCGTGGTGAAGATGTCCCGCTTGATCTCCATCCGCTCCGGCACCGCCTCCACGACGAGGTCGGCGCCGGCGAGGTCGGTCAGCCGGTGGGACCAGGTGACCCGACCGAGGACCGCGGCCTGGTCCTCCTCGCTGAGCCGGCCCTTGGCCACGGCCCGGCCGGTCGAGGCCTCCAGGAAGCCGCGCCCGCGCTCGGCGAGCTCCGGAGTGCCGTCGACGCCGACGACCGACAGGCCCGCCTTGGCGAAGACCTCGACGATGCCGGCGCCCATCGTGCCGAGTCCGATGACGCCCACGGTGGTGATCTCACGCATGTCGCGCAGTCTCCCAGACGGCCGCACCGCCGCGAACGCCCCGTCCGAGCGGTGCGCCGCCGCGGCCCGTCGTAGGGTGCTGCGGGTGCGCGTCGTCATCGCCCGCTGCTCCGTCGACTACGAGGGACGCCTGCAGGCCCATCTCCCCCTGGCCACCCGGCTGCTCATGGTCAAGGCCGACGGCTCGGTGCTCGTCCACAGTGACGGCGGCTCCTACAAGCCGCTCAACTGGATGTCGCCGCCGTGCGCGATGGCCGAGGTGGCACCCACGCCGGACGAGCTCGAGGAGGGCGTCGTCGCGTGCTGGGTCGTCCAGCACGCCAAGTCCGAGGACCGGCTGCGGGTCCGGCTGCACGAGGTCCTGCACGACAGCTCGCACGACCTCGGAGTGGACCCCGGGCTGGTCAAGGACGGCGTCGAGGCGCAGCTGCAGACGCTGCTCGCCGAGCACATCACCACCCTCGGTGACGGCTACACCCTGATGCGCCGCGAGTACATGACGGCGATCGGACCGGTCGACATCATGTGCCGCGACGCCGACGGTCGCACGGTGGCGGTCGAGCTCAAGCGGCGCGGTGACATCGACGGCGTCGAGCAGCTGACCCGCTACCTGGAGCTGCTCAACCGCGACCCCCACCTCGCGCCGGTCGCCGGCGTCTTCGCCGCCCAGCAGATCAAGCCGCAGGCCCGGGTGCTGGCACAGGACCGGGGCATCCGGTGCGTCACGCTCGACTACGAGGCCCTCAAGGGGATGGACGACGCGGGCGCGCGCCTGTTCTGATCGACCGTTCCGGCAGGGACAGCTGGGCGGTCGGGCAGAATCGCGTTCATGCCGGTCCCGTCTCGGCGCACCGCCGTCGCCGCACCCAACGCCCTCGCCGCCCAGGCGGGCATCGACGTCGTCCGCCTCGGCGGCAGCGCGGTCGATGCCGCGCTCGCCGCGATGAGCGTCACCTTCGTCACCGAACCCGGGATCGTGAGTGCGCTCGGCGGCGCCTACGTCGCGGTCTGGCCGGTGGGCGGGGGCCCGGTCGTGATCGACGGCAACGTCGAGATGCCCGGACGAGGTCTCCCTCGGGAGCGGTTCGGGCAGGGTGTGCGCGAGCTGTGGCTGGACTACGCCGGCGGCATGACCGTCCACGCCGGCGCGGGATCGGTCGCCACCCCCGGCGCCTTCGCGGCGATGGACCTCGCACACCACCGGTACGGCCACGCACCGTGGTCCGAGGTCGTCGCGCCGGCCGCCGACGTCGCGCGCCACGGCTTCCGCGTCGGCGCGACGGCGGGCAGCTACCTGCAGCAGGTCGGAGACCCGCTGTTCAGCTTCGACACCGGGACGCGTGCGCAGCTCATCGGCGACGACGGGCGCCCCCTCTCTCCGGGCGACACCCTGGCCGACGACCGCCTCGCCGACAGCCTCGAGCAGATCGCCCACGAAGGAGCACGGGCGCTGTACGAGGGCGAGCTCGGCCGCCGCGTCGCCGACCACCTGCAGCACGAGGGCGGCCTGCTGACCCGGGCCGACCTGGAGGCGTACGAGCCCGTCGTCCGTCCCGCCACCCTGACCCGGCTGCGGGACTGGCAGGTCGCGACCAACCCGCCGCCGTCGATCGGCGGCCCGGTGCTGGCCGCGATGCTCCGTCTGCTGGAGGGCGAGGTGCCGAGCGCAGCGGCCATGATCGCCGTCCAGCGGACCGTGCTCGGCCACCGGCGCGACCGCCTCGACACCGCGCCGGACCTGGAGACCGCCGGCACGGAGCTGCTGGCCTCGCTCGACGCCCTGGTCCTGGACGCCGTCCCGCGCTCCCAGCACACCGCCCACGTCTCGGTCGTCGACTCCGACGGGCTCGCGTGCGCGATCACGGCCTCCTCCGGGTACTCCTCGGGCGTGACGGCGCCCGGCACGGGCCTGCTGCTGAACAACTGCCTCGGCGAGCCGGAGCTGAACCAGCGCGGGCTGCACGCCCTACCGCCGGGGACCCGGCTCGCGTCCAACATGGCACCCACGACCGCTCGGCACGACGACGGCAGCGTCCTGGCCATCGGCAGCCCGGGCGCGGACCGCATCACCACCGCGCTGGCCCAGGTGATCTCGCGGTACGTCATCGAGGGCTCCCGGCTGCAGGACGCGATCGACCAGCCACGGCTGCACGTACGGCTGCGCAGCGGCGACGGGATCCACGTCGAGCACGAGCCCGCGCCGGACATCTCGCGGACGCTGGCCTCGCTCGGCCTTGCGGGAACCGAGCACCAGGCCAACGCGATGTACTTCGGCGGCGTCGGGGCCGCGCACCGCTCGTCCACGGGGGACGTCAGCGCCGCGGCGGACCCGAGGCGAGCGGCGGCGACGGCTCTCGGCTGACCACCTCGGCTCGTGCGGCGAGCCGAGCGCTCGGGGCGGCTCAGGCGATGATCGGGTTGGCCGCGGCGTCCTGATGACTGCCGGCGATCACCCGGTTGAGCTTGGTGGCGCGCAGCAGCCGCTCCAGCCGCGGCGAGGCGTCGGCGATCACCAGACGACGTCCGGCCCGGCGAGCCCGGTGGTGTGCGCCCACGATCACCCCGAGACCGGTCGCGTCACCCACCTCGGCGTCCCCCAGATGCAGGACCAGGTCGCCCGACCCCGTGTCGATGGCCCGGCCGAGACTGATCCGGACATCCGCGACGGACTGGACACCGAGGACTCCGGAGATGCCGATCTCGGCACCGGGGACGACCTCGTGGACATCGGCATCGACGTCGCGACCGCTCGAGCGTGCCATGCTCTCTCCTCGTCGTCGCCTGCCGTGCACTCCATTGACGCATGAGGGCCCTGACATCGTTGGGTGCCCGAAGATAACGGTTAGGTCACGGGGGCGTCCTGCCGTCGGCGTCCGGGCCGTCCGCCACGTCTGACACGATCGCCCTCATGGTCAACCTCACGCGCATCTACACGCGCACCGGCGACGACGGCACGACGACCCTCGGCGACTTCAGCCGTACCGGCAAGACCGATCCACGACTGGTCGCGTACGCCGACACCGACGAGGCCAACAGCGCCATCGGGGTCGCGCTGGCGTGCGGCGACCTGCACGACGACGTACGGGCGGTGCTGACCCGGGTGCAGAACGACCTCTTCGACGTCGGCGCCGACCTGTGCAACCCGCTGGCCGCCGAGCCCGAGCACCCGCCGCTGCGGGTGCTCGCCGCGTGGATCGACGCGCTCGAGGAGGCCTGCGACACCTACAACGAACGGCTCGAGCCGCTGCGCTCGTTCGTGCTGCCCGGTGGCACACCCGCGGCGGCGCACCTGCACGTGGCCCGCACCGTCGTCCGCCGCGCCGAGAGGTCGGCGTGGGCAGCACTGGCGGAGTACGGCGACCAGGAGGCGCCCGTCGGCAGCGACCGCGGCGTGGGCGGGGTGAACCCGCTGACGGCGAGGTACCTGAACCGGCTGTCGGACCTGCTGTTCATCCTCGCCCGGGTCGCGAACCTGTCGCAGGGCGACGTGGCCTGGGTGCCCGGGGGCGACCGCTAGGACGGCGCGGCGTCGCCGGTGACGCGCCGCGCCGGTCAGGCGACGTTGGCGTTCAGCCCAGGTGGCGCCGACTCGGCCCAGGACCGCAGCGCGGTGTAGTCGGCCGAGGAGAGCGCGATGGTGAAGTCCCCGGCCCGCGAGGAGCAGCTCACCGACACCGCGTCCGGCATGGAGACGGGGCGCCCGCCGTGGATCGGCAAGGGCGCCCCGAGGTCGAGATCACCACGGACCCAGCGGTCGCGCGGTCGTACGGAGAATCCGAGGAAGGGGAACCAGCACACCTCGGACGCGGTGACCCGGGCCATGCCGAGGGTCCAGCCCGAAGGCTTCTGGCGGGCCATCAGCATCAGCGGGCAGCCGCGGGCGATGGCCTGCCGTCGCAGCACGAAGGCGCAGGCGATGAGGACCAGCAGGAGACAAACCCCCCCCAGGACCTCGCCGGCCAGCCGAGTCCCCGCCATACGGCCCCTGACTCAGCCTGCGAGAGCCGAGGCGTCGACGGTCTCGGCGACCAGGGTCACGCGGTTGTCGTCGACGCTGAGGAAGCCGCCGTCGATCGAGACGGACTGGCGCTGGCCGTCGAGCGGGTCGATGTGGACCTCGCCCTCGGCGAGAACGGCCAGGATCGGCTCGTGCCCGGGCAGGATGCCCAGCTCGCCCTCGACGGTGCGCGCGAGGACGCGGCTGGCCTCGCCTTCCCAGACCTTGCGGTCGGCGGCAACGAGCTCGACGGTCAGCTGGCTCACGGGTGTCCTTCCGGGGCAGACGTGGGGTACAGGACCATCGTACCGGCGCCGGGAGCGGCGCCGCGCCACACCTCGACATTCGACCGGACCGACCGGACCGGCCGGGCCGCCTCGGTCAGCGTTGCTCGGGCAGAGCTCGTGACAGCCGGTTCAAGGCCGTCATCACGTGGTAGACGAGCAGCGCCGCTGCGGTCCCGAGCGCGATGCCGGCGAACTGCAGGTCACCGACGGCCCAGGTGTAGTCGGCGATGCCGATCACCAGTGCCACCGCGCAGGTGAGCAGGTTGACCGGGTGGCCGAAGTCGACCCGGTTCTCGACCCAGATGCGGACGCCGAGCATGCCGATCATCCCGTACAGCGCCGTCGCGGCACCGCCGAGCACACCGGCCGGGATCGTCGAGATCGCGGCTCCGAACGTCGGTGAGAAGGACAGCACCAGGGCGGTGACCCCGGCCACCCAGTACGCCGCGGTCGAGTAGACCTTGGTCGCGGCCATGACTCCGATGTTCTCCGCGTACGTCGTCGTACCCGACCCACCGCCGAGTCCGGCCAGCGTCGTCGCGACGCCGTCGGCGAGCAGGGCGCGCCCGGAGACCGGGTCCAGGTCGCGCTCGGTCATCTGGGCGACCGACTTCACGTGCCCGATGTTCTCGGCGACGAGCACGAGCACGACCGGCACGAACAGGCCCACGGTCGACAGGTGGAAGGTCGGCGTCGTGAAGTCCGGCAGCCCGACCAGGTCGGCCGCGCGGACCGGGTCCAGGTCCACCTCGCCGGAGACGAGCGCCACCACGTAGCCGACGATCACCCCGATCAGGATCGACAGCCGGCCGAGCAGCCCGCGCAGGAGCACGGTCGCGAGGATGATCACGGCCAGGGTGATCACGGCCGTGACGGGGGCCTTGACGACGTTCGCCTTCGCCGCGGGTGCGAGGTTCAGCCCGATCAGCGCCACGATCGCACCGGTCACCACCGGCGGCATCAGGACGCGCAGCCAGCCGGCGCCCACCGCCTGGACGAGCAGCCCGACGAGCGCGAGCGCGACGCCGGTGAGCACGACTCCGCCGAGCGCCCCGGACATCCCGTGGTCGCTCTTGGCCGCGGTGATCGGCGCGATGAACGCGAACGACGACCCCAGGTAGGACGGCACCCGGCCCGCGGTGACGATCAGGAACAGCAGGGTGCCGATCCCGGAGAAGAAGAGCGTGGTCGCGGGCGGGAACCCGGTGAGCAGGGGCACCAGGAAGGTCGCGCCGAACATCGCGACGACGTGCTGCGCCCCGATGCCGATCGTGCGCGGCCAGGTCAGCCGCTCCTCCGGCGCCACGACCGAGCCCGGCTCGACCGTCCTCCCGTCGCCGTGCAGGCGCCAGCCGAGACCGGCTCCCTCCGTCGCGGTGCGGGCGCGCCGGAGCTCAGGACGCCTCATACGCGCAGCTCTCCGGCCGCACCGCCGAGGACGCCGACGAGCCGGTCGGCCACCGAACGGGCGTTCGCGTGCAGGGACTCCAGCGGCATGCGCGGCAGGTTCTCCTCCCAGTCCAGCAGGGGCGACCCCCGCAGCTGCAGGATGCGCGCGGGCCGGCCGAAGAAGAACAGGTGCAGGTGAGCACCGCCGTCGCCGTACTTCGCCAGCTGCGAGCGACCGACGCTCGGGAGCGCCTCCACCGCCGCGGAGATGACCGTGATGAGCCGGCCCATCTCGGCCGCCAGCTCGGCGGGCAGGGTCGGCAGGTCGTAGTGCTCCCGGGTGCCGAGGAGCATCGTGATCGGCAGCCCGGTGTCGATCGCGAGATCGAGCTTCCAGCGGTCGTTCGTCCAGACCCGCCGCTCGACGTCGACCGTCACCGGCTCGGCGCACCAGCACTCCGCCGGATCCTCGCCGCTGCGGGGTGGCTCGTCGGCGGCGAGCGGCCGGATGGGTTTGAGCCGCAACGAGTCCAGCTCGTACGGGAAGATGTCCCAGCCCGGCATCTCCTCGACGGCGACCGGCAGCCGGCCCTCGTCGTCGGTCGCGGCGAGGATCCGCGCGTAGTAGTCCTCGATGCTCTCCGGATCCCCTGTCACGAGTGGTCAGTATGCCGACCTGGACAGGCGCCACGTGCGCAGTTGGCTACGTTTGGCCTCATGTCGGCTCTGCGCGAGGTCGCTCCCGACGTCCTGGTCGCCACGCACGCGTACTGCACGACGACCACCACGGTCCTTCTCGGGCCGGGCTCGGAATGCCTGGTGGTCGACCCGGCCGTGCTGCCGGGTGAGATCGACGCCGTCGCCGCGGAGCTGGACGAGCGCGGCGTACGCGTGGGGCTGGGCTTCTCGACCCATCCGCACTGGGACCACCTGCTGTGGCGGTCGAGCCTCGGCCACGCCCGGCGCCTCGCGACGCGGGCGGCGACCGACGCGGTTCGGGCGCACCTGCCGACCGTCCGGGCCGAGGCGCGGACGTCGGTGCCCGAGGTCGACACCACCGCTCTCGGCGACGTCGAGGCGCTCCCGCGCGGGGCGCGCACCCTGCCGGCGCCCTGGCGACATGTCCAGGTGC
This sequence comes from Luteipulveratus flavus, assembly GCF_029439465.1. Lineage (GTDB taxonomy): Bacteria > Actinomycetota > Actinomycetes > Actinomycetales > Dermatophilaceae > Luteipulveratus > Luteipulveratus flavus. The sequence goes on along the minus strand of NZ_JAROAV010000031.1, from coordinate 193,213 downwards.
TCGAGCACCGCGCACACGCGCCCGGGCACGCCGCCCTGCTCGTCCCCGACCGCCGCACCCTCATGGCCGGCGACATGCTCTCCGACGTCGAGGTACCGCTGCTCGACCTCACCGCTGACGACCCGGTGGGCGACTACCACGCGGCCCTGGACCTGCTGGCGGCCGCGGCCGCCGACGTGGACGTCGTCGTGCCCGGGCACGGCGGAGTCGGCGACGGCCGGGAGCTGCGGCGGCGCATCGACCATGACCGCCGCTACCTTCAGGAGCTCCTCGGCTCCCAGCCGTCCGCGGACCCCCGCCTGGAGCGAGGACCGGACTGGCTGCGCGCCGAGCACGCCGCCGCCGTCCGCTGGGTCCGCGACCACAGGTGACCGGACCGACCCGGCGTCGTCACGCGAAGAACGGTGGAGGAGACGGACGAGGCCCCGCCCGGACGATGTCCGGACGGGGCCTCCTCGCTGAAGGAGATCAGAGGTTCTTCTGGATCTCCGACCACTGGCGCTCGACGTCGTCGAGGCCACCGCACATGAAGAACGCCTGCTCGGCGACGTGGTCGTACTCACCGTCGGCGATCTTGGTGAACGCCTCGATGGTGTCGACCAGCGGAACCGTCGAGCCCTCGATGCCGGTGAACTGCTTGGCGACGTAGGTGTTCTGCGACAGGAAGCGCTGGATACGACGGGCGCGGTTGACGAGGACCTTGTCCTCCTCGGACAGCTCGTCGATACCCAGGATCGCGATGATGTCCTGCAGCTCCTTGTTGCGCTGCAGGATCCCCTTGATCCGGACCGCCGTGTCGTAGTGGTCCTGCGCGATGTAGCGCGGGTCCAGGATGCGCGACGTGGAGGTCAGCGGGTCCACGGCCGGGTAGATACCCATCGACGCGATCTCACGCGAGAGCTCGGTCGTGGCGTCCAGGTGGGCGAACGTGGTCGCCGGAGCCGGGTCGGTGTAGTCGTCGGCCGGCACGTAGATCGCCTGCATCGAGGTGATCGAGTGACCACGGGTCGAGGTGATGCGCTCCTGCAGGATGCCCATCTCGTCGGCCAGCGTCGGCTGGTAACCCACCGCGGACGGCATACGGCCGAGCAGCGTCGACACCTCCGAGCCCGCCTGGGTGAACCGGAAGATGTTGTCGATGAACAGCAGCACGTCCTGGTTCTGCACGTCGCGGAAGTACTCCGCCATCGTCAGACCCGACAGGGCGACGCGCAGACGCGTGCCCGGCGGCTCGTCCATCTGACCGAAGACGAGGGCGGTCTGACCGAGAACCCCGGCCTCCTCCATCTCGACCATCAGGTCGTTGCCCTCACGGGTGCGCTCACCGACACCGGCGAACACCGACACACCGCCGTGGTCCTTGGCGACGCGGGCGATCATCTCCTGGATGAGCACCGTCTTGCCGACGCCGGCACCGCCGAACAGGCCGATCTTGCCGCCCTGCACGTACGGGGTCAGCAGGTCGATGACCTTGATGCCGGTCTCGAACATCTGGGTCTTGGACTCCAGCTGGTCGAACGCCGGGGCCTTGCGGTGGATGCCCCACCGCTCGTTGACCTCGAGGGTCTCGCCCTCGGCCAGGTTGAGGCAGTCACCCGTGGCGTTGAACACCTTGCCGAGGGTCACGTCACCGACGGGCACCGAGATCGGGCCGCCGGTGTCCTTGACCTGCGCGCCACGGACGAGGCCGTCGGTCGGCTGCAGCGAGATCGCGCGGACCATGTTGTCGCCGATGTGCTGGGCGACCTCGAGGTTGAGAGCCTTGGTCTCCTCGCCGAGGGTGACCTCGGTGACGAGCAGGTTGTACGGGTCGGGCATCGTCTCGACCGAGAACTCGACGTCGACGACGGGGCCGATCACGCGCGAGACGCGACCGACGCCACCCTCGACGGGCGCCTGCGCCTCGTGGGCTGCTGTAGCAGTCATGGGTGTCACTTTCCTTCTTCGGGTCAGGCGTCGGCCAGCGCGCTGGCGCCGCCCACGATCTCGCTGATCTCTTGGGTGATCTCGGCCTGACGGGCCTGGTTGGCCAGTCGGGTGTAGGTCTTGATGAGCTCCTCGGCGTTGTCCGTCGCCGACTTCATCGCCCGCTGGCGGGCGGCCAGCTCGGAGGCCGCCGCCTGCAGCAGCGCGTTGAAGATGCGCGACGTGACGTACTTCGGCAGGAGCGCGTCGAGGACCCGCTCGGCGCTCGGCTCGAACTCGTACAGCGGCACGGGCCCGTCCGGCTGACCGTCACCGTCGGCGTCCAGGTCGCCCTCGACGACCTCCAGGGGCAGCAGGCGCAGGTCCCGCGGCTCCTGGGTCACCATGTTGACGAACGTCGTGTAGACGACGTGCACCTCGTCGACGCCGCCCTCCTCGGAGCCCTTGACGAACTCCGCGGTGAGCCGCTCGCCGATCTCCTTGGCGACCTCGAACTTCGGGCTGTCGGTGAAACCGGTCCACTCGGCGGCGTACTCACGGCGACGGAACTTGTAGTAGCTCACCGCCTTACGACCGACGAGGAACGGCACGACCTCCTTGCCCTCGTTCTGCAGGCGCTCGATCAGCTCGGCGCTCTTCTTGATGGCGTTGACGGAGTACGCGCCCGCGAGACCACGGTCACTGGTCAGGATCAGCACCGCCGCACGGGTGGGGTTCTCCCGCTCCGTGGTCAGCGGGTGCTGGGTGTCGGAGTGGGTGGCCACCGCCGAGCACGCCCGCGTGAGCGCCATGGCGTACGGGGTGGACTCGGCGACGTACTGACGCGCCTTGACCACCCGCGACGCCGCGATGAGCTCCATGGCGCGCGTGATCTTCTTGGTGGCCTGGACCGACCGGATGCGCTGGCGGTAGACCCGCTGCTGCGCTCCCATAAGAGCCTCCTTCTCGTCTCGTCAGCGGCAGATCAGGACTGCTGCTTGACGATCTGGGCCTGGTCCATCTGGTCCTGGGTGATCTCGTCGTGCTGCTCCGAGCCCTCGCCGCCCCGGTCCTCGCCGGCCTGGAACTCCTGCTTGAAGCGCTCCATGGCCTGCTCGAGGGTGGCCTTGCCGTCGTCGTCGAGCTTGGTGGACTCGCGGACCGCGTCCAGGAAGCCCTTCTCGTTGCGACGCAGGTGGTCCAGCCACTCCGACTCGAACCGGCCGACGTCCTCGGCCCGCACCTTGTCGAGCTGACCGGTGGTGCCGGCCCAGATCGCGGCGACCTGCTCCTCGAGCGGGTACGGGCTGTTCTGCGGCTGCTTGAACAGGTTCATCAGACGCTCACCGCGGGCGAGCTGCTGACGCGACGCGGCATCCAGGTCGGAGGCGAACATCGCGAACGCCTCCATCTCGCGGTACTGCGCGAGGTCGACCTTGATCGAGCCGGTGACCGCCTTCATGGCCTTGGTCATCGCGGCACCACCGACACGGGAGACGGAGATACCCACGTCGACCGCCGGACGCTGGTTGGCGTTGAACAGGTCGGACTGCAGGAAGATCTGACCGTCGGTGATCGAGATGACGTTGGTCGGGATGTACGCCGAGACGTCGCCCGCCTTGGTCTCGATGATCGGCAGACCGGTCATCGAGCCGGCGCCCAGCTCGTCGGAGAGCTTCGCGCAGCGCTCGAGCAGACGCGAGTGCAGGTAGAACACGTCACCCGGGTACGCCTCGCGGCCCGGCGGGCGGCGCAGCAGCAGCGACATCGCGCGGTACGCCTCGGCCTGCTTGGACAGGTCGTCGAACACGATGAGGACGTGCTTGCCGTCGTACATCCAGTGCTGGCCGATGGCCGAGCCGGTGAACGGCGCGAGGTACTTGAAGCCGGCAGCGTCACCCGCGGGGGCGTTGACGATGGTGGTGTACTCCATCGCGCCGGCCTCCTCCAGGGTGCCGCGGACCTCGGCGACGGTGGAGTTCTTCTGGCCGATGGCGACGTAGATGCAGCGGACCTGCTTCTCCGGGTCGCCGGTCTCCCAGTTCTGCTTCTGGTTGATGATCGTGTCGGTGGCGATCGTCGTCTTGCCGGTCTTGCGGTCGCCGATGATCAGCTGACGCTGACCGCGACCGATCGGGGTCATCGAGTCGATGGCCTTGATGCCGGTCATGAGCGGCTGGTGCACCGACTTGCGGGACACGACGTTCGGGGCCTGCAGCTCCAGGGCGCGACGCGAGTCGGCCTTGATCTCACCGAGACCGTCGATCGGGTTGCCGAGCGGGTCGACGACGCGACCGAGGTAGGCGTCACCGACGGGGACCGAGAGGACCTCGCCCGTGCGCTTGACCTCCTGGCCCTCCTCGATGCCGTTGAAGTCACCGAGGATGACGACACCGATGTCGGTGACGTCGAGGTTCAGCGCGAGGCCGAGCGTGCCGTCCTCGAACTGGAGCAGCTCGTTGGTCATGACCGAGGGCAGGCCCTCGACGTGGGCGATGCCGTCTCCGGCATCGACGACGCGACCGACCTCTTCACGGGACGCCGCGCCGGGCTCGTAGGACTGGACGTACCCGTCCAGCGCGTCACGGATCTCATCCGGACGGATCGAGAGCTCCGTCATCATCTACTCCTTCGTGCCGGGTCGCCCACCGTGGTACGTCCCGAAGTCATTGTGTGTCGTGCGAGGTCTGCTGCTGTGGTCTGCGCCGACGAGCCGGGCTAACCGGCGAGTCCGCGCCGCGCCTCGTCGAGACGACGCGCGATCGTGCCGTCGATGACCTCGTCACCGATCTGCACCCGGATACCGCCCACGACCTCGGGGTCACGGACGACGTTGATCTGAACAGGCTTGCCGTACATGTCCGACAGCGCCTGCTGCAGACGCTGCTGGTGCGACTCGTCCAGCGACGTCGCCGTCGTCACCAGCGCCGTGAGCTGCTCACGGCGTCGGGTCGCGACACCGACGTAGCTCTCCAGCGCCTTCTCGAACCGGCGACCGCGCGGGTGCTCGGCGGCGTGGGCCGCCAGCCGCACCGACTCCGGTGCGGCCTTGCCCTCGAGTAGCCGACGGGTCAGCGTCGCCTTGTCGGCTCCGCTGCGCTGCCGGTCGGCGTACGCGTCCCGCAGCCCGGCGTCACCGGAGACGGTGCGCGAGAAGCGGAACAGGTCGTCCTCGACCTGGTCGATGCGACCCTGCTGCTCAGCGTTGACCACGACCGACTCGACGGCCAGCAGGTCGACCGCCTCGGCGAGGTCACGCTCGGCGCTCCAGCGCTGGGCGACCAGCGTGCGCACCAGCCCGACCGTCTGCTCGGAGACCCTGCCCCCGAACAGCCGCTCGACCAGCTGCTGCTTGGCAGCCACCTCGCGGGAGGGGTCGGCCGCCGCACGACGCAGGGAGGCGCTGCTGTCCAGCGTCTGCCCGACGAAGAACAGCTCCTCGCCGACCTGCGCCGGGTCGACGACCGACGCCAGCGTCCGGCCGAGCTCGTCGCGGCCCTGGGCCAGGGCCGCCCGGGAGGGGCCCTGCATCAGGACTCCGCCCCGGCCGGCGTGGCACCGCCCGCGGACGGGGAGCCGCCCGCGACCGTGGCGTCGCCGGACGACGCGCCGCCGACCTTCTCGGGCGTCACCTGGCCGGCCTCCAGCTCGGCGAGGAAGCGCTCGACGATGCCGCGCTGGCGCGTCTCGTCCTCCAGCGACTCACCGACGATGCGGCCCGCGAGGTCGGTCGACATCCGACCGACGTCGTTGCGCAGCGTGACGGCGGCCTGCTGACGCTCGGCCTCGATCGACTTCTGTGCCGAATCGGCGATACGAGCGGCCTCGGTGCCGGCCTGCTCGCGCGACTCCGCAACGATCTGCGCGCCCTGGGCGCGCGCGTCCTCGCGGATCTGGGCAGCCTCGGCACGAGCATCGGCCAGCTGGGCCTCGTACTGCGCCTTGGCAGCCTCGGCCTCTTTCTGGGCCTCCTCGGCCTGAGCCATGCCACCTTCGATGGCGGCCGTCCGCTCGGCGTACGCCTGCTCCAGCTTCGGGACGACGTACTTGGCGACGACCCACAGGAGGGCGAGGAAGACGACCGCTCCGAAGATCAGCTCCCCCAGATGGGGAACGATCGGGGGACGCTCGCCGACCTTGTCCTCACTCACGACGGCGACAGCCGCGGTGGCGATGTTGTGCACGGGATTCTCCTAGGTCCGCAGGGGCGCGGGAACGGGTCTACCGAGTTCGGTCAGGCCGATCGGAAGACGAACGCGAGGACCAGACCGAAGATGGCCAGCGCCTCGGCGAGCGCGAAGCCGAGGATGGCGATCGACTGCAGCATGCCGCGGGCCTCGGGCTGACGAGCGACGCCGTTGATGTAGGCGGCGAAGATGAGGCCGATACCGATACCGGGACCGATGGCCGAGAGGCCGTAGCCCAGGATCGCGATGTTGCCGCCGAGGTTGATGGTGCCTTCCACGATGGTCTCTCTTTCGTGTTTTCGGGGGTCCCCGTCCGACACCGCGTCGAACGGAAGCTTGAGTGGTGGTGCTGTTCAGTTGTGGGTCGAACGGCTCGGGTCGATCAGTGGTGGTCGCTGAGCGAGTCGGCGATGTAGGTCGCCGCGAGCATGGTGAAGATGTACGCCTGCAGGGCCTCGATCAGGATCTCGAAGACGGTCATCGCGGCCGCGAGGATGTACGAGCCGGCGCCGAAGACCTTCATGTGGATCCCGTCGGCGTGGAACATCATGTACTCGCCGCCGAGGATGAAGAGCAGCAGCAGCAGGTGGCCGGCGAACATGTTGCCGAAGAGTCGCAGCGCGAGCGTGACCGGCCGGGTCACGAAGTAGGTGATGATCTCCAGGAAGAGGATCAGCGGCACGATCGCCGTCGGAAGGCCGTCCGGGATCAGGCTCTTGAGGTAGCCGATGACACCCTTCCGCTTGAACGCGAGGACCTGGTAGATCACGTACACCAGCAGCGCGAGGGCGATCGGGAAGCCGACCCGGCCCATCGTCGGGTACTGGAACGGCGGGATGACGCCGAAGAGGTTGTTGACCAGGATCGTGCAGAAGAGCGTGAACAGCAGCGGGACGTACCGCAGGAACTCCTTGGACCCGATGATGTCCTGGGCGATGCCGTTGCGGACGAAGTTGTAGCCCTGCTCGGTGATCCACTGACCCTTGCCCGGCACCACCGCGGCCTTACGGGTGGTGACGATCAGGAACGCCGCGATCAGCACCGCCGAGATGGCGAACAGCGCCATCGGGCGGGTGAAGGAGAAGTCACCGGAGCCGAACAGCGGCTGGTAGAACTCCTCGGGCGTGGGCGCCTCAAAGCCGTCGCCGCTGTCGGACGCAGCGCTGAGACCGCTCACGGCGGCCAGCACGGTGTAGCTCACGAGATCTCCTCGACCTGGTGCAGAACTTCGGACGGGTGGGTGGGCGACGGGTGGGGGGTGAACCCGATTGCCCCAGGATCGGAGCCGCGCTGCGGTGACGCGCTGCGGGAGGGCTCATGACCTGCGGAAGTCAGGATGAACCGTACCGGACCCAGATCAGGTACATGGACAGGGCCATCCCGCCGAGGATCCCGATGACCACGAGGAAGCTCGTACCGAACCAGTGGTCCAGCAGCAGTCCGATGCCGCCGTACAGCACCGGCCCCGAGATCAGATGGGCGGTGACGGTCCACGCGACCGACTCCGGGATCGGTGCCTCGCGGTACTCGCGGGTCTCCGAGCGGCCGGTGTACGCGGGCCGGGAGTCGGCGGGATCGTGCGGTGCGGGAGTGCTCATGCGGGTGTCCTGTACGACGGGGGGTGCTCCTCATCATGACCGCTCCTCGTCATCGACCGCAGGAGAGTCGTAGACCGGCTTGCGCATTCGCATGAACGCGAGGACCTGGGCCACCTGCCAGACGAGTGCGATGACGAGGACCGCCAGGCCGAAGGCCACGCCGTCGATCCAGTCGACGCCGCCGAGCACCAGAATGATGATGCCCAGGAAGATGATCTGGCCGAGGTAGACGGCGAGCGCCCCGGCCATCATGGTCATCGGGTTGTCGCCCGCGATCCGCTGCATGACGGCGAGGCCGGCGGCGAAGAAGAGGATGGCGATCAGGGCGCCGAGCGCGGCGGAGCCGCCGCCCTTCGCGTCCCGCACCAGCCAAAGGACGATGACGACGACCGGCAGGGCGATCATCGTCGCCACTGCGCCGGCTCGAAGCATCACGGCGAAGGGACGATCGCCGACCGGCACGGCGTCCATGCGCTGCTTGCCGTTGTCTCTCGGGCCGGAGTCCATGGTCGGGCTTCCTTAATCTGCACAGATCGTGGGCGTCGAAGGCGCCTCGCGAAGAGGCAATCTGGCGTTCGTTCGAACGCTTGTGAAAACTATCACAAGCATCTGACGCGCTGCCAGTCGGCCCCACCTCTCGACCCCGCACGGATGGTGGGCAAGCAGGCGCCGACAGCCGGACGGGCCCGGCGTCAGAGCGACGAGCGTCGGGCCTGGCTCCAGCGCGGGACACCCCAGGTCAGCACGAGCGAGAGGCCGAGCAGCCCGGCGAGCAGCGCCGTGGCGCCGCCGGCCGGGAGGAAGGCGTACCCGAGCACGCCCGCCGCGATCGACAACGACCACAGGTAGAAGATCAGCACAGCCCTGCGGTGCGTGTGGCCGATCTGCAGCATCCGGTGGTGCAGGTGCTTGGAGTCAGGCTGGGAGAACCTGCCCCGCCGGCGGATGATCGCCATCACGACGTCGAGCACCGGGAGAGCCAGGATCGCCACCGGCAGGGCCAGCGGCAGCCACTGCGCGACAGTTGCCTGACGGTCGTCGCTGTTGGCCGGGTCGAGGTTGCCGGTCACCGAGATCGTCGCGGCCGACAGCAGCAGCCCGAGCAGCAGCGCGCCGGAGTCCCCCATGAACAGCCGCGCCGGGTGGAAGTTGTGCGGCAAGAACCCGACGCAGCAGCCGACCAGCCCGGCCGCGACCAGGGTCGCGATGGAGAAGACGTTCGGGGTCTCGCTGCCGGAGCTGATCTGCGGCTGCGAGTACGCCCACACGAAGAAGGTGAGCGCGGCGATCGCCACCACCCCCGCCGCCAGGCCGTCCAGGCCGTCCACGAAGTTGACCGCGTTCGTGGTGACGAGGACGACCAGGACGGTGAGCCCGACGAGCACGGGCTGCGGGAGCACCGTGACTCCCCCGATCGGCAGCTGCAGCAGCTGCACCCCGGAGAACGCCATCACCCCGGCGGCGATGATCTGCCCCGCGAACTTGGTGAGCGCGTCCAGCTCACGGAAGTCGTCGACCGCGCCGAGGCCGCACATCAGCACGGCGCCGGCGAGGACGCCGACCACCTCGCGAGTGGAGAGGGTCGACAAGTAGGGCAGCTGGGTGCCGACGAGCATGGCGACACCGAAGCCCAGCAGCATCGCGATGCCACCGAGCCGAGGGATGGGTACGGAGTGCACGTCCCGGCCGCGGACGGGAGTCACCGCGCCGAAGCGGACGGCGATCCACCGGGCCAGCGGCGTGGCCACGAAGGTGAGCACGGCCGCGACGACCGCGACCAGGACGTACTCGCGCACCGATCGTCAGGCGTGCGGATACGTCGGGAAGCGCCCCACCAGGTCGGTCACCTGGGCGCGGACGTCCTTGGCGACGGCGTGGTCGGGGTCGCCGTCGCCCTCGGTGATCGCGCGGTGGATCAGGTCGGCGATCTGCTTCATCTCCTCGGTGCCCATGCCCTGGGTGGTCACCGACGGCGACCCGACGCGGATGCCGGAGGCGATGTTCGGCTTCTGCGGGTCGAAGGGGATGGCGTTCTTGTTCAGCACGATGCCGGCGGCGTCCGCGCGCAGCTCGGCGTCCGCGCCGGTGACGCCGATGCCCTGCAGGTCGTGCAGCGAGAGGTGGGTGTCGGTGCCGTTGGTCGTGGGCCGAATCCCCTTCTCCCCCAACGATGTCGCGAGCTGCTGGGCGTTGGCGATGACCTGCTTGGCGTACGCCGCGTACTCCGGCGTCGCGCACTCCTTGAAGTTGACGGCCTTGGCCGCGATCGTGTGCATCTGCGGGCCGCCCTGCATCATCGGGAAGACGGCCTTGTCGAGCGCCTTGGCGTGCTCCTCCTTGCAGACCAGCGCGCCCGAGCGCGGGCCGCGCAGCACCTTGTGCGTGGTGAAGGTGACGACGTCGGCGTACGGCACGGGCGAGGGGATGGCCTGGCCCGCGACCAGCCCGATGAAGTGCGCGGCGTCGACCCAGAAGATCGCCCCGACCTCATCGGCGATGGCGCGGAAGCGCTCGAAGTCGATGAGCCGCGGGATGGCCGAGCCGCCGGCGAGGATGACCTTCGGCCGGTGCTCCTTCGCGAGCGCCTCGACCTGGTCGTAGTCGATGTCCTCGGTCTCCTTGTCGACGCCGTAGTTGACGGCGCTGAACCACTTGCCGGAGAAGGACACCTTGGTGCCGTGCGTGAGGTGGCCACCGTGCGGCAGAGACATCGACAGGATGGTCTCGCCGGGCTGCATGAACGCGCCGTAGACCGCCTGATTCGCGCTGGCGCCGGAGTGCGGCTGCACGTTGGCGTGCTCGGCGTCGAACAGCGCCTTGCACCGCTCGATCGCCATCGTCTCGGCCTTGTCGACCTCGGAGCAGCCGCCGTAGTAGCGACGCCCCGGGTAGCCCTCGGCGTACTTGTTGGACAGGGTCGAGCCCAGCGCGGTGAGCACGGCCGGGCTGGACATGTTCTCGCTCGCGATCAGCTGCAGCCCGCTGCGCAGCCGGTCGAGCTCGGACAGCAGCACGCCCGCGATGTCGGGATCGAACTGCGCGAGTGCGTCGTAGTCGGAACCGTAGAAGGGCGTGCTCATCGGTGATCACCTGTCGCTGGGTCGGACTCGGTCGAGGACTCGCCGACGGGTTCGGCCGGCGGAAGGACGGAGCTGCCGAACGACCGTGACGGCTGCACCGTGGAGGAATCGTGCCAGTGCTGGCCCAGCGAGGGCTCACCGGCATCGTCGACGTCGGCGGAGGACCCGATCTCGACGCCGTCGGGGACCTGGGGCGCTCCCCCGCTCAGTCCGTCGTCGCCGGTGTCGGGAGCGACCAGGTGGATGTCACCGAGCACCTCACGCAGCTGCTCGACGCTCACCGCGCCCTCCCGGAGGACGACCGGGTCGGGCTTGGTGCAGTCGACGATCGTCGACGGCTGCACCGTCTCGCGCGGGCCGTCGTCGAGGTACACCTCGGCGTACGGACCCAGCTGGAAGCCCGCATCCGTCGCCGTGGTGGCGGCCGGCTGGCCGGTCCGGTTGGCGCTGCTGACCGCGAGGGGGCCGGTCTCCGCGAGCAGGGCCAGGGTCAGCTCGTCGTCCGGCATCCGCAGCCCGACCGTGCCATTGGTGTCGCCGAGGTCCCAGGACAGGGACTGCTGTGCCCGGACGACCAGGGTCAGCCCACCGGGCCAGAACTCCTTCATCAGCCGCTTGACGTACGCCGGCATCGCCATGGCGAGCCCGTCGACCGTGCGGTGGTTGGGGACGAGGACCGGGGGCGGCATGTCACGGCCGCGCCCCTTTGCAGTGAAGATCGCGGTGACGCCGGTCGGGTTGAACGCGTCGGCGGCCAGGCCGTACACCGTGTCGGTGGGGAGCACGACGAGACGGCCGTCACCGAGCGCCTGGCGCGCAGCGGCGAGCCCGTCCTCCCGGCCCTCGGCCGTCGAGCAGTCGTAGACCGGGCTCACTCGCCCCTCCTAGAAGTCACCGAAGCCACCGCCGAAGTCTCCCCCATCGAAGCCGCCGCCGTCGAAGCCGCCGCCGTCGAAGCCACCGCCGGAGCCGGAGTCGGCGAACCCGGCGTCGGTCGCGCTCGTGTCGCCGGCGTCCGTACCCCCGGTGTCGCCCGAGTCCTGCCCGGTATCAGCGGAGTCGGACTGGTCCTGACCAGAGTCGGACTGGTCTTGACCGGAGTCGGACTGGTCCTGACCGGCGTCGCCGGAGTCGTTGTCGAACAGCTCCTGCGCGATCGCCGTGCCGATGAAGGCGCCCGCCACGCTGGTCAGCAGCATGCCGCCCATCGACAGGCCCGCTCCCCCGGCGCGACCGCCGAGACCCGGCCTGCCGAACGCTCGCTGCAGCGTGCCGGGACGCTGCATCTCGATCCGCGTGGCGCTGCGCGCGAGCGACTGCGGCGAGTCGTCACGCGGCGCCTCCTGCGGGGCCTCCTGCGCCAGCTTGTTCAGGACCTGGGCGCGCTGGGCCGGCGTGAGCTGGGCGAAGGCCTCCTCGTGCGCACGCTCGATCTGCTCGGGCGGAGCCGTACGAAGGAGGTACTCGTACCGCTGGATCGCCTGCTGGTCGGCATCGGCGCTACCCGGGGGCGGCTGCTGCGCGGCGGCTGGCTGCTGCGCCGGTGCCGGGCCATCCTGGGCGCTGCCCGGTTGGTACGGCTGCTGAGGGTAGGCCTGCTGCGGCTGACCGCCGGGCGGCTGCTGGTACCCCGGCTGGGGCGCCTGGTAGCCCTGCTGCGGCTGCTGCTGGTCCTGCTGGTCCTTGCGTCCGAACAGACGGTCCAGGAAACCCATGACTGCCTCGCCTCCATGTCGCGGTGCATCGAGCGTAGTCGGCGGGGCGTGGCACAGTGCACCCCCATGAGCGCCCCCGCGACCACGGACACGACGTACGACGGCGCCTCCTTGCGCGCTCTGCTCGCCGCCGCGACAGCACCCCTGACGCTGACCCGGTGCGACCTGCAGGACGCCGACCTGCGCGATGTCGACCTGTCCGAGGTCACGTTCGTCGACTGCACGATGGACCGGGTGGACCTGCGCGGTGCTCTGCTGGCGGACACGACGTTCCGCGGCTGCCGCCTGATGGGCGCGAGCTTCGAGTCGGTGCGTGGCCTGGGCTTCCGGCTGGAGCGCTGCAACCTGTTCGCAGCGAACCTCACCGGTGCCCCCCTCGCCCGCACGGACCTGTCCGGCTGCCGGCTGACCGAGGCCGTCCTGCGGGGGACGGACCTGCGGTCGTGCGTCCTGGACGGTTGCGACCTGCTCGGCGCCGACCTGTTCGAGGCCCGGCTCGAGGGCACCGACCTGCGGGGAGCCGCTCTCGGCCCGTGCGACCTGGACCGCCTGCGGGCGATGAAGGGCGCCCTCCTGACGACGCGGCAGGCGATCGCGATCGTCGAGGAGCTCACCGGTGCCACCGTCAGCGACCCGGTCGCCTCGTGACGAGCACGCAGCCTCGGATCCGCCAGGCGGTACGCGCGATCGTCCTCGACCGCGACCGGCACGTCCTGCTGGTGCACTTCGACTGGCCCGGTCTCGACGTACCGGGCGGGTTCTGGGCCTGCCCGGGAGGCGGGATCGAGGAGGGTGAGCAGCCCGAGGACGCGCTGCGCCGCGAGCTGGGCGAGGAGGTCGGTCTGCTCGACCCGCCGATCGGTCCCGCCGTCTGGCGCAAGACGCACCTGTTCTCCATGGACGGCTGGGACGGGCAGACCGACACTTTCCATCCGGTCGTCGTGGAGCGGTTCGAACCCCGCCCGGCGATGACCACCGAACAGCTGGCCGCCGAGCGGGTCCACGACATCCGGTGGTGGTCCCCGAACGACCTGCGCACGGCGGGGGTGACCTTCTCGCCGAGGCGGTTGCCCGAGCACCTCGACGCGCTGGACGACACCGGCGCCGCCGGGGTGGTCGAGATCGATCCCCTCTAGGGTCGCTCGCCCTAGCATCGGCTGCAGTCGGCGCGGTCACGGCGCCCGGAGCGAGGACGTCCCATGCTGGTGGCCATCCCGGCGGCACTCGCCGCTCTCGTACACGTCTACATCTTCGTGATCGAGTCGCTCAGGTTCACCGACCCGGCGACCATGCGCACGTTCGGCGTCCGGTCGCACGAGGACGCCGAGATCATGCGCCCGTGGGCGTTCAACCAGGGCTTCTACAACCTCTTCCTCGCGATCGTCACCGTGGTCGGGCTCGTGCTGCACGCGACCGACCACCAGGAGGCGGGCACCGCACTCGTGGCGTCCGCCACGGCGTCCATGCTCGCCGCGGCGGTCGTGCTGATCGCCGGCGACCGGAGCAAGGCGCGGGCGGCATCCGTCCAGGGCCTCTTCCCGATGCTCACCCTCCTCGCGCTGGTGACCGTCGGCTGGTGAGCGGCCACGCCCGCTGCGACGGCCGATGAGAACGACTGCCGCTGTTGTGGTCATCCGTGACGAATCTTTGACACGCTGCTGCGGACGCCGAGAACCGACCGGCCGACGTCGATCCGACCGTACGAGGGGCCGATGCACGACCAGAGCAGCTTCATCCGATCTCGCCTCCACCGCTTCCGCCAGGAGTACCTCCCGGCCGCGCTGTACCGCGAGCGCACGCCGCTGCGGCTGACGCGCTGGGACGTGCCGGACGAGCCCGTGCCGTTCGCCGAGGCCGTGGTCGCCGAGTTCGTCCCGTTCGTCGCCGGTGCCGGGGCCGAGTCGCAGTGGGGCTCTCCCTGGGGCACCACGTGGTTCCACGTCACCGGGACGCTGCCGGAGGGCTGGAGCGAGCGCGCCGACTCCCGTGTCGAGGCGCTCGTCGACCTCGGCTTCAACGCAGCCGGTCCCGGCTTCCAGGCCGAGGCGACGGCGTACGACGCCGACGGTCGGATCATCAAGGGCATCGAGCCGCTCAACGCGTGGGTTCCCCGGCACGGCATCACACCCGACGGGCGGACCGTCGACTTCTACGTCGAGGCGGCAGCGAACCCGTACGTGCCCGAGAACGGCTGGTTCATCCCGACGCCGCTCGGGTCGAAGGCGACCGCCGGGCGGGCGCCGCTGTACGAGCTGCGCAGCCTCGACCTGGTCCTGCTGGACGTGCCCGTCTGGGAGCTCACCCAGGACGTCCAGGTGCTCGCGGGGTACCTCGACGAGCTGCCGTCCGACTCGCCGCGCGTGGCCGGGATCGAGGCCGCGCTGGACCGCATGCTCGACGCCGTCGACCCGCGCGACCTCGCCTCCACCGCACCGGCCGGGCGCAAGGCGCTCGAAGGGGCGCTCGCCTCGCCGGCGGTGGCGAGCGCCCACCAGGTCGTCGCCACCGGTCACGCCCACATCGACTCCGCCTGGTTGTGGCCGACCCGCGAGACCGTCCGCAAGTGCGCCCGGACCTTCTCCAACGTCCTGGACCTGATGGACGAGGACGCCGACCTGGTGTTCGCGTGCTCGTCGGCGCAGCAGCTGGAGTGGATCCGCCTCACCTACCCGGAGCTGTTCGAGCGGATCCGTACGCGCGCGGTGGAGGGCCGCTTCGTCCCCGTCGGCGGCATGTGGGTCGAGTCGGACACCAACCTGCCCGGAGGTGAGGCACTGGCCCGCCAGCTGGTCGAGGGCAAGCTGTTCTTCCTGGAGCACTTCGGGATCGACACCAGCGAGGTGTGGTTGCCCGACTCGTTCGGCTACTCCGCCGCGCTCCCCCAGCTGGTCCGGGCGTCCGGCTCCACGTACTTCCTGACGCAGAAGATCTCCTGGAACGACACCAACCGGATGCCGCACCACACCTTCCACTGGGAGGGCATCGACGGCACGCGGGTCTTCACCCACTTCCCCCCGGTGGACACCTACACCTCCGACCTGTCCGCTCGTGACCTGCGGCGTGCGGAGCGGCAGTTCCGGGAGAAGGGGCGGACCAACCTCTCGCTGGTGCCGTTCGGCTGGGGCGACGGGGGTGGTGGCCCGACGCGCGAGATGCTCGCGGCCGCACATCGGCAGGCCGACCTGGAGGGTGCGCCGCGGGTCACGCTCGGCAGTCCGCGGCAGTTCTTCGAGCGGGCCGAGGCCGACTACCCGTCACCGCCGGTCTGGTCGGGCGAGCTGTACCTGGAGTACCACCGCGGCACGTACACCTCGCAGGCGCGCACCAAACGGGGCAACCGGCGCAGCGAGCACCTGCTCCGCGAGGCCGAGCTGTGGGCGACCCTGGCGGCGGTGCGCGCCGGCCACGACTACCCGTACGACGAGCTGCAGCGGCTGTGGCGGGTGGTGCTGCTCAACCAGTTCCACGACATCCTGCCGGGATCCTCCATCAGCTGGGTGCACGAGGAGGCCGAGCGTAACTACGCCGAGGTCGAGTCCGCCGTCGAGACGATCATCGACGAGTCGCTGAAAGCCGTTCTTGAAGAAGGCGATTCGCAGATCATCACCAACGCCGGGCCGTACGACATCGCCGGCGTGCCGGCGCTCGGGGGCACGACAGGCACCTCGGCGCGCAGCAGCGCGACGGTGACCTCGGACGGTCGCGGTGCCGTGCTCGTCGGGGACGCGCTGCGGGTACGCGTCGACGGACGCGGCGAGCTCACGTCCGTGCTCGACCTGCTCGCCGATCGCGAGGTGCTGCCCGCCGACACCACCGCGAACCGGTTGCAGCTCTTCGAGGACATCCCGAACCAGTGGGACGCCTGGGACGTCAACGACCACTACCGCCGCAACGAGATCGAGCTGCGCTCCGACGCGACGGTCACGATCGAGGACGACGCCGTGGTCGTGACCCGCTCGATCTCCGAATCCACCGTGCGGCAACGGATCTCGCTCAGCCCGGACGGTCGCGCGGTCGAGGTCGACCTCACCATCGACTGGCACGAGCGCCAGCGGCTGCTCAAGGTCGCCGTCCCCGTGGACGTGCTCGCGGAGCGGGCGACCTCGGAGATCCAGTTCGGGCACGTCCACCGGCCGATCCACCAGAACACCTCCTGGGACGCCGCCCGGTTCGAGACCTGCGCCCACCGGTGGGTGCACGTGGGCGAGACCGGGTACGGCGTGGCGGTCGCCAACGACGCGACGTACGGCCACGACATCCAGCGCATCGTCACGGCCGACGGCGTCGCCACCCAGGTCCGGCTCTCGCTGCTGCGCGCGCCGCAGTTCCCCGACCCGGACGCCGACACCGGCCGGCACCGGATGCGGTACAGCATCCGGCCCGGGTCGTCGGTGGCGGACGCGGTGGCCGAGGGCTACCGGATCAACCTCCCGCTGCGCCGCGTGACCGGCGTCCGAGCGCCTGAACCCGTGCTGACCGTCGACGAGCCCGCGATCGTCGTCGAGGCCGTCAAGCTCGCGGCCGACCGTTCCGGCGACGTCGTCGTGCGGCTGTACGAGGCGTACGGCTCTCGCGCGACCGGCACTCTGCGAGCCGGTTTCGAGCTCGCGGACGCGGTGGAGACCGACCTGCTGGAGCGGGAGGTCGAGCGACGTGCCGTCCGCGAGGTGACGGGCGAGAACGTCCGGCTGCAGCTCCGTCCGTTCGAGCTCGTCACGATTCGGTTGCGCGGATGTTGACCTGCCCATAACCTCGGCCTGCCTTGCCTTGACCGAACGTGAACGCTTCGGGGTGCTCCGCCGGGGTCCATCGGCGTGACCATGGAGTTGACGTTCGAGATCCCGTCACTCGCACACCTCGGAGTCAGCCATGCCCGCATCGCGTGCCGTCGTCCGTCGCCCCAGCCGTCGCGCCCTTCTCGGCCTCGCGGGAGCGAGCGCTCTGGCCGGTGCCGCCGTCCTCCCGGCCATCGGGCTCGGGACGCGCTACCAGTGGGTTCGCCGCAGCGGGCCGGACCGCACTGACGCACTGCTCGACGGCGTGGTCGTCGCGACCTTCACCGACGGTGCGCGCACGGTCGCGCTGAAGGGGCGCGCCCGGACGTTCACCGAGCCCGGCGTGACCGCGGTGGTCCGCCACTCGACCTGGGTGCGGCTGGCGCCCTACACGTGGACGCAGTCCTCCACGTCCAGCAGCTGGGTCGGCTCGTGGCTGGATCGCCAACGCATCAACCTCGGCCCCGATCTGCTCGCCATGGCGATGCAGTACGTCGCGGGCGCGTCCGACGCGACGGACGACAGCGGCCTGCGCTACCGCGGCAACGCCTCGTACGGGCCCCTGACCCTGGACGACCGCATCGAGGGCTCGGACGTCGAGGACTACCTCGGCACCAGCTGGACGTACGTCGACGGGGTGACACGGACCGGTGGATCGGACCGGTACGGCGCCGTGGACTGCTCCGGCTACGTCCGGCTCCTCCTCGGTCGCCGGCTCGGGTACCCCCTGCTGAGCAGCTACAAGGCCGGCCCCGGCCTGCCCCGCCGCTCTCGCGACATGGCCGCCTTCGCCCCGGGCGCCCTCCTCATCCCGGACACCGGCGTGCGCCCGACCGACCTGCGTGCGCTCGCCCCCGGCGACCTCCTGTTCTTCGACACCGACAACGACACCGACACGACGGCGGAGTTCGACGGCATCATCAACCACGTGGCGATCTACCTCGGCCTCGACGACAGCGGTCGGCGCCGGTTCGTCTCCAGCCGCAAGTCGATCGACGGCCCGACCATGGGTGACTACAAAGGCGCTTCCCTGCTGGACGGGACCGGCCTGTACGCCAGAGGGTTCCGCTCGGCGCGCCGGATCTGAGGCCGCGCTCAGCCGCGCTGTCCCCGACGTGCCGTGACGGCCCGCGGCCTGCCGGTCAGGTCGCGGTGGTCCGCGACGTCGCGCCAGCCCGCCCTCCGAAGTGCGGACGGCAACGAGTCTCCCTGCACGTCGGCGTGCTCCATGACGAGCCGGCCGCCAGGCGGGAGCAGCTGCCACGCGCGCGCCGCGACCTCCAGCGGGATCCGCAAGCCGTCCTCGCTCCCCCCGTAGAGGGCGACCTCGGGGTCGTGGTCGCGTACCTCCGGGTCGACCGGCTCCATGCCGACCGGGATGTACGGCGGGTTGCTCACGACGACGTCGACCATGGTGTCCAGCTCGGGGAAGGCCGACTGGGCTGCGCCGCAACGCATCTCGACGTCCAGGCCGAGCCGCTCGCGGTTGCGCTCGGCCCAGGCGAACGCGAGCGGGTCCAGCTCGACGGCGTACGCCTCGACGTCGGGTCGCTCGTGCTTGACCGCGAGCGGGACGGCGCCGGAGCCCGTGCACAGGTCGACGACCAGGGCGCCGGGCGCGAGGCCGTCGAGCACCAGGTCGACGAGCAGCTCGGTCTCCGGCCGGGGGACGAAGACGCCGGGCCCGACCGCGAGCTCGAGCCCGCGGAAGCCCGCCACCCCCGTCAGGTGCTGCAGGGGGACGCGGTCGGCCCGCTGGTCCACCATGTCGGTGAACCGCTCGACAACCTCCGGCTCGGGCTCCCGGCCCATCACCATCGCGTGGCGGACGTCCGAGACGCTGCGTCCCCAGGCGTGGGCGAGCAGCGCCAGGGCGTCGTGCTCCGGCGAGCCGACGCCCGCCTCGGCCAGCCGGGCGGCCGCCGTACGGATCATCCCCGACGACCGACCTGACGTCGCGCGCTCCGGTGTGGACGGGACGGGGGGAGGATCGTCAGGAGCCATCGGCGACGGCTGCCATCCGGGCGGCCTCGTCCGCGGCGACGGCCGAGTCGATCACCGGTCCCAGCTCACCGTCCAGCACGGTGTCCAGGTTGTACGCCTTGTAACCGGTGCGGTGGTCGGCGATGCGGTTCTCCGGGAAGTTGTACGTCCGGATCCGCTCCGAGCGGTCGACGGTGCGCACCTGGGAGCGGCGGGCGGCGGACGCCTGGGCCTCGCGCTCCTCGATCTGCATCTGCCGCAGGCGCGCCTTGAGCACCCGCATCGCCGACTCCTTGTTCTGCAGCTGCGACTTCTCGTTCTGGCAGGAGACGACGACACCGGTCGGCAGGTGCGTGATCCGGACCGCGGAGTCGGTCGTGTTGACCGACTGACCGCCGGGGCCCGAGGAGCGGTAGACGTCGATCTTGAGGTCGTTCGGACCGAACTCGATCTCGTCGTCCTCCTCGATCTCCGGGGTGACGAGCACGCCGACGGCCGAGGTGTGGATTCGGCCCTGGGACTCGGTGACCGGGACCCGCTGGACGCGGTGCACGCCGCCCTCGTACTTCAGCCGTGCCCACGGCGCGCTGCCAGGCTCGGCCGAGCCCTTGGCCTTGATGGCGACGCGGACATCCTTGTAACCACCGAGGTCGGAATCGGTGGCATCGACGATGTCGGCCTTCCAGCCCGCGCGCTCGGCGAAGCGCAGGTACATCCGGGTGAGGTCGCCGGCGAACAGCGCGGACTCCTCGCCGCCCTCACCCGCCTTGACCTCGAGGATCACGTCCCGGTCGTCGTCCTCGTCACGGGGCAGCAGCAGCCGACGCAGCCGTTCCTCGGTCTCGGCGACGCGGGCCTCCAGCGCCGGGACCTCCTCGGCGAAGCCGGCGTCCTCGGTGGCTAGCTCACGCGCGGCCTCCAGGTCGTCGCGGGCCCCGCTCCAGGCGTGGAACGCCGCGACGGTGGGAGCGATCGCGGCGTACCTCTTGTTGAGGCGACGCAGCGCCCCGGGGTCGGCGTGAACGGCCGGGTCGGCCAGCTGCCGCTCCAGGTCGGCGTGCTCGTCGACGATGGCCTGTGCTGACTCCAGCATCGGGCGATCCCCTTCTTCGGCGCAGCCGGGCCGCGCGGCGTGACTGAGAACAGAACACCGGCCCTGCCCAGAAGGACAGAGCCGGTGTGCGGGAGTGCTACTTGGCGGCCTTCTTGCCGTAGCGCTCCTGGAAGCGAGCGACGCGACCACCGGTGTCGAGGATCTTCTGCTTGCCGGTGTAGAACGGGTGGCACTGCGAGCAGACCTCGACGCTGATGCGGCCGCTCTCAGCAGTGCTCTTGGTGGTGAACGACGCGCCGCAGGTGCAGGTGACCGCGGTCTCGCCGTACGAGGGGTGAAGGTCCTTCTTCACGGGCTTCTCCTAGCTGTCGGGATGTCTCCGGGTCGCCGTCGCTGAGGCGGGGCGTGAACCGGTGACCAGCGTTCGATTCTGCCAGACCGGCAGACCACTCGTCCAAACGGCGGCCGATGGCCGGCTATTCCGGAGGGCAACGCGGATCAAGCGCCCTGTCGGTGGGCAGCCGTAGCGTGCCGGCATGAGATACGGCTTCGTGGTCCCGTTCGCCTCCGAGCTGGAGTTCATCGAGCTCGCCGAGCTCGGGGAGGAGCACGGCTGGGACGCCGTCTTCTCCTGGGAGGGCGTCTGGCGCCGCGACGCCTGGGTCCAGCTGGCCGCCGCCGCCGCCCGGACCCAGCGGATCCGCCTCGGGACGGTGATCACGCCCGCGTCCCGGTACCGGCCCTGGGACCTCGCCTCGCTCGTCTCCTCGGTCGACCAGGTGTCGCAGGGTCGCGTCACGCTCGGCGTCGGCCTGGGTGCGCTGAACTCCAACTGGACCCGGTTCGAGGGCGAGGAGCCGCGGCGGGACCGGGCCCGGAAGCTGGACGAGTGCCTGGAGGTCTTCAGCCGGCTGACCTCGGGCGAGCCGTTCTCCTACGACGGCGAGCACTACTCGCTCGACCTCACGACGCCGGTGGAACCCGCGGGGCCTCCCCCGTCGGTGCAGCGGCCCCACCCGCCCGTGTGGCCCGTGGGCGCGTACGTCCCCGGCCGCGGGCGGCAGCGGTCGCTGGAGCGCGCCGCCCGCTGGCAAGGCGTCTTCCCCGCGGTGGCCGGCGGCGCGGAGGGCAGCTCCGGGCTGACCCTGGACGCACTGGGCACGATCGTCACCGAGCTCCAGCGACTGCGCGCGGACGCCGGTCTGCCCTGGGAGGGGTACGACGTGGTCGTCGAGGGCGACAGCCACGGCGACTTCGGCGAGGTGCACGGGGCGCCGCAGCAGTGGGCGGACGCCGGCGCGACCTGGTGGGTCGAGTCCTGGTGGGACGTGCCGGACGGCCCGGACGGTGTGGCCGAGCTGCGCCGGCGGGTGCAGTCGGGGCCGCCGCGGGCGTGATCAGACGAAATTCTCACCCGAAGTAAACCTTTACCGGCAAGTCAGGTGGAAGGGTGAGGTCTTGTCACGTCCTTCGGGCACCACCCCCGCACAGGAGGCATTCATGGGCGCTCCACTGTCCCGCCGCCACTTCCTGATCGCCGGCCTGGCCGTCCCGGCCACCGCAGCGATCGCCTCATCGGCCCAGGCTCAGGTCGTCACCGTCGACCGGCACACGATCTTCACCGAGGCCGCGACCGCGTACGGCGTCCCTGCGTCCGTCCTCGCCGCGGTGTCGTACGCACAGACCCGCTGGCAGCACCACGAGGGCACGCCGAGCGCCTCACTCGGCTACGGCCCGATGCACCTCATCGACGGCGCAGCCGCGCAGGAGGCACGCGCGCGTGCCGACAAGCCGGAGACCACCACCCTCGACACCCTGGGCGACGCCGCATCGGCCGCCGGGGCCTCGCCGGAGGCGGTGCGGACCGACCCGGAGACCAACATCCGTGCGGGCGCAGCCCTCCTGGCCGCGCTGCAGCGCGCCGCCGGCGGGCCGACGGGTACGAGCACCGATCCGGGCACCTGGTACTCCGCGGTCGCCGCGGCGAGCGGCCTGCCCTCGAGCCAGGGACAGCTGGACTTCGCCGACGAGACCATGCGGGTCATCCGGACCGGTGCGACCGTCGAGCTCGGTGACGGATCCAGCCTCACCCTCCCGCCGCGCGCGATCTCCTCCACCGACACCCAGCGCGCCCCGCTCGCCCGGCGCGCGTCCCAGGCGGCCGGCGAGAGGCGCCCGTCCGGGCCGATCGACGCGCCGACCGGCCTGGACGTCGAGTGGATCCCCGCGCCGTACGAGCAGTACGGGCCGGCCCCGGGTGACTACGGCAACCACGACCTGGCCCGTCGGCCGGCCGCGCCGACGATCACCCACATCGTCATCCACGACACCGAGGGCTACTGGAAGACGGTGCTCGACCTCGTCCAGGACCCGACGTACGTCTCGTGGCAATACTCGCTGCGCTCCTCCGACGGTCACATCGCCCAGCACCTGGTGCCCGGCGATGTCGGCTGGCACGCCGGCAACTGGTACCTCAACATGCACTCGATCGGGCTGGAGCACGAGGGCTTCGCCGCGCAGGGCGCCCCGTGGTTCTCCGAGCCGATGTACCGCACCTCCGCCACGCTGGTCCGCTACCTGGCGAGGAAGTACGGCATCCCGATGGACCGCGCCCACATCATCGGCCACGACCAGATCCCCGGCGTCACCACGGCCAACATCCCCGGCATGCACTGGGACCCGGGCCCCTTCTGGGACTGGGAGCACTACTTCGAGCTGATGGGCGCGCCGCTGAACCGCGGTACGGCGACCCGGCCGGTGAAGGTCGGCGACGTCGTCCGGATCGTCCCCGGCTTCGTGGGCAACAAGCAGCCGGTGACCGGTTGCGAGGCCGGCAAGCCGGCCTCGTGCGGCGACAAGGACACCAACTTCGTCACGCTCCGCCGATCACCGGCAGCGGACGCACCGCTGGTCAACGACATCGGCCTGCACCAGAAGGGGCAGCCCGCCTCGACCGAGGTGTCCGACATCAGCGCCCGCGCCACCGCCGGCACCGAGTTCGTCGTCGCCGAGCTCGCCGGTGACTGGACCGCGATCTGGTACCTCGGGCTCAAGGCGTGGTTCCACAACCCCGCCGCCAGGCCCACCGCGCGAGTGGTCGTCCGCCCGCCGAAGGTCGCCCGCCCGAAGGCCGGCCGCGCGACGGTGCCGGTGTACGGCCGCTGCTACCCCGAGGCGTCCGCGTACACCAACCCGGCCGACGTGCAGCCGGTCCTCCCGCTGATCTACGCCGTGCCGGCCGGCCAGGCGTACGTCGTGTCGGACGAGGCGCCGCCGACCGACTACTACAAGGCCAAGACGTTCTCGCTCGCCACCCCGGGCGACCACATCGACATCGTCGGCAAGGACCCCTACGTCCAGGTGAGTCTCGGCCACCGGGTCGCGTTCATGAGGGTCGCGGACATCGACGTCGACTGACGCACCGGCAAGAGGTGGTGCCGGGCACACGCATACCTGTGCCCGGCACCACCTTGTGCCGGCGCGAAGGCTCCGGCTCCCCCGTCCTTGCGAGCTCCTCCCCTCCCCGGGGGGATCCCGCCGCGAGTGCCCGTCGGTCACGGTGGGGTCCACCCACCCCGAGGAGACTCGTCATGACCACCGACATCTCACGACCGCTGCCGGCTCAGGACTCTCCGGCGCCGGCCCACGCGCCGTGGGCGGCGCGATCCCTCGCCGTCATCGGCGCCGTCCACGTCGCGATGACGCCTCTGCTCTACGGCGACGCCGTGAGCGGGATCGTCCGCGGTGGCGTCATCGGACAGGTCGACGCTGACCCGGCACTGCTGGACGAACGGTCCGCCGCGTTCTGGTACGCGACCGCCGGGCTCGCCGCGCTTCTGCTCGCGGCCCACGTCCGAGACCTGGAACGGCGCGGGCCACTCCCCGCGTACGTGTCCCTAGGGCTCGTCGGTCTCACCGTCTGGGGCGTCGCGCTCGTTCCGGTATCCGGATTCTGGGCGTTCACGGTCCCGGCCGCGATCGCCTGGCGGCGTCGACGGCGCTGAGAGGGGGCACGTGAGAGGGGCCGGGTTCTTGCGAACCCGGCCCCTCTGCGTACGACTTCGGACGATCAGTCCTCGTCGTCGAGCTTGATCGAGGAGGTCTGCTGCACCTGCATCAGGAACTCCACGTTGCTCTTGGTCTTGCGCAGCCGGTCCAGCAGCAGCTCGACGGACTGCTGCGAGTCCAGCGCAGCAAGCACCCGGCGCAGCTTCCACATGATCTTCAGCTCGTCGCCCGCCAGCAGGATCTCCTCGCGACGGGTGCCGGAGGCGTTGACGTCGACGGCCGGGAAGATGCGGCGCTCGGCGAGCTGACGCGACAGGCGCAGCTCCCAGTTACCGGTGCCCTTGAACTCCTCGAAGATGACCTCGTCCATCTTCGAGCCGGAGTCGATCAGCGCGGTCGCGAGGATGGTGAGCGAGCCACCGTTCTCGATGTTGCGCGCCGCACCGAAGAACTTCTTCGGCGGGTAGAGCGCAGCGCTGTCGACACCACCGGACATGATGCGTCCGCTCGCGGGGGCCGCGAGGTTGTACGCACGGCCCAGGCGGGTGATGCCGTCCAGGAGCACGACGACGTCGTGGCCCATCTCGACGAGGCGCTTGGCCCGCTCGATGGCGAGCTCGGCGACCTCGGTGTGGTCGGCGGCCGGCCGGTCGAACGTCGAGGCGATGACCTCACCCTTGACCGAGCGCTGGAAGTCGGTGACCTCCTCCGGACGCTCGTCCACCAGGACGACCATCAGGTGGCACTCGGGGTTGTTGGTCGTGATCGCGTTGGCGATCGACTGCATGACCAGCGTCTTACCGGACTTCGCCGGGGCGACGATCAGGCCGCGCTGGCCCTTGCCGATCGGAGCGACGAGGTCGATGACCCGGTTGGTGATGTTCTTCTGGTCGTCCTCCAGGCGCAGGCGCTCCTGGGGGTACAGCGGCGTCAGCTTGGAGAACTCCACGCGCTTGCCGGCCTCGTCGGGCGTCTGGCCGTTGACCGTGTCGACCCGCACGAGCGCGTTGAACTTCTGCCGCGCCGGCGGCTGCTCGCCCTCACGCAGCGCCTTGATGGCACCGGTGATGGCGTCGCCCTTGCGCATGCCGTTCTTCTTGACCATGCCGAGCGGCACGTACACGTCGTTCGAGCCGGGCAGGTAGCCGCTGGTCCGGACGAAGGCGTAGTTGTCCAGGACGTCCAGGATGCCGGCCACGGGGACGAGGACGTCGTCCTCGCGCACCTGGGTGTCGACGTCGCCGAAGTCCTCGGCGCGCCCGCGGCCGCGCTTGCGGTCCCGACCGCGCTGGCGGCGACGGCCGCGACGCTCGTCGTCGTCGCGGTTGCCGCTGTCGCGGTTGCCGCCATCGCGGTTGCCGCTGCGGTTCTGGTTGCCCTGACGGTTGCCACCGTCCTGGCGGTCACGGTCGCCGCGCTCACCGCGGGACTCGTTGCCCTGGCGGTCGTTGCCGCCCTGACGGTCGCCGCGGTTGTCGCGGTTCTCGTTGCCCTGGCGGTCACGGTTGTCGTTGCCGCCCTGACGGTTGCCACCGTCCTGGCGGTCACGGTCGCCGCGCTCACCGCGGGACTCGTTGCCCTGACGGTCCCCGCGGTTGCCACGGTTCTCGTTGACCTGGCGGTTGTCGTTGCCGCCCTGACGGTTGTCGTTGCCGCCCTGACGGTTGCCACCGTCCTGACGGTCACGGTCGCCACGCTCACCACGGGCTTCCTCGCCCTGGTGGTCGCCACGGGGCTCCTGGCCCTGACGGTCGTTCTGCTGGCCGGCCTCGCGCCCACGGCCCTCGGCGGGACGCTCCTCGCGGGCGATGGTGCCGACGGCGCGGTCCTCGGCGCCACGGGGCGCGGAGGGCTCGCGAGTCTCGGTGACCACGGGCTCGACCGGGCTGGTGCCCGGCAGGGTCGCCGCGGCGTCCGGCGCGCTCGCCGGTCGCGCACCCGTGCTGGTGGCACGGCGCGGCGCACGACGCGCCGCGGGCTCGGTGGTCTGGAGACCGCCGCCGCTACGACCGCTGCCGATGGCGGCAACCAGGTCGCTCTTGCGCATCTTGGAGGTGCCCCTGATGCCCATGCTCGCGGCGAGCTGCTTGAGCTCGTCGAGCTTGAGGGCGCTGAGGCCACCTCGAGGTGTCGAGTCGCCCGCAGTGGATGCGGTGACCTCGGTGGTGTCTGTCACGAAGGATCCTTCCCCCTCGTCTGACCCGGTCTGGCCGGGGTTTGGGGTATTCACCAGCCAGGCTCAGACCCTGGCTACGCGCCCCACGGCTGCCCGGACGCCGATGCCGGCGCCACGCGCTCGTGAGGAGAAGAGTGCACCGGTCCCGACGTGTGACGTCGGGTCTGTGACCTCCGAGGGAAAACCCGTGGAGTGGTGGTGCACCCCACAATCTACACCCCGGTGCCCATCTCGGGCGAAACGACCCGCAGACCGGTGCTGGGGATCTGTGGTTCGAGCACTCGCCAGCCGGCGTGCGACCGGGCGGCGTCCACCACCTTCGCCGCGGTGTCGCAGGTCGCGAGCACCAGCACGGACGGGCCGGCGCCGGAGACCGTCGCCGCGTGACCATCCCGCCGAAGCCGGTCGACCATCGCCATCGTGACCGGGTACGACACGCGGCGGGCCTCCTGGTGCAGCCAGTCGCGCGTCGCCGGCAGCAGCAGCGCCGGCTCGGCGGTGAGGGCGTGGGTGAGCAGGGCGGCGCGGCCGCTGTTGCGCGCCGCGTCGGCAAGGGCGAGCCGGTCCGGCAGAGCCGCCCGCGCCTCGTGCGTCGAGAGTCGCTCGTCCGGGACGAGGACGACGGGACGAAGGTCGGGGTGCACGGCCAGGGACGCCGTGCGCCAGCCGCTCCCGTCGGCGTCGTCCGCCCAGGACACGGTGAGACCGCCGTACACGCTCGCCGACGCGTTGTCCGGGTGCCCTTCGATGCCGCTCGCGACGTCGTTGACGATCGCGAGCCCGGCCGCGGACGTCAGGTCCATCTCCGCGAGCCCCGCCGCGACGGCGACTCCGGCGACGATGGCCGAGGCGGACGAACCGAGACCGCGTGCGTGCGGAATCGCGTTGTGGCACACCAGGCCCAGACCCTCCGGCGCCCGGACGCCGAGGTGGTCCCACGCGGTCAGCATGGCGCGGTGGACCAGGTGCCCCTCGTCGTACGGGACCTCCGCGGCGCCCTCCCCGCTGACCTCGACGCGCAGGCCGACCCCACCGACGGTCACCGAGACCTGGTCCCACAGACCGAGCGCGAGACCGATCGAGTCGAACCCCGGACCCAGGTTGGCCGAGCTCGCCGGGACCCGCACCGCGAGCGAACGGCCCACGGCGACGTCCTGCACCTCAGCCCTCCAGGTCGAGTGCCGTGGCGGCGGTGACCGCGTCCACGGGGACCCGGGTCGGCTGCACGTCGCTGCCGTCCGCGTTCTTCAGGGCCCAGCCGGGATCCTTGAGACCGTGACCGGTCACGGTGCACACGATGCGCGCGCCGGCCGGGACCTCGCCGCGCTCGTGCAGCATCAGCAGGCCGGCCACGCTCGCGGCGGACGCCGGCTCGACGAAGATGCCCTCGGTGCTCGACAGCAGCCGGTGCGCCCGCAGGATCTGCTCGTCGCTGACGGCGTCGATCAGCCCGCCCGACTCGTCCCGCGCGGCCTGCGCCTGCTCCCAGGACGCGGGGTTGCCGATGCGGATGGCCGTGGCGATGGTGTCCGGGTGGTCGATCGGATGACCCTTGACAATGGGCGCCGCACCCGCCGCCTGGAACCCCCACATGCGCGGCGTCCGGGTCGCGAGAGCGCCCAGATCGCCTGCGGCGTCGAGGGATTCGCGATACCCGCGCCAGTACGCCGTGATGTTGCCGGCGTTCCCGACCGGCAGGCAGTGGATGTCGGGGGCGTCGCCGAGCGCCTCGGCGATCTCGAAGGACGCGGTCTTCTGGCCCTCTATGCGGGCGGGGTTGACCGAGTTGACCAGCTCGACGGGGTACGCCTCCGCGAGCTTGCGCGCGAGCGTGAGGCAGTCGTCGAAGTTGCCGTCCACCTGCAGCAGCGTCGCGCCGTGGGCAATCGCCTGGCTGAGCTTGCCCATCGCGATCTTGCCCTCGGGCACGAGGACACCGCAGGTCATGCCGGCCTTGGTGGCGTACGCGGCGGCCGACGCGCTGGTGTTGCCGGTCGAGGCGCAGATCACCGCCTTGGCGCCGTGCTTGGCCGCCACCGAGATCGCCGTGGTCATGCCGCGGTCCTTGAACGAGCCGGTGGGGTTGAGGCCCTCGTACTTGATGTGCACGTCGGCACCGACCCGCTCGCTCAGCCGTTCGGCGTGGATGAGCGGCGTACCGCCCTCACCCAGCGTCACGACCGGTGCACCCGCCAGCAGCGGCAACCGGTCGGCGTACTCGTTGATCACTCCGCGCCACTGGTGCGCCATCTCAGATCCCCTCCATGCGCAGGACGGACGTCACCGCGCTCACGTCGTCGAGCAGTCTCAGCCGGTCGACGGTCCTGGCCAGGGCCGCGTCCGTCGCCGCGTGCGTCGCGATCGTGATCGACGCCAGGCCGTCGCCGCTGCGGCGGACCCCCTGACGCATGCTCTCGATCGAGACCCCGTGCTCCGCAAAGGCGCTCGCGACATGAGCGAGCACGCCGGTGCGGTCCAGCACGTCGACGCGGATCGCGTACCGCGTCTCGACCTGGGCGAGCGGGAGGATCGGCAGGTCGGCGTACGCCGACTCCCCCGGCCCGCGGCTGCCCGTCACCTTGTGTCGCGCGGCCTGCACCAGGTCGCCGAGCACGGCCGAGGCGGTCGGGTCACCGCCGGCGCCCTGGCCGTAGAACATCAGCTCGCCGGCGAGCGCGGTCTCGATGAAGACCGCGTTGAACGCCTCGTGCACCGAGGCCAGCGGGTGCGAGCGCGGGACGAGGGTCGGGTGGACGCGCACGCTCAGGCTCTCCTCGCCGCGGTCGTCGCGGACCCGGGCGCAGATCGCGAGCAGCTTCACGACGCAGCCCATCTTCCGGGCGGCGCGGATGTCCTCGGCGGTGACGCTCATGATGCCCTCGCAGCTGACGTCCGGAGCGGCCACCCGGGTGTGGAACGCGAGCGAGGCGAGGATGGCGGCCTTGGCGCGGGCGTCGTACCCCTCGACGTCGGCGGTCGGGTCGGCCTCGGCGTACCCCAGCGCCTGCGCCTCGGCGAGCACCGTGTCCAGGTCCTCGTTGCTGCGGTCCATCTTGTCGAGGACGAAGTTGGTCGTGCCGTTGACGATGCCCATCACGCGCTCGACCGAGTCGCCGGCCAGCGACATCTGCAGCGGTCGCAGCAGCGGGATGGCCCCGGCGACGGACGCCTCGTAGTAGAGGTCGACGCCGTGCCGCGCGGCCGACTCGTACAGCCGGGGGCCGTCCTCGCCGAGCAGCGCCTTGTTCGCGGTGACGACGCTCGCGCCGTGCTCCATCGCGCGCAGCAGCAGGCCTCGGGCGGGCTCGATGCCACCCATCAGCTCGATCACGACGTCGGCCCGTGTCACGAGGCCCTCCGCGTCGGTGGTGAACAGAGCGGGGTCGAGCCCGGAGTCCGGCCGGGGCCGCGCCGGGTCGCGTACGGCAACGCCGACGATCTCCAGCGGTCGCCCGACGCGCGCGGCCAGCTCGTCCGCGTGCTCGACGAGCCGACGGGCCACGCTCGTGCCGACGGTGCCGCAGCCCAGCAGCGCCACCCGTACCGATGACTCGCTCACGGCGCTCACTCCCCTTCCAGCGCCAGCAGGTCCGCGACGGTCTCGCGGCGAACGACCACCCGCGACGCGCCGTCGCGCACCGCGACGACGGGCGGGCGGGGCGTGTGGTTGTACTGGCTGGCCAGGCTCCGGCAGTACGCACCGGTCGCGGGTACCGCGATCAGGTCGCCGGCGTGCACGTCGCCCGGGAGCAGCACGTCGCGGACCACGATGTCGCCGCTCTCGCAGTGCTTGCCGACGACGCGCGACTGAACGGGTGCGGCGTCGCTGGTGCGGTTCGCGAGCACGCAGGTGTAGCGAGCGTCGTACAGGGCCGGACGGGCGTTGTCGCTCATGCCGCCGTCGACCGAGACGTACGTGCGCACCAGGTCGTCGGTGGCCTGCACCGGCTTGACCGTCCCGACCTCGTACACGGTGACCCCGCCCGGCCCGACGATCGCCCGGCCGGGCTCGACCGAGATGTGCGGCACCGGAGCGCCCTGCTCGTGACAGGCCGTCGCGACGATCTCGGCGAGCTGGTCGGCCAGCTCCTGCGGCGCCATCGGCCGGTCATCGGGCAGGTAGGCGATGCCGAACCCGCCCCCGAGGTCGAGCTCGGGCAGGGTGATGCCGTGCTCCCGGGCCACCTCGAGCTGCAGGGCGATGAGGCGCGTCGCCGCGACCCGGAAGCCCTCGGCCTCGAAGATCTGGCTGCCGATGTGTGAGTGAAAACCCAGCAGTGCCAGCGCATCCGGGTGCTTGAGGACCGCCGCGACCGCGTCCGACACCTGACCGCCGGCCAGGCTGAAGCCGAACTTCTGGTCCTCGTGGGCGGTCGCGATGAACTCGTGCGTGTGCGCCTCGACCCCGGCCTTGACCCGGATCATCACCGGGACCACCACGCCGCGCGCCCGGGCGACGGAGGCGACCCGGTCGACCTCCTCGAAGGAGTCCACGACGATCCGTCCGACGCCGTACTCGACAGCCTCCGCGATCTCGGTCATCGACTTGTTGTTGCCGTGGAGCCCGATGTTCGCCCCCGGCACACCGGCGCGTCGCGCGATGGCCAGCTCCCCACCGGTGCAGACGTCGAGCCGCAGCCCCTCCTGCGTGATCCACCGCGCGAGCGCCGTCGACAGGAACGCCTTGCCCGCGTAGTACACGTCCGCCCGCGTCCCGATCCGCTCGAACGCAGTGGCGAACGCGTCGCGGAAGGCGACGGCCCTGCGGCGGACGTCCGCCTCGTCGAGCAGGTAGACCGGGGTCCCGTGCTCGGCGACGAGCGCCCGGACGTCGGCACCGGCGACCTGGAGGGCGCCCTCGGGCGTCCGCGTCGTCGCCGTCGGCCAGACATGGGCGTGCAGGGTGTTGACGTCGGGCGAGGTCACGCGTCCTCCTCAGATCTGCGCAGGCGCTGGTACACCGACCGTCTGCAGGCCGGTCGCCAGAACGATACGGGCCGCCTCCCGCGCCCGGGTCGCCGTCCACGTGACGGTCGCGGCGGGCGGGTCCGGGCGTGGTGAGAGCACCTCGGTGGCGACCGCCTCGACGTGCCGGACCCACGGCCGGGTCCGGCCGGTGCGGACGGTGTCAGCGAGCGCCATCGGCGCCTCACCCACCAGCGCGACGAGCCGTCCCGACGAGATCGGCGCGCGTCCCCGGGCGAGGCGGTCGTGCGCGAGGAGGACGGCGAAGGACGGGTTCTGCGGAGTCGCCGAGGCGAGGTCGTCCACGGCGACGTCCACCCGCGCGCTACCGGCGGAGCGGGCGGACGCCCAGCGAGCGGCGGCGTCGCCCACCAGTGCCGCCAGGTCGTCGTACGTCGAACGCCTGCCGTCGCGGGTGAGCAGCCACGGGCGGGACGGGTCGCGCAGGTCACGCGCGAGCGCGCCGGCCGCGGCCACGTCCGTGTCACTCAGCGGCTCTGCGAGCATCGCCTCCACCCCGGCCGGGTCGACGTCGAACGTCAGCAGGTCCTCGGCGTCGACCGTGACGCCGGGCAGGTCGGTGGCCATCGCGCGGAGCCGGTCGACCCCGCCGGCGTCGCGGACCCGGTGGTCGCGGAGCACGGTGGTGGTCCAACGCACCGGCGCCTGCCCGAGGTCCGGGCGAATCCGTACGGGCGCTCCGAGGACCGCCGAGAGGGCGGCGCCGAGGCGGTACGGGGTCACGAAGGCAGTCTAGGAACGCGGCTCCGGCGGCAGCCGTGGTCGCGCGGAGCCCGACCCTCGCCGAGGCGGCCCTCGAGGGCTGTTAGTCTTTCTCCTCGCGTCCGCACGTCGGGCGCACGCCCCCTTAGCTCAGGGGATAGAGCACCGCCCTCCGGAGGCGGGAGCGCAGGTTCGAATCCTGCAGGGGGCGCCCACAGATCGACGAGACCGCCGCGGAGACCCGCGGCGGTCTCGTCGTCTCCTCCACCGTTCACACGGTTCCGTCTCGTTCACCGTTCCGTGGTGGAACTGGTCAGGAGGGAATCAGACCCTGGTCAAGATCGTCGCGCCCGGGTGTGACTGACCTCACAGTGAGGCGACCCGCTGGACCGCCCGCTCGAGGAGACCCCCCGTGACCACCCACCGCCCTCTCGCCCGCCTCGCGGGCGTTCTCGCCCTCGGCCTGCTCAGCACGGCGGGGCCCTCGGTCGCCGCCGCGCACGCCGCCGACCCGACGCCCGGCCAGCGCACCGTCGCCGCCCTCGCCGCGGCCGGCCTGGACTCGACCATCGCGCTCAACAACTGCTCGGCCAGCCTGGTCCGCTTCCCGACGTCCCAGGACAGCGACCGGGCGATGATGCTGACGAACGGCCACTGCTACGAGGGCGGCTTCCTGTCGGCCGGGCAGGTGCTCACCAACAAGAGCAGCACCCGCAGCGGCACGCTGCTGGACGCGTCCGGCAGCTCGCGCGGCACGGTGAAGGCCGATCAGGTCATGTACGCCACCATGACCGGCACGGACGTCACGCTCTACCGGCTGACCGACACCTTCGCGGCGATCCGGACCCGGACGGGCGCGAACGCGCTCACCGTCTCCGACCAGCACCCGGTCGACAAGACGGCGATGACCATCCCGTCGTCCTACTGGAAGACCACCTACAGCTGCTCCATCAACGGGTTCGTCCCGCAGCTGCGTGAGGGTGAGTGGACCTGGAAGGACTCCATCCGTTACAACTTCCCCGGCTGCCAGACGATCCACGGCACCTCGGGCTCGCCCATCGTCGACAACGCCACGCTGAAGGTCATCGGCATCAACAACACGGGCAACGACGACGGCGCGATGTGCACCGAGAACAACCCGTGCGAGGTCAACGCCGACGGCACCACGACCGTCCAGAAGGGGCAGAGCTACGGCCAGCAGACGTACTGGTTCACCACCTGCCTGAGCAGCACGCGCGCCATTGACCTCACGGTCCCTGGCTGCCTGCTGACCGGCGCCTCCGGCGGCACGACCCCTCCGCCCACCGGCAGCAACCTGCTGACCAACCCCGGCTTCGAGTCGGGCCAGACCGGCTGGACGGGCACCTCCGGCGCGATCACCAGCAGCACCAGCCGCCCGGCCCACTCCGGCACCTGGAAGCTCTGGCTGGGCGGCAACGGCTCGACCTCCACCGAGAACGAGTCGCAGACGGTCAGCATCCCCGCGACCGCGTCGGCCCCGAAGCTGTCGTACTGGATCCGCACCGACACCGCCGAGACCGGCTCGACCGCGTACGACACGATGAAGGTGCAGGTCGTCAGCGGCACGACCACGTCGACGCTGGCGACGTACTCCAACGTCGGGACGAGCAGCACCTACGCGCAGAAGACGTTCGACCTGAGCGCGTACAAGGGCAAGAGCATCACGCTGAAGTTCCTGATGAACGAGGACTCCAGCCTGCAGACGAGCTTCGTCGTGGACGACACCGCCGTCACCGCCGGCTGATCCACGCGCCCGGGCCGGGCGGTCGCCGTACGCTGCGCCGGTACGGCGGCCGCCTGCTGTCAAGAGCCGATCAGGGCCCAGCCAGCACTCCCCCAAGGCTTGGCAAGGGCCGTTGACCGAGGCGTCCGAGCACCGAGACGGTGAGGCATCCATCGTCACCGATCCAGGAGTTACCTCGTGCCCTCCCGCCGTACCGTCGTCCGCCTTGTCGCCACCGCCGCCGTCGGCGTTGCCGGGGTCGGCCTCCCGCTGGCCCACGCCCAGGCGGAACCCGGGCCGAGCGGGCCGCCGCAGACCGTGCAGCGGCTGCAGGCTGCCGGCCTCGCCTCGACGATCAAGCTCGACAACTGCTCCGCGAGCCTGGTGCGCTTCTCGACGTCGAAGGACACCGACAAGGCGATGATGCTCACCAACGGGCACTGCTACGAGGGCGGGATGCCCTCTGCCGGTGAGGTTCTCGTGGACCAGCCCAGCTCCCGTGACGGTGAGCTGCTGGACGACTCGGGCGCCACGATCGGCTCGGTCACGGCCGAGAGCGTCATGTACGCGACGATGACCGGTACCGACGTCTCGCTCTACCGGCTCAGCGACACCTACGCCGACATCGCCGCCGACTCCGGCGCCAAGGCGCTCACCATCTCCTCGAGCAAGCCGGCCGACCAGAGCTCGATCTCCATCCCGTCGTCGTACTGGAGCAAGACGTACTCGTGCGGCGTCAACGGCTTCGTCGGCGAGCTGCGTGAGGGCGAGTGGACCTGGAAGGACTCGATCCGCTACCGGTTCCCCGACGACGGTTGCCAGACCATCCACGGCACCTCCGGCTCGCCGATCGTGGACGACACGAGCCTTGAGGTCGTCGGCGTCAACAACACCGGCAACGACGACGGTGAGATGTGCACGGAGAACAACCCGTGCGAGGTCGGCGAGGACGGCAAGACCACCGCCACCAAGGGCCAGAGCTACGGCCAGCAGACGTACTGGTTCACCACCTGCCTGACCGCGGACAACACGCTCGACCTGTCCAAGGACGGCTGCCTGCTCACCAAGCCGGGCGCCTGACCCTCCGCCTCCCCCGCCGAGTGCGCGTGTCCTGCGTGCTTCCGGCGCTGAGAACCGCAGGACGCGCGCACTCGACCGGAGACCGGCCCACCCAGCGGTGGGCCGGTCTTTGGTCGTCCGGGTTCAGGTTGACATGACCAGAAGGGGTGTTAATGTCGCTGTCACCTTAAGTACGCGACAGGAGCACCATGGGACGCCAGCACGCCGAGCGGGTCGACCTCGCGGTCTCGACGGTGATCTTCGCGCTGCGCCCGAGCCCGGACTCGGACCTGATGACGCTGTGGCTGCCGCTGGTCCGACGCATCCGTGAGCCGTACGAGGGCCGCTGGGCCCTCCCCGGCGGCTGGCTCTCCCCCGAGCACGACCTGGAGACCGCCGCCCGCGCGACGCTCGGCCGCACGACCGGGCTGACGCCGCGCTACCTCGAGCAGCTGTACGCCTTCGGCACGCTCGACCGCTCGGCCGACGACACCCGCGTGGTCTCGATCGTCTACTGGGCCCTGGTCCACGCCGACGAGGCCGCCCAGGCGATCGACAGCGACAACGTCGAATGGTTCGCCGTCGACGACCTGCCCGAGCTGGCGTTCGACCACCGCACGATCGTCGACTACGCCGTGTGGCGGCTGCGCACGAAGATGGAGTACTCCCGCATCGCGCACGGGTTCCTCGGCGAGACGTTCACCCTCGCCCAGCTGCGCCAGGTGCACGAGGCCGTCCGCGGCTGCTCCTTCGACCCGGCCAACTTCCGCCGGCAGATCCTGGCCACCGGATCGCTCGTCGACACCGGCGAGCACCTCACCGGCACGAGCCATCGGCCCCCACGCCTCTACCGCTACGACACCGCAGTGCAGCCGGCCGACCACGGCCCGCTGACCCCTTCGAAGGAGCAGGCATGACGTCCGTGAACGTCGCGATCACCACTCGGCCGAGCAGCAGCTGCGACACCGAGCTGGCCAAGGGACCGTGGGAGTTCGACCTGTCGCCCGGGTACGGACCGGGCGCGTCCGAGGACGACGTCATCCCGGCGCCGGTCACCCGCCCGGGGCAGCTGCCGGTGGCCTACCAGCGGATGAGCGATGAGGAGCTGCACGAGCGGATCCGCAACGCCAAGAAGGCACTCGGCGACCGGCTCGTCATCCTCGGCCACTTCTACCAGCGGGACGAGGTCGTGCAGTACGCCGACTTCCTGGGCGACTCCTTCCAGCTCGCCAACGCCGCGCTCACCAAGCCGGACGCCGAGACCATCGTCTTCTGCGGCGTGCACTTCATGGCCGAGACGGCCGACATCCTGGCCCGGCCCGAGCAGCGGGTGATCCTGCCCAACCTCGCGGCCGGCTGCTCGATGGCCGACATGGCCGACGAGGACTCCGTCGAGTCGGCGTGGGAGGAGCTGATGGAGCTCTACGGCGAGGAGCCGGACGCCGACGGCCGCCAGCCGGTCGTACCCGTCACGTACATGAACTCCTCGGCGGCGCTGAAGGCGTTCTGCGGCCGGCACGGCGGCATCGTCTGCACCTCCTCCAACGCCTCTACTGTGCTGGAGTGGGCGTTCGAGCGCGGGCAGCGGGTGCTGTTCTTCCCCGACCAGCACCTGGGCCGCAACACCGCCAAGGCGATGGGCATCGGCCTGGACCAGATGCCGATGTGGAACCCGCGAAAGCCTCTGGGCGGCAACACCGCCGAGCAGCTGGACGCGGCGCGGGTGATCCTCTGGCACGGGTTCTGCTCGGTGCACAAGCGGTTCACCGTCGACCAGATCGAGCAGGCGCGGGCCGAGCACCTCGGCGTGCGCGTCATCGTCCACCCCGAGTGCCCGATGCCGGTGGTCGACGCCGCCGACGAGGCCGGCTCGACCGACTACATCCGCAAGGCGATCGAGGCGGGCTCGCCGGGCGACGTCTTCGCGATCGGCACCGAGGTCAACCTCGTGAACCGCCTCCAGGCGGAGCACCCCGACATGACGATCTTCTGCCTCGACCCGGTGATCTGCCCGTGCTCGACGATGTACCGCATCCACCCGGGGTACCTCGCGTGGACGCTGGACGGGCTCGTCGAGGGTGAGGTGCGCAACCAGGTCTCGGTCGCACCGGACGTCGCCGCGGACGCGCGCGTGGCCCTGGAGCGCATGCTGGCCGCGCTGCCCGAGGGGCGGAAATGACGCGGGTCCTGGTCATCGGGAGCGGCGTCGCCGGGACGACCGCGGCGCTGGAGGCGTCCGCGCGCGGTCACGACGTCGTCCTCGTCACCAAGGCCGACCTCGCCGAGAGCAACACCCGGTACGCCCAGGGCGGCATCGCCGTCGTGTCGACACCGGACGACAGCGTCGAGTCGCACCTGCACGACACCCTCGTCGCCGGGGCCGGTCTCAGCGACACCGACACCGCACTCGCACTCTGCTCCGGCGGCCCCGAGGCCGTGCAGCGACTGATCGACCGGGGCGTGCGGTTCGACCGCGGCCCCGACGGCGAGCTCGCCCACGGCCTGGAGGCGGCGCACTCCCACGCGCGCATCCTGCACGCCGGCGGTGACGCGACCGGCGCGGCCATCGCGTACGCGCTGGTCGACCGGCTGCGCGACAGCGGCGTCCGAGTTCTGACCAACCGCACCGTCGTCGAGCTCGTGACGCACGACGGTGCGGGCACCGGCGTACGGCTGCTCGACGGCGAGGTCCTGACGGCGGACGCCGTGGTGCTGGCCACCGGCGGTGCGGGCCAGCTGTTCCCGTTCACCACCAACCCGGAGGTCGCGACCGGCGACGGCATCGCGCTCGCGCTGCGCGCCGGTGCGGTCGCCGCGGACCTGGAGCTCTACCAGTTCCACCCGACCGCGCTGGACGGTCCGGAGTCGTTCCTGGTCTCCGAGGCCGTCCGCGGCGAGGGAGCCGTTCTCGTCGACGCCGACGGCCGCCGGTTCATGACCGACGTCCACCCGGACGCCGAGCTCGCGCCGCGTGACGTGGTCGCCCGGGGCATCGCGGCGCAGATGGCGAAGCAGCCGGGCACCCCGGTACGTCTCGACGCCACCGCCCTCGGCGCGACGTTCCTGGCGCGGCGCTTCCCGACCATCGACGCCGCGTGCCGCGCCCGCGGGCTCGACTGGTCCATCGCACCGATCCCGGTGACGCCGGCGGCCCACTACTACATGGGCGGCGTACGGACCGACTCCTGGGGCCGCACCAGCCTGCCCGGTCTGTACGCGGTTGGCGAGGTCGCCTGCAACGGGCTGCACGGCGCCAACCGGCTCGCCTCCAACTCCCTGCTGGAGGGCGCGGTGTACGGCATCCGCTGCGTGCGAGCCATCGAGGAGAGCCCGGACGCGGAGGCGTTCGACGGCGCGTGGGCGCACGTCCGCACGGCCCACCTCGGCGACGAGCCCGGCGCGGGCGCGTTCACCCGGGACGACCTGCAGCAGCTGATGTGGCGGGCGGCCGGCCTGGCGCGTACCGGTGACGGGCTGCGGGAGGCGTCCGCGACGCTGCGCTCGTGGCGCACCCCGGACGTCACCGACGCGAAGTCGGCCGAGGACGCCAACCTCCTCCTGCTGGCCCGCGCGGTGGTCGGCTCCGCCCTGGCCCGTGAGGAGTCGCGCGGCGGCCACTACCGCACCGACTTCCCCACGCCGCTCGACCCGGCCCGCCACTCCTCGATCAGGATGGACTCCCATGCTTGAGCACAGCCAGATCCTGCGCGTCGTCGAGCTCGCCCTCGAGGAGGACGCCCCGTCCGGCGACCTCACCTCGGAGGCGTTCATCCCCGAGTCCGCCACCGCGACAGCAGATCTCGTGGCCCGTGAGGCGGGCGTGATGGCCGGTGGCTCCGTCCTCGAGGTCGCGTTCACGGCGTACGACGCGCGCGTGGAGGTCGAGCTGCTGGTCGCCGACGGTGACGGGTTCGACGCCCGCGACGTGCTCGCCCGGGTGAGCGGGCCGGCGAGGTCGGTGCTGCGCTCCGAGCGCGTGGCGCTCAACCTGGTGCAACGGATGTGCGCCATCGCCACCCAGACGTCCGCGTACGTCGAGGCCGTGGCCGGTACCGAGGCCCGCGTGGTCGACACCCGCAAGACCACGCCCGGGCTGCGCGCGCTGGAGCGCCACGCGGTCCAGTGCGGTGGGGGCCACAACCACCGGTTCTCGCTGTCCGACGCCGTGCTGGCCAAGGACAACCACCTGGCGCTGCTGCCCGATGTCACCGCCGCGATCAGGGCCGCTCGCGCGATGCTTCCTCACACCACGCACATCGAGGTCGAGGTGGACCGCCTGGACCAGATCGAGCCGGTGCTCGCGGGTGGCGTCGACACGATCATGCTCGACAACTTCACGCCGGACGAGCTGCGCGAAGGGGTCCGGCTCGTGGCCGGTCGCGCGATCGTCGAGGCGAGCGGCGGGATCACGCTGGACACCATCGGTGACGTCGCCCGGACCGGGGTGGACGTGATCTCGGTGGGCGCGCTGACCCACTCCGTGCGCGCGCTCGACCTCGGCCTGGACGTGAAGGTGTCATGACCTACCTCGACCACGCCGCCACCTCGCCGCCGCGACGGGAGGTGCTCGAAGCCGTACTCCCCTACCTGACAAGGGATTTCGGCAACGCATCGAGCCAGCACGACCTCGGCGCCTCGGCACACGCAGCGCTCGAGGACGCTCGGGCGCGGGTCGCCGCCCGGCTGGGCGCTCGGGCGAGCGAGGTCGTCTTCACCTCCGGCGGGACCGAGGCGGACAACACCGCCGTCAAGGGCATCGCCCTGGCCGCGCCGCGCGGGCGCCACGTGATCGTGTCCGCGGTCGAGCACCCGGCCGTGCTCGAGTCGGCCGCGTTCCTGGAGCGCATCGGGTACGACGTCACCCACCTTCCGGTCGACCACGACGGGCTGGTGCACGTCGAGGCGTTGCGTGCAGAGCTCCGCCCGGACACGACGCTGGTGAGCGTCCAGTACGCCAACAACGAGGTCGGCACCGTCCAGCCGGTGGCCGAGCTGGCGGCCGTCGCGCAGGAGCTCGGTGTCCCCTTCCACACCGACGCGGTCCAGGCGGCGGGGTGGCTCGACCTGGGCGTCGACGCGCTCGGGGTGCGCGCCATGAGCCTCTCGGGCCACAAGCTGGGTGCGCCCAAGGGCGTCGGCGTGCTCTACGTGCGGCGGCGTACCCCGATCGAGCCGCTGCTGCACGGCGGCGGTCAGGAGCGCGGGCTCCGCTCGGGGACCAGCGACGTCGCGTCGGCCGTCGGGTTCGCCACTGCTCTGGACCTGGTCGATCTGGCGCGTTCCGAACCCGTTGCCGCGCAACGCGATTCACTGATCGCCGAGGTGCTCGACCGGGTCTCCGGTGCCCGGCTGACCGGCCACCCGGACCGCCGGCTGCCCGGCCACGCGTCGTTCGTCTTCGACGGCGTCAGCGGCGAGTCCGTCCTGCTCCGGCTGCAGGAGCGCGGGACACTGTGCTCCAGCGGCTCGGCCTGCGCCGCCGGCAGTGACGAGCCGTCCCCGGTGCTGCTGGCCATGGGGTACGACCCGGCGCTCGCGCAGACCGCCGTACGGCTCACGTTCGACGAGCGCACCCCGGCCGCCGACCTGGACGCCGTCGCGGGGCAGATCGCCGACGCCGTAGGAGCCGTCCGAAAGCTCGCCGCCGGCTGACCCGGCCGCCGCCCACCCCGGCAAAAACTGACCACCGGCACACCCATTCCTGTGCCCACCACCAACTTCTGCCGCCCACCCCGGCAAAAACTGGCCACCAGCACACGCATACGTGTGCCGGGCACCAGCTTTTGCCAGAACGCGGACCTGGGGCGAGGGGTGGGCGGTCAGCCGGAGTTGCGCAGGGCGGTCGCGAGGCCGTTCATCGTCAGCAGGATCCCGCGGCGCACCTGCTCGCTCTCGTCGCCCGCGCGGTAGCGGTGCAGCAGCTCGACCTGCAGGTGGTTGAGCGGCTCGAGGTAGGGGAACCGATTGAAGACGGACCGCTTCAGCGCGGCGTTGTCCCACAGCACGTCCTCGTGCCCCGTCACCTGCCCGAACATCCGCACCGTCCGCTCGTGCTCCTGCACGATCTTGCCGAAGACGCGCCCGCGCAGCTCCTCGTCCTGCACCAGCCGCGAGTACCGTTCCGCGATACCGAGATCCGATTTCGCCATCACCTGCGCGAGGTTGGACATGACGGTGCGGAAGAACGGCCACCGCTCGTAGTAGCCGCGCAGCGTCGACAGCCGCTCCTCGTCCCCGCCGACCCACTGCTCCAGAGCCGACCCGGTGCCGTACCACCCGGGCAGCATCACCCGCGACAGCGACCAGCTCATCACCCACGGGATCGCGCGCAGGTCCGAGATCTGCTCGGTCGGCTTGCGGGAGGCCGGGCGTGAGCCGATGTTGAGCGCGCCGATCTCACCCACCGGGGTGGAGGTCTTGAAGTACTCCACGAATCCCGGTGTGCGGTGGACGAGGTCGGCGTACGACTCCCGCGCCAGCGCCGCCAGCTCGTCCAGGTGGGCGTACGCGGAGCCGGTCTCGTCGCCCAGGCGTTCGGTGTCCAGGAGGGACGCCTCCAGCGTCGCCGAGACGATGGCCTCGAGGTTGCGGACGGCCAGCCGCGGCTCGGCGTACTTCGCGGCGATGATCTCGCCCTGCTCGGTGAGCCGCAACGAGCCGCGGACGGCGCCGCGCGGCTGGGCGAGGATCGCCTCGTAGCTCGGGCCGCCGCCGCGTCCGACCGTGCCACCGCGCCCGTGGAACAGCCGCAGGCGCAGACCGTGCTCGCGCGCGACCTCGACGAGGTCCAGCTCGGCGCGGTAGAGCGCCCAGTTGGCCGCCAGGTAGCCGCCGTCCTTGTTGGAGTCGCTGTAGCCGAGCATGACCTCCTGCAGGCTGCCTTTGCGCTCGACCAGGGCGCGGTACGCCGGGACCGCGAGCGCCGCCCGCACCGTCGTCGCCGAGACCTGCAGGTCCTCGATCGTCTCGAAGAGCGGCACGATGTTGACCGGGCTGGTCCCCGTGACGGGGTCGAGCAGGCCGGCCTCCTTGAGCAGCACCGCGCACTCCAGCAGGTCGGACACGCTGGTGCACATGCTGATCACGTAGTTCGGCACCGCCTCCGGCCCGAACGTCCGGATCGCCCGCGCTGCGGCCGCGGTGATCGCCAGCTCGCGGGTCGTCTGCTCGGACAGCTCGGCGTCCGCGCCGATGAGCGGCCGCCGCGACCGGAGCACCTCGACCAGCAGGTCGACGCGCTCCTTCTCGTCCAGGCCGGCGTACGCGTCGTGCACCCCGGCCCAGGCGAACAGCTCGGCGACGGTCTGCTCGTGGACGTCGGAGTTCTGCCGCAGGTCCAGGCCGTACAGGTGGAAGCCGAACGTCCGCACCGCCTCGCGCAGCCGCAGCAGCCGGTCGTCGGCGATCAGGTCGTCGCCGTCCGCGCGCAGCGAGGCGTCGATGACGTCCAGCTCGGCGAGCAGCTCGCCGGGGGTGTCGTACGCGGTCGCCTCCCCGATGCTGCCGCCGCCCAGCCACTCGTCGAAGAAGACGTCGTACGTGCACACCAACCGGTGGTGGATCCAGCGCAGCGCCTGGCGGTACGGCTCGTCGTCGCGGGCGTCGTCCTCGCTGCGCGCGGCCAGGGCGAGCAGGTCCTCGCTCACGGCGGTCAGACGCACGGACAGGGACAGGCTGGTCTCGAGCGTGCTCACCTCGTCGAGGTAGTGGGTCAGCGCGGTCTGCGCGGCGCGCGAGGACGCCGTGGCGACGACGTCGGCGTCGACGTTGGGGTTGCCGTCGCGGTCGCCACCGATCCACGAACCCGCACGCAGGAGCGGCTGGGGCAGCAGGTCCGTACCGGGGTACAGCTCGGCGAGCTCGCGCCGGACGCGGGCGTTGATCTGCGGCATCACCTCGAAGAGGGACGCCTCGAAGAAACGCAGCCCGACCTCGATCTCGTCCTGGATGCGGACGCGCTGCAGCCGGATCAGGGCGGTCTGCCAGAGGGTGATGACCTGGATCGTGATCGTCCGCAGCGCCGACTCCTCCTCGGCATCGCTCAGCGTCATCCGCTCGCGAATCCGCATCGTGTCCGCGATCCGCGACTGGGCCTCGAACACCGTACGGCGGCGCGTCTCGGTCGGGTGGGCCGTGATGACCGGCACGACGGTCGCGTCCTGCAGGACGTCGGCCACCTCGGCCGGGTCCAGCTGCGCCTCGGCGAGCGCGGCGAACCCGGCGGCGAGGGAGTCCGCGGGCGGCGGGTCGCCGGCACGGACGTGCAGGGCGCGGCGGCGCTCGCGGTGCAGGTCCTCGGCAAGGTTGGCCAGCAGCGCGAACAGGCTGAAGGCCCGGATCACGTGCAGCGAGTCCTGGGTCGACAGGTCCCGGAAGAGATCGGCGAACCCCTCGCGGTCGACCTCCTGGCGGCGCACCGCGAACGCCCGCCGCCGCGCCTCCTCGACGAGCCCGAAGACGCGCTCGCCCTCCTGCTCCCGGATGACGTCACCGAGCAGACCCCCGAGGAGGCGGATGTCCTCCCGGAGCGGCTCGGTGGCGGCACGCCCCTCGGCGCTGACGTCGAAGACCAGGTGTGGCGACATGCCACACAGCATGGTGGGTCGCCCACCGCGGGCGAACCCGGCGTTCGCCACGCGGGCACCCGGACGCTCAGCGCTGGGTCTGGTCGGCCACCTCGCCGACGAGCTCCTCCAGCAGGTCCTCGAGGAAGACGACGCCGACGACCGCGCCCTCGGCGTCCACCGCGCGGGCCAGGTGCGAGCCGGTCCGCTGCATCGTCAGCAGGACATCCTCGACCTCGTCGGCGGTCCGCACGGTCGCCAGCGGTCGGATCCGCTTCGGCGGTACGGGGTCCTCGTACAGCTCGTCGGTGGCGTACAGCACGTCCTTCAGGTGCAGGTACCCCGCGATCGCGCCGTTCCGGTCGGTCACCGGGTAGCGGGAGAAGCCGCGCTTGGCGACCAGCTGCTCCAGGTCGGCGGGCGAGGCGCCGATCGGCAGGGTGACCAGTCCGTCCAGGGGTACGGCGACGTCGCCGGCGACCCGGTCGCTGAACTCCAGGGCGGCCCGGGTGCGGTCCTGCTGCTCCTTCTCCAGCAGGCCCTCGCGGTGGCTCTCCTCCATGATCATGTGCACCTCCTCCGCCGAGAAGGTCGAGGCGACCTCGTCCTTGGGCTCGATGCCGAACCGGCGCACGAGCCACTTGGCGATGGCCTCCAGCAGCCGGATCAGCGGACGCAGCGCCTTGGTGATCCACAGCAGCACCGGCGCGAGCAGCAGCGCCGCCCGGTCGGGGCCGGCG
Organism: Luteipulveratus flavus; assembly: GCF_029439465.1. Taxonomy (GTDB): domain Bacteria; phylum Actinomycetota; class Actinomycetes; order Actinomycetales; family Dermatophilaceae; genus Luteipulveratus; species Luteipulveratus flavus. Next base: position 148,937 of record NZ_JAROAV010000031.1, on the reverse strand, counting down.
ATGGCGAGGTTCTTCGGGATCATCTCGCCGACGACGACGTGCAGGTACACGACGATCAGCAGCGCGAGCAGCAGCGCGACGATCTCGGCCGCCTCCTCGGGCAGGCCGACCGCGTGGAACGGACCCACCAGCAGGTGGTGCAGGGCGTCCTCGGCGACCGCACCGAGGAGCACCGAGCAGACGGTGATGCCGAGCTGGGCGCAGGCGAGCAGGGAGGCGACGTTCTCCAGGGCCTCCAGGACGAGCTTGGCGCGCCGGCTGCCCTCGGCGGCCAGCGGCTCCATCTGCGAGCGGCGGGCCGCCATGACGGAGAACTCCGCCCCGACGAAGAAGGCGTTGCCGAGCAGGAGCAGCAGCGAGAACCAGAGCGCCATCAGGCCTGCTCCCCCTCGACCGGCTCGTCGGCCGGCAGCTGGGACAGCCTCAGCCGGTCCACCCGCCGCTTGTCCATCGAGACGACCCGCAGCAGCCACCCGTCGGCGCGGACCTCGTCCCCGACCTGCGGGACCCGCCCGACCTGCTCCATCACGAAGCCGCCGATGGTCTCGTACGTCGCCCCGTCGGGGATGTGCGCGCCGATGCGGTCGCGGACCTCGTCCGGACGCCACAGGCCCGAGACCGTCCAGGAGCCGTCCGGCAGCATCCGGCTCGGGTCCCGGACCCGGTCGTGCTCGTCGCTGACCTCGCCGACGATCTCCTCGATGACGTCCTCGAGGGTGACGACGCCACTGGTGCCGGAGTACTCGTCGATGACGATGGCCAGCTGGAAGCCGCCCTTGCGCAGCAGCACCAGCAACGGGTCGAGCCGGATCGTCTCCGGCACGACGACCGGCGGGATCATCAGCGCGGACACCGGCACGTCCGACCGGCGCTCGGGCGGTACGGCGATCGCCTTCTTCACGTGCACCACGCCGCGGACGTCGTCCCAGCCCTCCCCGAGCACGGGGAAGCGGGAGTGGCCCGTCCGCCGGGCGAGGCCGACCACGTCGTCCGCGGTCGCCGTACGGTCGACCGACACCGACCGTACGCGGGGGGTCATCACGTCGCTCGCGGTCCGCTCGCCGAAGTCCAGCGAGCGGGTGAGCAGCCGCGCGGTGCCCTGCTCGATCGTCCCGGCCTCGGCGGAGCGGCGCACCATGGAGGAGAGCTCCTGCGGGGTCCGCGCCGCCGACAGCTCCTCCTGCGGCTCGACGTCCAGCAGCCGCAGCACGCTGTTGGCGGAGCCGTTCAGCAGCCGGATCAGCGGACGGGTGAGGACCGAGAACGCGCGGACGGGCCGGGCCACGACGCGTGCCACCGGCAGCGGCGCGGAGATGCCGAGGAACTGCGGGAGCAGCTCGCCGAAGATCATCGAGAAGATCGTCGCCAGGACCAGCGCCAGCGTCGTGCTCGCCGCGACGGCGGCCCCCTCGCCGAGGCCGAGCCCGCCCAGCGGCGCCTCCAGCAGCGCTCCGAGCGAGGGCTCCACCAGGAAGCCCAGCACCAGGGTCGTCAGGGTGATGCCGACCTGAGCGGCCGACAGCTGCGTCGACAGCTGACGCAACGAGCCCAGCACGGGTACGGCGGCGCGGTCACCCCCGTCGATCGCCCGCTGCACCGTCGGGCGGTCCAGCGCGACGAACGAGAACTCCGCCGCCACGAACACCGCCGTCCCGGCAGTCAGCACAACTCCGGCGAGGACAAGCAGCCACTCCGTCATAGTGGCGCTCATCCTAGATGCGGCGACCTGGCACCTGCGGAACGCGGGAGTGGTGGGATGGAGCACATGGCGACACACCGGGGGTGCGTGTGACCACCGCCCCGACACCGAGTCCGACGAGCACCGGCGCGCGCATCGAGATCGCCGGCCTGACCAAGAGTTTCGGCGACTTCCGCGCGGTCGACGACCTGTCCTTCGTGGTCGAGCCCGGCCGGGTGACCGGCTTCCTCGGCCCGAACGGCGCCGGCAAGACCACGACGTTGCGCATGCTGCTCGGGCTGATCCGCCCCAGCGCGGGAAGCGCGACGATCGACGGGCGGCCGTACGCCGAGCTCGACAACCCCATGCAGGTCGTCGGGTCCGCGCTCGAGGCGACGAGCTTCCATCCCGGCCGCACGGGTCGGGACCACCTGCGGGTGCTGGCGGCCGCGTCACGCGTCCCCGACGCGCGGGTCGACGAGCTCCTGGAGCTGGTCGGCATCGCCGCCGCGGCGGGCAAGCGCGCCGGTACGTACTCCATGGGGATGCGCCAGCGCCTCGGGCTGGCCGCGGCGCTGCTCGGCGACCCGCGGGTGCTGATCCTGGACGAGCCGGCCAACGGCCTCGACCCCGAGGGCATCCGGTGGCTGCGCGGGTTCCTGCGTCATCTGTCCACCGAGGGCAAGACGATCCTGGTGTCCAGCCACCTGCTCAACGAGGTCGAGCAGACCGTCGACGACGTCGTGATCATCGCCAACGGCCGTCTCGTCCAGCAGGGGCCGATCAGCACCCTGCACGGCGACCGTCGCCAGCTGGTCCGCACCACCGACCCGGACCGCCTCGGCGCGGCACTCGGCGAGGACGGCCTGCTCGTCGTCCGTACCGGCGACGACTCCCTCGAGGTCACCAGCGAGGACGCCCGACGCATCGGCGACACGGCCCTGCGGCTGGGGCTGCCGATCTACGAGCTGCGCGAGTCCCGGTCGGACCTGGAGGACCTGTTCTTCCAGCTGACCTCCGCTCCGGAGAACCGCAACCGCAACCTGGGCGCCACCGAGCCCACCACCGACGTCCAGCCGGGAGAGGTGCAGTGATGGGCGCCGCCATCAGGTCCGAGCTCCGCAAGATCTTCACCACCCGGCTGTGGTGGGGCATGGCGATCCCGATCGTGCTGCTGGCCGCCGGCGTCACCGCGCTGCTCGCGGCCACGTCCGAGCCGGAGAAGGCCAACCCCGACCTGGGGGTCCCGGCGATGTCGCAGACGCAGTTCGCGATCAACACCTACACCGGCGCGGTCGGGCTGGGCTACCTGCTGACGATGTGCGTGGGCATCGTCGCGATCGGCTCGGAGTACCGGCACCAGACGATCACGTCCACCTTCCTCGCCGTGCCTCACCGCACCCGCGTCATGGCCGCCAAGGTCGTCGCCCTGCTGGTGACAGGTGCGTTCTACGGGCTGCTGTTCGTCGTCGCCGCGGTCGCGGCCGGCGCCGCCGTGCTGTCGTCCCGGGGACTGTCGACGTTCGGCGAGGGCTTCGCCGTCCCGCGCGCGCTGCTGCTCATGCTGCTCGTGCTCGGGCTGTGGGCCCTGATCGGGCTGGGCGCCGGCATCCTCATCCCCAACCAGGTGGCCGCGCTGATGATCATGGTCGGCATCGCCTGGATCCTCGAGCCGATCCTCGGCGGCGTCCTGGCCTCCCAGGACTGGGGCGAGGGCGTCTCGAAGTTCTTCCCCAGCAGGGCGACCCAGGCGATGCTCTCCCAGCAGTCCACCGGCATCAACGACAGCGTTCCCGTGGAGCGGCTGTCCTGGCCGGCGGGCGCCCTGGTGCTGCTGGCGTACTCCGCCCTGCTGGCCGGAATCGGGACCTGGTTGACCACCCGTCGGGACGTCAGCTGACTCCTCCGGCCGACGTCCGGCGAGGGCGGTGTGTCCCCCGACACAGCGGACACACCGCCCGTCCCGCGTGCCGAGCCCGGTCCATCGCCGTGACACCCGCCGCAGTAGGCTTGCCCTCGTCTGTGCTATATGCGCAGCGACGGCTTCCCAACTTCGAATCGACGCATGAAAGAGGCGCATCCGCGTGTCATCTCAGTCCCCCAGCGGCGACCCACTCGCGGCCTTCGGCCCGAATGAGTGGCTAGTGGACGAGCTCTACCAGCAGTACCTCGACGACAAGAACTCCGTGGACGAGGCGTGGTGGGAGTTCTTCGCGGACTACGAGCCGGCGGCCACCTCCGGCAACGGTGGCGGCGCGTCGACGCAGACGCAGCAGCCGTCGTCCCAGCCGCAGACGCAGACGCAGCAGCCGTCCGCGCAGCCGCAGTCGGCCCCTCAGGCCGAGCAGGCGACGACGCCGTCCGCCCCCGCCGCGAGCGCGCCCGCGCCGGCCGCGACGGAGACGAAGCCGGCGACGCCGAAGGCCGAGGCCCCCGCGCCGAGCCCGGCCGGCGCGCCCGAGTCCGACGCCGCGGACAACGAGCCGCCGCAGCAGCAGCCGGAGGAGACCGACCACACCGCGCCCGGCCAGCCCGACCCGGCCAAGGCCGAGGGGAGCGCGAGCCGGCTGACCCCGCGTGAGGGCTTCAGCACCTCCGTCGAGCCGGTCGAGAACGCCGGCGCCTCCGAGGCCGTGCCGCTGCGTGGAGTCGCCGCCCGCATCGTCACCAACATGGAGGACAGCCTCGAGGTTCCGACCGCGACGAGCGTGCGTGCGGTCCCGGCCAAGCTGCTGATCGACAACCGCATCGTCATCAACAACCACCTCTCCCGCAGCCGCGGCGGAAAGGTGAGCTTCACCCACCTCATCGGGTACGCGATCGTCAAGGCGCTGCACGACGTCCCGGAGATGAACTTCGCGCTCGGTGCGGACGAGAAGGGCAAGCCCCAGCTGCTCAAGCCGGGCCACGTCAACTTCGGTCTCGCCATCGACCTGCAGAAGGACGACGGCAGCCGGACCCTCGTCGTCCCGAGCATCAAGGGCGCCGAGAACATGGACTTCGCCCAGTTCTGGACGGCGTACGAGGACATGGTGCGCAAGGCGCGCACCAACAAGCTCACGCTGGACGACTACGCCGGCACGACCATCAGCCTGACCAACCCCGGCGGTATCGGCACCAACCACTCGGTGCCGCGGCTGATGAAGGGTGCGGGCGCGATCATCGGCGTCGGCGCGCTGGAGTACCCCGCGGAGTGGCAGGGCGCCAGCCAGGAGCGACTCACCAGCAACGCCGTCAGCAAGATCCTGACGCTGACCTCCACGTACGACCACCGCGTCATCCAGGGCGCGGTGTCCGGTGAGTTCCTGCGCCGGGTGCACCAGCTGCTGCTGGGCGAGAACGGCTTCTACGACGAGATCTTCGCCGCGCTGCGGATCCCGTACGAGCCGGTCCGCTGGGTGCAGGACATCTCGGTCACCCACGACGACGACATCTCCAAGGTCGCCCGGGTGCAGGAGCTGATCCACGCCTACCGGGTACGCGGTCACCTGATGGCCGACACCGACCCGCTGGAGTACAAGCAGCGCAAGCACCCCGACCTCGACATCACCACCCACGGCCTGACGCTGTGGGACCTCGAGCGCTCGTTCCCGACGGGCGGCTTCGGCGGGCAGCCGTTCCTGAAGCTGCGCAAGATCCTGGGCATCCTGCGTGACTCCTACTGCCGCACGGTCGGCATCGAGTACATGCACATGCAGGACCCGACCGAGCGCCGCTGGATCCAGGACAAGGTCGAGAAGCCGTACGCCAAGCCGTCGGCGGACGACCAGCTGCGGATCCTGCGCAAGCTGAACGCCGCGGAGGCCTTCGAGACCTTCCTGCAGACCAAGTACATCGGTCAGAAGCGGTTCAGCCTCGAGGGCGGCGAGTCGGTCATCGCGGTCATGGACCGGATCCTGAGCGAGGCCGCCGACGAGAACCTCGACGAGGTCTGCATCGGCATGCCGCACCGCGGCCGGCTGAACGTCCTGGCCAACATCGCGGGCAAGTCCTACGGCCAGATCTTCCGGGAGTTCGAGGGCCAGCAGGACCCCAAGTCCGTCCAGGGCTCCGGCGACGTGAAGTACCACCTGGGCACCGAGGGCGAGTTCGTCTCCGACGAGGGCAACAAGACCAAGGTCTACCTCGCCGCGAACCCCTCCCACCTGGAGGCCGTGAACCCGGTCCTGGAGGGCATCGCCCGCGCCAAGCAGGACCGCATCAACCTCGCCGGTACCGCGTTCACGGTGCTGCCGATCCTGCTGCACGGTGACGCGGCGTTCGCCGGTCAGGGCGTGGTCGCCGAGACGCTGAACCTGTCGCAGCTGCGCGGGTACCGCACCGGCGGCACGATCCACGTCGTCATCAACAACCAGGTCGGCTTCACCACGGCGCCGAGCAGCTCGCGCAGCTCGACGTACTCCACCGACGTGGCCCGGATGGTGCAGGCGCCGATCTTCCACGTCAACGGCGACGACCCCGAGGCGTGCGTCCGGGTCGCCGAGCTCGCTTACGAGTTCCGGCAGAAGTTCCACAAGGACGTCGTCATCGACATGGTGTGCTACCGCCGCCGCGGGCACAACGAGGGCGATGACCCCTCGATGACGCAGCCGCTGATGTACAACCTGATCGAGGCCAAGCGCAGCGTCCGCAAGCTCTACACCGAAGCGCTCATCGGCCGCGGTGACATCTCGGTCGAGGACGCCGAGGCCGCGCTGAAGGACTACCAGCAGCAGCTGGAGCGGGTCTTCATCGAGACCAAGGAGGCGCGCAAGCAGGCCGCCGCCGACACCACCCCGGCCAAGCCGGACGCGAGCACGGGCACGGACGCCGAGGGCCACGGCGGCCTGGAGCGCCCGTCCGCGCAGGAGCAGGACGACCGGGACGGGTGGCAGCAGACCACCCGGCCGACGGCCATCTCGCAGCGCGACCTGAAGCTCATCGGCGACACCTGGGTCAACCCGCCGGCGGGCTTCACCCTGCACCCGAAGCTGAAGCAGCTCATGGAGCGGCGCTCGGCGATGGCCAGCGAGGGTGGCATCGACTGGGCGATGGGCGAGCTCACCGCGTTCGGCTCGCTGCTGCTGGAGGGCACCCCGGTGCGCCTCGCCGGGCAGGACTCTCGCCGCGGCACGTTCGTCCAGCGTCACTCGGTGCTGGTCGACAAGAGCACCGGCGCCGAGTGGACCCCGCTGCGGTACCTGTCCGACGGGCAGGCGTGGTTCTGGGTGTACGACTCGCTGCTGTCGGAGTACGCCGCGATGGGCTTCGAGTACGGCTACTCGGTCGAGCGCCCGGACGCGCTCGTGCTGTGGGAGGCGCAGTTCGGCGACTTCGTCAACGGCGCACAGACCGTGGTGGACGAGTTCATCTCCTCCTCGGAGCAGAAGTGGGCGCAGCGCTCCTCGGTGGTGCTGCTGCTGCCGCACGGCTACGAGGGCCAGGGTCCGGACCACTCCTCGGCGCGCATCGAGCGCTTCCTTGCGATGTTCGGCGAGGACAACATGACGATCGCCTACCCGAGCACGCCGGCGTCGTACTTCCACCTGCTGCGTCGGCAGGCGTACGCGCGTCCGCGCCGTCCGTTGATCGTCTTCACCCCGAAGCAGCTGCTGCGCCTCAAGGCGGCCACCTCCTCGCCGGAGGACTTCACGAACGGCACGTTCCGTCCGGTGATCCCCGACACCACGGTGGCCGCGGAGAAGGTCGACCGGGTGCTGCTCGGCTCGAGCCGCATCATCTACGACCTCGAGGCGGAGCGGAAGAAGCGCGGCGACGACGCCACGGCCATCGTGCGCATCGAGCAGCTCGCGCCGATCCCCGCCCAGGAGATCGCCGACGCGGTGAAGGCGTACCCGAAGGCCGAGCTGGTCTGGGTCCAGGACGAGCCGAAGAACCAGGGCGCCTGGCCGTTCATGGCCCTGAACCTGCCCGAGCAGCTGACCGCCCACGGTGAGCAGCGCGGCCTGCGGGTCGTGTCGCGGGCGGCGTCCGCGTCGCCGGCGACGGGTTCGGCCAAGAAGCACCAGGCCCAGCTCGCCGAGCTCATCGCCCAGGCGTTCGACCGCTGATGACGATTCCCCAGCCGGGTGCGCCGGCCGTCCAGGTCCCATCCGGCTGGGGCGTCCGCGTCCCGACGCCCGACGATCTCGCTGCGCTGGTGTCGCTGCTGGCCGCGCACCAGCAGGCCGTGCGCGGGCGCAGCAGCGTCGACGCGGACGCGGTCCGGTCCGAGGTCGTCGGTCCGGGCTCGTGGACGCGCCGCCACCTGCTCGCCGTCGACTCCCACGGCGACGTCGCGGCGTGGGCCCGGGTCCACGACCGCGCGGCGGGTCGAACGACGATCGACGTCACCGTGCGTCCGGACGTGGACGACGCGCAGGCCGACCCGGTCGCGGCGTCGTTGTTCGAGTGGTGCTGCGAGACCGCGCGCGAGATCGGTCGCGTCCGCGAGCAGGCGACCACCCAGCTGGACGCCACAGCGATCGCCGGTGACGAGCGGCAGGCGCGGTGGATGACCGCCGCCGGCCTCGTGCTCACCCGCACCTGGCTGCAGATGTCGCGGCCGGTGACGGCCGAGGAGGCGTCGCCCGACGCGTTCCCGGCGCCCCGAGCCGGGGTCGTCGTACGCCGGGTCGCCCAGCACGAGGGCGGCCTGCCGGTCGCCGAGGACCTGCGTGCCGTCCACCTGGTGCTCGAGGAGTCCTTCGCCGACCACTTCAACTCCTACCGCGAGAGCTTCGCGGAGTTCGTCACCCGCCTGCGCGAGGACCCCGGCCACCGCTGGGACCACTGGTGGCTCGCGACGGTCGAGCTCCCGAGCGGCCCGCTGCTCGCCGGCGCGGTCGTCGGGTCGGTGCTCCCCGAGGACGCCGACGGGTTCGAGGGCAGCTACATCGACTACATCGGTGTCCACCGGGAGGCCCGGGGCCGCGGCGTCGCGAAGGCGTTGCTGCACACGGTGATCCGGGACGCCGCCGAGCGCGGTCGCAACCGCGTCGGACTCGAGGTCGATGCCGACTCCCCCACCGGAGCCGACGGCCTGTACGTCTCGATGGGCTGGGAGACCTCCTACCGCACCGAGTCCTGGCAGCGAGACGTCGCCACCGCCTGAGGAAGCCGGTGCCCAGCCGGTCGACACGACGACGGCCTGGCGTCACGGCTGTGAACGGCCCCCGCGATAGCCTCCCGGTGTGTACTTCACCGACCGGGGACTCGAGGAGCTGATCGCGCGCCGGGGCGACGAGGACGTCAGCATCGCGTGGCTCGCCGAACAGCTGCGCGTGTTCGTCGACCTGAACCCCGAGTTCGAGACGCCGGTGGAGCGGCTGGCGACGTGGCTGGCCCGGTTGGACGACGACGAGTGACGAGGCACCCCATCGCATGAGCTACCCACACGAGGGCAGTGAGCCCGACTTCACCCCCAGCGCCGAGTTCCACGTCGCCGACGGCCCCCGCCAGATCGGCCTGTGCTTCGTCGGCGACTCGTTGGTGTCGGGCCTGGGCGATCCCAAGGCCCTCGGCTGGGTCTCTCGGGTGATCGCCCGCACCTCGATCGGCGAGGCGCAGCTGGCGTCGTACAACCTCGGCGTGCGCGGGGAGAGCTCGACGGACGTGCTCGGCCGCTGGCGTGCGGAGACCACGCCCCGGTGGGCGCGCAGCAACGAGCGGCGCCTGGTGGTCAGCTTCGGCACCAACGACATCCACCAGGGCATGACGACCGCCCGCTCGCGCCTCAACCTCGCCAACATCCTCGACGACGCCGCGACCACCGGCATCGCCACGTACGTCGTCGGGCCGCCACCGACCGCAGACTCCGAGATCAACAACCGCCTGGAGACCCTGGTCGACGCGCAGGCCGACGTCTGCTCGCGCCGCCGCGTCACCTACGTCGACTGCTACCGACCGCTGCTGGGCCACGAGCAGTGGCAGTCCGACCTCGCCGCCGGCGACGGCTTCCACCCCGGTCAGGCCGGCTACGGCCTGATCGCCTGGCTGGTCCTGCACGCCGGCTGGCAGGAGTGGCTCGCGCTCTGACCTGCCCGGCCGACTGCGCGCGTCCTGCTTCGCCGGCCGAGTGCGCGCGTCCTGCCCGCCACACCGGTCGAGTGCGCGTGTCCTGCTGGAATTTCACACCGCAACCAGCAGGACACGCGCACTCGGCCAAGAGGTTCGGGGGCAGATGGGGCTCGGCCGGCCGCAAGCCACACTCGCGATATATCTTGACTCTCCTTGTTGACGCGATATATCGTCACTTCACCGATCGCGATACATCGCGTATGACTCGAAGGGGAGCAGCTCATGGCGCAGAAGTGGGAGATCGAGGGGCCGCGGGTCCTCGACATCGGCGACGAGAACGAGCGCGTACGGTCGCTCACCGTCGGGCTCATCGGTGGCCACGTGGACGTCGTCACCCACGACGACTCCCCCACCGCACGGGTCGAGGTGTACGAGGTCTCCGGCCGGCCGCTCCAGGTGCGGTGGGACGGCAGCGCGCTGAAGATCCTGCATGTCAAGGGCGACGGCCAGAACGTCTGGGAGGCGATCAAGGGCTTCGGCCGGACCGTCCAGCGGCACAAGGCCCGCATCAGCGTGTCGATCCCGCGCGACGCCGAGGCGTCGGTGTCGACCGTCAGCGCGGGCGCGGTGGTCGGCAACCTCGACGCCGACGCCAAGATCAACACGGTCAACGGAGAGGTGACGGTCGACGCGCTCGATGGCGACATCGTCATCAACACCGTGTCGGGGGTCATCGAGGCGCACCACCTGTCGGGCGAGCTGCGGGCGGGGACCGTGTCGGGCGGCATCACCGTGCACGACAGCACGCTGGACCCCATCGACCTCAACACCGTCAGTGGCGACATCACCCTGGACCTCACCAACGACCGCGTCCGCATCACCAGCAACTCGGTGTCGGGCGACGTCACCATCCGGATGCCGCTGGGCGACGGGTACGACCTCAAGGTGAGCACGATCAGCGGCGCCGCCATCGTCGACGGAGCCCAGCTGGGCGGCAACCACATCGGCCAGCGCGGCGGTTCGCTGCATCAGGGCGACGGCGCACTCCGGCTCAAGGCGACCTCGGTGTCCGGCGACGTCGTCGTCCTGCGCTCCCCCGACGACGCCCGCCCGACCGACCGCACGGCGCAGGAGCAGGCGTGAACGCCGTCTTCATGCCCAACGCGCTCCGGCTGGCGACCCTCGTGCCGGCGCGGTCGGCCGGCCGCGCGCGACATCCCGTCGTCGCGCCTCCCGCCCGTCCCGTACGGGTTCCGTTACGGCGCGCCGGCGGCGAGCGGGGCCCGTCATGAGCCCGGTCTTCGCCCACGGCCAGCTACGGCTGTACCTCCTGGCGCTGCTCGCCGACGGCCCACGGCACGGGTACGAGGTGATGCGCGACCTGGAGGAACGGTTCGACGGCTTGTACACCCCGAGCGCCGGCACGGTGTACCCGCGGCTGGCCAAGCTGGAGGAGGAGGGCCTGGTCACCCGGACCGACGAGGGCCGCAAGGCGACGTACGCCATCACGGACTCGGGTCGGGCCGAGGTCGCGGACCGCCGGGACGACCTGGGTCACCTGGAGCAGGACCTGGAACGCTCGGCGCAGCGCCTGGCCGACGAGGTTCGGGAGCGGGTCCGCGGCGGCGCGGCCGACCTGCGGGCCGAGCTCAAGCAGGCGGCGAGGGACGCCCGGCGCACGGCACGACCGGCGGGCGGCGGCTTCGACCGTGCGTCGTACTCGGCGGACGCGGGACTGCTCGGCGAGATCGAGACCGCCCTGCACGAGCTGCGGCACGAGGCGCGCCGTCTCAGCCGCGACCGGCGGACGACCGACGCCGTACGACGCGACGTCCTCGAGGTGGTCCGGCGGGCCCGCAACGGTGTCCAGGAGGCCGCGCGGCGTCGCTGAGACCGGTGGCGCCGCTGGGACCGGTGGCGCCGCCACTGGTCCCAGCGGACCTCGGGTCAGGCGTGCGGTCGGCCCAGCGCGCGGTAGGTCCAGCCGGCCGCACGCCACCGAGCCGGGTCGAGCTTGTTCCGTCCGTCGATCACGACGGGCTTGCGAACGAGGGGCGTGAGGCGGGCCGGGTCGAGGTCCCGGTAGTCCTGCCACTCGGTGAGGTGCAGGACGACGTGGGCGCCGGCCACGGCCTCCTCGACCGTGTCCGCGTAGGTGAGGTCGGCGCGGTGCTTGCGCGCCACCGGCAGCGCCTTGGGGTCGTGCACGCGCACCTCGGCTCCGGCCGCGCGGGCCATCTCGGCCACGTCGAGCGCCGGCGAGTCCCGGATGTCGTCGCTGTTGGGCTTGAACGCCGCGCCCAGCACGGCGACGGCCCGACCGGCCAGCGTGCCGCCGCACTCCTCGCGAGCCAGGTCGATCATCCGAGCCCGGCGGCGCAGGTTGATCGAGTCGACCTCGCGCAGGAACGTCAGCGCCTGGTCGGCGCCGAGCTCGCCGGCGCGGGCCATGAAGGCGCGGATGTCCTTGGGCAGGCAACCGCCGCCGAAGCCGACCCCGGCACCGAGGAACCTGCTGCCGATGCGGTCGTCGTGGCCGATGGCCTCGGCCAGCCGCACCACGTCGCCGCCGGCGGCCTCGCACACCTCGGACATCGCGTTGATGAACGAGATCTTGGTTGCGAGGAAGGCGTTGGCCGCGACCTTGACCAGCTCGGCCGTCGGGTAGTCCATCACCAGCCGGGGCGTCCCCGTCGAGAGCGGCCGCTCGTACACCTGGTCCAGCAGCGCGACGTCGTCGTCGGCGTGCGAGCCCTCGACGCCGTACACGAAGCGGTCGGGTGTGACGGTGTCCTCGATCGCGAACCCCTCACGCAGGAACTCGGGGTTCCACGCCAGCCGGACCTCGACACCGGCCGGAGCGCCGTCCTGGAGGGTGCGCTTGAGCGCGGCAGCCGTCCCCACCGGGACGGTCGACTTGCCGACGACCAGGCTGCCCTCGTCCAGGTACGGCGCGAGGGAGCGCCCGGCGGAGAACACGTAGGTGGTGTCGGCGGCGTTCTCGCCGGCCAGCTGCGGGGTCCCCACGCAGACGAAGTGGACCTGCGCCTCGGCCACCTGCGCGTAGTCGGTGGTGAAGGTGAGGCGGCCCGTGGGCAGCACCTCGGCGAGCAGCTCGTCCAGGCCCGGCTCGAAGATCGCCGGCTTGCCCGCGGCCAGCGCCTCGATCTTGGCCTCGTCGCTGTCCACGGCGATGACCCGGTGGCCGAGGTGGGCCATACAGGCGGCGTGGACGGCTCCGAGGTAGCCCGTCCCGATCACGGAGATAGTCAGCGACACGCCGGTCACCTTAACCGCCCGGTAGCCACCCGCGCGCCTCGTCGGACGACCAGAGGGTGAACATCGGCCCGGGGACGGACGTCGAGTCCGGTCACGGTGACGTCACGTTCAACAGTCGCCCACATCGTGGTCGCCGCGCAATGGCAGGATGCTGGCCAGTCACGCACGGCTCCGTGGAAGGAACCCCCCATCATGCTCGCTCGACGCAACCGCGCCACCAGCGCTCTCGGTATGGCAGCCGCCGCCTCCCTCGCGCTCGCCCTCAGCGCCTGCGGGTCCGACTCGCTGGACTCCGGCGGCGGACAGTCCAGCGCTCCCGCCGACCCGACGACCGAGGTCTCGGCGGACTCGGCCCTGGCGTCGAAGGTCCCGGCCGACATCAAGGCCAAGGGCACGCTCACGATCGGCACCGACGCCTCGTACGCCCCGAACGAGTTCACCGGCGCGGACGGCAAGTCCATCGAGGGCATGGACGTCGATCTGCTCAAGGCCGTCGCGGCCAAGCTCGGCCTGAAGGTGAACTTCCAGGCCGCCGGCTTCGACTCGCTCATCCTCGGCGTCAAGAGCGGCAAGTACGACGCCAGCATCTCCTCGTTCACGATCAACGACGAGCGCAAGAAGGAGGTGACCATGGTCAGCTACTTCAACGCCGGCACGCAGTGGGCGGTCAAGAAGGGCAACCCGGAGAAGGTCTCCGCCGACAACGCCTGTGGTCTGTCGATCGGGGTCCAGAAGGGCACGACGCAGATCGATGACCTGACCAACCGCAGCAAGCAGTGCACGGCCGCGGGCAAGCCCGCGATCAAGCAGGTCGTCGAGCAGGACCAGAGCAAGGTCACCGCCGACCTCGTCTCCGGGAAGGTCGTCGCGATGGCCGCCGACTCCCCGGTCGGCCTCTACGCGGTGCAGCAGACCGGCGGCCAGCTCGAGCCGCTCGGCAGCATCTACGACTCGGCTCCCTACGGCGTCGTGGTGCCCAAGGCCCAGACCGCCTTCGGCCAGGCCCTCGCCGACGGGTTCACCGCCATCAAGAAGGACGCCGTCTACGAGACGATCCTGAAGAAGTGGGGCAACGAGACCGGCGCGATCGACACCTTCGAGGTGAACCCGTGACGGCCGGTACATCGGTCGACCAGGAAGCACGCCCCGGCAAGATCGAGGCTCGTCCCGTCCGTCACCCCTGGCGCTACGTCGGCGTCGTGATCATCGCGCTGCTCGTGGCGATGATCATCAGCTCGCTGGTCACCAACGAGCGGTGGGACCTGCCCTTCGCCCTCCGGGTGATGAACTACAAGCCGATCATCCAGGGACTCATCCAGGGCACGATCATCGGCACCGTCGGCGCCATGATCATCGGCATCGTCGGCGGCATCCTGCTGGCGATGATGCGGCTGTCGGAGAACCCGGTCCTGCGAGGGGTCGCGTTCCTCTACACGTGGTTCTTCCGCGCGATCCCGCGGCTGGTGCTGCTGGCGATGCTCGGTACGGGTGTCGGCTACCTCTACCCGAAGCTGGACTTCGGTCTGCCGTTCAGCCAGCAGATCACCAGCGCGTTCGGGATGAGCAACGACCTGACGTTCTACCAGCTCGACGTGAACAGCATCAGCAACGGCATCATCATCGGCATCCTCGGCCTCGGGCTCTCCGAGGCCGCCTACATGGCCGAGATCGCCCGGGCCGGCATCCAGTCGGTCGACCGCGGGCAGTCCGAGGCCGCTCAGGCGCTCGGCATGTCCAACGGCAAGGCCATGCGTCGGGTGATCCTGCCGCAGGCCATGCGCGTGATCGTGCCGCCGACCGGCAACGAGACCATCGCCATGGTGAAGGACACCTCGCTGCTGTCGATCGTCCCGGTGACCGCGGAGCTGTGGTACCAGATCACGGTGGTCGGCAGCCGCACGCTGAAGATCATGCCGACGTACGTCGCCGGCTTCGCCTGGTACCTCGTGGTCTGCACGATCCTGATGATCGGTCAGTACTTCCTGGAGCGGCGCTTCGGCCGTGGGTTCGGGACGACCGCGCCGGGACGTACGCGGATGCTCGGCCTGGGCAGCAGAGAGGGAGGCGCCTGACATGACCGACACGACAACCACCGCTGACACCCGCGCGGTGTCCGACGTCCCGCTCGTACGGGCGCTCAACGTCAGCAAGGCGTTCTACGGCAACGAGGTCCTCAAGGGCATCGACCTGGACGTCCGCGAGGGTGAGGTCGTCTGCCTGCTCGGGCCGTCCGGTTCGGGCAAGACGACGTTCCTGCGCTGCATCAACCAGCTGGAGACGATCGACGGCGGTCGCATCTGGATCGACGGCGACCTGATGGGGTACGACGACCGGAACGGCCAGCTCCACCGCCTGCACGACAAGCGCATCGCGGCTCAGCGGCGCGACATCGGCATGGTGTTTCAGCGGTTCAACCTGTTCCCGCACATGACGGCGCTGCAGAACGTCATGGAGGGCCCGGTCCAGGTCAAGGGGCAGGGCAAGGGCGAGTCGCGTGCGGCCGCGCTGGAGCTGCTGGAGCGGGTCGGGCTGCAGGAGCACTGCGCCCACTTCCCGGCTCAGCTGTCCGGTGGCCAGCAGCAGCGCGTCGCTATCGCGCGCGCCCTGGCGATGAAGCCCAAGCTGATGCTCTTCGACGAGCCGACCTCGGCCCTCGACCCCGAGCTGGTGGGCGAGGTCCTGGCGGTGATGCGCGAGCTCGCGCAGGACGGCATGACGATGATCGTCGTGACGCACGAGATGTCGTTCGCGCGACAGGTCGCCGACCGGGTGGTGTTCATGGACGCCGGCGTCGTCGTCGAGTCCGGGCCGCCCGCGGAGGTCATCAACCGGCCGCAGCACGAACGCACCCGTGCGTTCCTGTCGCGGCTGCACGCCGAGGAGGAGCACCGGCGCGAGGCGATCGAGGACCCGCTGCACGGGAACGATCACTGACGGTGCGCCTCGGGGTCGCCGTCGTGCGGGGCCGGTCGATGCTGCCGACCTACCGCGACGGCGACCGGCTGCTCGTCCTGCACGGCGGCCGCGTCGTCCCGGGGCGCGTGCACGTCGTCGACCTCCCACCCGGACCGCACGGCCCTCGTCCGGTCGCCGTCAAGCGGATCAGCAGGCGTGACGGCAGACGGTGGTGGCTCGACTCGGACAACCCGCGTGAGGGCGTCGACTCCTGGACGCTCGGCGCGATCGAGCCGGCGGCCGTCCGCGCCCGCGTCCTCCTGCGCCTCCCCCGACGGTCGTTCCGAGATCTCGTCCACCGCCGTTGACGGGCCGCCAGGGTGATCGTCCAGGGCGATCGGCCGTAGGGCGGTGTGCAGATGCGACGTCATCGCACGGGCCGGACCCCCGGTTTTCGCCGAGCAGCGGCAGGGGTACGTTTCGAGACGAACGGCCCGCCACTGCGAAAGGGAGTCTGAGACATGCTCAAGCGTTTGTTCGCCCCCACCATCGAGGTCAGCGCACACTGCGACCTGCCCTGCGGTGTGTACGACCCGGCGCAGGCTCGCATCGAGGCCGAGTCGGTCAAGGCGATCTGCCAGAAGGTCGCCGAGAAGTCCGACGACGCCGACTTCAAGATGCGTGCGACGATCATCAAGGAGCAGCGCTCCGAGCTGGTCAAGCACCACCTGTGGGTGCTGTGGACCGACTACTTCAAGCCGCCGCACTTCGAGAAGTACCCGCAGCTGCACACGCTGGTCAACGAGGCCACCAAGCTCGCGGGCGCCGGCGGCACCAAGGCCAGCTGGGACGTCGCCACGGCCGACCAGCTCCTCGCCAAGATCGACGAGATCGCCACGATCTTCGCCGAGACGAAGAAGGGCTGACCGGCTCCACCGGCTCTCGATGAGGGTCCGCTCCGCACCGCGGGGCGGACCCTCTCGCCTGTCCGGGGCACCCCGGGAGCAATGACGTCCAAATGTGACCTGTGACGGGGATCACGCCGGTAGCGTGCGCTTGTTCATCTGTCCGGGCTCCTCTGGAGGTCCTTTCGTGACCCAACACGAGAACCCCGACCAGGCACCGCCGGCCAACACCGGCCTGCTCTGGGTCGCGGGCGTCCTACTACTCATCCCCATGCTCGCGCTCGTCCCCGTGGGCTGGTACGCCAAGAAGGACCCCGTCCTGTGGGGCTTCCCGTTCTTCATCTGGTACCAGCTGATGTGGGTCTTCCTCTGCTCGGCGTGCACGCTGGCCGCGTACGCCCTCGTGAAGAAGGCGCGCCCGCACGTACCCATGCGCACGTCGGCGCACCTGGACCCGGAGGGTGACCACTGATGCCCGCACAGCTTCCGTTCGCGCCGAACCCGTCCACGCCCGGCACGGGCGTCAACGGCGTCGCGCTGACCGTCCTCATCGTGCTGTTCCTGATCGTGACGGTCATGGGCTTCATGGCAGCGCGCTGGCGGCGTGCCGAGTCGATGGAGTCGCTGGACGAGTGGGGCCTGGGTGGTCGCTCGTTCGGCACCTGGATCACCTGGTTCCTGCTGGGCGGTGACCTGTACACGGCGTACACGTTCGTCGCCGTTCCTGCCGCCATGTTCGCCTCGGGTGCCGTGGCCGGCTTCTTCGCGGTCCCGTACACGATCGTCGCCTACCCGATCATCTTCTTCTTCATGTCGCGGCTGTGGTCGATCAGCCACCGGCACGGGTACGTCACGTCGGCCGACTTCGTCCGCGGCCGCTACGGCTCCCGGTCGCTGTCGCTCGCGATCTCGGTCACCGGGTTCGTGGCGCTGATGCCGTACATCGCGCTGCAGCTGGTCGGTATCCAGGCCGTCCTGGAGGTCGCCGGCATCGGTGGCAGCGGCAACTGGCTGGCCAAGGACCTGCCCCTGCTGATCGCGTTCGGCGTGCTCGCGGCGTACACCTACTCCAGCGGTCTGCGTGCCCCGGCCGTCATCGCGTTCGTGAAGGACATCCTGATCTACCTGGTGATCATCGTCGCGATCATCTACCTGCCCTCGAAGGTCGGTGGCTGGAGCCACATCTTCGACGCGGTGCACGCCAAGACCGAGACGACGCCTCCGCCGTCCAAGCCCGGGTACGGGCCGGCGTCGCCGTTCGTGGACACCGTGGGCCCGAAGGCGCAGTGGGCGTACGTGACGCTGGCGTTCGGGTCGGCGATGGCACTGTTCATGTACCCGCACTCGATCACCGCGGTGCTCTCGTCCAAGAACCGTTCGACGATCCGCCGCAACGCCTCCATCCTGCCGGCGTACTCGTTCGTGCTCGCGCTGCTGGCGCTGCTCGGCTGGGTCGCCATCGCGGCCGGTACGAAGCCGATCGGCCTGGACGGCAAGCCCAACGCCCAGCTGGTCGTCCCGCAGCTGTTCGAGGACCAGTTCCCCGACTGGTTCGCCGGGGTGGCGTTCGCGGCGATCGCGATCGGTGCCCTCGTGCCGGCGGCGATCATGTCGATCGCGGCGGCGAACACGTTCACGCGCAACATCTACAAGGAGTGGATCCGTCCCCACGCGACCGTCGCCGAGGAGGCGAAGGTCTCCAAGATCACCTCGCTGGTGGTGAAGCTGTTCGCGCTGGTGTTCGTCTTCACGATGGACAAGCAGAACGCGATCAACTTCCAGCTGCTGGGCGGCATCTGGATCCTGCAGACGTTCCCCGCGATCGTCGTCGGCCTCTACACGCGCTGGCTGCACCGGTGGGCACTGCTGGCCGGCTGGGCCGTCGCGATGATCTACGGCACGTGGCAGGCGTACGGCATCAAGAGCCCCGCCACCAAGCACTTCGGCGGCTCGCTCGACACGATCCCGGTGATCGGCAAGCTGGGTTACATCGCCCTCACGGCGTTCGTGCTCAACGTCCTGATCGCGGTCGTCCTCACGCTCGTGCTGCGCGCTGCGAAGGTGCCCGAGGGCGTCGACGAGACGGCGAAGGCGGACTACTTCGTCGACTCCGACGACCCGCGCGTGCAGGCGTACGACGCCGACCCGTACGACGACGTGGAGGCCTCGCCGGGTAAGGCCTGAGTCCTACCCGCGGAGGGCGGTCGTCCGGTGTACGCCGGGTGGCCGCCCTTCGCGATGTCCGCGATCAGTGGCCCGCCATCCACCGCGAGTACGCAGCGCCGAGCTCGAACCGGCTCTGCACCTCGAACATCGCGTTGAGTCCAGCCACGTCGTTGCGGACCGTCCGACTGGTGACCTTCAGCTCGGCGGCGATCTTCTCGTCCGTCAGCCCGTAGGACATGAGGTGCAGGATCCGCAGCTGCCGCAACGTCGGCCGCAGGTCCCTACGCCGATCCCTCGGCAGCACCGGCTTGCTCACCGGCATGATCCCCTTGAACACCTGCCGAAGGTTGGACAGGACGACGTGGTCAGTCACGAGCACGGAGGCCGGGAGTTCAGACGTGCTGGTCTTGATCCGAGCGATCCGATCGTCGACGAGATGGAAGCTGATGGGCGTAACAGGCGTGCTCTCACCCAGGAAGCTGCCTTGGCATGGACAGGAACTCGACGCACACACCACCGCGGATCGGGCGGTTCGTACCACCACGCGACTTCTGATGCCCCTGCGCGCCGACCGCTCATGCAGCACCCGAAGTCCGTCGTCCATCACGACGTACGCGCCGTCCCGCGCGGAGTCGAGCGAGTGCCTGCAGGACGCCTCGAGCCGAGCCATCCCACTGTTGTGCTCGGCATCGCCGAGCCACACGTCCGCGATGCCGGGTTCGTGGACTACGTCGCGGCGTTGCAGCACCTGCTGTACATCGGGCGTCATCACGTCGTGCTTGCCGCGCGATGCCCGCGCACTGATGGACCGTAGGAGTGCCAGCGCGGACGAGGCGTGTGCCTCGCCAGATCCGTTCGTCATCCGCCAGCCACCCAGCGCGTGTACGCCGCGCCTAGCTCGAACCGGCTCTGCACCTCAAACATCACGTACAGACTCCTGACGTCGTTGCGAACGGTGCGGCTGGTGACCTTCAGCTCGGCCGCGATTTTCTCGTCCGTCAGCCCGTACGACATCAGGTGCAAGATCCGCAACTGCCGCAACGTCGGCCGCAGGTTCCGACGCCGGTCCCTCGGCAGCACCGGCCGGCTGGTGAACGCGATGCTGTCGATGTAGGTCTGGACGTTGGCGATCACACGCCGGTCGACGGTTAGGAGATGATGCATCTCGGGCGCCCGCGCCTGAGGTACACCGACGATCGCAATCCGCTCGTCGACGAGGAAGGCGTGCAACTCGATGTCCACCTTCTCGCCGAAGTAGCTTGGCGGCAGATTCGTGCAGGGACATCCGCTCGTACAAATCACTGCGGGCGCGATGCCTCGGCGGAGGTTGGTCGCGCGGATGCCTCGATCTGCCGAGCGCCGGTGCGCCGCCACGCCCCGACCATCGTCATTGCTCTCGACCACGTGCGGTGCCACTCCTCGCACCGTGTGACGGCATGACGGCTCAAGTTCAAGCAAACCGTCGCGGGCTTCACCCCATCCAACCCAGGCCGCCTCGATCCCCGGCGCTTCGGCGAGCGATCGTGGCCGCTTACGCCAGTCATCGAGCCATTCGGTTGTGTCGACGCTACCTGTACTCGCGGCCCGCGCAGTGATCGCGCGCAGGGCCTCAATCGGGCTGGCCATCACTGGCCCGATCTCCACCTGGAGTAGGCGGCCCCGAGGTCGAACCCGCTCTTCACCTCAAACATCATGTACAGCGCCACCACGTGGGTGCGGATTGTCCGGCTGGTCACTTTCAGTTCCGCTCGATCTTCTCGTCCGTCGGGCCGTACGCCATCAGATGCAGCATTCGCATCTTTTGATTGTGCCGTGCTGGCGGGCAGCGCGGCACAGTAGAACCGTCCCAGTTCCTCCATCACATGCCCCGGCGCGCCGGCAACAATGGTACTAGAAATTCCTACCAGATTGCTCGGCTCACGGTGTCTGAACCCGCACTGCTCGCCAGTGGCGGCTCGCTTCCGCCCCCCGTCACGCGGGCAAGCACCTCGACAACCTCTGGGTCGTACTCGTAACCTAGGCCGAGGCGAAGGCGAAGCAAGGCTTGGTTGCGTTTACTTCCGTTTCCGCTGCTGAAATCGTCATAGGCATTGCAGACCTTCAAGATGCGGGCCGACAACGTAAGCGGCTCTCCCTCCTCGATCAGGCGCCGAAATGGAACTGCTTGTTGACGCACCACCTCGACGACACTCTCCGACGCACCGGTACGACTTACAATTTCCGCACCCTCATCAGCAATGCGTTGTTGATCACGCGGAGCAGCATCGACGGTAGCGCCGGCCGGAATCGGTTCCCCCAAAGAGACCTGGCCAATGTCGTGCAACAAGGCAGCACTTTCGAGGTCGGCCACTTGCTGGTCGGAAAGCTGCATAAAGCGACCTACCAGTGCCGCCAATCTGGAGACTCGCTGGGCATGTTCCTGATTTGTATAGCCCGCGAGATCAGTAAGTCTCGATAAGGCAGCGACCGCTTGTCGTCGAGCGGTCTGGGTTCGCTGCTGCCGCTGCATCGCAAACCTCATCAGGACTAGAGGGACCATGAACAGCGGCAATGCAAGGACGCCAAGGTGTTTGATACCTAGGGCGACCACCGTGCCGGTCGAAACAGCGGCGAGTGACGCCGGTACCATCTCAATCAAGTCTTCGCGACAGATGCGCCATAGGCCGCGGCCACTCCGAGCAACCCGTAAAGCAACTTGCATCAAAGTCTCTGCGACATGTCCAACTCCTGCGATGCACAGCATCGCTAACGCAACTTTCCACCGCGATGATTCCCACTTATCAGTTTCACTCGCCATAGTTCCCTGTGTCGCGAACTCAGCTTGTCTAAAGAGGAAAGCAATTAGCGCTATGTACAAGATTCTAATTGCATAAGCGGGAACGTCGACCTCCTGTCGGTCTCGAATCCATAGCGTCGCTACTCCTCCAACGAGAGCGGCGGTAGTCAGGACGACGACAGTGGCGACTCCGCAAGTAAGACGTTCGTCGTTCGGCAGTTTAGTGGAGAAAGCTAGTCCGACTGCTCCGGCGACCGCTACAGGTGACAAGCCTCGCTGTCCGAGGCCACCGAGACGGAGTAATTCGCCAATATACATAAGCAAGAAGAAGCACAGACAGACAACTACTTCACCGCTCGTAGTACGTGTTGGGCCGCTCACGAGCGCCAAGACGCTTGCACTGATCACTACGGCGGCTGAGGAAGTCGCCCACAGATCGGCAATTCTCCCTGCGGCGCGATCGCTGACGCTGATCACCGTACCGTCACAGCGACATGACCTGAGGTGATCAAGTCACTTACTCCAGGATCATTGTGATCAGGGGCTACCGCTTGCGACAGACCAAAGCTCTTCCGCTCGATACGACCTCGATCAGCGATACGGCCGAGAGATTCGACAAGCGATGGGTCGAGATGTGTGCCGCTGCGCGCCCGTAGAATCCGCAACGTTTCGTCTATAGTTACGTCCGCTCGCCCTCGCCTCACAGCTACGTACGTGTCACCAACAGCGATAATCCGGGCGAGCAACGGGATAGCCGAACCGGCTAAGCCATCTGGATAGCCGCGCCCATCCCACCTCTCGTGATGGTGGCGAATTGCAGCGACGCTCTCTTTCAAGAAGTCGATGTCCTCGATCATCGCGACCCCGCGATCTGGGTGAGAGCGAATCTGCCTGAGATCGGCGGCAGTCAAACGACCGTCAATACGGCTCTGCTGTAGTGCTGGCGCGACAAGACCGATATCGTGAAGAACTGCGGCAAATTTAAGCGCATCAAGTTGTTTTGGTCGCAACTTACGCTCTTCACCAATCAGTGCAGCGATACTCGCCACCGCGCTACTCGTACCCTTGATGGACGGGTGGCGCGCTTCGACGGCGGCTACCAGCGTACGCGTGGTTCGCAGCCGCGCATCCTCCTCAGCGAGCATTTGCTGGATGGACCATTGCGCTAGTAGCAGCGGCGCAACCACCAAGACGATCGAGACAGGGCCGAGCCCGTCTATCTGCCATAAGAACGCAAATAGAAAGGCTACCAAGCCATGGCCGATATAGGTGAGACCGCCGGCGCGCACAACATCCAAGATCGCCACGCGGAGAAGTGCCTGTGTCGTGATCCGCAGGACGCCGCCGAGGAGCATCGCGTTGACCAAAAGCATGATGCCAGCCGCCCCAACCATGGGCGCCAACATCCTAATGGAAATTCCAGCCGGACCTGGATCTATCGCCCCGGGGGACTGACCGCCGAATGCAAAATAGCAGAATCCACCGGTTAATCCAATGAGCCCGGACTGTACCGCGTTAAATGATCGACCGACGCGTTGCTGCTTCCGAAAGGCCAAGAGCGAAGTAGCGAATCCGATGACCGCCGCGCCAACGGCACCCACCAATCCGACGGCCGCAATAAGAACGATTGCGGTGAGTGCAACGCCCATGTTGCCGGACACTTGACGCGCCCTCAACAATTCTCCACACATGCCCATGAAAGTCAGCGCAAGAACCGCACCAAAGTCTAGCCGCTGATCGGTGCCGATGATCGATCCGACAATTCCGGCAACAAGACACGCGGTCAGCGCAAAAACATAAAGCCATACAGAGGTGGGTTTAATGGCCGTTCCTCCCCAGCAGAGATGCGGACACCGAGGCGCGGCCTCGCGTTTACGGCTCCCAGCTAACGGTGCCCTGGGACAACTGCTGGACGTGACCGTTGTGCATGCCGAGCATTGACGCCAGAAGCGACCACATGACGTTCCTCCTCCAGGCCACGCGGGGGGACGTGGCCTCGTGGTCTCGCCGACCCATGACGAGACATACGACTACTTTACCTGGACGCCCTAGAAGTCGCCAGGAATCTCTCAGGTGCGCAGTTGTCCTCCACCGCGCGACCTGTGGGACACTACCTCGGTTCGCCCTGGCCTGTCCGGGGTTCCACCAAGCAGGGAGCATCACATGAGCAAGCGCGCACGCAAGCGCCGCTCGCGCAAGGGCAAGGCCTCGAACCACGGCAAGAAGCCCAACGCTTGAGCAGGCGGCCGGCGACCGGCTGTCCTACGACACAGCCCCCGAGGTGCATCGGCACCTGCGGGGGCTGCGTTGTTGGTACGCGTGTGGTCAGTCGCGCTCGACCTGCACGCTCGTGACGGTGATGGAGATGCGCGTCATGATCTGGGCGCGCAGCGCGGTGGGCGCCTCCTCGCACGCGCAGGAGCGCTGCAGCAGCGACTTCAGCAGCAGGTCCCGCTCGTACTCATCCACGCAAGGCGGGCACTCCAGCAGGTGGTGCTTGAGCCGCTCCTGCGACGCGCGGTCGAGCTCGCCGTCCAGGTAGGCGTAGATCTGCTCCATGACGGCCTGGCACTCGGGCTTGGTCACGACGGCGCTCCCTCACGGATGAAGCCACGCTCCAGGGCGTAGTCCGTCAGCAGCTCGCGCAGCTGGCGACGGCCGCGGTGCAGCCGCGACATGACGGTGCCGATCGGAGTCTCCATGATCTCGGCGATCTCCTTGTACGCGAACCCCTCGACATCGGCGAGGTAGACCGCCATCCGGAAGTCGTCGGGCAGCTGCTGCAGGGCCCGCTTCACGTCGGCGTCCGGCAGGTGGTCCAGAGCCTCGACCTCGGCCGAGCGCAGCCCGCTGGAGCTGTGCGCCTCGGCGCGGGCCAGCTGGTAGTCCTCGATGTCGGAGGAGTCGGACTGCTGCGGCTGCCGCTGCTTCTTGCGGTAGGTGTTGATGTAGGTGTTCGTGAGGATCCGGTACAGCCAGGCCTTGAGGTTGGTGCCGGGCTTGTACTGGTGGAACGCGGCGTACGCCTTGGCGAACGTCTCCTGCACCAGGTCCTCGGCGTCGCTCGGGTTGCGCGTCGTGCGCAGGGCGGCGCTGTACAGCTGGTCCAGGAAGGGCATCGCCTCGCGCTCGAAGCGCGCGGCCCGCTCGGCAGGGGTCTCGGCCGCGACATCCACGGTGGCGTCGTCGGTGGTCCGGTCGTTCGGTGTCTCCGAGGAGACGGACTCGTCAGTCATCGCTGACCAGTTTAGTCCTCGGTCGGACACAGGCGTCTCCGAGCCGGATCGCACCCCATCGGTGCGGTACCCGGTCGGCGTACAGGCGGCGAGCAGCAACGAGAGCTCCTTCTGCTGTCGGCAAGCGGCGCGTGCCCACGAGGAGCACACCGGCGTCAACGCCGCCGACGCGTTCACCCATTCCCGCGGCCGCCTGAGAACCAGTACGTTTTCCGGCATGCCTCGCGCCAAGACCGCCCAGAGCTTCCGTGACCTGCTGTGCGACCAGGTACGGCATGAGTTCACCGCCTCGCAGCAGTACATCGCGATCGCGGTGTGGTTCGACGACCACGACCTCCCCCGGCTGGCGTCGCACTTCTACGCGCAGGCCGTCGAGGAGCGCAACCACGCCATGATGATCGTGCGGTACCTCCTCGACCGCGACTGGGGCGTCCGCATCCCCGGCGTCGACGAGGTGCGCGGCGACTTCGAGGCGCCGACCGAGCCGATCGCCCTGGCGCTGTCCCAGGAGAAGATCGTCACGACCCAGATCGAGGCCCTCTTCCGAGCAGCCCGGTCCGAGGGTGACGTCCTCGGCGAGCAGTTCATGCTCTGGTTCCTCAAGGAGCAGGTCGAGGAGGTCGCCGCCATGAACACGCTGCTCACGATCGCCGAGCGCGCCGGCAAGGACTGGTTCCAGATCGAGGACCACCTGGCCCGCGAGCGCGTCGGCGACCAGGGCGAGGACAGCTCCGCGCCGACGGCTGCCGGCGGTGCGCTCTAGGCCGACTGCTCCCGCAGCAGCGGGACGACGTCGCGCGAGAACTGGTCGAGGAACCGCCGCTGGTCGTGCCCCGGCGCGTGGAAGACCAGGTGGCTGAAGCCGAGGTCCAGGTACGGCTTGAGCTGCTCGACCACGGTCTCCGGCTCCGAGGCGACGATCCACCGCGAGGCGACCTGCTCGATCGGTAGCTCGTCGGCGACGCGCTCCATCTCCTGCGGGTCGTGCACCGAGTGCTTCTGCTCCGCGGTCAGCGACAGCGGCGCCCAGAACCGGGTGTTCTCCAGCGCCTGGTCGGGGTCGGTGTCGTAGGACACCTTGACCTCGAGCAGCTGCTCCACCGATCCGGCGTCCCGCTCGCCGGCCGCCATGCCGTCGTGCATCGCCGGCACGAGCTGGTCGGCGTACAGCTCGCGACCCTTCCCGGAGGTGCAGATCATCCCGTCGCCCATCCGGCCCGCGTACTTCGCCACGGTCGGACCGCCGGCGGCGACGTACACCGGGATCGGCTCGTCGGGGCGGTCGTAGATCGTGGCGTCCGAGGTGCGGTAGTAGTCGCCCTCGAAGGTCACCCGCTCCTGGGTCCACAGCCGTCGCATCAGCCGTACGGACTCCCGCAGCCGGCCGAACCGCTCCTTGAACTCCGGCCACTCCTGCTGGCCGACGGCGATCTCGTTGAGGGCCTCACCGGTGCCGACCCCGAGAATCACCCGACCCGGGTAGAGGCAGCCGAGGGTGGCGAACGTCTGGGCGAGAACCGCCGGGTTGTACCGGAACGTCGGGGTGAGGACCGAGGTGCCGAGCCGGATCCGCTCGGTCCGCTCCCCTGCAGCCGCGAGCCAGGTCAGGGCGTGCGGGGCGTGACCGCCGTTGTGCCTCCACGGCTGGAAGTGGTCGGAGGCGAACGCCGAGTCCAGCCCCACCGACTCGGCATGGACGGCGAGCTCGACGAGCTCGCGGGGGTCGAACTGCTCGGCTGATGCCTTGTACCCGATCGTGAGCGCCATGCGGCCAGGCTATGCCTGCGTGCGATCAGGCCGAGAGGGTGTTGAGCCAGGAACGCACCTCGTCGACGACGTCCTCGGGGTGCTTGCTGAAGCTGTGGTCGCCGCGCGCCCGGAACACGTGGGCCCGCGCGCCGAGCGCCTCGCGGACGTCCTCGGGTGATCCGAACGGGTCGCGGTCACCCTGCACGACGGCGAACGGGAGGCCGGCGTCGAGCACCAGCCGCGCCTCGGCCGCCCGCGAGCTCTCCGGCCGGCCCGGCGGGTGCAGCGGGAACGACAGCGCGAGGACGGCGTCCGCACCGACCTGGACGGCCGTACGGCACCCGACCCGGGCACCGGCCGAGCGCCCACCCTGGACCAGCGGCCTCGGCAGCCTCCAGCGCCCCGAGGTCAGGGCGGCCATCACCGGTAGCCACGCCCGGTCCAGTGTCGCCGGTGGAGGTGCCAGCCGCTTGCCCGCCACCCGCCACGGCTGCTCGACCAGCACGTACGTCCAGCCCTCGTCGACGATCGCCCGCAGCGCCTCCAGGTCCTTGGCGCCGATGCCGCCGCCGGCACCGTGGCTGAGCACGACCGAGCCCCGGGGGTCGCCGGCCCGCAGCACATGGGCGCGGGCCGTCCCGACCGGCGTCTCGATCTCCCGGACCGCCACGACTAGCGCGCCCCGATGACTTCGCCGGTCATCGGGTCGACGACGCCGTCGAGCTCCTCCTGACCCACCGGATCGACGAGCGCGGGCCCGTTGTTGCGGTTGCTGCTGACGGCCCGGCTGACCGGCCAGGCCTCGAACCGCCCCGGCGGCGCGCCCTGCAGGAGTCGCTCGACGACGTCCGGGTCCTTCTGCCCCGGATCCAGCCACGCCTGCCAGTCCCCGCGGTCCAGGACCATGGGCTGCCGGTCGTGGATCCGGTCCAGCCCGGGCTCCGCGGCGGTGGTGATGATCGCGTACGAGGCGAGCCAGGCGAGCGGGTCGTCGGGTTCCTTGCTGCGGTCCTTCCAGAACTCGTACACCCCGGCGAAGGCGATGCGGTCCCCGTCCGCGCGGCGGACGTAGAACGGCTGCTTGCGCGGCTTCCCCTTCGCGTCGACCGCGGTCGGGCTGGCCTGCCACTCGTACCAGCCGTCGGCGGGGATCAGGCAGCGCCGGGAGATGGCCGCCTTGGCGTACGCCCGGCTGCCCAGGATGTCCTCCGACCGGGCGTTGATCATGCGCGTGCCGACCTTGACGTCCTTCGACCACGGCGGCACCAGTCCCCAGGTGAGCAGCCGGAGCTGACGGGTCGGGTCGCCGTCGGCGTCGCCCCGCGGCCTGCGGGTCAGGACGACCGGGGTCTGCTTGGTGGGCGCCACGTTGAAGTCCGGCTCACCCACCGGCGGGTCCTGCGGGTTGACCAGGACGCTGCGGGTGGCCTCCTCCAAGCGGTCCTCGTCGATGTCGAACTCGTCGATCAGGTCCTCGGCGCTCGCGCTCGAGGCATAGCGGCCGCACATGATGGCGAGCATAGGCGCGTCCACGGACTCATCTCCCGCCCGGACGCCGCGCGGGCATACCGTAGGCCCAGGAGAAGCACCCCCGACCCACGCAAGGAGTGGAACGCATGCTCGTTCGTCGCCTGGCACGTCCCCTGCTCGCCTCGTACTTCGTCTACGAGGGCCTCAACAATGTGCGCACGCCCAAGGCGCACGCCGAGGAGCTCGCACCGTTCGTCGAGAAGGCCGCCAAGGAGACGGGCGTACCCAACGACCCGGAGCTGATCGTCCGCGGGGTCGGCGGCGCCCAGCTGGTGGGTGCCGCGCTGCTGGGCACCGGCCGGTTCCCGCGCCCCGCCGCGGTCCTGGTCGGCGCGCTCATGGGCCCCAGCACCTACGTGCACGAGGGGTTCTGGGCCGAGACCGACCCGGCGCGCAAGGCGCAGAAGAAGTCCGGCTTCTTCCGCAACGCCGCCATCCTCGGCGGCGTGATCCTGGCCGCCGTCGACACGGCCGGCAAGCCGAGCCTGCGCTGGCGGGCCGCCCAGGGCGCCGACCAGTCGCGCCGTGGTGCCCGGCGAGCCGCCCGCGCGGCGCGTCGTGAGGCGAAGCTGCTCGCGACCCAGGCGGGGAGCTCACTGCCCTGATGCCTGCTCGACCATCGCCCGCCACCGTCGACGCCGACTGGCCCGCCCCGTACGCCGAGGCGCCGATCGACGCGACGGTGACCGTCCCGGGCAGCAAGTCCTTGACCAACAGGTACCTGGTGCTCGCCGCCCTCGCCGGCGACGAGAGCCTGCTGCGCCGGCCGTTGCGCTCGCGCGACACCCTGCTCATGGCCGAGGCACTGCGCCGCCTCGGGACGGACATCTCGGACGTCGGTGGTGACTGGCTGGTCCGGCCCGGCGAGCTGCGCGGGCCGGCCAGCGTCGCCACCGGGCTGGCGGGCACGGTCATGCGGTTCGTCCCGCCGGTCGCGGCCCTTGCTCGCGGACCGGTCGCCTTCGACGGCGACGAGCACGCACGCTCGCGGCCGATGGGAC
Source organism: Luteipulveratus flavus (assembly GCF_029439465.1). Classification (GTDB taxonomy): domain Bacteria; phylum Actinomycetota; class Actinomycetes; order Actinomycetales; family Dermatophilaceae; genus Luteipulveratus; species Luteipulveratus flavus. The sequence goes on along the minus strand of NZ_JAROAV010000031.1, from coordinate 119,724 downwards.
CAGTGCTGCACGCGCTGCGCTCACTCGGTGTCGAGATCGAGGACGCGGGTACGCCGTGCCTGCCGTTCACGGTCCACGGCACCGGATCGGTCGCGGGCGGCACGGTCGTGATGGACGCCTCGGCGTCCTCCCAGTTCGTCTCCGCCCTCCTGCTGGCGGGGGCACGGTTCGACACCGGCGTCACGGTCGTCCACGAGGGCAAGCCGCTGCCGTCCCAGCCGCACGTCGACATGACGGTGGAGGCGCTGCGGGACGCCGGCGTGGTCGTGGACGACGGCGACGCCAACGCCTGGCGGGTCGAACCGTCGGAGATCCACTCCCTCGATGTGGAGGTCGAGCCCGACCTGTCCAACGCGGCACCGTTCGTCGCGGCGGCGCTGGTGGTCGGCGGAACGGTGCGCGTTCCGTCCTGGCCGCAGTTCACGACGCAGGCCGGAGACGCCATCCGCGACATCCTCGACGCGATGGGTGCCGAGGTGAGCCTCGGCCGCGACGGCCTCACCGTCCGCGGTTCCGGTGCCGTCGAGGGTGTGGACATCGACCTGCACGACGTCGGCGAGCTCACGCCGGTCGTCGCCGCGGTCGCCGCGCTCGCGTCGTCGCCCTCGCGGCTGCGGGGCATCGCCCACCTGCGCGGGCACGAGACCGACCGCCTGGCGGCGATCAGCACCGAGCTGCGCCGGCTCGGCGGCGACTGCGACGAGACCGAGGACGGCCTCGTCATCCACCCGCGGCGGCTGCACGGCGGCCTGATGCACACCTACGGCGACCACCGGATGGCGATGGCCGCCGCGGTGCTCGGACTCCGCGTGCCGGGCATCGTCATCCAGGACGTCGCCACCACCGGAAAGACCCTGCCCGACTTCACCGAACGCTGGACCGCCCTGCTGGGGCGGGCGTGAGGACGCGCCCGTGACGTCGGCTCGCCGCTACGACGAGAGCGACGTACGAATTCGTCCGAACCGCAAGGGTTCTCGGCCCCGCACGAAGGAACGGCCCGCCCACAAGGACGCCGTCATCGGCTTCGTCACCGGCGTCGACCGCGGGCGCCGGACGGTGCTCGTGGACGGCCGGACGGTCATCGCCATGCGGGCCAGGGAGCTGGGCCGGCAGAGCATCGTCGTGGGCGACCGGGTGGCGCTCGTCGGTGACACCAGCGGGGCCGAGGGCACGCTCGCGCGCATCGTCCGCATCGAGGAGCGCAGCAGCGTGCTGCGCCGCACGGCCGACGACACCGACCCCGTCGAACGCGTCATCGTCGCCAACGCCGACCAGCTCGTCATCGTCACCGCGCTCGCCGACCCCGAGCCACGCCCCCGCATGGTCGACCGCTGCCTCGTCGCCGCGTACGACGCCGGCATGGACCCGCTGCTCGTCCTCACCAAGGCGGACCTGCGCCCCGCCGAGGACTTCCTGAGCCGGTACGCGCCGCTGGACGTGCCGTACGTCGTCACCTCGGTCACCCAGGACGGCATCGCCGGTCTCGAGGAGGTCCACGAGCAGCTGGTCGACCGCGTCAGCGTCCTGGTCGGTCACTCCGGTGTCGGCAAGTCGACCCTGGTCAACGCGCTCGTGCCGGGCTCGGAGCGGGCCATCGGCCACGTGAACGCCGTCACCGGCCGCGGGCGGCACACCTCCACGTCGGCCGTCGCGCTGGCGCTGAAGGACGGAGGGTGGGTGGTCGACACCCCCGGCGTCCGCTCGTTCGGCCTCGCCCACGTCGACCCGACGAAGATCGTCAAGCTCTTCCCCGACCTGGAACCGGGCACCGCCGAGTGCCCGCGCGGTTGCACTCACGACGAGGAGGAGTGCGCCCTGGACGACTGGGTGGCGGAGGGCCACGCCGGCCCGGCCGGGCCCTCTCGGCTGGAGTCGTTGCGCCGGCTGCTGCGATCCCGCTCGGGTGAGTCCGAGTAGCCGGGCTCGTGCCTCCGCCCGCGACGTCGTCAGGGGTGTCGTCGCGCACACCCGGCCGCCGCGCCGCCCGCTTCGTCGTCGACAAGGCCGTCCGACCGGTGGCCGCCCGTCGGGACTGGCTGCGCGAGCACATCGTCGTGCTCGCCCTACTCGTCCTCGGAGTCGTGCTCAGCCTGGGACTGACCGCGTCTGCCGCGCAGGTGTACGAGTCGGTCGAGGACGGCGGGCATCTCGCCGGCCTGGACCAACCCGTCCTGCGTTCCGCCGAGCGGATGCGGACCCCGGCCAACAAGGAGGCTGTCACCTGGTTCACCGACCTCGGCGGCCCCCTGTGGTTCCCGGTGATCGCCGGCGTGATCCTGCTGGCGGTCGCGCTGTGGCGGCGCAGCGTGGAGCCGCTGGTGCTCGGTGCCATCGGCCTCGCCGGCGGGCTCGCCATGACGTCCGTCGGGAAGGCGGTCATCGGTCGGGCTCGGCCGCCGCTGCGCGACGCCGTGCCGCCGTACGAGTCGTCCCCGTCCTTCCCGAGCGGCCACGCCCTGATGGCGACCGTCCTGGCCGGGATCGTCGGCTACCTGCTGCTGCGCGCGGTCCTGCGGCCCTGGCTCCGCGCGCTGGTGGTGGCACTCTGCGCACTGTGGGCGCTCGCCATGGGTCTGTCGCGCGTCTTCCTCGGGCATCACTGGTTGACGGACGTCTGTGCGGGGTGGGTGCTCGGCCTCGGCTGGGTGGCGGCGATCGTGACGCTGCACCAGGCCTGGCTGCTGACCCGCGACGCAGACGGGGTTGAGCCCGAAGTGCGCTGACGGACGCCCCGGTTCGGCTACGGTCGGCCGGGTGCCGACGTACGACGACGACCTCCGCCTGGCCCACGTGCTGGCGGACGCGGTCGAATCCACCACCACCAGGCGGTTCAAGGCGAGCGACCTGGTCGTGGAGACCAAGCCGGACCTCTCCCCCGTCTCCGACGCCGACCTCGCGGCCGAGGAGCTGATCCGCGGTCAGCTGAAGCGGACCCGCCCCCGCGACGCGGTCTCCGGCGAGGAGTTCGAGACCACCGGCCACGGGCCACGGCGCTGGGTGATCGACCCGATCGACGGCACCAAGAACTTCGTCCGGGGCGTGCCCGTGTGGGCGACCCTGATCGGCCTGGTCGTCGACGAGAAGCCGGTCCTCGGTCTGGTCGCCGCACCGGCCCTGAACCGGCGCTGGTGGGCCGCCACGGGCTCGGGCGCGTGGACCGGTCGGAGCCTGTCCTCGGCCAAGCGCATCGGTGTCTCCAAGGTGTCGAGGGTCTCCGATGCGTCGATGTCGTACTCCTCACTCGGCGGGTGGGCGAAGGTCGGTCGCCGTGACCAGCTGCTCGACCTGATGGACGACTGCTGGCGCACCCGGGCGTACGGCGACTTCTGGTCGCACATGCTGGTAGCCGAGGGCGCCGTCGACATCGCCCCCGAGCCCGAGCTCGCGGTGTACGACATGGCCGCCCTGGTCCCGATCGTGCAGGAGGCGGGCGGCCGGTTCACCGGTCTGGACGGTCGCGAGGGCTGCTGGAGCGGCAACGCGCTGTCGACCAACGGCCTGCTGCACGACGACGTCCTGGCGCGGCTCGGGACCCGCGCGGACGCCGACACCCTGCCGACGGGCTGAGGCCCTGCACGCGGCCCCGGTGTCGGCGCTCGACCGGCGGTGGGAGGATGACCCGGTCTGAGCCGGCATGTCGGAAGGAGCCCCCATGACCGCCGTGACCACCGAGGTCCCGCAGCGCCGAGAGATCAAGACCGCCCTGCCCGGTCCCCGCTCGCAGGAGCTGGCCGCCCGCCGTGCGAACGTCGTCGCCGGTGGCGTCGGCTCCGTGATGCCCGTGTACGCCGCGCGCGCGTCCGGCGGGATCATCGAGGACGTCGACGGCAACCTGCTGATCGACCTCGGGTCGGGCATCGCGGTGACGACGGTCGGCTCGTCCGCGCCGCGCGTCGTCGAGGGCGTGCAGCGGCAGGTCGCCGACATCACCCACACGTGCTTCATGATCAGCCCGTACGAGGGGTACGTGCAGGTCTGCGAGCAGCTCGCCGAGCTCACCCCCGGCGACCACGCGAAGAAGTCCGCGCTGTTCAACTCCGGCGCCGAGGCCGTCGAGAACGCCGTGAAGATCGCCAGGTACGCCACCGGCCGGCAGGCCGTCGTCGCGGTCGACCACGCTTACCACGGCCGGACCAACCTGACGATGGCGCTCACAGCCAAGGCGATGCCGTACAAGAAGGGCTTCGGTCCGTTCGCGTCCGACGTCTACCGGGTGCCGACGTCCTACCCGTTCCGCGACCCGGAGGGCATGACCGGTGAGCAGGCCGCGCAGCGCGCGATCCTCGCCGCCGAGAAGGCCGTCGGCGCCTCCGACATCGCCGCGCTGATCATCGAGCCGATCCAGGGTGAGGGCGGCTTCATCGTCCCGGCTCCGGGGTTCCTCGCCGCCATCGCAGCGTGGTGCACCGACAACGGCATCGTGCTGATCGCCGACGAGGTGCAGAGCGGGTTCGCCCGCACCGGCGCGTGGTTCGCCTCCGACCACGAGGGCGTCGTCCCGGACCTCGTCACCACCGCCAAGGGCATCGCCGGCGGACTCCCGCTCGCTGCGGTCACCGGCCGCGCCGAGCTGATGGACTCCGTCCACTCCGGTGGCCTCGGCGGCACGTACGGCGGCAACCCGGTCGCGTGCGCCGCGGCACTCGGGGCCATCGAGACGATGCGCGAGGAGAACCTCGTCGAGCGCGCGCAGCACATCGAGGACCTCGCCCTCGGCCGGCTGCGCGAGCTGCAGCAGGCCAACCCCGCGATCGGCGACGTCCGCGGGCGCGGCGGCATGCTGGCGATCGAGATCGTCAAGCCCGGCACGACCGAGCCCGATGCCGCACTGACCGCCGCGGTCGCGAAGAAGTGCCACGAGCAGGGCGTCGTGATCCTCACCTGCGGCACGTACGGCAACGTCATCCGGCTGCTGCCGCCGCTGGTGATCAGCGACGAGCTGCTGCTGGAGGGCCTGGACGTCCTCGCCGCCGCCTTCTGACGGCGGCGCTCCTCGGATCGAACCGAGATCGGTGCTCCTGACGCAGCTCGAACCGCGTCAGGAGCACCGATCGCAGTCAGGGCGCCGGAACGACGGGCTGGTCGCCGCGGACCTCGGCGGCTGTCTCGTCCGCCGTCGCGCGCCGCGGGGCCGAGCCGAACTCACGGAAGCTGCGGCGGGCCAGCGGCAGCAGCGTCACCACGAAGTAGGCCAGGCCGAGACCGAGCATCGCCCACCGGACGCCGGCCAGCGTGACGAGCGCACCGCCGACCAGGCCGCCGAACGGGATACCCACCCAGCACAGAGCGGTGCTCAACGAGGACACCCGGCCCATCAGCGGCTTCGGGATGCGCTCGAAGATCACCGCGCCGAGGATCGGGTTGAGGAACCCCGAGGCGAAGCCGGCGACCGCCAGCGTGACCATGACGACGGCGACCGGTGAGTCGAGGGCGTAGACCAGGAACCGCGGCAGCCCGGTGACCAGGAACGCGACCGCGTACACCGGCAGTCGAGGCAGTCGCTCCCCCAGCGCGGCGGCCAGCGCGGCACCCCCGACCGAGCACGCCGAGAAGACCGCGAACATCAGCCCCAGCAGGCCGGCGCCGTGGCCAGCGTCCTTGATCCACACCGGCAGCACCACCGAGCTCCACGCCTGGTCCAGCAGGTTGGTGAGCGCCAGCATCGTGACGATCCCGACCAGCACGGCGTCCTTGCGCAGGAAGTCCCAGCCATCCTCGAGCTCGTCCCGGTAGGTCGTGATCGACGCGCCGGTGGCCACCGGCTCCGCCGGTCGCGGCGTGGCGGGGATGCCCCACCGGACCAGAAGTGCGGCGAGGGCGAAGGTCGCGGCGTTGACCGCCAGCGCCTGGCTCGGCCCGACCAGCGCCACCAGACCGCCGGCGAGACCGGCCCCGACGGTGGTCCCGAGCCGCTCGATCACCCCGGCGACGCCGGTCACGCGCTCCAGCGGCATGTCGGCCTGCTCCGCCACGTCCGGCACCATCGAGTACTTGGCGCTGTCGGAAGGTCCACGGAGGGCACCCATCGCGAAGACGATCGGGAGCAGCAGGGGGAACGTCAGCGCCCCGAGCAGGTGCAGCAGCGGCACGAGCCCGACCACCAGGACCGAGACCGCATCGCACGACACGGCGACGCGGCGGGCTCCCACGCGATCGATCAGCGGCCCACCCAAGGCCTTGGACAGGACGTACGGCAGCATCTCGGCGAACGCGACCAGCCCGGTGAGCGACGCACTGCCGGTCGTGGTGAGCACCAGCCACGGGATCGCGATGGTCGACAGCCGCGTTCCCGCGATGGAGAACGTCTCTGCTACAGCCAGCGCGGCAAAGGGCCTGCGACGGCTCATGGCTGGGCCTCTTCGTCCCGGTGAGTGATCCGTCCCGGCTGCGGAAAGGCCTGGACCTGAACGGTGTAGAGCTCGGTGCCCTCCGGTCGAGGGCCGCCGAGCGCAGGCGTCTGCTCGGCCACCTCGCGCACGACGTCGTACAACCGGTCACGCAGTGCGCGCGCCTGAGCCGCGGTCAGCACCAGAGTCTGGTCGCTCGATCCGGCCGTCTCCTGCCACTCCGGCGGCAGCTCGAGGTACTCCTGGACCGCGCGCTGGGCGTTGGCGGTCTGCACGGTCAGGGCGGCCTGGGCGAACGCGATCCCGGCCTCCCGCTGCTCCTGCGTGGAGTCGTCCTTGAGGAAGTGCGTCGACTGGTGACGGGCACGCCACCACCGGTCGCGCTTGCTGCCGCGGGCGTCGTCCTCCTCGATGAAGCCGTGCTGCGCGAGCTGTCGCAGGTGGTAGCTGGTGGCGCCGGAGTTGAGGTCCAGCCGGTCCGCCAGCTGCGTGGCCGTCGCGGGACCGTCGAGCCGCAGCATGCCGAGCATCCGCAGCCGGACGGGATGGGTGAGCGCCTTCAGCGCGGTGGCGTCGGGCACGACACTGCTGACGGTGCGAGCAACCGGCGTCGCGTCCTCGGTGCCTTCGGAGGGGCTCATGCCTTCACCGTAAACCGCAAACGCCTGTTTGCAAAGATCTGTTTGCAAACAGGTGTTTGCGGTCTCGTTATCACGCGATGACGGTGACCTCACCGAGCCCAAGGGCGCGGACGGCATCGGCATGCTGCTCCGCGTCCCCGACCAGCACCGTCGTCCAGGAGCCCACGACGGCCGCCCACGCCTCCTGCAGCCGCTCCGGCGTGAGGTCGCGCACCTGCTGGAGGTAGTCGGTCACGAACCCCGTGCCCAGGCCGTCCAGCCGCAGCCGTACGGCCTCGTCGGCGACCGCGTCCGCCGTCGCGTAGCGCGCGGGTGCGGTCATGCCGATGTAGTCGATCGCCGACCGCGTCTCCTCCTGGGTGAAGCCTTCCGCCGCACTCTCCAGCACACCGACCAGCAGCTCGAGGGACTCGGCCGTGACGTCGCCCCGCACCGAGCCGGCGGCGACGAAGACCCCGTCGTGGCGGCGCGGCCGGAAGACGGTCCGCATCCCGTACGTGTAGCCCTTCTCCTCACGCAGCAACGCGTCCACCCGCGCACCGGGAGAGCCGCCGAGGACGAAGCTCAGAGCCGGGTACGCGGCCCAGCCGCCCTCCGCCCGCCGGTTCGGGCCCAGCGTGCCGACGTACATCTCGGTCTGGACCGAGCCCGGACGATCGACGAAGACGATGCGCTGCGACTGGGGGTCGCGTACGTCCCGCGCATCAGCGAGATCCGTTGCGGTAGAGGCAGGCTCGGCATCCCATGCGCCGATGGTCCGCTCGAGCTCGTCGACCACGGCGGCGTCGTCGACGTCGCCGGCCACGACGACCGTGCCACCCTCCGGCCGGACCCACGAGCGGTGGTACGAGGCGCAGTCCGCGCTCTCGATCGGCTCGACGGTGTCGCGCGCGCCGGCGGTCGGTCGGGACCCGCGGGAGTCGTCGGTGTAGAACGTCCGAGCCCACTCCAGGGCGGCCCGGGACGCCGCGCCCGCGCGCTCGTGGTCGATCTCGGAGAGGCGCTGACGGACGTGTCGCCGGACCTCGGTCCCGTCGAAGACCGGCTCGCCGAGGCACTCCGTGGTCAGCTCCAGCGCGCGACCCAGCCGAGCGGTCGTGGCCTCGACCTCCACCACCAGGCCCTGCTCGGTGACACCCGCGCCCAGGCCGATGCCGTTGCGCTCGAACAGCTCGGCGAGCTCCTCACCGGTGTGCGAGCGCGTTCCCTCGTCCATGGTGCGCGACACGATGGAGGCCACGCCCTCCCGCGAGCGCGGCTCGCCCGACAGCAGGGACGGCAGCGCGATCCGGGTGGAGGCGACGTGCTGCCCGGGCAGCCGGTAGACCAGGGCTCGCATGCCGTTGGACAGCCGGTGCTCGGCAGGCGCCGGGAACGCCCACGGCTCGGGGGGTGCCACGTCCGGGCGGGCGGGGGTGCTCATGCGCCGGCTTCCTTCCGGTAGGCCACGACGGCTCGGCACTGCGGGGTGAGCCACCGTGCGGCGACGTCCCTGATGCGCTCCGGCGTCATGGCGCCGACCTTGTCGAGGTAGGTGTTCACGTACTGCGGGTCGTCGTGCAGCAGGGTGTACTGGCTGATCGTGTCCGCCCGCTCGTCGTGGGAGGCGAGCGCCGAGAGCCACCACCGCTCGGTGTCGTTGAGCAGCGTCTCCATCTCCACGTCCGTCGGGCCCTCCTCGCCGAGACGGACGAGCTCCTCGCACACTGCCTCTTCGACCGCGTCGGGATCCACGTCGTCCGAGACGTCGGCGACCAGCAGGCCGAGCGAGGTGCCGTCGACCAGCCCCATCGCCGTGCGGGACACCGAGGTCGCGATCTGCTCGCGACGCACGATGCGGCGGTACAGGCGCGAGGTCGCGAGGCCACCGAGCAGGTCCATCGCCAGCTCGGCGGCGTCGAACTCGGGCGAGCCCGCGACCGGCAGCCGGAAGGCGAGGTAGAGCCGGTTGCTCGGGACGTCCTCGGTCAGCTCGACCCGGACCGGGGCGGCCAGAGGTTCCAGCGGCTCCACCGGCCCGCGGGACGACTCAGCCGAGGCCGGGAGGTGTCCGAAGTAGCGCTCCGCGGCAGCGAGGCCGTCCTGCGCCGTGACGTCCCCCACCAGGGTCAGGACCGTGTTGTTCGGTCCGTAGTAGCGCCGGAAGAAGTCGTGCACGTCCTCCAGGGACGCCGCGTCCAGATCGGCCATCGACCCGATCGTCGAGTGGTGGTACGGATGGCCCGCGGGGAAGACGGCGGCGTACACCTCCTCCAGCGCGTGGCCGTACGGGCGGTTGTCGTACCGCTGCCGCTTCTCCTCCTTGACCACGTCGCGCTGGTTGTCCAGGTTCCCCTGGTTCACGGCGTCCAGGAGGTACCCGTGCCGGTCGGCCTCCATCCACAGCGCGAGCTCGTACGCCCCGGTGGGCACCGTCTCGAAGTAGTTGGTGCGGTCGAACCACGTGGTGGCGTTGAGGCGGGCGCCCTGAGCCATCAGCCGCGAGAAGTGCTCTCCCTCGGCGACGTTGCGCGAGCCCTGGAACATCAGGTGCTCGAACAGGTGGGCGAACCCCGTCTTGCCCTCCCGCTCGTGCCGCGAGCCGACGTTGACCCAGAGGTTCACGGTGACCGTGGGCACGCTGTGATCGGGTGAGACGACGACCCGCAGCCCGTTGTCGAGCGTGCGTTGATGGATGGGGTAGTCCAGCGGCATGCCCGCCACCCTAGGTCGCCGCACGCAGGCCACCGCCGCGCGGGCTCAGCCGACCGTCTGCTCGACCCGCTCGCCGGCGTTCCGGTCCAGGTTCAGCGAGGGCGTGAAGTCGTCCCCGAGACGCTCGAGCGCGAGGCGTGCGTAGATCTGCTGCTCGGTCGAGGTGCGCTCGCCCCGGGCCCGGCCGAGGAAGGCGACGGCCCAGTGCAGCAGGGTCGTGATGCGGCTCTTGAACCCGATGATGTAGACGAGGTGGACGGCCAGCCACATCGCCCACGCGACGAAGCCGGACAGCCGCAGCCGACCGATGCTGGCGACCGCGCTGAACCGCGAGATCGTCGCCATGCTGCCCTTGTCCTTGTAGCGGAACGGGCCCTCGGGAGCCTCGCCCGCGAGGCCGCGCTTGATCTGACGAGCGGCGTAGCGCCCGCCCTGGATGGCGACCTGCGCGACTCCGGGCAGCCGATCGAGGGAGATCATGTCGCCGACGACGTGGACCTCGGGGTGGCCGGGCAGGGTCAGGTCGGGCTGCACCTCGATCCGGCCGGCGCGGTCGACACCGGCCCCGGACTGCTCGGCCAGCTGCTGGCCGAGCGGGCTGGCCTGAACGCCGGCCGCCCAGACCTTGCAGATGGACTCGATGCGGCGGTGCTCGCCGTCCTGGTCCTCGATCTCGATGCCGGTCGCGTCGACGTCGACGACCTTGGCGCCCAGCTGGACCTCCACGCCCATCTGCTCCAGGCGCTGCTGCGCCTTGCTGCCGAGCCGGTCGCCGAACGCGCCCAGGACCGAGGGCGCCGCGTCCAGGAGGACGACGCGCGCGACGGTCGGGTCGATGTTGCGGAAGTCGCGCCGCAGCGTCCGCCGGGACAGCTCGCTGATCTGGCCGGCCATCTCGACGCCCGTCGGCCCGGCGCCGACGACGACGAACGTCATCAGCGCGGAGACCTCGTCGTGCCGACCCGCGGCCGCCGCGATCTCGGCGAGCTCGAACGAGCCGAAGATGCGCCCGCGCAGCTCGAGGGCGTCGTCCACCGACTTCATGCCCGGCGCGAAGCGGGCGAACTGGTCGTTGCCGAAGTAGGACTGACCGGCGCCGGCCGCGACGATCAGGCTGTCGTAGTCGTACGTCTCGGTGCTGTCCAGCGCCTTCGCGACGACCTGCTTGCGCTCGAGGTCGATCTCGTTGACGTGGCCGAAGATGACCTCGGCGTTGCGCTGACGGGCCAGTACCTCACGGGTCGCCGGGGCGATCAGGCCCTCGGACAGGATGCCGGTCGCGACCTGGTAGAGCAGCGGCTGGAACAGGTGGTGGGTGGTCGAGGAGATCAGGGTGACGTCCACGTCGGCACGCTTGAGAGCGCGCGCACTGAAGAGTCCCCCGAACCCGGAGCCGATGATCACCACACGGTGCCGACCGGTCGGCACATGTCCCTTGTTGCTCATACTGAAAGGGTAGTAACCACAGCGTGACGCGCTAGGACGCTGATCACACGGCGATACGCTGGCCGCAAGGACAGGACGCAGGACCACCCGACTGAGGCTGGAGACCGCTATGACTCACCCCCATGACGCCTACCGCGCGCCGGACAGCGCGAGCGGCGAGTACCAGTCACAGCCGCGCGGTGGCGCCCACCCGGCCGGGTCGTACGACGCCTCCCAGTACGACCCGGGCTACTCCTCGTCGCCGCAGGGCGGGTACGACCAGGGTCAGTCGCCCTACGACCAGGGCCAGTACGCCGCTGCGCCCGCCCCCGGGGCCGCGGCGCCGATCGTGTGGGGCAGCACCTCCGCGACCGGGGCGCCGGCGTGGTCGGGTCCCTCGGCCCGTGGCGGCTCGCGACAGGCGCCCGTCCAGGAACCGGCGTACCAGGGCGGCGGCTCAGCCGTCGGCGGCTGGCAGCAGGCACCGTCCTCCTCGGCCGGCTGGGCGGACGCACCCGCGCGCAGCGAGTCGATCTCCGACGTCCCCGAGCGCCCCGAGGTGCCCGCTCAGCCCGGGCCCGACGTACCGGACCGCCCGTCAGAGCCGGACAGCCCGGACCAGCCGGGCAACCCGCCTCAGCCACCGGCTCCGAGCCCGACGCCCTCGCCGGCACCGGACCCCGCCTCCTGGGGTGCCGAGCCGGGTCAGGGCAGCCGCGTCCCCTGGGGCGAGCAGCAGCGCTCCTCGGCTCCCGAGGCGCCGTCGTCGTGGGCGCAGTCCCCTGCCTCGGCCCCGTACCAGTCCCCGCAGCAGCACGTCCCGAGCGACCGCCGGCCGCCGGCGTACGACGGTCCGCCCGCAGCCGCGAACGCTCCGCTCGCCCCGTCGGAGGCGGCCGAGGCGCTGCCGACGCAGATGACGCCGGCCGTCGCGCCGCCGACCTCGGGGCAGGAGGCGGCCGAGGAGGCCCTCACCATCGGCCGCGGCCGCGCCAACTCCATCGTGCTGGACGACATGCTCGTGTCCCGCCAGCACGTGCGGATCACCGTGGACGACGAGGGCCTCGTGCTGGAGGACCTCGGCAGCCGGAACGGGACCTTCGTCAACGGACGTCGGATCGAACGCACGCACCTGCACGAAGGTGACCGCATCGGTATCGGGGCCTCGACGTTCGAGGTCCGGGACGGCTGGCTCGTCTCGATCTGATCGCCGCACCCGGCCACCCTGCCGATCGGTAGGGTGGCTGGCGCCTGCGGGGGAAGTCACGGTCGAGGCCGAGGCAGTCGGTTTCGTGGGTGCTTGCTGCCGACCGGACGCCCGCGACCTGATCACGGAGAGCTCATGACGACACCGCCCACGGGCCCGCCCGATCTTCGGCTGGTCTTCGACGGCCGGCCACACCCGGTACGCCCGGGCCAGACCGCGGTCATCGGCCGCGACCTCGGATGTGAGCTCACGGTCGCCGACGCGCGCGCGTCGCGGCGCCACGCCCAGGTCCACTTCGACGGTCGTGCCTGGGTCCTGACCGATCTCGGCAGCTCCAACGGCACCTATCTCGCGGGCCAGCGGCTGGCGACCCGTTCCTCGGTGCCGCTCACCGGCGACACCGCCGTACGGCTCGGCGCGGTCGACGGACCCGAGATCGAGATCCGGATCGACACCGCCCCCGCGTCGGCGACCGGCGCACCCCCAGCGGGTCAGCGGCTGCCCAGGCCCGCGACGGGTCCGACCGCCCACCGCACGCCCTCGGCTCCCATGCCCTCCGCCTCCCAGCCCGCAGCCGCCCGGCCCTCCGCCTCCCAGCCAGCAGCCGCGCGGCCGGCCGCGGCGCAGGCCGCGTACGCACCGGCAGGCGGCTCGCCGGCCGGCCCGGCGCAGTCCGCGGAAGCCCGGTCGTCCCGGCTCAGCCAGCCGCTCCCCCAGCGCAAGGCCGGCCTGCTCCCGACCAGCCCGTCGCACACCGGCGTCGTCTTCGACCGGTGGTCGCTGCCGAGCGGTCCGCTGGCGACCCGGACGCCGTCCGGGCGTGCCACCGTCACCGGCGCCGTACCCCAGGTCCTCTCGGTGCCGGAGCCCCAGCGAGGCGTGGGCGCCGGTTTCACGATCGGTCGCGGCCTGGAGAACCAGATCGTCGTCGACGACCTGCTCGCCTCCCGCCAGCACGTCCGGCTCGTGCCCCGGCCCGGCGGGTTCGACGTGCACGACCTCGACAGCCGCAACGGGACGTACGTCAACGGTCGCCGTGTCCAGCACGCGGGCCTGGCCGAGGGCGATCTGCTCGCCGTCGGGCACAGCCGGTTCACCGTCCGGCACGGCCAGCTCGTGGCCAGCGTCGACGAGGGCGACGTCAACTTCGTCGCGAACCACCTGACCTTCACCCTCGAGTCGGGCAAGGTCCTGCTCGACGACGTCTCCTTCGCGCTGGAGGGCTCCAGCCTGCTCGCGGTCGTCGGTCCGTCCGGCGCCGGCAAGTCCACCCTGCTCAAGGCGCTCACCGGCTCCCAGCAGGCCACGTCCGGCGAGGTCTACTACGACGGACGAGACCTCTACGACAACTACCAGGACCTGCGGCACCGCATCGGCGTGGTTCCTCAGGACGACGTCGTTCACCGGCAGCTGACCGTCAAGCAGGCCCTGCGCTTCGCGGCGGAGCTGCGCTTCCCGGACGACCTGGACAAGCACCTGCGCGAGCAGCGGGTGGATGAGGTCATGCACGAGCTCGACCTGACCAACCACGCCGACACCCGCGTCGACAAGCTCTCCGGCGGTCAGCGCAAGCGCACGTCCGTGGCGCTGGAGCTGCTGACCCGGCCCTCGCTGCTGTTCCTGGACGAGCCGACCTCGGGCCTGGACCCGGGCCTGGACAAGCAGGTCATGCACACGCTGCGCGGGCTCGCCGACGGCGGTCGCACGGTCGTCGTCATCACCCACTCGGTCGCCAACCTGGGCGTCTGCGACAAGGTGCTGCTCCTCGCTCCGGGCGGCAAGGTGGCCTACTTCGGTCCGCCGAACGAGATGCTGTCCTTCTTCGCCGCGAGCGACCACGCGGACGTGTTCACCGCGGTTTCCCGCGACGCCGAGGGCGCCAAGCAGCGGTTCCAGCACTCCCCGCTGATGCAGGAGCAGGTCGAGGCGCCACTGCGAGCGCCACGCCCGTTCCAGCCGGGACCGCCCGAGAAGCCACCGCGTCAGCAGTCGATCCCCTCGCAGCTGTCGACCCTGGCCCGCCGTCACCTGCGGGTGATCCTCGCCGACAAGGGTTACGCGCTCTTCATGCTGCTGCTGCCGATGGTGCTGGCCGTGCTGACCATGGTCGTGCCCGGCAAGTCCGGCCTCGGCATGCCGATCCCACCCCAGCTGCGGACCACCGAGGCCATGCAGCTGCTCGTCGTGCTCATCGTCGGGGCGATCTTCATGGGGACGGCGGCCAGCGTGCGCGAGCTCGTCGGCGAACGCGCGATCTTCCTGCGGGAGAAGGCCGTCGGGCTCTCACCCCAGGCGTACCTGTGGGGCAAGATGACGATCTTCGGCGTCCTGACCCTGATCCAGAGCATCATCATGGTGCTGCTGGTCCTGCTGGTGAAGCCGGGTCCGCAGGACGCCATCCTGCTCGGCTCGCCGACCGCCGAGCTCGTCGTCACGTGCTGGTTCACCGCGTTCGCAGCGGTCGCGCTCGGTCTGGTGATGTCGTCGTTCGTGAAGACGTCGGAGCAGGTGATGCCGCTGCTGGTCGTCTCGGTGATGGCCCAGTTGGTCTTCTGCGGCGGCCTGTTCCCGGTCAACGGGCGGCCCGTCCTGGAGCAGCTGTCCTGGATCACCCCCGCCCGTTGGGGGTACGCGGGTACGGCCGCGACGTCGGACCTGAGCGCGATCTGGCCGAAGGCCGACGACCCCCTCTGGCAGCACGAGCCCACCTACCTGCTGCTGGCGCTCGGGATGCTCGTCGTCATCGCGCTGGCGTTCTCGTTCGTGACGCTCTGGCGGCTGGGCCGTAAGGCCGACGCCTGACCCGACCCCGCGAGCGGCCACGCCCCACCACCTGACAGCACTGTCCGGTCCCCTCCCGGGGGCCGGACAGTGCGCGTTCGGCGACCGGGCCGCCACCTGGAGGTATTGACAACGGACGGCCATGAGGTCGATATTCATCACATGATGAATTCAACACCTGATGAGGCGGCGGTGTCCGTCGACGGGTTGAGCGTCGACCGGGGCGGCCATCCCGTGCTGCGCGACCTCGACTTCGCCGTACCGACCGGAGCTGTCGTCGGCCTGATGGGCCCGTCGGGCTGCGGGAAGACGACCCTCATGCGCACCCTGGTCGGCGTGCAGCGGATCACCTCCGGCACCGCCCGGGTCCTCGGGCACATCCCCGGCGCACCCACGCTGCGGTCGCGGATCGGGTACGTCACGCAGGCCGTCAGCGTCTACCGCGACCTCACCGTCGAGCAGAACGTCGCGTACTTCGCGACCCTGGCCGCAGCCCCTCGCAGCAGCGCTCGGGAGGCCATCGACACCGTAGGGCTGGGCGCGTACGCCGACCGCCGCGTCGACCGGCTGTCCGGCGGCCAGGCGAGCCGGGCCTCGCTGGCCTGCGCCCTGGTCGGCTCTCCCGAGCTGCTCGTCCTCGACGAGCCGACCGTCGGGCTCGACCCGCTCACCCGCGAGGAGCTGTGGACCTCGATGCGCGCACTCGCCGAGAACGGCGTCACGCTGCTGGTGTCCAGCCACGTCATGGACGAGGCGTCCCGGTGCGACAGCGTCCTGCTGATGCGCGACGGCCGGCTCCTCGCGCACGAGCCGCCGCAGGAGCTCATCCGCAGCACGGGTACCGACTCGATGGACGAGGCCTTCCTGGCTCTCATCCGCACGCAGCAGGAGGTCGCCGCATGAACCCTCGCATCGCTCTCGCCACCGCCGGGCGCAACCTGCAGCAGCTGCGGGCGGACCCGCGCACCATCGGCCTCATCGTCGCCGTGCCCACCTTGCTGCTCACGCTGCTCTCCTTCGTCTACGACGGCAGCGCGCGCTTCACCGGCATCGCGGTCGCCATGCTGGGGATCCTGCCGATGCTGGTGATGTTCCTGATCACGTCGGTCGCCATGCTGCGCGAACGCACCACCGGCACGCTGGAACGGCTGCTCACCACTCCCCTGCACCGCGCCGACCTGCTGGCGGGGTACGGCGCAGCGTTCGCGCTGGCGGCGCTGGTCCAGGCGGCCGTGCTCGTCGCGGTCAGCGTGTGGTTCCTCGACGTGCAGACGGCCGGCCCGGTGCTGTGGGTGCTGGTCGTCGCCGTCTTCGCCGCCGCGGTCGGTGTCGCGACCGGTCTGCTGGCCAGTGCGTTCGCGCGCACCGAGTTCCAGGCGGTGCAGTTCATGCCCCTGTTCGTCGGGCCGCAGGTGTTCCTGTGCGGCCTGCTCGCCCCGCGCGACTCGATGCCGCAGCTGCTGCAGTGGATCTCCGACTGCCTGCCCATGACGTACGCCGTCGACGCGCTGAGGTCGATCGCGGAACAGCAGGACCCGTCCGGCGACGTGCTGAAGGACGTGGGCGTGCTCGCCGCGTTCGCCGTGGGTGCGCTCGTGCTGGCTGCTCTGTCCATGCCCAGGAAGACGCGATGAGCGCAGCGGTCCGTCGCAGCGGTCGCCCGAGCGGCCCGTCCGACACCCGCGTCCGCATCCTCGACTCGGCCCGAGAGCTGTTCAGTACCAAGGGCTTCGAGCAGACGTCGATGCGAGCGGTCGCGGCGGCTGCGGGTGTCGACGCGGCTCTCATCAGCCACTACTTCGGGAGCAAGCGCGGGCTCTTCCTGGAGGTGGTCGCGCTGCCGGTCGACCCCGAGGTCGTCCTCGCACCGCTCGTCGAGGCGTCGGTCGAGGAGCTGGGAGCGACGCTGCTGCGGCAGATCGCCACCACCTGGGACTCCTCCGCCGGCCCGGCAGCCGTCGCGGCGTTCCGTACGGTGATGGCCGGTGGCGAGGAGGCGATGCTGCGCGAGTTCCTGCTCGGCATCGTCCTCGCGCCGCTGCGCGAACGGCTGCGCGGCACGGTCGACGACCTCGACCTGCGTCTCAGCCTGGTGGCCACCCAGGTGGCCGGCCTGCTGGTCGTCCGCAAGGTCGTCCAGGTGGAACCCCTCGCGTCCCTGCCTGTCGAGGACGTCGTCCGCATGGTCGGCCCGACAGTCCAGCGCTACCTGACCGGCGACCTTCGCAGCTGAGTCGCGGCCGTCGTCCGGGCTGCCTCGTCGGACTGGCGGAATGACGAAGGCCCGGACCACATGGTCCGGGCCTTCGTCCGCCTGACGCGTTGGTAGCGGGGGCAGGATTTGAACCTGCGACCTCCGGGTTATGAGCCCGGCGAGCTACCGAGCTGCTCCACCCCGCGTCGGTGAACCCAACAGTACGGGACCGGGCGCCGAGTGCCAAATCGAGCCGGCGACCTACTTCGACGAGGGTGACGGCGTGGTCGACGGCGTCGGCGTCACCGTCACCGAACCGCCCGACGGGTTGGCCTTGACCGCGCGGTCGATCGCCGCCTTCAGCTTCTTCTGCGCCTGGTCGTACGCCGTGAAGTCGCCCCGCTTGAGCGCCTGCTGGCCCTCGTTGTAGGCGTCCTGGATGTCCTTGACCGCCTGCTGCTGAGGGTTGAGCGTCCCCGACGGACCAGGCGTCGGAGGCGCACTGGAGGAACCGCTCGGCGAGGGTGACGGACTCGGCGAGGGTGACGGCGACGTCCCCGGTGGCGTCGTCGGTGTCGTCCCCGCGTCTCCGGCGGACGCGCCCGAGTTGCCGCCGAACAGCTGGTCGAGCGCGCCGTCCAGCGTGCCGGACCACGCGAGCTTGTTGCCGAAGGCCGTGACGACGTACCGCTGCAGCGGGTAGGACGTCTCGCCCTGGGCCTGGACGTAGATCGGCTCGACGTACAGCAGACCGCCGCCGACCGGCAGGGTGAGCAGGTTGCCGAGCGCGACGGTCGAGCCCTGCTGGCGGTTCAGCGCGAGCGTCTGCGACAGCGTCTGCTCGAAGCCCGTGCTGCGGACCGGAGAAGACTCGATGTCGTTCTGGAACTGGCCGGGGCCGCGGATGGTCGATGCACGTGGCATCTCCAGCAACCGGATGGTGCCGTACCCCGCGCGTTTCTTCCCGGTCTCACCCCCCGCGTCTGCATCGACGGCCATGAAGCCGGACAGGTTCTGGCGCGAGCCTGCAGGGATGAACGTGGTCGTCAGCGAGAACGCCGGCGCGGGCTGGCCCGGCATCGCGACGGACAGGTAGTACGGCGGCGTGACCGGGCCCTGCGCGACGCCGCTCGCGGTCGTCGTGCGCGCCTGCGTCGGGTCCGTCGGCACCTGCCAGGCATCGTTGCCCTGGTAGAACGCGCTCGGGTCGGTGACGTGGTAGCGGGCGAGCAGCTCCCGCTGCACCTTGAACAGGTCCTCCGGGTAGCGCAGGTGGCTCATCAGCGTGCCGTTGACCTGGGACAGCGGCTTCACGGTGTTGCCGAACGCCTTCGACCACGCCTTCAGCACCGGGTCCTGGTCGTCCCACGCGTACAGGTCGACCGAGCCGTCGTACGCGTCGACGGTCGCCTTGACCGAGTTGCGGATGTAGTTGACCTGACCGCCCTCGACCGCGCGGACGTTCTGGGACCGGTTGGTCAGCGAGTCGGAGGTGACGTCGCCGATCGAGGCCAGCTGGGAGTACGGGTAGCGCGCGCTGGTCGTGTAGCCGTCGACGACCCACTTGATCCGCCCGTTGACCACGACCGGGTAGGCGTTGCCGTCCAGCGTCAGCCACGGCGCCACGCGCTGGACGCGCTCGCGCGGCTCGCGGTGGTCCAGCAGGCGCGACCGGTCGTTCACGACGTCGGACAGCATGATGTTGTACTGCCGGTACTTGATGGCGTAGGCCAGCTTGCGCGCGGTGGAGCCGACGTTGACGCCGCCGCTCCCCCGATAGGTGTTCTTGGTCTCGCCGCCGGCCGCCTCGTTGGGGTAGTCCAGCTCCCGGGGCGCGCTGCCCGGTGCGCCGCCGACGATCGAGTACGTCGGCGAGGACTCCCCGAAGTAGATGCGCGGCTCGTACTTCCCGAGCTCACCCACCGGCGGGATGCTGCGCTCGAAGAACTGCGGCTCGCCCTCGGCGGTGCGCTTGTTGCCGTACGCCGCGACGAGGCCGAAGCCATGGGTGTAGACCGAGTGCTGGTTGACCCAGTTGCGCTGCCCCGCGGGGATACCGCTGAGGTCGAGCTCGCGCGCCGCGATGACGGTGTCGCGGGTCTGACCGCCGATGTCGTACCGGTCGACGTCCAGGGCGTCCGGGAACTGGTAGTAGTTCACCCGTCCCTGCAGCTGGCGGTAGGTGGGCGAGACGACCGAGGGGTCGACGATCCGGATGCCCGGGACGGTCGCGGCGTCCTCACGCAGCTGCCCGGCCGAGACGTCCGTCTTCGGCTGGTAGTTCTGCGACTTCGTGCTCGACAGGGCGTACGCCGTGCGCGTCGCGTCGATGTTGCGCTTGATGTACGGGGCCTCACGGGTCTGCTCGGACGGCCGCACGCTGAAGTTCTGCACCAGCGCCGGGTAGATGCCGCCGATCAGCACGGCGCACACCACCAGCAGACCGGTGCCGAGCAGCGGCAGCCGCCAGGTCCGGGTCCAGATCGTGGAGACGAACAGCGCGGCGCACAGCAGCGCCGCGATGGCCAGGATCGCCTTCGTGGGCAGCACTGCGTGCTGGTCGGTGTACCCGATGCCGGTGAACAGCCGGCCCTTGCTGGTCGTCAGGTCGTACCGGTCCAGCCAGTACGCGAGCGCCCGCAGCAGCACGATGCCCGCGAGCAGGAGCGACAGGTGGACGCGCGCCGCGTCCGTCGTGCGAGGACCCTTGCCCTGCAACGCGATCCCGCCGTAGACGTAGTGCGTCAGGACCGCGGCCACGAGCGAGAGCACCAGGGCCATCGTCAGGAAGCCGACCAGGAAGCCCAGCAGGGGCAGCGTGAAGACGTAGAAGCCGATGTCGAGGTGGAACTGGGGGTCCTTGACACCGAACGACTGGCGGTTGAGCCACAGCAGCGGGAGCTTCCACTGCGCCTGTGCCGCCACACCGGCGAACAGGCCGAACACGATCGGGACGGCGACGAAGGCGACCCGCCGGAAGGGGTCGAGCATCTCGCGGTAGCGGTCGAGGTTGTCCTGCTCCGGCGTCGACGGCGCGTAGATCGGCCGGCTCCGGTGCGCGACCACGAGACTGAGCGCGATGAGAGCGCCCGTGATCGCCCCGCCGATCAGGAACATCAGAATCTTGGCGGTCAGCTCCGTCCGGAACACCGAGGAGTAGCCCACGCTGTCGTACCAGAGCTTCTCGGTCCACAGGTTCGACCACAGCAGCGCGACGACGACGACGCCGACCACGGCGGCCAGGGCCGACGCCAGCGGCGAACGCCGGGATCGCAGGGCGCCCGGCACCCGAGGCCCGCGCGCGAAAGGGGATCGGCCGCGGCGGCCGCCGTCACCGTCGAAGTCGTCCGTCGAGCTCACCGAGATCCGCTCTCTCCAGGGGTGGCCAGGGGCCCCTAACCTAACCCGCCGACCTGGGTCCACCGGCGGCAGACCCGCCCGAGCGTCTGCGGGACGGGCGCTCCCGTGGGGCACGATGGCCCCGTGACGTCATCTGAGCCGCCCCTCCGCCCGGTCCTCACCCCCCTGATGAGCTGTGCCGTGGACACCGAACGCCACGTGGCAGGCGCGGGTTGGGACCAGCCGCCCAGGCTGTTCGCGATCGCCCGCAACGCCGACATCGCCCGCCGCGAGCCCGCCCTGGCGGACCAGCTCGCCGGGGTCGACCCGGACGCGTACAGCACCATCGAGCAGGAGGGCATGCCCCCGACCTCGTCGCTGGAGTCGATGCTCGGCCGGCTCGCGTGGCCCGAGGAGGTGGACGGCGTCGCCCTCGCGATCGAGCGGATCGTGGTGCCGCCGGAGGCCGAGCGCGACCTGCCCGAGAACCCCGAGGAGGCGAGCGAGGCCCTCGCCGCGCACCCCGAGCGCGAGGACGTCCGACTGCTGGTCGCCGTGCTCCGCGACGGCGAGGCGGTCTGTCTGCTGCGCCAGCGCAGCAACGACTCCGACGACAAGGTCGCCATCGGCAAGGACATCGCCCCCGGGCTCGTCGAGGCGCTGCGCGCGACGCTCAGCTGACCGCGGCGACCCGGCCGGGCGCGACAGCGCGCACGGCCGGGGTCAGCCGCAGGACGGGAGTCCGGACGTCTGCCCCTTGGCCACCTTCTCGACCGAGCTGCGCGCGTCCGCGAACGTCGTGACCTTGATGACGGTCATCCCGTCGGGCACGTGTCCCTTGACCTCGTTGCAGTTGTCCTTCGGCGCGAGGAAGAAGTCCGCGCCGTCGTCGCGCGCACCCACCAGCTTCTGCCGGATGCCGCCGATCGGGCCGACGGTGCCGTCGGTGTCGATCGTCCCGGTACCGGCGAACTCCTTGCCGGCGGTCAGCGGTCCGGGCGTGAGCTTGTCGTAGATCGCGAGGCTGAACATCAGACCCGCCGAGGGCCCACCGACGTCACCGGCGTTGACCTTGATCTCGACCGGGAAGTCGAACTTCGGCGCGAGCGTGATCCCGATCACCGCGCGTCCGCTCTGCGGGTCCTTCACGGTGGGCACGGCGACGGTCTGCCGGGTACCGGCGCGGGTCACGACGACCTGCACCGTGCCGCCCGCCTGCACCGAGTCCATCCGCTGGTGCACCGCGGCGAGCGTCGTCGCGGGTCGGCCGTCGATCGACTCGATGCGATCACCCGCCTTCAGCCGGCCATCGGCCGGGCGCCCCTTGCTCACCGCGCCGACGCTGACGGTCTCGCCGACCTTCTTGCCGGCGGCCCGCACGCCGACCACCTCCGCGGCCTGCTGGGAACCCACCATCTCCGCGGTGTTCTCCTGCTCGACCTGCTTGCCGGTCACGCCCTTGGGGAAGACGCGCTCCTCGGGCACGATCTGGCTGTCGTCGTCCGTCTTGGCCCGCAGCCACTGCCAGAGGCTCACCGGGTAGTTCGGGCCGCCGTACAGCGACACCGTGGTGAAGTCGAGGCGCCCCGAGGTCGGGTACGTGGGCGCGCCGCTGATCGCGATGATGTCCTGCTTGCCGGTCTTGCCGAGCGTGTCCTGCGCCGGGCCAGGGCTGAAGATCGCGTACGGCATCTTGACCATCTGGCCGACCGCCCCGATGATCACCGCGAGCACGACGACGACCAGGAGCCACGTCGTACGGCGGGAGAGGCCGCCACCGGTGGTGCGGCGCCGCTGCCCGGGCGGCGCGACCTGCTGCGTACTCATGGCAGACCCACCCACTCATCGCTCCCGTCACTGAACTGCTGGTGCTTCCAGATCGGCACCGTGCGCTTGAGAGTGTCGATCATCTCCCGGCACACCTCCAACGCGGGCCCGCGATGGGGTGCGCTGACCGCGACCACCACCGCGGTGTCACCCACCTCGAGGTGGCCGGTCCGATGGACGGCGGCCAGCGCGGTCACCTCGTCCGTCAGGACCGCCGCGGCTGCGCGACCGAGTGCGTCGACGGCGCTCGGGTGTGCGGAGTAGTCGAGTGCGGAGACCGGCTGGTCGTGATCGACCTGCCGGACGACGCCGACGAACAGCGCGATCCCGCCCGCCGCCGGGTCCTTGACCGCGGCCAGGACCTCGTCGACGGAGAGGGGCTCGTCCCGGACGTCCAGCAACCGCGCCCTGAGGTCGGTTCCTGCGATGGGCTGCTCGCTCACGCACTGCCTTTCTTCCGACGTCGGCGCACGATGGCCGCGGTGGCTCCGATCGCGACCGCCGCGCTCGCCGCGCCGATCGCCGCCCCATCCTTACGGTCGAACCTGCGAGTTGTCCCCATGCGGTGCGCCCGGGCATCGGTGAGCAACAGCTCCACGCACTCGCGGTTGTCGTGCTGCGGCTGCCAGCCCGCGTCGCGCAGCAGTTGCGCGGCGACGGCCCACGGGTGGGCGACGAAGTCCAGGTCCGTCGCCGGCGACGGGAGGGAGCCCACGCGGTGCAGCCGGTGCGCGATGCCCTGTGCAGCCGCACCGCTCAGCTCCACCGTGCGCAGACCGGACACCTCCTCCAGCTCAGACTGGGTCAGCCAGCCCTCACACGCGACGGTCACCGTCGGTCCGAGGTCCTGGTCGACGACCTGGGCGACCGCCCGGCCGAGGTCGTCGACATGGCACAGCTGCCAGGCGGGGGCCGAGTCCTTGAGTCGCAGCAGCCGCGGTGCGGCGACGTGCCGGGTGATGATCGTGTCGGTGCCGCCGACGAGGGTCGCCGGCCGCACGATGGTCGTCCGCAGCCCGGGGTGGAGTGCCGCAGCCCCCTCCAGCGCCTCCTCGGCGGCGACCAGGTCGCCGACCAGTCCGACCAGCGCCTCCGCGCGGCGGGGCGCGTCGTCCGGGAGCGGCACCGGGTTGTCCGGGAGCGCGCCGTGCACCATGGCGCTGGTCACCAGCACCAGGTGATCGACGGACGTCGCGGCGGCCGCCAGGACGAGCGTGCGCACCTCCGTGGCGATGCGGTCGCGGCGGTCGCGCTCGGCGAGCTCGGCGGCCAGGTCGTCGGGTGCGAGCACGAGGACGATCGCGCGCGCTCCGGCGAGGTGATCGGCGACGGAGGGTGCGGCCAGGTCGACGTCGGCGACGACCGCGACGCGCTCGGACGCGAGCTCGGGCTCGACCGTCCCCCCGGCCACGCCGAGCGCGCGGACGGCCACCCGGCCCGCCGGTCGGTCGGCCAGCGCGCGGACGATCGCCTCACCGGACGGGGTGCC
Organism: Luteipulveratus flavus; assembly: GCF_029439465.1. Classification (GTDB taxonomy): domain Bacteria; phylum Actinomycetota; class Actinomycetes; order Actinomycetales; family Dermatophilaceae; genus Luteipulveratus; species Luteipulveratus flavus. Next base: position 95,780 of record NZ_JAROAV010000031.1, on the reverse strand, counting down.
GGCCCGCGCGACGACCACGGGAGAAGTGCGCCGAGAGCGAACGCGCCGGGCTGCGGAACTCACTACGGCCCCCTCGTGGTTATCTGGGAAGAGACGTCATCCTCTCACCGCGTGACTCGCGCGGCTCACCACCGACGTCAGAGGGAGACCCACCGTGTCCGACACCCCGCACCTGCAGCCGAGCGGCCCGGGTGACGACGAGCCCGACCTCTCCGAGATCCTGCGCGCTCTCACCGGTGGCGACCTGTCCGCCAACCCTGAGCTGGCCGACGCCCTGAAGCAGATGGGCGTCGACAACCTCGACCCCGCGATGCTGCAGATGGTCCAGGCCCAGGTCCAGGCGATGATGTCCGGCCCGAGCGACGGGTCGTTCAACGTCGCGCTCGCGACGGACGCCGCCCGCAAGACGGTCTCCGCCGCAGGCGACTCCACCGTGGGCAGCAGCACGGCCCGCGACGTCGAGCAGGTCGTCCAGGTCGCGAACCTGTGGCTGGACGAGGTCACCGACCTGCAGGCGCCTGCCGCGGGGGCACGCGCCTGGTCGCGCGCCGAGTGGGTCGAGCAGACGATGCCGGTCTGGCGCACGCTGGTGGAACCGGTGGCGGTCGGCGTCGGCACCGCGATCCGGGAGGCGATGAAGCAGCAGCTCGGCCAGCTGGGCGACGCGGACCTGTCCGCCGAGCTCGGTCTGCCACCCGGCGTCGACGCCTCGGCGCTCGTCGGTCAGATGGAGCCGATGGTGGCCCGGATGAGCAGCGCGATGTTCGGCATGCAGGTCGGCCAGGCGGTCGGTGCGCTCGCGGGCGAGCTGGTCACCGGCACCGAGGTCGGCCTCCCCCTCGTCGAGGGCAACCCCGTGGTGGTCCTCCCGGCCAACGTCGCCGCGTTCGCCGAGGGACTCGGTATCGAGGCGGGCGAGGTGCATCTCTACCTGGCGGTGCGTGAGGCCGCGCGCGCCCGGCTGTTCGACGAGGTGGCGTGGCTCGCTCCCGCTCTCCTCGCCGCCGTGCAGTCCTACGCCGGCGACATCAGCATCGACACCGAGCGCATCGAGGAGGCCCTCCGCGAGGCGGACACCTCGGACCCCGCCGCCATGCAGAGCGCGCTCCAGGGGTCGCTGTTCACGCCGGAGCCGAGCGAGGCGCAGCAGCGGGCCGTGCAGCGCATCGAGACGACCCTCGCGCTCGTCGAGGGCTGGGTCGACGTCGTCACCGAGCGGGCGACCAGCCCGCATCTGCCGCACGCCGCAGCGCTGTCGGAGGCCGTACGCCGTCGCCGCGCCGCCGGTGGTCCGGCCGAGCGGGTCTTCTCCTCGCTGGTCGGTCTGGAGCTGCGGCCCCGCCGGCTGCGCGATGCCGCCAACCTGTGGAGCGCGCTGGAGGAGGCCGCCGGCGCTCAGGAGCGCGACCGGGCCTGGGAACACCCCGACTTCGCGCCGAGCGGCGAGGACCTCGACGACCCGCTCGCCTACGTCGCACGACGGACGGCGATCGATGCCGACGAGCCCGCTCGCGACGAGATGGACGACGCGCTCGACCAGCTGCTGGCCCAGGGTCGCGCCGAGATGGACGCCGACGGCGCCGCGAGCGCCGATGACGACAACGAAGACGGTGGCTCCGGCGCCGGCGAGCGCAAGCCGGAGTGACGACCTCCATCTCCGTACCCTCCGCCTTCACCCGGCTCGACGCCGATGCCGCACGCCTGCTGACCGCCTGGGCGCCACCGGACGCGGCCCAGGCGGCGCTGCGGCAGCGGTTCCTGGAGCAGGTTCACCGTCACCCGGGCGCGACGTGGCGCCACGGGCCGGCGGAGCACCTGACCGCGAGCGCGCTGATCCTCGACGCCACGCTGGACCAGGTGCTGCTGACGCTGCACAAGAAGGCGCGCATCTGGGTCCAGGTCGGCGGCCACCTGGAGGAGACCGACCACGACGTGCACGCCGCCGCGACCCGCGAGGCCCGTGAGGAGTCGGGTATCGCCGGGCTCACGGTCCGGCCGGGGCTGGTGCAGCTGCACGAGCACGCGCTGCCGGCGGCGTTCGGCCGCTGCCGGGCCCACCTGGACCTCCGCTTCGCGGCGCGCGCGACGCCGGGTGCCGTACCTGTCGCCTCGGAGGAGTCCGAGGACCTCGCGTGGTGGCCGGTGGACGCACTTCCCGAGCGGACCGACCCCGACATGCACGAGCTCGTCGACGCAGCGCGCTCGGCCCTGGGCTGAGCCGACCTACCAGACCAGACCGGCCTGGGCCAGGTCCGCCTCGACCTGCAGACGCTCGGTGGCGTCCAGCCGGTCACCCGGCGGGAGCGGGACCTCCAGCGCGACGCAGCAGGAGCGCAACGTGTCGTCGTACGCGAGCGCCACTGCCTCCATGCGTCGTACCCGGGCCGGCTGGGCCGACAGCTCCAGGCGGGCGATCTCGGCGTCCAGCCGACGCAGGTCGGCGACCAGCCGCTCGAGCGGCGGGTGCGGGACGACGGGAGCCTGCGGTGCCTGCGTACTGCGGCTGCGCGGCCAGGGGGTCTCGCCCGTCCAGGCGCGGTAGCACCGCTCGGCGACCAGGAAGGTCACGCCGGGCAGGACACACACCACCAGGTAGAGGACCACGACGCTCATCGACGCTCCAGGCGACCGGCGCACCGGGCGACGTCGACCGGTTGCGACCGCCACGACCATGGTCGCACCGCGACCGGCGAACCGCCAGGGTCAGCCGCTCGCCTCGCCGGCCCCGATGTCGCCGGACTCGGCACCGTCGTCGGCGTCCTGGGTCGGCAGCCCGTCGGCGTGCGCGACCCCTTCGAGGAACCCGCGGGCGCGAGCCAGGTGCGGATAGCCGTCCAGCAGGGACCAGAACGACTTGCCGTGGCCGGGCTGGAGCAGGTGGGCGAGCTCGTGCAGCAGCACGTAGTCGACGACCCACTCCGGCATCCCCTGCAGCCGGTGGGACAGGCGGATGGTGCCGTCCATCGGTGTGCACGACCCCCAGCGGGTGCGCTGGTTGCTCACCCACCGCACCGAGGTCGGTCGGGCGAGCCCACCGAGGTAGCGCGCCGACAACGCCTCGGCCCGGCCGGCGAGCCTGCTGTCGCTGGGCTTCAGGCGCTGGTCCCGAGCCTGGATCTTGGACACCATCTCCGCGACCAGCGTGCGCTCCTGGACCTTGGTCAGCCGCGCCGGCACCAGGACGATGATGCGGTCGCCCTCCCGGTAGGCGCTCACCGTGCGCCGACGCCGGGCGCTGCGACGGATCTCCACCGCCGGCTCGGCGGCGGAGTCGATCGTCAGCGGCTGCTCGCCCATACCCACGAACTTAAGCGACACCCCTGACAAAGTCCCGTACGCGGGGCTCTCAGCGGCCGTCGCGGGGGCCGAAGGCGCGCACGGCGCCCGCGTCGGAGTTCCTCGACCACAGGTACTCCTCGACCCACTCCCGTACGTCCGGGTAGCCGCTGCTCGCGACGACCTGCTCGCACGCTGCGGCGATGTCGTACGCGGTCCGTCGCAGCTGCACGACGCCGTCGGCGAGCAGCGCCCAGTGCGCCCCGGCGCCGCCGTAGGGCATGCCGACGCTGCCGGGGTTCAGGACGAGGCGACGGTCCACCAGACGCTGAAACGGCATGTGCGTGTGCCCGCAGACGACGGTACGGACGTCCTCGGGCACGTCCGCGAGGACGTCGATCCAGCGGTCGATGCGCGTGTCCACCAGGACGACCTCGTCGTCGTCGCGCGGGCTGCCGTGGCAGAAGAGCACCGGTCCGAACCCCGACACGTCCAGCGTGACCGGGTGCGGCAGGCCGTCCAGCAGAGCGATCTGGTCCTCCCTCAGCTGCGCCGCACCCCAGACGTCGATGGGGTAGTCCGAGGTGGCCCCCGTGCACAGGCGACCAGCTCGCGGTCGGCGTTGCCGCGTACCCAGACGACCCGGTCATCCAGAGCGCTGAGCCGGTCCAGGGTCGCCACCGGTTGCGGGCCGGCGGCGATGTCGCCGGTGAGCACGATGCGGTCGGCGGCACGCACGTCCGGCTCCTCCAGGACGGCGTCCAGCGCCGGCAGCACGCCATGGATGTCGGAGAGGACCGCGACGGAGGAGATCATGAGCCGATCATGCCCCGCCGACGCCGGCACGATCAGTCGCCGCCACCACCGCCACCACCGGAGTCGCCTCCCCCGCCGGAGTCGCCTCCCCCGCCACTGTCCCCGCTGCCCGACCCGCCGTCGCCGGCAGCATCGCCGACGCCGGCCGACACGTCCGCGACGAGACCGTCCACCGAGCCGATGACGTCGGACACCGCGGTGTCGACCGCCGCGGCGAGGTCCCCCACAGCGGAGTCCAGCCCTGCCTGGACGTCACCGAGCCACGCCAGGTCGGTGGACCACCCCGGATCGCTCACGACCACGGTCCCGGCGCCGCCGTCGCGCGCGAGGGTCAGCACCTCCCGGAAGACCGCGCACCAGTGCTCGGTCAGACCGAAGGACACGGCCCACGGCAGGTACCGGCTGAAGATGCCAGCAGCCTCCTCGAAGCGCAGCTGTCGTGCCTCGGCCGTGGCGATGTACCGGCGGAAGCCGCCACCTGGACGGCCATGGCCGTCCCCTCTGCCGTCCGCGGGCGCACCCGATGGATGGCCACGGAGATCACGGACCAGATCATCGAGACCACGGCGAAGAACTTCACCGGGTCAGGGACGCCTCCCAAGGAGCCGGCGACCACGAGCAGCACGATCCCGAAGAGACCGAGCGCTGCAGCCGTGGGCACACCACCGGCCCGGTCCTGGCCGAACCACCCCAGCCGGCGCGCCTGCCACTCGACGTCGTCCCGGAGCCCCCTCAACGGCCCTCCGATCGCGCTACGCCGGGCTGCCAGCGTGGTCACCGCGTACCTGGGGAACAGCGTCGCGAGCACCTGTCGCTCGGCCTCGCTGAGCGGACCCGACGCAGCGACGAGCGGGGGCTCGAGCACCCACTCCCCCCGCCTCGTCCCGTTCTCGTGCGGCCCGGGGCGGCGGATCCGGAAGAACCCGCGAACGGCGAGGTCGAGGAATCCGGCGCTGAGGTCCCGGGCTCGGACCTCGCGGTCGAGCAGCAGCCCGGCGGCGACCGGCGGGACGCCGTCCGGTGGGGTGAGACGGACCGCCGCCTGCGAGACCAGCTCGCCCGCTCGAGCACCCGTACGACGGCTCGGGGCCTGGTCCGGGCCGGGAAGCAGCCCGGGTACGAGGTCGACGAAGTACTCGTCCCGGCCACCTCGGCGCCGTCGTCGTCGCGACACCGCTGCCACCGCAGGCGCTCCCAGGAGCACCACCAGTGCGATCACCAGACCCATGCCCACCTCCTCGACGCCCCTGTGGACGACGGCCGACGCCATCGGCGTTCCCTGCCAGAGTTCGACCACGCGAACCTGGAGGCCCGCATGACCACCGACATCCCACCTCATCTGGTGCCGCTGCGCGCCACGGCGTACGGCCCCGACTCGGTGCACGTCAGCCTGTCGCGACTACGAGCGATGGTGCTGGACGGTCTTGCCCCCGCCGAGACGGGGTTCCTGCTCGGCCTCGGAGCGACGAGCTCCGCGGCGCTGCGTGCCGCTGCGGCCCACGAGCGGACGCCCGACGGCGCACGCTCCCCCCTGGAGCGCCTCGCCCGGGCGGCCGAGTCGGCGGCGTCCGCGGCCCTCGTGCCGCACCGCGTCGCCGTGACGGGCAGTGGAGCAATGGCCGCGGCGCTCGGAGAGCTGTTCGCCACCGGCCGCGGCACCGTGGTCGATCCGCCCTCGCCGGGGCCGCACCCGGATCTGCGGGCGTCCGGTGCTGGTCCGGCCATCGTGATCTGCGTGAGCTCGGAGGTCGTCGACCTCGTCCGGGCGCAGGAGTGGCGCGCCACCGGTACGACCGTGGTCCCCGTCGTCGAGCGCGGCGACCGCGTGGCCGTCGGCCCGGTGCTTCGACCCGGCCGTGGTCCCTGCGCGCGCTGCCTGGAGCTGTACCAGGTCGGACGCGAGCCGGGTCGGGCCGCGCTCGCGGCGGCGCTGCTCGACGCGCCGCAGCTGGCCGACGGCGACCCCGCCCTCACGGCGCTGGCTGCAGGGCTGACCGCCCTCACGACACGCAGCGAGCTGGCGGGTTCCGGGCCGCCGGACGGCGTCGGTCTCGTGGCGTCGCTCCCGTCCGGGACGGTCACTCACCACCGGTGGCCTCAGCACCCCGAGTGCTCGTGCGTGACAATGGCTGCATGACCTTCGCACCAGGGCGCAGTCACAGCCATGAGTGAGATCCCCCGTCGAGCGGTCGCCCGCTCCGCCCGGCTGGCCACCTTGCCGATCGGGTTCGCCGGGCGTGCGGCGCTCGGCCTGGGCAAGCGGGTGGGAGGCCGCCCGGCCGAGCTGGTGGCGGCCGAGCTGCAGATGCGTACGGCCGAGCAGCTGTTCCAGGTGCTCGGCACCCTCAAGGGCGGCGCGATGAAGTTCGGCCAGTCGCTGTCGATGTTCGAGTCCGCCCTGCCCGAGGAGCTCGCCGGCCCGTACCGCGCCACGCTCACCCGACTGCAGGACGCGGCTCCGCCCATGCCGGCGTCGATGGTCCACACGCGGCTCGCGGAGGAGCTGGGTGAGGACTGGCGCGACCTGTTCACCAGCTTCGACGACCAGCCGGCCGCCGCCGCATCGATCGGCCAGGTGCACCGCGCCGTCTGGGCGGACGGCCGCGACGTCGCCGTGAAGGTGCAGTATCCCGGCGCCGCCCAGGCGCTGATGTCCGACCTGAACCAGCTGACCCGCGTCGCCCGGCTCGCCGCCGGCTGGGTCCCGGGCCTGGAGCTCGCGCCGATCCTGGACGAGCTCAAGGGACGGATGGCCGAGGAGCTGGACTACGAGCTCGAGGCCGGCTCCCAGGACCAGCTGGCGGAGGCGTACGCGGACGACCCCGACTTCATGGTGCCGGACGTCGTGGAGTGGTCCGAGCACGTCATCGTCTCGGAGTGGGTGGAGGGCACCCCGCTGTCGAAGATCATCGCCTCCGGCACACAGGCGCAGCGTGACCTCGCCGCGACGCGCTACCTGGAGTTCCTCGTCGGAGCGCCCGAGCGATCGGGCCTGCTGCACGCCGACCCGCACCCGGGCAACTACCGGCTGCTGCCCGACGGCCGGCTGGGGGTGCTCGACTTCGGCGCCGTGAACCGGCTGCCCGACGGGCTCCCCCCGGCGATGGGCGAGCTGCTCACCCTGGCGATGGAGGGTGACGCCGAGGGCCTGCTCGAAGGTCTGCGCGAGGAGGGCTTCATCAGGTCCCGCATCACCATCGACCCCGAGGACCTCCTCCAGTACCTCGGCCGGTTCCTCGAGCCGTTGCACGAACCGACGTTCGCGTTCTCACGGGCCTGGCTGCGGGGGATCTTCGCCTACGTCAACGACCCGCGCAGCAGCCACTTCGCGGTCGGCATGCGGCTCAACCTGCCTCCGCAGTACCTGCTGATCCACCGCACCTGGCTCGGCGGCATCGCGGTGCTGTGCCAGATCGAGGGCACCGTTCCGGCTCGGGACATCGTCAGCCGCTCGGTCCCCGGCGCCGACCTGCCGCACCTGCCCTGACGCATCCGTCCCAGGACACGGCGAAGCCGGGCGGAGTTGGCCGACTCCACCCGGCTTCGTGTGATCACGCCCGTGATCTGCTCACCTCGACCAGCGAGGTCCGGATCCTTCGGGCGCCCGGCGCCCGACATCACCGCGTGAGACGGTGACGCTCCTGACGACGCACGTGCAGGTTCACCTGGAGCGACCTGCGACGTACGCCCTGGCTGGCGGGCTGTACTCGCTGGCGAGCGAGCTGTTCGTTGAGAACGTTGTACATGGTGAGTCTCCTTGAGACGAAAAGGTTTTCGGTTGTCTTCGGTGAGCACGTCCTCCGCCGGAGGAACGTGCGGGACGGGAGTCGGGTCGGCACGGCGGCCACGACTTACGCCGCGACCGGGTGCTTGCGCGGACGCCCCCGCGGCCGCTTGCGCGGAATGACGGTGCCCTGGAGGAAGAGCTCGCCACCCCAGACGCCCCACGGCTCCCGGCGGTCCTTCGCGCCGGCCAGGCACGCCTCCTGCAGCGGGCAGGTACGGCACAGGGCCTTGGCGAACTCGACGTCCTCGGGACGCTCGGCGAACCACAGCTCGGGGTCGTTCACCCGGCACGGCAGCTCCGTGCCCTGGTCGACGGCCTCGATGGCGTCGGCGATGAGGTCGGTCAGCATCATCGGTGGCACCTCCTTCTTCTCCTGACCCCGGTCCTGGGGTCCCTCGTTCGTGCTCCGGAGCTGCGGATCGGTCGCGGCTGCGGTGGTCTGGCGCTGGCATCGGACTGGCGTGCTGGTAGGCATCTGCTCGCTTATCTGTGAGTTCGATGGCCCCGCGGACACGAGAAAGGCCGCGGACCCTGGTGTCGGGTTCCGCGGCCTGAAGGAGGCTGGTCTAGCAGCTAGACCGGATGACTCCGAGAAGCGGAACGAACGACACCGTCGGCAAAGGACGGGACGGACTTGTAGATGGGGGCGTCGACGGCGATGACCGGGGTGCCGGCTGCGTCGACGTGGCGCTCGATGTCGACGAGGCACAGGTCGACCTCCGCGCGATCGCGGACGGCGGCCTGGGCGGCAGCGGACACACTCGTCCCCTGGGCCTGGATGCGAGCGGACCCGAGGATCGGACGCATGAAGGCAGCGGTGAACGGCATGCCGGTGCTCTCGCACGTCATGCTCTGCATCGTGGTGATCTCCATGTGGCCAACCCTCCTTCTTCGCATCGCGGGCCCCATCCGGCTTCCTGAACCGGTGGGCTGAACATCTGACAGGCTACGACCGCGCGATGACGGCGCACAACTTATTTATGGGCGAATCCTGAAGATTCTTCGACCACATCATGCGGACTCCTCGGATTCCATTGCGGCACAGCACTTCTCGGCCTCCTGCTGCGGGTCGTTCCCGCCCATGACGGCGAGCACGAACGGGCCGTAACGCTGCAGCTTCCGGACACCGACCCCGGCGATCGTGCTGAGCTCCTGCGCCGACCCGGGGCGCCGCTCGGCGATCGCGATGAGCGTCGCGTCGGTGAAGACGACGTACGCGGGCACCTTGCTGGCCGTCGCGACCGCGAGCCGCCACGTACGCAGCGCCTCGAACTGCGCCTCGTCGTAGGTGGGCGGGCAGTCCTGGCAGCGCCCGATCTTGCGGTCGGCGGCACTGGTCAGCTCGGTACCGCAGCCCCGACAGTGCGTGCTCGTGGCGACCTTGCGCTCCTTGGCGGTCCGTCGGCGGGGCTGTGAGCGGGCGGCCTCCCCCAGGACGGACGCGGCCCCGTCGAGGAAGCGGGACGGGCGCCGGGACGCGCGGCCGCCGGAGTGACGGGCGGCGGCGTACGACAGCTGCAGCTGCCTGCGGGCACGGGTCAGCCCGACGTACAGCAGGCGCCGCTCCTCCTCGATCGCCTCGGGCCCCTCGGCCATGACGATGGGCAGCAGGCCGTCGCTGCAGCCGACGAGGAAGACGGCGTCCCACTCCAGCCCCTTGGCCGAGTGGAGGGAGGCGAGCGTGACGCCCTGGACCGTCGGTGCGTGCTGCTCGGCGGCGCGGCGGTCGAGCTCGGCCACCAGGTCGGGCAGCCGGACGGCCTCGCCGGCCTCGGCGAAGTCGTCTGCGAGCTGGGCGAGAGCGGTCAGGGACTCCCACCGCTCCCGGACCGCGCCGCCGGCCGGCGGCTCGGGCGACCAGCCAGCCCCGGTGATCACGTCCCGCACCAGGTGACCCAGGGGCACGCTGCCGTCGTCCGAGCGAGCCGCGCCCCGCAGCAGGAGGACGGCGTTGCGGACCTCCTGGCGGTTGAAGAACCGTTCGCCGCCGCGTACGAGGTAGGGCACGTCGGCATCGGCGAGCGCGGACTCCAGCGCCTCGGACTGCCCGTTGGTCCGGAACAGCACCGCGATCTCGCTCAGCGGGGTGCCCTTCCGCGCGAGCTGGGCGATCTGGTCGGCCACTCCACGGGCCTCGGCCTGGTCGTCGGGGTACGTCGTCATCGTCGGCGCGGCTCCGGTCTCGCCCTGTGCCTGCAGCTGGACCGACCCTCGCGTCCCCGCGCGGACGACGAGGTTGGCCAGGCCGATGATCTCCGGGCTGGACCGGTAGTTGCGCACCAGCTCGACCTGCTCGGCGTCCGCATGGCGCCGCCGGAACCCGAGCAGGTGCTGGGGCGAGGCGCCGGTGAAGGAGTAGATCGTCTGGGCCGGGTCGCCCACCACGCACAGGTCGCGTCGCTCACCGACCCAGGCGTCCAGCAGCTGCTGCTGGACGACGTTGACGTCCTGGTACTCGTCGACGACGAAATGCCTGTACTGCGAACGGATCTCGCGTGCCACGTCATCGCGGTCGTGCATGATCCCGACCATCAGCAGCAGGACGTCCTCGAAGTCGATGACGCCACGCTCGGTCTTCACCTCCTCGTACACCTCCAGCAGGCGCGCCATGGCGGTGAGGTCGAGCTCGGCGGGGCTGCGGCCGGCCCTCCTGGCCGCGGCGGGGTAGGTCTCGGGGGTCAGCATCGAGACCTTCGCCCACTCGATCTCCGATGCGAGGTCGCGCATGACCACACGGTCCAGCTGCAGCCGCAGCCGGGAACCGGCCTCACCGACGGCCGGCGCCTTGTGCGGCATGACCTCCGGAGCGGGACCGCCGATGACCTTGGGCCAGAAGTAGTGCAGCTGACGCAGCGCCGCCGCGTGGAACGTCCGCGCCTGCACCCGTGGCACGCCCAGCTCGCGCAGCCGGGTGCGCATCTCGCCGGCGGCCCGCGCGGTGAACGTCACCGCGAGTACGCGCTGCGGCTGGTAGGCCCCCGAGTGGACGCCGTACGCGATCCGGTGGGTGATCGCCCGGGTCTTGCCCGTGCCGGCGCCGGCCAGGACGACCATGCGACCGAGCGGGGCAGCGGCGACGGCTCGCTGCTCGGGGTCCAGGGCTGCGAGGACGTCGTCGGCGTTCATCGCGACCATGCTCCCACCTCGCGCGGACAGTCGACCGTCTGCGGCGCCGATCCTGTGGGCGACGGGCTGGGCGCCGTCACGCCCGGCGGGACCACTGCTCGGACGCGCCCTGCGGCTCGGTGATCCTCCCGCCGTACCAGTCCTCGATCAGGTGCCGGGCGATCGACAGGTGCGGGGAGAGCGACACCTCTCCGGCGGCGACCGCGGCGGCGAGCTCGTCCCGAGCGAACCAGCGGGCGTCCGCGATCTCCTCCGGGTCCAGGTGCAGCTCGGTGGTCGTGGCTCGGGCCCGGAAGCCGATCATCAGCGACGAGGGAAACGGCCACGGCTGGTTGCCGCGGTACCGGACGGCGTCGACCTCGACACCGACCTCCTCCATCACCTCACGGGCCACCGCCGCCTCGAGCGACTCCCCCGGCTCGACGAAGCCGGCGAGCACGGACATCCCGGTCGGACGCCACTGCGGGCCTCGGGCGAGCAGGAGCCGGTCGGCCTCGTCGACCACCGCCATGATCACCGCAGGGTCGGTGCGCGGGAAGTGCGACGACCCGTCGTTGGTGCAGACCCGCACCCAGCCGCCCTCGCGCGCCTCGGTCGGCGATCCGCACCGCGGGCAGAACCCCTGGGCGGCATGCCAGTTCGCCAGTCCCACCGACGCCGCGAGCACGCCCACGTCGAGGTCGTCCAGCTCCATGCCCAGCGAGCGCAGGTTCGCCCGTGAGTCCTCACCGTCGTCCTGCGCGGGCCGCACGGCGCACGCGTACGACACGCCGGCGTGAGCCCCCAGGTAGGCGACCAGACGCTCGGTGTCGGCGTCCTCCGGCGGCCGGTACCGCAACCGCCGCTCCCCTGGCTCGCCCTCGTACGGCGCGCGGTCGCCGTACAGGTCGAGGATGCGGGTCGTCGGGTCCCGCAGGATCGCGGCCGTCCGTCCGGAGTCCTTGCGTACCGTCGCGGAGCGGTCGAGCGCCGATCGCGACAGGCCCAGCTCGAGCAACGTCTCTGAGTCGTAGGGCACCACGAGTCCGAGGCTATGCCGCGTGCCTGCGAGCCAGTCACCGGTCCCTGACCTACCGTGATGGACGTGCCCAGTAGCCCGCTCGCCCTGGCCGCTTTGGCCACCGCAGCAGTCCCGGGCCTGCGACCGACGCAGGTCCAGGGTCTGGCGAGCCGCGCCGGTGACCGGTATGCGCAGGCGGTGGTCACCGACGACGAGGACCGCCGGTGGCACGTGCGCCAGGCGCGGACGACGAGCGCCGGCGCCGCCCTGGACCAGACCGAGCGGCTGGCCGTCCTGCTGGACAAGCGCCTGTCGTTCCGCATGCCCCGACTGGTCGGCACCGCGAGCGCGCGCGACAGCAGCACGGTCGGCGTCCTGCACCTGCTGCCGGGCGAGCCGCTTCCGTGGCGCGCACTGACCCCGCGGTCGGAGGAGGCCCGCTCGCTCGGTCGCGTGCTCGCGGAGCTGCACGACACGGACCCGAGGCTGTACGACGAGGCGGGCCTGCCGACGTACGACGCCGACGCCTACCGCAGCCGACGGCTCGCCGAGCTGGACCGCGCTGCCGCCACCGGGCACGTACCGGCCGGCCTGCTGGGCCGCTGGGAGCGTGCTCTGGAGGAGGTCGGCCTGTGGCGGTTCGCGACGACCCCCACTCACGGCAGCCTGCACGACGGTGACGTGCGGGTCGAGGGCGGCGAGGTCGTGGCCCTCGACGGGTGGGACGAGGCGGCGGTGAGCGACCCTGCCGCCGACTTCGCACTCCTGTCGCTCCTGGCTCTGCCGGAGGCCGTGGACACGGTGGTCGAGTCGTACGCCCAGTCCCGCCGCGAGCGCCCGGACACCCACCTGGAGCGACGGATGCGGCTGGCGGCCGAGCTGCGGCGGGTGACGGCACTGATGGAGGCCGCTGCCGCGGACGACGACGAGCTGGTCGAACGCCGCGCCGCCGCCCTGCGCCGGCTCGAGGAGCGCACGGAGTCCGACGAGTCGCTGCTGCCGCCTCCGGTCGCCCGTCGCAGCACCGGCAGCGCGGTCGGTGGCGCCGCACCGGCACCCGGGCCGTCCGTCGACCCGGCCGACATCGAGGTCGTCGAGGTGCGCGAGTCCGACGACGACGACGAGACCCTCGAGATCCCGCACGTGGACGAGGAGTCCGCCGACGACGGCTCCGGTGCCGGTTCGCACTCCGAGGACGACACGCAGGCCCTCCCGGTCGTTCTCGCGCCGGCCACCCGGGCCGGGGTGGCCGACCGGCAGGACGAGCAGGAGCCGGGGGAATGGATCCGGCCGCTGTCCGCCCCGGCCGGGGACCGGCACGAGGCCGACACCCAGCCGATCCGGCGTGAGCGAGCCGATCCGGGACGGCACGCGGGCTGACCGTCGGGCCGCTCGTCCCACATAACGAAACGTTGGGATAACTAGTTGCTTGGGTTATTCCGACCTCGCTAGGTTCTCACCAGGTCACGAGCTCCAGCGACCAGCCCCGGCTAGCTGGACAGCAACCCTCCCTTCGCGGCGGGGTGCTCCGGGTGATGACCTGGCGGACCGCCATGACCGGTCGTCCGCAAGCGCGAGGCATCCCAGCCTCTTCACGAGACGGGTCACGACCGTGAGCACCCAACGGCCGAGTGAGCGCCTGACCTGGCGCCGCCATGTCGACCTCCAGCGCGTGTCCAGCGCGCTCTGTCGGCGCTGACCTGATCCGCCGGCTCCGGCCGGCCGTCCCCGTCCCGGCGTCACCGACGACGCCTCTCCCAGCCGCGCCCCTGCTGCCCGGCTGCCATCCCCGCCTGCCCTGACGCCCGGCACCTGCGTGCTCGGCGCCCACCACCCGGAGGACCCCATGGCCCATGTCGTCGCCATCTCCAGCAGTCCCAGCAGCACCTCACGGACCGAAGCCGTGCTCGGCACGGTGACCGGCGCGCTCAGCGCCGACGGGCACGACGTGCACACGATCGCCCTGCGGGGCCTGCCCGCCGCACCCCTCCTGCTCGGCGACGCCACGGATCCCTCGGTGGCCGCCGCTGCGGAGCGGGTCACGACCGCGGACGCCGTCATCGTGACGACACCCGTCTACAAGGCGTCCTTCGGTGGGCTGCTCAAGACGTTCCTCGACCTCCTGCCCCAGTACGCGCTGCAGGGCAAGGCCGTCCTGCCGCTCGCGACCGGGGGCACGCCGGCTCACGTGCTCGTCGTCGACTACGCCCTCCGTCCGGTGCTGTCCAGCCTCGGAGCCACCCACGTCACGCCGGGGTGGTTCGTCCTGTCCTCGCACGTCACCGTCGCCGCCGACGGGTCCGTGCTGCTCGACGAGGCGGCCTCGACGCCGCTGGCCGAGGTCACCCGCCAGTTCGCCGACGCGATCGGCCGCCTGTCCCCCGTACGCGCCGCCGTCGCCGTCGCGTGACGACCCGTCACCTCAGGAGATCACCATGAACGATCCACGCCCCCTTGCACTCGCCAGCAGCGCCGCTCTCGTGCTGTCCCTCGGCGCCTGCGCCATCGGGACGGGCTCGGCCGCCGAGCGCGACGACTCCGGTCGTACGGTCCTGCGCTACCAGGGCTCGGCCAACGCCGTGACCCTCCCCGAGCTCGCCGCGGACCTCGGGTACTTCCACCGGATCACCCTCAAGTGGGTCGGCAACACGACCAGCGGTCCGCAGGACATCCAGTCCGCCGCCACCCGGCAGACCGACGTCGGTGGCGCCTTCTCCGGCGCGGTCGTCAAGCTCATCACCGCCGGCGCCCCGGTCAAGGCGGTCGTCAACTACTACGGCTCGGACGCCAAGAGCTTCACCGGGTTCTACGCCAGGGCGGGCAGCCCCGTCCGGGGCGCCCGCGACCTCATCGGCAAGAAGGTCGCCGTCAACACCCTCGGCGCGCACTCCGAGGCCGTGATCGACACCTACCTGACCCGCAACGGCCTCACGCCCGCCGAGATCAAGAAGGTGCAGCTGGTCGTCCTCCCGCCCAACGACACCGAGCAGGCCGTCCGGCGCGGCCAGGTCGACGTCGGTTCGCTGGGCGGGGTCCTGCAGGACCGCGCCGTCGCCGGCGGCGGCCTGCGCAAGGTCTTCGACGACTACGGGCTGTTCGGCACGTTCGACGGCGGACAGTACGTCCTGCGCAACGACTTCACCGCCCAGCACCCCGAAGCGGCCAAGGACTTCGTCACCGGCGTCGGCAAGGCGATCGAGTGGGAGCGGAGCACTCCGCGGGCGCAGGTCATCAAGCGGTTCACCTCGATCATCGCCGAGCGAGGACGGGGTGAGACGACGACGAACCTGAAGTACTGGAAGAGCGTCGGCATTCCGGCTCGCGGCGGCGTCGTCAGTGACCGCGACTACACCCAGTGGACGTCCTGGCTGGAGAGCAGCGGCATCGTCCGCAAGGGCGGTCTGCAGCCGAAGGACCTCTACACCAACGAGTTCAACGACCTGGCCGGCGGCGGTGCGCGATGACCGCCAAGATCAGCCTGCGGGGGGTCGGCAAGCAGTTCGTCGTGCGCCCGAGCCGGGACCAGACGCACGCCGCCGTGCTCGACGCGCTGCGCGACATCGACCTGGACATCGCCGCCGGCGAGCTCCTCACCCTGCTCGGTCCCAGCGGCTCGGGCAAGACCACGCTGCTGGACCTGCTCGGCGGGCTGAGCACGCCGTCGTCCGGCCAGGTCCTGCTCGACGGGAGCCCGACCACCGGTCCGGGTCTCGACCGCGGCATCGTCTTCCAGCAGTACGCCCTCTTCCCGTGGCGTACGGCACTCGCGAACGTGACCTTCGGCCTCGAGCAGCAGAACCTGTCCAGGGCCGCCCGGGACCTGCGGGCCCGCGAGTACCTGGAGCTCGTCGGGCTCGCGGGGTTCGAGGACCGCTACCCGCACGAGCTGTCCGGCGGGATGAAGCAGCGGGTGGCGATCGCGCGCAGCCTGGCCTACGAGCCGGACGTGCTGCTGATGGACGAGCCGTTCGCCGCACTGGACGCCCAGACGCGCGAGCAGCTGCAGGACGAGCTGCTGCGGATCTGGCGGACGACCGGCGCGACCGTCGTGTTCATCACCCACAGCATCGAGGAGGCGGTCTACCTCGGTCAGCGGGTCGCGGTGCTCACCTCACGTCCGGGCCGGATCAAAGAGGTGGTCGACATCGACCTGCCCGGTCGCGAAGGAGGCACCGACCTGCGCTCCGACCCGGCGTTCGTCGCCTACCGGCACCGGCTCTGGCAGCTGCTGCACGAGGAGATCGCCAGAGCCCGGGACGCCGGACACCGAAGGATCCAGCCCGACGGCACCGAAGGAGCCGCGTGATGTCCTCCATCCTGACCGACCCCACCACCCGACCGCCCCGGAGCGCCGAGCCCGCCCCCGGTCGACCCGAGGCAGCGGCGCCCGAAGCCGTTGCTGCTCAACGTCGTTCGCTCGTGCACCGCGTCGAGCGCAGCGCCCGGGCCGGCGTCTGGCGATCGGCGGCTGTCGTCCTGTTCCTCCTGCTCTGGGAGATCGGTCCGCAGACGCTCATCACCCCTGACACGCGAGTCTTCCTGCCACCGCTGCACGTCACCCTCGGCGCCTGGGTCGACCTCGTCCGGGACGGCACCCTGCAGACCCACCTGCAGGCGAGCCTCACCCGCTCGGTGCTCGGCTTCGGCATCGCCGTCGTCGGCGGGATCACCGTCGGTCTCGTCGTCTCCTGGTACGCGACCGTCCAGTCCTTCCTGACTCCGCTGCTGGAGCTGTTCCGCAACACCGCCGCTCTCGCCCTGCTGCCGGTCTTCACGCTGCTGCTCGGGATCGGCGAGGTCTCCAAGGTCTCGATCGTGGCGTACGCCGCGTTCTTCCCGGTGCTGCTCAACACCATCGCCGGCGTCCGGACGGTCGACCCAATGCTGATCCGGGCGGCGCGCTCACTCGGGCTGTCCCAGCTGCGTGTCTTCCAGAAGGTCGTCCTGCCCTCGGCCGTACCGACGATCTTCACGGGTGTCCGGATGGCTGGGACCGCGTCCATCCTCGTCCTGATCGCCGCCGAGATGGTCGGCGCGAAGGCCGGGCTCGGGTACCTGATCGTCAACTCCCAGAGCAGCTTCCAGATCCCCCAGATGTACGCGGGAATCCTCACGGTCTCGCTGCTCGGGCTCGCCGTGAACCTCGGCCTGGTCCGGCTCGAACGGCACTTCTCCCGGTGGCGGCCCGACGCGACAGGCCGCTGACGACCTCCCTCAATCCCTTTCCACAGGAGGAGAACTCATGACGAATCCTGCACGCCGTCTGCATCTCAACGCATTCGTGATGGCGAACGGCCACCACGAGGCCGCCTGGCGCCACCCGGACGTCCGGCCCACCGACGCGCTCACCCTGGCGCACTACGTCGACATCGCCCGGACCGCCGAACGCGGCCGGCTCGACTCGATCTTCTTCGCCGACAATCTCGCGCTGCCGAGGAACGTCCGGTTCAACGGGCACTCCGCCTTCGAGCCGATCACCCTGCTGTCCGCGATCGCCGCGGTGACCGAGCACATCGGGCTGATCGCCACGGCCTCGACGACGTACAACGAGCCGTACCTCCTCGCCAGGGCGTTCGCCTCGCTCGACCATCTCAGCCGCGGCCGTGCCGGCTGGAACATCGTCACCTCGGCCGGGCAGGACGAGGCCCGCAACGTCAACCTCGCCGAGCGGCCCGACCACGCCGACCGGTACGCGCGGGCGGCGGAGTTCCTCGACGTCGCGACCGCCCTGTGGGACAGCTGGGCCGACGATGCCGTCGTCGCCGACCAGGCCGCGGGCATCTGGGCCGATGTCGACGCCATCAGATCGATCGACCACGAGGGCGAGCACTTCCAGGTGCGCGGACCGCTCAACATCCGGCGGCCGGTGCAGGGACACCCGCTGCTGGTGCAGGCCGGCTCGTCCGAGGCCGGCAAGGAGTTCGCCGCCCGGACCGCGGAGGCGGTCTTCACGGCCCAGCAGACCCTCGAGGACGCGCAGGCCTTCTACCGCGACCTCAAGGGCCGCCTCGGCGGGTACGGACGCTCGCCCGAGGACCTGCTCGTCCTGCCCGGCATCAGCCCGGTCATCGGACGTACCGAGCAGGAGGCGCGCGATCGCGAGGCGGAGCTCAACAGCCTCATCAATCCGCAGTACGGGCTCGCCCAGCTGTCGGCGATGCTCGACACAGACCTGACCGACGTCCCGCTCGACGAGCCGCTTCCCGACGTCGCTCCCGGGACCGAGGGCAACCAGAGTCGCTTCGACCTGGTCGTCGGACTCGCCCGCCGGGAGGACCTCACGGTGCGCCGGCTGCTCGAACGGCTCGCTGGCGGACGCGGACACCGCGTCGTCGCCGGCACGCCGGAGCAGATCGCCGACGAGATCGAGCGGTGGTTCACCGACGGGGCGGCCGACGGCTTCAACGTCATGCCGCCCACGCTGCCCGGCTCGCTGGACGACTTCGTCGACCTCGTCGTCCCCGTGCTCCAGCGCCGCGGACTGTTCCGCACCGAGTACGACGGCGCCACCCTGCGCGAGCACTACGGGCTCGCCCGACCGACCGTACGAGACCGCCACCCCGAGAAGGAGAACGCAGCATGACCACCATCGCCACCGACCGCACCGTCCGCCGACTCACCGCCCACATCGGTGCCGAGATCTCCGGCATCGACATCACCCGAGCCCTCAGCGGCTCCGACGTCGAGCTCATCACCCGAGCGCTGCACGACCACAAGGCGCTGGTGTTCCGCAACGCGCCGCTGGACGACGCCGGCCAGCAGCAGTTCGCCTCGCACTTCGGGACGCTGACGACCGCGCACCCGACCGTCCCGGCCGTGGAGGGGGCGCCACACGTCCTGCCGGTCGACAGCGAGGGCGGCATGCCGGCCAACACCTGGCACACCGACGTGACGTTCGTGCTGAACCCGCCGAAGGCCAGCACGCTGGTGAGCCATGTGGTCGCGCCGTACGGCGGTGAGACCCTCATCGCCGACACCGCTGCCGCGTACCGCAACCTGCCCGAGCCCTTGCGCCGGCTCGCGGACACGCTGTGGGCCGTGCACACCAACGACCACGACTACGCGGTCGTACCCGAGGACCTCGACGACCAGGCCCGGCTACGGCGGGAGATCTTCACCTCCACGGTCTTCGAGACGCTGCACCCGGTGGTGCGAGTCCATCCGGAGACCGGCGAGAAGGGCCTGTTCCTCGGAGGATTCGCGACCCGGCTGAAGGGGCTGTCGACCTCGGAGTCGCGCGACATCATCCGGCTGCTGCAGGCGTACGTCACGAGGCCGGAGAACGTCGTGCGCGTCACCTGGGAGCCGGACCAGCTGGTGCTGTTCGACAACCGCATCACCCAGCACTACGCGCCGGACAACTACGACCGGACGCCGCGCCGGCTGCACCGGGTCACCGTCGCGGGCGACGTGCCGGTGTCGGTCAGCGGTGAGCGCAGCACGTCCCTCACCGGCGACGCGTCGCACTACACCGCGAGCTGAGGTCCGACCGGTCGTGCGGAGGCGGCGTCGGCACCGCCTCCGCACGACCGACTCAGCCGGGGATCGTCGCCAGCAGCTCCTGCAGCGCGGACTCACCGGGCAGGTCCGGCCAGACCGTGTCGCCGGTCGCCGCGTAGTAGAAGGCGGCCGCTACGTCCTCGACGGGGACGTCCCGCAGGCGCGCGTACGCGAGCCGGTACGCGGCCAGCTGGAGCACACGGTGCCGGGCGAGGTCACCGCTCGGCGGACGGCCCGTCTTCCAGTCCACGATGGTGAATCCGCCTGTGCCACGCGGGAACACGGCGTCGATGCGCCCGCGTACGGCGATCCCGTCCACGACGGTCTCGACCGCGACCTCGATCGCGACCGGCCGTTGCGCCGCCCACTCCGACGCCAGGAAGTGCTCCTTCATCGCCGGCAGGTCCGCGTCGTCGCCCGGGTCGGCGTCGGCCGCGCCGGGCATCTCGTTGACGTCGACGAGGGCCGCCTGGGCGTAGTGCTGCTCGACCCAGGCGTGGAACGCGGTCCCCCGCCGGGCTGCGATGGCGGGCGGGTGCGGCATCGGCCGTCGCAGCTCGCGGGCGAACGCCGCGGGATCGGTCGCCAGCGCGACCACCGACGAGGCCGACAGGTGCCGCGGAACGGTGACCGAGGCGTCGTGCGGCCGCAGATGACGGTCCCGCTCACGCAGCAGCAGGTCGATCTCCAGGGCTCGCTCGTCGACCGGTACGAGACCCTGCTCGAGGGGCGGTGGCTCGGCGATGGCCTCGCGCAGCCGCAGCGCACCGTCGGCGAGCTGCGCGCGGCGCCGGGCGAGCGGGTCGTGCGGCCACAGCGTCGTGAGCGCCTTGGCCAGCCGGGGGTTGGGCACGGACTTCTCACCGGGCGGGACCGCCGGCATCGGCGCCCACTCGCCCCGGCGTACGACACCGGACTCCAGGGCCTCCTGCACGAACCGTGACGTGACCCGCGGTGTCTTGCCGTCGGCCCACACCGGTGCCGTCAGCAGCAGCTCCTGGCGCGCCCGGGTGAAAGCGACGTACGCGAGCCGGCGCTCCTCCGCGACGGCGTGCGCCCCACCGTCCTGCTGGAACGTCACGAACGCGTCCTTGAGCTCCTGGGTGCCCTCGGCCGTCCGCCACGGCAGCACCGGCAGCCCGTCGGCGTCGCCGCGCAGGTCGTACGGGACGCCCTCGAGCCCGCTGGTCCAGCCCTTGTCCTTGACGACTCCGATGCGCCACTCGCCCGCGTCGTCACCCTCGCCCTCTGCGGCCGTCCAGGACGCGCGTGCATCGTGCGCCGGGAAGGTGCCCTCGGTGAGCCCGGGTACGGCCACGAGGTCCCACTCCAGACCCTTGGCGGCGTGGACGGTCAGGACCTGGACCGCGTCCGTCTCGACCTCGAGGTAGCCCAGGTCCAGGCCGCGCTCCTCCTTCTCGGCCGCGTCCAGCCACGCGAGGAACCCGCCGAGGGTCGGCCGGTCCGCCGAGGCGGCGAACTGCGCCGCCACGTCCGCGAACGCGTCGAGGTGGACCCGGGCGGTCGTCGGTGTGTGCTCCGGCCGGGAGAGCACCTCGATGTCGAGCCCGAGGACCCGCTCGGCCTCGCCGGCGAGGTCGGACAGCGGCAGACCGGTCAGGCTGCGCAACCGGCGGACGGCGGCAGCCAGGCCCGCGAGACGCTCGCGCGCGGTGGGACCGACCCGCTGGCCCTCGCGGCCGGTCCAGTCCGGCTGGGGCAGCTCGTCCAGGGCCTCGACCAGGGACGCCTGCTCGCGCGAGTCCGCCGCGATGTCCCCCCGCGCCCGCGGCACCTCCGGGCGGTCGCGCGCGGCAAGATGCCGCGACCAGGCGGCCAGTCCGTCGAGGTCCGCCGGGCCGAGCCGCAGGGCCGGTCCGGTGAGAAGGCGCATCAGCCGATCACCGCGACCGGGGTCCTGGACGACCCACAGCAGGCTCACCAGGTCCGAGACCTCGGGGGTGCTCAGCAGTCCGCCGATGCCGACCATCTCGACCGGCAGGCCGGCCTCGGTCAGCGCCTCGGCGACGAGCGAGAACTGGGAGCGCTTGCGGCACAGCACCGCCGCCGTACGACCCGAGCGCTCCCCCTCCGGGGTGAACCACCGCGCACGGACCCACTCCGCGACGTGCTGCGCCTCCTCCTCGGTGGTCTCCAGCCGGGCGGCCCGGATGCGACCCTCCCCCGCGTCCGGCCGCGGGTGCAGGATCTCGACGGCGACCCGGCTGGACTCCCGCAGCGGCGCGGCGGTGGCGTTGGCGACCTCGAGCACGCCCCGGTCGTTGCGCCAGCTGGTGGACAGCGGCAGCACCGTGGCGTCGCCGTCGGTGTCGGTGAACAGGTGCGGGTACCTCGCCAGCGTGGTGGCCGAGGCGCCGCGCCAGCCGTAGATCGACTGGTGCGGGTCGCCGACGGCCGTGACCGGGACCGCCTCGCCGGCGGCGGCGAACAGCGAGCGCAGCAGCACCATCTGGGCCTCGCTGGTGTCCTGGAACTCATCCAGCAGCACCGCCCGGAACCGCTGCCGCTCCATCGCGCCGAGCGCCGGGAACCGCCCGGCGAGCCGCGCCGCGAGGGCCATCTGGTCGGAGAAGTCCAGCGCCGAGCGCTGCCGCTTGAGGTCGGCGTACGCCTGCACGAGGGGGATGACGTCCCGGCGGGCGGCCAGCGTCTTCAGCATCGCGGTGGCGTCCGGCGGCGTACCACGGGTCCGTCCGGTGACGGGCAGCGTGGGGACGTGGGCGGCCACCTGGTCGAGGTACTGGCCGACCTGTGCGGGCTCCAGCAGGTGCTCGGCCATCTCGCCCGCGAGCGCGACCACCGCCGCGGTGATGGTGGCCTCGGCGAACTCGACGCGGTCCATCGGGCCGTCGTACCGCTGCACCACCTCGCTGGCGTACTGCCAGGCCGCGGCCTCAGAGAGCATCCGCGACTCCGGCTCGACGCCGAGCCGCAGGCCGTGCTCGCCGACCAGCCGGCCGGCGTAGGAGTGGTAGGTCGAGACCGACGGGATGTCGCCGAGGCCCTGGGTCCCGTCGTCGTCGACGGTGGGCGTCCACAGGCCCTCGTGCCGCAAGCGCCGCAGCCGGCGGCCGATGCGCTCGGCCAGCTCACCGGCGGCCTTGCGGGTGAAGGTCAGGCCGAGGACCTGGTCCGGCTCGACCATCCGGTTGGCCACCAGCCACACGACGCGCGAGGCCATCGTCTCGGTCTTGCCCGAACCCGCCCCTGCCACGACCAGCAGGGGCCGCAGCGGCGCCTCGATGACCGCACGCTGCTCGTCGGTCGGCGGCGGGTTGCCGAGCGCGCGAGCGAGCTCGGCCGCGGAGTACGACGGCATCAGACCACCTGTCCCTCGGGCTGCAGGGGGCAGGACCGGCGTACCGGGCACACTCCGCAGCGATCTCCCACCGTCGCGACGAAGGTGGCCGCGCCCATGCCGTCGGCCGTCGCGCGAACCACCTCGTGCGCCCACGACCCGGAGCCGCCGGCCTCGACGGCGGGCTGCACCTGGACGTCCGCGCCGTTCTTCAGCCCCGCCTTCCCCAGCTGCACCAGCGCGGCTCCGCCCGGCTCGTCGCCCTCGGCGAAGCCGCCCTCGGCCACGGCCACCTGGTACGCACCGAGCTGCGGGTGCTCGGCGAGCTCGTCCTTGGCCGGTTTGCTGCTGCCGGTCTTGAGGTCGACCACCCGGAAGCCACGCTTGCGGTTGCGCTCCAGCCGGTCGACCCGGCCCCGCAGGCGGGCCCGTCCGACCTCGACGTCGAAGTCGATCTCGACCGCGACCCGCTCCCAGCCCGCGGCGGCGGCCTCGATGAGGTAGCCCGCGAACCGGTCGAGCATCCGGTGGGCCTCCTGCCGCTTGCGGTCGGAGATCCAGCCGTCGCCCAGCCCGAGCCGCGGCCATCGCTCGTCGAGCACCTCGTGCATGCGCTCCGGCTCGCTGTCACCGAGCTCGGCGGCGACCTCGTGGACCAGGGTGCCGAGGGTCGCCGCCCCGATGTCGGGTCCTTCCCCGCCGCAGGTGGTGAGCAGCCAGCTCAGCCCGCAGGTGGCGAACTGCTCGACCTTGGAGGGCGACACGCCCACCTGCTGGTCCGGCCGGCGCAGCGCCCGCCCGTCGGAGAGCTCGGTCAGCGCCCACCAGGACGCGGGGTCGGCGCCGGGCACGCGCTCGTGGGCGAGCCGCGCCAACGTCTCGACGGCCTCCGCCCGCTGCTCGTCCGTACCGATCGCCAGCTCGCGACGCAGCTCGGCGACGGCTGCCGGCAGGGTCATCGGGCGCTGCACCTCGGTGAACCGGCGCAGCTCGTCGGGGTCGGAGTCACCGTACGCATCGAGCGGATCGACGATGTCGAGGTACGGCGACGGCTGCTCGTCCTCGGACCTCACGGCGGTCACGACGAGCCGTTCGCGCGCCCGCGACGCGGCCACCAGGAACTGCCGCGTCTCGTCGTGGCGGACGGCAGCCTGAGCCGCGCGCAGCGAGCTGCCCCGGCCGGTCAGCACGTCCACCAGGTGCTCGGACCCGAGCAGCGAGCCGCGCAGCCGCAGGTCCGGCCAGACGCCCTCCTGCACCCCGGCCACCACCACGGTGTGCCACTCGCGCCCGGCCGCGGCAGCGGGAGTCATCAGCGCCACGCACTCGTCGTCGGGCGCCCGCGCCACCAGCGTGTCGCCGGGGACGTCCTGACCGCGGACGTGCTCGAGGAACTCCACGGCGCTCGACTGCGGCAGCCGGTCGACGAAGGCCGCCGCGGCACCGAACAGACCGACCACGGCGTCGAGGTCGCGGTCCGCGCGCGCCCCCGCCGGCCCGCCGGCCAGAGCCGTGGACGACCACGGCTCGGCGAGCCTGGAGGCATGCCACATCGCCCAGAGCACCGACTCGGCCGTCGCGTCGTCCACGCCGGCCGCGTCCGCGCCCGCCCGCACCACCCGGGCGACGCGACGGGCCGGCGCGACCTCCGGGCCGTACAGCGTCAGCCACGCCGGGTCGAGCACGGAGACCGCGAGCAGCTCGTCGCCGGTCCTGCTCCCACCGTTCTCCAGCTCGACGCTGCGCAGGGCGCGTCGCATCCGTCGCAGCGCCACCGCGTCCGCGCCGCCCAGCGGTGAGGTGAGGACGTCGGTCGCGATCTCGGGCGTGAGCCCGACGTCCGAGGCCTCGTCCGGTTCGGCGGCTCGCTCGGCGAGTCGCAGCGCGACCTCCAGCAACGTCAGGAACGGTCGTACGGCCGGCTCGTCGCGCAGCGGCACGGTCGTCGGCGGCACCGCGACCGGCACGCCCGAGGACGCGAGCGCGCGCCGGAGCGCGCCGGTACGCCCCTGCCCGCGGACGATCACCGCCAGGTCCTGCCACGGGACGCCGTCGACCAGGTGGGCCCGGCGCAGCACGCCCGCCACGTGCGCAGCCTCCTGCGACACCGCTCGCAGGAGCGCGACCTCGACGGAACCACCCGGGCGGGTCACCACCTCGCGGTGCGCCGCGCCGTCGATCGCGCCGATCCGCGCACTCACCCGCTCGCCTGCCGCGCGCAACGCTGCGGGCTGGCGGTGCGAGAACTCCAGACGGCGCGGCTCACCGGCATCCCACTCCTGCGCGAGCATGCCGAGCTGCCGGGGATCGGCCCCGCGGAAGCCCTGCACGGTCACGTCCGGGTCGCCGACGAGGCGCACCTGGGTCCGAGGCCCGACGACCACCCGCAGCAGCCGCGCCGCGGCGGAGGTGAGCTCCTGCGCGTCGTCGACGACGACGAACCGCACGGTCTCGCGTACCCGCCGCAACGCCTCCTCGTCCTCCAGCAGCAGGTCCGCGGCCGAGCCGAGGATCCAAGCCGGGTCGTACGCGCCGGGCCGCGAGAGCGCCGTCACCTCGTCGTAGTCGTCGAGCACCTTGGCCGCTGCGACCCACTCCGGACGGTCCTGCTCGACGCCCATCCGCCGCAGGTCCTCCGCCTCCAGGCCCCACTCGACGGCGCGCATCAGCAGGTCACGCAGCTCGGCGCGAAATCCCCTGGTGGGCAACGCTTCTCGAATGTGGTCCGGCCAGGGCGGCTCGGGTGCCGAGCCGTCGGCGTACCCCGCCAGCAGCTCCTTGAGGACGACGTCCTGCTCGGGACCGTTGAGCAGACGCGGCGAGGGCAGACCGCGCAGCGAGGCCGCCTGGCGCAGGAGTCCGAACCCCAGCGCCTGGTGCGTCCGGGAGACCGGCTCGGTCGTCGTCCCCCGCAGCCGGGCGGTGACGCGGTCGCGCAGGTTGCCGGCTGCGACCCGGGTCGGGGACAGCAGGAGGCAGTGCTCGGGACGCACGCCCCGGCCGACCGCGGCCACCACCATCTCGACGGCGGCCAGCGTCTTGCCCGTGCCGGGTGCACCGAGCAGGGTCAGCGCGCGTCCGTCGAAGTCGACCGCCTCCCGCTGGACGGTGTCGAGCACGGGCAGCAGGGCCGTCGGGTCGGCGGCGCGTCGCATCCTGAGCACGCGCGCCATCCCATCACGCAGGGCTGACGTCCTCGACCGGAAGCAGCGGATGACGCGCCCGGCTCAGGTCCACCCGCCCGGACCGCAGCGGCGTGCCCTCCTCGCGGTAGCGCGCGACGGCCTCGTCCTCCAACCCCTGTGGCGGCCGGCCGTCGGCCCGCAGCACCCGCCACCACGCGACGAGCGATCCGTACCGCGACATCACGGCGCCGACCTGCCGCGGCCCGACGCCCGCGACCTTGCCGACGTCGCCGTAGGTCGTGACCCGCCCCTCGGGCACCTGGTCCACGATCGCGAGCACGAGGTCCGCGACCGGCGGGAGGTCCTCGACCGCCATCGGTCCGACGGTCGGCGGGTCGTCGGGGGCCATCAGTAGGTGTCCATCGTGGGGTCGACGTCCCGGGCCCAGGCCAGGACGCCGCCGTCCAGGGAGCGCGCCTGGCGACCGGTGGCGTCCTGCAGCAGGCGGACGGCCTCCGCCGATCGCGCACCCGACTTGCAGGTGATGACGAGCGGTACGCCGTCCGGGGTGTCCTCCAGCCGCGCGAACGCCGCTCCCGTCCGGAACTCCTCCAGCGGGACGGGCTCGGCCCCCTCGATGGCCGCGATCGCCCGTTCTCCCTCACCCCGCACGTCGACCAGGCGTACGGAGGTCGTGGCCCGCAACGAGGCGAGGTCGGCGGCACTGATGGTGGCGACGGCGCGCGCGGGCTCGCAGACCTGCTCGAGCGACACCGGCTCGGTGATCGTGGGCGCGTCCCCGCACACGGCGCACGCGGGGTTGCGCGCCACCGTGATCTCGCGCCAGGTCTGGCGCAGCGCGTCGTGGACCAGGAGGCGGCCCACCAACGGCTCGCCCACGCCGATCAGGAGCTTCAGCACCTCCGTGGCCTGCACCGAGCCGATGACGGCCGCGACCGCGCCGAGCACCCCGCCCTCGGCGCACGAGGGCACCTGGCCGGGCTCCGGCGGTGTCGGGAACACGCACCGGTAGCACGGCCCGTGACCACGCCACCACACCGAGACCTGCCCGTCGAAACGCAGGATCGAGCCCCAGACGAGCGGTACGCCGGCCAGGACGCACGCGTCGTTCAGCAGGTAGCGGGTCGCGAAGTTGTCCGTCCCGTCGACCACGACGTCGGCCCCGCCGACCAGGTCGGTGACGTTGTCGGCGCCGACGCGGACGCGGTGGGTGACCACCTCGACGTCGGGGTTCAGGTCGCGCAGCCGCTCCCGCGCCGAGTCGACCTTCGCGGCTCCCACCGCGGGCGTCGCGTGCAGCACCTGACGCTGCAGGTTGGTGACGTCGACCGTGTCGTCGTCGACGACGTCCAGCCGGCCCACGCCTGCAGCGGCGAGGTACAGCAGCACCGGCGAGCCGAGGCCGCCCGCCCCGATCACGACCACGCGCGCGTCGCGGAGCCGCTGCTGCCCCGCCGGCCCGACCTCGGGCAGCAGCAGGTGTCTGGCGTACCGAGCCTCACTCACCCCACCATTCTCACCCGTGACGAGCGCGCACGGACCGCCAACTCACCACCGTCGAGGTGTGACTCCCCAGTAGCACCGACATAGGATGCCGGGACCGCATGAGGTTGGAGGAGACGTGACGACGTTGTCTGAGGGACGTGGACGCACGAGCAGGCTGCCCCGATCGGCGCGCCGTGCTCAGCTGATGGAGGCCGCACAGTCGGTGTTCGTCGAGTCGGGGTACCACGCGACCGCGATGGACGAGATCGCCGACCGCGCCAAGGTCAGCAAGCCGGTTCTGTACCAGCACTTCCCGGGCAAGCTCGACCTCTACCTCGCGCTGATGGACACCCACACCGCGCAGCTGCCGGCCCTGGTCGAGCAGGCCCTGGCCTCCACCACCGACAACGCCCAGCGGGTCGCCGCCACGGTCGAGGCCTTCTTCGAGTTCGTGGAGCGCAAGGACGCCGCGTTCCGGATGGTGTTCGAGTCGGACCTGATCAACGAGCCGGCCGTCGCCGAGCGCGTCGAGCGGATGATGAGCCAGTGCGCCGAGTCGGTCTCCGAGGTCGTCAAGGAGGACACCGGCTTCCCGCAGGAGCAGGCCCACCTGATCGGCATGGCGATGGTCGGCATGTGCCAGGTCGTCGCGCGGTACTGGCTCAGCCAGGGCGCCTCGATCCCCCGCGAGGAGGCGGCGCGCCTGGTCGCCAAGCTCGGCTGGCGCGGCCTCGGCGGACTCCCCCTCACCGACGAGGCCGGGGAACACCCGGGCGCCTGACCGGTGTTGCAGCCGTCAGTCCTACTGTTCTGGGACCGGCCGTGAGCACTCTCGCGCGCCGAACCCACCACCGAAAGGGAACCACCGTGGAGGTCCGGATCGGCGTGCAGAACGTCGCACGCGAGGTCGTCATCGAGTCCAACCAGAGCCCTGACGACGTGCAGGGCCTGCTCCAGGAGGCCCTGACCTCGGGCAAGCCGCTGACGCTCATCGACGAGCGCGGCCACAGCGTCACCGTCCCGGCCGCGGTCATCGGCTACGTCGACGTGGGTTCTGAGCAGAAGGGGCGCGTCGGCTTCGGCAGCTGACCACGCCGGTCGCGGGTCTTGCCATCGGTTCGGCGTAGGAGCAAAGTCAGCCTCAGAAGCACCCGTACCGTCTCCTGACGGTGCGGGACCTGAGGCGGTCGCCGCAAGACGGCCGGGAGGGAGTCATCCCCATGATCGGGCTCATCATCGGCTACATCATCCTCGGCGCCATCATCGGCGCCCTGGCACGACTCGCTCTGCCCGGCAAGCAGGCCATGGGCTGGGCCCCGACGATCATCATCGGCATCATCGGCGCGTTCCTCGGGGGCATCATCACCCGGGCGATCGTGGGCGACGGGCACGGCATCATCACGTTCATCGTCAGTCTGATCGTCGGCATCGTCGGCGTCGCGATCTACACCGGCATGGCGGCCCGCGGGGGCCGCGGCTCCATGCCCGGCGGCCTCAGCGGCAGCAGCCGTACGCGCTGAGCCACGACCACACGACCCGAGCCCCGGCTCCTCCCTGGAGGGCCGGGGCTCGGTCGTGCGGTCGTGGTCAGGCCGACAGCCCGAGCGACTCCATCCGGTCGGTGTGGGCCTGGGTGAGCCGGGCGAAGATCTGCGTCAGCTCCGCGAGGTCGGCGCCGTGGCCGGACCCGTCGTCGACGAGCAGGGCGGTGATCGCGTCCCGCTCGGCGGCCACGCGCTGGGCCTGGGACAGCGCCTCGCCGATGAGCCGGCGCCCGAACAGTGCCAGCCGGCCGCCCGCCGCGGGGTCGTTGGCGATCGCCTCGCGCAGCGTCTGCCGGGCGAACTCGACGTGCCCGCCCTCCTGCATGACCTCGACGACCAGCGCCCGGGTGTCGGCGTCGACGTACGCGGAGATCTCCCGGTAGAAGTCCTCGGCCAGCGCGTGCCCGGCGTACACCTTCATCAGGCCCTCCAGCCAGCTGGACGGCGGCGTACGGCGGTGCCAGTCGTCGAAGCTCTCGGCGAACGGCTGCATCGCGACCTCGGGGTCCGCCCCGAGCTCCTCGATCCGTCCCGCGAGCCGCTCGTACTGCTCCAGCTCGTGGGCGGCCAGCCGGGCCAGCGCGATCCGGTCGCCCACCCGCGGAGCGGTCTCGGCGTCGTGCACGATCATGAAGAAGCCGACCAGCTCTCCGTACGCCAGCGCACCGCACAGCTCGATGACGCTCGCGCGGAACGAGGGGTCGGACAGGTCGCGGCCGGTGCTGGTTGCCATGCCTGGATGCTAACGATCGGGTGACCCGCGGGTAGAGTGGCGGGGTCAACTGGTGCCCGGTCGGCATGTGACGTGACCACGACCTGGCTCGACCCGTGATCGGGACGAGCCGCGAGACCTCCCGATCGGCCCAACACCTGGTGTGGCCCGCACGTTGGCGTGCGCGTGGCCCCCGCCGATCCGGAAGAGCTGCAGACCATGACCGACCAGACCACGACGGCGCCCGAGCAGGTCGCCGCCGAGCCCACCTTCGCCGACTTCGACGTGCACCCCGACATCGTCCACGCGCTCGCCGACGCCGGCATCGTCACGCCGTTCCCGATCCAGGCCATGACCCTGCCGGTCGCGCTGGGCGGCCACGACATCATCGGCCAGGCCAAGACGGGTACCGGTAAGACCCTCGGCTTCGGCGTCCCGATCCTGAACCGCGTCGTCGCCCCCTCGGACGCCGGGTTCTCCGGCCTGGCCGACCCGGGCAAGCCGCAGGCGCTCGCCGTGGCGCCGACCCGTGAGCTCGCCGTCCAGGTCGCAGGTGACCTTGAGCGGGCCGGCAAGAAGCGCGGCATCCGAGTCCTCACCGTGTACGGCGGTCGTGCGTACGAGCCGCAGATCGAGGCGCTGCAGCGTGGCGTCGAGGTCGTCGTCGGCACGCCCGGCCGGCTCATCGACCTGGCCAACCAGGGCCATCTGAACCTGTCGTACGTCCGGTCGGTCGTGCTGGACGAGGCCGACGAGATGCTGGACCTGGGCTTCCTCCCCGACGTCGAGAAGATCCTGGCCATGACCCCCGCGTCGCGCCAGACGATGCTGTTCAGCGCGACGATGCCCGGCGCCGTCGTCGCGCTCGCCCGCCGGTACATGACCCAGCCGACCCACATCCGGGCGATGGAGGAGGCCGGCGAGGACAGCCACACCGTCAAGGCCATCGAGCAGTTCGTCTACCGGGCCCACGCCCTGGACAAGGTCGAGATGCTCGCGCGCATCCTGCAGGCGCAGGGCCGTGGGCTGACCATCGTCTTCACCCGCACCAAGCGGACCGCGGCGAAGGTGTCCGACGAGCTGGTCGAGCGCGGTTTCGCGGCGGCGGCCATCCACGGCGACCTGGGCCAGGGCGCCCGGGAGCAGGCGCTGCGCGCGTTCCGGACCGGCAAGGTCGACATCCTGGTCGCCACTGACGTCGCGGCCCGCGGCATCGACGTCGACAACGTCACCCACGTCGTCAACTACCAGTGCACCGAGGACGAGAAGACCTACGTCCACCGCATCGGCCGTACGGGGCGGGCGGGCAACACCGGCATCGCCGTGACCTTCGTCGACTGGGACGACATGCCGCGCTGGGCGCTCATCAACAAGGCGCTCGACCTGGGCATCCCCGAGCCGGCGGAGACGTACTCCTCCTCCGAGCACCTCTACACCGACCTCGACATCCCGCAGGGCGCGACCGGCACGCTGCCGCGCTCGTCGCGGACCCGAGCGGGTCTGGACGCCGAGCGGATCGAGGACCTGGGCGAGACCGGTCGCTCGGCCGGTCGCGGTGAGGCTCGCCGAGGTTCCGGCGCCGACCGGTCCTCCTCCGGGCGCGGCGGCGGCCGCCGGTCCGAGCCCTCGAACGACGCTCCTCGCGGCGACGGTGGCCAGCGTCGTCGCCGCCGCCGGACGCGTGGAGGAAAGCCGACCGCGGGCGACCAGGGCTAACCTTCGGCCTATGCGCGACCAGGACGTCCCCTTCAGCCCCGTCACCGTGGCCGTCCTGCGCAACGCCGACCGGCGGCTGCGGCTGGCCGAGCGCGGCGACGTCATGCGGAAGTACTCCGCGTGCAAGGCCGCGCTCGCCGGCATCGCCGCGCTGGACTCGTTCTACATCGGCTACTTCAAGGGCGAGAACAGCCTGGTCATCACCTACATCTACGACGGTGACCAGTTCCTGACCCCCGAGGTGCTGTTCTACTCCCCCGGCGGCATGTCCCACTGGGTCCGCACCTCCCGCAAGCCCTACCGGCTGCGCAGCGACGACGGCCGCCTGCTGCACCGCGGCATCTCCTTCGGCGACGCCTCCCAGCTGTCGCAGGACGCGGTGGTCGTCCCCCTGCTGGACCCGCGGACCGGTGAGGCGACCGGGCTGATGAGCGCCCAGAGCATGCAGCCCGACGTCTTCGACGACGAGTTCGTGCGCGCCGCGGAGTGGGTCGCGCGGGCGCTGGTGCAGTCGATCGCCCGGGACACCGACGACG
This sequence comes from Luteipulveratus flavus, assembly GCF_029439465.1. Lineage (GTDB taxonomy): Bacteria > Actinomycetota > Actinomycetes > Actinomycetales > Dermatophilaceae > Luteipulveratus > Luteipulveratus flavus. Next base: position 63,817 of record NZ_JAROAV010000031.1, on the reverse strand, counting down.
CGGACTCCCTGGGTCTGTACGAGCTCTACCCCGAGCTGGACAGCAGCCGGGTGCAGAACGAGGCCGACCTGGTCAACCGGATCGGCGACAAGCTGGACGAGCTGCGCCTGATGCTGGTGGATCTCGCCGACGTGGCGAGCGAGGCCGGCGAGCCCGTGACGACGGCGGTGGACGCGGCGCGGCAGCTGGCCGAGCGCGTGCAGACCGAGGTGGCCGAGCTCGTACGGGTGCACGAGCCGCGGCCGATGCACATCGACCTGACCACCCGAGAGATCGAGATCGCGGCCCTGATCGCCCGCGACGGGCTGTCCAACAACGCCCTGGCGCGCCGCCTGCACATCTCGGAGAAGACCGTGAAGACGCACGTCGGCAACATCCTGCGCAAGCTCGGCGTCACGCAGCGGTCCGCGATCGCCTGGACCCTTCCCCCGGAGGTCCTCGAGGCCACCGAGGACCCCGGGGTGTCGCGGCGGATCGGCCCCGGGCGCCGCACCGACGCCTCTGGCTGAGCGAAAGGTCCTAGGACCTTTCGCTCCAGAAGATCAGTCCCGGTCCGATGGAGCGATCCACCCGGAACGGGCAGGCTGTAGACAGGCCAAGGGGCGGGGGCCCGGCGGCCACGTCGGAGGACGGTTCGGGGGAGCCGTTCGCCGGCGGTCAGGTGAGACATCTGGGGAGAGAGCCTCACCCGGCGTCATTGCGGAGGCTGTCTGTGAGCCGCGGCCAGGGGGATGCTCACAGGCAGCCTCCGCAGCCACGTCCTAGTGTGCTGAGGTCGTCGCAGCCGCGCCGATGGACGTGACGTCGATCACCGCGCGGTAGTGCACGTCACCGGCCACGACCCGGTCGTACGCCGCATCCACATCGTCCGCCGAGATCGTCTCGATCGTGGCCGCGATGTCGTGCTGGGCGCAGAAGTCCAGCATCTCCTGGGTGAACGCCATCCCGCCGATGTTGGAGCCGGCGACGATGCGCGAGCCGCCCACCACCGACCACGGGCTCACCACGAAGTCCGACGGCGGCAGCCCGACGTTGACCAGGGCCCCACGCGGACGAGTGGTCTCCAGGTAGGCCTGCACCGGCAGGTCGGCGCTGACGGTGTTCAGCACGATGTCGTACGTCGACGCGACCGCCTCGAGTGCGCCCTCCTCGCCCGTCGCGACGTACCCGGTGGCGCCCAGCTCGCGCGCGTCCGCCTCCTTGGCCCGGGTCCGCGACATGACGGTCACCTCGGCGCCCATCGCGACGGCGATCTTGACGCCCATGTGGCCGAGCCCGCCGAGCCCGACGACGGCGACCGTGGTGCCGGGACCCGCCCCGAACCGCTTCAGCGGGTTGTAGGTGGTGATGCCGGCGCACAGCAGCGGCGCCGCGACGTCCAGGCCGATCCCGTCCGGGACGCGCGCGACGAACCGCTCGGCCACGACCACCTGCTGGCTGTACCCGCCCTGGGTGGTCGTGCCGTCGACGTCGTCGCTCCCGTACGTCCACACCGCGCCGTCACGGCAGTAGTTCTCCTGCCCGTCCTTGCAGGCGTCACACGTCCCGCAGGAGTCGACCATGCAGCCGACCCCGACCCGGTCGCCGACCCGCACGCGGGTCACCGCCGGACCGACCTCGGCGACCACACCGGCGATCTCGTGACCCGGGACCAGCGGGAAGGTGATCGGGCCCCACTCCTCACGGACGGTGTGGATGTCGCTGTGGCAGATGCCGGCGTAGGCGATCTCGATCCGGACGTCGTCGTCCCGGAGAGCTCGCCGCTGGATGGTGATCGTCTCGAAAGCGGCGCCCGCTGCGGGCATCGCCAGGGCCTGGACGGCAGTCATGTGGCCTTCCTTCGCTGTGCTCGGTGGGCGGAGTCACGTGGCGGATCTCACGCCTTGGACAGGCCGAACGAGGGCAGCACAAGTTGCCCCGATCCGGGTCCTACGGCAAAGTAACAAGGTCGCCCCTGTGAGAGATCAGCAGGGCCGCCCATGAAACGCATGTGAAGACCGAACGCAACTGAGAAGACGAGATCGAGGTCGAGAAGTGGCTACGACTACACCTACTACATCACCGCCAGGTGCGCCCCAGGATCACGGCAGATCCACCGAGCCGAGTACCGAGCACGAGCTCCTCGGCGGCATCACCGCTCCCATCGAGGAGCCGAGCGCTGTCCGTCGCGGCGTGGACCGAGTCATCTTCGGTGTCACCGCGGCGATCGCCCTCGGCTTCGTGGTCTGGGGCTTCCTGACGCCGCACTCGCTGGGCACCGTCTCCGACGACGCGCTCGGCTGGGTGATGGACACCGCAGGCTGGGCCTTCGTCCTCATGGCGTCGCTGTTCGTGGTGTTCGCCATCTGGCTCGCGGCCAGCCGGTACGGCAACATCCCGCTGGGCGCCGACGACGAGAAGCCCGAGTTCAAGACGGTCTCCTGGATCGCCATGATGTTCAGCGCCGGCATGGGGATCGGCCTGATGTTCTGGGGGGTCGCCGAGCCGCTGAACTTCTTCGCCGCGCCGCCGCCGGACACCGGGACCACCCCGCAGTCCACCGAGGCCATGAAGACCGCGATGGCCACCACGCTGTTCCACTGGACGCTGCACCCGTGGGCCATCTACGCGGTGGTCGGCGTCGCCATCGCGTACGGCACGTTCCGCAAGGGCCGTAGCCAGCTGATCTCCTCGGCCTTCCGGCCGCTCCTCGGCAAGCGCGCCGACGGCCCGGTCGGCAAGGTCATCGACATGCTCGCGATCTTCGCGACGCTCTTCGGCTCCGCCGCGTCGCTGGGCCTCGGCGCCCTGCAGATCGGGGCGGGCCTGGAGGCCAACGGCTGGGTCGGCAAGGCCGGTCAGGTCTCGCTCGTGTCCATCATCACCGTGCTGACCGTCGCCTTCATCCTCAGCGCCGTGTCCGGCGTGGCCAAGGGCATCCAGTGGCTCTCGAACATCAACATGGTGCTGGCGGTGTTCGTGTTCGTCGTGGGCCCGACGGTGTTCATCCTGGACCTGCTGCCGACCGCACTCGGCACGTACGTGGACGACCTGCCCTCGATGGCGGCTCGGACCCAGGCCGGCGGCGACGACAAGCTCGCGACCTGGCTGTCCTCCTGGACGATCTTCTACTGGGCGTGGTGGATCTCCTGGACACCCTTCGTCGGCATGTTCATCGCGCGCATCAGCCGCGGCCGCACGATCCGCCAGTTCATCACCGGTGTGCTGCTCGTGCCCAGCGTCGTGAGCCTGATCTGGTTCGCGATCTTCGGTGGCACGGCCATCGACGTCCAGCGCGACAGCAAGGACCTGGTGAAGGCCGTCGACGGCGTCGCATCCGTCGACAGCAACACCGCGCTGTTCGACATGCTCAACCACTTCCCGCTCGCGGGAATCATGACCGTCATCGTGATGGTGCTGGTCGGCATCTTCTTCGTGTCGGGTGCCGACGCGGCGTCCATCGTCATGGGCACGCTGTCCGAGCGCGGCTCGCTCGAGCCGAGCCGTCCGACGGTGATCTTCTGGGGCGTGCTCACCGGTGCGGTGGCCGCCGTGATGCTGCTCGCGGGCTTCGCGGACAACCCGGACGACCCGGGTGCCGCACTCACCTCGCTGCAGAACATCACGATCGTCGCGGCGCTGCCGTTCGTCTTCGTCATGGCCGCCATGTGCGTCGCCCTGGTGAAGGACCTGCAGGCCGACCCGATGATGCGTCGTGCGGCGCTGGGCCAGACGATGGTCGAGCGGGCCGTCATCTCGGGTGTCGCCGAGCACGGTCACGGGGACCTCACGCTGGTCGCCGAGGAGGCGCCCGAGACGGCGCGTCCGAATGATCAGTCGGACGCGTCCGGCTCCAGGGCCGCCCAGGACGACCGCTCCGGCCCGACGGCCTGACCCTCGGGGCAGTGGGCCCGGAAGTCGCACCACCGACACAGCGGTGTCGGGTTCGGAGCGAAGTACGGCGCCTGCTGCCCCTGGTCACGGAAGGCGGCGTCCGCGCGGCGCAGGTCGCGGGCGATGGACTCCGCCTCGCCGATCTTGCGCTCCAGCGACGCCGAGGTGTGCTCGTGGGCGACGACCTCGCCGGTCGGCACGTGGTGCAGCTCGACGCGGACGCACGGCTTGCGGAACATCCGTGAGCCGGCGGCCGCGTAGAACGCCAGCGCCATCGACGTCCGGGCGTCGTCCTCGGTCGGCGTACGCCGGCTGGTCTTGTAGTCGACCACCACGAGCTCGCCCTCGCGCTCGTCCATCCGGTCGACGCGGCCGGTCATCGCCAGGGTGTCGGTCTTCAGCGCCATGCTGCGCTCCCGCGCCACCGGCTGGGTGTCGCGATCGGCCGTGCGCAGGTAGTCGGTGATCTCCTGGGTGGTCCGGCTGCGCCAGCGGCTGGACTGGGACTCGTCCTTGAACCCCGCACCCGTCCACGCGTCGCGCACGAGGCTCACGACACCGGCAGGCGTCCGCTGGTGCGGCTCCAGGTCCCAGAAGTCGCGCAGCACGGTGTGGGTCACCAGCCCGACCGTCGTGTGCGCCCGCTGCGGGCGGATCGTTGGGCTCGGTCGGTCGAGGTACTGCATGCGGTAGCGGCGCGGGCAGTCCAGCCAGGTCGTCAGCCGGCTCGGGCTCGCGGCGTACAGGCGCTGCGGCATACCCGGCAGCTCGGTCTGGCTGCGTTCGGTGGCGGGCTGGTTCATCGCGCTCACCGTAGCCGCGACCACCGACCCTGCAGCGGCGGCCACGCGGCGGACGCGCTCAGGGCCGGACGACCGCCGTCGCGCCGGTCGCCTGCGCCTCGATCTGCTCCAGGACCTGCGGCGCCGTGGTGTGCTCACCGAGCCGGTTCGGCTTGCCCGCGCCGTGGTAGTCGCTGGAGCCGGTCACCAGGATCCCGAGCCGGTCGGCGAGCCGCAGCGCGTGCTCCCGCGCCTCGTCGTCGTGGTCGCGGTGGTACGCCTCCAGGCCGGCCAGCCCCGCTGCCGCCATCGCCTCGATCACGTCGTCGGCGACCACCCGACCCCGTTGGTGCGCGAACGGGTGGGCCATCACCGGAACGCCTCCGGAGCGACGGACGAGCTCCACCGCGCGGACGGGGTCCGGCGCGTAGTGGCTCACGTGGTACTTCCCCGAGGGGTGCAGGTACCGTGCGAAGGCCTCCGACCGGTCCGCGACCAGCCCCTTGGCCACGAGCGCGTCCGCGATGTGCGGCCGTCCGAGCGTCGCGTCCGCGCCGGCCTGCGCCACCACGTCCTCCCAGGTGAGCGGCAGGTCCTCGGCGATCAGCTCGACCATCCGGCGGGCCCGGGTCCGCCGGGACTCGCGGGCCCGTTCCAGCTCGCCGCGCAGGTCGGGCTGGGTCGGGTCGATGAGGTACCCCAGCAGGTGCACCGAGATCCCGCGTGACTGGCAGCTGATCTCGATGCCGGGCACGAGGGCGACCCCGTACTCCCCCACGGCGTCCGCGGCCTCGGTCCACCCCCGTGCCGTGTCGTGGTCGGTGAGAGCGATGGTCGACAGCCCGGCCACGGCCGCGGCCGCGACGACCGCAGCCGGGCTCTCGGTCCCGTCGCTCTCGGTCGAGTGGGTGTGCAGGTCGATGGCCACGGCGTGAGGTTATCCGCCTGCGGTGGGCACCACGGCAACCACCGACCTGACAAGGTGTGCCCAGCATCGTCCCTCCCGAAGGAGCCACCCGTGTCCGACCAGCCCGCACCGCCTCCCCCGCCTCCCGGGTCCGCAGGCCCGTACCAGAGCGCACCGCAGATGAGCCCGGACGGCTACGCGGCGCCACCCCGTGCGCAGCTGAGCCCGCCCAAGCCGGTCGACCTCGCCGTCAAGCTGATGTACGCGGGCGCGGCGCTCAGCGCGGTCAACATCGTCGTCAGTCTGCTCAGCAAGAGCGCGATCAAGGACGACATCACCGACCGGCTCGGCGACTCGGCGACCCAGAAGGAGATCGACAGCGCGTTCGCGAGCTTCAACGTCCAGACGATCTTCGCCGGCGTCATCGCCGTCGTCCTCTGGGTGCTCATGGCCCGCTTCAACCAGCTCGGCAAGACCTGGGCACGCATCGTGGCCACGGTGCTCGGGGGCATCAGCGTGCTGTCGCTCCTGGCCGCCCTGGTCGTGGGCACCATCCCGGTGCTCCTGGTGATCCAGGTGCTCGTCGTGGCGCTGGCCGTCGTCATCCTGGTGCTGCTGTGGAAGCGGGAGTCCTCGGCGTACTACAAGGCGCAGTCCGCACCGCGCGCCTGAACCGGGGCGGTGGGGACGCGACGCGCGCCCCCACCGCCTCCAGGGGAAGGGCAGACGGCTGACGTAACCTGCCACGCGTGAAGGCCCGTCGGAGCGTTGTCGCGCTACTGCCCGTAGCGCTGCTCGCTGCCGGCTGCTCCTCGCCGAATGGCGTCGACCCCAGCTCGGTCCCGCCCCAGCTGCCGACGACCGTCGAGGCGCCCTCCGCCACACACCTGGAGACCCGCGCGGCGCCCGGGGCACTGCCCGCGAGCGACCGTTCGTTCGGTGTGCTCGCCCCCGCCGGCTGGGCGAACGACACGACCAAGCACCCGACCACCGTGCTGTACCTGCGCGCTCCGCAGCCCTCGGCGAACGTGTACCCCTGCTTCAGCGTCGTCAAGAGCGTGCTGAAGGATCCGCCCGCCCTGGAGGAGCTGGTCAACCAGGGCATGATCGCCCAGCGGCAGAAGGGCGCCACCGTGACCAAGCTGGCCGACCGGACCGTCGGCGGCGCCCCGGCGTCGGGGTACGCGATCTCGCGGGTCGCGCAGGGGTACGACGTGGCCCAGACGCAGTACTACATCCTCAACGGCAGCCAGGTCGTCGTCACGACGATGACCTCGGCCGCCAAGGACAAGGCGACGGCGACCAGCACCCAGGAGTCGATCCTGACCTCGTGGTCGTGGGGCACGCCGAGCAGCGCCGCCCCGACGCCCGCTCCGTCCACGACCCCCTGAGCTCAGTCGCGGGTGTCGGCGACCGCGCGTCGCAGGATGCGCTTCTGCACCCGGTCCGCCCGCAGCAGGCGGACGGGCAGGCCTCCGAGCGAGATGCCACCGGCCAGCGCGAGGCCGAGCGCCGCGGCCGTGATCAGGGAGGCGACGCCCTTGCTGGGATCGGACGCGCTGTGCACGAGCTGGAAGATCCCGTTGAACAGGGACAGACCGGGCAGCAGCGGGATGATCGCGGCCGTGGTCACCGCGAGCGCCGGCACCCGGTAGCGAACGGCGACCAGCTGGGCGACGGCGCCGGCGACCACCGCTGCCACGAACGTCGCCGGTATGGCCGCGAGGACGCCGTGGTCGGAGCCGTTCGGCTGCTGCTGCGCCTGCGTGTCGAACCACGTGGTGGGAGCAGCCCAGATGTTGCTGATCCAGTACATGAGCCACGAGAAGGCTGCCACCCCCATCGCGAAGAGGGCGCCCCGCAGGCCGGTGTAGCTGGCGACGGAGTGCGCTGCGGCGATGACCCCCGAGGCGACGACGCCGAGCAGGAGGTTGGGCGTGATGTTCGCCGAGGCCGCGGTGAACGGCAGCATCTCGGGGTCGAGCCGCTGGCCGATGGCGAGCACGGTCGTGATGCCCGTCGCGACGCCGACCGACAGGATCACCACCTCGAAGGTGCGCGCGGCCGAGGTGAGGTAGTACCCGTCGAGGGTCTCCAGCGCCGCACTGACGACACCGAGGCCGGACAGCAGCACGACGATCGTCGTGGCGACCAGGGCGGACAACGAGTGCAGGCCGAGGTCGGCGCGTTCGTCCTTGGGCACCAGGGTCCACAGCAGCACCACGACCGTCGTCGGGATGGCCGCGCCGACCGCCTGGGTGAAGAAGGCCGAGACACCGCGCAGCGAGATGAACCGCTGCACGCGGTCGATGACCATCGACACGACGAACGAGAGCAGGATGAGGACGATCGAGCCGGCCAGGAGCGCGGTGATGGCCGCGCCCAGCAGGCCGATCGCCAGGGTCACGACCCCACGCCGGTAGGGGTGGTGCATGGCCAGGATCGCCTCCAGGCGGTCCTGCGCAGCGCCGATCTCGCCGGGCTCGTCGACGATGTCGCGCACGAGGGTGTGGATCGCCTCGAGACGTCCGTAGTCCGCGGCCAGCGCGGGGACGATGCGCATCACAGTGAGCGGGTCGCGCATGACGCCGCGGTGGTAGGAGATCGTGATCGAGGTGTACGTGACGTCGACGTGCAGCGAGCGGACGTCGTACGCCCGGGTGAGGCGCAGCACGGTCGCGGTCACGTCGGACGCCGAGGCGCCGGTCGCGAGCATGGTCTCGCCGACGCGCAGCGCCAGGTCGATCACGGCTCGGGAGTGCCACTCGGTCAGGCCGTTGTCGTCGCCGCGGATGCCGATCGGGACGGTCGGCGGGCGCTGCGCCCGGATGGCCCGCTGAGCGCGCCCGCGCAGCTCACCCGGGACGGGGCGGCGTGGGCGGTCGTGGTGCGTGGACTCCTCGGCGGTCACGTCCGTCACTGTGCCGCGAGCCCCTGGCGACCAGCAAGTTGAGCCTGCGCACCGCCGTCACCGCAGGCGCGGGACGAGTGAGACGATGGACGCGTGAGTGAGGAACAGCACAAGCCCGAGCACCGCAGCCGGCCGACGAGCCAGGCATTCCGCGACTTCGTCGCCCAGGGGTGGGCGCCGCGCAGCGAGGAGCGTCCGCAGCGCGCCGAAGCCGCCGCGTACGCCGCTGCCCGGCGCGCCGAGGTCTCCTCGGCCTTCCCCGGCGAGCGTCTGGTCGTGCCGGCCGGCGGCTTGAAGGTGCGCAGCAACGACACCGACTACGTCTTCCGCCCGCACAGCGCGTTCGCTCACCTCACCGGCCTCGGCGCCGACCGCGAGCCGGACGCGGTGCTGGTCCTGGAGCCGCAGACCGACGAGGACGGCGACGACGCCGGCCACGAGGCGGTGCTGTACTTCCGGCCGCTGGCCGGCCGCGACACCGAGGAGTTCTTCGGTGACTCCCGCTACGGCGAGTTCTGGGTGGGCGCGCGTCCGACGCTCGAGGACGCCGAGGCCGAGCTCGGGGTCACCGCCCGCCACATCGACGATCTCAAGGACCACGTGGCCAAGGACGCCGGCTCGGTGTCCGTCCGCGTGGTGCGGGAGGCCGACGTCGACGTCCGCGACGTGGTCGACCGGGCCCGGGCGACCGAGGCGCGGACCGACGAGCGCACCGAGAAGCAGCGCGAGCTGGACGCGGAGTTCGCGCGCCAGCTGTCCAGCCTGCGGTTCGTCAAGGACGAGTGGGAGGTGCAGCAGATGCGCGACGCCGTCGAGGCGACCTCGCACGGGTTCGAGGCGGTCATCGCCGACCTCCCCGAGGCGATCGAGCGGGGCCGCGGCGAGCGCTGGGTCGAGGGCGTCTTCGGCCTGTACGCCCGCCACGAGGGCAACGGCGTCGGCTACGACTCGATCTGCGCGGCCGGCGATCACGCGAACACGCTGCACTGGATCAAGAACACCGGCGACATCAAGCCGGGTGACCTGCTCCTGCTGGACGCCGGCGTCGAGGTCGACTCGCTCTACACCGCTGACATCACCCGCACCCTGCCGGTGAGCGGCACGTTCTCCGAGGCGCAGCGCAAGGTGTACGACGCGGTGTACGCGGCGCAGGAGGCGGGCATCGCCGCCGTCCGCCCGGGAGCCACGTTCTCCGACGTGCACGCGGCCGCGATCCGCGTGATCGCCGAGCACCTGTACGAGTGGGGGCTGCTGCCCGACGGCGTGTCCGTGGAGGACACCCTGGACACCGAGAAGGGGCAGTACCACCGCCGCTGGATGGTGCACGGGACGTCCCACCACCTCGGTCTGGACGTGCACGACTGCGCCGCCGCGCGCCGCGAGGAGTACATGGAGGGCGAGCTGCGTCCCGGAATGGTCCTGACGGTCGAGCCGGGGCTCTACTTCAAGGCCGACGACGAGCTGGTCCCGCAGGAGCTGCGCGGCATCGGCGTCCGGATCGAGGACGACGTCGTCGTCACCGAGGACGGCCGCGAGAACCTGTCCGGCTTCATGCCCCGGTCGGCCGACGACGTCGAGGCCTGGATCAAGGGCGTCTGGTCCCGCTGACGATCGACCGGGCATCCCGTCGCCGATCGCGCACGGGGTGCCCGGACGATCCTCAGGTCAGCGTCGGACCCGCACCGGGCCGCTGCGCCAGCAGGTCGCGTGCCTGCTGGGCGAACTTGTGCTCCACCAGGACCTCGTACTTGGTGGCGACCACCTGGCTGATCGAGGTGAAGTCGCGCTGACCACGGGTGACGCCGTAACCGATGGCTGCCCAGACGGCTCCGAAGATCGCGCCGAAGATCATCGTCGAGATGACCATCGCGAAGGTGTCCGAGCCGTTGCTGAACAGCGCGAAGATCAGGCCGACGAAGGCGCCGAGCCACACGCCGGACAGCACGCCGCCCAGGATGACCCGCCCCCACGTGAGCCGGCCTGTGACGCGCTCGACCTGCTTGAGCTCGGTGCCGACGATCATGCAGTTCTGGACCGGGAACTCATGATCGGACAGGTAGTCGACCGCCTGCTGCGCGTCGACGTACTGGTCGAAGACGCCGAGAGACATCGGGTACTCCAGCGTCAGACCGCCGGACGGCGGCCGCATCGATGACATGCCTGGGGTGCTCATCCTCGGAGTCTTCCACGGCGAGCGCCTCCTGACGACGGCCGAGGGCCGCCCCGACAGCGTCGGAGCGGCCCTCGGGACGTCGCTGGTCGTTCCGGTCAGTAGACCGTGACGGTGGCGCCGATCTTCAGGGCGCCGCGCGCGATGATCGTGTCCTGCGCGGCGGTGCTCAGCCGGCAGCAGCCGTGCGAGGCGTTGTACGGCGGGATGCTCGTGGAGCCGTGGATCGCGATGCCGCCGTTGAAGAACATCGGACGGTAGAGGTCGCCGAGCGCTCCGTGGTACCACCCCGGGACGTAGCGGAAGACCTTGAAGGTGCCGCTGGGCGTCCGACCGTCGTACCAGTGGCCGCCGCTCTCGAACGGCTTGTTCGCACCGGTGCTGGTGTTGAGGCACAGCTGCACCGCTCCCGAGGAGACGACGAACATCAGCTGACGCGCCTTGTCCACCTCGATGCGCGTCGTCGTGTAGCGCGACTTCGGCCGCTGGCGCAGGTTGACCTTGCCCCAGGTGAGCGGGCCGACCACACCGTCGCGGGACAGACCCCAGTACTTCTGGATCGCCCACACCGCCTGCTGGGTCAGGTGGCCGAAGGATCCGTCCACCGACCCGAGCCAGTAGCCCGCGCCCGACAGCTTGGTCTGCAGGTCCTTGACCGCGGTACCGGTACTGCCGCGCTTCAGCGTCGGATAAGTCGCGGCGACCACGGCGGTCGGCGCCGACGCGGGTGCCGCCGTCGGACGGACGGCCGCGTCGGCGCGTCCTGCCGTGGCGATACCGATCGCCCCCACTGTCCCGGCTACCGCGGCGCCCTGCAGCGCCTGGCGCCGATCGATCTTGATGTTCGTCATCGTTCCTCTGCCCTTCGAAGTCAACGCCCGGCCCGGATGCCGGTAGTGACGGTCCTCCCCGACCCTCAACGACCAGGACGCCGTACCCGCCCCCGACGTTGCACGACGATCCTGGGAAAAATCTGCCGTGTCCTGACCGTGACCTTAGGAGGTTCGCGGTCACCCCTTGATACCGGGCCGGGATGCAAGAAGCCCCCTGCCTCGGGCAGGGGGCTCATACGGTTGCTGCTGCGCTCAGCGACGGCGTCCGATGATCCGACGAGCACGCTCGGTGCGGTGCTTGTCCATCGCCTCGACGAGCGCCCGGCCGCCGTGGGTGTACATCGCGGTGGTGTTCACGATCTCCTCCGATTCCTTGGTTGTTCATCCGCTCCAACGCTTGTGCACCAGTTTATATTTCGAACTCGAAAAGTAACGAATCGTATGACCGTGACCTCGGTCACGCTGCCCTCCTCGCCGTACGATCCGGGCATGAGCCCCACCTCCGACGCCGCGCCGACCACGACCCCCGCCGACCGTCTGGTCCAGGAGGCGCTCAGCAAGTCGGGGCTCCTGTGGATCCGGACCGAGGAGCGCACCTGGCCGGTCTGGCACGCCAGCGTGGAAGGCACCGCCTACGTCGTCAGCGGGCCGGGCGAGCAGCCGCTCCCTGAGCTGCCGGAGCGGGTGTGGCTGGTGCTGCGCTCCAAGGACTCCCGGGCGCGACTGCTGACGGTGCCCGCCGCCGTCCGGCGCATCGGTGCCGACGACGCCGAGTGGGCCGCAGCGACGGCCGCCCTCAGGTCGAGCCGGCTGAACTCCTCCGTGCCCCAGGACCGGCTCGTCGACCACTGGGCCGAGCACGCCCGGGTGCTCGCGCTCGAGCCGGACGTCGCCCAGACCGAGATCGGCGCGGCAGGCGAGGAGGAGTCCGGCGCTGCTCCCCCGCTGCCCACGGACGCGGTGACGCGGTGACCCGAGGTCGACCGGGTGCCGGATTCCCGTGTGCCCTCTGGATAGCCTGTCCGGGATGAGCACGAGTCGCGTCTTCGTCGCCCGGATGGCCGGGCTCAAGGTCTTCGACCCGCTGGGTGACCAGGTGGGTCGGGTGCGCGACGTCGTCGTCATGTTCGCCGGCCCGCAGCGGGCGCGAGCCATCGGCCTGGTGACCGAGGTGCCCGGCCGACGCCGGGTGTTCGTGCCGATGACCCGCGTGACCTCCATCGACGCCGGCGCGGTGATCACGACCGGTCTGGTCAACATGCGGCGGTTCGAGCAGCGAGCGAACGAGACGCTGGTGCTCGCCGAGGTCCTGGACCGCGGCGTGGTGGTGCATTCCCCCGACGGTGACTACGAGGGCGTCGTCGAGGACGTCGCGATCGAGCAGAACGCGCGTCGGGACTGGATGGCCGTCAAGGTCTTCGTCCGTCGTCGCGGCGATGCGTCCACGGCCACGCGCGCGGTCTCCCGGCTGACCCGCCGCCGTACCGGAGCCACCGCCCTGGTCGACATCACCGACGTGTCGGGCCTGCACGAGCAGCCGGCGGCGCAGAGCGCCGAGCGACTCCTGGAGACCTACGACGACCTGCGGGTGGCCGACCTCGCCGAGGTCATCCACGACCTCAACCCCAAGCGCCGGGCCGAGGTCGCCGCCGCGCTGGACGACGAGAAGCTCGCCGACGTCCTCGAGGAGCTCCCCGAGGACGACCAGGTCGAGATCATCGCCGGTCTCGGCACCGACCGCGCCGCCGACGTCCTGGAGGCGATGGAGCCCGACGACGCCGCCGACCTGCTGGCGGACCTGCCGCCGGAGCAGGCCGAGGAGCTGCTGCAGCTCATGGAGCCGGACGAGGCCGCCCCGCTGCGCCGGCTGCTCGCGTACGACGAGAACACCGCCGGCGGTCTGATGACGACCGAGCCGGTGATCCTCGGACCGGAGGCCACCATCGCCGAGGCGCTCGCGCTGGTCCGGCGGGAGGAGATCGCGCCTGCGCTCGCCGCGTCGGTCTACGTGTGCCGGCCGCCGATCGAGCCGCCGACCGGTCGCTACGTCGGGATGGTCCACACCCAGCGGCTGCTGCGCGAGCCACCGCACACGGCAGTCGGGCAGGTCATCGACAAGACCGTCGAGCCGATCCTCCCCGACGCACCGCTCGGCGAGGTGACCCGGACGCTCGCGACGTACAACCTGGTCGGCATGCCGGTGGTCGACGCGGACGGCCGGCTGCTCGGCGCCGTCACCGTCGACGACGTGCTCGACCACATCCTCCCCGAGGACTGGCGCGAGGAACGCCACGAGATCCGCCCCGGACAACCCAGCTCAGCGTGACGACGAAGGAGGTGACCCGTGACCGAGCGTCCTGCGCAGGAACGCACCCGCGAGCGTGACAAGGAGCTCAAGGCGGACCGGACCCGGCTGAGGGCCGGCGCCCGCCGCGAGGTGAGCCGCCTGGACCAGCCGCGCGAGCTGCGCCGCCGCCTCTTCCCCACCGTCCCCATCAGCTCCGAACGATTCGGCGTCTGGAGCGAGAAGTTCGCCCGGTTCATGGGCACGGCGACCTTCCTGATCTGGATGACGATCTTCGTCGCGGTGTGGCTGGCGTGGAACACCTTCGCGCCCGAGGCCGCCCAGTTCGACCCGCGGTCGCTCAACTACACCCTGCTCACGCTGATCCTCTCGTTGCAGGCCTCGTACGCCGCGCCGCTCATCCTGCTCGCCCAGAACCGCCAGGACGACCGCGACCGGGTCGGCCTCGAGCAGGACCGGGCACGGGACGAGCGCAACCTCGCCGACACCGAGTTCCTCACCCGCGAGGTCGCCTCGCTCCGGCTGGCGATGCGCGACACCGCGACCCGCGACTTCGTCCGTTCCGAGCTGCGCTCGCTGCTGGAGGAGATGGAGGAGCGGGGGTACCTGCGAGCCGAGGTCGAGGGGCCCGCGGAGCAGGACAGGCCCACCGCGTAAGAGCGTGCCCCGGACGCGACTTACCATGGAGTACATGTCTGCAGCACCCACTCAGGACGCTGTCCTGGCCGCACTCGCCACCGTCGACGACCCCGAGATCAAGAAGCCCATCACCGAGCTCGGCATGGTCGACGCGGTCGAGATCTCCGACTCCGGCCACGTGCGGGTCACCGTGCTGCTCACGATCTCGGGCTGCCCGCTCAAGGCGACGCTGACCGAGCGCACCACGCAGGCCGTCCAGTCCGTCGAGGGCGTCACCGGCGTCGAGGTCCGTCTCGGGGTCATGACCGACGAGCAGCGCACGGCCCTGAAGGAGCAGCTGCGTGGCGGGGCGGCCGAGCGGGAGATCCCGTTCGCCAAGCCCGGCTCACTCACGCGGGTGTACGCCGTCGCGTCCGGCAAGGGCGGGGTCGGCAAGTCCTCGGTCACGGTCAACCTGGCCGCCGCGCTCGCCGAGCAGGGCCTGTCGGTCGGTGTCGTCGACGCGGACGTGTACGGCTTCTCGGTCCCCCGCATGCTCGGCGTCGAGCAGCGCCCCACCCAGGTCGACGACATGATCCTGCCGCCGATCAGCCACGACGTGAAGGTCATCTCGATCGGCATGTTCGTCCCCGGCAACCAGCCGGTGGTGTGGCGCGGGCCGATGCTGCACCGGGCGCTGCAGCAGTTCCTCGCCGACGTCTTCTGGGGTGACCTGGACGTCCTCCTGCTCGACCTGCCGCCGGGCACCGGTGACATCGCGATCTCCGTCGCCCAGCTGATCCCCGGCGCGGAGATCCTGGTGGTCACCACACCGCAGCAGGCCGCCGCCGAGGTGGCCGAGCGTGCTGGTGCGATCGCCCTGCAGACCAAGCAGCGGGTCGCCGGCGTCATCGAGAACATGTCGTGGCTGGAGCTGCCGGACGGCACCCGCCAGGAGCTCTTCGGGGCCGGCGGCGGTCGTACGGTCGCTGAGAGCCTCACCCGCTCCATCGGCGCCGAGGTGCCGCTGCTGGGTCAGATCCCGCTCGACGTCCGTCTGCGCGAGGGCGCCGACGCCGGCACTCCCGTCGTCCTCGGCGAGCCGACCAGTGCGGCGGCGGTGGCCCTTCGCGGCATCGCCAAGGGCCTGGGGGCGCGCGCCCGCGGTCTCGCCGGTCGCTCGCTCGGCCTCACTCCGGCCGGACGCTGACCCTCAGGCGACGTTGGGGCCCAGCCGAGGCCACTCGATGGCCGGGCACCGGTCCATCACCATGTCGACGCCGGCGGCCGTGACCCGGTCGTAGGCCGCCGGGTCGACGACGCCGAGCTGGAACCACACCGCCCGCGCACCGATCTGCAAGGCGTCGTCGGCCACGTCACCCGCCAGGCCGGACCTGACGAAGACGTCGACCACGTCGACCGGGAACGGGATGTCGCTCAGGCGCGCATACCCCTGCTCACCGTGCACCGTCTGCGCCTTGGGGTGCACCGGGACGATGCGCTTGCCGTTGCGCTGCAACAGCTTCGAGACGCCGTACGCGGCACGGCTGGGGTTCTCGGACAGGCCCACCACCGCCCAGGTCTCACCGCGTGCGAGCACGCGCCGGATGACCTCCGGATCGCCCCAGGTCGTGGTCAGCTCGTGTGCCATACCTGCGGGAACCCACCGCGCGAAAGGGCTATTCCGGCCCCTACGTCGCGTCGGCGTCCCACGGGGTGACCCGGTCGGGGTCGTACGGCTGGCCGAAGGGGACGGCGATCGGCGCCTCGGGGGCCGTCGGAGCCTCCTCCGGTGCCGCCGGTACCTCGTCGGCCGGCTCGTCCAGGAGGGCCTGGCGCACGATCTTGCGCGGGTCGTACTGCCGGGGGTCGTACTGGCTCCAGTCGATGTCCCGGTACTCCGGACCCATCTGGTCGCGCAGCTGCGACTTGGCACCCTCCGCCATGTCCCGGGCCTGACGGATCCAGTCGCGCAGCCTGCCGACGTACTCCGGCAGCCGGTCCGGGCCGATGACGAGCATGGCCAGGACCAGGAGTGCGAAGAACTCCCAGGTGTTGATCCCGAACACCGATCAGACCCCCTGCGGGCGTTGCGGTCGCGTCATCCGCCGGCTCCGGCCAGCGTCACCCGGACCGTGCGTTCCTGGCCACCGGACCGTACCAACAGCGCGACCGTGTCTCCCACCTGCCTGGCGCGGATCGTCACGATGAGCTGCTTGGCGCTGCGGACCTTCTGCCCATCGATCTGCAGGATCACGTCGCCGGCCTTGAGCCCGGCCTTGGCCGCAGGACCGCCGGGGCTGACCGCGGGCTGACCGTTGTCGCCCGAGATCTTGGCGCCCTCGCCGGTGTAGGCCTGGTCGACGAACGCCCCGATGATCGGGTGCTGCGCCTTGCCCGTCCGGATCAGCTGCTCGGCCGTCCGCCGGGTCTGGTCGGACGGGATCGCGAACCCGACGCCGATGCTCCCGCTCTCCTCGGACTGGCCGCCGGGGATCCGGGCGATCGCCGAGTTGACCCCCACGACCCGGCCGGCGCGGTCCAGCAGCGGTCCGCCGGAGTTGCCCGGGTTGATCGCGGCGTCGGTCTGGATCGCGTTGATGTAGGACTGCTGGTCGTCGGTGCCACCCGGCGACACGGGCCGGTTGAGAGCGCTCACGATGCCGGTCGTGACCGTGCTGTCGAGGCCGAGCGGAGAGCCGACGGCGATCACCGGGTCACCGACGGACACCGACTTCGACTCACCGAACGGCACGGCCGCCAGCCCGGGCTTGTTGACCTTCACGACGGCGAGGTCGTACGAGGCGTCTTTGCCCACCAGCTTGCCCGGCACCTCGCTGCCGTCGGAGAACAGCACCGTGATGTGCCCGTTGGCACCACCGGCCGAGACCACGTGGTTGTTGGTGACGATGTAGCCGTCCGCCCGCATCACGAAGCCCGACCCCGTACCGCCGGACTTCTCGCCGGCGTCGGCGACCTTGAGGGTCACGACGCTCGGCAGGACGGCCTTGGCCACGTCGGCGACCGGCGCAGCCGAACCGGCCGCTGCGGTCACGACCGGCGTCGTGTGCTGGCCGTTCTCCCCTTGACCGACGGCGTACCCGGCGGCCCCGCCGACCGCGCCGGCCAGCAGGGTCAGGCCGATGGCGCCTCCGACCAGGGCGCCGGTGCGGCGGCGCGGCTGCGGCCCGGCGTACGGTCCCTGACCGAGGGGCGCGGGCGCCGGGCCGGGACCCCACCCGCCGTACGGGGACGGACCTGGACGGCCGGGCTGGTAGCCCGGCGGTGCGTACGGCGTGGGTCTGTACGGCGGCGGTACGGGCTGCTGGGGCGGGCGAGGCTGCTGCGGGACGGGCCGCTGCGGGGGTGGTCCCTGCTGCCAGCCCGGGCCTGCGGCCTGGCCCGCGGCGTGCTGACCGGGTGCCGCGTGGGCACGCCCAGGCGGTGCGATGCGGCTCGCGTCGGTGCGTTCGATGTCGATCGGCTCCGTGGAAGAGCCCTCACCCGCGGACGCGTGGCCTCCGTGCTCGGTCATACCGCGATTCTGCCGCAGGGCCCGACGGCTCAGGGCACCCGGACCGTCGTGCGGTGCACGAACGGATGCGTCACCGAGGCCCGCACCGCGTCCTGCGCGTCGCTCTCGGCACGGGCGACGGCCACCGGTACGACCCGTCCGACGGTCACGGCCGAGGTGGCGGCCTTGGACGGGTTGCTGAGCCGGACGGTGGCAGGAACGGAGGTGACGCCGGTCGGCGTCGCCTGCACCCGGGTGGGAAGGCTCACCGCGACCAGGGTCACGCCGACGCAGCCGGCGACGGCCACGAGAGCGAGCAGCAGGGGGTGCTGGCGGACGGACTCGTACTGGGGCGGTGCGTCCGCGGTGACCAGAGTCGGCACGCGGCGAGGTGGCGCCGGCGCCCGGACCGGCTCGGCCGACGGCTGCTGCTCCGCCAGACCGAGCAGGCCGGCCATGAGGTCCTGCTGCCGTCGCGGGTCGGGTCGGAAGGAACGCAGGCTCTCGGTCAGAGCGCGATGCTGCTCGACCTGAGCGCGGCACATGGTGCACACCAGAAGGTGCTGCTCGACGCGCAGTGTCTGCTCGACGCCGAGCAGGCCGTCCACGTAGTCGTGGACCGCCTCGCCCAGGTGGTGATCGCGTCTGGCCATCAGCTCGTCCCGGTCACCACGCGTCCCGTACCCAGAGGTGTGCCGCCCATGAGGGGCGAGCGGACCGGACGCGTCGGCGCCCGGTGCGCGAGCGCCTCACGCAGCTGCGCCCGACCACGGTGGATGCGGGAGCGAACGGTGCCCAGCTTGATGCCGAGGGTGGTCGCGATCTCGTCGTAGGACAGTCCCTCGATGTCGCACAGCACGACCGCGGCGCGGAACTCCGGCGCCAGCGCGTCCAAGGCGCGCTGGACGTCGTCGTCGAAGTGGGTGTCGGCGTACTGCTGCTCCGGAGTCGCGTCGCGGCTCGGCAGCCGCGCGGCCGCGTCGTCGGCGAGCGCGTCGAACCGGATGCGCTGCTTTCGGCGCATCTTGTCCAGGAAGACGTTGGTCGTGATGCGGTGCAGCCAACCCTCGAAGGTGCCGGGGCGGTAGGAGTGCAGGGAGCGGAACACCCGGACGAACACGTCGTGCGTGAGGTCCTCGGCGTCATGGACGTTGCCGGTGAGGCGGTAGGACAGGCGGTAGACACGCGCCGAGTGCTCGGTGACGATCTCCTCCCAGGACGGGGGCTCCCACCCCGGCGGGGCCTCGTCCGGCACCTCGGTGCGGGTCGGTCGCACCCCGGCGACCGTGGTCACGTCGCTGCTGCTCATCGGCTCACCTCTTCCACACTCGGCGCCCCCGCGCCGTACGGGACGTGTCCGTCTCGTACCCGCATCGTCGCGGGTCAACCTGGGCGTTGTCTGGGGGGAACCTGGGGTGCGTCCGTGGATGAGGGGCGCGGCTACAGTCGTCGCCATGAGCACCATGAAGCCTGGAACGTGGGCGTACGCCGAGGAGTTCCCGCTGGAGCCGGAGGTCATCGAGACCGCCCGGCGGCGCGGCGGCGAGCTCGGGTGCACGCCGGTCTCCCCGGGGACCGGCGCGGCGTTGAGCATGCTCGCGGCGGCGGTCGCGGCGCGAGCCGTGGTCGAGATCGGCACCGGTGCGGGGACCTCCGGGCTGTGGTTGCTGCGGGGCATGCCGGCCGACGGCGTGCTCACCACCATCGACATCGAGCCGGAGCACCAGCGGGCGGCCAAGCAGGCGTACGCCGAGGCCGGCATCGCCTCCCAGCGCACCCGCACGATCTCCGGCAGCGCCCTGGAGGTCCTGCCGCGGCTGGCGGACGGCGCGTACGACCTGGTGCTGGTCGACGGCGACAAGCCGGAGTACCCGCAGTACGTCGAGCAGGCGGTCCGGCTGCTGCGCCGCGGCGGTGTGCTCGCGATCGACAACATGCTGTGGCACGACCGGGTGGCCGACCCCGCGGTGCGCGACCAGACCACCGTCGTGCTGCGCGACCTCGGCAAGCAGCTGCGGGACGACGAGCGGCTCGTGGTGTCGCTGCTGCCCGTCGGCGACGGCCTGCTGACCGCCGTCAAGCGCTGAGGCGGCTCAGACCCGCCGGCCCGGCTCGACCCGGGCTCCCAGGGGAACGTCGTGGCCGCCGGTCACCCGGACCCGGGCGCCGACCAGGGTGATCCGCTCGGACTCCACCGGGCGACCGCGCGGACGACCACCGACGCTCGCATCCCGGCCGACGACCACCTCCTCGTCCACGATCGACCACGACACTCGGGCACCCGCACGGACGACGGTGTCGCGGAAGATCACCGAGTCCGTCACCTCCGCGCCGCGCTCGACCACCACGCCCGGACCCAGCACGCTGCGCCGGACCGTACCTTCGATGCGGCAGCCGTTGCTGACGAGCCCGTCGACGACCGTGCTGCCCTCGGCGATCCACGCCGGTGCACGCTGCGGCTGCTGGGTGAGGACCGGCCGGTCGGCCCGGAAGACGTCGACGTGTCCCTCGATCAGATCGCGGTGGGCCTGCAAGTAGGTCTCCGGGCGGCCGACGTCCATCCAGTAGCCGTCCATGGCGTGGGCGACGGTCTTGCCGCGATCGACGAACCACGGGAGCAGGTGCTCACCGAAGTCACCCAGGCCGGTGTCGCCGTCCTCGGCGTCGTGCGTCGTGCGTGACTGGAGCTCCTCCAGCGCCTGGACCAGGAGCGCGGCGTCGTAGACGAACACCTCCGTCGCGATCACCGTGGTGGTCGGCTTCTCAGGCTTGTACGCGATGTCGCTGACCCGGCCCCGGTCGTCGGCGACCACGGTCGCGTGGGAGGACGCCTCCTGCTTGCCGCACGTGGTCGTCACCACCGTGCACTCGGCCCCCGCGTCCAGGTGGGTGCGCAGCACCTCGGTGTAGTCCAGCTGGTAGACGTGGTCCGCGCTCATCACCAGCACCGCGTCCACGCCGGCCCGGCCGATGTCGGCGCGGATCCGGAACAGCTGATCGGCGTTACCGGTCGCGAAGCCGTGGTCCTCGGCCGAGCCCGGCTCCTCCTGGGGGAAGACCAGCCGGAGCCCGCCGCGGGTGCGGTCCAGATCCCAGGGCCGCCCGTTCGCGACCACGTCGTGCAGCGAGTCCGCCTGGTACTGCAGGCACAGCCACACCCGATCGATCCCGCTGTGGTGCAGGTTCGACAGGGGGAAGTCGACCAGCTGGTAGGAGCCGGCGAACGGCAGGGCGGGCTTGGCGCGCTCGCGGGTGAGGACCTCCATCCGCGAGCCCTGACCACCCGCCTGGACGACGGCGAGGCAACGAGAGGTGTCCACGCGGCGATCCTGCCATCCTCCCGGACAGCGCGAACCCCGGTCGCCTCAGGCGACCGGGGTTCGCGTCGGACCGGGTGTCA
Organism: Luteipulveratus flavus; assembly: GCF_029439465.1. Classification (GTDB taxonomy): domain Bacteria; phylum Actinomycetota; class Actinomycetes; order Actinomycetales; family Dermatophilaceae; genus Luteipulveratus; species Luteipulveratus flavus. Next base: position 42,504 of record NZ_JAROAV010000031.1, on the reverse strand, counting down.
GCCGATGCAGCCCTTGATGGCCTCACCGAGGGCCGCGGCCTCATCGGCGTTCATCTCGACCACCAGACGCCCGCCACCTTCGAGGGGCATGCGCAGCAGGATGCTGCGGCCCTCCTTGGTGACCTCGAGGGGACCGTCGCCGGTCCTGGGCTTCATCGCCGCCATGGGAACTCCCTTTCGGATCGCGTGGCTTGCAGTCTGAACGCATCGCCACGCGGAGGTTGCCTGCTGGCTGCCCAGCTGATGCGCTCAAGTGTTGACCTATTATCGCCTGCCGCGACGCCCGTGGGAAATCGCGGGGTCCCTCGATCTTTCCCGTTCCGCCGTGGTCGAGGTCGGGCGATCCGTCGCCGCGTCCGACCGGTCCGGCACACTGTCCCCATGCACGCCCGCGCCGCCGTGTTCGACCTCTACGGCGATCATCTCGCCGCTCGCGGCGGCTGGGCACCCATCGCCTCCGTCGTCCGCCTCCTGGCCGCCGTCGACGTCGCCGCACCGGCCGTCCGTACGGCCGTCTCCCGGCTCTCCCGCGAGGGGTGGCTCGAGCCGGAGGAGCGGGAGGGGATCCGCGGGTACGCCGCGACGCCCCGAGCCGAGCGACGGCTCCGGTCCGCCTGGGACCGCATCTACCGCACCACCGAGCAGCCCTGGAACGGCACCTGGCACGTCGTCGTGTGCGAGCACGTCGCCGACCGCCGGCGGCGCGACCGCATCAGCGCCTCGCTCGGCTACCTCGGGTACGCGCGGATGGCCGCCGACACCTGGGTCGGGCCGCGCGTGAGCGGGGAGCTGGACACCGCCCTGGAGGGTCAGCCCGCCCACTCCTTCGAGGGCCGCCTGTCCGGGGACGGCGACGGCCTGGCCCGCGACCTATGGGACCTGCAGGGTCTGGCCCGCGCCTACGACGGCTTCATCCGCTCCGCCGACCGGCTCACCGACGAGGTGCCCGCGCTGACCCGGCAGCCGGAGCAGGCGTTCGCGGTCCGGACCGACCTGGTGCACGAGTGGCGCAAGTTCCTGTTCAGCGATCCGGGTCTGCCGGCCCAGGTGCTGCCGGCGGACTGGCCGGGGCACGCCGCCGCGCAGCGGTTCGACCGCTTGACCCAGGCCCTGCGGCCGGCGGCCTCGACGTTCGTCGACGCCTGCCTGGCGGGCGAACCCGATGCCACCTCCCCGGCGCGCGCCGCTCTACAGTCGTCCGACTGATCCCACCCGCGAAGGAGCACGAGAAGCCATGTCCGACGGTCCTGTCCTGGTGACCCGCGACGGCGGCGTCGCCACCGTCCGCCTGAACCGCCCCGACGCGATGAACTCCCTCGACGTCCCCACCAAGGAGGCGCTGCTGAGCGCCCTGCAGGAGGTGGCGGAGGACGCCGACGTCCGCGCGGTCGTGCTCACCGGGTCGGGGCGGGCGTTCTGCGTCGGGCAGGATCTCAAGGAGCACGTCGGTCTGCTGAAGGCGCAGTCGGACGACTTGTTCCGGACGGTCCGGGACCACTACAACCCGATCGTCACCCTCGTCGCCACCATGAACAAACCGGTGATCGCGGCGCTCAACGGTGTCGCCGCGGGCGCCGGCGCGTCGCTCGCCTTCGCCTGCGACCTGCGGGTCCTCGCCGACAGCGCCGGTTTCAACCTCGCCTTCACCGGGATCGCACTGTCCTGTGACACCGGCTCGTCCTGGACGCTCCCCCGCCTCGTCGGCACCGCCAAGGCCAAGGAGCTGCTGCTCATGCCGCGTACGGTGCCCGCGCAGGAGGCGCTCGAGCTCGGTCTCGCCACGACGGTCGTCCCGGCCGATCGGCTGGACGCCACCGTCGGCGAGCTGGCGAGCCGGCTCGCCGACGGGCCGACCATCGCGTACGGGTCGGTGCGCCGCGCGATCGACCACTCCGCGTCGCACGACCTCGCCGAGTCGCTCGCGTACGAGGGCGAGCTGATGACGCTGACCGGCAAGACCGAGGACCACGCCGGTGCCGTCGAGGCCTTCCTGGCCAAGGAGAAGCCCACCTTCCACGGCCGCTGAGCCGGAACCTGGTGGGCCGGCTCACCGCCCACGGCCGGTTCGGGGCCAAAACCGTCCCGAGCGGTCACTCATGGAGCCCGACCGAGCCTGCGAGCCCGAACAACCGACCCGAGCGGTCACTCATCACACTCGGGGAAGCATCCGCGCAGCGTCTGTCGGAGTCTCCCCATGACTCACCGGGTTTCGACTCGGGCCTCGGCTTCGCCTCGCCCCGGCTCAACCAGCGGGGTGGTCGCCTCGCCCCGGCTCAACCAGCGGGGGTGGTCTCCTCGCCCCGGCTCAACCAGCGGGGGTGGTCGGCTCGTCCCGGCTCAACCAGCGGAGTCGTCGGCTCGTCCCGGCTCGACCAGCGGGGTGCGTCGGTGAGATCGGCGAGAAGAACTAGATCGGGTTGTCGGCGGGCGGGATGAAGCGCAGCAGCTCCCAGCCCCACCACACCTGCCAGCCGAGGCCGAGCAGGACGAGCACCACGGTGCGGAGCCCGACGAACCGGTAGCGCGCCGCTCGCGGGTCGTCGGGCGACCAGCCACCACCGATCATCACGACCGCCAGCGGGAACACGAACAGCAGGTACCGGTAGATGCTGGTCCACGGGTCGAGCACGGCGCCGAGGTAGAGCAGGTACCCCAGCACCCAGGTCCGCATGACCGGGCCGAGTGCACGGGCCCAGGGGCCGAGCATCGCGACGAGGACGCCGACGACGAAGGCGATCAGCGCGAAGCGTCCCCAGAACGGGCCGAGCGCGGCGGCCGAGTTGTTCCACCACGGCTCGAACGGCTTGACCACGCCGCCGACCCGCCAGGTGCCCATCGTGTCGGTGTACGCGGAGGAGCTGCCGGTCTGCGACCAGGCGATGGCCGGCCACATCAGACCCGCCACCCCGCAGGAGGCCAGCGCCGCCAGCATCCCGACGATCTCGGAGGGGTGCACCGGTCGGTCCGCACGCCGGCGCCAGCGAACGATGACGGCCACCAGCGCGACCAGTCCGAGGGGCAGCGCGATCGGGCGGGTGAGTCCGGTGAGCAGGGCGAGCGAGGCCGCCACCGCCCACTGCTCACGCTGGATCGCGAGCAGGAACCCGCACAGCAGCAGCATGGCCAGCGACTCGGTGTAGGCCATCTGCAGCGACGGGGAGGGCGGCGACGCGGCGTACACGCAGACGGCGGCGAGCGCGACGACCGGTCCGACGCGATCCCGTAGCAGGACGCCCATCACGGCGGCGGCGGCGGTGCCGAGCACGAGCGAGAACGTGGAGCCGACGACGCCGAAGGACAGGCCGGTCGCCGACATCAGCAGCTTGGTGATCTCCGGGAACAGCGGGTAGAACGCCCACTGGTTCTGCTGGAGCGCGCCGTTCACGACCGGCAGCTGGTCGGGGTAGCCCTCGCGCACCACCGTCTCGTACCAGCGGCCGTCCCACATGCGGGTCATGTCCCAGTACGTCGTGGTCGAGCCGTTCTCGGGGCCGAACGGGACGCCCTCGGGCACCTGGTGGCGCGCCAGCCAGATCATCAGCAGCGCCGACAGCAGCCGGAAGAACAGGTAGGCGACCACGACCATCGGGAGGAAGCGGGTGGCGACCAGGCGGGCCCGGTCGGTCATCTCGTGGGCCGCTCGCGGCTGCGCCAGGACAGTGCTGCTCATGATCGGGCTCCCGTGCTGCGGAAGCAGCCTGCCAGGTGGTCGTCGACCAGGCCGCACGCCTGCATGGCGGCGTACATGGTCGTGGGTCCGACGTGCGCGAAGCCCGCCTTCTTCAGCGTGCGGGCGAGCGCAACGGACTCCGGGGTGGTCGTCGCGGCATCGGCGAGGGTCCGCGGTGGCCGGTGAGAGGCCGGCCGGTGGGACCAGACCACGTGGTCGAGGCCGCCGTCCTCCCGCAGCCGGACGACGGCGCGGGCGTTGGTGACCGCCGCGTCGATCTTGCGGCGGTTGCGGACGATCGACGCGTCGCTCATCAGCCGCTCGACGTCCCCTTCGTCGTACGAGGCCACCGTGTCGGCGTCGAAGTCGGCGAAGGCCGCCCGGAACGCCGGGCGCTTGCGCAGGATCGTGATCCACGCCAGACCGGACTGGAAGGCCTCGAGGGTGACGCGCTCGTACAGGGCGCTCTCGCCGTGCACGGGGACGCCCCACTCGTGGTCGTGGTACTCCAGGTAGTCCGGCGTGGAGCCCGCCCACGCGCAGCGGGGCAGCTCGTCCGGACCGATGACGATGCCGTCCGGGACGCTCACTCGGCGGCCTCCCGCAGCAACCCGTCGACCGTCCGACCGAAGAGCACCCGCGCGGCGACGTCGGCGATCGGGCCGACGGCGCGCCCCAGCAGGTCGGGGCGCGGACGCACCAGCTCGGCCCAGGCGACGCGCGCACCCGAGCCGTGCGGCGCGACCTCGATGCGGGCACTGCCGGAGAGGACCCGGCCGATCTTGGTCAGCACGACGTGACCGGCGCTGCCGTCGGTCGGCGGCTCCCACTCGTCCACGCGCATCACGTCGTGGAAGGCGAACGGACCGAGACGGGTCGCGGCGTCGATCTCCTGGCCGACGCCGGGCGGCCCGGTGACGGTCAGGCGGGTGAGGGGCACGTGAGCACCGTGCCGGGGCCAGTCGGTGAGCACCGACCAGACCCGCCCGACGGGCGCGCTCGTCTCGCGGACGATCTCGACAGCCATGACGCGGGCCTCAGTCGGTCGACGCGGACCCGACCGGCCGGCCGGCCAGCTCGGCCCGCAGCCGCTCGATCTCGCGGTCCCGCGACAACAGCTCGTCGCGCAGCCGGTCCAGCACACCGTCGACCTGGCTCATCCGGTAGCCGCGCAACGTCTGGTCGAGCCGCAGCGCGTCCAGGTCGTCCTCGGTCACCCGGCCCTCCGGGAGCGGCTCGAACGCAGAGGTGGCGGTCGGGTCGTCCATCGTCGTGACGGGGATCCGGCCGATGACGACCGCAGCCGCCAGGCCGATGACGACCACGAGGAGAGCGATGAGGACCACGATCACGGGTCCGAGGATAGGTCACGGCCCTGAGCGGTGGGACTACTCAGGGCGTTGAGCCTCCATCCGCTCCTGCCGGGCGGTCGCGATGAGGTCGACGGCCTCCCGCGGGTCGTCGACGACGTGCAGCAGGTCGACGTCCTGCTCGCTGACCATCTTGTGGGTCAGCAGCGTGCCCCGCAGCCAGTCCACCATCGGCGTCCAGAACTCGCGGCCCAGCAGCACCACCGGGAAGCTGGTGACCTTCTGGGTCTGCACCAGGGTGATCGCCTCGAAGAGCTCGTCCAGCGTGCCGAACCCGCCGGGCAGGACGACGTACCCCTCCGCGTACTTCACGAACATCGTCTTGCGGGCGAAGAAGTAGCGGAAGTTGACGCCCAGGTCCACGTACGGGTTGAGGCCGGCCTCGAACGGCAGCTCGATCCCGAGCCCGACGCTGGTGCCGCCCGCCTCCATGGCGCCCTTGTTGGCGGCCTCCATGGCTCCCGGGCCGCCACCGGTGATGACGGCGTACCCCGCCTCGACGAGCAGCCGGCCGACCTCCTCGCCGAGGGCGTAGTACGGGGAGTCCGCGGGCGTGCGGGCCGACCCGAAGACGCTGACCGCCGGACCGAGCTCGGCGAGCGCCCCGAAACCCTCGACGAACTCGCTCTGGATGCGCAGCACCCGCCACGGGTCGGTGTGCAGCCAGTCGGCCGACTCGGCGTTGTCCAGCAGCCGGGCGTCGGTGGTCGTACCCGGCACCCGCTTGCCGCGCAGCGTGGTCGCTCCCTTGCGGTACTCCGGGGTGGTCATGGGTGCTCCTCGCCGTCGGTGGGTGCGTCCTCGAGCCAGCGCCGCAGCGCCGCCTCTGCGTCGATGATCTGCTGCTCGGGGCAGTGCTCGTGGTCGGTGTGGGCCAGGTTGGGGTCTCCCGGGCCGAAGTTCACCGCGGGGACACCCAGCGTGGAGAAGCGGGCGACGTCGGTCCATCCCTGCTTCGCCGTCACGGGCAGGCCGAGCGCGGCGACGAACGCCTGCGCCGCGGGGAGGTCCAGGCCGGGCCGCGCGCCGTCGGCCGTGTCGCCCAGCTCGACGTCGAACCCGTGGAACACCTCGCGGACGTGCTGCAGCGCCTGCTCGCCCGACCGGTCCGGCGCGAACCGGTAGTTGACGCTCACCGTGCACGCGTCCGGGATGACGTTGCCGGCAATGCCGCCGCTGATGCCCACGGCGTTCAGCGCCTCGCGGTACTCCAGCCCGTCCACCTCGGCGGTCCGCGGCTCGTACGCCGACAGCCGGGCCAGGATCTCGCCCGCCGCGTGGATCGCGTTGCTGCCGTTCCAGGGCCGGGCCGAGTGGGCGGCGACGCCGCCGGCATGGACGTCCACCCGCAGGGTGCCCTTGCACCCGCCCTCGATGCCCCCGTCGGTGGGTTCGAGCAGGACCGCGAAATCGCCCTGCAGCAGGTCCGGACGGGTCCGCGCCAGGCGGCCCAGACCGTTGTACCGGTCCTCGACCTCCTCGGCGTCGTAGAACACGTAGGTCACGTCGCGGGTCGACTCGGTGATCGTCGCCGCCAGCCGCAGCTGGACCGCGACACCGCCCTTCATGTCGGTCGTGCCCCGTCCGACCAGCCGGCCACTCTCGCGCCGTACGGGCAGGTTGGGCGGGTCGGTCAACGGCACCGTGTCCAGGTGGCCGGCGAGGATGACCCGCTCGGGGCGACCGAGGTCGGTGCGGGCGACGACCGCGTCGCCGTCGCGCACGACGGTCAGGTGCGGCAGCGCCCGCAGCGCCCGCTCCACCGCGTCCGCGAGCTCGGTCTCGTGGTGGCTGACGGACTCGATGTCGCAGACCGCGGCGGTCAGGGTGACCACGTCGGCGGTGAGGTCCAGGTCGGGCATGCGGCCATCCTGGCGCATCGGCACCGGCCCGTCCGCGCCGCAGTCCGGGCCGCCGCGACCATCGTCCGAACCGTGTCACGCGCTGCCCCCTCCCCCGCCTACTCTTTGCGCATGACTTCCCCGCGTACGGCCTGGGGCTTCGGCCTGGCCACCGAGACGATCGACGGCCGGGTGCTCGACACCTGGTATCCCTCGCCCGCGCTCGGGAGCTCGCCCGTCGCGAAGGGCCCGTACGCCGCCCCGGCCGACCTCGCCGCTCAGGTGCGCGAGGACCCGCGCCGCGGGGTGCGGACCCGGGTCGTGCACGAGCAGATCGACCTGGACGCGGCCCCTGCCTCGGTGCCGGACGCGTACCTGCGGCTCCACCTGCTCTCCCACCGTCTTGCGGCGCCCAACACCATCAACCTCGACGGGCTGTTCGGGGTGCTGAGCAACGTGGTCTGGACGAACCACGGCCCGTGCGCCGTCGAGGACTTCGAGGCGACCCGGCTGCGGCTGCGCGAGGCCGGCGCGGTCCAGGTGCTCGGGGTGGACAAGTTCCCCCGGATGACCGACTACGTCGTGCCGAGCGGGGTGCGCATCGCCGACGCCGACCGCGTCCGGCTCGGCGCCCACCTCGCACCGGGGACCACGGTGATGCACGAGGGCTTCTGCAACTTCAACGCCGGCACCTTGGGCACCTCGATGGTGGAGGGACGCATCGTCCAGGGCGTGGTCGTCGGCGACGGGTCCGACATCGGCGGCGGCGCCTCGATCATGGGCACCCTGTCCGGCGGCGGCACCGCACGCGTCTCGATCGGGCAGCGCTGCCTGATCGGCGCCCAGGCCGGGGTCGGCATCGCCCTCGGCGACGACTGCGTGGTCGAGGCCGGGCTCTACGTCACGGCGGGCACCAAGGTGACCTTGGAGGACGGCACCGTCGTCAAGGCGTCCGAGCTCTCGGGGCGCGACGGGATGCTGTTCATCCGCAACTCCACGACCGGTGTCGTCGAGTGCCGGGCCCGTCAGGGTCACGGCATCGCGCTCAACGACGCCCTCCACGCCGACCAATGACGCCGCTGCCCGGATCGCGCACGCGACAGGACGAGGCCGCCTGGGACACCCCCCAGGTTGGGAACACGTGGGACGAGCAGGACTTCGAGGAGCACCGCGGACGCGGGCGCTGGCGTAAGACAGTCGGCTGCCTGGTCCCGCTGCTCGTCCTCGGAGCCGTCGGCTACGGCGGGTACGTCGCCTACGACCATCTGGAGAACTTCTTCGGCGGAACCTCCTGCCGGATGGTCGACGGCGGCCACGAGGAGAAGTGGGAGCCGGAGCAGGCGGCCAACGCCTCCACCATCACCACGGTCGCGGTCACGCTGGACCGGTTGCCGACACAGGCCGCGCACATCGCGGTCACCACGGCCATCCAGGAGTCGAAGCTGCGCAACCTGACGTACGGCGACCGCGACTCCGTCGGGCTGTTCCAGCAGCGTCCGAGCCAGGGGTGGGGCACCGCGGACCAGATCGCCGACCCGGTCTACTCCAGCCGGGCGTTCTACGAGCACCTGGTCAAGGTCGACGGGTGGCGCGACCGTCCGCTGACCGAGGTGGCGCAGGAGGTCCAGCGCAGCGGGCACCCCGACGCCTACGCCGACCACGAGGACCAGGGCCGGACGATCACCCAGGTCCTCTCCGGGCAGGTGCCCGCCGCCGTGGGGTGCCGGCTCGACGCGGCCACGGACTCGACCGCCCCGGCGGCCCTGCTGACCAAGCTGCGCGCCCAGACCGGCGCCCGCGCGTCGGTGGCCGGCGGCGGCGTCGACGTGAGGGCCTCCAGCGAGCAGGTCGCCTGGGCGATCGCCGGCTGGGCCGTGACGCACTCCGAGTCCGACGGCATCACCAAGGTCACCGTCGGCGACCAGGAGTGGCGGCGCGAGCGCGGCAAGGACGGCTGGCGCTGGCACGAGGCGTCGACACCGACCAACGACACCCGGTCGGTACGGATCGACCTGGCCTGATCGCGGGCGCACGACGAAGCCCCGGTTCCCAAGTGGAACCGGGGCTTCGTCGTCAGCGTGGGACGCGGGTCAGCGCGTCTCGATGCCGACGTAGCTGCGCTCGGCCTCGCCGATGTAGAGCTGGCGCGGGCGACCGATCTTGGTGGCCGGGTCCTCCATCATCTCGCGCCACTGGGCGATCCAGCCCGGCAGGCGACCGATGGCGAACAGCACCGTGAACATCTCGGTCGGGAAGCCCATGGCCTTGTAGATCAGGCCGGTGTAGAAGTCGACGTTCGGGTAGAGCTTGCGCTCGACGAAGTAGTCGTCCTTGAGGGCGATCTCCTCCAGGCGCATCGCGATCTCCAGCTGCGGGTCGTCGACGCCCATCTTCTGGAGGACCTCGTGCGCGGTCTCCTTGACGATGGCGGCGCGCGGGTCGTAGTTCTTGTAGACCCGGTGGCCGAAGCCCATCAGCTTGACGCCGTCCTCCTTGTTCTTCACCTTCTTCATGAAGGTCTCGACGTCGTCGTCACTGCCGTCGATCGTGTCGAGCATCTCCAGGACGGCCGAGTTGGCGCCGCCGTGCAGCGGGCCGGACAGCGCGTGGATGCCCGCGGAGATGGACGCGAACAGGTGCGCGTGGCCCGAGCCGACCAGCCGCACCGTGGAGGTGGAGCAGTTCTGCTCGTGGTCGGCGTGCAGGATGAACAGCTGGTCCAGCGCCTTGGAAACGACCGGGTCCACGTCGTAGTCCTCGGCCGGCACGCCGAAGGTCATCCGCAGGAAGTTCGACACCAGGTCGAGCTTGTTGTCCGGGTACAGCGTCGGCTGGCCCTGGCTCTTCTTGTGCGCGTACGCGGCGATCGTCGGCAGCTTGGCCAGCAGCCGGGTGGTGGACAGCTCGACCTGGTCCTTGTCGGTGATCGAGAGGCTGTCCTGGTAGAACGTGCCGAGCGCCGAGACCGCCGCCGAGAGCACCGACATCGGGTGCGCGTCGCGCGGGAACGCCGCGAGGAGGTCCTTGAGGTCCTCGTGCAGCATGGTGTGGCGCCCGATGCGGTTGGTGAAGTCCTCCAGCTGGGCAGCCGTGGGCAGCTCGCCGTAGATCAGCAGGTAGGAGACCTCGAGGAAGCTCGAGCTCTTCGCCAGCTGGTCGATCGGGTAGCCGCGGTAGCGCAGGATGCCAGCGTCACCGTCGATGTAGGTGATCGCGGACTGGCACGACGCGGTGTTGACGAAGCCCACGTCGAGCGTGGTGTTGCCGGTCTCCTTCATCAGGGAGGAGATGTCGTAGCCTGCGTTGCCCTCGGTCGCCGGGAGCAGTGGGAACGACAGCTCCTTGTCGCCCGCCCTGAACGTGGCGGTGCCCTCTGTTGTCATCTGCTGTCCGTCCTCCTTGCGTTCCGGCGTCTTCCGCCGGTAAGTCAGCCCGGCCGACGTTACCCCAGCGTCAGGGCCCCGGTGCAATCGGGCCGGTCGGCCGGTCAACGCGTTTTTGACGCACCGTCAACGATCGGTCAGCCGTGCCACAGCCGCGTCGATACGCTCGTCCGTCGCCGTGAGCGCGATCCGCACGTGCCGGGCGCCGGCCACGCCGTAGAAGTCACCCGGAGCGACCAGGATCCCGCGCTGCGCCAGCCGGTCCACCGTCTCGCGGCACGGCTCGTCCGCGGTCGCCCACAAGTACAGACCCGCCTCGCTGTGGTCGATGCGCCAGCCGGCCGACTCCAGCGTCGGGCGCAGCAGCGCGCGGCGGGCGGCGTACCGCTTCTTCTGCTCCTGGACGTGATCATCGTCACCGAGCGCTGCTCGCAGCACCCGCTGGATCGGCCACGGGACGATCATGCCGGCGTGCTTGCGCACCTGGACCAGCCGATCGACCAGAGCGGGGTCGCCGGCGACGAAGGCCGCACGGTATCCGGCCAGGTTGGACTGCTTCGACAAGGAGTACACCGCCAGCAGGCCGTCGTGGGAGCCTGCGCACACCCGGTCGTCGAGGATGCTCGGCGCGCTGTCGGTGCCGTCCCAGGTCAGCTCGGCGTAGCACTCGTCGCTCGCGACGAGGACGCCGCGCGAGCGGGCCCAGTCCACGACCTTGCGCAGGTGCTCCACCCCGAGGACCTGCCCGGTCGGGTTGCTCGGCGTGTTCAGCCACAGCAGTCGCGGCGAGTGCGGACCGAGCTCGAGCAGGTTGGCCATGGGCCGCGGGTCGGCGCCCGCGAGCCGCGCGCCGACGTCGTACGTGGGGTAGGCGACCGAGGGGAACGCGACGGTGTCGCCCCGGCCGAGTCCGAGCAGCGTCGGCAGCCAGGCGACGAGCTCCTTGCTGCCGACCGTCGGCATGACCCCGTCCGGATCGACGCCGGTGGCGTGCCGGCGTCGGGCGAACCAGGTGCTCACCGACTCGCGGAGGTCGGGGGTGCCCCAGACCTGCGGGTAGCCCGGTGCGTCCGAGGCGGCGCTCAGCGCGTCACGCAGGACCCGCGGCGTGGGGTCGACCGGCGTGCCGACCGAGAGGTCGACGATGCCGTCGGGGTGCTGCTGGGCGAGCTCCTTCGCCGCGGCGAGCGTGTCCCAGGGGAAGTCGGGGAGCTGCAGGCTCACTCGTCCTCGCGGTCGTGATTCCAGCGACGCTCCGGGCCTCGCTGCGCTCGTTTCCTCACGCCGCTGTCATCACTCCGAGTGCTCCTGGGGCGGGAGCGCGGCGATGATCGGGTGGTCCTTCTCGATCTTGCCGAGCTTGGCCGCGCCGCCGGGGCTGCCGAGGTCGTCGAAGAACTCGACGTTGGCCTTGTAGTAGTCCGCCCACTCCTCGGGAGTGTCGTCCTCGTAGTAGATCGCCTCCACCGGGCAGACCGGCTCGCACGCACCGCAGTCGACGCACTCGTCGGGGTGGATGTAGAGCGAGCGCTCACCCTCGTAGATGCAGTCGACCGGGCACTCCTCGATGCAGGCCTTGTCCTTGAGGTCGACGCACGGCTGGGCGATGACGTAGGTCATGGGGGTGGATCCTCCTGCTGGTCGTCGGCGCACGAGCGCCGGTGCACTGCCTAGTATGCCGAGGCGATGAACGACGACCCTAGTGAGCCCCACCTCACCGCATCGTTGCGTGTCGGAATGCGGATCGTCGTCCGCTTCGCCATCGCCGGCGACGGTGACGCATCCGAGGGCGGACCGACGCTGACCGACGCGGTGGGCGAGCTGCTGCGCATCGACGAGCGCGCTCTCGTCGTGCGGACGCGTCGCGGGGAGGTCACGGTCGAGCAGAGCCGCGTCGTCGCCGCCAAGGAGATCCCACCGGCCCCGTCCCGGCGCGGACGCCCGCACCTGGCGGTGTCGATGACCGATCTGCAGGAGCTGATGGTGGAGGGCATGCCGCCGCTGCACCAGGAGTGGCTCGGGCGGTGGCTGCTGCGCAGCTCCGACGGCTACACCGGCCGCGGCAACTCGGTGCTGCCGCTCGGTGACCCCGGTGTACCGCTCGACGACGCCATGTCGCGGGTACAGGCCTGGTACGCCGAGCGCGGCCGGCCACCGCTGGTGCAGCTGTACGGCCCGACCGGCTTCGACGTCGCCCGCGACGAGCTCGGCGCATGGGCACTCGCCCACGGATGGCGGGTCTTCCAGCAGACCCTGGTGCTGACCGGTCCGGTCGAGGCGCTCGCCGCCGCACCGGCCCCCGGCCTCGAGGTCGCCGTGCACGACCGGGCGGACGACGCCTGGTTCGCGGGTGCGACCGCGCGCGAGCAGGAGCACGCCGACACCCTGCGCGCGATGCTCGCCCGGATCGAGGACGCCTCCTACCTCGTCGCGTCGCACGGGGACGAGGTCGGCGCGATCGGGCGCGTGGCGTACGGATCGGCGTGGGCGGGCGTCTTCGCGCTGCACGTCCGCCCCGACCTGCGACGCCGTGGCCTCGGTCGAGCGCTGCTGCGGGCGGCGGGTCAGGACGCGCAGTCGCGGGGCGTGCGGTCGGCGTACCTGCAGGTGTCGGCGGACAACGAGGCGGCGGTCGAGCTGTACCGGTCGCTGGGCTTCGACACCCACCACGAGTACTGGTACGCCAGGCCCTAGGGTCTGGCGCATGCCTGCTGAGCAGCCCACGATCCTCGCGACCTCCGGCGGCCTGAAGGAGGGGCGCCACACCTTCTGGGAGCTCTCGGCGCTCTCGACCTACGCGGTCGACCTGGCCGGAGTGAGCGGCCGCGCCCCGAAGGTCTGCTTCCTCGCGACGGCGCTCGGTGACAACGAAGCGGTGCTCGCGCGGCTGCACGACGCGGCGCGGGTCGCGGGGTGGCAGTCCAGCCACGTCCAGCTGTTCCCGATGCCGAACGTCCCCGACGTCCGAGCGCATCTGCTGGAGCAGGACGTCGTGTGGGTGATGGGCGGCAGCGTCGCCGGGCTCCTCGCGATGTGGCAGCTGCACGGGGTGGGCGAGGCGATGCGGGCCGCGTGGGAGGCGGGCGTCGTCCTGACCGGAGTCTCGGCCGGGTCGATCTGCTGGCACGTCGGCGGCACCACCGACTCGTTCGGCCCGGACCTGCGGCCCGTCACCAACGGGCTCGCCCTGCTGCCGTACAGCAACGGCGTGCACTACGACGCCGAGGAGCAGCGGCGGCCGTTGTTCGAGTCGCTGATCGCCGACGGCACCCTCCCCTCCGGCTACGCCACGGACAACGGGGTCGGACTCGTCTACCGCGGGACAGAGCTCGTCGAGGCGGTCAGCGAGATCGACGGCAAGGGTGCCTTCTTCGTCGAGCGCGCTGCCGACGGCACAGCGACCGAGACCCGCCTGGACGTCCGGGCCCTGTAGCGGCCGAAACGGACGCGACAGGGCGTCGCGGGCGGCCTAGGGTCACCGGGGTGACGAACCCGGACATCACCGCCCTGCTGCGCGCCTACGACGACAACCTGCGATCCGCGGCGGAGGTCCGGGGCACCGACGACGTCCAGCGGCACGGCCCGCTCTGGCTCGCGACCTACCCCGACCGCGGCTTCGTCACCTACGCCGACCTGGACGGCGCCGAGGGCGAGGCCGTCGACGAGCTGATCGCGTACGCGATCGAGTGGTTCCGCGACCACAGCACCGTGCCGTTCTTCGAGTGGAAGACCCGCGGGCACGACCTGCCGGCCGACCTGCCCGATCGCCTCGTCACGCACGGCTTCGTGGCCGAGGAGGTCGAGTCGGTGATGGTCGGTGAGGCCGCCGGCTGCGTGGCGGACCTCGCCCTCCCCGACGGCGTGACCATCCGGCGCCTCGACGCGTCCGCCCCGGATCTGGTCGGTGACATCGAGCGGATGATGGACATGCAGGCGGAGGTGTTCGGCCAACGGTTCGGCGACAGCGCGCAGACCGCCGAGCGGGTGCGGTCCGAGGGCGACGCCTTCCAGCTGTGGGTGGCCGAGGCAGACGGTCAGGTCGTGACCGCCGGGCGGCTGGACGTCGTACCGGGCACCGAGTTCGCCGGGGTGTGGGGCGGGTCGACCCGGCCGGAGTGGCGCGGTCGCGGGATCTACCGCGCCCTCACCGCCGAGCGCGCCCGGGCGGCGCTCACCCAGGGGGTGCGCTACCTGCACAGCGACTCCACCGAGTACTCCCGGCCGATCCTGGAGCGCAGCGGCCTGGTCAAGATTACGACCACCACGCCGTACATCTGGACGCGCCCGACCGGCTGACGGCGGCGTCCGCCGCGTCAGGTGCGCTCCGGGTCGAGCAGCTCGGCCAGGTGCACACCGTGCCGCTCGGTGAGGTCGGCGACCTGGGTCCGGCAGGAGAACCCGTCGGCGAGCAGCAGCGCGTCCGGCTCGTCGCGCAGGGCCGGCAGGAGCGACTGCTCGGCGACCTTCACCGACACCTCGTAGTGACCGAGCTCGACGCCGAAGTTGCCCGCCAGGCCGCAGCAGCCGCCGAGACGACGGACGTCGGCGCCCGCCCGGCGCAGCAGCTGCGCGTCGGGCGTCCACGACATCACCGCATGGTGGTGGCAGTGCGGCTGCGCGATCACCCGAAGGCCGGCGAGGTCGGGTGGCGACCACGCCGCGTCCGCGGTCAGCAGCTCGGCGAGCGTGCGTACCGCCGCGGCGACCGTGCGTGCGCGCTGCGCCGGCTCGCCGCCGGCGGCGTCGAACAGCTCGACGGCGTCCGAGCGCAGCACCGCCGTGCAGGACGGCTCGAGCCCGACGATCGGCACCCCGGCCGCCGCGGCGTCGTACAGGCCGCCGACGGTGTCGCCCAGGATCCGGCGGGCGGCGTCGAGCTGGCCGGTGGTGATCCAGGTCAGACCGCAGCAGCCGGGCGGGTCGAGCACGGGTTCGTACCCCGCCGCCCGCAGGACCCGGACCGCCGCCTCGCCGACCTGTGGTGAGAAGTGGTCGGTGAACGTGTCCGCCATCAGAACGACCTGGCGGTCGGTCACGGCAGCCGCGTCGAAGGTGGGCACGCCGTTCGCAGCCGCCCAGGCCCGGAAGGTCCGAGGTGCCAGCGGCGGGACGGACCGGCGCGGGTCGACCCCGGCCACCTTCTTCAGCGCGGAGAACCGCTCCCCCACCCCGAACATCGCGTTGACGACCGTGGGCATCCTCGAGCCCATCCGCACCCAGCGCGGCAGCTGCCCGAGCGCGTAGTGCGCACGAGGCCGCGGACGCCGCTTGTACGTCTGGTGCAGCACCTCCGACTTGTACGTCGCCATGTCGATGCCGGTCGGGCAGTCCGAGGCGCACCCCTTGCACGACAGGCACAGGTCGAGCGCCTCGTGCACCTCGGGCGCGTTCCAGCCCTGGACGAGCGAGCCGTTGACCATCTCCTGCAGGACGCGGGCCCGGCCGCGGGTGGAGTCCTTCTCCGCGCCGGTCGCGAGGTACGACGGACACATGACCCCGCCCGTACCGGTGTTGTCGGCACGGCACTTCCCGACGCCGGTGCACCGGTGGACGGCCTGGGAGAAGTCGCCGTGGTCGTGAATCAGGCTGAACGCCAATGGTTCTCGCACGGGGCGGGCCTGCGGGATGCGCAGGTCGGCGGTGGCGGGTGCCGGGTCGACGAGCACGCCGGGGTTGAGCAGGTTGTCCGGGTCGAGGTGGTGCTTGATCTCGGCGAACAGCTGCAGCGCCTCCGGCGAGTACATCGTCGGCAGGAGCTCACTGCGCGCCCGTCCGTCGCCGTGCTCGCCCGACAGCGACCCGCCGTACGACGCGACGAGCGCAGCGGACTCGCGCAGGAACGCACCGAACTGCGCTGTGCCGGAGGGGCTTTCGAGCGGGAAGTCGATCCGGATGTGGAGGCAGCCGTCGCCGAAGTGGCCGTACGGGAGGCCGGTCAGGTCGTGCTGCTCCAGCAGGGCGTCGAAGTCACGCAGGTACGCGCCGAGACGCTCGGGCGGGACGGCGGCGTCCTCCCACCCGGCGTGCGCCGGGCGGTCCCGTGGGCTGCGACCTGACAGGCCGGCGCCGTCCTCGCGGACCCGCCAGATGGTGGCGGCCTCCGCCTTGTCGGCCACGATGCGCGCCTCGATCGCTCCCGACGCCACGGCCAGCCGGTCGGCGCGCGAGCGCACCTCGCCCGGGTCGTCGCCGGCGAGCTCGACGAGCAGCCACCCGGCTCCGCGCGGCAGGACGGGTACGGCCGCCGGTCCGCGCCGCGCGAGCAGGATGTCGACGATGCGCTTGTCCATCCCCTCGACGGCGACCGGGTCGAAGCCCAGCATCGTGGGCGAGGCGTCCCCGGCGGCGGCGATGTCGGGGTAGCCCAGCACGACCAGCAGCCGCTCGGCGGGCTCGGTGACCAGGCGCACGGTGGCCTCGCTGAGCACGCCGAGCGTGCCCTCGCTGCCGGCCAGCAGGCGCGTCACGTCGAAGCCGGCCTCGGGGAGCAGGTGCTGGGCGGCGTACCCGGAGACCTGTCGGCCGAAGCGGCCGAGCTCGGTCCGGATCGTCGACAGGTGCCGGCCGGCGATCGCGTCCAGCCCCGCCCAGGTCGGCGACGCGGCCAGCACGTCGGCGCGGGAGGTGCCCACCGCGGTCCGCAGGACCTCGCCGGCGGCCGTCACGAGCTCGGCGCCGAGGAGGTTGTCGCCGGTCTTGCCGTACCCGAGCGCGCGGTTGCCGCACGCGTTGTTGCCGATCATCCCGCCGACCGTGCACCGGCTGTGCGAGGACGGGTCGGGGCCGTACCGCAGGCCCGCGGCGAGCGCCTGCCGCTGCAGGGCGGCGTGCACGGTGCCCGGCTGGACGACCGCGCTGGCGGACTCGGTGTCCAGGGTCAGCACGCGGTTCATGTGCCGGCTGAAGTCGACGACGATGCCCGTGCCGACCGCGTTGCCGGCGATGGATGTACCGCCGCCACGGGAGGTGACCGGAGCGCCGTGCCTCCGGGCGACCTCCAGCGTCGCGAGGAGCTCGTCCCGGTCGTACGGCCGGACGACGACCTGCGGGAGCAGCCGGTAGAGCGAGGCGTCCGAGGAGTACGCAGCGCGGGAGGTCGAGTCGGCGAGGACGTCGCGCAGCCCGGCGGCGCGCAGGTCGGCGACCAGCTCGGCAGTCATTCCCGCATCATCACCCGGCCCACCGGACCCGTGTCGGCGGGGTCCGGTGGGCGAACGTCGGTGGCGCCGTCCCTGCTCGGCGCAGGACGCCGCTCGTCAGTCCTGCGGTGGTGCCGTCGGCTTCGGCGTGGTCGGCGCCGACGGCGAGCCGCTGGGCGCCTTGCCGCAGATGATGTTGTTGGCGGCCTTGTACGTGGTGGTGGTCGTCTCGTTCTTCACCACGGCACCGCCCTGCTTCACCACCCGGGTGACCTTGACCGAGAACCCACGCTGCGGGAACACCTTGATGCAGCCGGGGTGGTCGTCGTAGATCGTCTTCGGCTCGCTGTAGTCGTACGGCTTGCCGGTGGTCGTCTCGACGGTGAACGTCTTCTTGCCGTAGAAGCGCATCACCACCTCGTTGCCCTCGGTGCCGGCCTGGATCAGGATCGGCGCGCCCGTGGTGTTGGTCCACTTGTTGTCCAGGACCGGGATCCACAGCGTCGCCTCGCGGCCCATCGGGTACCGCGAGATCCAGAACGAGTGCGCCTTGTGCTCGTCCAGCTGCACGCCGGCGAAGAACGCGGTGTTGTACATCGTCGTCGACACCTGGGAGACGCCGCCGCCGAGAGCGGCCCGCTCGTGGCCGTCCTGGATGGTCGGCGCCTCGACGTAACCCTGCTCCGGGGTCATCTCACCGCCGAGCGCTTGCACCAGGCTGAACTGCTCGCCCGGTGCGACCACCTGGCCGTTGAGGATGCTCAGCGCGACCTTGATGTTCTTGGTCCGCGCGACGTTGGTCGGGCCGCCGGGGAACCGGGAGCGGAACTCCGAGATCGCGGTGGTCGTGTTGACCGCCTTGGCCTCCTCGGTGCTGATCCGCGGCTTGACCGGGGTCGTCGCGACGGTCGCCTTGTGGTCCTCGGACGTCAGGCCCGCGAGGACCGCCGCGCCCAGCTTGGCGCGGTCCAGCTTGGAGCCGTCCTCGCCGGGGGTGATCTTCGGCTGGCCGGCCGCCAGCTCGATCCTGGCGTTGCGGGCCGGGTGGTCGAACTCCGGCTGCTCCTTCATCAGGGTGTCGGCGAGCTTCTCGGTGTCCACGACCGGCGACAGCCGACCGCGGTCGTTCTTGACGCTCAGCACCCTCGAGAGCTGCTTCGGGCTGAGCGAGGCGTCCGACCGGCCGTCGGTCACGGTCAGGTCCTCGGACATGGCCTTGTCGGCGAACGTGCTGACGAACCGGTCGATCTCTTCGTTCGTCAGGCGGCCGTCGCGCTCGGTGATCGTCGTGGAGTACTCCCGGTTCGCGGGCCACTCCTTACCGATCTTGGCCGCGAGCGCGTCCGCGTCGATGCCCTGACCGGAGGTCGACCGGACGACCTTCACCTTGCCGTTCTCGAAGCTGACCTTGCCGTCCACCGGCGCCTTGCTCAGCAGCGGACGGGTCGCGTCGTCGACCGCGTCGGCCAGGCGGTTCCGGTCGGTCTTCACGACCGCCGGGCGGTCCTCACCGCCGCCGAGGAAGCCGAAGACGTGGCCCGGTCCGATCCCGCTGCCGCCCAGGCCGTCGAGCGAGCGGGGTACGTCGACGGAGAGGCCGGCGGAGGCCGGCTGCACCTGGGCGCGACCGTCGCCGACGGTGACCGTCACGGGGAGCTTGGACACACGCGCGGACTCGGCCTCCAGCTTCGTGGTCGCGTCGGCCTTGCTGAGGCCGCCGACGTCGACACCGGCGACCGTGGTGCCGGAGGAGATCCGGCCGCCCTGCCACAGCGCCAGCACCAGGTAGGCGGCGATCAGCACGACCGCGACCGCACCGACGCGCGCCCAGGGGCTGCCCAGGAGGCCGCTCGGGCCGGCGGTGCGGGACGGACGGTCGCCGGAATCGCCGGAGTCGACGCGCGCGGCCGAGGAGGCCGTCGAGACCCGGTCGGCCCCGTCGTCCGCGGCGGGCGGGCGGGTCGACGCGGCGGCCACCGCGGGCCGCTGGTCGGGAGCCGCCGTCGGCCGGGACACCGACCCGACGACGGTCGGGTCCTCGTCGTCGCCGGCGTGCGTCGAGGCCGCTGGGGCCTGGGCCGAGGGGCGGGCCTGGCCAGGCAGCTGCTGGGCGGGCACGGCCGGCGCGGACGACGGGATGGCGCGACCGATCGGCATGGCGGTCGTCTCGTCCTCGGCGGCGTCAGCGCGATCCGCCGGGGACGGTGCGGTCGGCGTGACGGGGATGGCGGTCGTCTCGGCCTCGTGGCGATCGACGGCCGGCGCGGGCTCGCCGACCGGTGCCTCGACGGATGTGGGCTCGTGCTCGGTCGACGCCACCGTCTCAGTGGTGCGCTCGTCCGCAACCTCCGGCCCGGCTTCGGCCCCGGGCTCCGGCGCAGCAGCCGCGTGGGTCTCGTCCGCCGGGACGGCGGACTCCTGCGCGGGGGCGTCCGGCTCCGGCGCCTGCTCGGTCCCTTCCGTCACGGCCTGCTCGGTCCCCGCCGTCACGGCCTGCTCGGTGTCGAGCGTCTCGTCCTGCTCGGCGTCCGGCGTCGTCGCCGCGTCCACCCCTGCCATGTCCTGCTCCCCCTGTGGTCCTGCCTGCGCAGCCTGCTCGGCCGACGACTCCCCGTCGTGCGGCTCGGGCGTACCCGCGTCCTTCGTCGTCACGGAAGTGCTCCAAATCGTCCTCGGTAGTAGATCAGGGCGTCCCCGGGGTGCTCGCTGATCTGCACCGAGACTACGTTGCCCACCACCAGCGTGTGATCGCCTGCCAGGTGCGTCTGCACCGTCCGCAGCTCCAGGTGCGCCAGCGCCTCCGACAGCAGCGGGACCCCGGTCGCCTCTCCCTGGTGATGCGGGACGCGGTCCAGCTGGCCGTGCAGCGGCCGACCGCGCGTCGCCAACCATTGTGCCGTGCCGCGGGCGCTCGCGGGCAGCACACTCACTCCCCACACGCCGGCGTCGATGATCGCGTCGTGGAAGCGCGCCTCGCGCTCGACGCTCACCAGCATCAGCAGGGGGTCGAGGGAGACCGAGCAGATGGCGTTCGCGGTCATCGCGTGGTCGAGGTGCCCGACCCGCGTCGTGACGACCGTCACGCCCGTGGCGAACCGGCTCACGGCCCGGCGGTACTCGCCCTCGTCGACCTGCGGCACCGGCTCGCTGCTCATCGTCCCTCCAGTCCCGTTCGTCGTGCACCCGAACCCGCCACCGTACGACCGTCGGCCGGGTCGATCTCGACGAACCCCTCGCGACCGGACAACCGGGCGAGCACGTCGTTGGACAGGCAGTAGGCGTCGTCCGCCAGTACCCGGACCTGCGTGCGATGACACGCCAGCGCCCGCGCCTGGACCGCCACCGCGCCGGGGTCGACGGTCGCGTGCGTCACGACGGTGTCGTCGGCCACCGACAGCTCGGGTGCGTACGGCTCGGGCGGTGGCACGACGCCCCACTCCTCGAGGCGGTCCGCAGGTACGGCCGCCGCCCACGCCCGGTCCTCGACCGCCCACGACCGCGGGGTCAGGACCGCGAAAAGCCTTGGCGGCGAGGCCAGCTCGCGCACGGCCGCCACCGTCACCCGATGCGTCTGGATGTGGTCCGGGTGGCCGTACCCGCCGCGCTCGTCGTACGTCACCACGACGTCACACCCCAGCCGCTCGATGAGCGCCGCGACCTCGGTCGCGACCTCCTCGACCGGCGCCGAGGCGAACGCTCGCGGATGCCGGGCCGACGCCGTACCGACCATCCCGGAGTCCCTGTATCCCTCCAGGAGCGTCCAGGACGCGACGCCCATGACGTCCATCGCGGCGGCCAGCTCGGCGTGCCGGACGACGGCCAGCGGGTCGGCACCCTCGGGGTCCCGCTCCTCACCGGCCGGCAGCTCCAGGTGCGCCAGGTCGGCGGGGATGACCTCGCCCTCCTCGCCGGCCGTCATCGTCAGCACGTGCACCTCGTCACCAGCAGCGACGTGGTGCGCGATCGAGACGCCGGTCCACAGGAACTCGTCGTCCGGATGGGCGTGGACGAACAGCAGACGCACGGCCGGGGTGGGTCAGCGCCGGGCGCGTGCGGCCGCGCGGCCGCGCTCGCCGGCGTCGAGGACCACCTTGCGGATACGGACCGCGTCCGGGGTGACCTCGACGCACTCGTCCTCACGGCAGAACTCCAGGGACTGCTCCAGGCTCAGCTTGCGCGGCGGCACGACCTTCTCGAAGTTGTCGGCCGACGACGCGCGCACGTTGGTCAGCTTCTTCTCCTTGGTGATGTTGACGTCCATGTCGTCGGCGCGGGAGTTCTCGCCGACGATCATGCCCTCGTACACCTCGGTGGACGGCTCGACGAACAGCGAGCCGCGCTCCTGCAGGTTGACCATCGCGTAGGCGGTCACCGGACCGGAGCGGTCCGCGACGAGGGAGCCCGAGACGCGCGTGGTGATGGTGCCGTACCAGGGCTCGTAACCCTCGAAGATGTGGTGGGCGATGCCCGCGCCTCGGGTCTCGGTGAGGAACTCGGTGCGGAACCCGATGAGGCCGCGCGAGGGCACGAGGAACTCCATCCGGATCCAGCCGGTGCCGTGGTTGGTCATCTGCTCCATGCGGCCCTTGCGGGCAGCGAGGACCTGCGTGATCGCGCCGAGGTATTCCTCGGGGGTGTCGATCGTCAGACGCTCGACCGGCTCGTGCAGCTTGCCGTCGACGTCCTTGGTGACCACCTGCGGCTTGCCGACGGTCAGCTCGAAGCCCTCGCGGCGCATCTGCTCCACGAGGATCGCCAGCGCCAGCTCACCACGGCCCTGAACCTCCCAGGCGTCGGGCCGCTCGGTCGGAAGGACGCGCAGCGACACGTTGCCGATGAGCTCCTTGTCGAGGCGGTCCTTGACCATGCGGGCGGTGACCTTGGTCCCCTTGGTCGGCCCCCGGCCGACGAGCGGGGAGGTGTTGGTGCCCAGCGTGAGGGAGATCGCCGGCTCGTCGACGGTGATGACCGGCAGCGGGACCGGGTTCTCGGCGTCGGCGATCGTGTCGCCGATCATGATCTCCGGGATGCCGGCGATGGCGATGATGTCGCCGGGTCGGGCCGAGCCCTGGTCGAGCGGCTTGCGCGTGAGGCCGTCGGTGATGAGCAGCTCGGTGATCTTGACCTTCTCGGTCGAGCCGTCGTGGCGGCACCAGGTGACCTGCTGCCCCTTGCGCAGCTCGCCGTTGAAGACGCGCAGCAGCGCCAGGCGTCCGAGGAAGTTGCTGGAGTCGAGGTTGGTGACGTGCGCCTGGAGCGGGGCGTCGTCCTCGTAGGACGGGGCCGGGATCGTCTCCATGATCGTCTTGAAGAGGGGCTCGAGGTCGTCGTTGTCCGGGAGGGTGCCGTCCTGCGGCCGGTTGAGGCTCGCGGCACCGGCCTTGCCGGAGGTGTAGACGATCGGGAACTCGATCTGATCCTCGTCGGCGTCGAGGTCCATGAACAGCTCGTAGGCCTCGTCGACGACCTCGGAGATGCGGCTGTCGGGGCGGTCGACCTTGTTGATGGCCAGGATGACCGGCATCTTCGCCGCGAGCGCCTTGCGCAGGACGAAGCGGGTCTGCGGCAGCGGGCCCTCGGACGCGTCGACGAGCAGGACGACACCGTCGACCATCGACAGGCCGCGCTCGACCTCGCCACCGAAGTCGGCGTGACCGGGGGTGTCGATGATGTTGATCGTGACGCCGTCGGGGGCGTCGTGCGCGGCCGCGGAGGGGCCGTTGTAGTGGATCGCCGTGTTCTTGGCGAGGATCGTGATGCCCTTCTCCCGCTCGAGGTCACCGCTGTCCATGGCCCGCTCGTCGACGTGGTCGTGCTCGCCGAAGGCGCCTCCCTGCCAGAGCATCTTGTCGACAAGAGTGGTCTTGCCGTGGTCGACGTGGGCGACGATGGCGACATTGCGGATGTCGCTGCGAGACTTGCTGGGCATGATCCCTAGTGTCTCAGGGTTTTCGGGTGCTGCTGACCACCGCCCGGGACGCGCGCCCGCGCGCCCGTACCCTGGCCGCATGTCGCAGCCCGCTCCCACCCCCTCGGCGGAGTCGTCGCGGCTGCTGTTCAACGTCTTCCTGATCGAGCAGCAGGTCGGCGCCGTGCTGGCGCGGGCGCTGGAGGACATCGGCGTCACCCCGTCGGAGTTCGCGATCTACGCCGCGCTGGAGATGCACGGCGAGCCGATCACCCCGAGCGACCTGGCCGCCCGGATCAACGTCCCGCGCTCGACGCTGACCGGCTACCTCGGCGCCCTCGACCGGCGCGGCCACCTCGAGCGGCTGCCGAACCCCGCCGACGGGCGGTCCGCGTACGTCCGTCTCACCGACACCGGCCGCCGGACCCAGTCGACTGCGGCCGCGGCGGCACTGCAGGTCCAGGCCGACCTCGACCGCCGGCTGGGCCCGGCGCTGGAGGACGTGCGCCAGGCCCTCGTGACGCTGCACGAGGGCCTGGACGCGGTGCTCAGGGACGACCGAGGAACGCCGTCACCCGCTCGATGATCTCGGGGTGCTCGGCGCCGCGCGACTGCAGCGAGTGGCCCGCGCCCCGAACCACCAGGACCTCACCGTGCGGCGCGCGGCGGAACTCCCGGCTCGCCCACTCCAGCGGCGTGGACAGGTCCCGGTCGCCGGCGAGGAACAGCGTCGGCACGGGCGGCAGGTTGCGCTTGTGCGAGACCCGGTCCGGGGTCGTCACGCCCCAGGAGCGGCACAGCTGGACGAGGCCGTTGTCCGTCGCGGTGTCGACGTCGAACGGGTACACCTGCTGGGCGGTGAGCGTGGAACGCACCCGCTGCAGCGCCGCCTCGCGAGCGGCGAACGGGGTGTCACTGTCGCCCCACGGCTCCACCTGGTCCATGCACAGCGTGGCCGCGTGCAGACCCTGGCTGAACTCGGCGACCGGCGCCTCGGCCGCCACCCCTTGGAGCCAGCCCTGCAGCAGGCCGTCGTTGCCGTTCACGGCGTCGTGCAGCATCCCGGGGACGAAGTCGAACGAGGGCCGGATGACGCTGACGATCGCGAGCAGGTTGAGCAGCGCCGGGCCGTCGTAGCCGCGCGAGACGAGCGTCGCGAGGTCGGCGACCGGGTCGCCCGGGCACTGCTGGGCGGTACAGACGTCGCGCAGCACCCGACGGACCGCCACCATGCTGGTGAGCGAGAGGCTGTCCTGCGGCATCCACTGGTGCGGGACGACCGAGTCGAGGATCAGGTGGTCGACCGCGTGCGGGTACGTCACGGCGTACCGCTCGGCGACGTAGCTCCCGTAGGAGGTGCCGTCGACCGTCATGGTCCGCACGCGCAGCGCGCGCCGCAGCAGCTCCAGGTCCTGGACGGTGTCCTGGGTGCCGTAGAAGGGTCGCGTGGCGCCGAGGATGCCCGAGCACTCGCGTACGGACGCCGCGGTGGGCGTGAGCAGGTCGCCCTCGCCCATCTCGCGCTGCAGGCCCGGGCAGCTGATCGCGGTTGCGCCGGTGCCGCGCTGGTCCAGCATGACCAGCCGCCGGCCGTTCAGCGCGGGCGCGAGCCGCTGGGCGAACCGGGGTGCGAACGCGACGCCCGGCTGACCCGGGCCGCCGGTGAGGTTGAGCAGGACCGGGTCGGACGCTGGGCCCTTCTGGACGGTGACCGGCAGCGCGAGGGTCGCGCCGGCCGTCCGCTCGTGGTCCAGCGGGACGCGCAGCAGGCCGCAGGAGAAGCTCGCGAGCGCAGGGTCGGCGCACGGGCCGAGGTGCTCCAGCCCGGGTGCGACGGCCGTCCCGGGGCGCACGGTCGGCGGAGCGGACGCGGTCGACGCGGCGAGGGCCGCGGGACCGGAGGAGCACGCGGCTCCGAGGACGAGCAGCACCGAGGCCAGGAGAGCGAGCACGGTGCGTCCGGAGCGGAGCGGCAAGAACGCGGGTGGGACAGGAGCGGGCATGGCGACCTCCTCAGGTTCGCTCCGCACGCTAGCCCAAACTAGTTCGGGCCCGAACTAGTGTGACCCGATCGTGATGTGATCCATCGCTCGACGGCCTCGATCACCGGTCGGTCGTCGCGTAGCCAGCCCACGTCGTACAGCTGGGCGACCGGCAGCCAGCGCAGGGCGTCGTGCTCGTCGAGCGGCTGCGGCTCGCCCGTCACGACCACGGCGAGGCGGACGTGCATCGCGTACGACGGCCCGAGTGGCCAGGCGCCCTCCTCGGCATCGCCCCGCAGCGGTCCGGGTACGCGGTCACCGAGCTCGACCTGCACGCCGAGCTCCTCCGCCAGCTCCCGGTGCCACGCCTGCTCCAGGGACTCCCCCGGCTCGACCTTGCCGCCCGGCAGCTCCCAGCCCCCGGCGAGTGCGGGCGGTTCGGTCCGCCGCGCCGCGAGCAGCCGGGTCGGCCGCTCCAGGTCGTCCACCAGCGCGGCACCCACCACGAGTCGTCTGCTCACGTCGGTCAGGGTGCCAGGCACACCTCGCCGCGGCGCACCGGACCTGGAGGTCTCAACTCGGACAAGGCTGACCGAATCCGCCCCTCGCCGCCGGACCGCTCGGTACTGTCGCCCCACTCCGACACCACAGACGGGACCGGACGCGGCGCTACCCCGGCCGCCCGGTGCTGCAGGACTGAGAGGTACCCATGAAGGTCAACCGCAAGGCAGCGGCAGTCGCTGCTGCCAGCGCCGCCGTGCTCGCACTGGCGTCGTGCGCATCCTCCGACCGTGACAGCGGTTCGGGCAGCAGCAGCGGAGGCGGGGGTGGCGGCGGCACGCTGACCTTCGGTGCCGCGGGCGCGCCGGCCGTGTTCGACCCCTTCTACGCCTCCGACGGTGAGACGTTCCGCGTCACCCGCCAGCTGTACGACACGCTGGTGATGTTCAAGCCCGGTACGGCCGACATGACGCCCGCCCTCGCCGAGAGCTGGAACAACTCCCCCGACGGCAAGACCTGGACGTTCAACCTGCGCAGCGGTGTGAAGTTCAGCGACGGCACCGCCCTGGACGCCACCGCGGTCTGCAAGAACTTCGAGCGCTGGTACAACCAGACCGCCGACGGTCTCGCGGGCGCGGAGTACTGGTCGTCCAACTTCGGTGGCTCCAAGGTCACCAAGGAGCCCTCGCTCTACAAGTCCTGCACCCCGACCTCCAACAAGGTCGTCGTCCAGCTCAACCGCGTGACCTCCAAGTTCCCCTCGGTCCTGGGTCTGCCGTCCTTCTCCATCCAGAGCCCCACCGCGATGGACAAGTACAAGGCGAACGACCTCAAGGGCAAGGGCGAGGGCATCGCCTACCCGGAGTACGCCAAGTCGCACCCGACCGGCAGTGGCCCGTTCACGCTGGAGAAGTACGACACCGCGAACCAGACGATCACCCTCAAGCGCAACGCGAACTACTGGGGCGACAAGGCCAAGATCGACAAGCTCGTCTTCAAGATCATCCCGAACGAGAGCTCGCGCAAGCAGGCACTCGAGGCGGGCGAGATCGACGGCTACGACTTCCCGAACCCGGCCGACTGGAACTCCCTCAAGCAGAACAACGACCTCAAGGTCCGTCCGGCGTTCAACGTCCTCTACCTCGGTCTCAACGCCAAGGCCAACCCGAAGCTGAAGGACCTCAAGGTCCGTCAGGCCCTGATGACCGCCATCAACCGGCCGCAGCTGGTGAAGTCCCAGCTGCCGGAGGGCGCCAAGGTCGCCGACGAGTTCATGCCGGACACCGTCGACGGCTACAACACCAGCCCGACCAAGTACACCTACGACGTCAACAAGGCCAAGCAGATGCTGCAGCAGGCCGGCGCCGCGGGCATGCAGATCGAGCTGTGGTACCCGTCCGAGGTCAGCCGCCCGTACATGCCGAACCCGCAGAAGATCTTCGACGCCATCAAGAAGGACTGGGAGGCCGCCGGCCTCAAGGTCAAGCCGGTGACGAAGCCGTGGAACGGTGGCTACCTCGACGCGGTCGACAACGGTGACGCGTCCTCCTTCCTGCTCGGCTGGACCGGTGACTACAACACCGCCGACAACTTCATCGGCACGTTCTTCACCGAGACGACCAACCGCTTCCAGACGGGCCAGTACCCGTGGGGCAAGCAACTGTCGGCCGAGCTGACCAAGGCGGACAGCACCGTCGACGAGGCGGACCGCACCGCGCAGTACAAGACGATCAACAACAAGCTGGTCACCGAGTACCTGCCGGGCCTGCCCATTTCGCACTCGCCGCCCGCCATCGTCTTCAACAAGAAGGTCTCGGGCATCACGCCGAGCCCGCTGACCGACGAGCGCTACAACTACGCGGAGATCAAGAAGTGAGCTGACCGCCTTCGGCGGCAGGTTCGACACACAGGCGGCCGCCCTGGAGGGGACACTCCCCCGGGGCGGCCGTCGGCCTGTCACCGGCTGCAGCCCTCACTCGTGCGTCCTGGAAGGTTTACCCAAGCGTGCTCAGATACGTCGTACGCCGCCTCGTACAGATGGTCGGCGTCATGCTCCTGCTGTCCTTGCTGCTGTTCGTCTGGCTGCGCAGCCTGCCCGGTGGTCCCGCCTCCGCCATCTGCGGCGACCGGTGCAACCCGGCCAAGCTGGCCCAGATCAAGAAGACCCTGGGTCTGGACGACCCGGTCATCGTCCAGTACCTCAACTTCCTCAAGCGGGCCGTCACCGGCGACTTCGGCGTCTCCACCGGCGTCCAGCCCGGTCGGTCCTCGATGGAGATCTTCGTCGAGCGCCTGCCCGCCACGATCGAGCTCGGCGTCCTGGCGATGATCATCGCCGTGGCCGCCGGCATCCCGCTCGGCTACCTCGCCGCGCGCCGGCGCGGCGGGATCCTGGACGGGCTGACCTTGACCAGCTCGCTGCTCGGCGTGGCCATCCCGGTGTTCTTCACCGCATTCGTGCTGAAGTACTTCTTCGCCGTGGACTGGCACCTGTTCCCCATCAGCGGCCGTCAGGGCGACATCGAGGCCACCCGCGTCACCAACTTCTTCGTCCTCGACGGGCTGCTGACCCGCGAGTGGGACGCGGCCTGGGACGCCCTGCGCCACCTGATCCTTCCGGCCGTGACGCTGGCGACGATCCCGTTCTCCTTCGTCTTCCGCATCACGCGTGCAGCGGTCCTGGACGTCCTGGACGAGGACTACGTGCGCACCGCGGAGGCCAAGGGCCTCTCGTCCAAGGTCATCACCCGCCGGCACGTGCTGCGCAACGCGATGCTGCCGGTCGTCACGATCATCGGCCTGCAGATGGGCGCCCTGCTCGGCGGCGCGATCCTCACCGAGACGGTGTTCGGCTTCCCCGGCCTCGGGGACGCACTGGCCCGCGCCTTCACCGGTCGCGACTACTCCATGCTGCAGCTGCTCATCCTGATGGCCGCGGCCACGTACGTCGTCGTCAACCTCCTGGTCGACATCACGTACGCCTACATCGACCCGCGCGTCCGGACGAGGTGACCGCATGACCCCCTTGAACCGTAAGAAGGAACGCCTCGACGGCCTCGCGGCGAGCACGGCGGCGCCCGCGGCCGGTCAGGCCGGCGGCGTCGACGTGATGGACCCGGTCGACCCGGTGGGCGAGGCCGGTGCGGTCCGTGACGCCGAGGGCGTCAGCCTGCTGGCCAGTGCCTGGCGACGGCTGCGGCGCAACCCGATGTTCATCATCGGAGCGGTCCTGGTCGCGCTGTTCATCCTCGTCGCGGTCTTCGCCCCCCTGCTGGCGCCGCACGCTCCTGACGACCGGCCGCTGATTGGCCAGATCAGCGCATCGACCAACCCCATCCCGAAGGCGCAGGACGGCTTCCCGCTCGGCGGTGACGAGAAGGGACGCGACCTGCTGTCCCGGCTCATCTACGGCAGCCGGCAGACGCTGATCGTCGGCGTGCTCGCCACGCTCGGCGGTCTCGCCGGCGGCGTGACGCTCGGCACGCTCGCCGGCGCGTTCGGCGGCTGGGTCGACTCGGTCGTCATGCGCGTCGTCGACGTGCTGCTGTCGCTGCCGTCGATCCTGCTCGCCATCACCATCGCCTCGCTGGCGAGTCAGCCCAGCCAGTGGACGGTGATCGTCGCCATCGCGATCGTCCAGGTGCCGGTCTTCGCTCGGTTACTACGCGGCTCGATGCTCGCGCAACGCAGCAGCGACCACGTGCTCGCCGCGAGATCGCTCGGGGTGAAACGGTCCGCGATCGTGTTCCGGCACATGCTGCCCAACAGCCTCGGTCCGGTGTTCGTGCAGTCCACGCTGGCGCTGTCGGTCTCCATCATCGAGGCCGCCGCGCTGTCCTTCCTCGGCCTCGGCAACCCCGACGACAGCAAGGCCGAGTGGGGCCAGATGCTGGGTGCCGCGCAGAACCTCTTCGACCTGTACCCGCACATCGCGTTCTGGCCGGCGGCCTGCATCGTGGTCGTCTCGCTCGGCTTCACGCTGATGGGCGAGTCGATGCGCGAGGCCCTCGACCCCAAGAGCAGGAGGTGAGGCAGCGATGACTGCCACCACGACCCGGACCAGCCGCGACGCGCGTACCTCACGCGAGCCGCTGCTGCAGGTCCGCGACCTGTCCGTCACGTTCCGCCGCTCCGGCGAGGAGCCGTTCCACGCCGTCTCCGGGGTGTCGTTCGACGTGCAGCCCGGTCAGACGGTCGGCCTGGTCGGCGAGTCCGGCTGCGGCAAGTCGGTCACCTCGCTGGCGATCATGGGGCTGCTGCCCAAGCGCGGCAACACCGTCACCGGTGAGGCCGTCTTCGAGGGCACCGACCTGCTGAAGCTCTCGCCGAAGCAGATGCGGGACCGTCGCGGCCGGGACGTCGCGATGATCTTCCAGGACCCGCTCTCGTCGCTGAACCCCGTCGTCCCGATCGGGCGTCAGGTCACCGAGGTGATGGAGCGGCACCAGGGGCTCTCGCGCAAGGAGGCCGAGCCGAAGGCGCGTGAGCTGCTGGACAAGGTCGGCATCCCCGACCCCAGCCGGCGGCTCAAGGAGTACCCGCACCAGCTGTCGGGCGGCATGCGCCAGCGCGCGCTCATCGCGATGGCGCTGGCGTGCGCGCCGCGCCTGCTGATCGCCGACGAGCCGACGACGGCGCTGGACGTGACGATTCAGGCGCAGATCCTGACCCTGCTCAAGGACCTGGTGCAGGACTCCGACACGGCGCTGATCATGATCACGCACGACCTCGGGGTCGTCGCGGGGCTGTGCGACGAGGTCAACGTGCTGTACGGCGGCCGCATCGTCGAGCGCGCGGACCGGCACGACCTGTTCGCCCGGCCGCGGCACCCGTACACCCACGGCCTGCTGGCCTCGATCCCCCGGCTGGACTCCGCGCGCGGCGAGCGGCTCAACCCCGTCCCCGGCTCGGTCGCGGACAACCTGCCGTGGGACCACGCGTGCGCCTTCGCCCCGCGGTGCTCGAACGCCGTCGAGGCGTGCCGCACCACCCAGCCCGAGCTGGAGCGCATCGAGGGTGGCGTCGAGACGCCCCGGCTGCTGCGCTGCCACAACCCGATCAGCGAGGAGGCCTGATGTCGACGGCTGCCACCGAGACGACTCCGCAGGACGACGTCGCCGTCCCCGACGACGTCCTGGTCGACGTCCGCGGCCTGAAGGTCCACTTCCCCATCAAGCGCGGTGTCTTCTTCGACCGTACGGTCGGGCACGTCTACGCCGTGGACGGCATGGACATGCAGATCAAGCGCGGCGAGACGTACGGCCTGGTCGGTGAGTCCGGCTGCGGCAAGTCGACGTTCGGGCGTGCGCTGCTGCGGCTGGAGGAGCCGACCGAGGGCACGGTGCTGTTCGACGGCGTCGACGTCGCCTCGCTCAAGGGTGAGACGCTGCGCCGCAAGCGCCAGGACATGCAGATGGTCTTCCAGGACCCGCTGTCCAGCCTCGACCCGCGCCAGACCGTGGAGTCGCTGCTGCTGGAGGGCATGCAGGCGCACGGCCTCGCCAAGGACGGCAAGGCGGCGACGGCGCGGCTGCGCGAGCTGCTGTCGGCCGTGGGTCTGCCGCCGGCCGCGCTGCGCAAGTACCCGCACGAGTTCTCCGGCGGTCAGCGTCAGCGCATCGGCATCGCCCGCGCGCTCAGCGTGAACCCGCAGCTGATCGTGGCCGACGAGCCCGTCTCCGCGCTCGATGTGTCGGTGCAGGCGCAGGTGGTCAACCTGCTGGAGGAGCTGCAGGAGGAGTTCTCGCTCACCTACCTGGTGGTCGCGCACGACCTCGCCGTCGTCCGCCACATCAGTGACCGGGTCGGCGTGATGTACCTCGGCGCGCTCGTCGAGGAGGCCGACGCGGACGACCTCTACGCGATGCCGCTGCACCCGTACACCCGTGCGCTGATGTCGGCGGTGCCCGTGCCGGACCCGACGACGGAGGACCGCCGCGAGCGGATCATCCTGGCGGGCGACCTGCCGAGCCCGGCGAACCCGCCGACCGGCTGCCGGTTCCACACCCGCTGCCCGTGGAAGCAGGAGGAGCGCTGCGACACCGAGCGCCCGCAGCTGCGCACCATCGAGCTGGAGGGTGTCCCCGGCACCCACCGGGTCGCGTGCCACTTCGCCGAGCAGATCCAGCGCGGCGAGATCCAGCCGCACGAGGTCGACGTCTCGTTCGTCGAGCAGGTCGACGCGCAGCCGGACGACGCCACGCCGGTGACGGTGGAGCCCGGCGCTCCGTGACCGGCTCGCCCCGGTCGGTCTGCCGGCCGACCGGGGCATCCGGCCGGGCGCCCGGCGACAATGTGGCCAAGGGCCGCGGAACGTCCGGAATCACGGCTACTGTCCCGATGCATGGACATGCTGCACGGTGAGCAGATCGCCGCGGCCGACCTGACCGACTGGCGCAAGCTGGCCCAGGGCCTGCACGCCCGCTACCTCGTCGACGACTTCGCCACCGGGGCACGGTTCGTCGCCGCGGTGGGCGAGGCGGGTGACACGGTCGGTCACCATCCGCGGGTCTCGATCGGCCCGGGGTACGTCGACCTGGAGCTGGTCAGCGACGACGCCGTCTATCGCGACGACGAGGGCACCGAGTACGTCGTCGAGTGGGTGACCCAGCAGGACGTCGACCTCGCGCGGGCGATCACCCGGATCGCCGCCGACCACGGGATCGCCGCTGATCCGGCCTCGGTGAGCGAGCTCGAGCTTGGCCTCGACACCGCGGACTCCGCGGTCATCGCGCCGGTGTGGGCCGCGCTGCTGACCGGCAGCGGCGACTCCCAGGGCCGAGGATCCCCCAGCGACGAGGTCCGGGACGCCACCGGCCGCGTACCGAACCTGTGGTTCGGCGACGCCGACGAGCAGGCGGACGCGAACCGGCGGTTCCACGTCGAGGTCTACCTGGCGCCCGAGGCGGCGGCACCGCGGATCGCCGCCGCTCTCGCCGCGGGTGGGACGGTCGTCGACGACAGCGATGCGCCCGGCCTCACCGTGATCGCCGACCGGGACGGCAACACCGGTGTCGTCTGCGTCGACGTGTCCGCCGCGAAGAAGGGCTGAGCCCATGTCCGCCCAGTCGTCGTACACCATCGCGGCGCTCAGCCCCGAGACCTGGCCGGCGTTCGACGCGATGGTGCAGCGGCACAACGGCATCTTCGGCGGCTGCTGGTGCATCTGGTTCCACCCGGACGGCCCCGAGCGCGGCCAGGGCGCGGAGGCGAACCGGGCGCTGAAGAAGTCCTACGTCGAGCAGGGCAAGGCGCACGCCGCCCTGGTGATGGACGGTGAGGAGGCCATCGCGTGGGCCGAGTACGGCACCCCGGTCGAGCTGCCCACCCTGCACCACCTCAAGCAGTACGACGCCACCAAGACCGTCGATCCCGACTACCGGATCACCTGCGTGTTCGTCGACAAGCGCCACCGGCGACGCGGCGTGACGGAGCTGGCGATCGCCGGTGCGCTCGACCTGATCGCGCAGGCCGGCGGTGGCCGTGTGGAGAGCTATCCGCACGATCTGACCGACCAGACCAAGAAGATGTCGTCATCGTTCCTCTACAACGGCACCCGTCGGCTGTACGAGCGACTGGGCTTCACCTACGACCGGCCCAAGGGGCTGAAGAACTGCGTCATGGTGAAGACGGTCGAGCCGGCCTGAGGCCGGGCCGCGACCGGGGCTCGGTGCCGCCAGTGCCTACTTGACCGAACCCGCCGTCAGGCCGCCGACCAGGTGCTTCTCGATCACCGCGAAGAGGATCACGACCGGCACGATCGCGATGATCGACGCGGCGAACAGCTGGTCCCAGTGCTGCTCGTACCCGGTGACGTACGACGTCAGGCCCACCGGGAGCGGCTTCCTCGCGTCGTCCAGCATCAGGGTGAGCGCGACGACGTACTCGTTCCACGCGGCGATGAAGGTGAAGATCACCGCGGTCACCAGTCCGGGCCGGGTCAGCGGCAGCATCACCCGGCGCAGCGTCGTGAGCCGGCTGCAGCCGTCCAGGTGGGCGGCCTCCTCGATCTCCTGCGGGATCGAGGAGAAGAAGCCGTGCAGGATCCACGTCGCGAAGGCCAGGTTGAACGCCGCGTTGGTGAGGATGAGCGCACCGTAGGTGTTCACCATGTTCAGGTTGAACCACTCGCGGTAGATGCCGACGACCAGTGCGGTCGGCGAGAACATCTGGGTCACCAGCACCAGCAGCAGGAACGCGGTCCGCCCCGGGAAGCGGAACCGCGCGGTGAAGTACGCCGCCGGCACCGCCACCACGATGACCAGGGCCGTCGAGGCGGCCGCCACGATGAGCGAGGTCTTCAGCCAGGACAGGAACCGGTCGTCGCCGAGCACCTGGGAGAAGGTGTCCCACTGCCACTCCCGCGGCAGCAGCGAGCCGGGAGCCTGGACGATGTCGGCGCTCGGGCGGAACGCGTTCAGCAGCATCACGAGGTACGGGGCGAGGAAGACCAGCCCGACGAGCAGGCCGATCACCGGCAGGACGTACGGACGGACCCGCCGCCACCCGCGCGACCCGGACGCCACCGGCCGGACGTCACGCACCTGGTCCAGGGCACTCATGCCGTCTCCTCCCTCATGCCGTCTCCTCCCGCCAGCGCGTCACGCGCAGGTAGATCATCACGACCACGAGGATCAGCAGCACGTTGAAGACGCCGGCGGCCGCGGACATCCCGACGTCCTTCTCGGCGCTCTTGAACGCCAGCTTGTACATGAACGTGATGGACGTGTCGTGCCCGAAGCCGGGGTTGCGGTCGTTGAGCGTGTAGATGATCGGGAAGGAGTTGAACACGTAGATGATGTTCAGCACCGAGGCGACCATCAGCGCGGGACGCAGCAGCGGCAGCGTGATCCGGCGGTAGATCTGCCACGGGCCGGCGCCGTCGATGCGGGCCGCCTCGTACACCTCGTCGGGGATCGCGCTCAGCCCGGCGATGAAGACGTAGGCGGTGAAGGGGATGGAGACGAAGACCCCGACCAGGATCATCGACGGCATGATCCAGGTGTCGCTGCCCAGGTAGTCCACCGGCGCCATGCCCAGGTGGTCGCGGACGGTGTTGAGGGTGCCGTAGTAGAAGTCGAAGAGCAGCACGAACGTCTTGGCCGTGATGACCAGGGAAGCGGCCCACGGCACGATCAGCGCCCAGCGCACGAGCCGCCGGCCGAAGAAGTCCTTGGACAGTAGCTGGGCCACGGCGAGGCTGATCAGCACGGTCAGCGCCACGACGGCGACCACCCAGACCAGCGTGTTGGTCAGGACGGTCCCGAGGTCGGGGTGGTCCAGGACCCGGCGGTAGTTGGTGCCGCCGGCGTCCCCGAGCCGCAGGCCGGTCACCGAGAACCGGCTGAACGAGGCGCGGACCAGCTCGATCGCCGGGTAGACGACCACCCCGGCGATCAGCAGCAGGGCCGGGCCGAGCCACAGCAGCGCGGACAGGACCGAGGCCCGCGACCCGACCTGGCGGCGCCGCCCTCGGCGGCGTTGACGAGCCGGGGCCGCGGTGTCGGTCGACTCCGCGGCCCCGGTCTGGACGGTCATCAGCTCGAGCTCTCCGCGGTCTTCTGGAGGGAGTCGAGGGTCTTCTTCGGGTCACCGTTGGAGCCGACCCCGGAACCGATGTTCTGCTGCACCGCGAGCTTGACCTTGTCCCAGGCGGGGTCATCGGTCGGGGTGAGCTGGATGTTCGGCAGCGTGTCGAGGTAGACCTTCAGCTTGGCGTCGGACTTGAAGTAGTCCAGGCCGGTCTGCGTGACCGGCAGGAAGCCCTCGGCCTTGATGAACTGGTTGATCTGGTCCTTGGAGTAGTACAGGTCGTAGAAGTCCTTGACCGCCTGCTGGTTGCCCGGCTTCTTGAACGCCATCAGGTAGTCGGTCACGCCGTACGTCTTGGGCGCGCTGCCGTCCGCGGTCGGCATGGGCGCGACGCCGTAGTCGACCTTTCCCTCCTTGTCGAGGTCACCGGCCAGGGGTGAGAACCCGACGATCATGCCGACCTTGCCCGACTTGAACAGGTTGAACGCGTCCGCGCGGTTGGTGCGGCCCGGGTTGTTCTGAGTGACCTTGTCGGTGGTCGCGAGCTTCTTGAGGAAGTCGAGGGTCTTGACGTTCTGGTCGGAGTTGATCGTCCAGGAGTCGCCGTTCTTCCAGTTCCCGCCGTTGTTGAACGTCCAGATCGAGAACTCCGCCTGGGCCTCCTCCGGGCCGAGCGGCATGGCGTACCCGATGCTGCCGTTGCCCAGGCCCTGGATCTTCTTGGCGTCGGCCTCGAACTCGGCCCAGGTCTTCGGCGGGCTCATGATGCCTGCCTTCTTGAACAGCGCCTTGTTGTAGAAGAACGCCCGCGCCGAGGACAGGTCGGGCATGCCGTACATCTTGTCCTGGTACGTGCCGCTCTTGACGAACGCCGGCAGCAGGTCGGCCTTCGCGGTCGGGGACAGGACCTCGTCGGAGCTGTAGAGGAGCTTGTCCTTGGCGTACGAGGCGTAGGCGTTGAGGTTCAGGACGTCCGGCGCGCTGTTGTTCTGGATCATCGTGCTGGACGTCTGGTCGATGGTGTCCCAGCTGACGATCTGGACGTCGAGCTTGTTGCCGGTCTTCTTCTCGTACGCGGCCTTGAACTGGTTCCAGAACTTCGCGGTGTTGTCCTTGGAGTACTCCGCCGCGACGAGCTTGATCGTCTTGCCGCCGCCACCACCACCGCCGCTCGTCCCCGCGGAGGAACCCCCGCCGCCTCCGCCGGTCTGCTGCGAGTCACCGGCCCCGGTGCCGCCGCCGCACCCGGCGAGTGTCACCGCGAGGAGCATGCCGCCCGCCACGGTTGCTGATGTCTTCCTGCCCATCGGACCTCCAGAGCTCCCGGGCCCCGCGGGGACCGACACCGAACATGTGACGCCGGTCACCCGGCGTCTCCCGACCGTACTCGGGATGACCTCCACGGACGGCCCGACCGGCGCAAGCGCCGCAAACCGGACCGGGTGGCGAGACGTCAGCTCACCGAGGTCAGCGGACGCTCGCGCTCCAGCCACGCGTCGTACGCAGGCGCCATCTGCACCTCGGCCGCCATCCGCTCCCGCACCGAGCGGGCCAGGCGCTCGCCGTACCCCTGCAGGGGACCGCGCTGGGCGGTCAGCATCAGGTGGCGCACCCGTACCGGGCAGCGTCGGACGGGGCGGGTGACCAGGCCGTCGAACCGCGCCGTCGGGTAGCACAGGCCGAGGCGGCCGCCCTCCCGGATGAACGCCAGGGCGGCCGCGCCCCGCAGCGTGTGCTCGACCGTGGGCCGGATGCCCGCGCGAGCACAGGCCTGGGCGAAGACGTCGGGCTCGCGGTCCAGGTCGGTCGGCTGCAGCACCCAGCGGGCGTCGGCCAGGTCGCTCACCTGGATCTCCTCGTACTGCGCCAGCGGGTGGTCCGGAGCCATGACGACGAACACCGGCTCGACCCCGACCGTCTGCTTGTCCACGCCGGCCGGCAGGTCGACCTCCCACCCGACGAACTCACTCACAGCGGCCGCGTGCAGCAGCCCGGCGCCGACCATGTCGACCAGCGTCTGCATCCGCGTCTCGCTCTCCAGCACCACCCGGGTGGCCGGCAGGGCGCGGTCGAGGTACTCGGCCATCGCGATCAGCGGCGTGCCCGTACGAGCGCCGACGGTCACGATGCTCGGCGCGGACCCGGTCGACTGCTCGGCGTCGGCGCACAGCGTCTCGACCGCGGTGAGGACGGTGTGGGCTCGCGCCATCACCATCTCGCCGACCGGCGTCGGCGTCATGCCCTCGGCCGACCGCTCGAACAGCGGGCTGCCGAGGGAGTCCTCGATCCGGCGCAGCTGGCGGGTCGCCGCCGGCTGGGTCGTGCTCAGCGCGGCGGCGGCCTTCGAGACGCTTCCCAGCTCGCCGACCGCTTGTACCAGTTTCAGATGTCGCAGCTCGATCTCCATTGCTACTAGACCGTAAGGAACGACTTCCATCGACTGGTCTACCGGGTCTTTCCGAACGGCCAAGAGTCGGTAAGGAAGGCATGACCGGCTGGCATAGGCGCGCGCCGCCCCGGCTCGGCAGAGTGGTTCGAACCACGGTTCCCCGGCTGCTGTCGGGGCGCACCTCGGGGGACACGAAGGGCCGAGGTGGGAGCACCGAAACCTAGAGAGGACACCCTCATATGAGGAAGAAGCACATCGCACTGACCGGTACCGCGCTGCTCGCGTGCGGGTCGCTGGCCGGGGCGCCTGCCTTCGCCAACGGTGGAGACGACGCCGCGCCGAGCAACCAGGCCGCCGTCGCGTCCTACCTGAAGTCCGACGCGGCCGCCGTCAAGGGCGCCGCCGGTGACAGCTACGTCCTGGTTGGCACCTCGACCGCCAAGGACGGCTCCAGCCACGCGCGCTACCACCGGACCTACCGCGGCCTCCCCGTCGTCGGTGGCGACTTCGTCGTGCACAGCAAGGGCGGCAAGGTGACCGGTCAGTCGGTCGCGCAGCAGGCTCCGATCTCGGTCAGCACCACGGCCAAGGTCGCCAAGGGCACTGCGCGCACGAACGCCGCCGCCGGCGCCCGCTCGTTCAACGTCGACGGCGCGACCGACCCGATGCTGGTCGTCGACGCGCGTGGCGCCAAGCCGGTGCTCGCCTGGATGACGGTCGTCACCGGTGTGCAGTCCGACGGCTTGACGCCGAGCCGCAAGGCGGTCCTGGTGGACGCGCAGAGCGGCAAGACCATCCGCTCCTCGGAGACGGTGAAGACGCTCATGTCGGGCGCGACCTCCAAGGCCGCCATGGCACGCAAGGGTGTCCACCACGCGGCGACGCTGACCACCAAGGCGCCGGCGAACCTGCGTACGGTCGCCTGGGACGCGGTCGACCCGTCCGGCACGACGCGCGCCACCACGCGGGACGCCTCGCGGCCGAAGGCGACCGCAGGGGCCGAGGGCACCGGCAAGTCGCTCTTCCTGGGTGATGTCAAGATCAGCACCACCCAGGACGGCAGCTCCTACACGCTGACCGACCCCGACCGCGGCGGCAACTCCGCGTGCGACATGAACAACAGCGAGAGCGGCAGCTGCGACCCGTTCACCGACGCCGACAACGCCTGGGGCAGCGGCAGCAACGACGACCGCGCCACCGCGGCGGTCGACGTCTACTACGGCGCGGCGACCACGTGGGACTACTACAAGGACGCCTACGGCCGTAACGGCATCTTCGACGACGGCAAGGGCGTGCCCTCGCGCGTCCACTACGGCTCCAGCTACGTGAACGCGTTCTGGGACGGCCAGCAGATGACGTACGGCGACGGCGAGGGTGACAACGCCCCGCTGGTCGCGATCGACGTCGCGGGTCACGAGATGTCGCACGGTGTCGCGGAGGCGCTGGCCAACCTCGGCTACGAGGGCGACGTGGGCGGCATCAACGAGGCCAACAGCGACGTCAACGGCACGATGGTGGAGTTCAAGGCCAACAGCGCGGTCGACAAGCCGGACTTCCTCATCGGCGAGGAGATCGACATCAACGGCGACGGCAGCCCGCTGCGCTACATGGACAAGCCGTCCAAGGACGGTGCGTCGCACGACTGCTGGAGCTCCTCCACCGCGAACGACGACCCGCACTACACCTCGGGTGTCGGCAACCACGCCTTCTTCCTGCTCGCCAACGGCAGCGGTCAGTCGGAGTGGGGCACGAGCGAGACCTGCGACAGCAGCTCGGTGACCGGCATCGGCGCCGACAAGGCCGCCAAGATCTGGTACACCGCGATCAAGGACTACGGCACGAGCGACATGACCTACGCCGACCTGCACGCCGGCATGGTCAAGGCCGCGGACGCCGAGTTCGGCGCCGGCAGCACGGAGAGCAAGGCGGTCGACGCCGCCTGGAAGGCCGTCAGCGTCGGCTGACCCTCACCTCCTCCTCACGACGGGGCAGCGGCTCCGGTGCATCGCGCACCGGGGCCGCTGTGCGTCGTGTCACGGCCGCCTCCGCACCGCGCCGCGAGTCTGGATCACCACGCGTTACCGAATCTCGTTGTCGCGCAGTGAGTTCCGTCACAGTTCTGCGCTTCGACGCCCGTCAGGTGGGACGCGGCAGGCCTCGCTTCAGAACTTTTTGCAGGACGCGATCACCGACGGAAGGATTCCCAGTGCTGCTGCGGCTGACGGCGATTCGACCGGCCTCCTATAGCGACCGGATGGGCGTCCCAGGCGGGTTCTCGAGTTGATTACTCGCTCGAAGTCGTTACGTTCGTTCAGCGTGACCAGCGCCATCCTGACGCCCGCCGCCCCTGCGACCTCGAGCCCGACCATCGCCTTCCGACCACCCTCCGTGGCCGACGGCGGCGACCTGTGGCGCATCGCCTCGGACGCCCGGACGCTGGACGTGAACTCCTCGTACGCCTACCTGCTGTGGGCGCGCGACTACGCCCGGACCTCGATCCTGGCGGAGGTGGACGGTCAGCCCGCCGGCTTCGTCACCGGCTACACCCGGCCGAGCGCGCCGCAGACGCTGATGGTCTGGCAGGTCGCCGTGGACGACGGGCACCGTGGCCGCGGGATCGCGCTGCGGATGCTGCACGAGCTCGTGGACCAGGTCGACGACGCCGCGACGATGGAGACGACGATCACCGACGACAACACCGCGTCCATCGCGCTGTTCACCCGCTTCGCCCAGCAGCGCGGCACGATCATCACCCGCGAGGACCTGTTCGGCGCGGAGCACTTCCCGGAGGAGCACGCACCCGAGCGCCTCTACCGAATCCGCCCGTTGCGCTGACGCCCCCGATCCCCCGTCCTGCGACGGACCCGCGCGCCCACGCCGCGGCGGCCTCGCCCTCCCGACCCGAAGGATCTCCATGCCCAGCACCAGCACGAGCACCACGACGTCGGTCTTCGAGACCCGCGAGTCCCAGGTCCGCAGCTACTGCCGCGAGTGGCCGGCCGTCTTCACCTCCGCGCAGGGGGTGTACCAGTACGCCGAGGACGGCAGCCGCTACATCGACTTCTTCTCCGGCGCCGGTGCGCTGAACTACGGCCACAACCACCCAGAGCTCAAGCGCCACCTGATCGATTACCTGGCGGGCGACGGCGTCACCCACTCGCTCGACACCTACACCGTCGCCAAGCGCGAGTTCCTCGAGACGTTCGAGGAGGTCGTCCTGGCGCCGCGCGGGCTGGACTATGTCGTGCAGTTCCCCGGCCCGACCGGCACCAACAGCGTCGAGACCGCGCTGAAGATCGCGCGGAAGTGCACCGGCCGCCAGGACGTCGTCAGCTTCACCAACGCCTTCCACGGCATGACGCTGGGTTCCCTTGCGGTCACGGGGAACTCGATGAAGCGGGCCGGCGCCGGTACGCCGCTCTACCACTCCTCCACCGCGCCGTACGACGACTACTTCGACGGCGAGACGCCGGACTTCATGTGGCTCGAGCGCACCTGGAGCGACAGCGGCTCGGGCCTGGACCTGCCGGCTGCCGTCATCGTCGAGACCGTCCAGGGCGAGGGCGGTCTCAAGGCCGCGCGCGGGGTGTGGCTGCGTGAGCTCGCCGCCCTGTGCCGCCGCCACGACGTGCTGCTGATCGTCGACGACGTGCAAGCCGGCTGCGGGCGTACGGGCAGGTTCTTCTCCTTCGAGGAGGCCGGCATCGTGCCCGACATCGTGTGCCTGTCCAAGTCGATCTCCGGGTATGGCCTGCCGATGTCGCTGACGCTGATGCGGCGGGACCTGGATCAGTGGGAGCCCGGCGAGCACAACGGCACCTTCCGCGGGCACAACCCGGCGTTCGTCACCGCCACGGCCGCGCTGCGGACGTTCTGGACCGACGGCGCGATCGAGCAGAACGTCGCCGCGCGCGCCCACCAGCTGCGCGACGGGCTGCAGCGCATCATCGCCCGGTCGGACGGCGCCACGCTGCGCGGACGCGGCCTGCTCGCCGGTGTGGCGTTCGAGGACGTCGAGGTCGCCGGCCGGATCCAGGCGGCGGCGTTCGAGCGCGGCCTGCTGGTGGAGACCTCCGGCCCCAGCGGCGAGGTCGTCAAGGTGATGCCCGCGTTGACGATCACCGAGGCCGAGATGGCCGAGGGCCTGGAGATCCTCGTCGATGCCGCGAGCGCCGTGCTGCGCCGGACCGACGGCACCGCGGACGCTGCCCCGACCGTCGCCGCGGACCGCGAGCCTGCCTTCGCCGGCTGACGGCCGGCCACCCCACCTCCTCCTCCCCCGACGAAAGGACTCCCCATGCAGGTCATCAACCTGAGCGACCTCGACGGCACCGAGAACGACGTCGAGCACGGCAACTGGCGCAGCCGCCGGTTCGTGCTGGCCAAGGACGGCGTGGGCTTCTCCTTCCACGACACCGTGCTGTACGCCGGCACCGAGTCGGAGTTCTGGTACGCCAACCACGTCGAGTGCGTGTACGTCTACGCGGGCCGGGGCACGCTGCTCAACCGCGACACGAGCGAGGAGTTCCCGCTCGCGCCCGGGACGATGTACCTCCTGGACCAGCACGACAAGCACACGGTGAAGGTCGAGGAGGACATCCACTGCGCCTGCGTGTTCAACCCGCCGGTCACCGGCCGCGAGGTGCACGACGAGAACGGCGTGTACCCCGTCATCCACGAGGAGCCCGTCTCCGCCTGACCCCCGTCCGCCGGTCGAGTAGGGCGAACGAAGTGATGCCCGTATCGAGACCCGGTGACCGCGTGCACCTGGTCTCGATACGGCTCGCCCT
>NZ_JAROAV010000030.1 GCF_029439465.1 Luteipulveratus flavus | reverse complement strand
CTCGTCCGGCTCAACCGGCGAAGGGGCGCGGCT
This sequence comes from Luteipulveratus flavus, assembly GCF_029439465.1. GTDB lineage: Bacteria > Actinomycetota > Actinomycetes > Actinomycetales > Dermatophilaceae > Luteipulveratus > Luteipulveratus flavus. Next base: position 58,606 of record NZ_JAROAV010000030.1, on the reverse strand, counting down.
CGCCCGGCTCAACCGGCGAAGGGGCGCGGCTCGTCCGGCTCAACCGGCGGAAGGGGGCTACTCGACCGGCGGGAGGGGTCAGGGGGTGTGGTGGCGGGCGATCAGGCGGCGGTACCACTCGTAGCTGGACTTCGGGATGCGCTGCTGTGTCTCGTAGTCCACGTACACCAGACCGAACCGCTTGGCGTAGCCCTCGGCCCACTCGAAGTTGTCCAGCAGCGACCAGCAGTAGTAGCCGCGGACGTCGACCCCCTCGTGCGTCGCCGCGACGACCGCGCGCAAGTGGTCCTCGAGGTAGCGCACCCGGTCGGGGTCGTGGACGTGCCCGTTGGCGGCGACCACGTCGTCGCAGGCCCGGCCGTTCTCGGTGATGTAGACCGGCGGCAGGGTCGGGTAGGTCTCGTGCAGCCAGCGCAGCAGCCGCCGGAGCCCGTCGGAGTCGACCGGCCAGCCCATCTCCGTCCGCTCGACGCCCTCCGCGACGACGTCCTCGAAGCCCAGGTCGCTCGCGGTACGGCGCGCAGGGTCCGGCTCGTCGTACGCTGCCGCGCGCACGTTGGCCGGGAAGTAGTAGTTGACGCCGAGGAAGTCCAGCGGTGCGCCGATGACCTCCAGGTCGCCGTCGCGGATCCAGCCGAAGTCGGTGACCGGCGCATAGGTCGAGCGGGCCAGGTCGGGGTACGTCCCCGCCAGCACCGGATCGGTGAAGAGGCGGTTGGCCAGCAGCAGCGCGCGGTCGGCGGCGGCGACGTCCTCCGGCCGGTCCGTCACCGAACTCACGGGCTGCAGGTTGAGGGTCACACCGAGCTGCTGGCCTTCGCCGCCGCGCGCCCGCAGGCGCTGGAGGGCGAGCCCGTGACCGAGGAGCAGGTGGTGCGCGGCGGCGAGCGCGCCGTCGCCCTCGCGCGCGCCAGGCGCGTGCCGGCCCTCGGCGTAGCCGACGATCGAGGAGCAGTACGGCTCGTTCAGCGTGATCCAGCGGCTCACCCGGTCCGACAGGTGCTCGTGGACGATGTCGGCGTACTCGGCGAACCGCTCGGCCGTGTCGCGCACCCGCCAGCCGCCCGCGTCCTCCAACGGCTGCGGGAGGTCCCAGTGGTAGAGCGTGATCGCCGGGGCGATGTCGTGGGCGAGCAGCTCATCGACCAGACGGTCGTAGAACGCCAGGCCCGCCTCGTTGGCCGGCCCCTTGCCGGTCGGCTGGATGCGCGGCCAGGCCACCGAGAAGCGGTAGCTGTCGAGCCCGAGACCGGCCATCAGCGCGACGTCCTCGGCGTACCGGTGGTAGTGGTCGCACGCGACGTCGCCGGTGTCGCCGCCGGCGACCGCGCCGGGCGTGTGGCTGAACGTGTCCCAGATGGACGGGCCGCGACCGTCCGCCGCGATCGCGCCCTCGATCTGGTACGACGCCGTCGCCGCTCCCAGCTCGAACCCGTCCGGAAGGCCGAGGCCCTGCTCGCTCGTGGTCATGGTCGTCGTCCTTCTTCCTGGGCAGGGCCCGACACCGTTGCGGTGCCGGTGTTCTCGTCGTACCGGGCTGAGCTCGTCGTGGCGATCAGCTCGAGCACCTGGACGTCGTACGGGGCGAGCTCGACCTTGGTCACCGGGTCGCCCCCGGCCAGCGGTCGTACGGCTGTGCCCACGGCGGTCTCGACCGCGACCGTCTGGGGATCGCGCGAGGCGCTCACCAGCCACACGAAGCAGCGTCCGTCACGGTGTACCAGCCGGTCGACGAGGACCATCGGTGACTCCACACGGACAGGTCGGTCGACGCCGGCGACCTGCGCGACGGCGTCGTAGAGGCGCCAGGTCGGCTCCGGGTTGGCCCGAGGCCGCGCGGCCGCGAGCGCCTCGGTGGGCACCGTCGACAGCACCGCGATCCCGGCACCGATGCTGTTGCGGGTCAGCACGATCCGGCCGTGCTGATCGCGCGCCACAACGTCTGCGGTCGTCGTCTCGACCGGCAGCATGGTGCGGGTGACCTCCGAGCCCGCGACCGCGATGTCGAGCACGTCCCCGGCGCGCAGCGGCCCCAGGTCCCGCTCCAGGGTCACCACCAGGTCCTCCTCCAGCGGCTCGGTGATGCCGTACACGAGGTCGTGACGGACGCCGAAGATCTCCTCCAGCCCGGTCCACCACGGGCCGCGCTGGAAGTCGCTGTCGCCGAGGCCGTACGAGGCGTAGAGGGTGGAGCCGGAGCGCACCTGCTCGCCGAGCAGCCGCCAGGTCGGGGCCGTGAGCGCCTTGGTCGACGGGACCAGGTAGAGCGGTGCACCGCCGGGGATGCCGTCCACCTCACGGGCGAACGCGACCGGGAGGTCGGCCTCGCGCGCCGCGACGTGCGCCTGCTCCAGCGCGGCGACGATCGGCGTGCGCTCCGCGGCCGAGAGGGTCAGCGGCTCGCCGGTCTCCAGGTACGCCGGGACGACCAGCACCGCCTGTGCGGGGGCACGACGGCAGGCGGTCACCTCGATCCGGTCGAGCAGGGCCGCGAAGTCTCGCATCTCCCTCAGTGCCGGCTTCGGCGTACCGTCCGCCCGGGTGAGCCCGAAGTGCAGCTCGAACGGATGGTGCCGGTACGGGTCCTGGTCGGCGATGGTGTCGAAGTCGGTGTTGTTCCAGGCGATCCAGCCGGTCGCACCCGCCAGCAAGGAGGTGTGCAGCGTCTGCCGGTAGTAGTGCGCGGCGTTCAGGTCGGAGGCGAAGTCCGAGGTCACGCCGAACTCCTCCAGCACCACCGGGAGCCCCGCGACCGCGGCCAGCTCACAGACGAACGCCGCCTTGAGGTGCTGGCGGACGACGTCGTTCTCCATCCGGTAGACGTGCGGACCGACGAAGTCGACTAGGCCCGCGGTCCGGCGCAGCGAGAAGCCGTTGTCCTCGCCGGTCGTCTCGATCCCCCACGCGCCGTCGCCGAGCGAGACCGGCTGCCTCGCGCCCCCGGCCCGGATCGCGTCCACCATCAGCTCGGCCCAGCTGGTCACCACGTCGCTGTCGGCGGCGCCGCCGTAGATCGGCATCTCGTTCGAGACCAGCCAGCCCACGATCGCCGGATGGTCGGCGAACCGGGAGACGAGCTCCCTGGCGTACCAGGCCTGCCGGGCGACCATCCACACGTCGGCGTACAGGTCGCGGCCGGACCGCCAGGCGGGGTCCCAGTTCTCCCCCGACATGTGACCGACCACGAAGGTCGGGATCGTGGTCAGGCCCAGCTCGCGGTGCAGGTCCAGGAACATCGCGAACCGGTCGAGCACGTCCTCGTCGAGCCGGTCGGGCGCAGGCATGGTGTCCGGCCAGTAGAAGAACGACCGGGTGACGCCGATGCCGTACGACCGCATCGTCTCCAGCTCGGACCGCAGGACCGCCTCATCCAGCCCGCGCCACATGAGCGGACCACCGTGCCGGGACCAGAAGTTCACGCCGGTCCACGCGACCGGGCCCTCACTCCCCTCGACGAACCGCAGCGGCCTGTCGACGAACAGCCCTGCGCCTGAACGCGGCTCGCTCACTTCACGGCGCCCGCGGTCAGACCGGCGACGAGATACCGTTGCAGCAGCAGGAAGACCAGCACGATCGGCAGGCTGACGACCAGCGAGGCTGCCATGACCTGGTTCCAGTACACGTTGATCTGCGTCGAGTAGCTCTGCAGACCGATGGACAGGGTCCGCGTCTCGGTGTTGGTCATCTGCGACGCGAACAGGATCTCGCCCCACGCCGTCATGAACGCGTACACCGCGACCGCCACGACGCCCGGCCGCGCCGCCGGGAGGACGACGCGGAACAGCGCGCCCACTGCGGAGCAGCCGTCGACCCGGGCCGCCTCGTCCAGGTCGCGCGGGATGCCGTCCAGGTACCCCGCCAGCATCCAGATCGCGAACGGCAGCGAGAACGTCATGTACATGACGATCAGGCCGACACGGGTCTGGTAGAACACCGTCGTCCCGAGCGTCTTGTCCAGGTTGACGAAGATCAGGAACAGCGGCAGCAGGAACAGGATGCCGGGGATCATCTGCGTCGAGAGCACCGCTCCGCTGAACAGGCTGCGGCCCCGGAAGCGGTACCGCGACACCGCGTACGCGGCGAAGATCGCGATGAGGACGCTGAACAGCGTCGCCACCAGACACACGACGAGGCTGTTCGCGAAGTACCTCGCCAGTGGCACCGTGCTCCAGATGTCGACGAACGGACGGAACGTCGGATGCTCCGGCCACCAACGGAACTCGCCCTGGACCTCGCCGAGCGGCTTCAGCGAGCTGGACAGCAGGACGTACAGCGGGATCAGGGTGAACGCGCCGAGGACGAGCACGACCACCCAGCGGAACACCCGGAAGGAGACTGGCTCACGCACGACGTGACCTCCTGGAGGTGAGGAACAGGTACAGACCGGTCACGACGAGCAGGAACAGCAGCAGGAGCACCGACATCGCGGCGCCGAACCCGAAGTTCCAGCTGACGAAGGAGTTGCCGTAGATGTGGATCGACATCAGGTCCGCCGACCTCGGCGGCGTCGGCCCGAACAGCACGAACGGGGTGTTGAAGTCGTTGAAGGTCCACAGGAACAGCATCAGGACGAGCACGACGTTGACCGGCCGCAGGTAGGGCAGCGTGATGTAGCGGACCTGCTTCCAGATGCCCGCGCCGTCGACCGAGGCCGCGTCGTACACCTCGTCCGGGACGTTCTGCAGGCCGGCGAGCAGCATCAGGAACGCGAACGGCCAGGCGCGCCAGATCGCGACGATCGCCATGGAGGCGAACGCGTTGTTGCCGACCAGCCAGAACGACTCACCGTCACCCAGCCCCAGCGACTTCACCAGGTGGTTCATCAAGCCGTTGTCCCGCTGGAAGATGAAGCTCCACGTCATTATCCCGGCGTAGATGGGCATGGCGTACGGGACGAGGAACAGCGTGCGCAGGAACCCTCGCCCGCGGAACGAGCGGTGCAGCACCAGGGCGCCGGACATCCCGAACAGCCAGGCCACGCCGACCACCAGGACGGTGTAGGCGAGCGTCACCCCGAAGGAGTGCAGCAGGCTCTTGCCGAGCGGGCCGGAGAAGTCGAGGGCGACCTTGTAGTTGTCCAGCCCGGCCGACGGCGCCTGCGACCAGTTGGCGATGAAGAACTGCGTGAGCCGGACGAAGCTCATCCAGATGCCGACGAGCATCGGCACGATGTGGACGAGCAGCTCGAGGACCACCGCCGGCAGCACCAGCAGGTACGGCGTCACGCGCCGGCCGCGGCGTCGGGGCCGCGACGGTGCGGGAGCCGCGGCGGTGCTGCCGGCGGCGGGGGTCTCGACGGTGTCGACGCTCATCAGCCGGCGGAGGCCATCTTGTCCTGCGCCTCCTGCAGCGCACTCTTGATGTCCGCCTCGCTCGGCTTCTGACCGGTGGCGGCCTTGGCGAGCAGGCCGTTGACGGCGTTACCGACGTTGGTCTCGTACGCCGCCTCCGCCGGCACCAGCGGCAGCGGCACCGACTTGGTCGCGAGGATGTCGGCGAAGGTCTTGGCCTCGGCCGGGTTGTCGGTGAAGTTGACCGTGCCGCCCTTGACGACCGGCAGCGCGGTGAACGGCTTGTCCAGGATCGCCTGCTCCTCGGGGCTGGTCATGAACTTCACCAGCTTCAGGGCGCCGTCCTTGTTCTTGGTGTCCTTGAACACCGACATGTTGATGCCGGCGACGAAGCTGGCAGTGTCCTTGTTGCCCGACTTGGTCGGGATGGCGACCACGCCGTAGTCGCTGGACTTCATGCCGTCGGCCTGCAGCGTGTTGTCGGCGTTGTTCTGGCTCATCAGCATCGCGGCCTTGCCCTTGGCGAAGTCGCCGGGAGCCTCGGGGCCGTTCTTGTACTGGACGCTGCTCTTGTTGACGACCCCGTCGCTCATCAGGTCGACGTACTGCTTCACGCCGGCGACCATGCCCGGCGTCGTGAACTGCGGCTTGCCGTCCTTGGTGAACGGGTCGGCGCCGTGCTGCTGGCCGAAGATGAAGGCGAAGTGGATGCTCTCGGTGTAGCTGCCACCCTCCATCGCCATGCCGTAGGTGCCCTTGCCCGCGTCGGTGAGCTTCTTGGCCGCGGCCTGCAGCTCCTCCCACGTCGTCGGCGGCTGCAGCCCGGCGTCGGCGAACATCTTCTTGTTGTAGTAGAGGCCGTAGACCAGGCCGTAGAGCGGCACCGAGGTCGGGTCCTTGCCCTCCATGCCGGAGGTCTTGAACGAGGCGTCGACGAACTTGCTCTGCCCGCCGATCGCGTCCAGCGCCGCCTTGTCGAACGGCATGAACGCCCCGGTCGACTGCAGTGACGCCGCCCAGGTGTTGCCGATGTTGAGCACGTCCGGGCCCTGCCCGCTGCTGGTCGCGGCCAGGATGCGGTTCTGCAGGTCGGGCCAGCCGATGACCTCGAGCTTGACCTTCACGCCCGTCTGCTGGGTGAACTTGGCCAGCTCCTTGCCGAGGACCTGCTTGTCGACGTCCAGGGTCGCGCCCTGGTTGCTCGCCCAGTAGGTGAGGGTCTTGGCGTCGCCGCCGCCACCGCCACCGCCGGACTCGGACGAACCCGAGTCGCCGTTGCCGCACGCTGCCGTGGCCGCGACCGCTGTGATCGCGAACGACGCGCACCAGAGACGAATCTTCACGTGGACTCCCTGTGTTCCGACGCCTGGTCTCCGGTCACGACCGCGGCGGTGAGACCCACATCACACCACCGCTGAACTTATCCGGTTCAGTACGAGAGCCGCCTGTTACCTGATCGTTATCGCCGAGGTGGGGTCAGGCGGGTGCGGGACCGCTGCTCTCGCGAGCGACCAGCACCGACGGCGGGACCTGGATGCGCACCGGCCGGCGACCGGCGACGGCGTCCAGCAGGACGGTCGCCGCGAGCCGCCCGAACGCCGGGGTGTCGCGCTGCAGCGCGGTGAGCCGGGGGGCCACCAGACTCGTCAGCTGAGAGTCGTCCCAGCTGACGAACGACACCTCCTGCGGCACGCGGACGCCGAGGGCCGCCGCGGTCCGGACGCCGCCCAGCGCCATCACGTCCGAGCCGAAGACGACGGCCGTCGGCGGGGCGTCACCGGTCAGCAGCCGCCTGGTCGCCTCCTCCGACTCCGGGCCGGTGTACGCCGCCTCCACCGTGACGACCTCCACCCCCAGTGCCGCTGCAGCCCGACGCAGCCCGCGGCGCCGGGCCCGCTCGTGGACGAACTCCCCCGGGCCCGCGACGTGACCGATCCGGCGGTGGCCGAGGTCGGCGAGATGCTGCACGACCAGTCCCGCATCGCCGCTCTGATCGGTCCAGAGGCAAGGAATGCCAACACCTTTCACGGGACCACCGCACAGTACGGCGGGCAGCCCGATCCGCTCGACGAGGTCGACGCGAGGGTCGCGGTACCGCTCGTCCAGGAGGATCACCCCGTCGATCCGACGCTCACCCCACCAGCGCTCGTACGTGGCCATCTCGTCGGCCGGATGGTCTCCGATCACCCGCAGCAGCAGGCTCCAGCCGCGCTCGGACAGCACCGACTCGACGCCGGCGAGGAACCGCATGAAGAAGGTCTCGGTGGTGAGCAGGTCGGGCGGCCGGGAGAGCACCAGGCCGACGACCTGGGTCTGCGAGCCGGACAGCGCCCGCGCGCTCGAGCTGGCGTGCCAGCCCATCTCCTGGGCGACCTCCAGCACCCGCTCCCGGGTGGCCGCGGCGACGCCGGGCTGGCCGTTGAGTGCGTACGAGACGGCGGCCTTGGAGATCCCGAGGTGCCGCGCGATGTCACCCATCGTCGCCCGTCGGGCGGGCTCCGACGTCCCGGTCTGCGCAGCGCTCATCGTGATCCTCTCCCGGCGGCCGAGCGGTCGGCCGCGCCGAAATCTACTTACCCCGTTCAGCAACCGCTGCGCAAGCCGCCACCTCGAGGCGAGGCTCGGTCAGTCGGCCGGCGCGGCGCCGGTGCGTCGGAGCCACCAGAGCCCGACGACGGGCAGCACCAGTGGCACGAACCCGTACCCCTGGCCGAAGTGGGACCAGACGGTCTTGTCCGGGAACGCGCTGGAGTCCAGCAGCGACCAGAGCCCGACGACGAGGACGCCGATCAGCTCGGTCGTGATCGTCACCCGCGCCACCCGTACCGAGGTACGGTCTCCGCGGGCCAGGGCGATCGTCGCGACGATGTAGATGACGGCGGCGAGGGCGGACAGGACGTACGCCAGCGGCGCGCGGTCGAAGTACTCGGTGATCTGCAGGATCGAGCGCCCGGTCGCCGCGAGTGCGAACAAGGCGTAGACCGCCACCAGCACCCGGCCGAACCCGCTCCCGGTCGGTCGTCGCGTGGCCGTGTCGTCGTCCATCGCCGACAGCCTAGGTCCCGGACCGCGCCGTCCCGGCGCCCGTTCGCTCACCGGGAGGCGGGGTTGTCGACCAGCGGTCCCTCGTCCTTCAGGGACGGGCCGTCCTGGATGAAGCGCGCCTTGGCGTCGACGCTGCCGCGGACGACGTCGTACTGCCGGCCCCCGGCGCCGGAGGGCGCCCACTGGATCAGCCGGACGTTGTCGGCGGAGAACCGGCGGCCCTCCTGCTCGTCGTCCGGCGGCTTCAGCCGCAGGAAGGGCTGCACCGCATGCGCCTCCTTCGGCACGACCGCGTTGATGACCACCCGTCGGCAGGACGACGCGGACGCATCGGTCACCGGGATCTTCGCGGACGTCGTGTGGAAGCTCTTGCCCTCGGTCCGGTAGTACCAGCGCAGCTCCAGGATCGAGCCGGCCGACGCGTTACGGATGTCGGCGGACAGCGTGACCTCCTGGCCCGGGTCGACGTCCTGGCGGTGGGCCGGGGTCGCGAACACGTCCTTGGTGCTGACCGGGCTGCGCACCAGCTCGATGCCCTGGTCGCTCTCGCCGTCACCGGAGGTGCAGCGCGCCCGGGCGGTCACCTGGGCGTACTTGCCGAGGGTCCACAGGTCGCCGCCGTTGGTGGACGCGTCGACGTCCTGGTCCTCGAAGGTCCCGGTCCCGAACAGCAGGTCGGACCCGGCGCGGACCCCACCCACCGGCTGGGAGACACCGGAGAACCACCAGCCGGGTGACACGGCCTGGATGTCGCCCTTGGCCAGGGACACGTCGGTCCCGGCACTCGGCGCTCGCGTGCCGGGCGGGACGAACGCCCCGCTGTCCCCGAGCCGCGCCGGGCCGGGCACCGTCCCCGCGGCGATGCGCGCGGACGCCTGGGCGAGCGCCCCGACGGAGGGCACCGGCCGGAAGTTCTGCATCGACAGCGGGTCGATCGAGGAGTACACCGGAACTCCCCCGCGCAGGTCGACCCGCATGAGGTAGGTCGGGAAGGTCGCCCACAGCTGCTGGTCGAAGGCCAGGTTGCCCGTCGTCTCCGCGACGAACGCCTTGCCCGTCTGGGTCATGCCGCCGACCACGTGCGGGTGGCTCGCGATGACGGCCTGCGCGCCGGCGTCGCTCGCGACCTTGAACAGCGAGCGCACCTCGGGCTGCTGGGGACGCAGGTACTCGACCGCACCGTGGATCATCACCACGACGTTCGGTGCCAGCCGGCGCGCCGCGGCGACGTAGGTCCTCAGATCGGGCTCGGTGCAGTACGCGGCGCCGCCCTGCCGGGGGGTCGCGACGTACTGGACCTTCCAGTTGTGACCGTCGACGGTCGTGCAGCCGATCATCGCGACCTTCTGCCCGTTGCGGGTGACGACCGCCGGCTTCCACGCCTCCGCGGGAGTCGCACCCGCGCCGAAGTAGACGATGCCGGCGGCGTCCAGCGCCCGCTTGGTGCTCTTGAGCCCGGGGTCCATCGCGTCGTACAGGTGGTTGTTGCCGAGCGACACCGCGTCCACGCCGGACATCCGCAGCGCCTCCGCCGTCTCCGGCGCGCTGCCGAACGCGAGGTCCTTCTCCGGCGCGAACCGGCTGGGCCGGGGCTTCTTCGGGTCGTAGTACGGGTTCTCGAGCAACGGCGTCTCGAGGTTGACGGTCGTCAGGTCGGCGTCGGACAGCAGCGGCTCGGCCGCGCTCAGGATCTGCGCGTGCTCGGCGGCGGTGGAGCCTTTCTTGAGCTGCGGCAGCTGGCCCTTCTGGCTCTCGTAGAAGCGGCGGCCCATCATGACGTCGCCGCCGAAGCGCAACGACAGCGTCTTGCTCGCCTGCGAGGTGAGCTCGATGGAGACGGCGCCGTCCTTGCCCACCGCCTGGGTCCGCGACTTGTGGCCGGGCGCCGAGGCCTTGACCAGCTCCGCGCCACGGATGGCCGCGGTGAACTTCCCGTGGGCGTCGCTGCGCACCGTGTCCACGCTGGTACGCACGGTGGCGCCCTCGACCGGACGGCCGGTCTCGTCGACGACGACGCCGCCGACGGACGAGGCCGCCAGCGCCGCCTGCGAGACCGGCGGCTCCTTCATCGTCAGGGCCGACACGCAGCCGAGCGCGAGGGCGGCGGCGATCCCGGGGAGGACCACCTTGGTCAGCCGGGCGCTGGATCGCTTCGATCGCGGCTCGGTGGTCATGTCAGCGCTCCTACGTTGGTGATGGCGGCGATGACGTTCACCGCGGCGAACACGCCCAGTCCGGACAGCGCCGTACCCCAGACGGTGCGTTCCCACCCCTGCCGCTCGGCGTCGTTGGCGATCAGCGCCGGCACCATCAGCGTCGCGACGGTGAGACCTCGCCACGGGGTGTAGTCGCCGTTGCTGAACTGCTGGATCACCAGCTCGGCGCTCCACCCGACGATCGCGCCGACCAGGATCATCGTCGACACCTTGCGCCGGCCGAAGAGCAGCAGCCGCGGCATCATCAGCTTCTTGACGATGAACCACGTCACCAGCGCCACCACGGCGGTGAACGCCAGGTCCGAGGTCCGCGGACTCACCAGCGCGAGGTACGCGCCGGTGATGAACCCGCCCGACCGCAGGCTCGTGGTGTCGAAGATGAACATGCCGGCGAGCACGCTGAGCGCGACGGCGACCACGAGGAACTCACGCGGGTAGCCCAGCACCGACGCGAGCTGCACCGGGTCGGCCGTCTTGCCGGGGAGGATGTCGAACAGCGCGGTGATGAGGAACACGAACACCGCGAGCACGGACGTGGTGACGACGATCGCGAACACGGTGCGGCCCGGCTTCTGCCGTGCCATGTCGTGCGCGATGATCCCCGGCACGAGGAACCCGACACCGGTCAGCCCGAGGAACACCGGGTCGAGGTGGTCGGTCAGGTGGGCCAGGTAGGTCGCGACCATGATGAGCGTCAGCCCGACCAGGACCTCGGCCTCGAACTTGCGCCGGCCGTACAGGATCGTCCGTTTCGCCAGCAGCACGGTGACGACCTGGTAGGTGAGGAAGCCGATCACGATGGTCACGACGATCGCCAGCGGCCGGAAGACCGCGAGCGAGAGGTAGGCCGGGACGATCGCGCCACCAGTCGTCAGCTGGGCCCGCTCGTAGAAGAGCATGCTCATGATGACGCCGACCACGATGGCGACCCGCACCACCTCGGGGCTGACGGCGTACTCAGCCATCGTTCACCGCCTGGCGCTCCCGACGGCTTCCGTCCGCGTCGTCGTCGGAGCCTCCCGGTCGGACCAGGGCGTTGCGCAGCCGCTGGGTGCCTCGCGGTGCGCGGCCCGGCTCGAGGGACTCCTCGAGCTCGTCGTGGTGGTCCGCCCCGCTCAGCTCGTGGAAGTGCTCGATGAGCATCTCCGCCTGGTCGGTGTGGATGTTGACCATGCCGATCAGGACGCCGTGCCGGCCGTCGACGAGCTTCTCGACCGTGGCGAGGATCTGCTGCAACGACGGCTGGACGGTGTCGCCGAGGTTGTGGATGCGACCGCGTGCGTAGCCGCCGTCGATCATCGCCGAGGTGACCTGGTCCTCGAACGCGCCGAAGGTGATCACGTGGTGCAGGTGACGGGACAGGTCGTTCGGGACCATCTCGGCGAACAGCTCGGCCCGGCGTCCGCGGTCACGACGGTTGTTGAGGATGCCGATCACCGTTGCGCCGGCGGGGAACCGCGCCGCGAGCGTGTCCAGCGTCAGGATGACGCTCTCGCGGTCGTTCGCAGCGAACATCGGCACCCACAGGATGCGCTTGCCGCGGATGTCGTACGTGCGCAGCCGCACCACGCCGACGTCCGGGACGGACTTCCACATGCCCTCCAGCGCGGCCTCGCGACTGATGCCGAGCAGCCGGGCGACGGCGATGCCGACGGCGACGTTCTCCTTGAACTGCAGGTAGTCGAACCCGCGCATGTCCGCGTCGGACACGCCACTCGGGTCGGCGTAGACCAGGCGGCTGCCACGGGCCTCGGCGTTGCGGCGCAGCCGCTCCCGCAGGTGCTCGCGGTCCTCGGCGGTGATCAGCACGCCGTTGGTGGGGATGGTCGCCGACAGCGAGTCGGCGATCTCCTCGAGCGTCTCCCCCATCTCCTCCTGGTGGTCCTCACGCACGTTGGTGATGACCGTGATGTCGGAGCGGACCATGAAGTCCTGGGAGTACTGCTGGTAGAGGGGCCGGACCGCCATGCACTCGATGACCAGCGCCTCGACCTCGGAGGTCACGTGCTCGGCGACGACGTCGATCTGCTCGTTGATGGTCGGAGCGCCGCGACGCTTGATGGGCTCCTCGGCGCCGGTCGGGCCGATGACCCGGGCGGCGCTGCCGGTGGTCTTCGCGACCGTGACGTAGCCGCCCTCGCGCAGCACGCCGGCGAGCAGGCGCGTCACGGTGGACTTGCCGCGGATCCCGTTGACGTGGATGCGGGTGTCGAGCTGTTCCAGGCGCCGGTTGTGAGCGCGTACGGACAGGTGCCAGTAGAGGAAGAGCGCGCAGCTGAAGACCGTGATCGCTGCGAGCCCGCAGAGCGAGGCGAGCACCTACCGACCGCCGCTTCGTTCGTACGAGGGCGGCGCAGCCGCGTCGGTGGCCGCCTCCAGGAGGGCGTCGGCGGTCGCGTGCGAGGGGTCGAACGACACCAGACCGGAGTGCAGCTCGGCGTGGTCGGAGAGCCGGCGCCGGTCACCGCGGGACCGGTCGGCGAAGGTCGACCGCGTGGCCGCGTCCATGATCGGACCGACGATGTCCCACGCGGCCGTGGTGTCCGTGCCGGGCAGGATGACGCCCAGAGCGGTCTCGGAGACCATGAACGGCACGTCGCTGCTGCGCGAGAGGCTCTCGACCAGCCGCGCCACGCCGCGCTTCAGCCGCAGGGCCGACCCCGCGTCCATCCGCTTGTCGGTGACGCGCAGGTCCACGACCCACAGGCTCAGGGCGGTGCCGGATCCCTGTGCGCGCTCGATCTCCTCCTGCAGCCGTACGACCGCGGAGCCGCGGGTCAGCAGGCCCAGCGAGCCGACGACGGGCGCGAGCCCGGCCTCGCCGACCCCGGCCTGGAACCGCCCGCGCGCCAGCTCGCGCAGCGCGGTGCCGAGCTGGCCACCCACCCAGCAGAGCACCAGCATCGTCACGGCAGCGACGAGCACGGTGAAGAAGTGGTCCGAGCCCCACACGTCGTTCAGCCGGAACAGGAACACCGCCGCGGCTGCGGCTGCGAGCCCGACGCACAGTGCGGCGAACCCGTCGACGCACATCGAGATCAGCAGGGTCAGCACGATCAGCGCGATCATGCCGAGCCCGATCGACGGCGTCTGCCCGCCGCCGATGAACGCTGCTGCGGCGGCCGCGCCGGCGCAGAACAGCACCAGCCAGTGCTGGTCAGTCCATACGACTCTCCGTCGACCGCTCATCGTCGGCCGCCCCCTTCGCGAATCGAATCCGTGCCGCGATGAAGACGACGACGAACAGTGAAGCTGCAAGGCCGGCACGCGTCAGCGCGATCAGCCAGGTGGTCTTGTCCATGGTTCCTTGGTGTGTGTGTCTCGTGCCCGCTCAGCCCAGGTCGAGCGGCCACTGCGCCACGAACGTGGTGCTGTCCGTGCCCGAGCGGACCTCGAAGGAGTCGGCGACGAGGACGTTCTCGTGCGTGGTGACGCGCATCTGCGCGGGAGTACGACGGTCGGAGGTGTGCGGCGCGCGGCAGGCGTCGGCGAACCGCCCTGCCAGCTGGGCCAGCTGACCGGCGGTCAGCTGCTCGCCGTTGAACGAGACGTTCAGCTGGACGCTCAGGCGGCCCTCGATCCGCGAGGAGTCCTCGGCGCGGACGCCGGCGGAGAGCCGGACCGTACGGTGCCGGGCCGCCTCGACGGCGGTCGACAGCAGCAGCGTGATCGCCCGCTGCACCATGCCCGGGTCGGCGGACACCGTCAGCGAGTCGTCGATCAGGTCGACGTCCACGTGGCTGCCCGGCAGGCTCTGGTAGACGGTCGTGACCGCGGCGTCGATCACCCGCGGCAGCTCGAACATCGCCCGGGTACGCGGGCGCTCGGGGTTGCCCTCCAGGTGACCGCGCAGCCGGGCGCGCGAGCGCTCGACGACGGCGAAGCGCTCCTGGACCGCGGCGGCGTGCCGGTGCAGCACCTGGTCGTGGCGCAGGTCGATCTGCCCGATCAGCGAGCCGAGCGAGTCCGCGGCGCCGCCGATCTCGTCGGCGAGGCTCAGGCTGTACCGGCGCAGCTCGACGTCGGCGTCACCGCCGGTGGCCGGGGCGGGCGCAGGCGCCGGCGCCGGGGCGCTGTGCGCCTCCTGCTGCCACATCGCGTCGAGGCTGCGGCGCGGCGGAAGGGCGGCGCGGGCAGCCGCGGCACGCAGCGGGGCGATCGGCTCGGTCGGGTCCTTGGGGGCGGGCAGCACCGAGGTGCTCGGGAGGTCGTCGAACCACCGGTAGGCCGAGCCCACCGAGGTCGCCGACGGCTCGACCGGACGGAGCGGGCTCGCGCCGAGCGGAGTCGCCCCGCGGGTCGGTGCCGGTGAGGGGCGGTCCAGGACGAAGTCCTCCAGGCGGCCGGCGATCGAGACGCTCAGCTCCTGCAGCTGGTTCGCCTCGTTCCAGCCCGCCTCGCGCGGCTCGCGGTCGTACACGCCGATCACTCCGAGCCGCGCGCCGCTGCGGGCGTCCCGGACGTCCTGCACCGAGCGGGCGACGTAACCGCCGACGTTCGAGCCCGGCGACACCGAGCCTGAGCGCAGCGGCTGGGAGAGCGCGTCGGCGGCGGCGAAGACCGACCGGCGCTGGTAGAGGTCGACCATCATCGCGTCGGCACCCTCGGGCGCGAAGACCACGACATCGGCGTCGATCCGGTCGGCGACCATGCGCGGGACCGAGGCGATCGTCTCGGTGGCGCCGGCACTGAGCCGGGTCGCACTGTGCATCATCGTCATCGAACGCTGTCCTCCGTCGAGATGGCCGGTACGAGGCCACGGTCGTGGTTGCTGGGTCGCGCGACGCCCACCGCGTCACGCCGGATCGTCGATGTGGTGGAGCCGGGGGTGCTGACCTGCATCGTTCTCCTCAGATTCGTCGTGACGTACGGAAGCCGCGGGTGAAGGGGCCGTTGCCGTCGAGCGTGGACTCGCGGCCGACGTCGCCCATGGTCGGGCCGTCGGGCTCACCGCGGCTGGAGATGAACCGGTGCTTCCCGTCGCTGTCGACGCCCATGAAGATGCCGGAGTGGTCGATCCCGATCTCGATGTTGGTCTCGAAGAAGACCAGGTCGCCGGGCAGCAGCTTCTTCAGCTCGGCCGGGTCGGGCTGGACGTTGCGGTTGGCGATGATCAGGGTGCCAGGTGCGTAGCCGGCCATGGCGTACGCCCGACGCGGCAGCATCGGACCGGGCTTGCGGTCGCTGCGGCTCATCATGGGGAAGCCCATGCGGTAGCCGAGCACCATCCGCAGGAAGCCGGAGCAGTCCATCGCGCCGAGGCGGATCTGCTCGAACGGCTTGACCCGGCCGTCCGGGAAGGTCCAGGGCTTGCCGAGGAAGTCGTAGAAGTCGGAGGCCTCCTCGCGCGGCTGGCCGGGGCCACCGAGCGGTCCGAACGAGGCGTTGCCGGCGTACCGCACGCCGTGGGTGTCCTTCAGGTCACGCGCGCTCTGGATGTACTGCATCGCGATGGCGAGCATGTCCGGCGAGCGGTCCTGCAGCGCGGAGACGAGCCACGGCTTGGCCCAGGTGCGCTCGGCGCCGTTGACCCACGCCTGCGGCGCGAACCGGACCCAGGTGGCGTGCTTGATCGTCGCGCCGGTGCCTTCGGGCTCGGCGAACGTGCGCATCTGACCGGCCAGCGTGACGGTCCGCGAGGTGTCGGTGAACGTCGCGACCAGGTGCTTGCTCGCGTCGTGCACGAGGGTGCGGGCCGGGTTCGCCGCGCGGGTGAAGGTGAACTTGTCCACGTCGAGCGAGACGGGCGGCGCAGTCGTGGCGGCCGCGGACGCGGTCGGGGTGCTCGTCGCGGCGGAGGCGGGAAGCGCCTGCAGCGATCGCAGCGTCGTGTAGGCGAAGCCCGCTCCGGCCGTGCCGGCGACCAGACCCAGCACCTCGCGCCGGGTCACTCGCTTGCGTGGTCGTACGTGCGGCAACCTGTCCCCCTCGTGGGCTCCGGCTGCAAGGCACCATCCACGACGTCCGGCCGCCCCCGCGGGCCGTCCGTCGCACTGAGCTCAGACCTCGCAGCGACGTAGTGCCCGGACGGGACGGCCCGGGCAGCCCAAGCAGCATAGCGGCTCCCGGCCGCCGGTTCGGCCAACCCCACGCACACGTTCCTGACCTGCGGTGATGGCCGAATTCGCTGTCACCCGTGGCCGTTCCAGATCTGCACCAGTCGGGCGACCATGACCAGGAGCCCGAGGGTGGCCGCGAGGAGCACGCCGGTCCCCCACCGGGACTCGCGCTCGGCGACCGCCCAGAAGCCCGCGATCGGCAGCACGGCGACCAGTCCGGCGAGGTAGGCGATGAAGAGGGCGGCAGACATCCCCGCCGCGCCGTCGCCGCTCCGGACGATGCCGACGACCAGCTGGACGACGATCAGCAGCTCCGCGGCGCAGGCGACGTAGAAGGTCGGGTTGTCGATCTGCCGTCCTCGTACGGTCGCGAGCGCGGTGAGCGCTGCGAGCAGGACGAGGACGACGACGAGGGCGGCGGTGAGCGGCGCGAGCACCGCCACATCGTAGGAGCCGGACGGCCTCAGACCCGCTCGCGGACCCACCGCATGGTGAGGTCGGGCAGTCCTTCAATGTTGCCCGTCCCGTCGCCGCGCTGAGTGACCACGAAGCCGTGGCGCTCGTAGAACCGGCGGGCGCCGACGTTCTGCTCGAAGACGAACAGCCGCACCGGACCGGTTGCGGCGCGCTGGACCTGGTCGAGCAGGGCGGCGCCGATGCCACGCCCCAGCATCTCCGGCAGGACGTAGAGGGCGTCGAGCAGGTCGCCCTTCACCGCCGCGTAGCCGCAGACCTCGTGGTCCTGCTCGGCCACCCACACCGGTCCTGCCGGCAGGACGACCTCGGTCACCCAGGCGACCACCTCGTCCCGGGTACGGGTCTGAGCAGGCAGGTACGGCATGGTCGCCGCGCGCGTCCGGACGTGGATGTCCGCGATGCGAGAGGCGTCCGAGTCGTCGGCGGTGCGGATCAGCGGGAGGGGTCGGCGGGTCACGCGGCGGACTCTACGAAGGCAGCGGCCCGGACGCGAGCGAGTTCCGACCGCGTCCGGGCGCTGTGCTGCCCGGGGGCTAGGCGTTGACGACGAGGCCGAGCTCGGCCGCCGAGGCGAGGCCCTCGTGACGGGGCAGGACGCGCACGGTGTACCCGAACGCGCCGGTGCGCGAGAGCACCACCTCGCCCTCGAACCGGTGCCGCGAGCCGTCGTACGCCTCGACGTGCGTGAGCGGGGCCGACTGCACCTCGCTCAGCTCGTCGCTCTCGGAGGCGCGGCCGTACACGACCTGCACCTGGACGGCGTCGGCCGACAGGGACCCGAGCCAGACGTCGGCCTTGACCCGGATGCGGTCGCCGACCTGCGGGGTGTCCCTGACGCCCTCGGAGTCGACGTGGTCGACCCGGATCTCACCGAACGCGCTGCGGGCGGAGTGCTCGTACGAGGCGAGCTCGCGGGCCTGCGCGTAGGAGTCGGCGGACCGGGCCCGGGACGCGAGCGCGGCGGGCGCGTACAGCTGGGTGACGTAGTCGCGCACCATCCGGGTCGCGAGCACCTTCGGGCCGAGCGTGCCCAGCGTGTGGGAGACCATCGACATCCACCGCTGCGGCAGGCCCTCGGCGTCCCGGTCGTAGAACAGCGCGCGGACGTGGCTCTCGATGAGGTCGTAGAGCGCGGCCGACTCCAGGTCGTCGCGCCGGTCCTCGTCCATCACCGCGCCGGCGGCGCTGCTGGACTGGTCGGCGGTCGGGATGGCCCAGCCGTTCTGGCCGTCGAACCACTCGTCCCACCAGCCGTCCAGGATGGACAGGTTGAGCCCGCCGTTGAGGGCGGCCTTCATGCCGGAGGTGCCGCACGCCTCGAACGGGCGCAGCGGGTTGTTCAGCCACACGTCGCAGCCGGGATAGAGCTGCTGGGCCATGGCGATGTCGTAGTTCGGCAGGAACACGATGCGGTGCCGGATCTTGGGGTCGTCGGCGAACTGCACCATCTGCTGGATGAGCTTCTTGCCCGTGTCGTCGGCCGGGTGGGCCTTGCCCGCGATGACCAGCTGCACGGGGCGGTCGGGATCCAGCAGCAGACGGCGCAGCCGGGCCGGGTCGCGCAGCATGAGCGTGAGCCGCTTGTACGTGGGGACGCGCCGGGCGAAGCCGATGGTGAGGACGTCGGGGTCGAGGATCTCCTGGGTCCAGCCGAGCTCGGCCTCGGAGGCGCCGCGGGCCACCCACGCGTCGTGGACCCGGCCGCGGACGTCCTCGACGAGCTGCGCCCGCAGCTGCCGCTTGAGGTGCCAGATCTCCTCGCTGGGGATGCTGGCGACGTGGTCCCAGCCGTCGGCGTGCCGGACGTTCTCGCCGCCGACGTACCGCTGCGCGAGCTCGACGACCCGCGGGTCCATCCAGGTCGGCGCGTGGACCCCGTTGGTGATGCTGGTGATCGGGACCTCGTCGTCGTCGAAGCCCGGCCAGAGCCCGTCGAACATGCCGCGGCTCACCTTGCCGTGCAGCTGGGAGACGCCGTTCGCGCGCTGGGCGAGGCGCAGTCCCATGACGGCCATGTTGAACACCCCGGCCGCGCCGCCGTCGTAGTCCTCGGCACCGAGCGGCAGCACGCTCTCGACCGGGACGCCGGGCAGGCCGCAGTCGCCGCCGAGGAACCGTCGGACCTGGTCGACGCCGAACCGGTCGATGCCCGCCGGGACGGGCGTGTGGGTGGTGAACACGGTCCCGGCGCGCACGGCTTCCAGCGCCTCGTCGAAGGTCAGGCCGCGCTGGGTGACGAGCTCGCTGATGCGCTCCAGGCCGAGGAGGCCGGCGTGGCCCTCGTTGCAGTGGTAGACCTCCGGCTCCGGCGCGTCGGTCAGCCGCGACCAGATGCGCAGGGCCCGGACGCCGCCGATGCCGAGGAGCATCTCCTGCTGGAGGCGGTGGTCGCCGCCGCCGCCGTACAGCCGGTTGGTGAGGTCGCGGGCGGCGTCGTCGTTGCCGTCGACGTCGGAGTCCAGCAGCAGCAGCGGGACGCGACCGACCTGCGCCTTCCAGATGTGGGCGCGCAGCACGCGGCCCTCGGGCAGGCGCAGGCTGACCAGCGCGGGGGTGCCGTCGGCCTCGCGGACGAGGGACAGCGGCAGGTTGTCGGGGTCCAGGACGGGGTAGGTCTCCTGCTGCCAGCCGTCGCCGGACAGGGACTGGCTGAAGTACCCGGTCTTGTAGAACAGGCCGATGCCGACGATCGGCACGCCGAGGTCGGAGGCGGACTTGAGGTGGTCGCCGGCCAGGATGCCGAGGCCGCCGGAGTACTGCGGCAGCACCGAGGTGATGCCGAACTCGGCGCTGAAGTACGCGATCGCGGCCGGCCCGTGGGCCTGCTCGGTCCAGGACTGGAACCACTGCGGCGCCTCCAGGTAGCGCTGCAGCCCCTCGGCCGCCTCGCGCACCCGCGCGACGAAGGCCTCGTCCCGACTCAGGGCGTCCAGCTCGTGCGCGGACAGCGACGCGAGCAGAGCGACCGGGTCGTGCGAGACCGCTTCCCACTGTCTGCGGTCGATGTCCCTGAACAGGTCGCGGGTGCGACTGTGCCAGGACCACCGCAGGTTGGACGCGAGCGTTCCGAGCGGCGCCAGGGGCTCTGGCAGGACGGTACGGACGTGGAATCGACGGATGGCCTTCACCCCGCGATGGTAAGGGTCCGCACGTCCTCCGTTCAGCGGGTAGCGTCGCCCCCGTGACGCTCCAGCACCGCCTGCCCCCGAGAGCCACGACCCTCCCCGCCGCCGAGCGGGGCCAACCTGCCGACCGCCCTGTCGGACGCATCCCGGTCACCGGTGTGCGCCCGGCGGTCGACGCCGGCGACTTCCCGGCGAGATCCGTTGTGCGCGAAGACATCACGTTCAGCGCGACCGTCTTCCGGGAGGGCCACGACGCGGTCAGCGCGACCCTTGTCGTGACCGGTCCGGACGGCCACCGCGAGCACGTCCCGATGACGTGCGTGAACCCCGGTCTCGACCTGTGGACCGCTCAGACGAGCGCCGACCGGCCGGGCCGGTGGTCCTTCCGTGTCGAGGGGTGGTCCGACCCGTACGGCACGTGGTCGCACGACGTCGCCATCAAGGTCGCCGCGGACGTGGACACCGAGCTGATGCTCGAGGAGGGTGCGCGGCTGCTCGAGCGCGCGGCCACCGAGCTGCGCCTCGACCACGACGCGCGCGACGTGCTCGTGGACGCCGCCCGCGGTCTGCGCGACTCGGCGCAGCCGCCGCAGCAGCGGCTCGCCGCCGGCCTGTCCGACGACGTGCGCTGCGTGCTGGACCACCAGCCGCTGCGCGAGCTGGTCAGCCCGAGCCCGACGTACCCCTGGCTGGTCGAGCGCGAGCGCGCGCTCACCGGCGCCTGGTACGAGATCTTCCCCCGGTCCGAGGGGGCGCACCGCGACCCCGAGACCGGTGACTGGGTCAGCGGCACGTTCCGCACGGCGATGCGCCGCCTGCCCGCGATCGCGCAGATGGGTTTCGACGTGGTTTACCTCACGCCGGTCCACCCGATCGGCGAGGTCAACCGCAAGGGCCCGAACAACACGCTCGACGCCGGCCCGAAGGACCCGGGCTCGCCGTACGCCATCGGCAGCAAGGACGGCGGCCACGATGCGCTCCACCCTGATCTCGGGGACTGGGACGACTTCGACGCGTTCGTCGCGGAGTCCGAGCGGCTCGGCCTGGAGGTGGCCCTGGACCTGGCGCTGCAGTGCGCGCCCGACCACCCGTGGGTGAGCGAGCACCCGGAGTGGTTCACCACCCGGGCGGACGGCTCGATCGCGTACGCGGAGAACCCGCCGAAGAAGTACCAGGACATCTACCCGCTCAACTTCGACAACGACCCCGAGGGCATCTACGCCGAGGTCCGGCGCGTCGTGCAGGTGTGGATCGACCACGGCGTGAAGATCTTCCGGGTCGACAACCCCCACACCAAGCCGGTGGAGTTCTGGCAGTGGCTGATCAGTGATGTGGCTGCGTCGCATCCTGAGGTGATCTGGCTGGCCGAGGCGTTCACCAAGCCGGCGATGATGCACACCCTCGCCAAGGTCGGCTTCCAGCAGAGCTACACCTACTACGCCTGGCGCAACGAGGCCGAGGAGCTGCAGGAGTACTGCGAGGACCTCGCCGGCGACACCGCCGCGTACATGCGGCCCTCGTTCTGGCCGACGACGCACGACATCCTCACCCCGTACATGCAGTTCGGCGGACCGACCGCGTGGCGGCTGCGGGCGGCGCTGGCCGCGACGCTCGTGCCCACCTACGGCATCTACGCCGGCTACGAGCTGATGGAGAACGTCGCGCGTCCGGGCGCCGAGGAGCAGATCGACAACGAGAAGTACGAGTACAAGGACCGGCACTGGCCCGACTTCGAGCCGGGCGGTCCGCGGTACGACGAGAGCCTGGCCCCGTACCTCACCACGCTCAACCGCATCCGGCGCGAGCACCCGGCGCTGCACTGGCTGCGCAACCTGCACTTCCACACGATCGACGACGACGCCATGCTGGCGTTCTCCAAGCGGCGCACCCTCGCCGACGGCACGGACGACGTGGTCATCGTCATCGCCACGACCGACCCGCACAGCACCCGCGACTCCTGGGTCCACCTCGACATGGAGGCGCTCGGGCTCGAGCCGGGCGAGCGGTTCACGGCTCACGACCTGATCACGGACACCCCCTGGCAGTGGGGTGAGCACAACTGGGTCAGGCTGGGCCGTGACAGCGAACCCGTCCACATCGTCCACGTGAGGAGGTCCTGACCCGATGGTGCAAGGCCTCAACCTTCAGCAGCCCGGCCTGAAGCACGACCCGCAATGGTTCCGCAAGGCCGTCTTCTACGAGGTGCTCGTCCGGGGCTTCGGTGACTCCACCGGCTCCGGGTCGGGCGACTTCTCCGGCCTCATGCAGCGGCTGGACTACCTGCAGTGGCTGGGCATCGACTGCCTCTGGCTGCCGCCGTTCTACGCCTCTCCCCTGCGCGACGGCGGGTACGACATCGCCGACTACACCGCGGTGCTCCCGGAGTTCGGGACGCTGCCGGAGTTCACCGAGCTGGTGACGCAGGCGCACGCGCGGGGCATCCGGATCATCACCGACCTGGTCATGAACCACACCAGCGACCAGCACCCGTGGTTCCAGGCGTCCCGCTCGGACCCCGAGGGCCCGTACGGCGACTTCTACGTCTGGTCCGACACCGACGAGCGCTACCCGGACGCGCGCATCATCTTCATCGACACCGAGGTGTCGAACTGGACGTTCGACCCGGTGCGGCGGCAGTTCTTCTGGCACCGCTTCTTCTCCCACCAGCCGGACCTCAACTTCGAGAACCCCGCGGTGAAGGAGGCGATGTTCGACGTCATGCGCTTCTGGCTGGACCTCGGCATCGACGGGTTCCGACTGGACGCGGTGCCGTACCTGTTCGAGGAGGACGGCCACAACGGCGAGAACCACCCGCGCACGCACGAGCTGCTGGCCGAGCTGCGGGCCAAGGTCGACGCGGAGTACCCCGGACGCATCCTGCTGGCCGAGGCCAACCAGATGCCGCACGAGGTGGTCGACTACTTCGGCACCGCGGAGGCACCGGAGTGCCACATGTGCTTCCACTTCCCGGTGATGCCGCGGCTGTACTACGCGCTGCGCGAGGAGAAGGCCGCGCCGGTCATCGACGTCCTCGCCGAGACCCCGGACATCCCGCCGGGCACCCAGTGGGGCACCTTCCTGCGCAACCACGACGAGCTGACCCTGGAGATGGTCACGCCCGAGGAGCGCGCGGCGATGTACGGCTGGTACGCCCCGGACCCGCGGATGCGCGCGAACGTCGGCATCCGGCGCCGGCTCGCGCCGCTGCTGGACAACTCCCGCGCCGAGGTGGAGCTCGCGCACGCGCTGCTGCTCTCGCTGCCGGGCTCACCGTGCCTCTACTACGGCGACGAGATCGGCATGGGCGACAACATCTGGCTCGAGGACCGCGACGCCGTCCGTACCCCGATGCAGTGGTCCCCCGACCGCAACTCGGGCTTCTCGACCGCCGACCCGGGCAAGCTCTACCTGCCGGTGATCTCCAGCCTCGTCTACCACTACAACAGCGTGAACGTCGAGGCGCAGATGGCGTCCAGCTCCTCGTTGCTGCACTGGGTCCGCGGGATGCTCGCCGTCCGAGCGCGGTACCCCGTCTTCGGGCTGGGCGACTTCGTGGCCTGTCCCGCCGACAACGACGCGGTCCTGGCGTTCACCCGTTCGGTCGCCGAGGACGATGCGGCCGACCAGGGTGTGCAGACCCGTGACGTGCTGTGCGTCAACAACATGTCCAGCCGGCCGCAGGCGACCACCATCGAGCTGCCGGAGCGGTTCGCCGGGGCGGCGGTGCGGGACCTGTTCGGCGGCACCGGCTTCGGTCAGGTGTCCGGCGACGGCCGCATCACGCTGACGCTGGGCTCACGGGACTTCTTCTGGCTCGCGCTGGACACCGGCCAGGAGGGCTGACCCATGGCGCTCGTCCACCCCGACGCGACGATCGAGCCGTCCAAGCTGGACCTCGTCAGCGGCTGGATCAGTGACCAGCGCTGGTACACGAGCCGAGGCCGGACGCCGCAGCTGCGGCGGCTGAGCAGCTTCCGGTTCGACGACCCCGAGGGCGAGGTCGGTGTCGAGACGCTGATCGTCGCCGACGAGTCCGGCACCGTCCCGGTCGTCTACCAGGTGCCGCTCACCTACCGCGCGGCTCCGCTGGCCGGGGCGCAGGCGGCGCTGATCGGCACCGCCGAGCACTCCGTCCTCGGGACCCGCTACGTGTACGACGGCTGCCACGACCCGGTGTACGCCGCCGAGCTGCTGCGCACCATCGTCGCCGCCGACGTCGAAGCGAAGCGGTCCGACGGCGCGGTGAGCGCGACCGTCCGCGGCAGTGGGGTCGTCGGTCGGCAGACGCCGCGGCACGGCACCACCGAGCCGATGAGCCTCTCCCTCGCGCGCAGCCGCGTCCTCTCGGGCGAGCAGTCGAACACCTCGATCATCGGCGACGTCGAGCTGGACGGCACGGCGCAGCAGCTGATCTGCAAGGTGTTCCGGGTCCTGCACGAGGGCAGCAACCCCGACGTCGAGGTGCAGGCCGTGCTGTCCGCGGCGGGCAGCACCCAGGTTCCGGCGATGCTCGGCTCGCTCAGCGGCACCTGGCGCGACGAGGAGCGGCAGGGCCCGCCCCGCGACGGCGACCTCGCGTTCGCGCAGGAGTTCCTGCCCGGCGTACGGGACGCCTGGCGCGAGGCGGTCGCAGCGGCCACGGACGACACCGACTTCACCGAGCGCGCTCGTGCGCTCGGGCAGGCGACCGCGGCCATCCACACCCAGCTCGCCCGGTCCCTCCCCACCGTGCCCGGCAACAGCAGGCGGGTCACGGCCATCACCTCAGGGATGCGGCTGCGGTTCGCCCAGGCTGCCGCCGTCCGGCCCTCGCTCGCGGGCCGCCGCGCGAGCGTCGAGGAGACGATGGAACGCCTCGACGGGCTGAGCTGGCCCGCCCTGCAACGCATCCACGGCGACTACCACCTGGGCCAGGTCCTGGACGTGCCCGGTCGCGGCTGGATCGTCCTGGACTTCGAGGGCGAGCCGCTGCGGCCACTGCACGAGCGCGTCCAGCCCGACTGCGTCCTGCGCGACGTCGCCGGCATGCTGCGCTCGTTCGACTACGCCGCCGGCTCGGTGCAGCAGGGCGGCGGCCCGGACCGCACTGCCTGGGCGCACGCCGCCCGCAGCGCCTTCCTGGAGGGCTACTCCGCCGGGAGCGGCCTGAACCTCGTCGCGCTCCAGCCGCTGCTGGACGCCTTCGAGGTGGACAAGGCCCTCTACGAGCTGGTCTACGAGACCCGCCACCGCCCCGACTGGGTCGGCATCCCGGCTTCGGCCATCGACCGGCTCCTGCCGGAGGACGGCACCCTGCCGGACGGTCACCCGGCCGGCGACGACCCCGGGGACCCGAACGGTCTCTCCCCCGACCAGCACGCCCCGACCGATCGCACCCCTCGTCCCCCACGAAGGAGCACGACCGTGAGCCCTGCCCGTCCGGCGTCGTCCCGCATGCCCTGGCCGCAGCGGCTGGACCCCTCCGACGCCGCCGCGCTGGTGGCCGGCACGCATCGCGGTCCGCACGGCGTCCTCGGCGGGCACCCCGGACGCGACGGCGTGACCGTCCGGGTGCTGCGCCCGCTCGCGGCGTCCGTCGCGATCCGGCTCCCCGACGGCACGCAGACGGACCTCACCCACGAGCACGAGGGCATCTGGACCGCGCTGATCCCCGGCGAGGCGGTCCCCGAGTACTCCGTGGTGACGACCTACGAGGACGGTGTCGAGCACGTCGCCGACGACCCGTACCGCTACCTGCCCACGCTCGGCGAGATCGACATCCACCTGATCGGCGAGGGCCGGCACGAGCAGCTGTGGACGGTGCTCGGCGCGCACGTGCGCAGCTACGAGGCCGACGCCGGCCCGGTTCGCGGGACGTCCTTCGCGGTCTGGGCGCCGAACGCCCGCGCCGTCCGCGTCATCGGCGACTTCAACCGCTGGTCGGGCCTCGGTCACCAGATGCGCGTGCTCGGTACGAGCGGCATCTGGGAGATCTTCGTCCCCGGCGTCGACGCGGGCACGCACTACAAGTTCGAGATCCTCGGACCGGACGGCGCCTGGCGGCAGAAGGCCGATCCCATGGCGCGGCTGGCCCAGACCGCCCCGAAGACCGCATCGCTGGTGACCGAGTCGGCGTACGAGTGGGGCGACGAGGGCTGGCTGCGCGAGCGGGCCGAGCACTCGGCGACGAACTCTCCGATGAGCGTGTACGAGGTGCACCTCACCTCGTGGCGGCAAGGGCAGAGCTACCGCGACCTCGCCGAGCACCTGGTCAACTACGTCAAGGACCTCGGGTTCACCCACGTCGAGCTGATGCCGGTGATGGACCACCCGTACCCGCCGAGCTGGGGCTACCACGTGACCAGCTACTACGCGCCGAACTCCCGCCTCGGCGACCCGGACGACTTCAAGTACCTCGTGGACACGCTGCACCAGAACGGCATCGGCGTGATCCTGGACTGGGTGCCGGGTCACTTCGCGACCGATGAGTGGGCGCTGGCGCGGTTCGACGGCACACCGCTGTACGAGCACCCGGACCCGCGGCGCGGGTGGCACCCCGAGTGGGGCTCGTACATCTTCGACTTCGGCCGGCCGCAGGTCCGCAACTTCCTGGTGGCCAACGCGATCTACTGGCTGGAGGAGTTCCACGCCGACGGGCTGCGCGTCGACGGCGTCGCCTCGATGCTCTACCTCGACTACTCGCGCAACCCCGGCGAGTGGGTGCCCAACCGTGACGGTGGTCGCGAGAACCTCGAGGCGGTCCAGCTGCTGCAGGAGACGAACGCCACTGCGTACAAACGGGTTCCAGGCATCGTGACGATCGCCGAGGAGTCCACCTCCTGGCCGGGTGTCAGCGCGCCGACCGCGCAGGGCGGCCTCGGCTTCGGGTTCAAGTGGAACATGGGGTGGATGCACGACTCGCTGGACTACCTGGCGAAGTCGCCCGTCTACCGCCAGTACCACCACAACAAGCTGACGTTCGGGCTCACGTACGCGTGGAGCGAGCACTTCGTGCTGCCGATCAGCCACGACGAGGTGGTCCACGGCAAGGGGTCGCTGCTGCGCAAGATGCCGGGCAACCGGTGGGAGCAGCTGGCGAACCTGCGCGCGTACCTCGCCTACATGTGGGCCCACCCCGGCAAGCAGCTGCTGTTCATGGGATGTGAGTTCGCGCAGGAGTCGGAGTGGGCCGATGGCCGCAGCCTCGACTGGTGGCTGCTGGACCAACCGGCGCACTGGGGCGTGCACGCGCTGACCAAGGACCTCAACCGCGTCTACCGCGAGCACGCGGCGCTGTGGGAGCAGGACCACCAGCCCGGCGGTTTCCAGTGGATCCAGGCGGACGACGCCGCCCGGAACACCTTCTCCTTCCTGCGCCGGACGCGGGACGACGAGCGCGCGGTCGTCGCGGTGGTCGTGAACTTCAGCGGCTCGGAGCACACCGCGATGCAGGTCGGCCTCCCGTTCGCCGGCGCGTGGCGCGAGGTGCTGAACACCGACGCCGCGTCGTACGGCGGCAGCGGGGTCGGCAACCTCGGCGTCGTCGAGGCGACGGATGATCCGGCCGACGGGCAGCCCGCTTCGGCACGCGTCACCGTCGGCCCGCTCTCCGCCGTCTGGCTCGTCCCCGACGATCCCGACACCCAGGTCGACTCCGCTCGCTCCGCCGGTCGAGTGGACCGGAGCGCTAGCGGAGGTCGTATCGAGACCCCCGCAGCCGCGGACGCCGAGTCTCCCCGGACCGCACCAGGTTTCGACTCGGACTCGGCTAGCGCCTCGCCCGGCTCAACCGGCGGGACGAACGCCTCAACCGGCGGGACGAACGCCTCGACCGGCGGGATGAACGGCTCGACCGGCGGGATGTCCGAGATCACGGAGGAGAAGCGATGAGCACGAGTCGTGCGGGGCAGCCGGCGCAGGACCGCGACCTGGTCGACGTCGCTCACCTGGTGACCGCGTACTACACCCAGCAGCCGGACCCCGAGAACGTCGACCAGCAGGTCGCGTTCGGCACGTCCGGCCACCGGGGCTCGTCGCTGCGAACTGCCTTCAACGAGCACCACATCCTCGCCACGACCCAGGCGATCGTCGACTACCGGCGCGACCAGGGTTTCGACGGGCCGCTGTTCATCGGACGCGACACCCACGGCCTGTCCGAGCCGGCCTGGGCGTCGGCGCTGGAGGTGCTCGCCGCCAACGACGTCACCGTGCTGGTCGACGACCGCGACGGGTACACCCCGACTCCCGCGGTGTCGCACGCGATCCTGCGCGCCAACCGCGGGAAGTCGTTGGACGCCAAGGGTTCCGGGCTCGCCGACGGCATCGTGGTGACGCCGTCGCACAACCCGCCGAGCGACGGTGGATTCAAGTACAACCCCCCGCACGGTGGCCCTGCCGACTCGGACGCCACCAAGGTCATCGCCGCGACGGCGAACGCGTACCTACGCGCGGGCCTGAAGGACGTCAAGCGCATGCCGTACGCCCGCGCCCGGGGTGCCGCACAGGCGTACGACTTCCTCGGCACGTACGTCGACGATCTGCCGAACGTCGTTGACGTGCAACGCATCCGGAATGCCGGCGTCCGCATCGGCGCCGACCCTCTGGGCGGCGCCAGCGTCGCGTACTGGGGTGAGATCGCCGAGCGTCACGGTCTCGACCTGACGGTCGTGAACCCCAAGGTCGACCCCACGTGGCGGTTCATGACGCTCGACTGGGACGAGAAGATCCGGATGGACTGCTCCTCCCCCAGCGCGATGGCGTCGCTGATCGCGCGCAAGGACGAGTTCCAGATCGCCACCGGCAACGACGCCGACTCCGACCGGCACGGCGTCGTCACGCCGGACGGCGGCCTGATGAACCCCAACCACTACCTCGCGGTGGCCATCCAGTACCTCTACGGCGGCGCCCGCCCGGGCTGGGCGTCCGAACGCATCGGCAAGACCCTGGTGTCGTCCTCGATGATCGACCGCGTCGCCGCCGGGTTGGGCAAGGAGCTGTGGGAGGTCCCGGTCGGATTCAAGTGGTTCGTGCCCGGGCTCCTCGACAGCAGTGTGGGATTCGGCGGCGAGGAGTCCGCCGGCGCGTCCTTCCTGCGCCACGACGGGACGGTGTGGACCACCGACAAGGACGGCATCATCCTGGCCCTGCTCGCCTCGGAGATCCTCGCGGCGACCGGCCGCTCTCCGTCCGAGCACTACGCGGAGCTCGCCGCTGAGCACGGCGCACCCGCGTACGCCCGCGTGGACGCACCGGCCGACCGGGAGCAGAAGGCCAAGCTCGCCGCGCTGAGCGCCGAGGACGTCACCGCGACCGAGCTCGCGGATGAGGCGATCACCGCCAAGCTGACGCAGGCGCCGGGCAACGACGCCGCGATCGGCGGGCTCAAGGTCACCACTGAGAGCGCGTGGTTCGCGGCGCGCCCGTCGGGTACCGAGGACGTCTACAAGATCTACGCGGAGTCCTTCCGCGGCGAGGACCACCTGAAGGAGGTGCAGGCCGCGGCGCGCGAGGTCGTGTCGCAGGCCCTGCAGGCATGAGTAGTGAGCGCGGCCGGCTGTTCGTCATCACCGGCATCCAGGGAGCAGGCAAGACGACCATCGGGACGGCTCTGGCCAGGACCCTCAACCGGTCGGTCTTCATCGACGGGGACCTGGTGGGCAGCGTCGTGGTCAGCGGCCGTGAGCCGATGAGCGAGCCCGCCAGCCAGGAGGCCATCGAGCAGCTGCTGTTCCGGTACGTCGGCGCGCTGGTGCTCGCGGACACGTACCGCACCGCGGGCTTCGACGCGGTGATCGCGGACAACATCTTCGGCGACTACCTGGAGGACTTCCTCGAGCTCGCCGCCCCGGAGACCGTGCACCTGGTGATGCTGCACCCGTCGCAGGACACCGTCCGGCTGCGCGACATGGAGCGCGGCGGCGACGCCTACCGTGACGGGTTCACGATCCAGGGGCTGTGGGAGTCGGTCGAGAGCGGCACGCGCCGCGCGGGCCTGTGGCTGGACACCTCGCACATGACGGTCGCCGAGACGGTGCTGGAGATCCTCAAGCGCCAGCCGGAGGCCGAGGTGGCGCCGGTCTCCCCGGCCTGACGCGGGTACGTGGCACACGCGGCGCGCCGAGGCGTCGCTAGCCGCGCGCCATCGACGCCGAGCGCCCGCGAGGGCCTCGACCACGCCTCACCGACTCACCGACTCACCGACTCACCGACTCACCGACTCACCGGGCAGCTTGCCATGGCGGGCCGGCGCCGGAACCGGGCACCAGATCCCACACCACGCCGGTCGGCGTCACCTGCGCGGCCAGATCACGGCGGTGGACCACCGTGTGATGCCGTCCGCACAGCAGTGCCGCGTTCGACAGGTCGGTGGGACCCCCGCGGGACCACCACACGACGTGGTGTGCGTCGCACCACTGGGCCGGGATCGTGCATCCCGGGTAGCTGCATCCGCGGTCTCGACGCCACAGCGCCAGCCGCTGGGCCGTGGTGAACAGCCGCACCTGCGCACCGACGTCCAGCACCTCACCGGCCGAACCGAGGACCATCGGGACGATCCCCGCATCGCAGGCGTGGCGGCGGACCTCCGACGCCGACAGCACCTCGCCGGTGGCCGTCACCCCTGCACCCTGTGGCTGCGCAGCGGGCATCCGGCTGAGCAGCTCGCCCAGGGTCATCGTCACGACCACCTGTGCCTTGGACGTCTTCGGCGCCGCACCGGGCGAGGACACGCCGCGACGCACGACCTCGACCAAGGCGTCGGCCCGCCGCAACGCCGCGCTGCGTGGATCCGGTTCGCCGTGCGGCCCAGGAACCGGGGCCGACAACGCCGCGACCGCGGCGTCCACGACCGCCGACCCGTCCGGATCGAGGAGCAACCGGTACTCGCACAGCCCCGCCGGGCCAGGCTGCTTCACCAACGACCGAGCCCGCGCCCGTGCATCGTGCTCGGCGTCGAGGGCGGGCTCGGGCTTCATCAGCTCACCGGCATACCGGATCGCCGTCCGCAGCCCTCGCGGCGTCAGCCCCGTCCCGTCAGCGGAGTCGCTCGCTGCCCTGACGAGGTCCGCCACCGCTGACTGCGCATCGTCAGTAGAGACGATCGGCGACATCTCTCGCTCGAACCGCGCCACCTGGTCGGCCTTGCCCAACGACAGATGGCCCGTGGCGAACTGCTGCCACACCTGCTGAGCCGCATCTCGCTCCGCGGTCGCCGCGACTCGCAGCAACCGCGCGACGTGCGCCGGGTCGGCCACCGCCGCACCACCGGCGCGCTGCTGACACCGTCGTACCCAGTCGACGGCGCCGTACCCGTGCTCGGCAGGCAACCCCCGTGCCAGCCCCTCCCGAACCGCGGCGACCTCGACCCGGTCCAGCGCCGCACGCACCGCCGCCGCCGAGACCAGCAGCTCCTCCAGCGCAGCGCCGGACAACGCCCACAGACCAGCGTGATCCACCCGGGAGAGGACCGAGGACAGCGCCCCCAACGCCGTCGGCGCTCCACGCACGACTGCCGACACCCGGCCGGGCACGGCAGCAGGGGACGTCTCGATGACCATGAATCGAACATACATTCGAACACCGACAGCCCCGACGCCGGCGTGGGCGGGCTCAGGCCGCCGCCGGGTCCGGCTGCCGACGCAACGGCGACAGCCACGCGAGCGCCGCGGCGACCAGACCGGCGCAGGTCAGCGCGACCATCGCCGCACGCACATCGACGAGGCGGGCGAGTGCGCCCGCGCCGAGCGAGCCGGCGGTCCACCCGATGCCCCAGGACAGCATCCGGCCGGCCATGTTGACGCGCCCCAGCATCGCCTCCGGTGTCACCTGCTGGCGGTAGGTGAGCGAGGCGATCAGCACGACCTGGTACGCCACGCCCCAGACCACCATCGCCGTCACGGCGGCGGCCCAGCTCGGCGACAGCGCGACCGCGACCCCGGCGACGCCGGAGAACGGCAGCGCCGCCGCGACGAGCCGCCCGGGTGAGGTGACGCCGAGCAGCCGCGGGACGAGCGCGGCGGCCACGATGCCGCCGATCCCCCACACGCTGTACAGCAGCCCGAACCGCCAGCCGGACGTGCCGACCCCGAGCACCCGGTCGGAGAACGCGACCGCCAGCGACATGAACGCGGCGCCCGCGATCGACTGCAGCGTCCCGACCGCCGTCGTCGTCCGGACGCCGACGTGGCGCCACAGGAAGCCGACACCCTCGCGGACGTCACGCAGGATCGCCGCCGGGCGCAGCGGCCCGGCGTGCTCGCGCGGTACGGACAGCGGTCGGCCGATGGAGCGGACCAGCAGGGCCGAGGCGACGAAGCTGGCCGCGTCCAGCGCGAGGATCGTCGCGGGCGACCAGACCGCCAGCAGCAGGCCGACGCTCGCGGGCATCACCAGGTCGAGCACGCCGCCGACACCGAAGATCGCCGAGTTCGCCGCGCCGATGCGTTCGCTGCCGACGAGGACCGGCAGCGCGCCGAAGTTGGCGCCGTCGAAGAAGGTGAACAGGCTCTGCACGGTGAACGCCACGACGAGCGCGTGCACCACGGTGAGGTGCCCGAGCCACCAGGCGAGGGGTACGGACGAGATCACGGCGGCGTTCGCCAGGTCGGCCGCGACCATCACGCGCTGCCGGTCGTGCCGGTCGGCGATCGCGCCGGCGAACAGCCCGAAGATCAGGTACGGCGCCGCCTCGAGCGTGGTCGTGATCGCGGTGAGCGCAGCCGAGCCGGTCAGCCGGTAGACCAGGACCGGCAGAGCGACCAAGGTCGCGAGCGACCCGGCGACCGAGACCGTCCGCGCAGCCCAGTAGCGCCGGAAGTCCGGGTCCGCACGCAGCGGCGCGCTCGTCGTCACGACCTCACCCTAAGAAACCCCTCCGGCAGAAGTTGATCGCCAGTACACGCATACCTGTGCCACTCGCCAGCTTTCGCCGCCGGTCCGGGCGGTGATCCCGGTCGAGTGCGCGTGTCCTGCTGGTTTTGCGGTGGCGGTTTCAGGGAGCTGTTGCAACGAGCACGGCGAAGGATGTGCTCATGCCTGGAAAGCGGTTGTCGTTGTCGGAGCGTGCTCAGATCGAGGTGTTGTTCGGTCAGGACCTGACGTTCCCGCAGATCGCTGCGGTGATCGGTCGGGACCGGAGCACGGTGTGGCGGGAGGTGCGACGCAACAACTCCTACCGAGGTGCGCGGATGGGTGGTTCCGGGGCGAGGTCGCCCTCGGGGCGGCACGCGGTCGGGACGGGTCGTCGGGGCGGGTGCTACCGGTGGGTGTACGAGCACCGAACGGCTCAGCACAAGTACCGGGTCCGTGCCCGGCGCTGTCACGGCGGCAAGCTGCGCCCACCGTGGGGTGGGCCGCTACCACCGCTGTGGCACACCGTCGCCGGACTGCTGGGTCAGCAGTGGTCGCCGCAGCAGGTCGCACACTGGTTGCGTGCGCAGTACCCGAGCCGGCCGGAGATGTGGGTGTCACACGAGACGATCTACCAGGCGATCTACATCCAAGGACGTGGCAGCCTGCGTGCTGAGCTGGGCCGCCAGGTCGCGCTGCGCTCGGGGCGGACGGTACGCAAGCCACAGTCCCGGACCGGCGCAGCAGCGACCCGATCACGCAAGCCATGGATCGAGGGGCTGCACATCTCCACCCGCCCGGCCGAGGTAGCCGACCGGGCCGTGCCCGGGCACTGGGAAGGTGACCTGGTCATCGGTGCCCGCGGCTCCAGCGCGGTCGTGACCCTGGTGGAGCGCTCCACCGGGTACGTCATGCTCGGCGCCCTGCCCCAGTCACGAGTCAGCGAGCAGGTCATCACCGTCCTGACCCGCCTGATGGGACGGCTACCAGCTCACCTGGCCCGCTCACTGACCTGGGACCAGGGCCCGGAGATGGCCGAGCACGCCCGGTTCACCCTGGCCACCGGCTGCCAGGTGTTCTTCTGCGACCCGCACTCACCCTGGCAGCGCGGCAGCAACGAGAACACCAACGGGCTGCTGCGCCAGTACTTCCCCCGCACCAGCACCAACTTCCGCACCTACACCCAAGACGACCTCGACCGCGTCGCGATCCAGCTCAACGGACGACCCCGCCAACGCCACCACTGGCAGACTCCAGCAGAGAAGCTCAACGAACTCCTCGTTGCAACAGCACCCTGAACCCAAGGGTCCACATCCAGCAGGACACGCGCACTCGACCGACGAGGTGGCGGCCGTACGGCGGGTGCCGTACGGCGGGGCTTCGGTGCGCTCGTCAGCCGAGGCGGGCGGCCTCGTCGCGTGACCACAGGCCGGTCAGCCCGCGGAAGTGGCCGAGGAACCGCTCGTGCTCGGCGACCGGGTACGTCGACTGCACCGTCTCGACCAGCAGCCGGTCGAAGTCGTCGGACTGCACCCAGTCCAGCACCAGCTCGTCCACGTGCGGGAGCGCCTTCTCGACGAACTCGCGGTACTCCTGCGTCTGGAAGTGGTCGTCCGAGAGCCGCTGGTACGCCGCGAGCTTGTCCTCGTACGACAGGGACGGGTCGTCGGCGACCGCGAACCACGGGTCCGGGTCGACCTGCGTGCGCGCCTTGCGCCCGGTCACCGTGCAGAAGATCGACCACTTCAGCAGCGACCGGATCGCCCAGGGGAAGTAGTAGTGCAGCGAGGTGAGCGCGACGTCCGGGCAGGCGTTGGCG
Organism: Luteipulveratus flavus; assembly: GCF_029439465.1. Taxonomy (GTDB): domain Bacteria; phylum Actinomycetota; class Actinomycetes; order Actinomycetales; family Dermatophilaceae; genus Luteipulveratus; species Luteipulveratus flavus. The sequence goes on along the minus strand of NZ_JAROAV010000030.1, from coordinate 23,749 downwards.
TAGTCGATGGGGTGGACCACGCCGTCCTTGACGAGCATCTCGCAGGAGTTGAACTCCCACCGGAAGAACGCGTTCACCGTCTGGGCGATGGTCACGGTCTCCTGCCCGACCGCCGGGTCGAGGAAGTCGTGCGAGACGGCGTACCGGTCGTGCATCGGCTGGTCCGGCCGGAACTTCATCACCATCGTCTCGGGGCCGATCGTGAGGGCGCGGGCGAACACCTCGAACCCGTCGACGGCCTTCTGCAGGTGCATCAGCATCTCGTCGGACTCGTCGTACGCGCGGTGCAGCGCGGACTCGTCGGCGATCATCGAGACGCCGCGCCACGCCCCGCCGTCGAACGGCTTCATGAACATGGGGTAGCCCAGCTCGGCCGCGACGGAGTCCAGGTCGAACGAGCGGTTGTACTTGCTGGAGGTGTACGCCCAGCGCACGTTGTCGACCGGGTTCTTGTACGGCACCAGGACCGTCTCGGGGACGTTCATGCCCAGCCGCATCAGCGCGCAGTACGCGGAGTGCTTCTCCATCGACTGGAACGTGAAAGGGCTGTTCAGCAGGTACACGTCGTCCATCAGCGCGGCTTTCTTCAGCCACTCGCGCGGGTGGTAGTACCAGTGGGCGAGGCGGTCGATCACCAGGTCGGTCCGCGGCTTGGCGCGCAGGTTGAACGGCTCGATGGTGAGTCGCTCGCTGCGCAGCTCGTGCGTCGTCCCGTCGGGGGCACTGACCGGACCGACGCGCCGCAACAGCTCCTCGAACGCGCGCGGCCAGTCCTCCTCCGCTCCCAGCAGCAGACCGATGAGGTGCTCGGCCACGTGAGGCCCCTTTCCGTCGTCGCGAGGACGACTGTCGGCGCGATCGTCCGGACGACGACCTCGTCAGCAGAATCTCGGCAGATGATGGGCGAGCTGGCGCTGCCACCAGGGCCAGTCGTGGGCGACGTCCTCGCCCCACAGGTCGAGCTGGTGCGGGATGCCCTTGCTCCCCAGCAGCGCGGCGAAGGCGCGGCTGGACGGCAGCGCGCCCGTCGGATGCGTCTCGAACGCGCCCTGGCCGACGACGAGCAGCACGCCCACCCGCGAGCGGATCCAGTCCAGGTGGCCGCCGTGCATGCCGGCGACGTAGTCGGTGGGGTTGGCGAAGTACGTCGCCTCGCCGCGCTCACCCCAGCCGTGCCAGCTGGTGACGTCGTAGTTGCCGGACAGGCCCATCGCCAGCGGCGCCACGTCGGCGTGGGTCAGGGCGAAGTGGACCGCGTGGTAGGCGCCCATCGAGACCCCGAGTGTCGCGATCTCCTGCCGGCCGCCGAGCTGCTGGTGGATCCACGGCAGGACCGACTCCTCGAGCCAGCGCGTGTAGACCTGGTGGCCGTGGGCGCGCTCCTCGGTCGTGAGGCTGTTGTCGGACCAGGTGTGCTGGTCGGCGGAGTCGACGCAGAAGAAGGACACCCGCCCCTGGTCGAGCAGGTCGCGCACGGCGTCGGTCATGCCGTGCGCCGCGAAGTCCTCGGCCCGGCCGCCCTCGCTCGGGAAGACCAGCACCGGCCGCCCGAAGTGCCCGTGCCGGATCACCCCCAGGGAGACGTCTCGACCGGGAACGGGTAGGTCCACGCGCTGGCCGTCCACGTCACTCATCCTGTCGCAGTCCAGGTCTCCCGTAAGAGATTCGGCCAGATCGGATCGAGCGCATCGCGCCACGCGGTGTAGTTGTGCAGGTCGGCGACGTCGGTGAGCCGTACGGGGACCCGGCGCCGCCGCAGCGCCTTGGCCATCGCCTTGTTGTTGGCGTAGTTCTCCTCGTGCCGCCCGCAGGTGAGGGCGACCTGCGGACCCGCGCCGGCCCGTCGCCACCGCCCGGACCGGACGCCGTCGACGGCCCGGGTGATGCGGCCGAAACCGCCGAAGTCGCTCTCCTGGTCATCGAGCCGCGGATCGAAGAACGAGCCGGACTGCGCCAGCACCGCGCCGACGTCGTCGCGGCGCATCCCCACCAGCAGCGAGGTCAGGCCGCCCAGGCTGGCGCCCATGAACGCCAGCGGCGCCCGGACCCGGTACCGCTCCCGCAACGCCTCGAGCGCGAGGTCGACCGAGCGCAGGTAGCCGGGTGACGCGGCGTACCACTGCAGGCGTCGGACGGGTTGGGCCAGCACCAGCCGGAACGGCGGGAGGGTACGTGCGCGTACGTGAGAGGCGGCCCAACGCAGCAGGTCCGCCCGCTCGGCGTACTCCGGACCGTCGTGGCACCACAGCAGCGGCGCCGGCTGGTGCGACCGCAGCCCGCGCGGGACCCAGACCATCACCGGCAGGGGGACGGCCAGCTCACTGGGCAGCTCCAGCGGCGTCATCGAGCCGCTGACGCCGGGCTGGTCCAGCCAGTCCGGTGCCCGGTAACGACCGGCCTCCCACACCGATCGCGGGCCGAACGAGGTTCGTACGGTGCACGTGGCGGTCGGGTCCAGCAGGTGACGGACCCGACCGCGACGGTCGACGACGCGGAAGTGGTACTCGATGCGCTGCGTGCGTGGCCGCCCGATCCGTCTGCGCCACGCGCCCGCCCGCCACTCACACTCCCCGCGCAGGCCGGGGCTGTCGAGCTCGACCGTGGCGAATCGACGCTCGGGATCGGGCAGGCGCAGCAGCACCAGCGGTCAGTACAGCGCCGACATCAGGGCCGTGCGGGCCTTCTTCACGCGTGGGTCGGTGGAGCCGACGATGTCGAACAGGCTGATCAGGTGCTCGCGGGCAGCGTTGCGCTCATCGCCCGCGGTCGCCTTGACCACGTCGATGAGGCGGGTGAACGCGTCCTCCACGTGGCCGCCGAGCACGTCGAGGTCGGCGACGGTCTTGGCGGCCTCCACGTCGCTCGGGTCGGCGGCGGCCGCGGCCCGGGCCTGCTGGAGGTCGGCGCCCTCGGTGCGCTGCAGGAGGCGGACCTGGCCGAGCCCCAGCCGCGCGTCCTCGTCGTCCTTGTCAGCGGCGAGGGCCCGCTCGTACGCGGTGATCGCGGCGGCGTAGTCGCCCTGCTCGATGGCGTCGTACGCCTGCTGGTGCAGCGGCGAGAGCTCGTCCTCGTCCTGCTCGTCGGCGTCGTCACCCTCGGGCGCGTCGGCGCTGTGGTCACCCGGCACCCGACCCGCGACGCCGTTGCTGACGGCGACCTTGAGCAGCTCGCCGATGAGCTGCTCGGCGGCCTCTTCGGACGGGATGGGCGGCAGCGGCATCGGCTGCCCCTGCAGGAACGCCACGGTCGTCATGGGCGTACCGGGTGGCAGCTGGGCCGCCTGCCCGAGCTGCTGGAAGGCCTGGGCGATCTCGGGCGCCTGGTCGATGTCGACGATGCCGAGCTGGACGCGTCCCTCCTGCTTGCGCACGACCCGCGCGAGCTCGTCGACGGGCGTGCGCGACGCAGGCTGCGAGGTCGCCCAGAGGGTGATGACGACCGGGTAGCGCGTCGAGGCGGTCACCAGGCTGCTGAAGCCCTGGGCGTCGATCTCGACGACGAGACCGTCCTGCGGACCACCCGTGGCGGGGTCCTGCCCACCGGCCGGCGCGCCACCGGAGGCGCCGCCCCCGGACGCGGGCCGCTTGGCCAGACCGGACAGATCGACGGCGCCACGGAGCGCGGCTGCATTGAGGGGCTGCTGGGTCATGACGCCATTGTCGCCGACCGGCGCGTCCGGGTGAACCGGGCACCCCTGCGGGCGCGTCCCGGGACGCGCCCGCCCGGCCTCAGAAGCGCGCGGGCTCCCGGTAGACGCCCCACACGTCGCGCAGCGCGTCGCAGATCTCGCCCATGGTCGCCTCGGCGCGCACGGCCGTGAGCATCGGCTCGATGAGGTTGCCCTCGCCGCGCGCCACGTCGCACATCGTCGCCAGGGCGGCGTCGACCGCGGCCTGGTCGCGGCCGGCCTTGCGGTCGGCGAGCGCGCGGACCTGCTCGCGCTCCACCTCGTGGCTGACCCGCAGGATCTCCAGCTCGTGCGCCATCGACTCGGTGTGCACGTTGACGCCGACGACCTTCTTGTCGCCCTTCTCCAGCGCCGTCTGGTACTGGAAGGCGGCCTCGGCGATCTCGGACATGAACCAGCCGTCCTCGATGCCGCGCAGGATGCCCTCAGTGATCGGCCAGACGCCCTTGTCCGTACGCCCGATGCCGGCCTGCACCTGGGCGGCAAGGCCCTCGGTGTCGGCGGACATGACGCTGCTGCCGCCCATCGTGAGGATCTTGTCGAAGATCTTCTCCGCCTCGGCCTCGATCTGGTCGGTGAGCGCCTCGACGTACCAGGAGCCGCCGAGCGGGTCGGCGACGTTGACGACGCCGGTCTCCTCCATCAGCACCTGCTGGGTCCGCAGCGCGACCTCGGCCGACTGGTCGGTCGGCAGCGCGAGCGTCTCGTCCAGGGCGTTGGTGTGCAGCGAGTTCGTCCCGCCGAGGACCGCGGCCAGCGCCTCGACGGCCGTCCGGACGACGTTGTTCATCGGCTGCTGGGCGGTCAGCGAGACGCCGGCCGTCTGGGTGTGGAAGCGCAGCCACTGCGCCTTGTCGGTCTTGGCGCCGTAGACGTCGCGCAGCCAGCGCGCCCAGATGCGGCGGGCGGCGCGGAACTTGGCGATCTCCTCGAAGAAGTCCAGGTGGCTGTCGAAGAAGAAGGACAGACCGGGCGCGAAGGTGTCGACGTCCAGGCCGCGGGAGAGGCCCAGCTCGACGTACCCGAACCCGTCGGCGAGGGTGAACGCGAGCTCCTGCGCGGCCGTCGAGCCGGCCTCGCGGATGTGGTAGCCGGAGACCGACAGCGGCTTGTACGCCGGGATCTTGGCCGAGGTGTACTCCATCAGGTCGCCGATGAGACGCAGGTGCGGCTCGGGCGCGAAGAGCCACTCCTTCTGGGCGATGTACTCCTTGAAGATGTCGGTCTGCAGCGTGCCGTTGAGCTTGCTGATGTCGGCGCCCTGACGCTCGGCGGCGACGAGGTACATGCAGAACGCCGGGACGGCCGGGCCGGAGATCGTCATGGACGTGGTGACGTCCTGCAGCGGGATGTCCTGGAAGAGGACCTCCATGTCGGCGGCGGAGTCGATCGCCACACCGCAGTGGCCGACCTCGCCGAGGGCGAGGGCGTCGTCGGAGTCACGGCCCATCAAGGTGGGCATGTCGAAGGCGACGGACAGACCGCCGCCGCCGCGCTGCAGGATCAGCTTGTACCGCTCGTTGGTCTGGACGGCGTTGCCGAAGCCGGCGAACTGCCGGATCGTCCAGGTCCGGCCGCGGTAGCCGGTCGGGTAGAGACCACGGGTGAAGGGGAACTCCCCCGGCCAGCCGATCCGCTCGGGCACCTCGCCCTCGGCCGGGCCGTACACCGGCTCGACCGCCATCCCCGACAGGGTGGTGAAGTCGGCGTCGCGCACCTGGCCCTTGGACTGTGCTCCGGCGAATCGCTGCGCCCAACGCTCGCGACCGCTGCCCTGCTGCGGCGTACTCGTCATGTGAGCCAGATTACGTGGACGTCCAAGTAGTTGTCGAAACCGACGAGCGACCCCACCTCTCACGCACTCCGTCGACGCAATGTCAGGTCGGCCGTCAGGCGGTCTCCAGCACGTGGAACGCCGGTTCCTCGTACGGGTGGGCGGCGCGCAGGGCGGTGACGACCTCGTCCCGCAGGCGGCGCGGCAGGACGAGCTCGACGCGCTCCTCCTCGACCCGCTCCACCGCGCCCACCGACCCGATCGCCGGATCAGCACCGTCGAGCGGGCGGAACTGGCCGGTGCCGCGGACCCGGAAGGCGCACCGGTCGTAGTCGCCGATCGCCCCGGCACCGGCCGCGAACACCGCGTCCAGGACGGCGTCGGCCGCGTCGACCGGTACGTAGAACACGAGCACGTCGAGGGGTTCGGGCACCGGATCTCCTTGGCCGTCAGTCGGACTCGACGAAGTCACCGCGCCCGACCCGCAGCGTGTGCAGCAGCCCGAACAGCTCGGCGTGCTCGCTCGCGTCGAGGGCGCCCATGCCGAACTCGATGTCGTGCAGCGCCCGCGCGGCGCGCTCCATCACCTCGCGGCCCTCTGCCGTGATGCGCGCGAGCGCGCCGCGGCCGTCCCGCGGGTTCGGGACTCGCTCGACCAGCCCCTGCGCCACGAGCCGCTGCACGATGTTGGTCGCACTCGTCGGGTGGATCATCAGCCGCTCCCCCACCTTGCTCATCGGCAGCCCGTCAACGCTGGAGAAGGTCAACAGGACCAGCGCCTCGTACCGCGCGAACGTCAGCCGGAACGGCGCCAGGGCGCCGTCCAGCTCGGCGAGCAGCAGCTGCTGGGCCCTCATGACGGAGGTCGCCGACGCCATCGCCGCGTACGGCGCGTCGTCACCCCAGCGTTCGCGCCACAGCTGAGCGGCCCGCTGGATCGGGTCGAAGGGCAGGGGTGTGTGGCCGCTCATCCGCGCCAACCTACTGCGCGGGCACGCCTTCCTCGCGCTCCGCACGCTCGCGCCCCCGTACCCACGTCATCCGGCCCTCGTCGAGGTGGATCTCGGCGTCGGCCTCGGCCGCGGCCTCCGGGTCGTGCGTGGTCACGACGACGACCGCTCCGGCACGAGCCTCGGCGCGCAGCAGCGCCATGATGCGGGCCCGGTTGACGGCGTCGAGGTCGCTGGTCGGCTCGTCGGCCAGCAGGACGTCCGCGGACGCGGCGAGCAGGCGCGCCGCCGCCGCGCGCTGCTGCTGGCCGCCGGACAGCTCCTCGACCAGGTGGTCGCCGCTGTCGCCGAGCCCGACTGCGTCGAGCGACTGCGCGGCACGCGCCTCGGCCTGCGCGGGTTCCACGCCGGTGGCCAGCAGCGGCAGCACGATGTTCTCGGCGGCCGTGAGGGTGGCGGCCAGCGCGTTGCCCTGCGGCATCAGCCGGACGCCGGCCTCCAGCGCGTCGGCGTGGGAGCCGATGCGCTGGGCACCGACCTGGACCCGACCGCCGCTGGCCCCCTGCGCCCCCATCAGCGTCCACAGCAAGGTGGACTTGCCGGCGCCCGACGGCCCGGTGATCGCGAGGATGTCACCCGGCTGCGCCTCGAACGCGACGTCGTGGACGACGTCGACCCCGTCGTACCCGCCGCTGACGCCGACGACCGTGAGCGGCAGGCGAGCACGTTCCCGCTCCTGCACGACCTCGGGCTCGTCCCGGAGTCGCGCGGACCGCCCGGCGAGCTCCACGACGACGCCGTCGCCCGGGTCCGTCTCGGTCCTGCGCCGTCCGATCCTCATCGCTCGTCTCCTTCGTCGAAGGGGTGCAGCTGCCAGCCGCTCTCGGTGTGGTGCACGCGGACGAGCGTGCCGGGTGGGAGGTCGTCCAGGACGTGCGGCGGCAGGGGCAGAGAGCCGTCCGCGGTGACGACGGCGTACTCCTCACCGTCGCGGCCCTCCGCCCCGATCCGACCGTCCCGGATGGTGATGGTGCGGCCCATTGCAGCCGCGACGTCGGGGTCGTGCGTGACCAGGACGACGGTGGTGCCGTTGGTAGCGTTGATGTCCGATATCGCCTGAAGGACAGTCGCTTTCGCGTCGTGATGGAGCTGGCTGGTCGGCTCGTCGGCGAGCAGCAGCCCCGGCCGTGCCGCCACTCCGACGGCCAGCGCGGTGAGCTGGAGGTGACCGGGGGTGAGGTCCTTGAGCGCAGCATCGGCGTGCTCGTCCATACCCACCTGCTCCAGCACCTCGCCGGGGACGGGTACCTCCTTGCCGGCCTTGCGAGCGGCGCCCTGGGCGAAGGCGACGTTCTCGCGCGGGGTGAGGTACGGGATGAGGTTGCGGGAGGCGCCCTGCAGCATCATCCCGACGTCGCGGGCCCGCATGACGTCCAGCTCACGCTCGGTCATCGTCGTGAGCTCGTGCTCCCCCACGCTGAGGCGGCCGGCGCTCGGGCGCAGCAGACCGCCGCACAGCGTCAGCAGCGTCGACTTCCCCGAGCCGGACGGGCCGAGCAGCGCCAGCGTGTCGCCGGGTGCCACTGCGAGGTCGACCCCGGCGAGCGCCGCGACGTCGTGCCCGTCCGCCCGGTAGATGTGGACCAGGCCACGTGTCTCGACCGCTACTCCGTTGCTACTCACACCAGCTCCTTCGCTCGTACCAGATGGGCCTTTCCGACGACCGCCCGCGCGACCGCGATCGCCGCGACGAGGAGTGCGGCGCCGAGAGCGAGGGTCACCGCGAGGACGACCCACCACCGCGTATCCAGATGAATGACCGGGATGTCCGGTGCCACCGCGAACAACGGGATCCGCTCCAGACTCAGCGCGCTGCCCACAACTCCCGCCACCGCGCCCAGGACGACCGCGAGGACCACGATCACTGCCTGGTCCAGCACGGCCGCCCGCCGCAGCTCCCTCACCGGCACGCCGGCCAGTCGCAGGGACGCGAAGTCCCGGGACCGCTCTCGCCACGACGTCACCGCCGCGACCAGGATCACCAGCAGCGCCACGAGCACGGCGGCCACAGCCACCGCCATCCCGAGCTGGAGGCCCCAAGCGGACGCCGAACGGTCGTAGGTCTCCTTGCGGGTGCTCGTCCGATCCACCTCGAGCACCGGGAGGCCCACGGCGGCCAGAGCGCTGGTCAGGCGCTTCTCGTTCGCGACCGACGCGTCGCTGGAGAGCACCCTCAACGTCGCCTTGGCATCGTCCAGGCGATCGGTCGTGGAGGTCACGGCGGACAGGGGCAGGAGCACCGTGCTGCCGTCGGCCCCCGGGATGAACGGCACGACACGCTGGGCGACGTACTGCTGGTCCGCACCCGACAGCGACGGCAGCTGCACACGACCGGCCGAGTACGCTCCCGCAGCCGCGGCCGTGTCGCGTGCGCGCTGGGACATGATGCCGGCCCCCCGAACGAGAGCTGAGCGATGAACGAGCGCCACCGTGTTGTCCTGCATCGTCCAGTCGATGCCGAGTCCACCGGGCACCGCGTGAAGGACGACGCGATCCTCGGCCGAGGACTTGTCGGACCGGTCCACCCACTGGCTCACGGTGCCGACGCCCGCCACCGGCGCCGCATTCGTCGCCAGACCGGTCACCCGCACGCGACCCCGCACCATCATCTCTCGGCTCTTGCGATCGGCATCTCGGCTCGGCGCCACCCTCAGCCCGTCGACCCGACATCCGTTGGAGCAGGCGACATTCGCGGTCCGGGTGACCGCGTGCTCGCCCTGGTCGGGCACCGGTCCGAGGTTCGCGGTGGTCCTGGATCCCTGAGCGTTCGTCATGTCCACATAGACGTTCGGTTGCAGGATCTTGCCGAAGGTGCCAGGCCGGTTGACGGGTTCAGCATCCGGATCAGGGGCGTCGAACCGGTGAGTCGACCGCGCCCACTCCTGGTAGCCGAAACCGCGTGCCTGAAGCATGTCGGTGGAGAGGGTCGCCGAGAGCCGGAACCCGGTCAGGCGGACGGGCTGGGCCGCGACGGACTGGATGGCTGACAGATCCAGGTCCATGCCTGCGGTCAGGGCGATGCGCTGGTACGCCACCGGGTCGACCGCGGTCAGGCTGGGCGCGGCGTCGGACGCGGGGTACAGCGTGAGCATCGGCGTGCTCGTCCGGCCCGCCGGATCCACCGTCCGCAGCGCGTGCTGCACGTCTTTCATGGCAGTCCCGATCCGCAGGCTGTGGTCGATCGTCAGCACGAGTGGTGCACCGATCTCGGCTGCCGCACGGTCGGCGCGGTTCTGGTCGGCGACGCCGATCGCGTTGGCCGAGAACACGGTCAGCGCGGCGGCCACGGTCACGACCGTCACGAGTCGACGCACGGCCGGGCGGCGCGCGATCTGCAGCGCAGCAAGGGCGCGCTGGGCAGCACCGCGACGACGCATCCGCCGCCCGAGCACCGCGGCCACCGGGACCACCAGATGAGCCAGCCCCAGCCCGACCGCCAGCGCGAGCAGGCCTGGCGTGAGGAGCGCGACAGGCCCGTCCACGTTGCCGGTCGCGGCGGCCGCGACGCCGACCACCGCGGCGCTGATCACGACTGCGTCCAGCACGCGCAGGCGCCACCCCCTGCTGCGCTCCGGCACCCCGCGCAGCTGGTCAGCGACCGTCTGCGACCGGTCAGGTCGTACGGAGAGCAGCAACGTGAACCCGAGCACGACGGCCGCGGCCAGGGCAGCCCACGCGACCTGCACGTACGGCGGCGGCGGTAGCCCGCCCAGGAGCCACCACGACCGGGCGAGCCGATCGGTCGCCAGGGCCAGCAGCACACCCAGCGGCAGGCCGAGGAGGAGCGGGAGGCCGAGCTCTCGCGTCACGAGCCGGCGAGCGCCCGCCCGGCCCAGACCTCGCAGCCGGGCCAGCGCGATCTCACGGCCGCGCTGCTCCACCGCGGCGCCGAGAACCAGCTGAAGGACGACGACCAGGAGCAGCACGAGCTGGACGACGGCGACCCGCACGATGACGCCCGCCTGGTCCTCGTCGGCGCGGTAGCCCAGCAGGACGTCGGGGAGGGACGTCCGGACGTCCACGTAGCTGATCTCGCCCTCGCCTCCGGCGACAACGGCCTCCGCCTCGGCGGCGACCGAAGCCAGGTTGCGCGTGGTCACCGCCGAGTCCCGGATCGGGAGCGTCATCGTGCGCGACCACTCAGTGAGCCTCGCGGAGTCGAAGGTGCCGAAGGAGACCAGCACCGTGTCCAGCACCGGCGGGGCCTTGGGGCCGCGCGGGATCCCACGCGTGCCCGTCCCCACATTGAGGGGCTCGTTGCCCCAGAACGGGTCGTTCGTCCGTTGGACGTAGGTGCCCACCACCGTGACCGGTTGAGCAGGCGTGAGCTGGAGCCTGGACCCGACCTTCCAGCCCGCCAGCTGTGCTTGCCTGGCGGACACCAGCGCCTCGCCCTTGTCGCTGCTCGGGCAACGGCCGGTGACGACCCGTACGTGCTCGCACATGCCCTGCACAGCCAGCATGGTGACTTCTGCACCGTCGAACATCAGCGGCGCTCGCGCCTCGAGCTTCGGTGAGCCGTGAACCGCGCGGAGCGCGTCGGGCAGGGTCGCCTCCATCGTGTCGAAGTTCTGCGGCTCGCCCCGGGCGGACAGTGTGCTCTCACTCACCGAGGACCTCAGGACCAGGTCCCGGTTCACGGGGGCGAGCTCGGCCAGTCGCGCCTTGACCAACGAATCCCGCAACGTCTGCTCGTACACCGGAGCAAACACCACACACGCCGTGACCACCGTGGACAGGATCATCAGGACCAGAGCCTGCCCCCGCCGGAAGCGCAGTGCTGCGAGGCTCACACCGACTCTTTCGCTCGCACCAGCGTTGCCCTGCCGACGATCGCGCGAGCGACCGCTATCGATGCAGCGACCAGCGCCGCACCGAGAGCGAGCGTGACGGCCAGGACGACCCACCACCGTGTCTCCAGATGGACGACGGGTATGTCGGGTGCGACCGCGAACAACGGGATGCGTTTCAGGCTCAGCGCGCTACCGATCACGCCTGCTACAGCGCCGAGGACGACGGCGAGACCGACCACGAGCGACTGCTCCAGCACCGCGGCGCGTCGCAGGTCCCTCACCGGTACGCCCGCCAGTCGCAAGGAGCCGAAGTCACGTGACCGCTCGCGCCAGGACGTCACGGCCGCGACCAGGATCACCAGCAGCGCCACGAGCAGCGACGCCACCGCCACCGCCTGCCCGAGCTGGAGTCCCCAGGCCGAGGCGGACCGGTCGTACGCCTCCTTGCGGGTGCTGACCCGGTCCACCTCCAGCACGGGGACGCCCACCTTCGCCAGCGCCTGCGTGAGCCGCGCCTCGTTGGCCGGGGAGGCATCGCTGGAGAGGACCTTGAGCGTCGCCTTCGCATCGTCCAGCCGCTCGGTCTTGGCGGTCACCACCTCGATCGGGACGAGCGCGGTGTTCAGGTCCGAACCCGGCACGAAGGGCCAAACCCGGATGGCGCGGTACTGCACGTCGGAGCCGGCGAGGGAGGGCAGCTGCACTGCACCGCCCGAGTACGCGCCGGCCAGCTCGCCGTTGTCGCGGGCGTACTGCGACATGATCGCCGACCCGCGCTCGAGCCCGGCCCGCTGCTTCAGGGTCACCGTGTTGTCCTGAGTCAGCCAGTTCAGGCCGAGTCCACCGGCGACGGCGCGCAGGCTGACGTGGTCGTCGCTGCTGGTCTTCGACGACTTGTCCACCCACTGGCGCAGGTCGTTCATCCCGGCCACCGGGCCGACGTTCGTGCGCATTCCTGTCAGCCGGATGCGCCCTCGCAGGGTGATGCCCGTGCGCAGGAAACGGTCCGGCGGGTTCGGCGCGAGGGTCAGCCCGTCGATCCGGCAGCCTTCCGAGCACGGCACGTCCACGCTCCTGGTCGTCGCCCGGAGGCCGTTTCCGGGCACGGCGCCGAGATCGACGGTGGTGGCGGTGCCCTCACCGGTGGTCAGGGAGAGGCGCAGATGGGGCGGCGTCGCGGTGACGGTCGAGCTCTTACCGTTCTCGTCCGTGATCTCCGAGGTGGCAGAGGTGAACGGACTCCACTTCCCCAGTCCCACGAGATTCTGCTCCAGCGAGTCCATGGAGATCGTCGTGGTGAGCCGGAATCCCCTCATACGAGGCGGCTTCACGCCGGACGTGCTCAGACCGGCAATGTCGAGCGTGCGCCCGCCGGTGGTCGCGATCCGCTCATAAGCGACCGGGTCGACGGCGGTCAGGCTCGGCGCCGAGTCCGAGGGTGGGTACAGCTGCAGCATCGGCGTGCTGACCTGACCTGTGGGATCGACCGAGCGCAACGCCTTTCGGGTGTCGGCGAGCGCGGTGCCGATCCGCTGGCTCTGGTCCACCGTGAGGACGAGCGGAGCCCCCACCTCCGCGGCGGCACGGTTGGCGCGGTTCTCGTCGGCCACACCGATTGCGTTGGCCGAGAAGACCACGAGAGCGGTCCCGATCGTCACCACCGTCACCAGGCGTCGGACGGCAGGTCGGCGTGCGACCTGCAACGACGCGAGCGAGCGGGCGACCTGTCCGCGGCGACGCAGGCGTCGGCCGAGCAGTGCCGCGACCGGGATCACCAGGTGAGCCAGCACCAGGCCGATGGCGAGTGCGAGCACGCCGGGCGTGATCAACGCGACGGGGCCCTCCACGTTGCCCGTCGCGGCGGCGACCACGGCGACGGTCGCCGCACTGAGCACGACCGCGTCCATGACCCGCAGGCCCCAGCCCTTGCTGCGCTCCGGCACACCGCGCAGCTGGTCTCCGATCGTCTGGGACCGGCCCGCCAGGACCGAGAGCAGCAGGGTCCCGGCCAGCAGCGCGGTCGCGACCACGACCGCGAGCAGGATCGTCCAGGTGAACGGGTACGGCACCCGGTCCACCAGCCACCACGCTCGCGCGGCCTGATCGACGGCCAGGGCGAGCAGGACGCCCAACGGCACGCCGAGCAGCAGCGGCAGCCCGAGCTCGCGGGCCACCAGCTCGCGTGCGCCACGCTGTCCCAGACCGCGCAGCCGCGCCAGCGCCATCTCACGGCGGCGTTGCTCCACCGCGGCCGCGAGCACCAGGCGCAGCACCACCACGACCAGCAGGAGCAGCTGGACGAGGGTCACCAGGACGATGACGCCCGCCTGCTGCTCGTCCTCCTGGAAGGCGGTCAGGACGGTCGGGAGGGACGTGCGTGCGTCGACATACTGCAGGCCGTGACCACCGTCCGCCAGCCGTTGGGCCGAAGCGGCCAAGGACGGCAGGTTGCCGGCCGTCACACCGTCGTCGCGGATCGGGAAGGAGATCGTGCGGGACCACTCGGCAAGCCCCGCACCGTCCAGGGTCGCCATGGACACCAGCACCGTGTCGAGCGGGTGTGGGGCGTTCGGGGCGACCTGGACGCGGGCTCCGGTGCCGAGGTTGAACGGCTCACCTCCCCAGTACGGGTCGCTCGGCGGCTGCGCGTACGTGCCGACCACGACGACCGGCACGGAGAGCGCCACCCGGTCGCCGACCTTCCAGTGCAGCACCTTGGCCTGCGCGTCCGACACCAGCGCCTCGCCCTTGCGATCACCGGGGCACCTTCCCGACACGATGCGGACGTGCTGGCACATGCCGTCGACGGACAGCATCGTGAGTGGTGCGGAGTCGAAGCTGACAGGGGCTCGCGCTTCACGACGGGCGAGACCATGGGCCGCTCGCAGATCGGCGGGCACCGCGTCGGCCAGGACGTCGAAGCTCTCGGGCTCGGAGACGTCGTTCAGCCGCGGGTTCACCGACGAGCGCAATGTCAGGTCTCGATTGACGGGCGCGAGCTCGGTCAGGCGGGCCTTGACCAACGACTCGCGTAACGAGTGCTGGTAGACCGGCGCGAACACCGCGCACGCCGTCACCACCATCGACAGCAGAGCCAGCACGACCGCCTGACCTCGACGAAACCGCAACGCTGCGAGCATGTCTCATGTCCTCCCTGAACCCTGTCCCCACAGGGCACCCATGACTGCAGCCGTCGCGAACGAAGCGATCACAACGGGGTGAGCAATGGAACATCGCGACGCTATCGACGGGCCTTGTGACACCGCAGCCGGTTTCGGGCACGATGCCGTCACGGTCCGGTCACGTGCCGATCACTCAGGTCACGGCGTTGTCACGACCGCAGCATGCGGACCTCTTCTGCGCCCGAGTCGTCGTGCCGCGACGCGCCTCCGTCGAGCTCGAACCCGTACTTGCGGTAGAACGCCTGCGCCCGGCCGTTGTCCTCGACGACCCACAGGTACGCCGCCCGGTCGCCCAGCGTGGCGGCCAGCAGCTGCCCGGCCGCCCCGGTGCCGTAGTGCGCGCGGAGCACGTTGAGCGCCCACAGCTCGACGGGCGTCGGGGCGTCGTCGTCGCGGGCCGGTGCCACCGTGGCGAACCCGGCCAGCGCACCGGTCTCGGGGTCGACCGCGACGCGGGTGGTCCTGCCTGCCTGCGCCGCCGTGCCCTCCGCCTCGCCTGCCGCGATGGTGCGCCACCAGCCGGCCCGGACCTGCGGGTCGAGCGAGGCGAGGTACTCCGCGGGCATGTCGTCGGCGTACGCCTCACGCCAGACCTGGACGTGCAGCCGGCCCATCTCATCGGCGTCCTCAAGCCGCGGGGGACGGATCCGGTACAGCCGGAACCCGTTGTCCTCGCTCATGACTCGAGCTCGCGAAGCCTGTCCTGGACCCGCTGCACCTTGGCGTCCAGCTGACCGGTGAGGCCTGGGCGAAGGTCCGCCTTGAGCACGAGGCTGACCCGGGGGCTGTGCCGGGCCACGACGTCGCAGGCCGCCTTCACGACCGGCATGACCTCGTCCCACTCGCCCTCGATGGTCGTGAACATCGAGTCCGTCCGGTGCGGCAGACCGGAGTCGCGGACGACCTTGATCGCCTCGGCGACGACGGCGCTGACCGAGCCGTCCTCGGAGTCGGTGGTGGCAGGGGCGACGGAGAACGCGAAGAGCATGGACCCAACCTAGGCGGACGGCGCCGGCGCGGGAGAGCCCGCCATCGCGTCCAGGAAGGTGTGCACCAGAGGGACGACGGCCGCCCCCTCGCCCGAGGCGGACGCGACCCGCTTCATCGAGCCGGAGCGCACGTCACCGGCCGCGAAGACCCCCGGCACGCTCGTCGTGAGGGCGGCGGGAGGGACCTCACCACCCCACCGCTGCGGCGGGACGTCGCGCCCGGTGTGGACGAACCCGCGCTCGTCCAGGGTCACCGAGTCCGGGATCCAGTCGACGCACGGCTTCGCACCGAGCAGCAGGAACAGGCCGCCCACGTGCATCTTGGTGGGCTCGCCGTCCGGGCCCTTGAGCTTCAGCCACTCCAGCCGGTTGCCGCCGCCGCCGTCCACGACCTCGGTGCGCGGCCGGACGACGATGCGCGGGTTGCCCTCGATCTCCCGGATCAGGTACGCGGACATCGTCTCCTCGAGGCTGTCGCGTCGGATGAGGATCGAGACCGACCGGGCGAACCGGGACAGGTGGAGGGCCGCCTGCCCGGCCGAGTTGCCACCGCCGACGACGCAGACGTCCAGGCCGGTGCAGTCGCGGGCGGCGCTCATCGCCGCGCCGTAGCTGACGCCGAGGCCGACGAGCGCCTCGATGCCGGGCACCCCCAGCCGCCGGTAGGAGACGCCCGAGGCGATGAGGACCGTACGGGCGCGGATGCGGTGCCCGTCCAGGTGGACGGTGTGCGGCTCGCCGTCGACACCGGGGTCCAGGGACGTGACCGGTCGCGCAGCGAAGAACCGCGCGCCGAACCGGGCCGCCTGGAAGCGCGCCCGCTGGGTGAGCCGCATCCCGGAGATGCCGCGCGGGAAACCGAGGTAGTTGCGGATCATCGAGCTCGTCCCGGCCTGGCCGCCGATCGCCTCGGAGTCCAGGACCACCGTCTCCAGGCCCTCGGACGCGCCGTACACCGCGGCCGCGAGCCCCGCCGGGCCGGCGCCGACGATCGCCAGGTCGGCGACGTAGCCCTCCCCCAGCGCGTCCGGGTCGCCGAACATCACCCGCCCGAGCTTGCCGATGGTGGGCCGGGAGATCGGGTCGCGGTCGAACGCCGCGACCAGGGGCTGGTCGACCGGACGGCCGGCCGAGACCGCCTGGGCGATCACCTCCTGACCGGCGGGGTGGTCGGAAGGGTAGACGCGCGACGGGACGCCCATCCGGTCCAGGAAGTCGCGCAGCACCGTCAGCTCGGACGTCTCCTGATCGGCGACGATGCGCACGGAGTCCACGACCGGCCCGCCCGTGGTCCAGCCCCAGTCGGACAGGGACTCGGTGATGGCGGTGTGGAACTCCTCGTCCCGCGCGCCACGCGGGATCACCAGGGAGAAGTCCAGCCGACCCGCGCCGAGCGCCTGCTGGGTGGGTTCCTTGGCCGCTGCCCACTCCTCCCAGGGCGTCAGCAGCAGCCGTTTCGCGGTGGGGATCAGGGCGTGCAGGCAGTCGACGGTGACCAGACCCTGCGCGTCCGGCAGGGAGTACTCGACTCCGACGAGGGCCACGGGCGCGTGCCGGGCCACCAGGCCCTGGGCGGCGGCGACCGCCTCGCCGAGGCCCCCGGCGACCACCACGTCGTAGTCACGGCCGTAGCGGCTCGAGATCTCCTCGCTGACCTGGTCGCGGTGGTCGCCCGTCACCAGGAGGATCGCCGGCTTCTCTGCCTTCATCCAGCGAGCGTAGACCGCGAGAACTCGCGAGCGTGCCGGTGCCGCGCCACCTACGCTGCTCGCCGTGAGGACCTGGAGCACACACGTCATCGACCCGTCCGACGAAGCGGCGCTGCGCCAGCACTGGGAGGTCGGGCAGGAGGCCGAGCGGAGCCGACCGTACGAGATGTACTGGTCGTGGGATGCCTGCCTGGCCGGTGCCCGGCACCCCCGCACGGAGAGCACGTCGACCTTCATCAGCGCGCACGACGACCAGGGCGGCATGGTCGGCGCAGGTCAGGTGCTGCTCCCGATGGCCGACAACCTGAGCGCCTCGTACGGCGAAGTCTTCGTGCTGCCGTCCCACCGACGCCGCGGCGTCGGACGCACCGTCCTGGACGCGCTGGAGGCGTACGCGCGTCACCACGACCGCCGCACCATGGCGATTGAGGCGTACGTGCCCACCTCCGGGCCGCCGACGGCGCTGGACTTCGCCCGGGCCACCGGGTACGAGTCGGCACTGGAGGAGGAGGTCAAGACGCTGGAGCTGCGGGCCCATCAGGCCGACTGGGACGCGCTGGCGGCACACGCGGCCGCCGGCCATCGCGACTACCACATCGAGACCTTCCTGGACCGGGTGCCGGACGAGGCACTGCCGGGGTACAGCCGGCTGCGCACGGCCTTCAGCGCCGACGTCCCGGTGGGCGACCTGGAGATGCAGGCCCAGACCTGGACGCCGGAGCGGGTCCGCGAGCGTGAGGAGCGGCACGCGCGGATCTGCCGCTCGGTCGTCACGACGGTCGCCCGCGACGCGACCGGTGCGCTCGTCGGACTCTCCGAGATCGGTGTGGACACCGCGACGCCGTGGCGAGCCGAGCAGTCCGGAACGCTCGTGCTGCCGGAGCACCGCGGACACAGACTCGGCCTCGCCCTCAAGATCGCCAACCAGCGCGCGCTGCTGGAGGCGCACCCGACGTGCACCACGGTCTTCACCGACAACGCGGGCGACAACGCAGCGATGAACGCGATCAACGAGCAGGTCGGTTTCCGCACGGTCGAGCGACTGGTCGTCGTGCAGAAGCACCTCTGACGCGCGGCGTCCGCGGTCAGAGCGAGGCGACGAGGCGGTCCGCGGCGGCGTACGGGTCCGTGCGGCCGTCGACCACCTCGGCGGCGAGCTCGTCCAGGCCGTGACCGGAGCGGACGTCACCCATGCGTTCCCGGAGGGTACGGACCGCGATGGCCTCGACCTCCCGGCTCGCGCGGTGGACGCGACGCTCGCGCAGCGCCCCGCCCTCCTGCATCCAGGCGAGGTGCTTGTCCAGCGCCTCCATGACGTCATCGACGCCCTCGGCCTTCTCGGCGATCGTCTTCACCACCGGCGGTCGCCACCGACCCGGCTCGCTGCGGTCGCCGAGCGAGATCATCCCGCGCAGGTCGCGGACCGTGACGTCGGCGCCGTCGCGGTCGGCCTTGTTGACGACGAACACGTCGCCGACCTCCAGGATGCCGGCCTTCGCGGCCTGGACGCCGTCACCCATACCGGGCGCGAGCAGCACCACCGTCGTATCGGCCAGCCCGGCGACCTCGACCTCGCTCTGACCGACGCCGACCGTCTCGAGCAGGACGACGTCGCAGCCCGCGCCGTCCAGCACGCGCAGCGCCTGCGGGGTCGCCCAGGACAGGCCGCCCAGGTGACCCCGGCTGGCCATCGAGCGGACGTACACATCGGGGTCGAGGGCGTGCTCGGACAGGCGGATCCGGTCTCCGAGCA
This sequence comes from Luteipulveratus flavus, assembly GCF_029439465.1. GTDB lineage: Bacteria > Actinomycetota > Actinomycetes > Actinomycetales > Dermatophilaceae > Luteipulveratus > Luteipulveratus flavus. The sequence continues at coordinate 4,851 of NZ_JAROAV010000030.1, read as the reverse complement.
GGGCGCCACCGGAGAATGGCGACGTGGGGTCGACCGCGAGGACGCCGACGCGCGAGCCGCGGGCCCGACAGGCGCTCACGAGCGCGCTCGTGGAGGTCGACTTGCCGACGCCGGGCGAACCGGTGATGCCGATGACGCGCGCCCGCCCGGTGTGCGGGGCGAGCGCGGCCATCACCTCTCGGAGCGCAGGATCGGCGTTCTCGACGAGTGTGATCAGCCGGGCCACGGCGCGGGGGGCACCCTCACGGGCGGCCGCCACCAGCGCCGGGACGTCGACCGGTCCCCTCGGCATACGACTCGCGTCCGCGGACGTCAGGCCTGCGGGACGCGCACGATGAGCGCGTCGCCTTGGCCGCCACCGCCGCACAGGGCGGCCACACCGATGCCGCCGCCGCGCCGCTTGAGCTCCAGGGCCAGGTGCAGCGCGATACGCGCGCCCGACATGCCGATCGGGTGGCCGAGGGCGATGGCGCCACCATTGACGTTGACCTTCTCCGGGTCGTAGCCGAGCTGCTTGGTCGAGGCGAGGCCGACCGCGGCGAACGCCTCGTTGATCTCCACCAGGTCGAGGTCGGTGGGCTCGATGCCCTCCTTCTCGCACGCGACGGCGATGGCGTTCGCCGGCTGGCTCTGCAGCGTGGAGTCCGGGCCGGCGACGACGCCGTGGGCGCCGATCTCGGCCAGCCAGGTGAGGCCGAGCTCTTGCGCGCGGCCCTTGCTCATGACGACGACCGCGCAGGCGCCGTCGGAGATCTGCGAAGCGCTGCCGGCGGTGATCGTGCCGTCCTTGCGGAACGCCGGGCGCAGCCTCGACAGCGACTCGGTGGTCGTGTCGGCGCGGATGCCCTCGTCCTCCCGGAACTCGATGGGGTCGCCCTTGCGCTGCGGGATGCTGACGCTGATGACCTCGTCCTCGAAGAGGCCGTCCTTCCAGGCCTTCGCGGCGTTCTGGTGGCTGCGCGCGGAGAAGGCGTCCTGCTCCTCGCGCGAGAACTCCTGGTCGGCGACATTGGCGTCCTCGGTGAGGTTGCCCATCGCCTGGTCGGTGAAGGCGTCCCACAGGCCGTCGTACGCCATGTGGTCGCGCATCGTGACGTCGCCGTACTTGAAGCCCTCGCGGCTCTTGGCCAGCAGGTGCGGCGCCTGGCTCATCGACTCCTGGCCGCCGGCGACGACGACGTCGTACTCACCGGCGCGGATCAGCTGGGCGGCGAGCGCGATCGCGTCCACCCCGGAGAGGCAGACCTTGTTGATCGTCAGCGACGGGACGGACATCGGGATGCCGCCCTTGACCGCCGCCTGGCGCGCCGGGATCTGGCCCGAGCCGGCCGTCAGCACCTGGCCCATGATCACGTAGTCGACCTGGTCGCCGGCGACGCCGGCCTTGTCGAGGGCGCCCTCGATCGCGAACCCGCCGAGGTCGGCGGCGGAGAAGTCCTTGAGCGAGCCGAGCAGCCGGCCCATCGGCGTCCGGGCGCCGGCGACGAGGACGGGGGTGCGGTCGGTGGACTCGGACATGGGGAAGCCTCCAGCAACGATGGTGGGAGCGACGGGATGCGAACGTGACGCTCGTCCCACCCATTCTAGGGTGGCGGACATGAGCGCTCTTCCCACCCACCTGTTCGAGGCGGTCGACCACGTCGGCATCGCGGTCGCCGACCTCGACGAAGCCCTGGCGTTCTACCGCGACACCTTCGGCGTGGTCGCCGTCCACGAGGAGCGCAACGAGGAGCAGGGCGTCCGCGAGGCGATGCTGCAGATCGGCGAGGACGGCAGCGGCACCCGGCTGCAGCTGCTCGCCCCGCTCACGCCGGAGTCGACGATCGCGACGTTCCTGGACCGCAACGGCCCCGGCCTGCAGCAGCTCGCCTACCGGGTGAGCGACCTCGACGCCGTCAGCGCCGTCCTGCGCGAGCGCGGGCTGCGCCTCCTCTACGACGAGGCGGGTCGCGGGACGGCCGGCAGCCGGATCAACTTCGTCCACCCCAAGGACGCCGGCGGCGTCCTCGTCGAGCTGGTCGAGCCGGCCCACTAGCCCCGGGACCGCCGGCCGACCGCCTCCGCGTACGTGTCCAGCGCCTGGAGCACCTCGGGCGCACGGAACAGGATGCGCCCGGACCCGTGGTGGTTCGCGCTGCGCAGGATGCCGGCGTCGACGAGCGCGCGCAGGTGGCGGTGCACGTTCCGGCGGTCGCTCCCGATCAGCTCGGCGGCGGTCGACGCGTCGAGCACCGGATGGGCCGGGAGCTCCACCAGGAGCCGCCACGCGGCGGAGTCGACGCGGGCGGTCAGCTGCGTCTCCCATCGACGCTGCAGCTGGGTCAGCTCGGCCGCGAGCCGCCCTCCGTGATCGACGGCGTGCAACGCGGCGTCGGCGAACACCCGGACGATCGCCTCCGGACGTCCCGCCCGGTAGGTGGTGAGTGCTGCGATGTAGCGCTCACGGTCGGCCAGCAGGCCCCCGGACACCGGAACCGTCACCGACCGGGTCAGCCCCTTGCGCCGCAGGAACGCGTGCACCAGGGCCCGGCCCGTACGGCCGTTGCCGTCCGGGAAGGGGTGCAGCGTCTCGAACTGGGCGTGCGCGATCGCGGCCTGCACCAGCACCGGCAGGTCGGTGCGCTCCATGAAGGTCACCAGGTCCTCCAGACCCGCGGCGAGCCGAGTGTGATGGGGAGGAACGAAGTCGGCGTCGACCGGCGTGGACGAGCCGCCGCCGATCCACACCGGCTCGGTGCGCCAGCCGACCATGTGCGGGGCGCTCTCCTGCAGCAGGGCCGCCTGCATGGCAGCGACTGCCGAGACGTCCAGATGGTCGGACAGCTCCAGCGCGGCGCGCATCGCCGTGACGTTCGCCGCGACGGTTGCCGCGTTGCCCCGTCCCCGGCCGGTGAGCTCGGCCTCGGCGACGGCCCGCGCGGAGGCGCTGATCTGCTCGATCTGGGACGAGGACGCCGACTCGCTGCGCAGCAGGATGGCGATGACGGCGCCGTACTGGATCGGGCCGCTCGCATCGAAGCGGGCCATGGCAGCAGCGGCGTCCTCCGCGTGCGCGAGCACGTCGCTGTCCACTCGCAGGACCCGGTCGGTGATGGGCGGTGCGAGAGCGGACCGGTAGCGCCGGCCGGCCAGCGCCCGCTCGCGGGGGGTTCGCCCCCATCCAGGCCCGGGGTCCCAGCTCTGCTCCTCCCAGCGGAGCGCGGGCCAGGACGTGGACATGACACGGAGGTTACCGCCTCGGTGTCACTTATGGCTATAAGTGACACCACGCTTCAGGTCGCCGCGCGCTCGACACCACGGGGATCCTCCGGTGACACACATCGGACGCAGGGGTGGGACAGAATGCGCCGGTGAGCCCGCTCCCCCGCCCTCGACTGCGCCGACCTCGGCTGCGGGCACCCGACCGACCGCACTACCGACCCGGTGACGCGATGCGCCGCTGGCGCGCCTTCCAGGAGCAGCAGCGCGTCGCCCTGCGCGAGAGCAACCAGTTCCCGAGCGACACCTCCCTGGCGCCGACGCCGGAACCGGCGGAGCCGCGACGGTCGACCGGCGGCGCCACGCCGCTCGGGAGCGCCGAGGGCGGCGACGGGCCGACGCCCGAGCGGCCGCGTACCGCCGAGGGCACCACGACGGCGTACGGCAGCATCGGCAAGCCGATCAACCGCGCCTCCCCGATCTACGTGGGGTTCATGGCCGCCATCGGTGTCGCGCTGGCGTACGCGCTGGTCCACCTGATCACCCGGCTCACCACCACCCTGACGGTGCTGCTCGTCGCGTTCTTCCTTACCCTCGCCCTCAACCCGATCGTCGAGTCGCTCTGCCGACGCGGGATGCGCCGCTCCGGTGCGGTGACGGTCGTGTGCCTCGGACTGATCGGCGTCTTCGCGCTGCTGGCGTGGCTGGTGGTGCCGCCGCTGGTCCAGGAGACGACCGAGCTCGGCAACAACGCGCCCCACATCGCCGACGACTTCCTCGCCCAGCGCTGGGTCAAGGACCTCGACCAGAACTACGACATCGGCACCAAGGTCCAGGCCGAGATGGACAAGCGGATCAACGACGGCGCGTTCGTCAGCCAGGTCTTCGGCGGCGTGCTCGGCGCGGGCAAGGCGGTCGCGAGCGGGCTGTTCCAGGCGTTCACCATCCTGATCCTGACGCTGTACTTCCTCGCGTCCCTGCCGCGGGTCAAGCAGGCCGCGTACGCGATGGTCCCGGCCACCCGTCGGCCCCGGTTCATCTCGCTCAGCGAGGAGATCATGCGGCGGGTCGGCTCGTACGCCATCGGCCAGGTCCTCGTCGCCACCATCAACGCCGCTTGCAGCTGGATCATGATGACGATCCTGGGGATCCCGTACGCGGCGGTGCTCGCCGTGGTCGTCGGCTTCCTCGGGCTGATCCCCATGGTCGGGGCCACGCTGGGTGCGGTCCTGGTCGCGGTGGTGGCCTTCTTCGTCGAGCCGCAGAAGGCGATCGTCGTCGGGGTGTACTACCTGATCTACCAGCAGGTGGAGAACTACCTCATCGTGCCGCGCGTCATGCAGCGGACGGTGGCCGTTCCGGGCGCTGTGACCGTCGTGGCGGCGCTCGCCGGCGGGACCCTGCTCGGGGTGCTCGGCGCGCTGCTGGCCATCCCGGTGGCCGCCGGTCTGCTGCTCCTCTACGAAGAGGTCCTGGTCCCCCGCCAGGAGCACCAGTAACCACCCGCCGGCAAAAGGTGGTCGCGAGCACACGCATACCTGTGCCAGCCGCCATCTTTCGCCGGGGAGAGGGCGCGGCCCGCCGGCAAAAGGTGGTCGCGAGCACACGCCTACCTGTGCCAGCCGCCATCTTTCGCCGGGGAGAGGGCGGGGC
>NZ_JAROAV010000003.1 GCF_029439465.1 Luteipulveratus flavus | reverse complement strand
CCTGTGCGTCACGGGGTTTCGACACGGTCCTCGGCTGGCGCCTCGCACTGGCTCAACCAGCGGGACCTCCTGAGGACGTATCGAGACCACCGGTGATGGGTCAGAGGCGGCGGTCGGAGAGGACGGGGAAGGACTCGCGGGCGGACTCGACCAGGCCGGCCGGGATCTGCACGGACAGGACCTCCTCGCCCGTACCCGCCTCGGCCAGGACCTCACCACTCGGGGCGATCACCGCGCTCCGCCCGCCCATCTCCGTACCGGCGTGCGTACCCGCCGTGTTGCAGGCGATCACCAGCGCCTGGTCCTCGATCGCGCGAGCGCGCAGCAGCAGCCGCCAGTGCTCGATGCGGGCCATGGGCCATGCGGCCGGGATCAGGAAAACCGTTGCGCCCTGGTCGATCTGGGCGCGGTACAGCTCGGGGAATCTCAGGTCATAACACGTCGACAGCGCCGCGTGCGAGCCGTTCGGCAGCTCGATCAGCACCAGGTCGGCGCCCGCCTCCATCAGCAGCGGCTCACCCCCGGCGAACCCGAACCGGTGGATCTTCCGGTACGTCGAGGCGAGCGCGCCGTCCGCGGACAGGACGACCGAGGTGTTCCACAACCCCTTGCCCTCGGGGCCGAGCTCGTCGGCGGGACGCTCCACGATCGAGCCGCCGTGCAGCAGCACGCCCGCGTCCTGCGCCGCCTCCGCGAGCGCCTTCACGACCGGGCCGTCGGTCGCCTCGGCCTTGTCGGGCCATGCGCGGTAGTCGAAACCGCCCATCGGCCACAGCTCCGGCAGCACCACCAGGTCGTGGCCGCGCTGGGCACGGACGAGGTCGACGACTCGCGCCGTACGCTCCGGCACGGTCTCGCTGTCGTCGTACGCGAGCTGGATCAGGGCGACGCGAAGGCCGGCGGACGTCGTCGGGCTGGTCACGGTGTCACTCCTTGTGCTCGGGCGTGCGGCCGGATCCGGATCGGGAGGCGAGGTACTCGTTGTACGCCTTGAGCTCGGCGTCGTCGTCGCGGTCGGCCTGCCGGGCCTGTCGGCGGCCCTCGGCCGAATCCTGCCGCAGCCAGTCGGCGGTGACGAGCATGGCCAGGATCAGGGTCGGCAGCTCTCCGGTCCCCCACGCGACACCACCGGCGGCGCGCTGGTCCTCCAGCGGGTCCGCCACCCACGGCAGCTGCAGCGCGGTGAAGAAGTCCGGCGCGAGCAGCCCGGTGCCGGTCATCAGCGCCACGCCGAAGAACGCGTGCGCGGCGACGGTGATCAGCAGCACGAGCAGCCGCAGCGGGGCCGGCCACTTGCGCGGGCCGGGGTCGACGCCGACGAGCACCCAGGCGAAGAGGTACCCGGTGAGCATGAAGTGGACGACCATCAGCACGTGGCCGGTGTGGGTCTCCAGCGCCTTCCCGAACAGCGGTGAGTAGTAGAAGACGACCAGGCTGACGAAGAACAGCACCGCCGCGACGACCGGGTTGCCGAGGACGTTCAGGAACCGCGAGTGGACGATCGCGAGCAGCAGCTCGCGCGGTCCGAGCGTGGCGTCCTTGCGAACCGGCAGGGCCCGCAGCGCCAGCGTGACCGGCGCGGCGAGCACGAGGAACAGCGGGACCACCATGGCGATGAGCATGTGCTCGACCATGTGGACCGAGAACATCACCCGCCCGTAGATGCCTACGGCGCTGTCGACGGCGTACACGAAGATCGCCCAGCCGAGCACCCAGAGGACGAGGCGACGTACGGGCCACTGGTCGCCGCGGCGGCGCAGCCGCAGCACCCACGCGACGTAGACGCCGACGGCGACCACCGCGACGGAGGTGAAGAGCCACTCCGTACGCCACATCGTCCAGAAGGCCGAGGGCTCGAAGTCGGGCGGCGTCGGGTAGCCGGTGCGCTCCAGCGCCGGGTCGGTGGACCGGGTGACCTCGCTGACGGGCGGGATCGAGCGGGTCAGCGCCACGCCGAGCCCGACCGCGACGCCCATGACGAGCACCTCGACACCGGCCAGCCGGGCGAACAGCGCCTTGGGCGGCTGGGCCGACGGGTCGGCGCGCAGGAGGTCGACGACCTTGTCGCGCTGTAGGTACCCGAACACCCCGAGCACGACCACGGCGGCGACCTTGAGCAGCACCAGCACGCCGTACCGGGTCGTCAGCCCGCCGAACCCACCGATGCGGATCCAGGCGTTCAGGACCCCGGACAGCGCGACGAGCACGTAGCACCACAGCGCGACCGTGGAGTACCGCTGGACGGTGGTGGCTGCGCCCTTGCCGAGCCGGGGCCACATGACCAGCAGGCTGAGCAGGCCGCCGACCCACAGGGTGATGCCGACCAGGTGGCCGGCCAGGGAGTTCACCGCAGCGTCGTGGTCGCTGCTGCCCGCGGCGTGCCCCGCGAGCGCGAGCGGCAGCACGGCCAGGACGGAGGTCGCGAGCAACCAGACCTGGGTGTTGCGCGACCGGTCGACGACCGCGACCAGTCCCACGAGCAGCGCGAGCAGCGCGGTGATCGCCGGCGCGCGCAGCTGGTCCAGGTCCCAGGTGCTCGTCCATGCCGACGACCAGAAGCCGGCCGAACCCACCGGGCTGCCGGCCACGTCGGCGTACCCGAGGATCGCGCCGAGAACCCCGGCGAGGCCCCAGGTCAGAGCGGAGTACGCGGCGATCGTGCCCGCGCGCTCGCGGCGGCGGGTGGACGCGGCCTCCGGCACGAGCAGCCCGCCGATCAGCAGCGAGCCGACCGTCAGCGCGGCGGCGATGTCATGCACGACGCGGGTCAGCGGGAGGCCCCACCGGACCAGTGCGCCGGGGTCGCCGATCTCCAGCGCCTGCGTCGCGCGGCCGTACCAGGCGGCGAGAGCGCAGACGACGAGTGCGACGACGCCGATGAGGACGATCCAGCTGGGGCTCATCCGTCGCCGGTTGTCGCCGATGTACCCACTACTCACGACCGACAGCCTAGGTTCAGTCTCTGGACACGTGCTGTGCCGCCCGCTCCGTAGGGTGAGCGCCATGGCAATGCACCCTCCTGCACCCACCCAGCTGCCCGAGCTGGTCGAGGCCTGGAAGCAGACCACCCAGGCGGTCATCGACCTGGCGACCACCGCGAGCGACGCCGAGCTCGCACGGGAGACGACCTGCCCGGGGTGGACGGTCAAGGACCACATCGCGCACGTCGCCGGGCTCGAGACGCGGCTGGACGGCCACGTCGACCCCGATGTCGAGGTCCCCGACTACCCCTGGCTGCGGCACGACACGGGCCGGTTCATGGAGCGGGCCGTCGAGGTGCGCCGGTCCTGGACGGGCGCGGAGGTGGTTGCCGAGCTCACCCGCGTCATCGCGCGCCGGGCCGAGACGCTGCAGGACCCCGAGCTCACCGACGACACCCCGCTCCCCGGACCGACGGGGCCCCGTCCGGCGCTGTCCCTGCTCACCCTCCGCACGATGGACATCTGGTGCCACGAGCAGGACATCCGGGACGCGATGGGCCGCCCGGGCGACCTGGACTCCCCGGCCGCCGCGCTGTTCGTGATGAAGGTCCTGGAGGCGTTCCCCGAAGGAGCGCTCGCCGACGCGGACCTGCCGGTCGGGACCGCGGTGATCGTGGAGTCCACCGGCCCTGTCCTCGCCCGTGAAGGCATGCGCGTCGTCGAGGGCGAGGACGGTACGCCGGTCGCCGAGCCGCTCTTCTCCGGCACCGTCGACGGCCTCGACCACAGCGCCGAGCACGTCACGACGATCCGCATGACGACCGAGGGCCTGGCCCGAGCCGGCGCCGGTCGCTACCCGGTCGATGAGCTGCGCTACTCCGTCGAGGGCGACGAGGAGGTTGCCCGCCGGGTGCTCGAAGCGCTCGTCATCGTTCCCTGACGCCGGGGCCGGCTTCGGCTGGTCGCGGGCGGCGATCGTACGCAACCGGTCGAGCGCGATCCGTAAGGAGAAGTGCGTCCGTACGCACCTTCTCTTACGGAACCGAGCGCTGGCGAGTGCGATGATGCGCTCCCCGACGAGCGATGGAGAACGACCGTGACCGCGACGCGCAACGCGCGTCAGCAGCCGAAGCCTCGGTACGGCAAGCGCTCTCCCACCCGTCCTGAGAACGAGTACGACCCGGCGCTGACCTCGGCGGCTAGGTCGACCGCCCCCGAGCACCAGCACCACCTCACGACCCGCCGCCCAGCAACGGGCCTGTGCCGACCTCGCTCCGGGAACGACGCAGGGCCCGCGACCGGGCCAGCAGTCCGCAGCCGGCCAGCCCCAGGAGTACGGCCGCCCAGCCGAACCCGACCGCCCACCACGGCGTCCCCGCCGGCGGTCGACCGATCAGCAGCATCGCGGCCTGCCGCACCGACTCCAGCTGGTCGGTGTCGCCGCCGTCCTCGGGCGGATAGGCGACGAACATCGCGGTGCCGGCGGCCATCAGCATCGTCCAGAGGACGACGAAGGCGAGCTTCCGCAGCGCCTCCGCCCGGTCCTGTGACCACGACCGACGGGCGTCCACCGCCACGCGCATCGGCACGACCAGCGCCAGCACCAGCACGTATCCGCCGAGCACGCCGATCAGCAGCCCGAACAGCGGGTCCCACCACTCCAGGTAGCCGCCGTTGTCGAACAGCACCGACCCCAGAGCGCCGTCCACCGCCGCGAGCAGCGACAACCCGGCGCCCAGGTATGCGCCACCGAACAACGCCAGCGGCGTTGCGAGCAGCGGGACAAGGTATGGGCGGATGAACCCCTCCCATGCACCGTCGCCCGACCGTGACAGCAGCACCGACGAGGGCATCCGCGGCGCCGGCCACACCGCGGCCGCGATCATGGCCGCAACCGCAGGACCGATCAGCAGACCGATCATCCAGGCGTCGAGGCCCGGCTTCGGCCCGATCCCCGCGGCGAGGAGCAGCACGCAGACGGACAAGCCCGCGATCAACCACCCGCACGCCCGCCGGCGCGCACCGGCACGCCCGCTCCTCTCGCTGTCCACGCGCGGAGTATGACCGGTCCCGGGCGCAGGCGCTTGCCGCGGGGCCGTAGGGGTATCCATAGTGGGTCTACAGACAGGGAGGTCCCGTGACCACCGCTTCCGAACCCGCCTCGGGTGAGCTCAGCCACCGCGAGATCCTGACGATCCTCGTCGGCCTGCTGATGGGCATGTTCCTCGCCGCGCTCGACCAGACGATCGTGGGTACGGCGATCCGCACGATCGCCGACGACCTGCAGGGCCTGTCGGTCCAGGCGTGGGTGACGACGGCGTACCTCATCACCTCGACGATCACGACCCCGATCTACGGCAAGCTCGGCGACCTGTACGGCCGCAAGAAGCTGTTCCTGTTCGCGATCACGGTGTTCATCGTCGGCTCGGCGCTGTGCTCGTTCGCGACGTCGATGTACGTGCTCGCGGCGTTCCGTGCGGTGCAGGGGATCGGTGCCGGCGGCCTGATGACGCTCGTCCTCGCGATCATCGGTGACCTCGTGCCCCCACGCGAGCGCGCTCGCTACACCGGCTACTTCATGGCGGTGTTCGGCACGACGAGCGTGCTCGGACCGGTGGTCGGCGGGTTCTTCGCCGAGGCGGACACGCTGCTCGGGATCTCCGGGTGGCGCTGGGTGTTCCTCATCAACGTGCCGCTGGGCATCCTCGCGCTGTTCGTCGTCAACCACACCCTGCACCTGGAGTACCGCCGCCGCGAGGCCCGGATCGACTGGTGGGGCGCGGCCAGCCTCGTCGTCGCGCTCGTACCCCTCCTGACCGTCGCCGAGCAGGGACGCGAGTGGGGCTGGGGTTCCGGGCGCTCGCTCGCGGCGTACGCGATCGGCGCGGTCGGCGTGATCGCGTTCGTCCTCATCGAGCGGGCCATGGGCGACGACGCGCTGATCCCGCTGCGGATCTTCCGCATCCGCGCCGTCGCGGTCACCATCGTCGCCAGCATCATCGTCGGCATGGCGATGTTCGGCGGAATCATCGTGCTGCCGCAGTACATGCAGATCGTGCACGGCGCCTCCCCCATGGAGTCGGGGTTCCTGATGCTGCCGATGGTGCTCGGCCTGATGATCGCGGGCGTCTTCTCCGGGCAGGTGGTGAGCCGCACCGGCATCATCCGCCCGCTCCCCATCGTCGGCACCGCGCTCGGGACCGTCGCGCTCGCGCTGATGTGGCAGTACGTCCACGCCGACACCACCCTCGTGCTGGTGATGGCGTTCATGCTGCTGTTCGGTCTCGGCCTCGGTAACTGCATGCAGCCGCTGACCCTGATCGCGCAGAACTCCGTCCCCCCGCAGGAGATCGGGGTGGCGACGAGCTCCGCCACGTTCTTCCGGCAGATGGGCGGCACGCTCGGCGTCGCGGTGTTCCTGTCCGTACTGTTCAGCACCGTCGGCGACAACATCGCGACCGCGCTCAGGCAGGCGTCGTCCACGCCGGAGTTCCGCGCCGCAGCCGCCGACCCCGCCGTGCTCGCCAATCCCGCCAACCGAGGCGTGGTCGAGGCGCTGCGCGGAGGCACCGGCGCAGGAGGCGGCCTCAGCGGCGTCCTGGACGACTCCTCGGTGATCTCCCGGATGGACTCCCGGATCGCTCATCCGTTCAAGGTCGGGTTCGCCGACTCGATGGATCTGGTGTTCCTGTGCGCGGCCGTCGTCATGCTCCTGGGCTTCCTGGTGCTGCTGCTGATGCCGCACGTCGAGCTGCGGGCGCAGTCGGCGAGCCAGGCCGCGCGGACGGCCCCCACGCCGGGGACGGCCGCACCCGCCGCGCCGGCAGGAGCCACGGCCGCCGCCGAGCCGGAGCCGGAGGCACCTCGCGAGCGCGGCGTGGTCGACGACGTCACGCAGGTGTGCGCCGACGTCAGTGCCGGCCACACGATGGACGAGCTGCCCGCCGAGGACGAGCCGACCGGCGGCCGCCGGACCTGACTGACCCGCGGCACGCCGTACGGCGTACGGCGTCAGGGCCGGATCAGCACCTCGACGTTCAGCTGACCGCTCGGGACCTCGAACTGGAACGGCACCGTCGTCGTGGCCCCCGGCAGGTCACCGGCCCACGGCTCGGCGTCGATGCGGTCGCGGACGAGGACGCGGACGGCGTCCGCCGGCGCCTCACGGGTCCGCCGGTGATCGTCGTCCTGCGGGCGGGGCCACCACACGTTGAAGTAGACGGGCGAACCCTCCTGCTCCAGGTCGATCATCACAGCAGGAGCGAGGCTGACCCACGACTGCGAGCCCGCGAACTCCACGACCGTCGGCCGTCCGAGCAGACCTTGCTCCGCCATCCGCTCCTGGACGCCGCGCACGACCGAGCGCGCTCGGGCGACGTCGCCGCCGTACCCGGTGGTGAGAGGGCCGAACGCCGACCCGACGAGCACGAAGGAGCCGAGCGCCACCAGGCACGCGACGACGGCGGCCACAGGCGCCCCGAGCACCCGCGCCCGGACGCGACGCGCGGCGTGGTCGTACAGCCAGCAGCCCACCAGGCCGGTGACGAGCAGCCCGGCCGACATCCCCAGCAGGCTGTAGACCATCTGGAGGGGAACCCGGACGCTGGACGTCGCCCACAGCAGCGTGCCGTAAGCGGTGAGTGCCACGCCCAGGCCGGACCGCATCCAGGACCGGGTCGGCCGGACGAAGGCCACGGCAGCCAGAACGACGACCACCGCCCCCGCGGCGACGAGCACCCCCGAGACCTCGTGGATGGACCCGGCCAGCGCGTGCGGCCCGAGGGGGGCCAGGTTGCTCAGCAGGAACTCGAGCGCCCGGACGACGGTCACTCCGCCGGGGCCGCCATCGCTGCGGGACAGCCGCCACAGCTCGGGGAGGTTGGGCTCGGAGGAGACGAACGGCTCGACGATGACAGGCAGCCAGCACAGCACGGCGAGCAGCGCGGTCAGGCCGAGCGACCGCCGCCAGTCGCGGTCGATGCCAGTCCCGAACCGGCGTGTGCGCAGCCGCCGCGAGCGCGTCCGTCGGGTGTGGACCAGCCGGACGATTCCGACACCGGCGAGGACGAGGGTCAGCACGGCCACGACGGGGAGCATCGCGATGTGGCCCTGGGCGATGACGCTCGCGCAGAAGACGTACGGCAGCAGAGCCCGCCGGCGCCCGAGCACGAGCAGCCAGGCGAGGACGAGAACGGCCAGCAGACCGAGGATCGGTGGCCAGATGTTCAGCGGCAGCACCAGCTGCTGGCCGCCGACGCGGGCCGTCGCGAGCGCGACCAGGGCGACCACCACCGCGCCCGCACGGCCGCCGGCCCGGTACGCGCCGATCACGGCGACGAGGACGAACGCCCCCACCAGCAGCAACGAGCCGATCAGCAGGGCGCCCGGCCACCAACCGGTCAGGGCGTACAGGGGCGCCAGGAGGTAGAACTGCAGCGGTCCGGGGTGGTGCGCCCACACGTCGGGGGCCGTGCTCGAGCTGGTGGACCGCATCCCGGTCAGCGGCGGGTGCGCGCTGAACACGTCGTGCACCCGGATGGCCAGCAGCGCCTCGTCCCCCTGCGGCGTCCAGCCTCGGCCGAGCAGCAGCACCGTCCAGAGGACCAGCGGCACGACCGCGACGAGCGCCAGCACGCCCTCGACCCGGACCGGTACGGAGATCGAGCCGACCGACACGTACGCGCTGGGCCGGCGTTCGCGTACCGTCCCAGCGTCCTCAGCCTGGGCAACCGTCGCCATCAGGCCTCCTCCCCCACATCGTCACCGGCCGGCCGACCGGCACCGCGATGGAACCACAGGACGGCCGCGCCCATGGGCGGAGTTCGCGGATCCCCAGCGCCAGGTGGTCATTGCCACCAGGAACGACCAAGAGAGTCAGGATCGTGAAAACTTCAACAGTCTGATTGCGCCCTGCAGCGAGGATCCCGATCCATGACGACGACAGTAGACGAGCGTGAGCCCGACTCCGTCCAGGTGATCCGCGGGCCGCGCCCCGTGTTCGCGGCCGCGCAGGACTGGGTGTGGCCGGTCGTGCGGCTCGTGGTCGGGTTCGTCTTCTTCTGGGCGTTCCTCGACAAGCTGCTCGCGCTCGGGTTCGCCACCGGCAAGGACCCGAAGACCGGGGCGCTCGACCGGCTCGGACCCGACGCCTGGATCCACGGCGGCTCACCGACGTACGGGTTTCTGAAGTTCGGCACTGACAGCCCGCTGAGCCCGATGTACGAGTCCATGGCCGGCGTCAGTGTCTTCGACTGGCTGTTCATGCTGGGCATGGGCGGCGTCGGTCTCGCCGTGATCCTCGGCGTCGCGACGCGGATCGCCACCGTGTCCGGCATCCTGCTGATGGTGTCGCTGCGCCTCGCGCTGCTCGTGCCCGAGAACAACCCGATCGTGGACGAGCACCTGGTCTACGCCCTGCTGCTGATCGGGCTGGCGGCGTTGCCCGCGGCGCGCCGTTTCAGCCTGGCGACCTGGTGGGAAGGGCTCGCCGTCGTACGGCGGTTCCCGATCCTGCGCTGACGCCCTCAGGTCAGCATCCTCACCAGCAGATCGGCGATCGCCGTCTGCTCCCGGCCGAACGGGTGCAGCGGCGCGGCTGCGGCGCGGTCGCCGTGCACGCCGTTGACCCAGGGTTGGGCGTCGCAGATGCCGTGCCCGGCGGAGGCCGCGGCGACGTCGAGGTAGGCGACGCCCGCATCGGCGGCCGCACCGCGCACCGCCGCGTTGAGGGCCCCGATACTCGACGCGACGTACGCGTAGTCCTCCGGCCGCCACGGCAGGCGGTCCGGGCAGTGGTCGCCGGGGCGGACGAGCGCCGGGTAGCCGACGGCCACGACCCGGGCGTGCGGCGCGCGGGCCCGGACCTGGCGAAGCAGCCCGGCCAGCCGACCCCTCGTCCGTTCGGTGGCCCGGCGGATCTGGTCGACGCCGCCGGGGCTCAGCCGCTGCCGGCAGTCCGGTCCCGACCGGTCGGCGGCCGCCTGGGCGCAGGTCGCCGACAACCGGCCGAAGACCCGCTCGTCGTTCGCGCCCAGCGACACCGTGACCAGGTCGGTCGAGCGACTGACGGCGTCCAGCTGCGGCTCGTTGTGCCCTTGCGGGGTCGTGCCGTTGGCGGTCCGGGCGCCCGCGCAGGCGACGTTGCGGAGCACGCCCACGTGCAGCCGGGCCGCCAGCTGCACCGGGTAGCCGCCGCTGGAGCGCAGACACCCGGACGCCGCCTCGGTGACCGGCACCCACGGCGCGGCCGTGTAGGAGTCGCCGAGCGCGGCGTACTCCTCGTACCGGCCGGACGGCTGCGGTCCGCACGCGACCAGCGGGAGGGTCAGGACGACGACGCCGAGCACCGCCGCCCGAGCCCTCCCACCGGTCACACGCTCAGCGTGGCACGGCCGGTGGCCTCAGCCCCAGACCAGACCGCGGCTCGGGTCCTCCAGGACTGCGGCGACGTCGGCCAGGAACCGCGAGCCCAGCTCGCCGTCGATGAGCCGGTGGTCGAACGACACCGACAGCTGGGTGACCTGGCGGATGGCCAGCTCGTCGTTGCCGTCGGCGTCGGTGACGACCCACGGCTGCTTGCGGATCGCGCCGAAGCAGACGATCGCCGACTCGCCCGGGTTGATGATCGGCGTGCCGGTGTCGACGCCGAAGACGCCGACGTTGGTGATCGTGATCGTGCCGCCCGACATCTCCGCCGGCTGGGTACGACCCTCGCGCGCCGTCGTCGTCAGCGCACCGATCGCCTCGGCCAGCTGCCGCAGGTCCATCGTCTGCGCGTCCTTGATGTTCGGGACGAGCAGGCCGCGCGGGGTGGCGGCGGCGATGCCGAGGTTGACGTAGTTCTTCTGGATGATCTCCTGCGCCTGCTCGTCCCAGGTGGCGTTCATGCCCGGGTTGCGGCGGATGGCGATGCACAGCGCCTTGGCCAGCACCAGCAGCGGCGTGACCTTGACATCGCGGAACTCGCGGTCGGCCTTGAGCCGCTCGACGAGCTCCATCGTGCGGGTCACGTCGATGGTGATGAACTCGGTGACGTGCGGCGCGGTGAACGCCGAGCCGACCATCGCCTGCGCGGTCATCTTTCGCACGCCCTTGACCGGGATCCGCGTCTCGCGCTCGCCCCCTCCCAGCGAACTCTGACTGCCCGGCACCGCATGGAGGGCCGGGTAGTCGACATTCGCGGCTGGGGCGGCCGCCTCGGACGGCCCGTCGGCGATGAACGCCTCGACGTCGGCGCGGGAGATGACGCCGTCCTCGCGGGTCGGGATCACCTGCGAGAGGTCGACGCCGCGGTCCTTGGCGAACTTGCGCACCGGCGGCTTCGCGAGCGCCTTGCGACCGTTGCTCGTGGAGTACGACCACGCGCCACCACCGCTGGTTGAGCCGGACGGAGCGCTAGCGGAGTCCGTGTCGAAACCCGGTGCCGCAGAGGGAGACTCGCCACCCGCGGCTACGGAGGTCTCGAGACGGCTCGCCCTGGGGGGCTCGCCTCCTCGACCAGCGGGCTCGGGCGCAGCAGCCGCCGCCGGGGCAGCCGGACGCCGCTTGCGGCGGGTCGTCGTACCGGCGGACGGGCCGTAGCCGACCAGGTTCGCGACGCGCTCCTCGCCACCGGCAGCGCTGCCGGAGGCGGTGTCCGGGACGAGGTCGGTGGCCGAGCCGTCGGCCGGGTCGCCCTCGGCACCCGCGACGTCCACGGACACGATCGGGGCGCCGACGTCGACCGTCGTGCCCTCCTCGACGAGCAGCTCGACGACGGTGCCCTCCCAGGGGATGGGCAGCTCGACGAGCGACTTGGCGGTCTCGATCTCGACCACGATGTCGTTGGTCTTGACGGTGTCGCCCGCCTTGACCTTCCAGGTGACGATCTCCGCCTCGACCAGACCCTCACCCGGGTCGGGGAGGTTGAACTGCTTCACAGCCATGAAAAGCGTTCTCCTTGCTGATGGCTCAGAAAGCGAGCGACCGGTCGACGGCGTCCATCACACGGTCGAGGTTCGGGAGGAACTCCTCCTCGAACCGGCTCGGCGGGTACGGGATGTTGTAGCCGCCGACGCGCAGCACCGGGGCCTCCAGGTGGTAGAAGCACTCCTGCTGGATGAGCGCGGCCAGCTCGGCGCCCATACCGAGGAACGTCGACGCCTCGTGCACGACGACCGCACGGCCGGTCTTCTTCACCGCGTCGAGGACGGTCGGCCGGTCCAGTGGCGACAGCGAGCGCAGGTCGACGACGGTCAGCGAGATGCCCTCTGCAGCAGCGGCTTCAGCGGCCTGCAGGCAGGTCTTCACCATCGGCCCGTACGTGACGAGCGTGAGGTCGGTGCCCTCCCGGCGGACGGCCGCCTGGTGCAGACCGAGCGGCGCACCGGCGGTCTCGTCGATGTCGACCTCGCCGCGCTCGTGGTAGCGCCGCTTCGGCTCGTAGAAG
The DNA here is from genome assembly GCF_029439465.1 of Luteipulveratus flavus. Lineage (GTDB taxonomy): Bacteria > Actinomycetota > Actinomycetes > Actinomycetales > Dermatophilaceae > Luteipulveratus > Luteipulveratus flavus. The sequence goes on along the minus strand of NZ_JAROAV010000003.1, from coordinate 9,086 downwards.
ATCACCGGGTCGTCCGAGGCGATCGCCTGCTGCATCATCCAGTACGCGTCGCCCGGGTCCGAGCAGGTGACGACGCGCAGGCCGGCGGTGTGGGCGAAGTAGGCCTCGTTGGACTCGGAGTGGTGCTCGACCGCGCCGATGCCACCGCCGTACGGGATGCGGATGACCATCGGCAGGCGCAGCGCACCCAGCGAGCGGGCGTGCATCTTGGAGACCTGGCTGATGATCTGGTCGAACGCGGGGTAGACGAACCCGTCGAACTGGATCTCCACGACCGGGCGGTACCCGCGCAGGCACAGGCCGATGGCGGTGCCGACGATGCCGGACTCGGCCAGCGGGGTGTCGATGACGCGGTCCTCGCCGAAGTCCTTCTGCAGGCCCTCGGTGATGCGGAAGACGCCGCCGAGCTTGCCGACGTCCTCACCCATCAGGACGACCTTGGGGTCGGCCTCCATGGCGGCGCGCAGGCCCGAGTTGAGGCCCTTGGCCAGCGTGAGCTTCTGCGTGGTCATCAGTGGCCCGCCCCTTCGAACGACGCGTGGTAGGCGACGAACTCGTCGCGCTCGGCCGCCACGACCGGGTGCTCGTCGACGTAGATGTTGTCGAACATCGTGGGGAGCTCGGGGTTCGGCATCTCCTGGCACGCCTTGCGGATGCGGGCGGCGATCTCGTCGGCCTCGGCGTCGACGGCGTCGAAGAACTCCTGGTCGGCATGGCCGTTCTTCTCCATGAAGCCGCGCATGCGCTTGATCGGGTCCTTCTCGCGCCAGATGTCGACCTCGGCCGCGATGCGGTACTTGGTCGGGTCGTCGGAGGTGGTGTGCGCGCCCATCCGGTAGGTGAACGCCTCGATCAGCGTCGGGCCCTGGCCCGCGCGGGCGGCGTCCATCGCGGCCTTCGAGACGGCGTACGACGCGAGGACGTCGTTGCCGTCGACGCGCACGCCGGGGAAGCCGAAGCCGCGGGCGCGCAGGTAAGGCGGGATGCGGAACTGCTTGTAGTTCGGCTCGGAGATCGCCCACTGGTTGTTCTGGACGAAGAAGACGACCGGCGCGTTGGCGACCCCGGCGAAGACGAGCGCCTCGTTGTAGTCGCCCTGGGCCGTACCGCCGTCACCGGTGAACGCCATCACCGCGGCATCGCGGGACTCGTCGCCCGTGCCGACGGCGCCGTCGCGCTGGATGCCCATCGCGTAGCCGGTCGCGTGCAGCATCTGGTTGCCGATGACGATCGTGTACAGGTGGAAGTTGTTCTCGTTGGAGTCCCAGCCACCGTTGTTGACGCCACGGAACATGCCGAGGAGGTTCTCCGGCGGGACGCCCTTGCACCAGGCGACACCGTGCTCGCGGTAGCCGGGGAAGGCGTAGTCCTGCGGGCGCATCGCGCGGCCGGCGCCGACCTGAGCGGCCTCCTGGCCCAGCAACGACGGCCACAGACCGAGCTCGCCCTGCCGCTGCAGCGCGTGGCCCTCGGCGTCGACCCGGCGCACGAGCACCAGGTCGCGGTACATCGCGCGGCCGTCCTCGGCCGTCAGCGCCTCGACGATCTCGGCGTACGGGGCGTTGCTCTCGTTCGTCTCCAGACGGTTGCCCTCGGCGTCGAGGAACTGGACCATGTCCGGCCCACCGTCGGTGATGTCGTGCTCTCCGGCGGGTGTCACCACAGACTCATGGTGACGCACCGTGGGCTCGTCGCTCACTGCGTCTCCTTCTCCTCCGGCCGGGGTCGGGGCCGGCGGTTCACGTGCGTCGAACGGACGGGGTCTCCGGCCCTCGACGACCAGCGTCACCCGTGTTGTGGTGCCGCTCACACTGCTGTCGGTCGCAGGCTACCCGCGGCCCTCGGCGTCTCACCAATCGGGACGTCCTCCCCCTGCTGACTCCCGGGTATTGGTTCCCGAGCGGTCAAGGCTTGGTCATTTGTCCGCATGGACCGGTGCCCGGCTATCGCGTTACCGGTGAGTCGTCCGGAGACTTCCGGCACGGCCGTACTTCAGGGATCACGAAGGTGGGCGGCCGTCAATCTAGGAGGAACGTTGAAGAAGAGTCTTGCCTGGGCGGTCACCTCGGTGGCAGCCCTCACGCTGTCGGTCGGCACCGCGCTCCCGAGCCACGCCGCCACCCAGCCCCAGCCGTCGCCGTCCGCGAAGATCTACAACGCGACGTCGGACGTGACGGCCAAGGACCGCGCCACGATGGACCGGATCCTCGCCAAGCTCCCGGCCGACTGGCAGACCCGCCGTGACGCCGTGCTGAAGGAGCACCACCTCGAGGCCTCGCCCGTACGCGACGTCGTGCAGGCGAAGGTCGCCAATGTCATCAACCCCGACGACTACGACTGCGGCCCGACCAAGCTGGACGCCTACGTCGACTCGATCCTCAAGGACGTCGACCCGGGCAACCTGTTCCTGCTGAGCATGATCGGCGCGCTGGACTTCCCCTCGTACGACGCGCTGATCTACGGGACGCCGAAGGGCGCGAACTACCAGCTGCCGTCGGCGTACGCGAGCTCGCTGACCACGACGTTCGGGTACGCCCAGCGCTTCTGGGACGTCAGGCTCAACGACGTGCAGCTCATGGCGATGCACGGCACGATGATGACCGACACCAACCGGGTCGCCCGGATGGTGACGCTCTTCTACGGGCTGGAGGGCCAGGAGGCCATCGACCTGGCGAACGACATCATCAGCATCGTCAAGAGCGACGCGGGCCTGCAGAACGGTGAGAACCCGATCTTCACGCTCAACGCGTTCGCCTACTCCGCCGTCGGCGAGACCGACCCGGTGTTCAAGCGGCTGAAGGACAAGCTGGTCTTCGGCGACGGGATCCTGGCCGCGCTCAAGGGAATCGGCCTGAACCAGGTCGGCCCGAAGGCCGTGATGGGTCACGAGATGGCCCACCACGTGCAGTACGAGGACAACCTGTTCGACTCCGACCTGGAGGGCCCGGAGGCGACGCGTCGCACCGAGCTGATGGCGGACTCGTTCGGTACCTACTTCGTCACGCACAAGAAGGGTGTCGGCCTCAACGCCAACCAGGTGCTGCAGGCGCAGCAGGCGTTCTACGCCGTCGGCGACTGCCAGTTCGACGCCACCGGCCACCACGGCACCCCGAACCAGCGCCGCGCGGCGTCGGCCTGGGGTGCGGCGGTCGTCGCCACGTCGAACAACCCGAACAAGGTGCTGCCCAGCCTGAAGCTGGACGCCAAGTTCGAGAAGGTGCTGCCGCAGCTGGTGGCGCCGGACGCCCCGACGTCGCTGGACGCCTACCGCAAGGTCGCTGCCAACTGACCCGGCGCTGATCGTCGCGCGAGGCGCCTGCCACACCTGTCCGGGTGGCAGGCGCCTCGTCGTCGTCGGTCGTCGGTCGCCCCAGCGCGCCCCGATCAGCGCGCCGAGCGGTCACTCACCGCACCGAAACCACCCCCACCAGCCCGACCAGCGACCCGACCGGTCACTCATTGGACCGAAACCACCCGACCAGCGCCGCGGCACCACCCGACCATCGCCCCTCGTCGCTAGCATCTGCGAGGTGGCATCGCCGGTCGGGCCGGACTTCTACGACGTCGAGCTGCGGGCGCTGCACGAGCACCTGCGGGCGGCGTACGGCATCGAGCCTGGCGACGCGGTCCTCGACGTCGGCTGCGGGGCCGGGCTCACCACCCGCGAGGCGGCTCGCGCCGCCGCTCCCGGCTCGGTGACCGGGGTCGACACGTCCGCCGAGATGCTGGGCCGCGCGCGCGGGCTCGCAGTCGAGGAGGGCCTCTCCAACGTCCGGTTCGTCCCCGGTGACGCGCAGACGTACGCCTTCGAGCCCGCCTCGTTCGACGTGGCCGTCAGCCGGTTCGGGACAATGTTCTTCGACGACCCGCCGGTGGCGTTCGCGAACATCGCCGCCGCGCTGAGGCCCGGCGGCCGCCTGGTGATGCTGGTGTGGCAGCCCGGCGAGGACAACGAGTGGTCCCGGGCCATCGACACCGCGCTCGGCCGTACGGCGTTCCCACCGTCGCGCGGGATGGACCCGTTCTCGCTGGGCGACCGTGACGCCACCACCCGCCTCATGGAGGGCGCCGGCTTCGGTCACGCGCACTTCGAGGACGTGCGCGAGCCGGTCTTCTACGGGCGCACGGTGCAGGACGCGCTCGACGTGGTCCTCGGGTTCCGGTCCGTGAGTGAGGCGCTCGACGCGCTGGGCAGCGACGCGGGCGGCGCGATCGACCGCATCCGGGAGGCGCTCGCCGCCCACCACAGCGCCGAGCACGGCGTCCGGTTCGCCGCGGGTGCCTGGCTGATCACCGCCCGTCGCAGCCGATGACCGACCAGCATCTGCGATCCACTCCCCGCGCTGACGCGCAGCGATTCCTCGGAGCGCCGTCCTCGAAGGGAGTGCAGAAGGAACGGGCGCAATAGCGCGCGTTCCTTCTGCACGGGGCGCGGACGACCATCTCGGAGGACCGCGGCACCGCGTCAGGGCGTCCGGAGGGTGCGCCGGCCGAGCACGGCGAGGACGACGGCCAGAGCGCCGGCGACGACCGCCACCCAGTAGCCGGCCTGCGGCGTGTACGCCTCCGCCACCCGTCCGCCGGCCGCCGAGCCTGCCGCGACACCGACGATCAGCCCGGTGATCACGACGCTGAGCGCCTCGTTGACCTGACCGGCCGGGACGAGGCGCTGGGCGAGGTTCATCGAGGTGATGAGCGTCGGCGCCGTCGCGACGCCGGCCACCAGCATCACCAGCGACAGACTCACGAAGTCGCCCGCGAGCAGGACCGGCGCCTCCAGCACGACCATCCCGAGCGTGCCGGCCACCAGCGCGGTGGGCAGGCTCAGCCGCACCGTACGAGCGCCGTACACCAGCCCGGCGCCGGCCGACCCGAGGGCGAAGAGCGCGAGCACCGGCCCGGCGAGGTCCTTGCGGCCCAGGTGCTCGGCGACGGCGATGGTGACGACCTCGTTCGAGCCGAAGATCGTGCCGGTCATGAACATCACCAGGCCGAGCAGCACGATGCCCGGACGGCGCAGCGCGAGCGTGGTGTCCGGCTGCGCGTCCCGGTCGACCGGCGGCTCGGTGCTGCGCGCGCCGAGGAAGACGACCATGCCCACGACGTAGCAGAGCCCGGCCGCGACGAACCCGGCCTCGGGGAACATTTGCGTCGACAGCACGACCGCGAGCACGGGACCGAAGACGAACGAGAGCTCGTCGATCACCTGCTCGAACGACATGGCCGTGTGCAGCCGGTCCGGCCGGTCGGTCAGCAGGTGCGACCAGCGGGCCCGCGACATGGTGCCGGTGTTCGCGACGATGGCCGCGAGTGCGTAAGCCACGAACAGCGTCCAGGCCGGGGCCTCCACGACGGACAGGACGACCAGGGTCGACCCCCACAGCACGGTCCAGCCGACGAGTGGAAGCGCGATGCGGCGCTGCCCACGCCGGTCGATGAGCCGCCCGACGACGGCGGCGGTGATCGCCAGCACCACCAGCCCGGCGGCCGAGACACCGCCCGCCAGACCGTACGACTCGCGTCGGGCCGAGACCATCGCGACGACGGCCACACCGAACATCGCACTGCCCAGCCGCGCCAGCGCACTCCCGGCGACGAAGCGTGGGGCACCCGGAGTGCGGAGCAGGGGGAGGTACGCCGACAGCACCCGCCCATCCAACACGGCCGAGCGGCGCGGTCCGAAAAACGTGACCCCGCCCACCCATCCGGTCCATCGGTCGCGCCGAACCCCTGTACGTCAGCCCCGGATGAACCCCACAGAGGCGGGGCACCCAACCGAAGGAGCTCAACGATGCGCACCACCACAAAGCTCGCCCTGGCGGCGCCGGCGGCCTGCGCCATGATCTTTGCGGGTGCCTCGGGCGCCCATGCGGACGATGGCACGTACACGATGAAGCTGACCGACACGATGGGCAACAACAGCGGCTCGCACTCGACGGCCACCGTGCACGTCATGGGCGACCAGCTGAAGGTCCACATCACGGGCAGCGGCTTCACGCCGAACTCGCCGCACGCTCAGCACTTCCACGGCTCGTTCTCGGAGAACAAGAACTTCACCTGCCCCACCTCGGCCGCCGACACCAACGGTGACGGCCAGGTGAGCACCGAGGAGGGCCTGCCGATGTACGGCGACATCATGATCTCGCTGACCACCAAGGGCGACACCAGCCCCAAGAGCGGTCTCGCCGTCGATCGGATGCCCGTGGCGGACGCCCAGGGCAACCTGTCCTACGACCGCACCATCACCCTGCCCGCGGGCGCCGGCGCCAAGCTGAAGAACCTGCACATCGTCCAGCACGGCCTCGACGCCAACGGCAACGACAAGTACGACCTCGACGCGCTCGGCGAGTCCACCTTCGCCAAGTCCCTCGGTGTGAGCGGCATCCCGCAGGAGGCCACCAACCCGGCCACCTGCGGCACGGTCAGCGGCGCCTCGGTGGGCGCTGAGCCGACCGGCGGTGTCGACACCGGCGACGGCACCACCCAGGGGGTCGAGGACGTGGGCATCCTCGGTCTCGGCGCGCTCACGCTCGCCGGAGCCGGCGGCGCCTGGGCCTACCGCCGCCGTCTCGGCCGGCAGAGCTGACCGATCCCGATGGGTATCACGTCCGGCCGTGGTCGACTCCGTACGGTGTCGGCCACGGCCGCCGTGCTCGCGCTGAGCGGGACCGGACTGGTGGCCTACGGCCTGTCGAAGCAGGACACGGCCACGCCCCCGTCCCCGGGCCGTTCCACCGCGGCGGCCGAGAGCCCTTCTGGCGCTGCGTCTTCGCCGCCGCCCGCCCGGAAGGGCGCGGCGTACGCCGTCCCGCAGGGCGACGTGCTGGACCGGTCGCAGCCGACCCGGGTCCGCATCCCCTCGCTGAAGGTGGACACGGACGTCATCGACCTCGGGCTGCAGCCGAACCGCCGCATGGAGGTCCCGCAGAACGGCAAGCAGGCCGGCTGGTTCACCGGGAGCCCCACGCCCGGTCAGCTCGGCCCGTCGATCGTCGCCGCGCACGTCACCTGGCAGAGCAAGCGCGGGGTGTTCTTCGAGCTCGGCGCCATGAAGCCCGGCCAGCGGATCGAGGTCGACCGCCAGGACGGCACGACCGCCGCGTTCCAGGTGGACCAGGTCGGGCAGTACCCCAAGGCGTCGTTCCCCACCGAGAAGGTCTACGGGACCGTCGACCGTGCCGAGCTGCGCCTGATCACCTGCGGCGGCGTGTACGACGGCGACTCGGGCCATCACCTGGACAACATCGTCGTCTTCGCGCACCTGGTGCCCTCGACGGCACCGCACGCTCACCACACCGGGTGAGCCCACGGACCGGCCGGCGTACGAGGGGCGGTGGGGTGTCCTCGTACGCCGGCCTTCCGCGTGGGATCAGCGGTTGCGGAACGCGCCCGCGACCTCGATGAGACGGTCGTTGGCCTCCGTCTCGGCGATCGTGCAGCGGCAGCCCTCCCCCGCGAACGGCCGGACCACCAGACCCGCGTCGTCGGCGATCTCGGCGAACTCCACGGTGTCCTCGCCCAGCGGCAGCCAGACGAAGTTCGCCTGCGTCTCGGGCACGTCCCAGCCCTGACCGCGCAGCGCCTCCAGGACCCGCCCGCGCTCCTGGACCAGGGCGGTGACCCGCTCGGCCAGCTCGTCGTAGGCGTCCAGGCTGGCGATCGCCGCCTCCTGCGCGACGGTGCTCACGCCGAACGGGACCGCCGCCTTGCGCAGCGCCTCGGCGACCGGCGCCTGCGCCACCGCGTACCCCACCCGGAGACCGGCGAGGCCGTACGCCTTCGAGAACGTCCGCAGCACAGCGACGTTCGCGTGCTCGCGGTAGACGTCCAGCGCCACCGGGGCGTCGCCGTCACGGACGAACTCCAGGTACGCCTCGTCGATGACGATCAGCACGTCGGAGGGCACCGTGGCGATGAACGCGTCCAGCTCGTCGGCGTGCACGACCGGGCCGGTCGGGTTGTTGGGGGTGCAGACAAGGACCAGCCGGGTGCGGTCGGTGATCGCCTCGGCCATCGCCTCCAGGTCGTGCCGGGCGTCGGCGGTCAGCGGGACCTGCACCGACGTGGCGCCCGCGAGCGCCACGACGATGGGGTACGCCTCGAACGAGCGCCACGCGTACACGACCTCGTCGCCCGGCTCGCAGGTGATCTGCAGCAGCTGCCCGAGCACGCCCACGCTGCCGGTACCGGTCGCGACGTGCTCGGCCGGCACGTCCAGCGTCTCGGCGATCTTGGCGGTGAGCGCCGAGACGGCCATGTCCGGGTAGCGGTTCATCTGGGTCGCCGCGTCCTGGACGACCTTCAGCACCGAGGGCAGCGGCGGGTACGGGTTTTCGTTCGAGGAGATCTTGTACGTCGTCACGTCGGTCCGCGGCGCGGCCGGCTTGCCCGGCTTGTAGCCCGGCACCCCGGCGAGCGTCGTGCGCAGCCGAACGTCGGTGGTCGGCGTGGTCTGGTCAGTCATGGGCACCACTGTAGGAGCCGCCGCGGGCGTCGGGGTCCGGCGTTCGGGGCGGGTGGGCTGCCAGGATGAGCGCATGGTCAACTTCGCCATCAAGACCGGCATCAACGCCGTCGCCCTCTGGGTGGCCGCCGCCGTGATCTCGGGCATCACCCTGGTCGACGACTCCAAGAGCACCAGCAGCAAGGTCGTCACGGTGATCGTGGTCGCCGTGATCTTCGGTCTGATCAACGCCGTCGTGAAGCCGATCGCGCTGCTGATCTCGCTGCCGGCGCTGATCCTGACGCTCGGCCTGTTCACCCTGATCGTGAACGCCCTGATGCTCCAGCTGCTCTCCTGGTTCTCCGACCAGCTGAACCTCTCGTTCCACGTCGACGACTTCTTCTGGGACGCGGTCGCCGGAGCCCTGATCATCACCCTGGTCAGCTGGGTCCTGAACATCGTGATCCGCGACGACGACTGACCCCGAGGCCGCCGGTCGAGTAGGCGAGCCCCCTAGGGCGAGCCGTATCGAGACCAGGTGACCGTGCGCACCAGGTCTCACTTCGTTCGCCCTACTCGACCGACGGTGTGCAAGGTCCGCTGGTTGAGCCGGGCGAGCGCCCCAGCGCGAGCCCGAGTCGAA
>NZ_JAROAV010000029.1 GCF_029439465.1 Luteipulveratus flavus | reverse complement strand
CCTGGTCTCGATACGGGCGCTCACTTCGTTCCGCCCTACTCGACCAGCGGTAGTCCCGTCGGTCGAGTAGGCGAGCCCCCAGGGGCGAGGTGTGTCGAGACCAGGTGGGCACGGTCACCTGGTCTCGAGTAGCGGCATCACTTCGTTCGCCCCTACTCGACCGGCGGGGGCGGGATAGCGTGCGGGGGTGGTCGTGCGGTCGACGCCGTTGGCGGACGAGCTGACGGAACGGGTCTGCTCGGCCGGCAGCACGACCGACGCAGAGGCGAAGGCCCGCTTCTTCGGCGCCGTACCCGGTGGGTACGCCGAGGGTGACGTGCTCGTCGGCGTGCGGGTGCCCGTCCTGCGCCGCGTGGCCGGCTCGGTCAAGCGGAAGGCCACGCTCGACGACATCGACGCGCTGCTGGCGAGCGACATTCACGAGGTACGCCTGCTGGGCGGCCTGCTCCTGGTCGAGGCCTTCCGGGCGGCCGACGGCGAGGGACGTGACGACGTCGTCCATCGCCTCCTGCAGCGGCTCGACCGGCTGGACAACTGGGACCTGGTCGACACGGTGGCTCCGTACACCCTGGGGTCGTGGCTGCTGACCCAGCCGGACGATGCGGTGCTGACGCTGCTCGACCGGCTCGCCGACTCGCCCGTCCTGTGGGAGCGCCGGTTCGCGGTCGTGTCGACGTTCGCGCTGATCCGGGCCGGTCGGCCGGAGCCGACGCTGCACCTGGCGAAGCGACTGCTGGGCGACGAGGCGGACCTGGTCCGCAAGGCCGTCGGGTGGATGCTGCGCGAGGTCGGCGCCCGCGACCGGGCGCTGCTCGACTCCTTCCTCGACGAGCACGCCCCGGCCATGCCGAGGGTGATGCTGCGCTACGCGCTGGAGAAGCACGCGCCGAGCGACCGCGCGCGGTTCAGGAGCCGGTGAGCTCGATCACGCCGTGGCCGGGAGTCACGACGGCGTCGACCGGCTGGTCGTGCGGGTCGGCGGGGACACGCTCGGCGAGCTCGTCGTCGTACACGCACGCGATGACCCGCGCGTCCGGCCGGCGACGGGTCAGCGCCCGGTCGTAGCTGCCGCCGCCCTGCCCCAGCCGCAGCCCGTCGCGGGCGATCGCCAGCGCCGGGACGATCACCAGGTCCGCCGAGCCGACGGCGGTGACCCCGAGCCGGGCGCCCTCGTCCTCCAGCGGCCGCCAGTCCAGGTCCTGGTCCGGCAGCAGGACGGGCACGACCACCCGGTGACCGTCCGCGGCCAGCGCCTCGAGCAGCGCCTCGGTGGGCGGCTCGGTCGCCAGGGAGACGTACGCCGCGACCGTCGCCGGCGCGTTCACCCGAGAGAGCAGGGCCTCGGCGAGCCGTTCGGCGTCGGCCGCGCGGTCGGACGGTGGCTGCGCCTCGCGACGGGCCCGCCGTTGCGCTCGCACGACCCGGCGGGCGGCGGCCTTGTCGTCGGGGAGGGTTCGCCACATGCGACCAGTGTCCACACGTTCACTGTCCTGCGCGGAGCGGCTGGACCCGATCAGTACCCTGACGCCCATGACGTCGACCTCACGACCTGCCCACATCCGCAAGGCCGTCATTCCCGCGGCCGGCCTGGGCACGCGGTTCCTCCCGGCGACCAAGGCCATCCCCAAGGAGATGCTGCCCGTCGTGGACAAGCCGGCCATCCAGTACGTCGTGGAGGAGGCCGTACGGGCCGGCCTCACCGACGTGCTGACCATCACGGGCCGCAACAAGGCGTCCCTGGAGGACCACTTCGACCGGCACTGGGAGCTGGAGCAGGCGCTGGAGAAGAAGGGCGACGAGCTGCGGCTCCGGCGCGTGCACAAGTCCGCGAACCTCGGCGAGGTGCACTTCGTCCGGCAGGGCGAGCCGCGCGGTCTGGGCCACGCGGTGCTGTGCGCCCGGTCGCACGTCGGCAACGAGCCGTTCGCGGTGCTGCTGGGTGATGACCTGATCGACGAGCAGGAGCACCTGCTGGAGCGGATGATCGCCGCGCAGCAGGCGCACGGCGGCAGCGTCATCGCGCTGATGGAGGTCCCGGAGGACCAGATCCACCTGTACGGCTGTGCCGCGGTCTCCCCGGTCGAGGGCGAGGACGAGGACATCGTGCGGGTGACCGACCTGGTGGAGAAGCCCGCCGTCGGTGAGGCGCCGAGCAACCTGGCGATCATCGGCCGCTACGTCCTGGACCCCTCGCTCTTCGACATCCTCGACCACACCAAGCCGGGGCGCGGCAACGAGATCCAGCTGACCGACGCGCTCAAGGAGGCCATCGGCTCCCCGGAGTCCGGCGGTGTGACCGGCGTGGTCTTCCGCGGCCGTCGCTACGACACCGGTGACCGCCTCGACTACCTCAAGGCGATGGTCCGGCTGGGCGTGCGCCACCGCGAGCTGGGCGCCGACTTCCGCGGCTGGCTGCTGGAGTGGGCGCGCACCGACGAGGCGCTGGGCCGCACCAACGACGCCCACCTGGACGAGGAGACCCACTGACGCCGATCAGCGTCGAGGCGTACCTCGGCGGCATCCTCGCCGCGGTACGCCCGCTGGAGCCGTCCGAGCGGGCGCTCGCCGACAGCCTCGGGCTGGTGCTGACCGAGGCGGTCATCAGCAGCGTCGACCTGCCGGGCTTCGACAACTCGGCGATGGACGGGTACGCCGTGGTCGCGTCCGACGTCGCGGGCGCCTCCGCGGACGCGCCCGTCCGGCTGCCCGTCCTCGGTGACGTCGCGGCCGGCGACACGACCGCGTACGACCTGGGCGCCGGGAGCTGCCGGCGGATCATGACCGGCGCGCCCGTGCCGGCGGGGGCGGACGCGGTCGTCCCGGTCGAGCTGACCGACGGTGGTGTCGACGCCGTGCAGGTCCGTGAGCCGGTGGCGGCCGGCAACGCCATCCGCCGGGCGGGTGAGGACGTCCGCGCTGGCGACCTCGTGCTGCCCGCCGGTACCCGCCTGCTGCCCCACCACGTCGCGGCCGCGAGCGCTGCCGGCGCCGCGACGGTACGCGTCCGCCCGGCTCCGCGGGTCGCGGTGATCACCACGGGTGACGAGCTCGTCCCCGTCGGAGAACCCTTGCAGTACGGGCAGATCCACGACAGCAACGGGCCGATGCTGCGTGCGGCGGTGCTCGCGTCGGGAGCGGTCTGCGCGGCCGTCGTGCACGTGGGGGACCGGGACGCCGAGCCCCTCGCGGACGTCGTGCTGCGGCTGGCCGAGCAGGCCGACGCCGTCGTCACCTCCGGCGGGATCTCCGCGGGCGCGTACGAACCGGTGAAGGAGGCCTTCTCATCCGGGGCCGATGTGCGGTTCGAGACGGTCGCGATGCAGCCGGGCAAGCCGCAGGCCTTCGGGCTGGTGGGGGAACGGAGGGTCCCGCTGTTCGGGCTGCCCGGCAACCCGGTGTCCTCGCTGGTGTCGTTCGAGACGTTCGTGGCACCGGCCTTGCGGGTCATGGCCGGTCGGGCCGGCGGGCCGGCGGGCCTGCGGGCCACGGTGACCCGTGGGTGGCGCTCACCCGCGAACAAGCTGCAGGTCGCGCGGGTGGTCCTCACCCGCTCGGGCGACGACTGGTGCGTCGAGCCGTCCGGGGCGCAGGGCAGCCACATCCTCGGCGGCCTCGCCTGCGCGAACGCCGTCGCGCTCGTCCCGCCTGACGTCACGCAGGTGCGAGAAGGTGACTGGATGGACGTACGCCTGCTGCCGGGCGAGGAGCTGCCGGCATGACCGACTCCGACGATGCGCCCCGCCTCACGCACGTCCGGGACGACGGCACCGCCCGGATGGTCGACGTGAGCGCGAAGCCGGTCACGGCCCGCGAGGCGTCCGCGGCCGGGCGGGTGCTGCTCGATGCCGCAGCGGTCGCCGCGCTACGGGACGGCAGCGTGCCCAAGGGCGACGCGCTCGCGGTCGCCCGCGTCGCCGGGATCCAGGCGGCCAAGCGCACGCCGGACCTCGTCCCGCTGGCCCACCCGGTGGCGGTCCACGCCGTCACGGTCGACCTCACCGTCGTCGACGACGGCGTGGACATCGTCGCCACCGTCCGGACGGCCGACCGCACCGGCATCGAGATGGAGGCGCTGACCAGCGTCAGCGTGGCCGCCCTCGCCCTGGTCGACATGGTCAAGGCCGTCGACAAGCACGCCCGCATCACCGACGTCCGCGTGACGGCGAAGTCCGGCGGGCGGTCCGGCGACTGGCGGGAGCAGCCGTGAGCACCCCGCCCCGGGCGGTCGTGATCACCTGCTCGACCCGGGCCGCAGCAGGCGCGTACGCCGACCGCACCGGCCCGCTCGTCGTGGACGCCGTACGCGAGTGGGGCCTGGCCGCGGACCGGCCCGTCGTCGTACCCGACGGGCCTCTCGTCGAGGAGGCGCTGCGGCAGGCCGTCGCGACCGGCGCCGCCCTCGTCCTCACCACCGGGGGCACCGGCCTCACCCCGACCGACCGGACGCCCGAGGCGACCCGCGCCGTCATCGACAGGGAAGTGCCCGGCATCGCCGAGGCGATCCGTGCGGCAGGGGTGGCCGCGGGGGTCCCCACCGCGATGCTGTCCCGCGGTGTCGCCGGGCTGGCGGGTCGCACGCTGGTCGTCAACCTGCCCGGCTCGACCGGCGGGGTGAAGGACGGCCTGGCCGTGCTGGCACCCGTGGTCGCTCACGCACTGGAGCAGGTCGTGGGCGGCGACCACCGATGATCCGCGACTGGCCGGTCGCGCTGGAGGGGCTGCACCACGGGACGAACGTGCGGCTCCGGCCGATGCACGCCCGCCGCGACCGGCAGGCGTTCCTCGTGCTGCGCCGGCAGAACGCCGCCTGGACCCGGCCGTGGGACTCGACCTCGCCGTACCCCGGCGGCGGCTCGAGCTTCGGCCACGTGGTGCGCGTCCAGCAGCGGGAGGCGCGGCAGGGGCGCATGCTGCCGTTCGCGCTGGACGTGGACGGTGAGCTGAGCGGGCAGATGCACCTGTTCAACATCGTCCGTGGCGCCCTGCAGAGCGGCTCGGTGGGCTACTGGATCGCCGAGCGCAACGCCGGTCGCGGCATCGTGCCGTTCGCGCTGGCCCTGATGATCGACCACGCCTTCGGGCCGATGCGGCTGCACCGCGTCGAGGTCAACATCCGGCCCGAGAACGCCAAGAGCCTCAGCGTCGTTCGCAAGCTCGGGCTGCGCGACGAAGGCATCCGGCGGGCGTACCTGCACATCGCCGGCGAGTGGCACGACCACCGCTCGTTCGCGCTCACGGTGGAGGATCTCGACGGCCGCAGCGCCGTGCACCGTCTGCACCACGAATCCCACTAGCCACATTCGCGACACGCGGTCGACGTCCACGAAGGCGGCCGGATTCGCACCTAACGTCGAACGCGTGAGGAGCAGCAGCCTGATCTTTCTGGTCATCGTCATCATCTGGGCTGCCTATCTGCTCCAGCACTGGGTTCGTCGCCGGGACTACCTCGCGACGGCTCGTTCGGTCGACCGGTTCTCCGAGGGCATCCGTGTCCTGGAGCGTCGACCCACCGCCGCGCACGGCACGGCCGAGGACGAGCCCGTCGAGCACGGGACCGTTCTCGCCGCCGCCACGGCGTCGCCGTCCGCCCAGCCCCGTTCAGGATCCGCGATGACTCCCGACGACCAGGCCCGCCCGCCCGCTCGCACCGCACCGGCCGCAGCCCATCCGTCCGACCGTGACGAGCCCGAGGGCGTCCAGCCGCGGCAGGTCCGCGCCGGCGCGCTGCTCGCCACGGTCGCGATGTTCGTGCTGGTCGTCGTGCTGACCCCGTTCGGTGTCACGCCGTGGTGGTCGCCGCTGGTCATGCTGGTCGGTCTCGGTGGCGTGGTCGCCTGGCTGCGCAGCGCGGCCGTCCGTTCCACCGCCGCTCCGGCGCGCGTCGAGCCGCAGGCCCGGCCACGTCCGCAGCGCGCACCCGCACCACGTAGCGCAGCCGTCGAGCGCGAGGTGTACGACGTCTCGCCGCCGTCGGAGCAGGTCGTCGCCTCCACCGCGACGACCTCCGAGGACGAGACCGTCGCCGCGCCGCTGGAGCCGGGCGCCTGGCAGCCGGTCGACGTCCCGCCGCCGACGTACACGATGAAGGCCAAGGCCGAGCGACCCGAGCCGGCTCCGGCTGAGCAGGCGGAGGAGCAGGTGTTCGACGGACGTGAGGCGGCCGCCGAGCCGCAGGCCCCCGCCGCCGCGGCACCGGCCACGCAGGAGCCCGCGGGCGCCGCACAGGTGTCGTACGCCGACATGCCGGTCGAGGACCTGCCGTTCGACGGGCTCGCCCTGGACGAGGAGCTCGAGGACCTGCCCCCGGTGCACCGCGCCGGCTGACCCACCCGAAGCCCCCTCGAACGATGGGCGACGCCGTCGCCGATCGCTCTCGCGCAGAAGGAACGTGCGTCATACCGCACGCTCCTTCTGCATCTGGGCTCGACGGACGAGGGTTTCGACCTGGTCCATGAACTCCACCGGCCGCAGCCTCAGTCCGAGAACCGGGATGCGCAGCGTGAGCGTGCCCGCGATGAGCAGGTGGTTGTCCCGAAGGGCGTCGTCGACCTCGGCGAGCAGCCGGCGGCGCGGGTTGCGCGTGACCTGGGTCCAGGCGTCGGCCAGGCGGTGGGGCGCGACGACACGCTGCTGGACGCTCATCACCAGCACGGTCATGGCCTGCCGGTCGGTGGTCGCCCACTGGGCCGCTCGTACGGCGGCGATCTCGGGCCGACTGCGAGGTACCCCTGAGCCGGAAGCCGGCTCCAGGCCCGACACGTGGTGGAGCCGTACGCCGTGGACTCGTCGGGCGTGACTGCCCCGGGGCACGCTGACGTGGAGCAAAGCCTCGTCCCAGTGACGCAGGCCCGCGGCGAGCAGGGCGCTGGAGCCATCGAGGCGCGCCGCCTCACCGGCCTCCCAGACCGCGCGCCACCAGCTCGCCCGCGGGTCGAGGTCGCTCTGCACTGCGACGGTTCGCGCGCCGAGCAGCCGCCACCGACCGGCGGCCACCTCGTTGCGGACGTCGTACCGGTCGATCCCGCGCGAGAGCAGCTGGGCACGCGACACCACGCCCCACTGATCGTGGGCGAGGTCGTGAACGGCGGCGAGTCGCTCGCGACGGCGCATGTCGAGAGTGTGGTCGCAGGACTCGGCCCGTGCAGGACGCCCTGTGGACGAGCGCGTCAGCTCCACGCGGCGCAGAAGGATCGTGCGATATACCGCCCTCTCCTTCTGCGCCTGCGGCGGCACGCAGGCAGGCGCTCGGTACTGTCGCCCGCGTGAGCGACATGACGTACCGCCCGCTGGGCGACTCCGGTCTGATGGTCAGCGCGGTGGGGATCGGGTGCAACGGCTTCAGCCGGCGCGTCGACGCCGACGGGGTGCGCGACATCCTCAGCGCGGCGCGCGACGTGGGCGTGACCCTGCTGGACACCGCGGACATCTACGGCAACCCGCCCGGCGGCTCCGAGACGCTGCTCGGCGATGCCCTGCGCGGTCAGCGGGACGAGTTCGTGCTCGCCACGAAGTTCGGGATGGACATGCAGGGCGCGAACGGCGCCGACCACGGCGTCCGCGGCTCGCGGCGCTACGTCCGCCGGGCCGTCGAGGCGTCCCTGCGCCGGCTGCAGACCGACCACATCGACCTGTACCAGCTGCACCGCCCGGACGACATCACGCCCATCGAGGAGACGCTCGCGGCCCTCACCGAGCTGGTCCACGAGGGCAAGGTCCGCTACATCGGCTGCTCGAACTTCGCCGGCTGGCAGGTGGCCGACGCCGACTGGACAGCCCGGACGTCCGGCCTCGAGCGGTTCGTCTCGGTCCAGAACCGCTACTCCCTGCTGGACCGCAGCGTCGAGGAGGAGGTAGCCCCGGCCGCGGAGACGTACGGACTCGGGCTGCTGCCGTTCTTCCCGCTGGAGTACGGCCTGCTCACCGGCAAGTACCGGCGCGGGGAGGCGGCACCGGCCGGCTCGCGCGCTGCGACCGAGCCGGACCGGGCGCACTGGCTGGCGAACGCCGACTGGGACCGGATCGAGGCCGTCGAGCGGTACGCCGGCGCGCGTGACCTGTCGATGCTGGACGTCGCCATCAGCGGGCTCGCGGCCCAGCCGGCGGTGTCGTCGGTGATCTCGGGGGCGACGTCGGGTGAGCAGGTCCGGACCAATGCGCAGGCGCTGCGCTGGGAGCCGACCGCGGCCGATCTGGCCGAGCTCGACGAGCTGACCAGCGCGGGTGACCGATGACCGGCGGCAGCGCGACGACCGCCGGTCCTGCCGGTGACGCCTTGACAAACAATGCTTCCTGTGCCGGATCCGGCAGGCCCCCAAGTGGACGCTGAGCGCGTCCGGCGAGCACACTTTTGCCCATGAGCGGTGAGCTGTTCATCCTGGTCCTGGTCGTCATCACGGCGCTCGGGTTCGACTTCACCAACGGGTTCCATGACACCGGCAACGCGATGGCGACGTCCATCGCGACGGGGGCGCTGAGGCCCAAGGTCGCGGTCGCCCTGTCGGCGGTGCTGAACCTCGTCGGCGCCTTCCTCTCCGTGGAGGTCGCCGCCACCATCACCAAGGACGTGCTGAAGATCCAGACGAAGTCCGGTGCGCTGGTCAGCGGTCTGGACGCCGAGAAGGCGATGCTCATCATCTTCGCCGGCCTCATCGGCGGCATCCTGTGGAACCTGCTGACCTGGTTGCTGGGTCTGCCGAGCAGCTCCTCGCACGCTCTGTTCGGCGGGTTGATCGGGGCCGGGCTCGCCGGTGCGGTGACGATCAACTGGAACGGCATCTTCAGCAAGATCCTCATCCCGGCGCTGCTGTCACCGGTCATCGCCTGCCTGGTCGCGGCGATCGGCACCTTCTGCGTGTACGCGATCGCGGCGAAGGCCCGGGCCGACCGGAAGAACGAGGGCTTCCGCTGGGGCCAGATCGGGACGGCGTCCCTGGTCTCGCTGGCGCACGGCACGGGCGACGCCCAGAAGACGATGGGCGTGATCGCGCTCGCGCTGATCGCCCACGGCAGCCTCACCGCGCAGGGCATCGAGGACAACGGCCTGCCGGTCTGGGTCATCTTCGCCTGTGCGCTGGCGATCGCCCTCGGCACCTACCTCGGCGGCTGGCGCATCATCCGTACGCTCGGCCGGGGTCTGGTCGAGATCGAGCCGCCCCAGGGCATGGCTGCGGAGGCGTCCTCGGCGGCGATCATCCTGACCTCCAGCCACTTCGGCATGGCCCTGTCGACCACGCACGTCGCGACCGGTTCGATCCTGGGCTCGGGCGTGGGCCGACCGGGGGCGCAGGTGCGCTGGGGCGTGGCGATGCGGATGGCCACCGCGTGGCTGACGACGCTTCCGGCCGCGGGCCTCGTCGGGGCCGCCTGCTACGGCGTCGCGCACCTGATCGGCGGGGTACCCGGGGCGATCGCGATCTTCGTCGTCCTGGTGGCGCTGTCCGCGTACATGTACCTGCGCAGCCGGGCGCAGAAGGTCGACCACCGCAACGTGAACGACGAGTGGGAGCACGGCGAGCTGGGTCAGCTCGCCTCGAGTGCCGAGACGGACAGGCCGTCGGTCTCGGCGGGGAGGAACGGGCGATGAGTCTGGACTGGGGAGGGATGGCCGACTCGACGTTGCGGGTGCTCGTCGCGGGCCTGATCTTCGGCGCGGGGCTGCCGGCGCTGTTCGCCGGTGGGGTACGACTGTGGAGTGACGGCAGCGGTGAGGTGTCGGCCGACGGCACCGTCGTCCGCCGCCGCAACCCGCTGCTGGTCGCCGCCGCGTACGTCGTGTTCGCCCTGATCGTGGTCGTGATCGCCCTCGCGGTGCTGTGGATCACCCGCAAGAGCCTGGACCACTACTTCGGGTGGCAGCCGTTCGGGGACGCCAAGTGAGCACCGGACCGCTGGGGACCGTGCTGGGCTGGTTGCGGGCGGGCTACCCCGACGGTGTGCCGCCCAAGGACTTCCACCCGCTGCTGGCCATCCTGACCCGTACGCTCCAGCCGCCCGAGGTCGAGCAGGTGCTCCACCAGCTCGACCACGACCACGGCGGGGCAGCGATCACCGACGAGCACATCCTGGCCGCGATCGAGGACGTCAAGCAGGCGCCGCCCAGCGAGGACGACGTACGTGTGGTGGCCGCCCGGCTGGCCGCCGTCGGGTGGCCGCTGGCCAACGGCAGCACCCGCCTCAGCGGTGCGCCGCGCACGCCGGCGGAGGGGACCGGGGTCAGCGACGTGCCGTCCGCCGAGGACCGGCCGGCCGTGCTGCGCCGGGTGCAGGAGTGGCTGCGCGCGGGCTATCCCGAGGGCGTGCCGTCCAACGACTACGTCCCGCTGCTCGCGCTGCTGCGCCGCCGGCTGAGCGACGACGAGGTCAAGCAGATCTGCCGCGAGCTGATCGCGGCCGAGGGCGGCAGCAACGGGCCGCGCAGCCCGATCAGCGCGGTCGACGCCCAGGTGCTGATCACCAAGGTGACTCAGGAGATGCCGGCCGAGTCCGACATCAACCGGGTCCGTTCCCGGTTGGCGGCGAAGGGCTGGCCGCTGGAGGACTGAGCCGCCCGCACCGCGCTACTGTCGCCCCGTGCGGGGGAGAGCAGTGCTGGGGTCCGTTGTCGTCATGCTGGCTCGCTTCGCGGTGATGGCCGCGGTCGCGTGGCTCGCCGGGTCGCTGGGGTGGTACGCCGGGCTGGTCGTCAACGCCGTGCTGTCGCTGATGGCGCTGGCGCTCGTGCACCGTCGCGGCCTGTGGGGCCGGCTCGGCGGGGTCCGGCCGCCGTCCCGGCTCGCGCTGCTGTGGCTGATCCCGTTCGGGCTCGACATCGCGCTGTGGGTCGTCCCGCACGGGCTGCAGGGCAAGGCACCCGGTTTCCTGCCGTGGGCCGCGACCCTGCTCCTGGTGGGGCTCAACGAGGAGCTGTTCGTCCGCGGCGTCGTGCTCGACCTGCTGGAGTCGGCGTACACCCGGGTGATGGCCGTCGTGCTCAGCTCGTGCCTGTTCGGGCTGCAGCACCTGTCGAACCTCGTCCTGACCGATCGCGGGACGCTCGACGTCCTGGAGAACGTGCTGCTGAGCGGTGTGCACGGTCTGGCGTACGCGGCGTTCATGGTGCGCTTCCGGTGGATCTGGCCGCTCGTCGTGGTCCACGGGATCGCGGACTTCGTCAAGGTGCTTGCGGCCCGACCGCTGCCGGACGTGGCGATCGTCGCCGAGCACGTGGGACTGCTGGCGCTGGCGGTCGCGCTGCTCGTCACCGGGCGGCGGCGGGCGTCGACGGACGATGACGACGCCGTCCCGGTCGCCGTCGCCTGAGCACCAGAGAACCCCGCCGGACCGGATGGTCCGACGGGGTTCGTCGTGCCGGTGGAGCTGAGGGGATTCGAACCCCTGACCTTCTCATTGCGAACGAGACGCGCTACCAACTGCGCCACAGCCCCAGAGCGGGAGCAACGATAACACCGGTCTGCGCGCACCATGAAACCGAGGCCGCGGATACGTCGTGGTGGTCAGGAGGTGAGCCATGACTCACCTCCTGACCACCGGACGGAGGGGGTCGGCGACACGGCTCCGGTCACCGGCTCGGCGGCGTACTGCGTGAGAGGGTTCCGGCATGGATCTGCGCGAGCCGGCGAACCGGGTGAGCCCGCGGGCGCGGGCGTACTGGGCGGTGGAGTCCGGCATCGGGTGGGTGGTCCTGATCGTGGTGCAGGTCGTCCTGCTCGTGGTGCTCGACGCCCGCCCGTGGTGGCAGTGGGGTCTGCTCGCGCTGACCGTCGTGCTCGCGCTGGTCGGCCTGCTGCTCGTGCCGGCGTGGCGCTACCGGGTGCACCGCTGGGAGGTCTCGCCGACGGCCGTCTACACCCAGCGCGGCTGGGTCACCCAGGAACGACGCATCGCCCCGATCACCCGGGTCCAGACCGTCGACACCGAGCGGGGGCCGCTCGCGCAGCTGTTCAAGCTCTCGACCGTGACCGTCACGACCGCATCCTCCGAGGGCGCGCTGAAGATCGAGTGCCTGGACCAGGACGTCGCCGCCCGGCTCGTCCAGGACCTCACCGTCGTCACCGACCGCACCGAGGACGACGCGACGTGACCGAGCTGGAGGACGCCGTACGCCCGTCGCAGTGGCAGCGACTGAGTACGCGCATGCTCCTCGTGCACCCGGTCAAGGAGCTGCTGCGCTTCCTCCCGGCCGTGGCGGGCCTGCTGGTCGCGGGGACCACGCGCGGCAACGGGCAGCAGTGGTGGTGGGGTCTGGTGGGAGCGGTCGTGCCGATCCTGCTGGGCATGCTGCGGTGGTACACCACGCGCTACCGGTTCACCGACGCCCAGGTGCAGCTGCGGCACGGGCTGATCAGCCGCACGACGCTGACCGCGCCGATGGACCGCGTCCGGACCGTCGACGTGACCGCGTCCCCGCTGCACCGCCTGCTCGGGCTCGCGGAGGTCCGGATCGGGACGGCGGCCGCGGCGGACGAGCATCAGCTCACACTGGACGGGCTCACCACCGAGCAGGCCGCGGCGCTGCGGCAGGACCTGCTGCACCGCCACCGCGAGCAGACCGCCGGCCCGGCCGTGGGCGCGACGCCGACCGGTGCGGCCCCGGCAGACCAGGCGGCGGCGTACGAGGCGACGAGTGAGGAGGAGATCGTCCGGCTCGACCCGCGCTGGATCCGGTTCGCGCCGTTCGGCCCCAGCGGCGTCATCGCGGCGGCCGCGATCGTCGGTGTCGGGTTCCAGATCCTCAACGAGGCGGGGTTCGACCCGGACGAGAACTCCGCGGTGCAGGGCGGCCTCGACCAGGCTCAGCGCGTCGGTGTCTGGATCGCGGTGCTGCTGCTCGCGATCGCCGCTCTCGTGCTCATCGTGCTGCTGTCGCTCGGAGGGTACGTCCTCCTCTACTGGGGGTTCCGGCTGACGCGGCACGCGGCGGGCGGGACGCTGCACGTCGCTCGTGGGTTGCTGACGACGCGCGCAACCACGTTGGAGGAGAGGCGGATTCGCGGTGTCGAGCTGCAGGAGCCGCTGCCCCTGCGGAGCGTGTCCGGTGCGCGGCTGACCGCGATCACGACCGGCCTCAAGGGACGCGACGAGGACAAGGCGCTCAGCTCGTTGCTCGTGCCGCCCGCGCCGTCCGCCGTGGCGAAGGGCGTCGCCGACCGGGTGCTGGCGGCGGCGGGCACGCTGGCGGTGCCGCTGCGTCCGCACGGTCGTGCGGCGACCCGGCGCCGGTGGACGCGCGCGCTCGTCGGTGGGGTCGTCCTCGCCGTCGTCGTCGGCGGCATCGGCGCGCTCGTGCACCCGGTGCTGGTCGCGTTCGCGCTCGTCCCGCTGGTGGGCGCAGCGCTGCTGGCCGCCGACCGGGCGCGAGCGCTCGGGCACGCCCTCACCGACCGGTACCTCGTGTCCCGCTCCGGGAGCGTGCTGCGGGCGACGCACGTCCTGGAGCGCTCCGGCGTCATCGGGGTGACGGTGCGGCGGTCGTTCTTCCAGCGCCGGATGGGTGTCGCCACGCTCACCGTCGCGACGGCTGCCGGGCGGCAGCGCTACCACGTCGTCGACGTACGGCTGCAGGACTCGACCGACCTGGCGGCGGCCCTGCTGCCCGGCCACCTGGAGGCGTTCCGCCGGTGAGCGCAGGGCCGCGGCGCGGGCGTCTCTCAGCGGAATAGTTGAATATGAAATGAGGTTCTTCGAGGCATGAAGAACATCGGCTTCCTGTCGTTCGGACACTGGACCCCGTCGCCGCACAGCGCCACGCAGTCCGCCTCGGACGCCCTGCTGCAGTCGATCGACCTCGCCGTCGCCGCCGAGGAGCTCGGCGCGGACGGCGCGTACTTCCGGATCCACCACTTCGCCCGCCAGCTCGCCTCGCCGTTCCCGCTGCTGGCCGCCGTCGGCGCGCGGACCAGCCGGATCGAGATCGGCACCGGCGTGATCGACATGCGCTACGAGAACCCGCTGTACATGGCGGAGGACGCGGGCGCCGCCGACCTCATCTCCGGCGGGCGGCTGCAGCTCGGCATCAGCCGCGGATCGCCCGAGCAGGTGATCGACGGGTTCCGGCACTTCGGGTACCAGCCTGAGGGCGACGACCACGCCGGGATGGCCCGCGAGCACACGCGGCGGTTCCTGGAGGTCATCGAGGGTGAGGGCTTCGCCGAGCCGAACCCGCGGCCGATGTTCCCCAACCCGCCCGGCCTGCTGCGCGTCGAGCCGTACTCCGAGGGTCTGCGCGAGCGGATCTGGTGGGGCGCCGGCTCCCGGGCCACGGCCGAGTGGACCGCCGAGCAGGGCATGAATCTGATGAGCTCGACGCTGCTGACCGAGGACACCGGCGTGCCGTTCCACCAGCTGCAGGCCGAGCAGGTCCAGCGCTTCCGCGACGCATGGACGGCCGCCGGGCACACGCGTACGCCGCGGGTGTCGGTGAGCCGCAGCGTCTTCCCACTGGTGAGCGACATCGACCGCGCGTACTTCGGCCGCGAGTCCATGAGCCGCGACCAGGTCGGCCAGATCGACGGCGGCCTCGCCCGGTTCGGGAAGTCGTACGCCGACGAGCCCGACCGCCTGGTCAAGGCGCTCGCCGAGGACGAGGCGGTCGCCGCCGCGGACACCCTGCTCCTGACCGTCCCGAACCAGCTGGGCGTCGACTACAACGCGCACGTCATCGAGAGTGTGCTCAAGGACGTCGCTCCGGCGCTCGGCTGGCGCTGAGCCGGCCCGCTCGTCCGTCGCGAATCTCGTCTGCTCGGCCCCGCATGGAGTGAACGCCGACCCGGGCTGCCGTACCGTACGCAGCGTGAGTTCGCTGGGGCGAGGAGCCCTCCTGGTCGACCTGCCTTCGCGATGTCCCTGTTCGGTGCAGATGACCCTGCACGTGCGGGGACATCTGCGCGGGAGAGGGACATCGTGGTCGGGCACCGCGTTCGGGCGGCCCGGAAGCCCGCCGGACGTCGGTCAGACCCAGCTGCGGAACCACATGTGCAGGTCCCACTGGGAGTACGGGATCACCTGCGCGGTGTAGATCGGCCACCAGAACACGAAGAACGCGACCGCGAGCGCGACGTACCCGCCGACGACCGCCCGGCCGACCTTGCGCCGGTGCGGGCTGTCGGTCTCCTTACCGAGGACCAGGCCGGCGACGTACACCACAGCGAGCACGACGTACGGCGCGAACGTCACCGCGTAGAAGGTGAAGATCGTGCGCTCCTGGTACATGAACCAGGGCAGCCAGCCGGCGGCGATGCCACCCAGGATGGCGGCGGCGCGCCAGTCGCGGCGCAGCAGCCACGCGAACAGCAGGACCGCCAGGGCGACGGTCGCGACCCACCAGATCGACACGTTGCCGAGCGAGGTGATCGCCTTGCTGCACGCGTCGACGTCGCAGCCCTGCTCCCCGCGCTTGGGGCCCTCGTAGAAGTACGACGTGGGCCGCGCCTGCACCATCCAGGACCACGGGTTGGACATGTAGTCGTGCTTGGAGGTGATGCTGGCGGCCGACTCGTACATCTCGGAGTGGTACTTCCACAGCGAGCGCAGCGAGTCGGGCATCCACCCGAACAGCGAGCTGTCCGCGGCGAACCCGTTGTCCTTGACCGCCGGGTTGCTCTGCGCCCAGGTGCGGTCGTAGCCGTCCTTGGACAGGAACCAGCCGGTCCACGTCGCGAGGTAGGTGCCGATCGCCAGGCCGACCATGATGACCGCGGCAGGGATCGCGTCCTTGAGGAACGTCGCGGACACCCACCGGCGGACCCCGACCGCGCGCCGGGCGCCGAGGTCCCACCACACCGACATCAGGCCGTACGCGACCAGGTAGAAGCCGACCGACCACTTGGTGCCCATGCCGAGCCCGAGGCAGACGCCGGCGACCCAGCGCCACGGCCGCAGCCCGAGGTTCGGGCCGCCGAGCAGGCTGCGCCCGGCGAAGGTGCCCCCGTCACGCATGGCGGCGACCTTGTCGGCGAGTCGAGCCCGCGCCTGGTCGCGGTCGGCGAGGATCGCGACGAACGCCGCCAGCGCCCAGAACATGACGATGCCGTCGAGGATGCCGACCCGGGAGTGGACGAACTCCATGCCCTCGACCGCCAGCAGGATCGAGGCGATCGTGGCGAGGTACGCCGAGCGGAACAGGTGCCACGCGGCGCGGCCGACCAGGTAGATCGCGATCGTGCCGAGCAGCGCGACGGCGAAGCGCCAGCCGAAGGAGTCGCCGATCCCGAACATCTTCTCGCCGAGACCGATCAGCCACTTGCCCAGCGGCGGGTGGACGACGAGGTCGGGCTCGGTGCCGTACGCGAGCCCGGGCGTGCCGTTGGTGAACAGCGCGTCCGGCGACTTCACGTCGCTCGGGACGCGGACCTCCTGGCCGTGCTGGATGAGGGACCAGCCCTGCTTGACGTAGTACGTCTCGTCGAAGACCAGCTGGTGCGGGCGGCCCAGGTCCCAGAACCGGAGCACGCCGCCGAGGACGGTGACGATCGCCGGGCCGAGCCACGCCCACAGCCGCTCCTGCGCGGTCCGCGGGCGGCCCAGCAGGCGGCGGCGCAGCATCGACCGGGTCGCGGAGACGCCGGGCTCGGGCGCCTGCGGGGTTGCCGTCTCGGCGCCGCGCAGCAGCGTGCTCGCCACAGACCCTCCCTGGCAGCTCTACGGTGGTGCCGTCCCGACACCCTGGGTGAGGTTAACCGAGAGACCTGTCCGGCGGTGCCCGGTCGGCCGCGGCGCGGTCCGGACGCTCGGCGTACGGACTCGGCGGGGCGCGTGCCAGGCTGACGCCATGTCCGGAACGCTCGTCCTCGCAGCCACCCCCATCGGCGACCCCGCGGACGCCGCGCCCCGGCTCGGGCGGGAGCTCGCCGGTGCCGACGTGGTCGCGGCCGAGGACACCCGCCGTACGCGCCGGCTGTGCGACGCGCTCGGGGTGGAGCCGGGCGGTGAGGTCCTGAGCTACCACGAGCACAACGAGGCGTCCCGTACGCCGGTGCTGCTGGACCGGCTCAAGGCCGGCGCGCGGGTCGTGCTGGTCACCGACGCCGGGATGCCGTCCGTCTCCGACCCCGGCTACCGGCTGGTGGCCGCCTGCGTCGACGCCGACGTGGCCGTCACCTGCGTCCCTGGCCCGAGCGCCGTGCTGATGGCGCTCGCCGTCTCCGGGCTGCCGGTCGACCGGTTCTGCTTCGAGGGGTTCCTGCCGCGCAAGGCCGGCGAGCGACGCCGGGTCCTCGCGCAGGTCGCCGCCGAGCGGCGAACGATGGTGTTCTTCGAGGCGCCGCACCGGCTGGCCGACTCCTTGACCGCGATGGCGGAGGCGTTCGGCGCCGACCGCCGCGCGGCAGTCTGCCGGGAGCTGACGAAGACGTACGAGGAGGTCCGCCGCGGGCCGATGGCCGGGCTGGCGGAGTGGGCGGTCGAGGGCGCGCGCGGTGAGATCACGGTCGTGGTCGCCGGGGCAGAGCCGGTCACCCGCAACCTCGATGACGTGGTCCCGACGGTCGTCGAGCGGGCCGCTGCCGGGGAGCGGCTCAAGGACGTGTGCGCCGAGGTCGCCGCCGAGACGGGCCTGTCGAAGAAGGCG
Organism: Luteipulveratus flavus; assembly: GCF_029439465.1. Lineage (GTDB taxonomy): Bacteria > Actinomycetota > Actinomycetes > Actinomycetales > Dermatophilaceae > Luteipulveratus > Luteipulveratus flavus. The sequence continues at coordinate 87 of NZ_JAROAV010000029.1, read as the reverse complement.
TTGTACGACGCCGCCCTCGCCGCCCGCGCGTAGCCCGCCGCGCTCGACCGACGCCCCCGAGTGCCTGCCTCCCGGCAAAAGGTGGCG
>NZ_JAROAV010000028.1 GCF_029439465.1 Luteipulveratus flavus | reverse complement strand
GCTCAGGGTCGACATGATGGACGGGTGAAGCCGACCGCCCTCGTCCTCGTCCTCGCCCTCGCGCTGCTCACCGGCTGCGGCAGCGAGCAGTCGTCCGGCGGCGCCAGCGGCACGGCGGAGGCACCCACGAATGACCTCCCATCGAGCACGACACCGTCCGGCTCCGTCCCGCCGGACCCCGCGACGACCGGTGGCGTGACGCGATCCGGGCCGGGCGACGGCCCACCGAACCACGCGGACAACAACGCGTGGAAGCACCGCCCGGAGCTGACGGCACCGGAGGCGGCCCAGGCGAACGCAGCCGCGAGTCGCGTGCGCACGTCGCTCAGCGCGCTCCGGGCCCGGCACGAGTACTCACCTGAGGCCGCTCGAAAGGCGCTGGCATCTCTGGGGTTCGACCCGGATCGCACCGAGGTGGTGGCCATCCGGCCGATGGCCGGGACGGACGACGTCCCACCGGGTGCGGCGTTCGGCATCCACACCGGTGGGCGAGGGTGCGTGATCGGCGACATCCGGCCGGAGTGGGTTCGGGTGGACGTCGACGCGACCGTGATGGAGGGCACCTGCCTGGAGCCGTTCTCCCACTAGCGGGCGCCTCGTGGTGGTCCGAAGGTGAGCCATGGCTCACTTCTGGACCACCACGAGAGGTCGGCCGCTCCGCGAGGGGTCGCGCGCAGCATGCTGTCGTGGACCGGGAAGAACTCACCGTTCGCCATGGAACGTGCACGGTTCGTTCAAATCAGGTCAGTCGGAGATTCGGACCACGTCGGGCTCCCTCGATGCGCGGTGGCGTCGACCGACCTAGATAACCTGGCGTGATGGATCTTCGTGCTGCGAGACGGCGTACGGCGGCCGCGGTCCTGGCCGTGCTCGTCGCGCTGATGACAGCGGTCGTCCTCGGGCGGCCCGCGGTCGCCGACGACGCGCCGGCGGCCGCGGCCCCGCCGGCCGTCGTACCCCCGGTCCTGCGGGTCGGGACCGAGGGGACGTACGCGCCGTTCAGCTATCACGACGCGAAGACCAACAAGCTGACCGGCTTCGACATCGACGTGATGAACGCGATCGGCAAACGGCTCGGCGTCCGCGTCCAGTACGTCGAGATCCCCTTCGACGGCATCTTTGCCGCGCTGCAGTCCAAGCGCATCGACGTGGTCGCCAACGAGATCACCCGCAACCCCGAGCGCGAGCAGCTGTACGACCTCAGCGCGCCGTACGTCGAGACCACCGGTGTGGTCGTGACCCGCAAGGGCAACGACACGATCAAGAGCCTGGCGGACCTGAAGGGCAAGCGGTCCGGGCAGAACGTGTCGAGCAACTGGGCGGAGGTCGCGCGGAAGGCCGGCGCCAAGGTCGTCGGCGTGGAGGACCTCAGCCAGGCGATCAACAGCCTGGAGAACGGCCGTCTCGACGCCCTGGTCAACGACAAGCTCGCCGTCCGCAACTACCTCGCGCTCAACCCGGACGCCCGCATCCAGGTCGTCCAGGAGACCGAGGACCGGGGTGAGTCGGTGCTGGCGGCGCGCAAGGGCAGCGGGTACATGCCGCAGATCGACGCCGCGATCGCTCAGCTGCGTGCGGACGGCACGCTCAAGAAGGCGTACGACACCTACTTCACCGCCAAGCCGAAGCCGGTCACCAACTGGCAGCTGGCCAAGGACAGCTTCTGGCCGATGGTGCAGGCGGCGGTGAAGCGGACCATCCCGCTGGCGATCATCGCGTTCGGCGTCGGTCTGGTGATCGCGCTGTTCGTGGCGCTGGCCCGGATGTCCAGCCAGCCGTGGTTCTCGGCGCCGGCCCGCCTGTTCGTCTCGATCATCCGAGGCACGCCACTGCTCGTCCAGCTGTTCGTGATCTTCTACGGGCTGCCCGAGATCGGGATCAAGTTCAACTCCTTCGTGGCGGCGGCGATCGCGTTGAGCCTGAACGTCGCCGGTTACGCGGCTGAGGTGGTCCGTGCCGCCCTGGAGAGCATCCCGCGGGGGCAGTGGGAGGCGGGCTCGACCGTCGGCATGGACTACCGGACGACGCTGCGGCGGATCATCCTGCCGCAGGCCGCGCGCACGGCCGTCCCGCCGCTGGGCAACATCTTCATCTCCACCGTCAAGGACACCTCGCTGACGGCGCTCATCCTCGTCCTGGAGATCGTCCGGACGGCCCAGAACGCCGCGGCGTCGACCCAGAAGTTCTTCCCCGTGTACGTGGTCGCCGCGGTGATCTACTGGGTGATCTGCCTGGCGCTGTCGTTCTTGCAGTCCCGCGCCGAGACCCGACTGAGCAGGTTCGTGATCGCATGAGTGAGCAGATCCAGGACTCCACGCGCGAGCTGGTGGATGTCGAGCACCTGGCCAAGTCCTTCGGGGAGCACGAGGTCCTGACGGACGTGTCCTTCACGATCGAGCGCGGCGGGGTGACCACGATCATCGGGCCGTCCGGCTCGGGCAAGACGACGCTGCTGCGCTCGCTCAACGCGCTGGAGATCGCGGACACCGGCGTCGTCCGGATCGGCGACGTGACGGTGGACTTCGAGCAGGTGAAGCCCGACCGTCACGGCCACCTCAAGAAGTCCGTACGCCAGCAGCTGGCCCGGCTGCGCGCGCAGAGCGGGATGGTGTTCCAGTCGCACAACCTCTTCCCGCACAAGACCGTGGTCCAGAACCTCATCGAGGGACCGGTTGTGGTGCAACGGGTTCCGGTCTCCGAAGCGCGGTCCGAAGCCACCCGGCTGCTGGAGCAGGTCGGCCTCGCCGAGCACGCGGACAAGTACCCGTACCAGCTGTCCGGCGGTCAGCAGCAACGCGTCGGCATCGCCCGGGCGCTGGCGCTGAAGCCGAGCCTGGTGCTGTTCGACGAGCCCACGTCGGCGCTCGACCCCGAGCTGGTGGGTGACGTGCTCGCGGTGATCAAGGACCTCGCGGCGGCGGGCTGGACGATGGCGATCGTCACCCACGAGGTGCGCTTCGCCCAGCAGGTCTCGAGCCAGGTGCTGTTCATCGACGGCGGTCTGATCGTCGAGCGGGGCGGGCCGGAGGTCATCGCCGAGCCGCAGCAGGAGCGGACCCGGAAGTTCCTGAAGCGCATCCTCGACCCGGTCTGAGCCCGCGCGGTCAGAGCCCGTTCAGTACGCCGAAGGCCAGCTGCACCGTGATGTAGATCCCGACGAGCGCGCCGATCCCGTCGAGACCGGTCTTGCGGCGCGGGCGGCGCTCCTGCGGGTCACGCATCTTCTCGGTGATCGCGAACCAGATGACGCCGATGCACAGCGGCGTCCACAGCAACCAGAACCAGTACCAGCGGTTCCCGACGCTCGGCCGGTGGCCGCTCACCACAACCAGCAGCGCGAGGATCACCAGGGCCCGGGCCGGGTACGAGGCCCAGCGCGCGATCTCCTCGGGTCGGGACTGGCCGGCACGAACGTGCTGCTGAACCTGCTTCAGGCGCGGATCGTCCGACCACATCCGGGTCCACCGCAGCTGACGGTCGCCCTCCTCCCAGACGACGTACCGCGGCACCGAGCCGTCGCCCTTGCTCGGGTCCGTCGTCGCCGGACCAGCCACGTTCTTGAACTGGGTGGCGAAGTCGTCCTGCCACCAGGCCACCTCGTGAGCCGTCCTCGGCTCCTGGTCGGTGATGGCCGCCGGTCGACCGTTCAGGAACGGCGTGGGGTCATCGGTCGCCGGCCGCGGACCCGTCCACGACGCGAGGACCAGGTACGCCCCCGCCAGGCCGAGCAGCAGGAGACCGCTGAGGCGGCGGCCGTCCTTCCACCACGGTGTGTGCACGCGTTCCTGATCCTGCCCCTGTGCCGGCGCTGTCGGCGGCACGACGGCTGGTGTCGCCATCCGAACCTCCCCTGGTCGGCAGGATCATGGCAGATCCCGATCGTCTGCGGGTGGTTCAGGCGGGATCGGTGAGGGCGTGGCGTGGGTGGACCCGGTCGTACAGCAGCTCCAGCGCCCGCTCGCTCGCGGGATGCCGGGCGACGGCAGCCCGTACGGCGACGTGCACGTGCCGCACAGGAGTCGGGTCGGCGAGCGGCACGATCGCGACCCCGGCGGGGAGCGCGCCCACGCCGAGGCCGGGCAGCACGGTGATGCCGACACCGGCCGCGACGAAGGACAGGGCCGTGGGGTAGTCGTGCGTCTCGATCCGGAAGTCGGGCGCGAGGCCCACCTCGGCGCAGGCGTCGATGAGGACTTGGCGGCAGGCGCCGCGGCTGAAGTCGTTGTCGACCCAGTGCTCGCCCGCCAGGTCGACGAGCTGGACCGACCTCTCGCCGGCCAGCGGGTGGGCGGCCGGAACCGCGACGACGTACGGGTCTTCGAGGAGGCGCTCGACGGCGTACCCCTCGCGCTCGGGACGCTCCGACGGTGAGGTGACGAAGATGTCGATGTCGGGGGAGCCGTGCTCGTCGCCGCGCAGCTCGATGAGGCGAAGGTCCATCCGCAGGTCGGGGAACTCGTGGACGAGCGCGGCTACCACGGGCGGGATCCACGCGGCGCCGGCGGAGGCGAAGTAGGAGATCGACAGGCTGCCGGCCCGCCCGGTCCGCAGGTCGCCGACCAGACCCTCGACGCCGGAGAGCGACTCCAGGACGCGGGCGGCCTCGGCGGCGAGGGTGTGACCCGCCGGTGTCGGCTCGATGCCACGGCCCTTGCGCTCGACCAGACGCAGCCCGGTCTCGCGCTGCAGGGTGGTGATCTGCTGGCTCACGGCGGACGGCGTGAAGCCCAACGACGCGGCGGCGGCGTTGATCGATCCGCTCGCGACGACCGCGCGCAGGACCCGGAGGCGGTGGACGTCGATCATGCTTTGACCATACAGCGCTGCTGAACTGTCGTGGAGGAAGATTCGCTTGTCCTGATCTTTCCGGCCGACCAGCATGGTCGGCATGACGAGCTGCACCGACGCGGTCCACGCGGCATCCGACACCCCCGTCGCCGAGCCGACGCCCCGTTCGACGACGCCCGCGGTTCTCGCTGCGGGCGTGACCATCGTGCTGTGGGCGTCGTCCTTCGTGGTGATCCGCAGCGCCGGCGCGCACCTCGCTGCCGGCCCGATGGCGCTGCTCCGGGTCCTGGTCGCGGCGCTCGTGCTGACACCGCTCGTGCTGCGCCGCCGTACCCGCCCGCTGCTGCCACGCGGCCGCGCCCTCGGGCGGGTCGTCGCGTACGGCGTGATGTGGTTCGCGGCAGACAACGTCGTGCTCACGATCGCCGAGCGACACGTGGACGCTGGCACCGCGGCCCTGCTGGTCAACGTCGCGCCGATCCTGATGGCGGTGGGTGCCGGCCTCTTCCTCGGTGAGGGCTTCCCGCGGCCGGTGGTCGTCGGGTCGTTGATCGGGCTGGTCGGTGTCGCCGTCATGACGCTCGGCACCGGCGACGAGGGCAGCCACGCGGACGCGGTCGGACTCGTGCTCGGGCTCGTCGCGGCGATGCTGTACGCGACCTCGGTCCTGCTGCAGAAGGTCACGCTGCGCGAGATCGACGGTCTGCACGCTACCTGGCTGGGGACCCTCGTCGGCGTCGTCGCGACGCTGCCGTTCGCGGGTCAGCTGGTTGGCGAGCTCGCCTCGGCGCCACCGTCGGCGCTGCTCGGTGCGGCGTACCTCGGCGCGTTCCCCACCGCCGTCGCGTTCACGACGTACGCCTACGCGCTCACGCACATGTCGGCCGGCCGGATCGGGCCGCTGGTCGGCTACCTGGCGACGGTGGTGTCGGTGCTGATGTCGTGGCTGTTCCTGGACGAGGTGCCGACCACGCTCACGCTGCTCGGTGGTGCGATCTGCATCGCGGGCGTCGTGGTCAGCCGCCGCCGCTCAGCGCGCTGAGGGAGTCCTCGCGACGGGCTGATCCGGCAGGGTGACGGCGTAGTCGGGATCACGCCCGACTCGAATCCGGCTGTACCGCAACAGTTCTCGGACGATGCCGGCATTGCCCATCGCCCAGCCGTGCTCCGGCGGGAGCGTGCTCGGGTCTTCCCGGTGCTCGACGTTCTGCCACCGGACGCCGTCTGCATCGGTCGTCGCCCGGGCCAGCAGGTCCCGGACGAGCACGTCGGCGAACACACCGTCGTCGCCGCGCTCGACCATCCGGTCGTTGGCCAGGGCCAGGACGCCTGCTGTGCCGCAGCAGCGTCCGTTGTTGTCCCAGAACCCCAGCCGCACCCGCTCCGGCACGCCCGAGCCGATAACGGTGCTCCAGCAGCGGTCCTGTAGGCGCAGCCACTCCTCGTCGCCGGTCACCTGGTGCAGCAGGCGGAACGTCTGGGCGTCGCCGGCCGGGCCGTGGCACCAGCCATAGCTGTACCGCTCGACCAGCTCGGGCCGGTGCTGCGGGTCCGAGTGCGGCACCAGGAACCCGCCGGCGCCCGCCTCGTTGCGACCTACCACGTCGGCCGCTCCCGCCAGCGCGAGGTCGAGCAGCTCGTCCCGCCTGGTCCGGTCGGCGACGGCGGCGAGCGCGCTGACGATGCCGAGCGTGCCGTGGGAGATGTGGTGGAAGCGGGCGACGAGTCCGGTCTTCCCCTCCCACGTCACGCCGTGCTCGGTCGGCTCGGCCAGCCGGACGTACGGCGCGACGGCCGCCTCGGCGAGCTCGACCTCGCCGATCGCGAGAGCTGCCAACGCGATTCCCGCATTGCCGCCCAGCAGCTCGATCTGCATCGACCAGCGCTCGCCGTCGTAGCGGTGGTGGATGTCGCGCAGCACCTCCCGGGCCCGGCGACGCCAGGAGTCCTCACCGAGCAGGCGGCCGGCGGCGTCGAGGGTGAACGCGATGCCGGCCCGCCCGAAGTAGAGCGCCTGGTGGTCACAGTCGTCGACCGCGGCGGACAGGCCGGCGGCTCCGCGGGCCGCCGTGTCGCCGAACGACTGCGCCTCGAAGTGCCGGAAGCCGTCGAGCAGGGCCAGGACGTTGCCCGCGCCGCCGGTGTAGAGCGTCGGGTCGACGTCGTCGCGCTCGGGCGTACGGGTCCACCCGACGCCGCCCGGCACCGCGGTCGCACCGGCGGCCAGCCACTCCAGGGCCGGCCGCGCGGCGTCCTCGACCTCGGTCAGCAGGGAGTCGGCAGCCATCCGGCTATCGTCCCAGCGGTCTCGGCAAAAGGTGGTGGTGGGCACAGGTATGCGTGTGCTGGCCACCAACCTTTGCCAACCCTGCGGCGAAAGGTGGTGGTGGGCACAGACATGCGTGTGCTGGCCGCCACCTTTTGCCGGGGGCGTTGGGGTCAGCGGATGTCCTGGACCTCCAGCTCGCCGTCGGCGTACCGCTGGCGCAGGACCTTCTTGTCGAACTTGCCGACGCTCGTCTTCGGCACCTCGTCGATCAGCGCCCAGTGCTCGGGCAGCTGCCAGCGAGCGACCTTGTCCTCCAGGTGCTTTCGCAGGTCGGAGCACGTCACGCCCGAGCCCTCCTTGAGCACCACCGTCGCCAGCGGGCGCTCGTCCCACTTCTCGTCGGGGACACCGACGACCGACGCCTCGACGACGTCCGGGTGGGACATGATCTGGTTCTCCAGGTCGACCGAGCTGATCCACTCGCCGCCGGACTTGATGACGTCCTTCGCCCGGTCGGTCAGCACCAGGAAGGCGTCCTCGGTGAGCGATCCGACGTCGCCGGTCCGCAGCCACCCGTCGTCGAACTTCGCTGCCATCTCGGCGATCTCGTCCTCGGACTCGCTGCCGTTGGCGTAGTAGGAGCTGGTGATCCACGGTCCGCGGACCTCCAGCTCGCCCACCGACTCACCGTCCCAGGGCTGCTCGCTGCCGTCCGGTCCGATCAGCCGGCCGTCGACACCGCACAGCAGCCGGCCCTGAGACGCCTTGAACCGCCAGTACTCGTCGCTGCCCGGCTCGACTCGCGTCGGCGGGAGCGCGAGGCTGCCGACCGGGGACGTCTCGGTCATGCCCCAGCCGTGCACGATGTCGATGCCGTACCGGTCGTGGAAAGCCTTCATCAGCGACGGCGGGGCCGCGGCGCCGCCGACCATCAGCATCCGGCAGCTGGAGACGTCGGGCTTCTCGGCGTCCAGGTGCTGCAGCAGGCCGTTCCAGATCGTCGGGACCCCCGCGCCGCCGGTGATCTTCTCCTGCTCGATCATCTGCGCGAGCGGCGCCGGCTGCAGGAAGCGGTCGGGCATGATCAGCGTCGACCCGGTGATCATCGCGGCGTACGGGTAACCCCACGCGTTGGCGTGGAACAGCGGCACGACGATGAGCAGCCGGTCCGCCTCGGAGAACCCGAGCGTCGCCGAGACGCCGGTCGCGTGCAGGTAGTTGCTGCGGTGGGAGTAGACGACGCCCTTGGGGTTGCCGGTCGTGCCGGAGGTGTAGCACATCGAGGACGCGTCGTTCTCGTCGATGTCCTGCGGCCAGTCGAACGTCGTGGGCTGGTCGGCCAGCAGCTCGGACCAGTCGTGCACCTGCTCGACGTGGTCCGGCGCCTCGAGCGCGGCCCGTACCTCCTGCGGCACCGGCCCGTTCACGATGACGTGGCGTACGTCGGGGAGCGCCTGCAGCACGCGGCTGAACGGCTCGGCCAGCGAGCTGTCGACGATGATCACCTGGGCGCCGCCGTGCCGGGCGACGTAGACCAGCTGCTCGGGGAAGAGCCGGATGTTGATGGCGTGCAGCACCGCACCCATCGACGGGACGGCGAGGTAGGTCACCAGGTGCTCGGCGTTGTTCCACATGAACGTCCCGACCCGCTGGTCGCCGGTGATGCCGAGCCCGCGCAGCGCATTGGCCAGCTGGGCCGACTGGGCGCCCACCTCCCGGTAGGTGGTGCGGCGGCCGCCGTCCTCGGTCCAGGTGACGACCTCGCTGTCGGCGTGCGCGGTCGTCCCGAAGCGGAGCAGGGAGGAGATCAGCAGCGGCGTGGTCTGCATCGTGCTCTTCATGTGACGACGGTCTCATTCCGCCCGGTCGTTGCGTGCTCAACCGCCCGAAACTCGCCGCCGCCGTCCTGATGTGCTCACGATGCGGGCCACGCCGTGCCGTGTCCGTCGACAACCCCACCCGGGAGGGTTCCGTTGTTACTGTCGGAACCACCGGCAACGGCGCGCTCGGAGCGGGCCGACGCACCCAGCGAGGGGACCTGACGATGAGCGACTCCAACCAGCCCGGACCCGCGCAGGACCCCCAGCAGCCCGGCCTCGGCCAGGAGTGGGAGGACCAGTCCGGCCAGCCCGGTGCGTCGGGTCAGCCCGGTCAGGGTTCGTCCGGGTCGGGCCAGTACGGCTCCGACGGCCAGGGCGACCAGTCGTACGGCCGGTCCGGCGCCTCCTCCTACGACCCGGCGAGTGGCTCGTACGGGCAGTCGGACGCGACGTCGTACGGGCAGGGCGGCGACTCCTACGGCCAGGGCGGCGGGTCGTCGTACGGCCAGCAGCAGAGCGGGTACGGGCAGCAGGGTCAGGGCCAGGGCCAGCAGTACGGCGGCGCGGGTGGCTATGCGGGCCAGCAGGGTTCGCAGCCGGGCCAGTACGGGGGGTACGGCCAGCAGCAGCCGCCGCAGGGCGCGTACGGGCAAGGTGTCGGGCCGCGCGGCGGGGCTCCCGTCGGGTCCGCGCAGGCGCAGGGCGCGGGCTTCTTCAAGGCGCTGTTCGACTTCTCGTTCTCGAGCTTCATCACGCCGATGATCGTGAAGTTCGTCTACATCATCGCGACCGTCGCGCTCGTCCTGGCCTGGCTGGTCTACCTGATCATTGCGTTCAATGTCAGTGCCGCCGCCGGGATCGCCGTGCTGATCCTCGGTCCGATCGGCGTGATCCTGTACCTCGCCTTCATCCGGATGACGCTGGAGTTCTACCTGGCCGTGGTCCGGATGAGCCAGGACATCCACCAGAAGCTCTGACCCACACCCGTCAGAGGCCGCGTAGCCCGACGAGGCGGCACAGCGCCGCGAAGCCGTCGTCGGTCCCTGGCCAGTGCGCCCGCAGCGGCGCGACGCCGGCGCGCCGGGCGACCGACCGCAGGACCGCGACCACCAGGATCGCGTCGTCGGCGTACCCCAGCACCGGGATGACGTCGGGAACCAGGTCGATGGGCATCGCCAGGTAGGCCAGCAGCAGGGCGAGCCGGATCCGGACGCCGCGGGGGAGCGAACGGTCCTTCGCCAGGCGGCCGAGCAGCCGCAGCAGGTCCGGCAGCAGCCGCAGCGCCTCGCGCAGCAGCCCACCCCTCGGGCGCACCACGACGAGCGCGAGGACCAGCAGCAGCCACGCGGCGGCGAGTGCCACGAGAGCCCCGATCAGGACGTCCGGCCACCAGCTCATGGGGCCGATCCTCCCGTGCGCGGTCTCGAGCAGCGGACCGCCCCAGCTGTGGGGGCCAGTTTCCGCGACATCGCGCCAGGTGGCCCCGGTTGGGGCCCGGGCGGGGCCCATTGCCGCGACATCGCGCCCGGTGGCCCCGGTTGAGTCCCGGGCGGGGGCCCGTTGCCGCGACATCGCGCCCGGTGGCCGTGCGGCAGAAGTTGGCGAAGAGCACACGCATACCTGTGCCCTTCGCCAACTTCTGCCGGAGGGTGCGTGCGGTGTCGGCTTGGGTGCGTCGACGGGCAGCGCGAGGGAGGCCGGGTGGCGGCGCGGCGATGGGCGGTGCGGCAATGGGCGGCGCGGCAAGGGGCGGGCGTCGAGGAGGCCGGGCGGCGGGGGATGGAGCGGTCGGATGGCGAAATTGGTCGGGGCATCCGTGCCACAGATCACATACATCGTTGTAAAGTCTCCGTTGCATCGTTGTAACGACGAGTGCTCGGCGGCCCTTGCTCGTCACGGCGGGTCGCCGTCACCGACGACGAAGGAGCCGCTCGTGAATGACGTGCCGCAGGGCCGGGTCCCGGCCTCACCCCCATGGCGACGACTGGCCGGCATCGTGCTGGCGATCGTTGCCCTTCTCATCGCTCCACCGGCCATCGCCGGAGCCTCGACCGGGCCGCTCGGTGCGGCGAAGCCGGGCGAGCCCTGGCACCCCGCGCCGGTCACCCTCCCGACCCCCTGGACCAACCAGGTGTCACCGACCAACGCGCTGCCGGAGTACCCCCGCCCGCAGCTGACCCGCACGTCCTGGCAGAGCCTGAACGGGCTGTGGCAGTTCGCCGGCGCGTCCGCGAACGAGGCGCCGCCGGTCGGCCGCAACCTCGCCGAGCAGATCCTGGTCCCGTACCCGACGGAGTCGGCGCTCTCGGGCATCAAGCGGCACGAGGACTACATGTGGTACCGCCGCACCATCGACGTCCCGCAGTCGTGGAAGGTCGGCAAGGGCCAGCGGCTGATGATGAACTTCGGCGCCGTCGACTACAAGGCGACCGTCTGGGTCAACGGCAAGCAGGTGGGCCAGCACACCGGTGGTTACGGCGCGTTCTCGGTCGACGTCACCGACGCTCTCACGGGCAAGGGCCCGCAGGAGGTCATCGTCGGCGTGGAGGACCGGGCCGACGCGACCTGGCAGCCGGTCGGCAAGCAGCGCCTGGTCCCGGACCGCGGCATCTTCTACACCGGCGCCTCGGGCATCTGGCAGAGCGTGTGGATGGAGCCGGTCGCGACCGACCACGTCGTCGGCCTCGACATGACGCCCGACATCGACACGAACACGCTGGCACTCACCGCCCGTACGAGCGGCAGCAGCGCGCAGACGGTGTCGGTCGTCGTCCGCGACGGCAAGAAGGTCGTCTCCCGCACCACCGGGCCGGCGAACCAGAAGGTCACCGTCCCCGTACCCAACGCCAAGCTGTGGTCGCCGGACAGCCCGTTCCTGTACGACCTGGAGGTGACGCTGCTGGCCGACGGCAAGCACGCGGACCGGGTGGGTTCGTACGCGGGCATGCGGGAGATCGGCAACGCCACCGGCAAGGACGGCAAGCTGCACATCACGCTCAACCACAAGATCACCTTCCTGATGTCGACGCTGGACCAGGGCTACTGGCCGGACGGCATCTACACGGCGCCCACCGACGAGGCACTGCGCTTCGACGTCGCCCAGACGAAGGCGTTGGGGTTCAACACGATACGCAAGCACATCAAGGTCGAGCCGGACCGCTGGTACTACCACGCGGACAAGCTCGGAATGATGGTCTGGCAGGACATGCCGGCGATGAAGACCGGTGGCGAGCCGCCGGAGCCGGCGCGCAACCAGTTCGAGTCCGAGCTCCACGAGATGGTCAACCAGCACAAGAGCTGGACCTCGGTCATCGGGTGGATCCCGTTCAACGAGGGCTGGGGCGAGTGGAGCAAGACCGACACCGGCCGCATCGCCGACGAGGTCAAGGCGTGGGACCCCTCCCGCCTGGTCAACGCCCACAGCGGCGTGAACTGCTGCAACTCCCACGGTGACTCCGGCCGCGGCGACGTCATCGACTGGCACCAGTACACCGGCCCGGCGCAGCCCGTGCCGAGCGGTGACCGGGTGTCGATCGACGGCGAGCACGGCGGGTTCGGCCTGGAGGTGCCGGGCCACATGTGGTTCGGCGACGGCGGCGCATACCAGATGGCCGACGACTCCGCCGAGCTCACCCGCTTCTACGTCGACAACCAGCGCGCGGTGCTGGACTCGGCGAAGCGGTGCGGCATCAGCGGCGCGGTCTACACCCAGACCACCGACGTCGAGCACGAGGTCAACGGCTTCTACACCTACGACCGGCAGGTGAAGAAGATGGACTTCGCCCAGGTGAAGGCCGTCAACGACGCCATCGTGCAGAACGCCGACGGCTCGGGCGCACCGCCGCCCTCGACCGGACCCGGTACGCCGGGGATCGCCGGGGTGCACGCGTACACCTTCGACGAGAACGGTGGCACCACGGCCAAGGACAGTGTCGGCAGCGCGAACATGGCGCTGACCAACGCGACCTGGGTGCCGGGCGTGCGCGGCACGGCGGTCCACTTCGCCGGCAACGGCGAGGGTGACACCGGGGCGTCGCTGGTGAAGACCAACGGTAGCTACAGCGTCTCGGCGTGGGCCAAGCTGGACGTCGCCGACGGTGCGTTCCAGACGGTCGTCAGCCAGGACACCGGCGAGGCGAGCGCGTTCTTCCTCCAGTACAGCGGCGCCGACCAGCGCTGGGCGATGAGCTTCGTCGGCCTGCGCGCACTGTCGCCGACCAAGCCGGAGGTCGGCCGCTGGTACCACCTGACCGGTGTGCGTGACGCGACGGCGGGGACGCTGTCGCTGTACGTCGACGGTCAGAAGGTCGCCACCCAGCAGGCCTGCACCGCGCCGGCCTCGAGCGGTCACACCGTGATCGGCCGCGGCCAGTACGGCGGCCAGAAGGTCGACTACCTGCGCGGCGCGACCGACGACGTGCGGCTGTTCGACCGGGCGCTGACCGATGCGGAGGTAGCCCAGCTGGCTCAGCAGCGGTAACCGCGAGAACGACGGATCCCCCGAGGCTCAGGGGCCTCGGGGATCCGTCGTGCGGGACTGGTCACTCGCGCAGCTGCGCCTCGAGCCCGGTTGCCACTGCCTCGAACTCGGCCAGAGCCGCGGTGAGGTCGTCCACGATCTCGCGAGCGATCACGTCGGGCGAGGGCAGGTTGTCCAGGTCTTCGAGAGAGTCGTCCTTGAGCCAGGTGATGTCGAGATTCGCCTTGTCGCGAGCCACGATCTCCTCGTACGTGAAGGACTTCCAGCGCTCCGACTCGGCCCGCGCTTCCCGGTTGCCGGGTGCGTACGCCGTGACGAAGTCGTCCAGGTCGGCTCGACGCAGCGGGTTCTGCTTGAGGGTGAAGTGCTTGTTGGTGCGCAGGTCGTAGACCCACAGCCTGTCGGTCCAGGGCTCTCCCGGACGGGCCACCTTCTTGTCGAAGAAGAGGACGTTGGCCTTCACGCCTTGGGCGTAGAAGATGCCGGTCGGCAGCCGCAGCACGGTGTGCAGGTCGAAGTCAGTGAGGAGCTTGCGTCGGATCGTCTCGCCGGCGCCGCCCTCGAAGAGGACGTTGTCGGGCAGGACCACGGCGGCGCGGCCGTTTGTGTCTAGGATCGTCATGATGTGCTGCACGAAGTTGAGCTGCTTGTTGCTCGTCGTGGCAGCGAAGTCCTGGCGCTCGATCTCGCGGTCTTCGCGGACCTCCCGTCCGTCCGCGCCCACCATCGTCAGCGAGGACTTCCGGCCGAACGGCGGGTTCGACAGCACGACCGACCAGCGCTGACCCGGGTCGGCGACCAGGGCGTCGCGGACGTCGATGAGCGCGTCCCCGTTGGAGGCGCCCATCCCGTGCAGGAGCAGGTTCATCGAGGCCAGGCGGGCGGTGCTGTCGACCAGCTCGAACCCGTACGCGAACGTGTCGCGCAGGTGGTCGCGCTGCTTCGGGGTCATGCTCTCTGCACCGGCCGAGGCGTTCTCGTGGGCGACCAGGAGGAAGCCTCCGGTGCCACAGGCCGGGTCGACCACGCGATCTGCGGCCGTCGGTCGGACGACGTCGACGATCGCGTGGATCAGCGCACGCGGGGTGAAGTACTGGCCGGCGCCGGAACCCTTGTCGGACGCGCCCCGGGCGAGCAGCTGCTCGTACGCGTCTCCCTTGATGTCGGTACCGGTCGACGACCAGTGCTCCTTGCCGATGAGGTCGTGCACGAGTCGCTGCAGCTTGGCCGGGTCCTGAATTCGGTTCTGCGCCTTGCGGAAGATCGTGCCGATGACGCCCGGCTCGGCTGCCAATCCGACCAGCATGGTGGTGTAGGCGACTTCGAGGTCCATGCCCTTGGCGTCGAGCAACCGCTGCCAGGAGTACTTCTCCGGGAGGATCTGCTCGGGCGCGAGCCTGCGGTTCGCTCGCTCGTGCGCCATCTTGATGAACAGCAGGTAAGTCAGCTGCTCGGTGTACTCGATGACACCGACGCCGTCGTCGCGCAGCACGTCGCAGTAGGACCACAGCTTGTCCACCAGGCGGCGGGAGTCAGTCATCGAGATCGGTTCCTTGGGGTCGGCGCGGAAGATGGCGGCGGCACTCGTCCGCGAAGTCGGGTACGTCGGAGCGGACGAGCCGGGCGAGGATGTCGTCGACCGTCCTCGGCGGATCTGTGTACGCAGCTGACTGCTGCTGAAGGGCAGTGACAACCAGGCCAGGAGCGAGGTCGAGCTGGTTCAGGAGGAACTGGTCGGGGTGCAGCACCTCCACGCCCCAGGGCTCGAGGCTGTCGTCCGGAAAGTCTTTGAGATTGAAGGTGACGACGGTGTGGCACTCCGAGCGAATCGCTGCTGCGAGCACGTGCCGGTCCTTCGGATCATTGCTGAGGCCTGGCTCGAGGTCGCAGTAGTTCGACACTTCGGCGAACGGAAACGCCAGGCGCATCGCGCTGATCCGATGCTCGACCTGTGCCTCGGTGGCTCCGAGCCGGCGCATCGTTCGCGCGACCTCGTCAAGGATCGTCGCCGACCATCGCACGCCGAACGCGCCGCGTTCGGCGATGCGCAGAACCGTGTCCGCCAGCGTCTGGGGAACCAGGACGCACGCGTCGAGAACTACCGTGAACAAGCGGCTCTACCTCGTCGCCGGGGGCGGGCCGTCGAGCAGGTCGTAGAGGCCGTCTTCCTGCGCCTGCTGCTGCATGGCGTCCAAGGCGTCGGACCGTTGGACGCGCAACCGCTCCTGGTAGTCCAAGAGCTCGTCCAGCCGGATGCGCCGGTGCCGACCGCGCATCTCGTACGCCAGGTCGCCGGCCTCAAGGCGCTTGATCAGCGTGGGACGGGAGACGTTGAGCAGGTCGGCCGCCTCCTGCGTCGTGAGCAGCCGCTGGCGGGGGATGACGCTGACCCCTTGCCCCTGAGCCAGTGCCTGCACGATCTGCGCCAGGAGGTCGGCGAGGCCAGGAGTGAGCTCGTGCCGAGTGTTGTCGGCGGTGACGAGCGCGGGCTGCGGCTCCACGCGAGCTCCTCTGCTGGACAGGGCGGCGACGAGGTCCAGCAGCCGGCCCTGCTCATCGGCTCCGGGTACGTAGGTCTCCGACTCGGCGAGTCGCGAGGGTGCACTCATGGCCGCTCCTTCCGTGGCGTACCTCGAGTCTAAACGCAATATTCGAAAATGCGCGCGCCGTCTTGATCAGTGGTCACAGGCTCACAGACCCTCGAAGAAGTCCTCGTCGAGGCGGTAGAGGGTGACGGTCTGCTGAGCCTGGACGCCGACCTCGTGCGCGACCAGCAGCTCGGCGAGCCGGCGGCCGTCGATGAGCTCGATGCGCGCGTTGATACGCTCTGCCTCCTGGATTGCACCCGAGGAGAACCGCGACGTCGTGATGAACACGCCTCTGTCGCCTTGCTTCCCGAGCAGCGCGCCGGCGAACTCGTGGATGCGTGGCCGGTCGATCGTGCGGTCCTCGGCGTACCGCTTGGCCTGGACGTAGATGCGGTCGAGGCCGAGCGGGTCCTGGCTGATGATGCCGTCGACACCCGCATCGCCTGACGCGCTCGTACGCTCGACGGACCCGGCGCGGCCGTACCCCATCCGTTCCAGGAGGCGGATGACGAGGTCCTCGAACCCGGTCGGGGTGAGCGCCAGCGCGGCTTGCAGCACCTCGCCCTCGACTGCGGCTCGGTTGGTGGCCAGCGCCTGCTCGACGAGGTCGCTCGGTGTCGCCTCCGCCGTCTCGTCGCCGCCGTCGGGCGTGCTCGTCGGCGTCTTGTCGCGGGTCCGGTCCCGGAACTCCAGGTACGCCGGGTACGCCTCCAGTGCCTTCATGTCGATCCGTGTCGCGTGGGCGGCCAGCGCGGCGCGGCCCTCGTCGGAGATGAGGACGTGCCCTCGCTTGGGGCGACTGACGAGACCGGCCTGGAAGAGGTAGGTCAGCGCCCACCCGACCCGGTTGTCGATCGTCCGTTGACGCCCGCTCGGCAGCATCGCGGCGCGCTCGGCCTCCGAGAGCTCGAACAGGTCGGCCATCGCGTCCTTGACGTCCCTCGACCGGTGCGTCTCGCCGTCGCCGAGATGCGCGAGCACCGGACGCATGACGGTCTGGAAGTCAGGAATCGTCATGGCGCGGCCCTTCCATCCTGCTGTGTAGGCGCATCTCGAGCGCGCCGCTCTCCTTGACCGGCCAGAAGCCGTCAGTCCACCAGTCCTCCGGGATGCCCATGCCCACCCGAGAGACGTGCGGGTGTTCGTCGAGCAGGTCCCGAAGTCGAGCGCTCCACGTCGACCCCGGTGACACCGTGTGCAGCACCGTCTGCAACGACACGAGGACGGGGTAAAGGCGTTGTCTGCGCCAGCGCTCCCGCTCGAAGAGTTCACGATCATCGAGCCACCGGACGTTGAGCGAACTGGGGATCGCCGGGTTAACCCCGAGCCCTCGGTTCCAGAGGCGGCCGTGGTGCGCACAGATGTTCCGCACGCGCTGGTAGCTGCGTAGCCATGACGTGAGCATCGGCTCGGTCAGTCCGATAGTGCGGGCGATGGCGGTCTTGTCCGATCGCCGCGAAAGGTTGTCGTAGACGCTGCGTAACGCGCCGAGGCTGAGCTCTTCAAGTACGAGCCAGCTGGGTGGGCGCTTCGGGTCACCGTACTGGGTGACGTAGTGCTCCAGGGCTGAGACGAAGAAGGAGGAGTCGGCAGGCCGCTCTGGGACACGTGCCAGCTGGTCGTCGACGAGGTTGTCGACGTCCTTGAGCAAGCGCGCGTGTCGGTTTGGATGACGAAAGTGCGAGGGAGCCTCGTACCAGTGCGGGCCGCCGAGCCGACACATGTGGTCGCCGATGGCCGCTCTGGTGGCCACCTCGAATCGCTCGATCGCATCCATGACCAGCAACCTCAGCCGGCGGTCGAAGATGTAGAGGTTGAGGATCTCATCGAACGTCGTTCCCTCGCGCAGCACGTCCCGCGAGGCCTCGAAGCTGCGAACGTAGGGCGAGAGCCGGTAGTAGCCGATGTGTCGCAGGTAGCGCATGCACCGCTCGCTGTCCTGGACGACCAGGCCGCGCTCCTCCCAGCGAGAGAGCAGAGCTGCTTCGGTCAAAGCAGGCTTCGCGTACGTCACGCCGCCACGTGCCCGAGGCCCGCTCACGGCGCCGGCCAAGAGAAAATCCCCCAAGTGCGCATCGTGGAGAGGCGTGGGGGATGTGGTGCCTCAACCGTACAGCGTGACGCGGACAGTCCGCGAACGAACCGCCGATCCGGCGCGGCGTCAGGCATGGGCGAGCTCCTCGATGACCTCGTCGTCGGTGCGGTCACCCTTCAGCCGCCCCGAGAACGCCGCCGCCAGCACCGCCCGACGTAGTGCCGCCCCCCGCGCGTGCGCGTGGTCGATCGATCCTTCGAGACGCGATATCCGCGCAAGTCGTGACGCGGCAGACTCGACGATCTTCCGCTGTGTCTCGAGCGGCGGGATAGGGAACTCGATTGGCTTGAGCCGGGTGGCCGAGAGGTGCGCGATGTTCGTCGTGATCCGGCTCTCGCGTTTGAACCGACCGGCGTGCATGTGTCGACGGAAGACGAGCAAGGCGAACTCGGGTAGGACGTCCGGGTTCGCCTTGAATCGGATCAGCGAATTGGTGAAAGCAACGTTTGCTGGCACTCCGCGGTAGAGGGCGGGGCGTCCCAGCAATTCAGGTGTCTGACCTTCGTTGAGGAGGACATCACCGGGCCGCAGGCGGAACCTCTCGAACGTGTCGGCGTCCCAGTGCATCTCCTTGACGTCGGTCGTGTCGATGCGGTCTTCGAAAACGTTGGCAACTCGCAGGTACGGCTGCATGTTCGACCCGGTATGCCAGTCCGGGTGCCGCTGACGCCCGAGCTCGACGGTACCCGCCTCCGCGACGGTCGAAGGGATCCAGTCCCTCGGATACCGACTCTGGTCCGGGATCAGTTCGAGCAAGGTGGCCTTCTTCATCGCTGTCAGGCGACGGCGGGAGGCTGCCATGTATTCTGCGGCGGCGTCGAGGCGGGAGAGGTGGTCTTCGAGGATCTCCACAATCCGCTTCTGTTCGGGCAACTCGGGAACTGGAGTCGGCCAACTGGCCAATCGTGCGCGGCCCAAGTGGTTGATGCCGACGCCGCGGGATGACGGAAGAAATCCGCCAGTGAGCGCAATGTAACGGAAGTAGTGGAGCAAGAACCGGGGCTCATGTGCTGAGGAGCGCACTCGGATGAGCGTGTTCTGAAACGCGCAATTGTCGATTTCGCCCGTCCAGAGCGCGGGCTTCCCCACCTCGCCAGGACTTCCAGAAGCCTCGCTCAAGACGATGTCACCTGGCCGGAGCCGGTAGGTGTCCATCTCGGCGTCGCTGAAGTTCATGGTCTTGACATCGTCCAACAGGAGACCAGACCAGCCGACGTTCGCCGCGCGCAGGTAGGGCCGCATCTGATCGCCCGAGTGATTCTTCGGAGAGCGCTGGCGGCCGAGGCGAACTTCGGCAATATCGGTCAGTGGAACTATCGGCCACGTCACGCGGTGAGCTCCGAGTTCAGCTGGTGCAGAAGGAGTTCCGCGCGGTCCTCGCCCAGGTCGCGCAGCGCGCCGTCGACGCCGCCACGCTCCGTGAACGGAGCCTCGTCCAGGTCCTCGGGGTCGATTCCCGCCGAGGACGCGATCACCTCGACCATGCGGTCCAGCCACCACCTCTCCAGAGCCGAGAAGTGCGTCCCGGACTGCTCCTGCTGAGCCAGCCACCCGACGTACCGCTCACGGACACGGTCGGCGTACGGCACCAGCTCCTGATCGACGCCGACCGTATAGCGCAGCAGCGACACCAGGTCGGTCAGGGTGTGCCGCGCGCTGTGCTTCACCTTGCCCGCGTCCAGCACCTCGAACGACGCCCAGATCAGGTCCGGCGTCCAGTTGTACGGCGGCCGGCTGATGCGGTCCGCGAGCTCCTGAATGTCGGGGAACGCAATCCGTCGCTCGCGGGACTCGCCGAGCAGCTGGATGGCGGTGATCTCGGCGCGGTGCTCCTTCAGGTACGCCCGCCACGACTCGACCACCGACTCCGCCCGGCTCTTGTCGACCACACCGCTCGCGTCGAGCAGGGTGTCCACGCTGACCTCGTCGACGATGCGGTCGTGCGTGGCGCGCAGCTCCAGGATGCGGTTGCGCAGGTCTGGGTTGGCCGCGAGCGGCTTCGTCGCGTCGTCCAGCATGCGCTGGACCGTCTCGGCGGGCTCGACCGACGGGTTCGCAGCGACCGCTCGGGCCTGGGCGTCGGGGTCGACCGCGTCCACCAGTGAGCGGACCAGGTCGCGCATCGGCAGCTCGGAGACGCCGTCGAGCTCGTCCCGCTCCTCCGGCGTCAGCTGGAGCTCCAGCTTCGCCAGACGCGACGCGAGCGTGGCGGTCTCGTCCTCGGTCAACGACAGCGACGCCGCCTTGTCCAGCAGCTTCTTGAGCGAGATGCCCTTCTCCCGGTTCAGCGGCGGCTCGACGAAGTCGTGCTCGGTGACACCCACCGCGTCGACCAGCACGAACCGGGTCTTGGTCACCGCGTCCGGCGTCACGGACTGGAAGTCCGCCGGCGCGATCGTGCGCGCACCCCGGCCCTTCATCTGCTCGAAGTACTGCGCCGAGCGCACGTCCCGCATGAAGAAGACGCACTCCAGCGGCTTCACGTCCGTCCCCGTCGCGATCATGTCGACCGTCACCGCGATGCGCAGATTCGGCGAGGTGCGGAACGCCTTCAGCTGCTTGTCGGCGTCCCGGGCGTTGTAGGTGATCTTCGCGGCGAAGTCGTTGCCCTTGCCGAAGACCTCGCGCACGGTCGTGACGATCTCTTCGGCGTGCGCGTCGTCCTTGGCGAAGATCAGCGTCTTCGGCACCGCCGTACGGCCGGGGAAGATCTCGGTGAAGAGCCGGTCGCGGAACGTCTCCAGCACCAACCGGATCTGGGCCTTCGCCGTGACCGCGCGGTCCAGCTGCTTGTGGGTGTACTCGACGTCCTCGTCCAGCGCCTCCAGCTTTTCCTTCCGGGTACGACGGTCGACCTTCGGGACGATGGTGCCCGCGTCGATCCGCCCGCCCTGCTCGGAGATCTCCGTCCGGATCCGGTAGAGGTCGAAGTCGACGTTCACCCGGTCCGCGACCGACTGCGGGTAGGTGTACTCCGACACGAGGTTCTGCCGGAAGAACGCGAACGTCTGCTTGCCCGGTGTCGCCGTCAGCCCGACGACGTGCGCGTCGAAGTACTCGAGCACGCCACGCCACACGCCGTAGATCGACCGGTGCGCCTCGTCCACGATGACCAGGTCGAAGGTCTCCGGCGGCAGCAACGGGTTGTACGACACCGTCACCGGTGCGTCCGGCACGAAGTCGTCCAGCCCCGGGTCGTCGTCGGTTGTGACCGCCTCGTTGCGCAGCACCTTGAAGACCCGCTGGATCGTCGAGATCACGACGTTGCTGCTGGCGAGCATCCCGGCGCCGGTCAGCTTGTCGACCCCGTAGATCTCGGTGAACCGGCGGCCGTCGTCGGGTGTGCGGTAGTTGTGGAACTCGGCCGTCGTCTGTGTCGCCAGGTTGTTGCGGTCGACCAGGAACAGCACGCGCCGGAACCCGCCGAACTTCAGCAGCCGGTACGCCGACGTCACCGCCGTGTACGTCTTGCCCGCGCCCGTTGCCATCTGCACGAGCGACCGGTCGAAGTGCTGCTCAGCCAGCGACCGCTCCACGCCCTCGATCGCGGTGATCTGCGCCGGGCGCAGCGCGGAGGTGTCGAGCGGGGGCAGGTGCCGGACCTTCGCGCGCCAGGTCGGACGGCCCGGGTCGGTCGCGGCGTCCCGCATGATCCGGGCCAGCGTCTCCGGACGAGGCACGTTGAACAGGCGACGCGCTCGCGGCTCGGGGTCGTACCCGTTGGTCAGGTGCGTCTCCGTGCCGCTCGCCTCCACCACGAACGGCAGGCGCCCGTCGACCGTCAGCGCCTTGAGCCGGACCTCGGCGGGAAGCCCGTCGGCGTACATGGCCGACTGCCACTCCACGCCACTGAGCGTCTGACCCTGCGGCTTGGCCTCGATGACACCGACAGCCTTCTGATCGACGTACAGCAGGTAATCAGCCCGGCCGTGGCCAGACTTCATGACGACCTCACGGCACGCAACACCTTGTGCGGCAAAGAGATTCAGGGTCTTCCTGTCCTGAACCGACCAACCCGCATCAGTCAGCTGCTTGTCGATCAGTACGCGCGCGCGTTGCTCGGCCGCGAGCCGGTCATCCCCCTCGGCATCCACCAGCACGACTCTAGCCGCGTCGGTGAGCGATGCGGGTGCTCTCGACGATGCGAGCACGACGACGGATCCCCCGGGGCTCAGCGCACCGGGGGATCCGTCCGTGTGCGGCTACTTCTTCGTGGCGGCGACGCGGACGAGCTTGCGGTTCACGAACTCGTTCATTCCCTCCTTGGACAGCTCGCGGCCGTACCCGGAGCGCTTCACGCCACCGAACGGCAGCCCGGGCAGCGTCGTCCCGTGCTCGTTCACGAACGCCATGCCGACATCGAGCCGAGCGGCGACCTCGGCGGCCTTCTCGGGGTCGTCGCTCCACACCGAGCCGGACAGCCCGAAGGAGGACTCGTTGGCCAGGCGTACGGCCTCGTCGGCATCAGACACCCGGTAGACCATGGCGACCGGGCCGAACAGCTCCTCCGACCAGGCGCGCATCTTCGGCGTGAGGTCGGTGAGGACGGTCGGCGCGTAGAACGAGCCGGGTCGGTCGAGCGGCTTGCCGCCGGTACGCACGGTCGCGCCCTTGGCGACCGCGTCCTGCACCTGCTCGTCGAGGTCGTCACGGGCGTCCTTGGACGACATCGGCCCGACGCGCGTCGCCTCGTCGGTCGGGTCGCCCACGGCGGCCTTCTCGACCTCCTGGGTGAGGGCGTCCACGAAGTCGTCGTAGATCGCGTCGTCGACGAACATCCGCTTGGGGGAGTTGCACGCCTGTCCGCAGTTGGACAGCCGGGCACGCGCCGCGACCTTGGCCATCGTGCCGACGTCCGCGGCGTCGAGCACCACCATCGGGTCGGAGCCGCCGAGCTCGAGCACGGACTTGGTGAGGTTCTTGCCGGCCGCCTCGGCGACGGACGCGCCCGCGGCCTCGCTGCCGGTGAGCGAGACGCCCTGCACGCGCGGGTCGGCGATGACGTCCGGGATCAGCTTGCTGGAGGCGAACAGGTTGATGTACCCGCCCTCGAGCAGGCCGGCGTCGCGCAGCACCTCCTCGATGAGCGAGGACGACGCCGCGCAGATGCCCGCGTGCTTGAGCAGGATCGTGTTGCCGAGCATGAGGTTCGGCGCGGCGAACCGGGCCACCTGGTAGTACGGGTAGTTCCACGGCATGACGCCGAGCAGCACGCCGACCGGCTCCTTGCGGACGACGCTGCGCAGCGCGCCCTGCGCGTCCAGCTCCTCGTCCTCCAGCAGGTCGGGGCCGTGCTCGGCGTACCAGCCGTAGATCGACCCCGACAGCTTCACCTCGCCCTTGGCCTCGCGCATCGGCTTGCCCATCTCGACCGCGATGGCCCGGGCCAGCTCGTCGGCGCGCTCGTCGTACAGCTCGGCCGTACGCCGCAGCACCTGGGCGCGGTCCTGCGGCGAGGTCTGCCGCCAGGTCTCGTACGCGGTGTGCGCCTTCTCGACCGCGGCGAGCGCGCCGTCGCGGTCGAGCTCGTCGAAGGTCTTCTCGACCTCGCCGGTGGCGGGGTTCTCGGTCCGGTAGTTCGCCATGAGTCGTCCTTCCGTGCTGAGAGGTCTCCTGTACATCGCTACCCGATCGAGTGCCGCCCAATCAAGCGCGCCGACCGGCGCCGGCGAACGACGGTCGACCCGACGGAGCCGGCCTCAGAGCGTGACGGGCGCGCGACCGGGTGGCTGAGCGGGTCGCGGCGTCAGCGGCTCGACCGCCGTCCACGGTCGGGAGATCGGCTCGCCGGGCTGCAGGGTGATGTCCTCCCGCTCCCGCCCCGAGCAGTGGGTCAGCTCCAGCGGCTCGTCGCCGGCCAAGGCGTACCGGACCGAGCCGGCGGTGATCTCGACGGTGAGCCGGCACTGCTTCGGGCGGACGGCGAAGCGCAGCCGGTGCCAGCCGGGCGGCAGCTGCGGCCGGAACAGCAGCCGTTCGGGCAGCGAGCGCATCCCGCCGAAGCCGGCGACCAGCGCGAGCCATCCGCCGGCCATGGATGCGATGTGCAGGCCGTCCCGCGCGTTGTGCTCCAGGTCCTTCAGGTCCATCAGCGCCGCCTCGGCGAGGTACTCCGCGGCCAGGTCGAGGTGACCGACCTCGGCGGCGACCACTGCCTGCGTACACGCCGAGAGCGAGGAGTCCCGCACGGTGATCGGCTCGTAGTACGCGAACGCGCGCGCCTTCTCCTCGTCGGTGAACGCCTCCCCGCACCAGTGCAGCGCGAGCATCAGGTCGGCCTGCTTGATCACCTGCTTGCGGTACAGGTCGAAGTACGGGGCGTGCAGCAGCAGCGGGTACTCCTCGTCGCGGGCGGAGCGCTCGAAGTCCCACTCCTGCCAGTCGGTGAACCCGCGGCACTGCTCGTGCACCTGCTTGTCCTCGTTGTACGGCATCGACATCCGCCCGGCCGCGTCCAGCCAGGACTCGATCTCGGCGTCGTCGACGTCCGCGGCCGGCCAGCGCCTGGCCACATAGGCGGCGGACCGCAGGTTCTGCGCGGCCATCAGGTTGGTGTAGATGTTGTCGTCGCACACAGCGGTGTACTCGTCCGGGCCGGTGACGCCGTCGATGTGGAAGCACTCGTCGGCGCCGACGTGGCCGAGCGACATCCACAGCCGCGCGGTCTCGACGAGCAGCGGCTGGGCGCACTCACGGCCGAAGTCCTCGTCCTGGGTCCACCACAGGTGCCGGGCCGCCGCCACGGCGACGTCGGCGTTGACGTGCACCGCGGCCGTCCCCGCCGGCCAGTACGCCGAGCACTCCTGGCCGCGGATCGTCCGCCAGGGGAACGCCGCGCCGTTCAGCCGGAGCGTGCTCGCCCGTTCCTTGGCCAGCTCCAGGGTGGACAGCCGCCAGCGCAGCGCGTCGTTCGCGGCGTCCGGGGCGGTGACGGTCAGCAGCGGCAGGACGAACTGCTCGGTGTCCCAGAACGCGTGCCCGTCGTACCCCGTGCCGGTCAGGCCCTTGGCCGCGATGGCCCGACGCTCCGTACGGGCACCCGCCTGGTAGGCGTGGAACACGTTGAACCGCACTGCCTGCTGGATCTCGACCGGGCCGTCCAGCTCCACGTCGGCGCCCGCCCAGAACTCCTCGTACGCCCGCTCCTGCTCCTCCAGCACACCCTCCCAGTGGGCGTCGCGTGCGCTCATCAGGGCGGCGGCGACCTGGTCGCGCAGCGCCGGCATGGACCGCTGGCTGGACCAGCCGTACGACACGAACTTGACCATCCGCAGCTGCTCGCCGGGCTGCAGGCTGGTCGAGACGGACACGCGCGCCCAGTTCGGGTGGTGCGAGATCGCCTCCACCGAGTGGCCGTTCGGCGTGAAGATGTGGTGGTCCATGGCCGCCGCCAGCTGCAGCTTGCTGGCCCGGGTGCGGTGGATCAGCAGCGCGCTCAGCCCGTCGGCGTGGTGGTCCACCGGCTTCAGGACGTCCTTCATCGCGGCCGTCACCCGCGGGTCGTCGGAGCGGCTCGGCGTGTGCTCGTTCGCGACCAGCTCGGACTGGGCCACGACACGCAGCGGCCGGTCGACGGGCTCGACCCGGTAGTTGATCGCCAGCAGCGACCGGCGGGTCAGCGAGACGAGCCGGGTGCTGCGGATGCGGACCAGCTTGTCGGCGGGGGAGCGCCACACCAGGTCACGTTCGAGCACGCCCCGCCGAAGGTCGAGAACCCTTTCGTGCGAGATGATCTCGCCGTACCGCAGGTCCAACGGCTCGTCGTCCACCAGCAACCGGATCAGCTTGCCGTCTGTCACGTTGACCACGGTCTGCCCGGACTCCGGATAGCCGTACCCGGCCTCCGCGTACGGCAGCGGCCGCGTCTCGTAGAAGGACGCGAGGTACGTGCCGGGCAGGCCAGAGGGGTCGCCCTCGTCGAGGTTGCCGCGCGCGCCGATGTGCCCGTTGGAGAGCGTGAACAACGACTCGGAGACGGCCAGGCTCTCCTGGCTCAGGCCGACCTCGCGAACCTGCCACGGCTCCACCAGGATCCGGTGGTTGTCGCCGAGGGTGTGGGAGCCGACCAGCTCCTGCTCCTCCGCCAGGTCCTCGGTGGGGCCGACGCGCTCCGCCTCGCTCACAGCAGCTCGCCCAGGTCGGCCACGACGGTGCTCGCGCCGTGCTCCCGGAGCGCGTCGGCGTGCCGGTCGTCGACACGGTTCACGCCGACGACGTAGCCGAACGCGCCCCGCCGGCCGGCCTCGACGCCGGACGTCGCGTCCTCGAAGACCGCCGCCTGCTCGGCCGTGACACCCGCGCGAGCCGCGCCCGCGAGGAAGGAGTCGGGGGCGGGCTTGCCCGGGATGCCCTCCTGCTGGAGGGTCACGCCGTCGACCCGGTCCTCGACGAGCGCGTCCAGGCCGGTGACGCGCAGGACGTCCGCGGTGTTGGCGCTGGAGGAGACCACGATCCGGCGCAGCCCGGCGTCACGGGCCGCCTCCAGGTAGCGGCGCGAGCCCTCGAACACCGTCACGCCGTCGTCGTGGATGCGGCGCAGCACGTCGGCGTTCTTGCGCTCGCCGATGGCCATGATCGTGTCGGCGTCGGCACCGTCCTCCGGGCCACCTTCCGGCGGCGTGATGCCCCTCGAACGGAGGAAGTCGCGGACCCCGTCGAGGCGGGGCTTGCCGTCGACGTGCTCGGTGTAGTCGTCGTCGGTGAACGGCGGCCGGCCGTGGCGCTCCAGGACGGGGTCGAACGTCGCCTTCCACGCGGCTCGATGAACGGCGGCGGTGTCGGTGAGCACCCCGTCGAGGTCGAACAGACAAGCGCGGATCGCGTCCGGAAGTCCGAGCACGCATCGATCGTGGCACGGAAGGGCCCCGAAGCCACGCACCTGGACGGGAAGTCCGGCGACGTCCGTTCCGGGTCCGTCCGCGGTCACCGCAACCCGTCCTCGGGTTGGACGCGAGGTCACCGGGTAGCCCTTGAGGTATGAGTGACGACGGACAGATCTCGGAGAACAGCCGGCTGCGCCCGAGCAGCACCGACCCGGAGTCGGCCAGCGACGGCTCCGACGCCATCCCGGACGGCGCCGCCGCCCGCCAGGAGGCGGACGGCGCGCCGCACGAGAACGCCGACGCAGTGGGGGTCGACGACGGCATCCACGAGGACGACGACTCCCGTACCGACTGAGTCAGGGCGTGTTGCGCACGTTGGTCCACACCTCGTGCGAACGCAGCGGGCCGCTCGTGCGCGGGTCCAGCGGCGGCGTCGCCGGCGCGGACCCGTTGCGTAGGCCGGCCAGCATGTCCCGGACGGCGTCGGCGCCGGACCAGGCAGGCTGCCAACCCAGCTCGACGTGAGCGCGCTGGGTCGACATGCGGGGGACCTGGTTGAGCAGGTCGAACAGCCCTGGTGACGTCGGCGTGAGCCGGGCCGCCCACGCGGCGTGGATACCGGCGCGGGACAGACCGCGCGGGACCTGCACGACGCGCGCGCCGAGCATCGAGGCGATGGTCGGCATGTCCACCGTGTCCCCCGCCGACAGGTTGTACGCGCCCGCGGCGTCCTCGCCGGCAAGTGCGAGCTGGTAGGCGTGCGCCACGTCGTCGGCGTGCACGGCCTGCATCTGCACGCCGCCCGGGTCGGGCAGTACCGGCAGCCGTCCCTCGGCGAGGAAGCGGCCAGGCACGAGCGGTCCGGCGAACAGCCGTCGCTGCTGGGTCGCCGCGCCGGCCTGGAAGGTGAACGCCGGCCGCATCCGGACGACGCGGGTCCGGTGGTGCTCGCGCTCGAAGATGTCCAGCAGCCGCTCGACGTACGCCTTCTCCCGGCTGTACGCCGACGTCGGCACGCCGTGCGTCGGCCAGGTCTCCGACACCGGGGTGTCGTCCCGCTTCGCGGAGTACGCCCCGACCGACGACGCCTGGAGGAGGACGCGCACGTGGGAGAGCGCGATCGCGTCCAGCAGCCGGGCGGTGCCGAGGACGTTCGCCTGCCAGGTCAGGTCGGGGTCGCGGGTGGGCTGCATCAGCCACGCGAGGTTGACGACCGCGTCCACACCGTCGAGCAGGTCCGTCGGGAGGGGCTGAGCGACGTCGACCGCGCGCCAGAGCGCCGGTGCCGGGAACTGCGCCGGTCTGCGGCGTGAGGCGCCGACCAGCTCCGTCACGCCAGGGTCGTCGAGCAGGCGACGGACCATGCACGTTCCGACGTTTCCGGTGGCTCCGAGCACGAGTACCTTCATCTGCCTGGCCTACCCGGCGCACCCCGTCGGAAACGCGAGGCGCGTCAGTCGTCCTCGCGGAACTCGCGTCTCGCCCGCTTGAGCTGATCGGCGAACGGCTCGGCGGTCCTGGTCGAGTCGGCCAGGTGCGGGACGCGCCGCAGCTGGGCCGTCGCCGCGGTGACCGCGTCCTCGTCGACCAGGCCCTGCAGCGCCGGAATCTCCTGGTGCTCCTCCGCTTCCGTGTGCGCGGTCACCGCGTCCGCCCAGGGCGCGAAGGCTGTCGAGAACGCGTCCGAGCCGATGTCGAGGGCCTCGAGCCGGGTCATCCCGGCGGCCGCGTCGTCCTCCTCGCTCACCCGTTCGTCGATCAGCGGGACGTCCTGCCCGCCGTCGGCACGCGGGATCGGGTGGAGGTGCTCCTGCTCGGCCGCCTCGTGCACCGCCAGGAACGTCCGCAGCTGGTCGAACGCCTCGGCGCGCGGCGCACCCGACGACGTCGCCACCGACCGCAGCATCGCCCTGATCTGCTGATGCTGGCTGCTGAGCTCGGACTTCAGGTCCTGCAGCGCGACGGCGGTCACCGCGGCCACGTCGTCAGGGGTCCGAACGCCCGCCTCGGGCGTCGTCCTGGTCGTCGCCGTCGACGTCGCCGTTGCTGCTCGCCGAGGCGGTGTCGTCGTCCTTCGCGTCGTCCGGGATGCCGCCGCTGGCGGTGTCGTTGCGCGCGCCGCCGGACTCCCCGGTGCGGGACCCGGGGCCACCCTCCTGCTGGTCGACGTCGCTCGGTGCGCCGTCCCGGCTCGTGCCGTTCTCCTGCGGGTCCTGCGGTGCTGCCGTCATCGGCCCGCTCCCTTCTGTCGTCGCTGTCGTCGGTCGTCGGCGTCCTGGTGCCACACCGTCCAGGCGAGGACGGCGAGGATCACGCCTCCCCAGACCAGCCCGACGGCGATGTGCACCAGCATGAGCACGGGTACGGCGCACAGCGCGGCCACCAGGGCCACCAGCAGGACCGCCGACGTCCGGGGTTGTCGTCGACGGCGCATGCGCCGGGCGAAGCCGACGTCGCTGTCGAGGTCCTGCTCGATGGCGCGGAGCAGGGCGATCTCCCGCGCGGTGAGGCGCAGCGGGCCGCGCTCGTCGTTGCGTCGCACACAACCTCCTCGTGCCGCGGTGGCCGGCCCCCTGGACCCGGGAAGCACCCGTCCTGGCTCGCGCCGGCACCTGACAGTCGGTTACCCGGCCGTCCGCGAGGCGAATCGTGCGCGTCTCGGCATCGACGCGGGCTCCGACGTCCGCTAGTCCGAGGTCGGCGCGTCGTGGGTCGTGACGATGTCGTTCGCCGCCGCCCACTGGCCGATGTCGCGCCGCTCGATCGCCGCGGCCATCAGGTCCGGGAACAGGTCGGGGGTGCACGCGAACGACGGGACGCCGACCTCGGCGAGCGCCGCCGCGTGGGCGGCGTCGAACGACGGCTGCCCGGAGTCGCTCAGCGCGAGGAGAGCGATCATCGTGGCGCCGGACGCGACGACGGACCGGGCGCGGCTGACCATCTCCTCGGCGATGCCGCCCTCGTAGAGATCGCTGATGAGGACGAGGACCGTGTCGTCCGGGCGGCTGATCTGCTGCTGGCAGTACGCGAGCGCGCGGTTGATGTCCGTACCCCCACCGAGCTGGACGCCGAAGAGCACGTCCACCGGGTCGTCGAGCTCGTCGGTGAGGTCGACCACCTCGGTGTCGAACACCACCATCCGGGTACTGACCGCCGAGAGCGACGCGAGGACCGCGCCGAACACCGAGCTGTAGACGATCGACTCGGCCATCGAGCCCGACTGGTCGATGCACAGGACGATCTCGCGCTCGATCTCGGTGGAGCGGCGTGCGTACCCCACCAGCCGCTCGGGCACGACCGTGCGGTGCTCGGGCAGGTAGTGGCCCAGGTTCGCGGCGATCGTGCGGTTCCAGTCGACGTCCCGCAGCCGTGGCCGGCGGGTGCGTGCGGCCCGGTCCAGGGCTCCGGTCACCGCTTGCACCGTGCGCTGCCGCAGCCTCGCCTCCAGGTCGTCGGTGACCTGCCGGACGACGGCGCGTGCCGTCTCGCGCGAGTGCTCCGGGATCACCCGGCCCAGGCCGATGAGCGTGCTGACGAGGGACACGTCGGGCTGTACCGCGCGCATGGTCTCCGGCTCCAGCAGCATCTGGCTGAGCCCAAGACGGTCCATAGCGTCCGACTGCATCACCTGCACGACCGAGGAGGGGAAGTAACCGCGGATGTCGCCCAACCACCGGGCGACCTTCGGCGCGGAGCCGCCGAGCCCGCCGCGGCGGGTGCCGCCGTACAGCGACTCCAGGGCACTGTCGCGCTTGAGGTCGTCGGCGCTCAGGGTGATCTCCGCGCCGTCGCCCGCGGTCACGCCGTCGGCGTCCCCGCCGCCCAGCACCAGGCGCCACCGGGTGAGCCGGTCACGCTGCTCCGTCATGGTCCACCACCTCCCAGCCGAGCAGGCGCGCGACGGCGCGCAACGCCGGCGTCGCCTGCTCGAGATCGAGCTCGGTCCGGCCCTCCTGGACGCGTCTGCCACCCTCGGCGAGCCGGGACACCTGCTCGCCGATCGTGCGGCGCTCGGCACCGCTGAAGTCGGCGAACGTCCGGCGCAGCAGCGGGAGGAGGTCCTCGAAGACGGCGTCGTCGACACCGGACACCCAGGCGTCGATCAGCGCGAGCAGACCCGTGTCGTGCACGAGCAGCACCGCGTCACCGGCGAGGAAGCCCTCCAGCCAGGCGGCGGCCTGCGGCGCCGGGGCGGCGACCGACA
Source organism: Luteipulveratus flavus (assembly GCF_029439465.1). Classification (GTDB taxonomy): domain Bacteria; phylum Actinomycetota; class Actinomycetes; order Actinomycetales; family Dermatophilaceae; genus Luteipulveratus; species Luteipulveratus flavus. Next base: position 567,352 of record NZ_JAROAV010000028.1, on the reverse strand, counting down.
GCCGCCGGCCCATCAGCCGGGCGACCGCGTCCTCGTCGAGGCGGCCGGCGTCCAGCAGCATCCGGGTCGCCCGCCCGGCAACGCCGCCCGCGACGTGGTCGGCGCTCGCGATCGTCTCCAGAGCGGAGTGCCAGCCGTCGCTCAGCTCGTCGTCGGCGAGGAGGGACAGTCCGCGTTGGGCGCCGTCGACGGCCCGGCCCATCAGATGGGCGGCCTTGTCGTCCAGGCTCGAGCACGCCATCGGCAGACCCACGCACGCGCGGACGGCGGTCGCGGCCAGCACCTCGCGGACTCGGCCGGTGTCGACACCGCGGACGTCGCCGTACCGGCAGGTGCGCGCCAGCGGCTCGACGGTGTGCAGCAGGGCGGGGACGTCGTGCTGGACGGCCGCCCGCTCGGCGAGCGCGCCGAGCACCGCGCTCACCCCGTCGGGCAGGTCGGCGGTCAGGCAGGCGCTGACCAGGGTCGCGAGCTCGGTCAGGTCGTCGGACGCCTTCGCCCGCTCCGCGACCCGGCCGGCCGCGGCCGCGGCGACCGTCGTGCCCCACACGCCGGCCTCGACGAGGTCGACCGCCAGCTCGGGACGCCAGGTCAGCCGCCAGCTCTCCTTGAACGTCCCCGTCGTCCGGCCGGTCTCGGCGAGCTCGCCCCAGGCCACGCCGAGCAGCGTGAGCCGGTGCAGCAGGACGGACCGGGCCAGCTGGTTGGTGCGGCGTAGGTCGAGGTCGAGCTCCTGGGTCGCCGCGGACGGCTTGAGCCGCAGGGTCCGCTGCTGGCGGGCCAGGTCGGCGGCCAGCGGAACGACCGGCGCGGACTCAGGCACCGACCCGAGGGTCTCGCCGACGACGAGGCGGGAGTGGACGAGGTCGAGCGGCAGCCGCGAACCCTCGCACAGGACCGCCTGGGCGGCCTCGTCCAGCTCGCTGAGCCCGACCGACGGCCGCCCGCGGACGCCGGCCAGCGCCTCCGCCAGCCGGACCGCCTCGACGACCGAGGCGGTCGAGGCGTCGAGCTGCTCCTCCCGCAGCTCGCGCGCCACCCGGACGAGCCAGCCGGTGGCCAGGTCGCGGGACTCGACGTGCTCCCGGTGGCCGAGGTGGTCGTACAGGTGCTCGTACCAGCCGGGGGCGGTGACGCCGGCGCCGTACCCGGAGGCGTGGCTCAGCCGCGCCGAGGTCCACGGGGTCCACGCCGCGGCCACCTTCGCGCGGGGCAGCCCGGTGATCAGCGTCCGGTCGCGGGAGACCGGCGGGAAGTCGGCGGGCACGAGCGCGGGAGCGTGCCAGGCGCCGCAGACGACGGCGATCCGGGCCTGTGGTGCCTCCTTGATCGCCGCCCGGATCACCTTGCGCATCCATGCCTCGCGCCGGGCGTTCTCGACGACCTCGGCGTCGTCGTCGGGACGGGTGTCGGTCTCACGGACGGCAGCCATCGCCTCCCGGATGGCGTCGAACCGGTCGGCCGCCGCGTCGTGCCGCTGCTCCACCGCGTCCTCCCACCACCGCTCGGCGTCGTCGTACCCGGCGGCTGCCGCGAGGGTGCCGATCGGGTCGACCCGCTCGGGCGGTGCGGTGCCGGCGTCCGGTGCCTCGGCTTCCGCGGCGGGCTCGGTCGGCTCGACGGGCTCCGCGGGGCCGAGGGGCTCGGCGGGCTCGACGGGTTCCGCAGGCTCGGCGACGGCCGTACGCGCGGTGTCGGCCAGCGCGAACGCGTGGGTGGCCGGCAGGTCCAGGAAGCGCACGGGGACGCCGCGGGACAGCGCCCAGCGAGCCGCGACCCACTCGGGGGAGAAGCGGGCGAGCGGGTAGAACGTCGCGCGGCGCGGGTCGTCGACCGCGTACACGAGCGCGGCGACGGGAGGGACCATGTCCTCCTCGCCGAGCAGGCCGACGATCGCGTCGAGCTCGGGACTGCCCTCGATCAGCACCAGGTCCGGCGGCTGCTGGTCGAGGGCCTGCGCCACCGACCGGGCCGAGCCGGGTCCGTGGTGGCGTACGCCGTAGATGTCGACGGGCATGGGGACGCGATCAGCCCAGGTCGCGGCAGGCGCGGTAGAGGTCGCTCCAGTCCTTGCGGTTGCGCACGACCGTCTCGAGGTACTCCTGCCAGACCAGCCGGTCCTGGACCGGGTCCTTCACGACCGCCCCCAGCAGGCTGCCCGCGACGTCGTCGGCGCGGACCACGCCGTCGCCGAAGTGCGCGGCCAGCGCGAGGCCGTTGGTCATCACCGAGATCGCCTCGGCGGTCGACAGGGTCGCGGACGGCGACTTCAGGGTGGTGCGCTGGTCGCTGGTCATGCCGCTGCGCAGCTCGCGCATCACCGTGACGACCCGGCGGATCTCCGACAGCGACTCCAGGTCGGCGGGCAGCTGCAGGGACGCTCCGAGCGAGGCGACGCGCGTCCGGACGATCTCGATCTCCTGGTCGAGGGTGTCCGGCAGGGGCAGCACGACGGTGTTGAAGCGGCGCCGCAGCGCGGAGGACAGGTCGTTCACGCCCTTGTCGCGGTTGTTCGCGGTGGCGATGACGTTGAAGCCCGGACGTGCCTGCACCTCGTCGTCCAGCTCGGGGATCGGCAGCGTCTTCTCCGACAGGATGCTGATCAGCGCGTCCTGCACGTCGGACGGGACGCGCGTCAGCTCCTCGACCCGCGCCAGCGAACCCGTCTGCATCGCCCGCATCACCGGGCCCGGCACCAGGGCCTCCCGGGACGGCCCCTCGGCCAGCAACCGGGCGTAGTTCCAGCCGTAGCGCAGGGCCTCCTCCTGGGTGCCGGCGGTCCCCTGTACGACCAGGGTCGAGCGCCCGCTGATGGCCGCCGCGAGGTGCTCGCCCAGCCAGGACTTCGCGGTGCCCGGTACGCCGAGGAGCAGCAGCGCTCGATCGGTCGCGAGCGAGGAGACGGCCACCTCGACAAGCCGCCGCCGCCCGAGGTACTTCGGCGTGATCACCGTGCCGTCGTCCAGCCGGCCACCCAGGACGTACGTGGCGACCGCCCACGGCGACAGCCGCCACGACGGCGGACGCGGCCGGTCGTCGACCGCGGCCAGGGCGGCGAGCTCGTCGGCGTACGCCTGCTCCGCGTGCTGGCGCAGGACGGCGGTGCCGTCCGTCACGGGTGCCGGACCGGTCTGGGTGTCGCTCATCTGAAGGCCTCCGAGAGGGAGTTGCGGAACGCGTGGGTCTGCAGGGTGTCGGACAGGGCTCGGCGTGCGCGGGAGCCGGGCGGGAGCCGGTTCACGGCCTGCTCGATCTCCTTGCCGAGAGAGGTCGGCAGCGCGGTGGGCAGCAGCGGGCCGACGGTGTACGCGAACGGCTCGCCCGTGGTGCTGCGGGTCAGAGCGCGCAGGACCGCTCGCGCCAGCCCGTCGTCCCACGGCCGGGGCTCGCGGGCCAGCAGCTCGCGCACCTCGTGCGGCACGGTCTTCGCGCCGAGCCGCGCCGTGAGGACGGAACGGCGCTCGTCGTCCGGCAGCAGGGCCACGATGCCGGGTCGGTCGACGCCGCTGGCCAGCAGGGCGCTCGCCCAGCCGGCGTCGGCGCGGGCGAGCACGGTCGCGCACAGGGCGTTCAGGGCGGACTGGTCGTTCAACATCCGCAGCGTCGCGGTGGCCGAGCGGCCGGTGACGTCGGTCCACACCGACAGCGGCGCGCCGCGGATGATCGACTCCAGCCAGCGCGTACGCGGCTGCACCCCGTCACCGGACCGGCGCACCAGGCCATCACGCTCGCCCGCCGCGTCCGGGTCGTCCGGGACGTCCACCTCGAGCGAGCGCCGCACCGCCCCGTGGGTGCGGAGCAGGTCGCGGAGCCGGGCGGCCATCCGCTGACCGCGGGCGCTGGTGGGCAGGAGGTCCAGGACGGCGTACGCGCTCTCGCGCACCGTCTTCGACCGGTCGTCCAGGGCGCGCTCCAGCAGGGGCTCGTCGGCCGAGGTGACGGCGACGGTCAGCCGGCGTACGCACTCCGCGCGGGTGCGGGCAGGCAGGGAGTCCCACTGCTCCTGCAGCAGGGCGCGGGCCGCGTAGGGCCGGGCGTCCCTGGCCCGCTCGAACACCGCGACCGCCTCCGCCGTAGGCAGCTGGGGCCAGGTGGCCGTCCAGTCGTCGGCCGGTCCGGTCTCCGCGGTGTCGGGTACGGCGGCGGCGATCGCGGGCCGGACGGCGAGGGATGACCACTCGGGGTTGAGGCCGGCCAGCCACCGGCCGCGCTCGCCCGGCGTCCCGCCGAGGGCCACGGCCACCTCGCGGTGCTCGACGGCGTGCGTCAGCAGCGGAGGCAGCAGGAGGGGCGGTACGCGCTGCTCGGCCGCGTCGGCGTGGCCGAGCCACTGGACCAGCAGGTCGTCCCGCGCAACCTTGGACACCGGCGGCTGGGTGAGCAGGAGCAGCAGGAGGCGGGCCGCCGCGGGGCTCACCACGGCGCGTGTCTCAGCGGCTGCCGGGTCGATGAGGGGTGCGGCCGCCGGCAGCCGGGCCCCCGCCCGTCCCAGCACGTCGGCCAGCGCCGCGCCGTCGAGCAGGCGTTCCTCGCGCGAGGCGTCCACGCCGGGACGGGCGACCCCGACGACGGCCGGAGGGTCACCGGGATCGCGACGACCCGAGCCGATGAGAGCCGTGGCGCGCAGGTCGGCGAGCCATGCGTCCAGGTCGGTCACAGCGCCACCACCTCGTCGTCGAGCCAGACCGACAGCGGTCGGAACCGTCCGCCCTCCACCTCCCCGAACACATCGACCGGGTGACCACCACTCGCGGCCAGCGCCGACCAGACGTCGGTGTCCGGGGTCAGCGGCAGCGAGCCCGTGGTGTCGGCCACCTCCCAGCCGCCGTCCCGGTCGGTGAACGTCACGTCGTGCAGCACGGCCGGGTGCCGGTCGCGCCAGGGGGACGTCGCCAGCGCGCTCGCCGCTTGCGTCCTGGCACCGGCGAGCGTCGTCCCGCCGGCGAGCCCGGTCACCGCCTCCGAGCCCGCGGGAGGCTCGACGAACACCGCGCGGCGAGGCGCTCGGCCGGGGTAGCGGGCGACGGCTACGTCCAGCCGGCTGCCGGTCAGCTGACCGACGGCCAGCGCCTGCCCGTAGCCGGCGAAGTCCAGGACGGTGACGATCTCGCCGTCGTCGTGCCGCAGCCAGGTGCGCTGCTGCTGCAGTCGCCCGTCGTCGCTGCGGTGGGCGCCGAGCACCGTCCACGGCCCGGGGCGGCTGTCGGCGTCGAGGACGTCGCCGCTGGACTGCGCCCAGCCGACCGCGACCCGGACGTCCGCCCGCTCGGCCTCGTCCAGGGTCTCCCGCTGCTGCCAGGCGGTGGTGATCAGCCACCACCGGCCGACCTCGGCGAGCAGGTGCTCCGCCCAGTCGTCGCGCGCGTACATCTGCGAACCGGCGTCCCGGACGCGCTCGGCGAGGCCGGGCAGCTGGGCGTCGACGAGGCGGGCGGCGGCCTGCTCCCATCCCGCCGCCGGCTGGGTGCGGGCGGCGGCGAGACCACCGCGGACCAGGTCGCGCAGCCAGAGACGCAGGTCGGCCACGCCCGCGTCCATCCGGGCGAGCCGGTCCTCCAGCCGCCGCGCCTGCGCCTCCCGGTCGGGCGCCTTCGCGGGCTCGGCCGTACGTCGCGAGCGCACCTCCGCACGGTCCGCGCGACCCGCGGCCCACTCGGCGGCGTGCGGCGCGACCTGCCCGGACTCGTCCAGCACGCCCTCGGACCACAGCAGCAGGAGCGCGAGCGCGTGCTTGCAGGGGAACTTCCGGCTCGGGCACGAGCATCGGTACGCGGGAGCGACGACGTCGATGCTGACCTGGTAGGGCGTCTTGCCGCTGCCCTGGCACTGCCCCCAGACCAGCACGTCGTTGCACCCGGTCTCGCGCCACGGGCCGGGCCGGGCGAGCGTGCGGGCAGCGGCGAGCGCCGACGCGTCCGGAGCTGCGTCGTTCACCTGCTTCAGGGTCCAGCGCGTCATGGCGCGGCCATCCAACCACCCCGCACCCACGGCCGGCCGCGCGGTCGGCACGGTCCGCGGGAGACGTCGTGCGTGAGATCCGGGGCGCGCGGGTAGGGCGAGGGGAACCGACCCGAGGAGACGACATGACGTCCTTGTGGCTCGACGGCCGCGAGCCGATCCGTTCCGACTCGTTGGAGGGGGACTCCTGCGACGACGTCGTCGTGGGAGCGGGCCTCACCGGGCTGATGACGGCGCTGCTCCTGAGCCGATCCGGACGCGGCGTGGTGGTGCTGGAGGCCCGCGAGGTCGGTGCTGTCACGACCGGCAACACGACGGGCAAGCTCTCGCTCCTGCAGGGCACCAAGTACACCCGGCTGACCAGCCGGCACCCGGAGTCCCTCGTGCGGGCGTACGTCGAGGCGAACCTCGAGGGCCAGCAGTGGCTGCTGCGCTACTGCGAGGAGCATGACGTCCCGGTGCAGCGGCGGCCCGCGGTGACGTACGCCCCGGACGACGCGCAGGGGCTGAAGGCGGCGCGCGACGAGCACGAGGCGGCCACGGCGGCCGGGCTGGGCGTGCGTTGGGCGGACGACCTGGACGTGCCGTTCCCGCACCGCGGCGGCACGGTGCTGGAGGACCAGGCGCAGCTGGACCCGATGGACCTGCTGGAGGCCCTGGTCGAGAGCGTCCGGGCCGAGGGCGGGCGCATCGTCACCGGCGCTCGCGTGCAGCACGTGTCGCGGCTGCGCTCGCCCACCGTGCGTCTCGAGGACGGACGGTCGATCCGGTGCGAGCACGTGATCCTCGCGACCGGGACGCCGATCCTGGACCGCGGCCTGTACTTCGCCAAGCTCGAGCCCGGCCGGTCGTACGCGCTCGCGTACGACTACCCCGACGCGCCGGAGCTGATGATGCTGTCGGCATCCGGCCCGACCCGGTCGGTCCGGGACGCGCCGGCGACGTCCGGGCGGGCGCTGCTCATCGGAGGCGACGGCCACGTGGTCGGTCGCACCCGTTCCGAGCGAGCGCACCTCAACCGGCTGCGCGACTGGACGGCCGAGTACTTTCCGGGCGCGGTCGAGACGCACCACTGGTCGGCCCAGGACTACACCTCACACGACGGCGTCCCGTACGTCGGTGGCATGCCGCGTAGCCTCGGAAAGGTCTACGTGGCAACGGGATACGCGAAGTGGGGCCTGACCAACGGGGTTGCGGCTGCCCTCGACATCACCGCGCAGATCCTCGACGGCCGGCTGCGCTGGGCCGACCGGATGCACCACCGGGTGACCCGGCCGCGGAGCGCCCTGGAGCCGGTCCGGATGAACGCCGGCGTCGCGGTGTCCGGGCTCCAGCACGTCCTGGACGCCGCGCTGCGCGGCCGGCCCGAGACGCCGCCCAAGGAGGGCACCGGCGAGGTGGGCCGCTCGGGTGTGGTCCCGGTCGGTGTCTCGACCGTGAACGGGCGCACCTGCGCGGTCCAGGCGCTGTGCACCCACCTGGGCGGCGTCCTGGCGTGGAACGACGCGGAGAAGTCCTGGGACTGCCCGCTGCACGGATCGCGCTTCTCGCCGACGGGCGAGGTGCTCGAGGGCCCCGCCACCCGAGCCCTCCCGCGCCGCGGGCCGGACGGACCGACGCCGTAGACCAGTGACCGGGAGTGAGTCCTGGCCCACTCCCCGTCACCGCTCCGGTTTCGGCGCGGTTCGGGCCCGGACGCGCGATGTCGTGAGAAGTGGCCCCGGGTCAGGCGGATGGCGGGGCCAGGACGCGCGATGTCGTGGCAGGTGGCCCTGGGTCGGACGGATGGCGGGTCAGGCGGCGGTGTGCTCGGGCTTGAGAACCACCTTGATGCAGCCGTCCGCCTTCTCCTGGAACATCTTGTAGCCCTCCGGCGCCTCCCGCAGCGGCAGGTGGTGGGTGGCGAAGGCCTCGACGTCGAACGCCTTCTCGTCCTGCTGCAGGATGTCCAGCAGCTCGCCGGACCAGCGCCGTACGTTGGCCTGGCCCATCCGCAGCGTGAGCTGCTTGTCGAACATGTCCATCAGCGGCATCGGGTCGGCCGTACCGCCGTACACCCCGGACAGGGAGACCGTGCCGCCCCGGCGGACGGAGTCCATCGACGCGTACAGCGCCGCGAGCCGGTCGATGCCCATGGTCTCGATCGCCTTGCGTGCCAACGGTTTCGGAGCCCGTCCGACCAGCTTGATCATCTGCTCGGCGACGGGGTTGCCGTGCGCCTCCATGCCGACGGCGTCGACGGCGCCGTCGACGCCGCGTCCCTGGGTGAGCTCGCGGACCATCCCCGGGAGGTCGTCGACGGAGCGCAGGTCGATGGTCTCGGCGCCGTGGCTCGCCGCCATCGCCAGCCGCTCGGGGACGAGGTCGGCGGCGAGGACGCGCTCGGCGCCCATCTGCCGGGCGGACCGGACCGTCATCTGACCGACCGGCCCGAGCCCGACGACCAGCAGGGTGCTGCCCTCGGTGACGTCGGCGTACCGGGCCGCCTGCCACGCGGTCGGGAGGATGTCGGACAGGTAGAGGTACCGCTCGTCGGGCCCGTCCTCGGGCACCCGGATCGGGCCGTACTGCGCCTGCGGCACCCGCAGGTACTCCGCCTGGCCGCCCGGCACCGAGCCGTACAGGCTGGTGTACCCGAAGAGCGCGGCCCCCTTGCCCTGGTCGGTCACCTGGGTGGTCTCGCACTGCGACTGCAGTCCGTGATCGCACATCCAGCAGTGGCCGCAGGAGATGTTGAACGGGACGACGACCCGGTCGCCGACCTGGAGATCGCCCGTGTCGGAGCCGACCTCCTCGACGACGCCCATCGCCTCGTGGCCGAGGACGTCACCGGACTCCAGGTACGGCCCGAGCACGCTGTACAGGTGCAGGTCGGACCCGCAGATCGCGGTCGAGGTAACCCGGATGATCGCGTCGGTGGGCTGCTCGATCCGGGGATCGGGCACCTCCTCGACCGTGACGTTCTCGGGGCCCTGCCAGGTCAGCGCCTTCATCGTCGCTTCTCCTCCAGATCGACTGCCGGTGTCCGGCCTGCGTACCCGGGGGCTGGTGGCCCGAACCGTGGAGGAGCACGATGTTTGCGTGGCGTGCCCGCGGGTACGGCCACGACAGACCCGCCCTGACTGGAGAGGTGTGTGCCGATGAGTCCCGCGCTGCCGTGGCCCGTCATCCGTCAGCTCACCGGCCGCGACAGGTCGGGTCGAGGCTCCGCCGTGAAGTCCTGGCACACCGCGTCGCTGCAGCCGCGCACCGCGACCGCCGACCGGGTCGTGGACTCCGTCTGCCCGTACTGCGCGGTCGGCTGCGGCCAGCACGTGTACGTCAAGGACGAGAAGGTCGTCCAGGTCGAGGGCAACCCGGACTCGCCGATCAGCCGAGGACGCCTGTGCCCGAAGGGATCCGCGACCCTGCAGCTGACGACGGGCGATGCCCGGGAGCGGTACGTGCTGTACCGCCCGCCGTACGCCCGCGACTGGCAGCGGCTCGACCTCGACACGGCGATGGAGATGGTCGCCGACCGCCTGCTGGAGACCCGCGCCGACACCTGGGAGTGGCGGACCGACGAGGGGCTGGAGACGCGGCGCACGCTCGGCGTCGCGAGCCTCGGCGGGGCGACGCTGGACAACGAGGAGAACTACCTGATCAAGAAGCTGTTCACCTCGCTCGGCATCGTCCAGGTCGAGAACCAGGCACGGGTCTGCCACAGCTCGACGGTCGCGGCGCTCGGCACGTCGTTCGGCCGCGGTGGCTCGACGACGTACTTGCAAGACCTGCAGCACGCCGACTGCATCGTCATCGAGGGGTCCAACTTCGCCGAGGCGCACCCGGTCGGCTTCCAGTGGGTCATGGAGGCCAAGGCGCGCGGCGCGAAGATCATCCACGTCGACCCGCGCTTCTCCCGGACCAGCGCGATGGCCGACCTGTACGTCCCCATCCGCGCCGGCACCGACATCGCCTGGCTCGGCGCCCTGATCAACCATGTCCTGACGAACGATGACTACTTCCACGAGTACGTCGTGAGCTACACCAACGCCGCGACGATCCTGCACGAGGACTTCCAGGACACCGAGGACCTGGACGGCCTCTTCTCTGGGCTCAACACCGAGTCGATGGTGTACGACCAGCACTCCTGGCAGTACGAGGGCTCGGAGGTCGCGGCCGCGTCCGGTGACCGCGACAGCCAGTACGACGACGTGACAGGGGGCGGTCGGAGCACGGCGGAGTCCGGGCACGCCCACTCCCACGGGTCGGGTGGTCCGTCGATCCGCGGGACCTGGCGGCGGGACGAGACGCTGCAGGACCCGCGCTGCGTGTTCCAGGTGCTCAAGCGGCACTACGCGCGCTACACCCGGGAGATGGTCGAGGAGGTGTGCGGCGTCCCGCAGCACCTCTTCCACCAGGTCGCCGAGGCCCTCGTCGCGAACTCCGGCCGGGAGCGGACGACGGCGTTCGCGTACGCGGTGGGCTGGACCCAGCACACCGTCGGTGCGCAGTACATCCGGACCGCCTGCATCCTGCAGCTGCTGCTCGGCAACATCGGGCGGCCCGGCGGCGGCATCATGGCGCTGCGCGGCCACGCGAGCATCCAGGGCTCCAGCGACATCCCGACGCTGTTCGACCTGCTGCCCGGCTACATCCCGATGCCGCACGCGCACCGCGAGCAGGACCTGCACAGCTTCCTGGAGGCGGACGCCGCCGACCGTGGCTTCTGGGCGCTGATGCCGGCGTACGTCACCAGCCTGCTCAAGGCGTGGTGGGGGGACGCGGCCACCGCCGAGAACGACTTCTGCTTCGACTACCTGCCCCGGCTCACCGGCAGCCACAGCACGTACGAGACCGTGCAGGCGCAGCTGGACGGCCAGTGCAAGGGCTACTTCCTGATGGGGGAGAACCCCGCGGTCGGCTCCGCCAACGCCGGCCTCCAGCGGCGGGGGATGGCGCAGCTGGACTGGCTGGTCGTGCGCGACTTCTCCCTCATCGAGAGCGCGACCTGGTGGCAGGACGGCCCCGAGATCGAGACCGGGGAGATGCGCACCGAGGACATCGGCACCGAGGTGTTCTTCTTCCCCGCCGCCTCGCACACCGAGAAGAGCGGCAGCTTCACCAACACCAACCGGCTGCTGCAGTGGCACGACACCGCGGTCGAGCCGGAGCAGGACCGGCGCAGCGACCTGTGGTTCATGTACCACCTGGGTCGCATCGTCCGGGACCGGCTGGCGAGCTCCACGGACGAGCGGGACCGCCCGGTCCTGGACCTCACCTGGGACTACCCCACATCCGGCGCGCTCGACGAGCCGGACGCCGAGGCGGTGCTTGCGGAGATCAACGGACGCGACGCGCAGGGAGAGCCGCTGTCGGCGTACACCGAGCTCAAGGACGACGGCAGCACGACGTGCGGGTGCTGGATCTACTGCGGCTGCTACGCCGACGGGGTCAACCAGCCGCGCCGCCGCAAGCCGCACACCGAGCAGACCGTCTCCTCCCAGGAGTGGGGCTGGGCGTGGCCGGCGAACCGGCGCGAGCTGTACAACCGGGCCTCCGCCGACCCCGACGGCAAGCCGTGGAGCGAGCGCAAGCGGCTGGTCTGGTGGGACGCGGACGCGAAGAGGTGGGTCGGTGACGACGTGCCGGACTTCGAGCCGACCAAGCCGCCGGACTACCGGCCGCCCGACGACGCCGAGGGCATCGACGCCTTGTCCGGCATCGACCCGTTCATCATGCAGGCGGACGGACGGGGCTGGCTGTACGCCCCGGCCGGGCTGCTCGACGGTCCGCTGCCGACGCACTACGAGCCGCAGGACTCACCGGCCGACAACGCGCTGTACGGCCAGCAGCGCAACCCGGTCCGCCAGGTGTTCTCGCGGCCGCGAAATCGCTACCATCCCAGCGGTTCCGAGCCGGGGGCCGAGGTGTTCCCGTACGTCGTCACGACCTACCGGCTGACCGAGCACTTCACCGCGGGCGGGATGACGCGGTGGCTGCCGTACCTCGCGGAGCTGCAGCCGGCGTTCTTCTGCGAGGTGTCACCGGAGCTGGCGACCGAGCGCGGCCTGAAGCACCACGGCTGGGCGACGATCGTGACGGCGCGGGGCGTCGTCGAGGCGCGGGTGATGGTGACGCGGCGGATGACGCCCCTGCGGGTGGGCGGGCGGACGATTCACCAGATCGGGATGCCCTACCACTGGGGTCCGAACGGTCTCACCAAGGGCGACGCGATGAACGAGCTGTCCTCCGTCGCGATGGACCCGAACGTGCACATCCAGGAGGTGAAGGCGCTCACCGCCGATATCCAGCCCGGCCGCCGACCACGCGGCGCGGACGTGCAGGCCCTGCTGGACCGCTACATCGCGCGGGCACGGATCGACGACCGGACCGGGATGGAAGGAGTGTCGAGGCGATGACCAAGGTGGACCTCGGAATGCCGCGGATGGGCTTCTTCACCGACACCACGGTGTGCATCGGCTGCAAGGCGTGCGAGGTGGCGTGCAAGGAGTGGAACGCCGTCCCGGCCAAGCCGCTGAACCTCACCGGCGAGTCCTTCGACAACACCTCCGGGCTGACGGCCGACTCCTGGCGCCACGTCGCCTTCATCGAGAAGACGGTCCCCGCGCCCGGCGACGACGGCGCCAAGGACGTGAAGTGGCTGATGTCCTCGGACGTCTGCAAGCACTGCACGCACGCCGCGTGCCTGGACGTCTGCCCGACCGGGTCGCTGTTCCGTACCGAGTTCGGGACGGTCGTCGTCCAGCAGGACATCTGCAACGGTTGCGGCTACTGCGTTTCCGCGTGCCCGTACGGCGTCATCGACCAGCGCGAGGATGACGGCCGGGTGTTCAAGTGCACGATGTGCTACGACCGCATCGGCGACGGCGGCGAACCCGCCTGCGCCAAGGCCTGCCCGACCGACTCGATCCAGTACGGCGAGCTAGACCTGTTGCGGGACAAGGCTTCTCGGCGCGTCGCCGAGCTGCACGCGCAGGGTCTCACCGACGCGCGGCTGTACGGCCAATCACCGGACGACGGCGTCGGCGGCACCGGCGCGTTCTTCCTGCTGCTGGACGAGCCCGAGACGTACGGCCTGCCGCCGGACCCGGTAGTCACGACGCGCGACCTGCCGGGCATGTGGCGGCGTACGGCGGTGGCCGCGGCAACGCTGCTGGCCGGTGTTGCGGTGTCGTTCGCAGGTGCGCGCCGATGAGCCCGCGGCGCGAGCTGGAGCCCGAGTTCGCCTCGTACTACGGGCGGCCCATCCTCAAGGAGCCGACGTGGGAGGCCCGCGACATCGCTGGCTACCTGTTCGCCGGCGGTCTGGCCGGAGCGTCGTCCGCGATCGCCGCGGCGGCACAGCTGACCGGACGGCCGGCGCTCGCGCGCGTCTCGCGGATCGGTGCGGTGGGCGGCCTCGGGTTCTCCGTCGTCGCGCTGGTGCACGACCTCGGGCGGCCCGCGCGGTTCGTCAACATGCTGCGCGTCGCCAAGCCGACCTCGCCGATGAGCGTCGGTTCGTGGCTGCTCGCCGGGTACGGACCGCTGGCGGGCGCGGCGCTGCTCAGCGACCTCACCGGCATCGCCCGCCCGGCCGGGTACGCCGCCGGAGTGGGCGCCGGCGTGCTGGGTGCGGGCGTCGCGACGTACACCTCCGCGCTGTTCGCCGACACGGCCGTACCCGCCTGGCACGAGGGGCGGCACGAGCTGCCGTTCCTCTTCGCCGGGTCGGCGGTGTGCGCGGCGAGCGGGTTCGCGCTGATCGGTTCGCCGACCGCTCAGGTCGCGCCGCTGCGGACGCTCGCCGTCGGAGGAGCGGCCCTGGAGCTGTCGATGAGCGCGCGGATGCCGCGCAGCGCCGGTCTCGCGGGGGAGACGTTCGGCCTCGGGCGCGCCGGTGCGCTGATGCGCTCCGCCCGCGTGGCCACCGCGGTCGGCGCCCTGGGCGCCGGGGTGCTCGGCGGGCGCAGCCGCGCGGTCGCGGCCGCCTCCGGTCTGGCGCTGCTGGCGGGCTCGGCCCTGACCCGGTTCGGCATCTTCGAGGCGGGCCGGCTCTCCACCCAGGACCCCAAGTACGTCGTCGTCCCCCAGCGCGAGCGCCTCGCGCAGCAGGACCGGGAGGCCGCCACCGTCGGCTGAGGCGACCTTCGATTGCGGGGGTTCGACCGGCGGCGGATGGGTAGCAAGCAGTCATGGGACGAGGAATTCTGCGAGGAGCCGTCGCCGGCGCCGCGGGTACGACCGCCCTTGACGCCGTCACCTACCTGGACATGGCGGTACGCGGCCGCGGCACGAGCAGCACACCGGAGGACACGGTCGAGCGCGGAGCCCACGTCGTCGGTCTGAAGATCCCGGGCGAGGGCGAGACCCGCGCGAACCGGGTGCAGGGCCTCGGCCCCCTCTCAGGGATCGCCGTCGGCGTCGGTACGGGCGTCGCGAGCGGCGTCGTGCAGGCGACCCTGCGCTCCCGCGGGCAGCGGCTGCCCGCGGCGGTCGGCGTCCTGGCCGTCAGCGCGGCGGCGATGGCCCTGGCCAACGGCCCGATGACCGTGCTCGGCGTCACCGACCCGCGCACCTGGTCCGCCACCGATTGGCTCAGCGACGCCGTCCCGCACCTGGCGTACGGGCTGGTGACGTATGCCGCGCTCCAGGACTAGCTCAGCGATCTGCCGATTCCGACCGCCCCGCTCCGAGGAGGACGCACCACCATGGCATCCCAGCGCAGCACGACCACCGATCACGACGAGATCCGTGCGTGGGTGGAGAAGCACGATGGACGCCCGGCGGCCGTGAAGTACACCGCCACGGGCGACGACCCCGGCGTCCTGCGCATCGGCTTCCCCGGAGGGATGGGTCCCGACGTCATCGAGCAGATCACCTGGGACCAGTGGTTCGGCAAGTTCGAGGACGAAGGTCTGGCGTTCTGCTACCCGCGGCGCCAGGGCGAGGAGGACAGCACGTCGTTCCGGCTCGTGGAGCGCTGACCTCGGTCACCGTTCGCCCCGCCGACCGCGGCGCTCGGTGCGCTCGGTGCGCTCGGCGTTCCGCCGTGGACGTCGGGTGCGGCGGTTCTTCCGTCGCGGGCGCGTGAGCGTGCGTGCGCCCGGGTAGAACGGCGAGATGATGGATGAGCGCCTCCAGGAGGCGACCCGTAGCCCTGCCCACACCGAGGACATGAGCGCCCAGTCCGTAGGAACCCTCTCGACCGGAACCCCTCAGGAGGAGGTCACGGCCGGCACCCGCACGGTCGGTGTCGAGGAGGAGTTCCTGCTGGTCGACCCGCACACCGGTCGGACGGTGCCCATCGCGTCCGCGCTGCTGCAGTCGGGCACCGGTCCGGACACCGAGGACGAGCACGTCGAGGCCGAGCTGCAGGAGCAGCAGCTGGAGACCCGCACCGACCCGCACGCCCGTCTCGCCGCGCTGCGGGAGGGCCTGATCGAGCGCCGACTTCAGGCGGACGAGATCGCCCGGACCGCCGGCGCGCGCATCGTCGCGCTCGCGACCGCGCCGCTGCCCGTCACGCCGATCACGACGCCGGCCGCCCGCTACCAGCGGATGGCGCAGCGGTACGGCCCGATCGAGCAGTCCCAGCTGAGCTGCGGCTGCCACGTGCACGTCGCCGTCGCCTCCGACGACGAGGCGGTCACTGCCATCGACCGCATCCGCGGGTGGCTCGCGCCGTTGGTCGCGCTGACCTCCAACTCCCCGTTCTACGGCGGCGAGGACACCTCGTACGCCAGCTTCCGTACGCAGCTGTGGTCCCGCTGGCCCTCGACCGGGCCGATCGAGGTGGTGCACACCCCGAAGGCGTACGAGGAGCTGGTCACCCAGGTGCTCGCGACGGGCTCGGCGATGGACCGCGGGATGGTCTACTTCGACGCCCGGCTGTCCGAGTCGTACCCCACGGTCGAGGTCCGGGTCGCGGACGTGTGCCTCGACGTCGACGACGCCGTGCTGATGGCCGCGCTCGTCCGGGGCCTGGTCGACTCCGCGACCGCCGAGTGGGTCGACGACGAGCCGATCCCCGTCGCCGCCCACGTCCTGCGCGGTGCCGGGTGGCGGGCCTCCCGGTTCGGGCTGTCCGAGGAGCTCTACCACCCGGTGGAGGGGCGCTCGCTGCCCGCGAGCGAGGTCGTCCACGACCTGTACTCCCGCATCCGGCCCGCGCTGGACCGGTACGGCGACGCCGACTGGGTCGGGCAGCGCCTCGAGCACCTGCTGCGCGACGGCAACGGCGCCGACCACCAGCGGACCGTGTACGGGCGTACCGGCTCGCTCGAGGCCGTCGTCGCGGACGCCGTCGAGGTCACGACCCGCCAGCCGTAGTCTCCCCTTCCGCGAATCCCGTCTGTTCGGCCCTCCATGGACGGCCGAACAGACGGGATTCGCTGTCGGTGGGGGCCATCGGGGTCGGCCGGGTTGGAGCGGGCAGCGCGTGGGTAGGGCAGCACAGAGCCGTTGCGAGCGGCGCCCGCACCCCTGTGACCGAGGAGCTGTCATGACCGTCACCAGGTTCCAGGACCTTCCGCTGGCCGACCGGGACCGCGAGTGGGACGGCGACGCCGCCGAGAAGCGCGTCCGCGCGTGGGCCGACGCCGAGGACGGACCCACGGCGAGGTACCGCGACGCCCACGTCTGGTACGACGGCGACCACCCGGACAACTTCACCGCGTACAAGCTGCTGATCGCCGACGTGGTCGACGGCCGGCTGCAGGCGGTCCCGCACGGGATCATGGCCGCCGCCGGAGTCGTCCAGGGCGCGCGGGGCGGGGTCGACATCCCGGCGGGCGACGCCGACCGCGTGCGCAACCACCTGCGCCGCTACTACGAGAAGATGCACGACGACGCCCCATGGGAGGACTGACACCTTCCGCCGCCCGGACTGCCCCCGCGATGATCGTGTGTCGGCACCGATCCACCGGGTACCCCTGTCGAACCGAGGCGGTCGACGGCCGCCACCACGACCGGTCCGGAGGTGGACGCCCGTGGTGAACCGCTCCCAGGAGAGCGTTCCGGACGCTGTCGTCGTCGGGGCCGGACCCAACGGCCTCGTGGCAGCCAACGCCCTCGCCGACGCGGGTTGGACGGTCGTCCTGCTGGAACGCAACGACGAGCCGGGCGGTGCCGTCCGCAGCGCCGAGGTGGCGGCTCCCGGATTCGTCAGCGACCTGTTCAGCGCCTTCTACCCGTTGGCGGCAGCCAGCCCGGTGATCCGCGACCTGCAACTGCAGGACCACGGGCTGCACTGGATGCATGCCCCGGCCGTCGTGGGCCACGCCACACCGGACGGAGGCGCGGCGGTCCTGGAGCGTTCGCCCGAGGACACTGCAGCCGGGCTGGAGGCCCAGGCCGCAGGCGACGGTGAGGCGTGGCTGGCGATGTACCGGCACTGGCGCGCCGTGCGCGACCCCTTGCTCCAGGCGCTGTTCACCCCGTTCCCGCCGGTCCGGGCGGCGCTGCGACTCGCGCGCCGGCAGCGGACGGCCGGTCTGGTCGAGCTGGCCCGGCTGGCGGCGGTGCCCGTCCGGCGGCTCGGGCACGAACGCTTCACCGGGCCCGGTGGACGGCTGCTGCTGACCGGCAACGCCATGCACAGCGACGTGCCACCCGACGGCGCCGGCAGCGGGTTCTTCGGCTGGCTGCTGGCGATGCTGGGCCAGGACGTCGGCTTCCCCGTCCCGCGCGGCGGTGCCGGTGAGCTGTCGGGCGCGATGGCGCGTCGGGCCGCCTCCGTCGGCGTCGAGATCCGTACGGGCACCGCCGTCCAAGAGGTCCTGGTCGAGGGCGGTCGGGCCGTCGGCGTACGCCTCACGGACGGAACGACGGTCCGGGCCCGGCGCGGGGTGCTCGCCGACGTTCCCGCCCCGCTGCTGTACGAGCAGATGCTTCCGGCGGACGCAGTGCCGGCGAAGGTGCGCGCGGACCTGGACCGGTTCGAGTGGGACTCCGGCACGCTGAAGGTCAACTGGGCCCTCGACGGCCCGGTTCCCTGGGCTGCGCCCGGCCTGGACCGCGCGGGCACCGTCCATCTCGGAGTCGACGAGGACGGTCTGCTGGAGGTCGCGAAGGACCTCGCGCTGCGCCGTGCTCCTGCTCGGCCGTTCCTGCTGCTGGGCCAGATGACGACGGCGGACCCGACCCGTTCGCCGGCGGGCACCGAGTCGACGTGGGCGTACACCCACCTGCCGGTCGGCAGCGACTGGAGCGAGGAGGCGATCGCCGAGCAGGTCGGCCGGATGCGGCACGCGGTCGAGGAGGTCGCGCCGGGGTTCGGAGCACGCATCGTCGGGGAGTACGTGCAGTCGCCGGACCAGCTGCAGGACTGGAACCCCAGCCTCGTCGGCGGCTCGATCAACGCGGGGACCTCCGCGATCCATCAGCAGCTGTTCCTGCGGCCCGCCCCCGGGCTGGGTCGCGCTGAGACGCCGGTGGAGGGGCTCTACCTCGCCGGTGCGTCTGCGCACCCGGGTGGTGGCGTGCACGGGACGTGCGGGTGGAACGCCGCACGGGCGGCGCTCACCGCGCACGGTCCTCTCGGCGTGGTCAAGCGGGCGCTCGTTCGCACGGCGTGGGAGCGGCTGCTGCACGAACCCGGCGGTCGGACCGGCCCGGTACCGCTGTCCGCCCGACCGACGGCCGACCACCTGGCAACCTCGAGAGCAGGGATCGATGACTGAGGCACAGCACACAGCACGGCCCGTGGCGCTGGTGACCGGCGCCTCCAGCGGGATCGGGCTGGCGACCGCCCTCCGGCTCGCGGCACGCGGCACGACGGTGGTGCTGGTCGGCCGCAGCGAGGAGACGCTGGCCCAGGCTCGGCGCGCCTGCGAGCTGGTCGGCGGTACGGCCGTGGTCGCGGTCGCCGACGTCCGGGACACCGACGCGCTGCACGCGGCGTTCGAGACCGCGGCCTCGCTCGGACGGCTGGAGACTGTCGTCCACTGCGCGGGCGTCCTCGCGTACGGCCGGTTCGAGGACGTGCCGCCGGAGGTTTTCGAGGCCGTGCTCGACACCACGCTCGTGGGGGCGACGCGGGTCTGCCGTGAGGCGGTGCGGCGCTTCCGCGCGGCCGAGGGCGGCAGCGTCGTCCTCGTCGGCTCGCTGCTGGGGAAGGCGACGGCGCCCGGGATGATCTCCTACACCACCGCCAAGTGGGGGATGCACGGTTTCGTGCGCACCCTGCAGCAGGAGAACCGGGACCGTCCCGACGTCCGGATCTCGCTGATCTCACCCGGGGGCGTCGACACGCCCATCTACCAGCTGGCCGGCACCTACCTGGGGCGGCACGGTCAGGCGCCACCTCCCGTGGCGGGCGCCGACCGCGTGGCCGAGGCCATCCTGAAGGCGCTGGACCGGCCCCGGCGCGACCTCGACGTGGGCGTGGCCAACAAGGTCATCGTGCTCGGCTTCCGCACGATGCCTGGGTTGTACGACCTGCTCGTCGGTCCGCTGCTGAGCCGGCTGGCTCTGCAGCCGGGCAGCGGCGTGCCAGCGGGTTCCGGCAACGTCCTCCAACCCCGGCCGGCGGACGAGATCCGGGCCGGCCGCTCGCTGCTGCTCGGTACCGACGACCGCAACTCCGAAGGAGACGTCATGAGCTCGAACGGCACGTCCGAGGGATGGCGGCTGCACCGCACGGTGGCTGCCCCGACCGACCGGGTGTGGGAGGTCCTCGCCGACGGATGGAGCTACGCCACCTGGGTGGTCGGCACGGCGCGCATCCGCGCGGTGGACCAGGCGTGGCCCGCACCCGGCAGCCGCATCCACCACTCCGCCGGCGTCTGGCCGGTGCTCCTGTCCGACACGACCGTGGTGGAGGCGTGCGAGCCCGGACGGCGGCTGGTGCTCACGGCGCGCGGCTGGCCGGCGGGGGAGGCGCGCGTCCGGCTGACGCTGGAGCCCGACGGCGAGCACGCCTGCACCGTCACGATCCAGGAGGACGTGGTGTCCGGCCCGAGCCGCGTTCTCCCGAAGGTGCTGCGGCAGAGCGGGATCGCCCCGCGCAACACCGAGACGCTGCGCCGGCTGGCCCTGCTCGCCGAGCGGCGCGCCGACGCCGACGAGTAGCCGAGGGCGTCATCGAGACCCGGCGACGCGCGGGGAGGGTCTCCCTGCGGGTCACCGGGTCTCGATACGGGCATCACTTCGTTCGCCCTACTCGACCGGCGTGGGGGCGTTGGCCCTGCTCGACCGGCGTGGGGGCGTTGGCTCTAGTCGGTGGGCGGTCGGGACGGGACGGCGCTGACCTCGCTCGCTTCCGGGGGCGGTGTCGGATCCTGGTCGTGCTCGCCGCGGGGGCAGCGCTGGAGGAGGGCGACGATCGTCGCGGTGGCGTAGGCGGTGAAGCCGTCGGGGTCGCCCGGCCGGTAGCGGCGTACGGCCAGCACGAGGCCGAGCACCGCGGCATCCCGCAGCTGCTCGCGATCGGCGCCCTCGTCGAACCCGTCGGCCAGGCTCAGGGCCAGCGGTCGGTGCAGCTGGACGACCCGGTCACGCACCCGCGCGGCCACGGCCGGCGACTGCCTCGCGGCGTGCCGCAGCAGCTGCTCGGCATCGGTGAGAAGGGATGCTTCCGTGCTCATCGGCGACGACCTCTCCGGACCTGCGCAAGAGAAGGACCAGCCGCTGATTCGAGCTGGAGGATGCCGGGACAGCATAACCGCGCGGGTCGATCTGCGCGCCCGTACGAGAGGTGGTGGGTCCGTCAGACCGTGCGGCTCCTCGCGGCGAGCACCGCCTGGGCGCGGAAGCGGTTGTACCGCTGGATCGCGATGAACGGCGCGTTCACACCGACCCCGTACGCGACGAGCAGGGCGGTCGCCAGCGGCGGGTTCCACAGCGCGAAGAGCGGACCGCAGGCCATCGCCCACCAGTGCGTGAGCTCCGCCCGACGCGTCTCGCGGACGAACAGCGCCAGCCCACCACCGTCGGACACGGGCAGCCGCGCCTTGCTGACGCCGCCGGAGAAGAGGTCGCCGGCCTCGGGGAGCCGGTCCTTCCACCGGTCGATCCGCAGTCGCCGCCGGTACCAGCGGCCGCCGTCCTCGAACCGCTTCGCCCGCAGCAGCGGTCCGTCCCGCCTGAGGCGTCGCTCGTCCAGCCGGTGCGCGAGGTAACCCGTCCCGGCGTGGAAGGCGCCCCAGGCGATCACGTCGACCACGACGGTGAGCGGCAGCGGCATCACCGGCTCGAGCAACTCAGGCGTCCTTCGTGCTCGCAGGACCCCGGGCCAGCTCGACGTCACGGCCCCGCCAGCGCACCGACCGCCGCAGGTACGTGAGCACCAGCGAGCGCGCGAACAGCAGCCCGAAGGCGAGCAGCGGGACCGGGAAGACCGCCCAGGTCCACCACCGGAAGGAACCGATCCGGTGCAGGAACCACCGCAGCTGCAGCGCCGCGCCGAGCCAGGCGAGCAGCCACGCCACCAGCGACCCCGAGGACAGCGGAACCGGACTTCCGGCGACGGCTCCGGCGACCGACAGCAGCGTCCCGACCGCCACGGCGAAGTGCGCGGCGACCCAGACCGCCGCGGCCACCGCCGGACCGGTCGCCGCCTGGCTCGCGCCGGAGGCGATGTTCTTCGTCCACCCCTCGGCCAGCTGCCGGGGGCCGCCCGGGTACATCCGCATCCGCACGAGGTCGCCCCCCGCGAAGCAGCGGACGGGGAGACCGGCCTGCGCGTACGCGGCGGCCAGCCCGGCGTCGTCGAGGATGTTGGCGCGCGCCGCGGCGTGACCGCCGGCTCGTTCGTAGTCGGCGCGCGTGGTGAGCAGGCACGGGCCGAACGCCATCGGACGACGCCGCTCACTGTCGGAGAACGCGCCGCTGCCCATCAGCGACACGACGTTGAAGTAGGCGGACAGCTGCTCGTACGGCCGCTCGACCTGGTGGTACGGCTGCACCGACACGAGCCCGCCGCGGTCCTGGTGCAGCGCGAGCAGCCCGTCCAGCGCGTCAGGTGCGAGCACGGTGTCGGCGTCCAGGAACAGCAGGATCCGCCCGGTGGTGGCCTGCGCGCCGAGGTGGCAGGCGTGCGCCTTGCCGGTCCATCCGGCGGGCACCGCGGTGACCGGGAGGACCCTTGCTCCGCGCGCGCGGGCCACCTCGGCCGTGCCGTCGGACGACCCGTCGTCGACCACCACGACCTCGGCCACCGCTGACTCCAGTGTCGCGAGCGAGGTCAGCAGGGCGGGGAGCCGCGTCGCTTCGTCGCGGGCCGGGACCACGACCGACACCTCGCCGCCGCGGCCGTCCTCGGGTCCGCCCCGAGGGACGGGGCGCAGGCCGGCGAGCTGCCGGTGACCGAGCACGCCGGCGATCACCAGCAGGACGACCAGCAGCGCCGTACTCACGGGTGGCGCCCACCGAGCGGGGTGACGTGCAGGGGCATCCCACCGCGCGGGTGGACCGCGATCAGCGCCTGCGGGACCGGCGGGGACCAGTCGCGCGGCAGGCCGATCCGGTACGCCGTCAGCAGCCGACCGAGCACGATCGTCATCTCGCCGAGGGCGAACTCACGCCCGATGCACAGCCGGGGGCCGGCGCCGAACGGCAGGTAGTCCGACCGGGCGGCCGAGCGGTCCAGGAACCGTTCCGGCCGGAAGGCGTCCGGCTCGGGCCAGGCGTCGGCGCGGCGGTGCAGCAGCCAGGGGCTGATGATCGCGGTCGTGCCGGCCGGGACGTCGTGGCCGCTGAGGACGTCCGGCTGGTGGGAGCGGCGGGAGATCACCCAGGCCGGCGGGTACAGCCGCAGCGCCTCGTCGACGACCGCGCGCGTCCAGGGCAGCCGTTGCGCGGTGCCGACCATCGGGACGGGCCCGATGTGCGCGAGCGCCTCGGCCCGCAGCCGGTCCTGCGCGTCCTGGTCCTGGGCCAGCAGCATGAGCGACCAGGTCAGCGCGGCGGCCACGGTCTCGTGGCCGGCGATGACCATCGTGACCAGCTCGTCGCGGATCTCCTGGTCGCTCAGCCCGCTGTCGACCAGGAGCCCGAGCAGGTCGTCGCCACCGGCTCCGTCGCCGCCGACTCCGGTCGCCCGCCGCGTGGCGATCAGCTGCAGGCACAGCGTGTCCAGCTCGCGCCGGGTCCGTACCAGTCGACGGTTGAGCGGCGTGGGGATCCGCTCCGGCACCGGCACGATGCCGCGGCCGAGGCGGACGACGAGGCGAGCCGCGGCGCTGGTCGCCTCGAGCAGGCGGTGCGCCTGGTCGGACAGGTCGGCGGAGAAGAGCGCGCGTCCGACGACGTCCAGCGCGACGCCGAGGGTCAGCCGTGCGACGTCGACCGTGGCGCCGTACGGCGACGGGACGTCCCAACGGGCCAGCGCCTCGTCGGTCGCCTCGGCCACGTGGACGCCGACGCGGTCCAGGCGCTGGTGGTGGAAGGCGGGCGCGGCGAGACGGCGGTGGTCGATCCAGCTCGGCTCGGAGGAGGCGAGCAGGCCGGGCCCGGTGACGCGGCCGAGAGCGGCGTACTGGACGGTGTCCTTGCCCCAGGTGCGCGCGGAGGTCTGCAGGACGCGGCGGACGTCGTCGGGGTCGGACAGCAGCAGCGCAGGCGGCCCGGGGATGGGGAAGGCGACCCGGTCGCCGTACCGCTCCCGGGTGGCCGCGAGGTAGGACAGCGGGTCGGCGCGGATCGACCAGAAGCCCGTCGCCATGTCGCGCGGGGTGGGTCCCGGGATGCCGACGTCGATCGGCCGACGCGTCCACGCCGGGGCGGTCAGCGAGCTCATCGCGCGCCACCTCCGGTCCCGGCCGGGGACGGACGGCGTGCGGGCAGCGGCTCGGACAGGCGCTCGGTGGACCGGTCGCCGCGGACGGCCTTGAGCAGGACCTCGGCGCTGATCAGGCACATGGGCAGGCCGATGCCCGGGATGGTGCCGTGACCCGCGTAGTACAGGCCGTCGACCGTGCGCGAGGTGTTGCGGCCGCGCAGGAAGGCGCTCTGGCGCAGCGTGTGCGCGAGCCCGAGCGCGCCGCCGGCCCACGCGTTGAGGTCGGCCACGAAGTCGCCGGGACCGATGGTGCGACGGACCACGATCCGCTCGGCCAGGTCGGGAACGCCGGCCCAGGAGGCGATCTGGCGGACGGCGGCGTCGGCGACCCGCTCGACCTGCGGGTCGCCGTCGCCGTCGAGCCCGCCGCGTCCCAGCGCGGGGTCCGCAGGGACGGGGACGAGGACGAACAGGTTCTCGTGGTCGGGCGGCGCGGCGTCGGAGTCGGTCGCCGACGTCCGGGAGACGTAGATCGACGCGGGGTCGGGTACGGGGTCGCCCGAGCCGGCGAGGACGTCGAAGTGCCGCTCCCACTCCCGGGTGAACAGCAGCGAGTGGTGCGCGAGCTGCGGCAGCGAGCCACGGACGCCGAGCAGGACGAGCACCGCTCCGGGGCCGGGGTCGCGCCGGCGCCACCACGACTCGGGCCGGCTGCGCAGCGGCTCCGGCAGCAACCGCGTCTCGACGTGGTGCAGGTCGGTGGCGCCGACCACGACGTCGGCCGGGACCGTCCGCTCCTGCCCCTCGGCGTCGTGCACCCGCACGCCCCGGACCTGCGCCGTACGGCGATCGCCCCGCAGCGGCCGGGCCGCGCGCGGTGCGGTGACGATCTGCGTCGCTGTCGACCCGGTGTGGATGCGGACGCCCTCGGCCTCAGCCAGAGCCGCCAGCGAGTCGACGAGCCGGGCGAACCCACCCTGCGGGTAGAAGACGCCCTCCACCAGGTCGAGGTGGCTCATCAGGTGGTACATGCTCGGCGCGCGCGAAGGGGACGTGCCGAGGAAGACGGCCGGGTAGCCGAGCACCTGGGCGAGCCGGTGGTCGTGGACGTACCGGCCGGCGAACCGGTCCAGCGGCTGCCCGAGCAGCCGGGCCAGCCGGCCGAGCCGCCGCAGCACGTCGGGCCGTGCGAGGGGCAGCATCGAGGCGTACGTCGTGTAGAGGAAGCGTCGGACGGCCAGGTCGTACGTCTCCCGAGCGGACGCGAGGTAGGCGGTGAGCGCGGTCCCCGCGCCGGGCTCGACCCGCTCGAAGGCGGCCGCCACGGCCGCCGGGTCCGAGCGCACGTCCATCGGGCTCGGGTCGCCCTCGAAGAACACCCGGTACGCCGGGTCGAGCCGGACGAGGTCCAGCTGGTCCTGCGTGGTCGTGCCGAGCAGGCGGAAGAAGTGGTCGAACACGTCGGCCATGAGGTACCACGACGGTCCGGTGTCGAACCGGAACCCGTCGCGGTTCCACCGGCCGGCGCGGCCGCCGAGGACGGAGTTCTGCTCGTGCAGCTCGACGTCGTGCCCGTCCCGGGCCAGCAGCGCGGCCGACGCGAGGCCGGCGACGCCACCGCCGATGACGACTGCCGTGGGGCGCGCAGGCATCAGGACCGGTCGCGCAGGTAGGTGGCGACGGCGATCCGGGCCTTGACCGGGCCGGGTACGCGGACCCGTTGCCGCAGGATCTCGGTGGCCGGCGTGGCGCGCAGCCGCTCGGCCAGGTCGGTGAAGACCGCGTGCGCCACCGCGACCGCTGAGCGGCTGCTGTCGGGGAGCAGGGTGACCGCGGTCATCGCCGTGGCGAGGTCGGCGTCGATGTCGTCCAGCAGCAGGTTCTTCTGCGCCTCGGTCAGCTGCTCGGGCCGGACGTCGGGGAAGTAGCGGCGGCCGCGCAGCCGGTAGTCCTCGGCCAGGTCGCGCAGGAAGTTGACCTTCTGGAAGGCCGCGCCCAGGGCCTGGGCGCCGGGAGCGAGCCGGTCGTACGCGTCGCGGTCGTACCCCTCGTCGTGGCCCGGTGTGGCGAGGAAGGCCTTGAGGCACATCAGGCCGACGACCTCGGCGGACCCGTAGACGTACCGCGCGAAGCTCTCGGCGTCGTGCTCGCGCACCGTCAGGTCCGTGCGCATGGACGCGAAGAACGGTGTCACGAGATCGGCGCCGATGCCGCACTCGCGGGCCGTCGCGGCGAACGCGTGCACCACCAGGTTCGAGCTGTAGCCCTGGGCCAGGGCGTCGGTGGTCTCCAGCTCCAGCCGGTCCAGCACCTCGGCCGCGCGGTCGGGGTGGCTGACGCCCATCCGCCCGTCCACCACCTCGTCGGCGAGCCGGACCAGGGCGTACACCGCGGTGATGCGGTCGCGGACCGGCTGCTGCAGCAGCCGGCTGGCCAGCCCGAAGGAGGAGGAGTACGCGCGGATCACCGAGGCGGCCGCGTCGCGGGCCACGTCGTCGTAGAGCCGTTCGTCGTAGAGGTCCTGGCCGTCGACCGGCGGCTGCCCGGACCGACCCGGCCAGGAGAGGCGCCGGGTCCGGCGCAGCGGCATGGACATCCGCAGGCTCATGCTGCGGCCTGCCGCGGCGGCTGGATGGGGTCGGGCAGGTGCCTCGTCACGGCTGGGTCCACACCGAGCAACGCTATCTCGCGGGCGGCGCCCAGCAGGCCAAGGCCACCGGCGAGGATCCCGCCGGCGCCGGGGAGGGGGCGGGATCCGGTCATGTGCTCACCTCGGTCCGGCGTGGACGGTCGTGGGGCGTTCGGGTGCCGATGAACCGGTGGCCGCGGCCCGTGCGCTGCGTGGCTTGGGCCACCGCGACGGCGACGACGGCCGTGGCCCAGCCCGCGACGACGTCGATCACGTAGTGCTCGCCGGTGTACACCAGCGCGACCGCCATCACCGCGGCGTAGGCCGCGAGCGCAGCGCGCCACGGCCACCGCAGCACCGGCCAGAGGAAGAGCAGGAGGAGCACCGGGGTCGCCGCGTGCAGGGACGGCACCGCCGCGACCGGGTTGCTGCCGGCCTGGCCGTCGCCGAGCAGGTGCCGTACGAGCGGCAGACCGAGCGCGTCCCAGCCGAGGCCGGAGATGCGCCGCACCGGGGCGACGGCGCCCTGCTGCGAGGCGAGCCACGGGGGAGCGGCCGGGTACACCGCGTACAGGAGCATGCCGACCGCGGTGAGGGTCAGCACCGCCGTGATCCACGCGCGGAACCGGTCGCGGTAGTGCAGCCACACCAGCGCCGTGCCCACGGGCAGGACGACGAAGTGACTGACGTAGACGAGCGCGGCCACCGCGTCGTACCAGTGCGCACCGCCCCCGACGAGCCGCTGCTGGAGCCACGCCGACGGGACGACGCCGAAGACCGCCCGGTCGACCGCCGGCGGCGCCGTGACGTGCAGCCCGAACCCGAGCCGGTTCGTCACGCCCTGCCGCGGCCGTGCCGTGATCGGCGCGCTGATCCACTGAGCGAGCACATAGGACAGCAGGACCAGCGTGAGCGGGGAGCACGCCAGCAGCAGCTGCACCCAGGTCGGCTGCAACGGCCGGGGGAGGCGACGGGCGGGCTCCTCGGCGCTTGCACTGATCGGCCGAGCCGGCGTCCGCCTCATCCGCATCATCCGCTTCGTGTCGGCCTCCACTCGGCCCGTTGCCGGGCCGAGTCGTGCCGGTCCGCCTTCTACGGGTACCCGGTCGTACCCGAATGAACCAGCCGCCCTCGCGGAGCCGGTCGAGGGTGGTGCCCCGCCCGCGGATACGCGTCCGGTCGGCGCCTCCACCGGCGTTCGGGGCCGCGATGTGGCCGCGGTGGGGCCGCAATCAGGAAGCGACGCGCCTGAGGTCGTCGACGAGGGCGGCGAAGTCGGCGTCGTGGTCGTTCGACCGCAGCACCGACGACGGGTGGACGGTGGCCAGCAAGCGCTCGGGCGGCTCGTCCAGCGGCAGCCGGTCCGGCCAGGTCAGCAGCTCACCGCGCCGCTCGGTCACGCTGAAGTCGGTGCCCATCACGGCCTTCGCGGCGGTGGCGCCGAGCAGCACGACGGTGCTCGGACGGACGTCCGCCAGCTCCGCGTGTAACCACGGCACGCACGCCCTCACCTGCCAGCCGGCCGGCGACTTGTGGATCCGCCGCGTGCCGCTGGGCATTGTGAACCGGAAGTGCTTCACCACGTTGGTCCGGTAGATCGTCGTGGGGTCCAGCCCGGCCTCGGTGATCGCGCGGACGAGCAGCTTCCCGGCCGGGCCGACGAACGGCTGGCCGGCCTGGTCCTCCTGGTCGCCCGGCTGCTCGCCGACCATCATCACCCGGGCGTCCGGCGGTCCCTCACCCATGACCGCCTGGGTGGCGTTCTCGTACAGATCGCACCCGCGGCAGCGCTGTACGGCGGCGCTCAGCGCGTCGTGGTCGGCGTGCTCGGGCACCCACTGCTCGGCCCCCGGCCAGTCCTTCGCGGTCATCGATCCGGCTCCGTTCGCGCTCGTTCGGGCTGGTGGTGGTCGGCACACATGGAGCGGCCAGGCCGAGCAGGGCGCGGGCCGGCGGCCCGGGCCTGGCTGCTTCCCGTGCGTCGTACCCGTCGAGCGGGAGACGAACCAGGGTTACGGCCCGCCGTCCGGGTGGGCCGGGCTGGCGGGCCAGCGGGCGAGGTGGTCATGGCGGTGTGCCTGAGCTGTGGGTGAGATGCCAGCTGACGCCGGCCGAAGTGAGGGTGGCGACGAGGTCGCGGCGGTGGACATGGGTGTGGTGGCGTCCGCACAGCAGGGCTGCGTTGTCGAGATCCGTGGCGCCGCCGCGGGACCACCACGTGACGTGGTGGGCGTCGCACCACTGGGCGGGGATGGTGCAGCCGGGGTAGGTGCAGCCGCGGTCGCGGTGGCACAACGCGCGGCGCTGGGCAGCGGTGAACAGGCGGTGCTCGCGCCCGACGTCCAGGACCTCGCCGGCGGTGCCGAGGACCATCGGGATGATCCCGGCGTCGCACGCGTGCCGTCTGACCTCCGCGGCGGACAGCACCTCGCCGGTGGCGGTCACTGCGGCGCCGGGCCGGTCGGCCAGGAGCTGGTCGAGGGCCATGGTGATGACGACCTGGGCCTTGC
This sequence comes from Luteipulveratus flavus, assembly GCF_029439465.1. Taxonomy (GTDB): domain Bacteria; phylum Actinomycetota; class Actinomycetes; order Actinomycetales; family Dermatophilaceae; genus Luteipulveratus; species Luteipulveratus flavus. Next base: position 538,551 of record NZ_JAROAV010000028.1, on the reverse strand, counting down.
TCGTGCGGGGACCGGTGCCGGGGGAGGAGACGCCGCGGCGGACAACCTCGATCAGCGCGTCGCCGCGGCGGCGGGCAGGGGTCCGCAGGTCCGGTTCGCCGTGCGGTCCGGTGACCGGTGCGGACAGCCCGGCTACGGCGGCGTCGATGACGGCGGCGGCATCGGGGTCGGCCAGGAGGCGGTACTCCGCCAGGCCGGCCGGTCCGGGACGCTTGGTCAGGCACCGGCCGCGGGCGCGGGCTTCGTGGGCGGCGTCCAGATCGCGCTGGGGCCTCATCAGCTGCCCGGCATAACGGATCGCGGTGCTCAGCTCGCGCGGCGTGAGTCCGGTCCCGTCGGCGCCGTCGACGGCGGCGTGGACCAGGTCGGTCACCACCTCGGCGACCTGCTCGGGGACCGCGACCGGACTCACCTCGGTCTCGAAGCGGGCGAGCTGGTCGGCCTTGCCCGACCCCAGGTGCCCGGCCGTGAACGCCTCCCACACCGCGCGGGCGCCGGCCCGGTCACGCGTTGCCGTCAGGCGCAGCACCCTGCTGATGTGGCCGGGGTCGCTGACCGCGGCCCCGCCGCCGCGCTGCTGGCAGGAGCGCACCCAGTCCACCGCGCCGTACCCGCGCTCGGCGGGCAGCCCGCGCGACGCCCCTTCTCGGACGGCGGCGACCTCAAGACGGTCCAGCACCGCCCGGATCGCCGCGACCGAGCCGACCAACGCCTCGACCTGATCGCCGGACAGACCCCAGAACGACGCTCCTTCGACGGCGGACAGGCTCGCCACGACAGCCTCCATCGCCCCGGGCACGGAGTGCGCGGGGGTGGCGGTGGTGAGCGACTGAACGGCCATGACTCGAACATACATTCGAACACCGACAGCCGCCGAGAACGCCTCGGAGCGAGGTGGCGACGCCCGCCGTCGCGGGCCATCGAGCCGCCCAGGATCGGTCGTCCGGCAGGCGTACGACCGTTGCGTCCTACCCGATCACGGGGGTGCACAAACCTTGCACAGCCTGTCGATTTTGTTGAAGGTCTCGTCTAGGGTTTTGACCACGGCGGCGCGCTGAGCCACCGCTGTGGCGGTTGGCCACCCGCCGCAGATCCGGACCCCCGACCGATCCCGAGAAAGGCCCGGCGATGGCAATCTTCCCCGATCTTCGACTGCTCGGCACGCCCCGCGAGAGCGGTGGTCGGCGATGAGCACCGCAGCCCTGGAGAGCGCCGGAGCGGGCACGTCCCGGCCGCAGCACGATCACCACCGGAGCGAGGAGCCGGCGCGCCCTGTGCTGCGCGCCGTACCCGACGAGCTCGACACCGACGGCCTGCTCGCCCTCGCGGAGGCCGCGGCCGACCCGCGCGAGGCGGCTCGGCTCCGCGGCGAGGTGGTCCTCGAGCACCAGGGCCTCGCGCGCCGGCTGGCGCGCCGGTACGCCGGACGGGGCGTGGAGCAGGAGGACCTGGAGCAGGTCGCGCTGCTGGCCCTGGTCAACGCCACGCGGCGGTACCGTCCGGGCGCGCCGTGCGGGTTCGTGGGCTACGCCGCACCCACGATCACCGGCGAGATCAAGCGCCACTTCCGTGACCACGGCTGGACGGTGCGGCCGCCGCGCTCCCTGCAGGAGACCGTCCAGGGGTGGCGTCGGGCCCGTGAGGATCTCACCCACCAGCTGGGCCGTACGCCGACCCGCGCCGAGCTGGCCGACCACCTCGGGGTAGCCGTCCACGTCGTGGCGCAGGCGGAGCAGGTCCACGGCGACTACCACCCGGCGTCACTGCACGCCCCGACGTCGTTCGACGCCGACCTCACCCTGGGCGACGCCATCCCCGACGACGCGCCGGACCGGTACGCGGAGGCGGAGACGATGGCCGTCCTCGCGCCCGCGCTGGCCCGGCTCACCCCGCGGGAGAGGGACATCGTGCGGCTGCGGTTCGTGGAGAACCTCAGCCAGCGACACATCGGCGAGCAGCTGGGGGTCAGCCAGATGCAGATCTCGCGGCTGCTGCGCCGCATCCTGGCCACTCTGCGCGAGCAGATCGGCGAGGTGAACGCCCAGCTCGCGTAGAACCCGCGGCGGCGGGCTCCGGGAGGCCGCGGTTCGTCGGCGCTCGCGAGTACGCACACGCACCCCTCGCGCCGGCCCGCCTTCCTGCGCGGGCGGTGCACTCCGGGTCACACTGGAGCTCCACCTCTCGGAGGGAGCGGGTGTGCTGCTGCGTCGATCCGTGATCATGGTGATCGTGCTGCTGGCGCTGGTCGCGTCGGCTCCGGCCCCCGCGACCGCCGCTGCCGGACGGGTGGCGCCCGCCCGCACCACCCTCCCGGCCTCGCCCGCCACGGCACCCGCCGCAGCGGCACACCCCGCCTCGGCACCCGCCGCGACGGCACCGGAGGACGAGGTGCGGCTCGCCCAGCGGTTCGCCCCGGTGCTCCGGCTGGTCCGCCAGGACCGGCCTTGCGACTCCGGCGAGCCGTACGCGCCCGCCGACGTCGCCGCGTTCCTCGACAACGACACCGTGGCGCTGCGCGGGCCGTGGGGTGCCGACGACCTGATCAAGGTCGGGCCGACGGCGCAGGACCTGGCCAAGGGTTTGCCCGACTACCACCTGGACTTCCCGGGCGACCCGTTGCGGCCGGGTTGCGACTACGAGCAGTGGGCGCGCTCGGTGACAGGGGGTCACCGGCCGACGATGTACGCGCACGTGGTGGCCGACCGCGACCGGCCGGGCCGCCTGGCCCTGCAGTACTGGTTCTTCTACGCGTTCAACGACTTCAACAACACCCACGAGGGCGACTGGGAGCTCGTGCAGCTGGAGTTCGACGCCCCGGACGCCGCGACGGCCTTCGCCAGGACCCCCGTACGCCTGGGCTACAGCCAGCACGAGGGAGTCGAGACGTCCGCGTGGGAAGACCCCAAGCTGGCGATCGTCGGCGGCACGCATCCCGTCGTCTACCCGGCCGCCGGCTCGCACGCGAGCTACTACGAGCCGGAGCTGTACCTCGGCCGCTCGGGGCAGCGCGGGTTCGGCTGCGACGACGCCCTCGGGCCGCAGGACGAGCCGGACATGGCGCTGCAGGTCGTCCCGCAGGACCCGCGCGCGGCTGTGGCCGCCTTCCCGTGGCTGGGCTTCCGCGGCCGGTGGGGTGAGCGCCAGCAGGCGTTCTACAACGGCCCGACCGGCCCGAACATGAAGGACCGCTGGACCCGGCCGGCCGACTGGGTTGACGAGAACGGCCACGGCACCAGCTACTCCGTACCGGCGGGCGGCCTGTTCGGCACCCAGGTCACCGACCTGTTCTGCTCGGGCGTCGGCACCGGATCGCGGGTCCTGCGTCGCGCCACCTCCTCGCCGAGCACAGCCCTCGTGCTCGTCGCGATCGTGCTCGTGTTCGCGGTGTGGCAGACGCAGCGGACGTCGTGGGAGGGCTCACGGCCGCTACGGGCGGCGCGTCGCCGCTCCTGGGGCCAGACGGTCGCCGCCGCGGTCCGGATGTACGCGGCCCGTCCCGTGCTGTTCACCAGCGTCGGGCTGCTCACCGTCCCCCTCGTGCTCCTGCTCGCGCTGCTCTCCCGCGCCGACCTCGGCGGCCCGGTCATCGGGGGCGGGGCGGGCGACGCGTCCGGTGGCATCCGCCTCGGCCTGACGGGCGTACTGGCATCGGTGGAGATCGGCGTGGTCATCGTCCTCGTGCAGGCCGCCTCGACCCAGGCGCTCGCCGAGATCGACGCAGGGCGTGACGTGACGGCGTGGTCGGCGTACCGGCTCGCGCTCGCGCACTGGCGTCCGCTGCTGATGAGCTGCGTCGTCTGGGCGGCGGCGGTCGGGCTGCTGGTCCTCTCGACGCGGTACACCGTGCTGCTCGCCGTCATCGTGATCGTGCTGTGGGGACTGTTCGTGCCGGTGCTGATCCTGGAGCGGCGGGGTCCGGTGGAGTCGTTGCGTCGCAGCGCCCGCCTGGTCCTCCCGCGGATGCTGCGCGTCATCTCGCTGATCGCGGCGGCCGTCGTGCTGGCCGGCGCGACCGGGCCCCTCATCGGCTTCGCGCTGCTGCTGCTGATCCCGAGCCTGCCGTTCGCGCTGCTCAACCTGCTCAGCGGACTGGTCTACGTCGTCCTCTTCCCCCTCGTGGCGCTGACCACGGCGTACGTCTACTACGACGCCGCGGTGAACGAGGCGCGTACCGGCGAGGGCGGCCAGGACGTCCTGCCCTCCGAGCTGCCGGACCCGGACCAGGGGGCACGGGCCACCTGACCGGACCTCGGTGAGGCTGCGGCGGCGTACCTCGCCCTCTTCGGTGTCAGCGCCGCTGCGACAGGGAAGGGTGGGCAGGTGAGTACCCCTGAGCAGGAGGCCGGCCGGGCCGGTGACGCCGAGGACGTACGCCGCGCGTTCGACGAGATGCCGCTCGCTCAGGTGGCCCTCGACGGACCGGAGCACCGGTTCGTCGCGGCGAACGCCGCCTACCGCGCGATCGTCGGCCGCGCGGACGTCATCGGCAGGTCGGTCCGGGAGGTCACTCCCGAGGTGTCCGGCCAGCCCTTCTTCGAGATGCTCGACCAGGTGTGCGCGACCGGGGAGCCGGTGGTCGCCCGGGAGTGGCGGGTCCGGCTCAACCGCGGCGCCGACGGTGCGTCCGAGGACCTGTACCTCGACGTGAACGTCCTGCCCCGGCCGAGTGCGACCGGCGAGACCACCGGCCTGCTGGTCTACCTCGCCGATGCGACCGCGCGGGTACGGCAGCAGCAGGCCGCGCAGCGCGAGGCGGCTGAGGCAGAGCGGCGCTACGAGGCGGCCCGTGACGTGGTGGTGGAGCTGCAGGAGGCGCTGCTGCCGACCGCGCTGCCGGTGCTGCCCGGGGCGACGGTGGCCGCCCGCTACCTGGTGGCGGCGGTCGACCAGGCGGCCGGTGACGACTGGTTCGACGCCGTGCCGCTGCGCGACGGCCGGCTCGCGCTGGTCGTGGGCGACATCGTCGGGCACGGCGTGGCCGCTACGGCCGCCATGGGCCAGCTGCGCGTGGTACTGAGCGAGATGCTGCGCGAGACCGCCGACGCCCGGCACGCCGTCGCGTGGGCCGACCGGATGGCTGCCCGGACGCCGACGATGCGCGCCGCCACCGTGGGTGTCGTCGTGCTCGATCCGGCCACCGGTGCGCTCGACTACCTCACGTGCGGCCACCCGGCACCGCTGGTCGTCCAGGCGGACGGATCCGCACGGTACCTGCCGGCGTCCGGGGGTGGGCCGCTGGGAACCGAGGGCGACCGGATCTCAGCGCAGAGCACGCTCGACCCGGGCGCTCTCGTGGTGCTCTACAGCGACGGGCTGGTCAAGCGCCCGGGCGAGGTGCTGTCCACCGGGCTGGACCGGCTGGCGCGGGTCGCCGGGGACGCGGTCGGCAACCGCGCCCTGCCCGCCGGCGCGCCGACGTCTGCCGCGGAGCGCGCCTGCCAGCTGTCGGTGAAGCAGCTCACCCGCACCGGGTACGACGACGACGTGACCATGCTGGCCTGCGAGCGCAGGGCCGAGTCGGTCGGCGCGTGGCGGTGGCGCCGCGACCCGGCCGGGCTGGACGACCTGCGCCCACGCCTGCGGGAGTGGCTGGCGGGCATAGGGGTCGAGCACCGCGACGTGCAGCACCTGGAGATCGCGCTCACCGAGCTGGTCGCGAACGCGGTCGAGCACGCGTACGCCGACCGCCCCCCTGGTGAGGGGCCCGGTCCGGTGGAGGTGGTCGCCGAGCTGGAGGCCGACGGAGTCGCCCGCATCCGGGTCGACGACGAGGGCCGTTGGCAGCCGCCGTTCGGGCCGGTGCCGACCAGCGGCCGCGGGCTGTGGCTCGTCGAGAGCATGGTGGAGGAGATGGCGATCGTGCGTGGCGGCACCTCCGACGATCCTGCCGGCGCCGGCACGGCCGTGACCGTACGGCACCGGCTGCACCGCCCGGCGCTGCCGGGTGCCGAGCCACCCGCCGTCCCGCTGCGTCGGGAGGGGACGTTCGCGGCCGTCCTGGAAGGAGGGCCGCCGCGCCGCCTCGTGGTGTCCGGGCCGGTCGACATCGCCACCGCAGAGGAGCTGTCCGAGCGGGTCGCGTACGCCGGTCGGGGCGGGCTGTACCCGCTGGTCGTCGACCTGTCGGGCGTCGAGATCCTGGCCAGCGCCGGCGTACGGGTGCTGCTGGAGCTGCGGGACCGGCTCGCCGTGCACGGTCATCCGCTGCAGCTCGTGGCGGCCGCGGACACCCCCGCCGCGCAGGTCCTCGACCTGCTGGACCTCGACCACGAGGCGCGGCCGCTCGCCTCTCCGGACATCATCAGCTGACCAGGGGGCAGGTCGGGCGGGCTCACGGCTCGTTCGCGAAGTCGGAGGTCTTTCCCTCCCGGCCCGCCCAGCCGGGGCGCTCGCCGTGGCCGGGCATGCTCGGCGCGGAGTCGTGCTGGGTCTCGGAGTCCGACCAGCGCAGCACCGCGGCGATGCCGTCGGCCAGCTCGTCGCCGTCCGGCAGCAGGCAGACCTGCGCGTGAGTCCGCAGGGCGAGCGCGGCCGCCTCCGCCGACGTTCGGGCGTTGACCGGCGGGTCCACGAGCAGCAGCGTGTCGACCTGCCCGCGCCCGAGGGAGTCCAGCACGGCGGACCGGCCCTGCACCGCGCGCTCCTGCCGGCCGTCCTGCTCGCGGAAGCGGTCCATCCACGCCTCGATGTCGGCGTCGATCACCGCGTCCAGGTGACGGCGGACGTCCTCGGCGAACGCCTCCTCCGAAGTCCCCGCGGCTCGCCCGCCGGACGACAGCAGCCGGGACCGCCCGCGTACGAGGTCGGACACGCTGCCGCGCAGCGCACCGAGGGCACGGTCGTCGCCGGCGACCAGCACGGCCGTCGGCCGTACCCGCCGGACCAGGTCGTCCAGCTCGGCGGCCACCTCGTCGGCGTTGCGCTCCCAGGAGTCCACCGCGCGCCGCTGGAGCCGCTGCTGCGAGGACGCCCCGCCGGGCACCTTGTGCAGCACGTCGTGGTCGCCGTCGACGGTCGTCCGGGCCGGCGTCTCGTCGAACGAGCTGTAGGCGGTGATGTCCGCGCCCGCGCGGTCGGCCTCGACGGTGACGTACGTCGGGTACCGCTGGCCGCAGCGCAGCAGGGGGAGTAGGTCGGGGACGTCGGCCCAGACGACGCGCTCCCGGTCGGGTGCCTCCGGCAGGGAGACGTCCAGGTCGACGCGGGCGTCGCCCTCCGAGCCGACGCTGCCGATGAGGAACCGCCCGTGCTCGCCGGCCCTGCGGTCGCGGCGGACGGCGACGGGCTCGAGCAGGTCGACGAGCGCCTTCGGTGCGCCCGACTCGAGGAGCTCGGTGCGCGCGGCTCGCCAGCGCAGCTCGATCTCGTGGTTGCCCTCCGGCCCCTGGCGCGAGACGTCCAGCGCCACGGTCGCCACCTGCCGGTCGGTGAGGTCCAGGTCCTGCCAGCGGTCGAGTCGCACGGGTCCTCCGATCGTTGCCGATCCCTCCATCCTGACGGCTCGCCGTTCAACCGTCCACGAACCCGTCGTAGGCGCGATACCGTCGCGAGGACCGACCCTGTTCGCTGCATCCCACCTCGACCGGCCCGTTGGGCTGCGTCCGCCGCGAAGGAGCACCGACGTGGAGCTCGCCGTCCACCTGGAGGTGGGCCCGCCCCAGGTCCTGAGGGTGGCCGGTCCGCTCGACATCACCACGGCTCATGTGTTCGCGGCCGAGGTCAGTGCGGCCAGCCGGGGCGGGACTCACCCGGTGGTGCTCGACCTGCGGGGCGTGGACGTCCTCGGCAGCGCAGGGGTGAGTGAGCTGTTCATGGCTCGCGAGGAGCACACGGACCACGGTCACCGGCTGCGGATCCTTGCGTCCTCCGGCAGCCTCGCGGCCAAGGTCCTGGACCTGGTGGGTCTGGAGTACGAGCCGCAGTGATGGTTGACCGTTCGCGTCCCGCCCTCGCCGCACCTAGGCTCGGGCGACGACGGTGCATCCACGAACGGAGCACGGGAAGGGGTGGGCCATGACCGAGTCGGACCCCGCAGGTGACCTGGCGATGGAGTTCGCTGAGCTCAACGACCACCTCCGGACCGCCGACCAGCGCGAGGTCGCGCTGCAGCGGGTTGTGGACCTGGCCGTGAAGTCGGTGCCCGGCTGCTCCTCGGCGGCGGTCACCGCCTGGCCGGTCCAGCGCCAGCCACGCAGCCTCGCCACCTCGGACGAGGTCGCCGCCGCGATCGACCAGCTCCAGTACGACCTCGGCGACGGTCCGTGCCTGTCCGCCGCCAGCGAGCACGAGTCCGTCCGCATCGCCGACATCCGCACTGAGCGCCGCTGGCCGACGTTCGCCGAGGCCCTCGCGACCGACTTCACGATCCGCGCGGTGCTGTCGTTCCACCTCGTCGACGAACCGCAGCGGTCGGCGCTCAACCTCTACGCCGAGGACGCCGAGGTCCTGGACGAGGAGTCGTTCGCCACCGCAACCCTGTTCGCGGCGCACGCCCGGGTGCTGCTGATGCACGCCGCGAGCGCGGGACGGGCCGGCAACCTCGAGCACGCCCTCACGACGAGCCGCCAGATCGGCTCGGCCGTCGGCATCCTCATGCACGCGTACAAGATCAGCGACGAGGAGGCGTTCCGGCTCCTGCGCGTCACGAGTCAGCGGCTCAACCGTAAGCTGGCCGACATCGCCCAGGACGTCGCCGACACCGGCACCCTGCCCCGCCGCGACCCGGCGGACTGACCGGAGCCCCGCTCGCCGGCCGGACCGACCGCGGCTCAGCCGGCCTCCTCCAGCGGCGAGGCGGTGTCGGACAGCAGGCGTGCCAGCTCCCGTTCGATGCGGCGTCGTACGGCCGGGGAGTGCTCTTCGCCGGGACGCCGGGGCGGCGTGACCGTCCGCCCCTCCCGGTAGGCCGACAGCAGGCGCGGGTCGACGTAGCTGTTGCGGGCGACGGAGACGGTGTCGCCGAGGGAGTCGGCTGCGACCTGGACGGCGTCCCTGATCGCCGCGTCGACGCCCCTCTCGTCGTCGGCGGGTCCTGTGGCCGCCAGCGCTTCCGCGGCGGCGACCGTCGCGGCCCAGGTGCGCAGGTCCTTGACCGTGTGGTCCGGGCCGACCAGCGCGGCGAAGCGGTCAGCCACCATGGTGGCGCTCACCTCGACGGTGCCGCCCTGCCCGTCCCGGTATCGCATCAGGTGGTCACCGTGGCTGCCCGCCCGACGGAGCGCGCGCAGAGTGCGCACGGTGGGCGGATGGTGCAGCAGCATGGTCGAGGTCTGCCCGCTCTTGGCGGGGAACTCCAGCTCCACGCCGTCCCCCCGGTCGCGGACGTGGTCGACCAGCAGCGTCGTCGCCCCGTGCGAGCCGTGCTCGTCCTCGTACGCCGTCGAGCCGATGCGCAGCGCGCCGGTGTCGAGCAGCCACAGAACGAGGGCGATCACCCGGGCCCTGCTCAGGCGACGCTCGCCGAGGTCGGCGTCGACGGCGCGGCGGAAGCGGGGGAGCCGACGGGTCATGGCGGTGACGCGCTCGAACTTCTCGGCGTCGCGCTCGACCCGCCACTGCGTGTGGTAGAGGTACTGCGTGCGTCCCGCGTCGTCGACGCCGGTGGCGAGCAGGTGCACGTCGGGGTCGGTGCTGATCCACACCTCGGTCCAGGCGGGCGGGATGGCCAGCTCGCCGATGCGGGTCCGTACCTCGGCGCTGACCAGCCGCCCGTTGGGCAGGTGGTAGCTGAAGCCCTCGCCACGCCGCCGTCGGCTGATGCCGGGCGCGTCGGGATCGGTGCGTCTCACGCCTGAGCTCCTCGGTGGGCGGCGAACGTGCGGACGGCGCGCTGCAGGTTCACGGCGACGTCCAGGGCGTGCTGGCGCTGCTCCCATGGCTGGGCCTTGTCCTCGACGTGCTCGATGAGTGCGCGGACTCGCTCCTCGACCTCGGTGACGCGCCGCGAGTGGGGGCCGATGTCGTCGGTCGTGGTCATCACCTCGGCGAGGCTGCGGGCCCCGACCGCGGCAAGGTGGGCCGTCCGGCGATCAAGGGACGGGTTCTCGGCCCGGTCGAACTCCATCATCGTGATGCTGACGTCCTCGACGAGCCAGGCGATGCGTTCCAGTGCCGCTGCCGCTGCGAGCGACTTCGCCTGGGGCTCGGTCCAGCGGCGTCGCCGCAGGTTGCCCCGGCGGGCGCGACGAGAGCGGTCAGCGCTGTAGTGGAGTCGCTCGCGCGGTGCGGAAAGGTCACCGAGAAGGCCGCGCCACTCCTCCGCGGACGGGCTGGAGTCGCGAGCCAGCGCGTCGGCAAGCGCCTCCAGCTGGGCGGCCACCCGATGCCGGACGTCCACGACGGCCCGGTCGAGGTCGTGCAGGGCCAACGGAGGGAACACGATCGAGTTGATCGCCAGACCGACGGCGGCACCGAGGGCGACCTGCACGACGTACGCGGCCACGAAACCCTCGGTGTCCGCGCCGCTCGCGGTGAGCACGAACAGCGCCGCGAGCGGGATCCATGAGCTCTGGTCACCGATCAGGGGGATGCTTCGCAGCGCGGTGGCCACGCCGACGACCAGCATGACGGTGAGGGCGCCGGGCTCCCAGACCAGCAGGACTGGCAGCGCGACCGCGGAGCCGATCATCAGCGCGGTGAGGGTGCGCAGCGCCTCCTTGGTCGAGTCGCTCAACGTCAGGTACATGACGGTGAAGGCACCGAGTGGCGCGTAGTAGGGGTAGTGCGAGATCGGCTCCGGCATGAGGGTGCCGAGCTGCCATGCGATACCCGCGGCGAGCGCTGACTTCAGCGACAGCGCCGTCATCGGGTGCTGGGTCACGCCGGTCGTCCGCAGGAGCGCTCGCGTCCGCGACGAGGTGCTGCGGACCCGTTCCCCGGTGCTCACACGGGACCTTCTACCCGCACCGGACCGGACGCAATCCTCCCGCTGCGGCGGTCGGCGACGGCCTGCAGCGCAACGGTTCTCGCCGCACGCCGGACCCGCGCACCGGCCCGGAGCACCCTTGTGGTCTGGGTCAAGGTGTGTTGTCCTGGGGAACAAGCCCAACTCAAACAAGCGGTTGGATTCCCTTTTCGTGAATCGAGCCGCGCATGTTCTCTGGCACCCCGTCGGGCTCTCAATCGGAGGACCTCGAGGTCCGCACCGAACGGCTCCTGCAGGCCGCCGTATCCGCGACGGATCCGCAGCGGGCGGCACAGTACCGCGACGAGGTCGTCCTCCTGAATCGTGGCCTTGCCCTGCGGCTGGCCCACCGTCTCGGCCATCGGGGGATCGATCCGGACGACCTGCACCAGGTCGCGCTGCTCGGTCTCGTCCTAGCCGTCCGCCGGTACCGGCCCGGAGCAGGGCCTGGCTTCACCGCCTTCGCGGTCCCCACCATCACCGGCGAGCTCAAGCGTCATTTCCGCGACCACGGCTGGGCGGTCCGTCCGCCCCGTGCACTGCAGGAGGCGCACCGGGACATCCGTACGGCACGCGAGGACCTGGAGCACAGCCTGCGGCGCGAGCCGACCACGCCCGAGCTCGCGGACGCGATGGGCGCACCGGTCAGCACCATCCGGGACGCGCTGCTGGTCGAGAGCCAGTACCGGTCGGTCTCGCTGGACAGTCCCCTCGGTCCGGCGAGCGCGGTCTCGCTGAGCGACGTGCTGCCCGCCGCGCACGGTGAGGACGACCTCGAGCGGGTCGACGCGCTCGTCACGCTGCGGCCGGCGCTGCAACGCCTCAGCGCGAGGGACCGCACCATCGTGCGGCTGCGGTTCGTGGACAACCTCACGCAGCGGCAGATCGCCCGGCAGATCGGGGTCAGTCAGATGCAGGTCTCCCGGCTGCTCGGGGCGATCCAGCGCCGACTGGCCCGCGAGCTCGCCGACCCCGCACCCGCCCGCGCCTCCTGACCCCACCACGGCCCTTCTCCGCCGCTCCACCACACCACCCCGCCCTTCCCCGCCGAGTGCGCGTGTCCTGTCACTTCTCGAGCTCGACAGTGACAGGACACGCGCACTCGACCCGGCGTACGGGTGGGCGTGCTGGCCGGGGTTCGACCGGGCGTACGGGGTGGGCGGGGACCCGCGGTCAGGCGGAGGTGCCGAGCCGGGTCAGCTCGCCCAGGACGGACTGGGCGATGGCGTCCAGGGAGCGGCGCTCACCCGGACGGATCCACGTGGTGAAGGCGATCCCGAACACCGTCGCGCCGGACTCCGCCGCCAGCGTGGCCGCGGGCTCGGGTACGTCGCGGGCGCGCAGAGCCTGCCCGACCGACGTCGCGAGGCCGGCCATCTTGTGACGCTCGCGCTCCTGCAGGGCGGGGTGCTGGTCGATGACCGACTGACGCGTCAGGGCGTGCTCGCGACGCTCGTCGGGGAAGAAGGTGGCGGCCGACCTCAGCGCCGCGGCGATCAGGCCGAGGGGCGGGGTGTCTGCCGGCGCGGAGTCGATCCCGTCGACGAACACGGCGGTGAACTCGTCCTGGCCGTGGAAGAGGACGTCGCGCTTGTCGCGGAAGTGCCGGAAGAACGTGCGCTCGGTGACTCCCGCCCGCTGCGCGATGTCGGCCGCGGTCGTCTGCTCGTACCCCCGGGTCGAGAACAGCTCGAGCGCGGCGTCCTGCAGCCGTCTCGGGGTCTCGGGTTGCCAGCGCGACACGGGGGCATCGTAGGTGATGACAGCCGCTGACATGAAGTGCTAGCGTCATGTCAGTCACAGACATCAAGGCGAGCGGCGCCCGAACGCCCCGCGAAGGAGGATCCTCATGAACGTCTTCATCACCGGCGCGTCCGGCTGGATCGGCTCGGCCGTCGTCGACCAGCTGCTGGAGCACGGTCACCAGGTCACCGGCCTCGCGCGCTCCGACAGCTCGGCAGCCGCCCTGGAGGCCAAGGGCGTCACCGTGCAGCGCGGCGACCTCGACGACCTCGGCGGCATCCGCTCGGGAGCGGACCAGGCCGAGGCCGTCATCCACCTGGCCAACAAGCACGACTTCTCCGATCCCGCCGTGTCCAACGCCGCCGAGCGCGCTGCGGTCCAGACCATCGCGGACGCGCTGGAGGGCAGTGGCCGCCGGTTCTTGTTCGCGTCCGGAGTCGCGGCGCTGGCCCAGGGTCGGCCGGCGACCGAGGAGGACCCCTCGCCGTTCCACGGCCCCGACTCACCACGCGGCGGCGCGGAGAACCTCGCGTTCGAGTACGTCGACCGCGGCGTCGACGCCATCAGCCTGCGGTTCGCCCCGACCGTCCACGGCATGGGCGATCACGGGTTCATCTCGGTGGTCGCGGGCGTCGCGCGGGAGAAGGGCTTCTCCGCCTACCCCGGCGACGGCACGAACCGCTGGGCCGCCGTGCACCGCGTCGACGCCGCCCGGATGGTCGCGCTCGGCCTGGAGAAGGCACCGGCGGGCGCACGGCTGCACGCGGTCGCCGAGGAGGGCATCGCCACCCGCGACATCGCCGAGGCCCTCGGTCGCGCGTTCGACCTGCCGGTGCGCTCGGTCTCGCCCGACGACGCGGCCGACCATTTCGGCTGGATCGGGAGCTTCTTCGGCATGGACCTGTCGGCCACCAGCGCCGCGACCCGCGAGTTGCTCGGCTGGACGCCCCACGAGCCCGGTCTCCTGGACGACATCGCCGCCGGCGCCTACCGCTGAACCGCACCCCCCGCCCGCGTTTCCGCCGACTTCTCCGGCCCACCTTCCCGGCCGACTTTCCCGGCCGAGTGCGCGTGTCCTGCGCGATTCCGGCTGTGACGGCACAGGACCCGCGCACTCGGCGGAGCGCGGCGCAGGACACGCGCACTCGGCCGGGCACGGCGCGGGCGGGTCAGCTCAGGTGCACCGTCCCCGCGGCATCTCGCCAGCGGAGGGAGACCGATCCGGACCCGCCATCGGTCGACCGGCTCCTCATGAACCAGGCGACGGTATGGTCGGGCCCCAGAGGTGCGTGCTGGACGGCGTCGACGGTGACGGCGCGAGCCCGGCTCGGCGGGACGACCGGCCCGAGGATCGTGGATCCGGGCGGCAGGATGCCGGCCGTCGTCCAGACCCGATTCCGCGTGGCGGACGCGAGGTGCCCGTCTCCGGGTGCCCCGTGCCAGCTACCCGACAGGCCCGGCAGCGACATCCCGTACAGGCCCTGCCCGACGAACTGGTACATGACGCCACCTCCGATGCCGACGGTGGCCGCGTGCTCGCCCGTGGACGCGACGACCTCACCGCTGCGCGTCCGCCACCACCAGCCCTTGACCGCCGAGGGCGCGATGTGGTGCTCGGTCACGAAGACCGCCGCGGTGCTGCCGCTTCGGGTGATCACGCCGCCGCTCTCCATGCCACCCGGGTCGACGCCGCTGCTGATGTCAAGCGAGGCCTCGAGGGTGTCGGCCGGGACGGGTACGACGACGACCGTCCGGTCGTGGTCGTTGGTGCTGGTCCCGATGCCCGCCTGGTTGCGGAACGTGCCGACGACAGGCAGGTCCACGTAGCTGCGGTCGTCGCCGCGCCGGATCCGCAGGACACCGCTTCTCTCGACGATCGAGTACGTCGCGGTGCCCGAGCCCACGCTCGACTGGAACTGGTTCGTGGCGACAGTGGGGTCGTGGGTGAAGAACGGGCTGGTCGTCCGGGCCGTCGGGCTGTGCCGCGCGGGCTGGAGGGATCGGGTGTCGTACGACTGCCACCCGGCGACGCCGGCCACGAGGACCAGCAGGGCCGCCGCCAGCCCGGCACCGACGTACGTGAGCCGGCTGCGCGCGACCCGACGCCGGCCGCCGTCGACGACGCGGTCGGGGTCCACGCGCATGGCCGGGGCGGGGGAGTCCTGCAGGATGCGCTCGATCTCGCTGGTGTTCATGACTGCTCCTGTGCGGCCAGCGCGGCTCGCAGCGTGGCGAGGCCGTGGGATGCGGTGCTCTTGACGGTGCCGACGCTGATGCCGAGGAGGTCGGCGACCTCACGCTCGGGCAGGTCGGCGTAGTAGCGCAGCACGACGACCTGTCGCTCGCGCGGCGGCAGCGTCCGCAGCAGGCGGGTGGCCTCGTCGCGCTGGTCGGCCACGCCGAGCGCGTCGGGGGCGGCGACGTCCCGCAGCACGCCGGTCGCGCTCACGGACTCCGCGCCCGAGCGGCGCCAGCGGCTGATGTTGAGGTTGACCAGGATGCGCCGGGTGTACGCCAGTGGTTGCTGGTGCTGCACCCGGCGCCACTTCGGGTACAGCCGCTCCAGCGACTCCTGCACGAGCTCCTCGGCGAGATGGTGGTCCCCGGTGAGGAGCCACGCCGTCCGCAGCAGACCCGGCGACGCGCTGGTCACGAAGCCGACGAACGTCGCCTCGTCACTCGCGCGCATCGAGGTCCCCCCTGATGTCGATGTTCATGCCCCTCCCAACCGCAGGATCACTGAAAAGGTTGGGTCATGAGCGGACCGTTCGATTCCGAGCCGCGTACTGGTGCGACCGCGGGCACCCGTCTCACGCGCGAACACGGTCGCGGCGGCGCCGGGTCTACGTCGGGCAGCGCAAAACCGGCCCCGACCCGCGATTCCGCAGGTCAGAGCCGGTTCTGGTTGGTCGGGGTGACAGGATTTGAACCTGCGACCTCTTCGTCCCGAACGAAGCGCGCTACCAAGCTGCGCCACACCCCGGTGCGCCCGCACAACCGTGCGGGCACGAGAGCACACGATACCCGCTGCCCCCTCCAGTCATGAAATCGGTTCGGCACCTCGGGGGACGAGGGTCAGCAGACTGGCCTCCGGACGGCACGCGAACCGCGCGGGCGCGTACTTGCTGTGCCCCAGCCCGGCCGACACGTTCAGCAGCGACGCGCCGGTCGGTGCCTCGGAGGAGGGCCGGCCGTGCGCGCCCGGCCACCAGCGTGAGACGCCCTTGGCGCGCCCGCGGTCGAGGTCGCAGTTGGTCACCAGCGCCCCGTAGAACGGCACCGCCAGCTGTCCGCCGTGGGTGTGCCCGGCCAGCAGCAGCTGGGCGCCGTCGGCACTCATCCCGTCCAGGACGCGGGTGTACGGCGCGTGCAGGACTCCCAGCGTGAGCGCGGCGTCGGTGTCGGCCGCCGCGGACACGTCCTCGTACCGGTCGTAGTCCAGGTGCGGGTCGTCGACGCCGACGAGCTCGACGTCCAGGCCGCGGATGTCGACCCTCGTACGCCGGTTGTTCAGGTCGGTCCAGCCGCCCCCGGTGAACCCGGCGACGAGCTCGTCCACGGGCAGCGGGGTGGACCCGAGGTTGGCCCCTCGCTCGTGAGAGAGGTTGAAGTAGCGCATCGGGTTCTTCGGTGTCGGCGCGAAGTAGTCGTTGGACCCCAGGACGAAGCAGCCGGGTACCTCCAGCAGCGGCTCGAACGCCCGCAGCACCGCCGGCACCGCCTCCAGGTCCGAGCAGTTGTCGCCGGTGTTGACGACGTAGTCCGGCTCGAGCCCGGCCAGCGCCTGCACCCACCCGATGCGGTGCTCCTGCCGCGGCACGAGGTGCAGGTCGGACACGTGCAGCACGCGCAGCGGCCGGCTACCGGGCGCGAGGACGGGCAGGGTGGTCCGGCGCAGCGCGTACCAGTGCCGTTCGACGAGCGTGGCCCAGCCGAGCGCCGCCGCTCCGGCGCCGACGGTGAGGGCAGCGGCACGGCGTACGGACATGGCGGTCATCCTCGCACCGCCACAGCCGAGCGAGGCATGGGGCGCGGGCAACTCGATGGAGCCGACTCCAGCCGCCTGCCAGACTGGCGCCATGACCGACCTGAAGGCCACTCTGCGTTCCGACCTCACCGACGCCATCCGTGCCCGTGACCAGCTGCGCTCCGGCACGCTGCGGATGACCCTCGCCGCCATCGGCAACGCCGAGGTCGCCGGTACGGAGTCGCGGACGCTCTCCGACGACGAGGTCCTGACGGTCATCACCAAGGAGGCCAAGAAGCGCCGCGAGGCCGCGCTGGCCTTCGACGGCGCCGACCGCTCCGAGCTCGCCGACAAGGAGCGGGCCGAGCTGGCGGTGCTGGAGACCTACCTGCCCAAGCAGCTCAGCGACGAGGAGCTGGACGCCCTCGCCGCCGAGGGGGTCCTCGAGGCCGGCGCGTCCGGGATGGCCCAGATGGGCGACGTGATGAAGGTCGTGCAGCCCAAGGTCGCCGGCCGCGCCGAGGGTGGTCGGGTCGCCGCCGCCGTACGCCGCGCGCTCAGCGCCTAGTCGCAGGACCTACGCACGACGAGGCCCGCCGGAGCGATCGCTCCGGCGGGCCTCGTCGTGCACGCCCGGACTACTTCTTCTTGCCCTTGGTGCCGGTCGGCTGGCTCGTCGGCGAGCTGGTGGGGTTGCTCGCGCCCGGGTCCTTGATGGTGGTCATGGCGTCCGGCGGCGCGGTACCGACCATCGTGGCCGGAGGCGCCGGGAACCGGAGCATCGGCTGACCCTTGAGCGTCTCGTCCATGATGGTCTTCCACATCGGGGCGGCCAGCGTGCCACCGAAGACGTACTCGTCACCGGTGTCCAGGCCGGGCAGCTTGATGCCCTTCATGGCGATGAGCGTGCCGTCGTCGTTGTGCTTGCCGCCGTTCGGGCCGTCGTCCGCGCGGCCGACCCACACCGCGGTGGTCAGCTGCGGCGTGGATCCGACGAACCAGGTCGAGATCGCCTGGTTCATGGTTCCCGTCTTGCCGAACGCGTCGCGCCCGCCGGCGAGCTTGGACTTCGTGGCGGTGCCGCTCGGGACGTTGAACGGTGCGTGGAAGATGCTGACCGTGCCGGCCGCGATCTGCGGCGAGATCACCTGCTTGCACGGGTCGACCTTGAGCGGCAGGGCCTTGCCCTGGCTGTTCTTGATCGAGATGACGGGGCGGGGCGAGCAGTACTTCCCGCCCGCGGCGACGGTCGCGTACGCGTTCGCGAGCATCAGCGGCGAGCTGTTGTCTCCCAGGGTCACGGCCGACGGTCCGCGGTAGATCGGGTCGCCGTTGACCCGCTTCATGCCGAAGTCGGTGACGGTCTTGTGCACGTTGCACGAACCGACCTCCTTGACCAGCTCGGCGAAGCCGGTGTTGATCGACTGCCCGAGGAGCACCGGCAGCGTGCGCGGTCCGGGGGAGAAGGTCGTGTCGTTGCGGACGTGCCAGTCACCCCGCGGACTGCGACCGAGGCCGCAGGCCTTGAGCGGGAAGTCCTTGGAGGTGAACTTCACCGCCGGGTCCTTGTCCTCACCGCGCGTCTCGTTGTACGCCGGCACCTTGACCGTCGAGTTGATCTGCCGGCCCTCCTTGAGGGCGGTGACGATCGAGAACAGCTTGGCCGACGAGCCGATGTTGAACCCGCTGCTGGACGGCGTCGGAACGACGTAGTTGAGCCCGGTCTTCCCGGCGCCGCGCGTGTTGCTGTAGACGGTGTTCTGGCCCATCGCCTGCACGAGTCCGGTGCCGGGCTGGATCATCACCGCGGCGGTCTGGATGTCAGCCGGGTCCGCGACGGGCACGCGGCTCTTGAGCGTGCGGTCGATGGTGGCCATCTTCTTGGGGTCCATCGCCGTCTGCACCTGCAGGCCGCCGGCTTGCAGGGCCCGCAGGCGCTCGCGCGGCGTCTTGCCGAGGGCCGGCTGACCGAGCAGCCAGTCCTGGACGTAGTAGCAGAAGTAGGCGTACTGCTTCTTCTGCGCGCAGCTCTGGTCGAAGTTCGTGACGCGCAGGTCGTCCGACATCTTCCGGGCGCGCGCCTGGGCGTGCTGCTCCGGGGTGATGTACTTCTGCTCCAGCATCCGGTCCAGGACGGTGTTGCGGCGGGCGGTGGACGCCTGCGGGTCGTGGATCGGGTCGGTCTGCCCCGGCCGCTGCACGACACCGGCGAGCGTCGCCGCCTGGCTCACGCTCAGCCTGGACGCCGGCACGTTGAAGTAGTGCTTGGCCGCCGCCTCGACGCCGTACTGCTGGTCGCCGAAGTAGACCGTGTTGAGGTAGCCCTCGAGGATCTGGGTCTTGGACATCTTCTGCTCGAGCGTCACCGCGTACTTCAGCTGCTGCAGCTTGCGCAGGTAGCCCTCGGTGCCGGTCCGGGAGATGGCGTCCTGGGCGGCCTGCTTGTCGCCGGACTTCAGCGCCTGGCTCTGCATGACGACCTTGACGTACTGCTGCGTCAGCGTGGAGGCGCCCTGGGTGCCGCTGCTCACGACGTTGGAGACGACCGCGCGCGCCAGGCCCTGGGGGTCCACACCGCCGTGCTCGAAGAAGCGCTTGTCCTCGATCGCGACCTGGGCCTGCTGCATGAGCGGCGAGATCTTCGACAGCGGGACCACGATCCGGTTCTCGTCGTACGGCGTCGCGATGACCGAGCCGTCGGCGGCCAGGATGCGGGACTGCTGGTTCAGCGGGTTGAGCTCGAAGTCGCTCGGCAGCCCGTTGAACATCGAGACGCTCTTCTTGGCGGCCTGGCCCGTGGCGCCCACCGCCGGTAGGACCAGTCCCGCGGCGAGCAGTCCGAGCACCATCGAGGTGGCGAGCAGTGCTCCGAGAAGGCTCAGGACATTGGCCATCCGGGTCGCTTGACGCATGGTCATCAGGGTAACCCGCCGACCCGTGCGCTCCGGCCAGGGCGAGGGCGGGGCGTCGCCGGGGTGTCCCCGTCGCGTGATCCCGGTCGCACGACCTGGTCACTAGTCCGAGTAGTCCTAAAGGACTACTCGTAAATGGTCCCAGCGGGCTCTACCGGGGTGCTGCCCGCCCTTCGTAGCCTTTTTGCACCCGTGGGGGCGGGTACGACAATTTATTGGAGGCCACACCCTCATGACCGCGATTGCTCCGGAAACGCAGCTGTGGGACGACAACTGGGCCGCCCGGGCCGTGTGCCGCTCGGGCTCACCGGACGAGCTCTTCGCCAAGGGCGCCGCACAGCAGACCGCCAAGGTCATCTGCCAGCGCTGTCCTGTCGTGGCGGAGTGCCTGGCGGACGCCTTGGACAACCGCACCGAGTACGGCGTCTGGGGTGGGATGACCGAGCGCGAGCGTCGTGCGCTGCTGCGCCGTCGCCCGGACGTGCGTTCGTGGGCGTCCCTCTTCAAGACCGCGCGTGCGGACGAGGCGAACAGCCTCACCTGATGCACGACCGCCGCCCGGCCGTCACGCGCCGGTCAGGCTCTCACCGATCTGACGTAGCTCCTCGACGTCGTTGACGTCGTGTGCCGCTGACGGCACCTGCACCTGGGCGATGTCCGGGTGGGAGGCCGTGAAGCGGCCCACCGCGGCGGCGTGCCTGACCGACTGCTCGGCGATGTCCGCGTGCAGCCGCAGGAGGGCTGCCGAGTCGGCCGGTGACCAGCCAGAGCGGGACGGCTCGTCGTCGAGACTCTCGGCGGCGGCGACCGCACGCGCGGCGGACAACGACGGCACGTATGTCATCTGCACCCGGTTGACGACCAGCCCGGCCAGGGGCATCCCCTCCTCGGCGAGCCGGTCGACGAAGTAGGACGCCTCGCGCAGGGCGTCCCGCTCGGGGGTGGCCACGACGAGGAACGCCGTGCCGGGGTTCTGCAGCAGCGCGAACGTCTGCTCAGCCCGCTCGCGGAACCCGCCGAACATCGTGTCCAGCGCGGCGACGAAGGTCTGCACGTCGGCGAGGAACTGGGCGCCGAGGACCTTGGCCATCGCGCCGCTGACCGCTCCGACGCCCACGGAGACGACCTTGAGGTAGGCGCGGCCGCCCACCTTGGCGGGCGCCGTCAGCAACCGGATGAACCGCCCGTCCAGGAACGACCCGAGCCGCTTGGGGGCGTCCAGGAAGTCCAGCGCGGACCGCGACGGAGGGGTGTCGACGACGATCAGGTCCCAGCGCGGACGTCCGTCCACCCGCTCGGCCATCAGCTGGCCGAGGCGCTCCATCGCCATGTACTCCTGCGTCCCTGCGAACGAGCTCGACACCGCCTGGTAGAAGGGGTTCGCCAGGATCTGCTGCGCCTTGTCCGGCGCGGCGTGGTTGAGCACCACCTCGTCGAAGGTGCGCTTCATGTCCAGCATCATCGCGTCGAGTGAGCCGCCCGCCGAGCGGTCGACGGTCGGGACGGGGACCGGCTCGTTGCCCATCTCCTCCAGGCCCAGCGCCTGAGCGAGCCGACGGGCCGGATCGATGGTGAGCACCGCGACCGTCCGGCCGGCCTCGGCGGCGCGTACGGCGACGGCCGCGGCCGTGGTCGTCTTGCCGACGCCGCCGGACCCGCAGCACACGATGGTCCGGGTCGCGGAGCTCTCGATGAGCGTGTCGACGTCCAGAACGTCCACCTCGTGGGTCACTGCGGTCATCCGGCCGTCCCCTCGCTCTCGTCCTGGTTCGCGCAGATGCCCTGACCGGCGAGCGCGTCGGCCAGCTCCCTCAGCCCGCCGGCGTCCAGGCCGTCCCGCAGCAGCGGCAGGTGGTACGTCGGTCGCTCCAGCCGGGCGATCTCGGCGCGCTCCTGCGCCTCCAGCTCCAGCCGGTCGCCGAGGTCGAGGCCGGTCTGGACCAGCCCGCCGGTGAGCACCGGCCCGACCCGTAGGCCGGCCGAGCCGAGGTCCTTCTCCAGCAGGGTCGTGCCGTCGGGGTCCTCCCGCAGCGTGGCGACCGCCTGCGGGCTCAGCAGCGGCTGGCGCTCCTGGTTGACGATGATCGCGCCGACGCGCATCCCGATGCGCTCCAGCTCGGCGGCGGCGTCGATGGTCTCCTGGACCGGCATCTCCTCCAGGAGGGTCACCAGGTGGACCACGGTCTGGGGCGACTGCAGCAGCCGGGTGATGGAGTCGGCCTGCTGCCGTACCGGCCCGACCTTCGCCAGACCCGCGACCTCGTGGTTGACGTTGAGGAACCGCCCGATCCGTCCGGTCGGCGGTGCGTCCAGGACGACGGCGTCGTACGTCCGGTCCCCGCCGCGCCGCTTGCCCTCGCGACGCCCGACGGCCTCGTACACCTTGCCGATCAGCAGGACGTCCCGGACGCCCGGCGCGATCGTCGTCGCGAAGTCGACGACGCCGAAGCGCTCGAGCATCCCGCCGGCGCGCCCGAGCTTGTAGAACATCTGGAGGTACTCCATCAGCGCGGCCTTGGCGTCGACCGACAGGCCGACGACCTCGCCGCCGTGCAGCCCGCGGGCGACGCGGCGTTCCTCCTCGCCCAGCTGCGGGACGTCGAAGGTCTGGCTGATGCCCTGACGGGCCTCGACCTCGACGAGCAGGACGCGGCTGCCCTCGGTGGCGAGTGCCATCGCCAGGGCCGCCGCGACGGTCGTCTTGCCGGTGCCGCCCTTGCCGCTGACGATGTGCAGCCGGACGCCCGCCCAGTCGGATGAGGTTGGTCGGCGGTCGCTCACCCGTCCGAGACTAGATGTCGACTCGGCGCCCGGGGGAGGGGGCGTCCCATGGCCTACTCGCGAGTACGCGCCAGACATGACACGGTGCCGACGATCGTCGCGGCATCGCGTGCACCATCGTGGACGAGATGTCAGGTCGATCATCAAGGAACGATCGCCGGGCCCGCGCGGACGCGCCCCGACGGAGGCAGGAGGCAGCAATGAGCTCGGAACGGCTGACCCCGGTACGACCCAACGGTCGCGCGCACGTCGTCGTGGTCGGTGCGGGAATGGTCGGTCTCTCGACCGCCTGGTTCCTGCAGGAGCACGACGTCGACGTGACGGTCATCGAGCGCAGCGGCGTCGCGGCCGGCAGCTCGTGGGGCAACGCCGGCTGGATCTCGCCCGGCCTGAGCGTGCCGCTGTCCGACCCGTCGGTGCTCAAGTACGGCCTCAAGGCGGTCCTGGACCCCAACTCGCCGCTGTACGTGCCGCTCCGGCCGGACCCTCGCCTGGCCCGCTTCCTGCTCGGCTTCGCCCGCCGCTGCACGCCGGGTCAGTGGATGCGCACCATGCACGACTTCGTCCCGGTGAACCGCCGGGCGCTCGGGGCGTACGACGCCCTGGAGGCCGGTGGCGTGAAGGCCATCTCGCACGAGGCGCCGATCATGGCCGCCTTCCTCAAGGCCGCGGACGCCGCGGGCCTGGAGCACGAGATCGAGCTGATCCACCAGGCCGGTCTGGACCTGGAGACCACCGAGGTCGACAACGCCACGCTGCGCGCCGAGCTGCCGATCGTCTCCGACCGCGTCGAGCGCGCGATCCGCATCGGCGGCCAGCGCTACATCGACCCCGGCGCCTACGTCGACGCGCTCGCCGCGGCCGTGCAGGAGCGCGGTGGCGAGGTGGTCATCGGCTCGAACGTCCGGGCGCTGCGCCACGGTCCGCAGGGCGTCACCGTCGAGATGGTGTCCGGCGAGCCGGTCCACGGCGACGCGGTCGTCCTGGCCACCGGCGCCTGGCTGCCCGAGCTCGCCGCCCGCTGCGGCGTGCGGGTCCCGCTGCGCGCCGGTCGCGGCTACTCCTTCTCGGTCGCGGTCACCGAGCCCGCCGCCAAGCCCGTGCCGTGCCCGGTCTACTTCCCGTACGAGCGGGTCGCGTGCACGCCGTACGGCGACCGGCTGCGGGTCGGCGGCACGATGGAGTTCGCCGACACCGAGGCCCCGCTCAACGCCGACCGCGTCGACGCCATCGTCCGCTCCGGCCGGCCGCTGCTGTCCGGCGTCGACTGGGACGACCGGCAGGACGTCTGGGTCGGCGGCCGTCCGGTCACCGTCGACGGGCTGCCGCTCGTCGGGGCGACCAAGGTCCCGCGCGTCTGGGTCAACGGCGGTCACGGCATGTGGGGCATCACCCTCGGCCCGCTGTCCGGCCAGCTGCTCGCCGAGCAGATGGTCAGCGGTGTCGTCCCGTCCGAGCTGCGCCCGTTCGACCCGACCCGCTAGCCCCCGCCCCCTCCGGCAAATCTTGATCGCCGGCACAGGCATGCATGTGCCGGCGACCACCTTCTGCCGGGGGTGGGACGTCCCGGGGCGGTCGTTAGTCTCTCGCTCATGACTGCATGGGAGTACGCGACTGTCCCGCTCATGATCCACGCGACCAAGCAGATCCTCGACCAGTGGGGCGAGGACGGCTGGGAGCTGGTGCAGGTCGTGCCGGGTCCTGACGGCACCGGCCTGGTGGCCTATCTGAAGCGTCCGAAGGAGAGCTGATCCATGTCCGTCGTCGAGGACAACCTCGCCGCCCTTGGCCTGTCCGTACCCGATGTCGCCACGCCCGCGGGGTCGTACGTCCCCGCGCTGCGGCACGGCGACCTCGTCTACACCTCGGGGCAGATCCCCGTCGCCGGCGGTGAGCTGCAGGCGGTCGGCAAGGTCGGCGCCGAGGTGTCGGCCGAGGACGCCGCAGCGTGCGCGCAGACCTGTGTCCTGAACGCCCTGGCCGCGGTCAAGGCTGTGATCGGTGACCTCGACAAGGTCACCCAGGTCGTGAAGGTGCTCGGCTTCGTCGCCTCCGACCCGGCGTTCGACGGTCAGCCCGGTGTCATCAACGGCGCGAGCGACCTGATCGGGAAGGCGTTCGGCGACAAGGGCGCCCACGCCCGCTCGGCGGTCGGCGTCGCGGTGCTGCCGAAGAATGTGCCGGTCGAGGTCGAGATCGTCGTCGCGGTCCAGGACTGACGTGAGCGCTGAGCCGAGCACCACGGCCGTCGACTTCCCGGTCGGCGGCCGGCTCGGCGAGGCGGCGCTCGCCTCGCTCGACGGTCGTGCCGACCCGCCTCCCGCCCCGCGGCTTGCCTCGACGGTCATGCTCGTGCGGCACGGATCCGCCTGTCCCGTCGAGGTCTTCATGCTCCGCCGGGTGCCGACGATGGAGTTCGCGCCGTCGATGTGGGTGTTCCCCGGCGGCGGCGTCGACGCCCGCGACGCCGATGCCGGTCTGCCGTGGGCCGGTCCGTCGCCGGCCGAGTGGGCCGCGCGCATCGGCGTCGACGAGCCCACCGCGAGACAGCTCGTCATCGCCGCGGTCCGCGAGGTCTTCGAGGAGTGCGGTGTGCTGCTGGCCGGGACCGACGCCGACCGGGTGGTCGGCGACGTGTCCGGGGACGAGTGGCAGGCCGAGCGCGAGGCGCTGCTGTCGCGCGAGCAGTCGTTCGCGCAGCTGCTCTCCCGTCGCCGGCTGGTGCTGCGCTCGGACCTGCTGACGCTGCAGGACCACTGGCTGACCCCGGAGTTCGAGCCGAAGCGGTACGACACGTACTTCTTCGCCGCGCTCCTGCCCGAGGGACAGATCGCCGACGACGCGACGACCGAGGCGGACACCGCGGTCTGGGTCGACCCGAAAGACCTTCTGGCGCAAGCCGACTCGCGCGAGGCCCGGATGCTGCCGCCGACGGTCGTCAACGTCCGCCGGGTGGCCGGTGCGACGAGCCCTGAGGAGCTCGTGGCGGCCCGGCCGCCCGTCGTCCGCGTCATGCCGGAGCCGGTGCGTACCGACGGCGGCGTCGTGCTGCGGGCCTACCTGCCCGACCGGTGATCAGCCGTTGGCGAGGGCGGTCAGCCGCGACAGGTCGCCGTTGAAGTAGTCCTTGTCGACCGGCGTGCTCGTGTACTGCCAGAACGTGTAGTACCCCCACCCGTTCGGGAGGGTGCCGGCCGAGCCGGCGTACTTCGCGATCCACAGCGGGTTCGTGCCGCCGAAGGCTGCGCTGTTGCCGGTGCAGGTGGTCCACCAGTCGGTCGTGCTGTAGATGATCGCGTCCCGGCCGGTGCGGGAGCGGTAACGATCGGTGAAGGCCTTGATCCAGGAGACCATCGCGCTCTGCGAGAGGCCGTAGCAGGTGGCGCCGTACGGGTTGTACTCGATGTCGAGCACGCCGGGCAGCGTCTTGCCGTCGCGCGACCAGCCGCCGCCGTGCGAGATGAAGTAGTCGGCCTGCGTGGCGCCGCTGCTGTCGTTGGGGGTGGCGAAGTGGTAGGCGCCACGGATCATGCCGACGTCGTACGAGCCGTTGTACTGCTGGGTGAAGTTCGGGCTGACGTAGTAGTCGCCCTCCGTCGCCTTGGTGTACGCGAACCGCACCCCCTGGCCCCAGTAGGTGGCCCAGTCGACATCGCCCTGATGGGAGCTGACGTCGATCCCGTTGACGACGGCGGCGAGTCCGGGTGACGGCGCGGACGCCGGTGCCGCGCCGGCGGTGTCGGACCAGCCCATGTACGCCTCGCCGCGCTGGTCGACCCCGTGCGCGCGGGCGTTGGGGGTCGGGCCGGACCGGGTGGCGGCCTCGGCGACCGTGGAGGTGGCCAGCCCGAGGGCGGCGACGATGCTGATGGCGGCGGTGAGGGGTCGGGTGAATCTCATGGGGCACTCCCGGAGGAT
This sequence comes from Luteipulveratus flavus, assembly GCF_029439465.1. Lineage (GTDB taxonomy): Bacteria > Actinomycetota > Actinomycetes > Actinomycetales > Dermatophilaceae > Luteipulveratus > Luteipulveratus flavus. The sequence goes on along the minus strand of NZ_JAROAV010000028.1, from coordinate 512,327 downwards.
GAGCGGCCTGGCCGGATGATCAGCCTTGCCCAAGGTAAGAGTGAGAATGTCAAACAGTTACCAATCTCGGGTCAAGGCCTGGTCAGAGGCGACGTTGCTAGCGTTCCCGCTGTGACGACGAACTCCGCGAGCGAGGCCTGGTCCGGCGGCCGGGTCGGCGAGCGCGCCCTCTGCGTGCGCTGCCCCAACCCCGGCCCGATGACGTTGGAGGGCACCAACACCTGGGTCCTGGCCGAGCCGGGCGCCGACCGCGTCGTGGTGGTCGACCCCGGCCCGCTCGACGAGGACCACCTGGAGCGCGTACTGGAGCAGGTCGGGACGCGTACGGTCGCGCTCACCGTGCTGACCCACAGCCACGACGACCACGCCGGGTCCGCCGAGCGGTGGGCCGAGCTCACCGGCGCTGCGGTGCGCGGCGCCGGCCGCGGTGAGCCGTTCGCCGACGACGAGCGGATCACGGTGGCCGGCCTGGAGCTGCGGGTGATCCTGACCCCCGGCCACACCCGTGACTCCGTGTCGGTCGTGCTCCCGGCGGACCGCCTGCTGCTCACCGGCGACATGGTCCTCGGCCGGGGCACCTCGGTGGTCGCGCACCCGGACGGCGACGTCGCCTCCTACCTCGCCTCGCTGGACCGGATGATCGCTCTCACCGACGAGGAGGTGGACGCGATCGCGCCGGGCCACGGGCCGTTCCTGCCGGACGCACGCGCGGTGCTGCAGTACTACCGCGACCATCGCCGGGCCCGGCTGGAGCAGGTCCGCGCCGCGCTGGACGAGGGCGCGGCCGAGGCCGACGACCAGGTCGAGGCCGTCGTCGAGAAGGTGTACGCCGACGTCGACCGTGCGGTCTGGCCGGCGGCCCGGCTCACCGTCCGCGCCCAGCTGGACTACCTCGCGCGGGCCTGACCCAGGGAGCGGTCCGAACACCTGACATCTGTCATGGGCGGGCGCGCGGCGTCCGTTGTTCGATCAGCGCACCGGCGTCATCCACCGGTGCCGCCCGTCGGGGGAGGACGGCAGTCATCACCCCGAGGGAGTCTTCGTGTCTCATCCATCATCCCGTCTGCTCCTCGCCGCCGTCGGCGCCACCGCGCTCGCGGCTCTGTCGGTCGGAGCAGCCGACGCCTCCTCGTCCGGCCGCCACGACCTGGCCGGCAGCAAGGCGTCCTGGGCGACGTCCGCCCACCGCGCAGGTGCGTCCGACCCGGCCACCACCGTGAACTTCCGCGTCTACCTGCAGGGCCGCGACGACGCGGGCGCGCAGGCCTACGCCGCGGCGGTCTCGACACCGGGCAGCCCGCAGTACCGCACGTTCCTCACCCCCGCGCAGTACCGTCAGCGGTTCGCGCCGACCGCCTCGCAGGTCAGCGCGGTCAAGCAGTGGCTGCACGCGCAGGGCCTCACCGTGGGCTACACCCCGGGCAACAACCGGTACGTCGAGGCGCACGGCAGCCTCGGCAAGGCGGCCACGGCGTTCGGGACGTCGTTCTCGCAGTACAGCTACGCCGGCCACACGCTGCGCTCCAACGACACGCCGCTGTCGGTGCCGAGCACGCTCGGCGGGGTCGTCGCCGTCATCGGCCTGGACGACTCGACCGAGCTGGTCCAGCACCAGACCGTCCCGCCGGCACCCGTCTTCGTCAACGCGCAGCCGTGCTCGGCCTACTGGGGCGAGAAGACGGTCGCCAACACCCCGACACCGGACGGGACGAGACTGCCGTCCTCACCCAGCGCGTTCGCCCCGTGCGGCTACGCCGGCGCCCAGCTGCAGAAGGCGTACGGCGTCAACAGCGCCATCGCCTCGGGCAACGACGGCCGCGGCGTCACGGTCGCGGTGATCGACGCGTACGCCTCGCCGACGGCCGCCCAGGATCTCGAGACCTACTCGGCCGCGCACGGGCTGCCGTCCACCAAGGGCCTGTTCACCCAGGACGTCGCGCCGGGGACCTACAACCGGGCGACCAACAAGAAGCAGGACCCACAGGGCTGGGCGGGTGAGGAGAGCCTGGACCTCGAGGCCGTCCACACGACCGCTCCGGGCGCGAACATCCGTTACGTCAGCGCCCCGAACAACTACCGCGACCTGGACGCCGCGCTGAACCACGTCGTCGACAAGCACAGCGCCGACATCATCACCAACTCCTACGGGTACGGCGGTGAAGCGCTGCCGCAGGGCTACATCAAGCCGCAGCTGGACGCCCAGATCCAGGCGGCGACCGAGGGCATCAGCGTGTTCTTCAGCTCCGGCGACTCCGGTGACGAGACCGGCGGGGACTCCTCCGTCGCGCCGACCCCGGACTGGCCGGCGTCGAGCCCGTGGGTGACTGCCGTCGGCGGCACGTCCCTCGGGGTGGCCCAGGACGGCAGCCGGCAGTTCGAGCTCGGCTGGGAGACCGCGCGCAGCACCCTCTCCGGCGGCGCCTGGACCACGCCGGCGTACCAGTACGGCTCCGGAGGCGGCACGTCGCGCCTGTTCGCGCAGCCGGCGTACCAGCAGGGCGTCGTGCCGGACTCGCTGAGCCGGACCTACGGCGGCGGCGCGATGCGCGTCGTGCCGGACGTCTCGGCGCTGGGCGACCCGACGACGGGCATGCGGGTCGGGCAGACCCAGACGTTCCCCGACGGCCACACGGCCTACTCGGAGTACCGCATCGGCGGCACGAGCCTCGCCTCGCCGCTGTACGCGGGCATCTGGGCGCTGGCGGTGCAGAAGCACGGCGCCTACGGCCTGGCCAACCCGACGCTGTACGCCGCCCGCGGGGTCTCGTACGACATCACCAAGAACGACCGGGCGGCCTACCCGGGCGCGGTGCGCGTCGACTACAAGAACGGGGTGGACGCCGCCCAGGGCTACGTCTACACGGCGCGCTGGTTCGACGTCGACGAGCCGCTGACGATCCACGTGCGCTCCGGCTACGACGACGTCACCGGTGTCGGCTCCCCGAACGGCCAGGCCTGGCTGGACGCCGTCACGCGGTGACACCGATGTCCTCCGGTCGCGGGAGGTGACGGGCTCGCGACCGGAGGCTGCACGACGAAGCGGCCGACCCCGAGGACAGGGTCGGCCGCTTCGCTGATGCTGCGGTCAGCGCGCGCGGCGCTGGAGGCGCTCGACGTCGAGCAGGGTCACCGCGCGGGCCTCGAGCTTGAGCCAGCCGCGCGAGGCGAAGTCGGCGAGGGCCTTGTTGACCGTCTCGCGGGAGGCGCCGACCAGCTGGGCGAGCTCCTCCTGGGTGAGGTCGTGGGCGACGAGCACACCGTCCTCGGCCGGTCGGCCGAAGCGGGAGGAGAGGTCCAGCAGGGCCTTGGCGACGCGGCCGGGCACGTCGGTGAAGACGAGGTCGCCGAGCGCCTCGTTGGTGCGGCGCAGACGGCGGGCGAGCGCGCCGAGCATGGTGATGGCGACCTCGGGGCGGCCGCCGAGGAACGTCGTGAGGTCCTTGTGGCTGAGGCCGACGAGCTCGGTGCCGGCGACGGCCGTCGCGGTCGCGGTGCGCGCGCCGGGGTCGAACAGCGAGAGCTCGCCGAGCATCTCACCGGGGCCGAGGATGGCCAGGAGGTTCTCGCGGCCGTCGGGCGAGCGGCGGCCGAGCTTCACCTTGCCCGCGGTGATGACGTACAGGCGGTCGCCCTGGTCGCCCTCGCGGAACAGCTCCTCGCCGCGCTCGATCCGGTTACGGGTCATCTGCCCCAGGAGCGCCTCGGCAGCCTCGTCGTCAAGGGGTGCGAACAACGGTGCACGGCGTACGACATCCATATCCACGCGGTCAGTCTGCCACGCACGCCGGACCACCGGTCGTACGTCAGGGCCGTGCGCCGCGCCCGGCGGCCACCGCGGACCCGTCGGCGGCCGGTGCGCGGGTGTCGGCCGCTGCACTTAGGGTCGGGAGGGTGAAGCGTCTCGACGTCTCCCAGGAGACCCCGGTCGGCCGGACCCGTCGCGCCCGCAAGATGTATCGCGCCCTGCACGAGAAGTACCCGTACGCCCACTGCGAGCTCGACTTCGAGAGTCCGCTCCAGCTGCTGGTCGCCACGATCCTGTCGGCCCAGACGACCGACGTGATGGTCAACCGGGTGACACCTCGGCTGTTCGCGCACTACCCGGACGCGGCGGCGCTCGCGGCGGCCGACCGGACCGAGATGGAGGAGCTGCTCAAGCCCACCGGCTTCTTCCGCGCCAAGACGAACTCGGTGATCACGCTCGGCCAGGCCCTCGTGGAGCGGTTCGACGGGGAGGTGCCGCCGCGGCTGAAGGACCTGGTGACGCTGCCCGGCGTCGGCCGCAAGACCGCGAACGTCGTCCTCGGCAACGCCTTCGACATCCCAGGCATCACGGTCGACACCCACGTCGGCCGGCTCGTCCGCCGGTTCGGCTGGACCACCGAGACCGACGCCGTGAAGGTCGAGCACGCCGTGGGCGCGCTCTTCCCGCGCAAGGACTGGACGATGCTCAGCCACGTGCTGATCTTTCACGGCCGCCGGATGTGCCACGCCAAGAAGCCCGCCTGCGGTGTGTGCCCCGTCGCCCAGTGGTGCCCCTCGTACGGCGACGGCGAGACCGATCCAGTCAAGGCGGCCAGGCTGCTGAAGTTCGAGCTCGCCCCCGGCGCGCCGGCCGCGGGGGAGCAGGTCCGCACCGCATGAGCACGTCCACCGCCGCGGCTCCCGTGCCCGACTGGCTGCAGCGCGTGGCCGACACCTCGCACGAGGACATGCCGCTCGTACGCCGCCTCGCGGGCGCGCCGCTCGGCCGCCAGTCCGCGGTCCTGATGCTGTTCGGGCCGGGCGACGGCGCCGGACCGGACGTCGTGCTCACCGAGCGGTCCTCGACGCTGCGCCGGCACGCTGGCCAGGTGTCGTTCCCCGGCGGGGTGGTCGACGACACCGACGCCGACCTGGTCGCCGCCGCCATGCGGGAGGCGCGCGAGGAGATCGACCTGGCGCCCGACGGTGTCCGCGTCGTGGGCGAGCTCCCGCGGCTCCCGCTGTCGGTCACCGGCTACTCCGTGACGCCTGTGCTCGCCTGGTGGGAGCGCCCGTCCACGATCCGCGCGGTCGACCCCGCGGAGGTCGCGCGGGTGGTCCAGATCCCGGTCGCGGCGCTGGTGGACCCCGCCCACCGGTTCACCGCCACCCACCCGTCGCGGGCGTTCAAGGCGCCGGCCTTCGAGGTGGGCGACGTCTACGTGTGGGGGTTCACGGCGATCGTCCTGGCCGAGACGCTCGACCTCGCGGGTCTGACCCGGCCGTGGGACGTCGAGGACGAGCGGGTCGTCCCCGAGCGGTTCATGCGGCGCTGACCGTCCCCAGCCAGCGGGTGAGCAGCGCGTTGGTCTCCGCGGGCGCCTCCTCGGGGATGAAGTGGCCGACGCCGGGGAGGGTGACCTCCTCGTACGACCCGGTGCACCACTCCTGCGAACCCGTCGAGCTGCTGGGCAGGACGCAGCCGTCGGCGTCGCCGTGCACGTGCAGGACCGGGACGTCGATCGGCTGGCTGAGCCGCGAGACGAACCGGCGACCGTCCGAGCGCAGGACCGAACGCGCGACCCAGCGGTAGTACTCGGCCGCTGAGTGCGCGACGAACGGGAGGGTCAGGGCGTCGGCGTACAGCTCGCTGACCTCACCCGGCGGCCAGCTCGGACGGCCGGACCAGGCGGACATCAGCCGGCGGACGTACCGCGGCCCGGCGACCATCTGCCGCTCCGGGACGAACGGCCGCTGCAGGGCCAGCAGGTAGGCGTTGGCGCGGACCTGGCGCATGCTGCGGGCCGAGGCCTGGCGCATCACCATCGGGTGCGGCATGCCGAGCGAGGCGACCGCCTGGGTCACGTCGGGTTGCATGCTCGCCATCGACCAGGCGATCCAGCCGCCCCAGCCGTGCCCGACCACCGTCGCCCGCCGGACGCCGAGGCAGCGGATCACCGCGGCGACGTCGGCGGCCAGGGTGAACGTGTCGTACCCCTGTGGCGGCTTGTCGGACGCGCCGTACCCCCGCAGGTCCATCGCGGCGACGCGGTAGCCGGCCGCGGCGAGTGCGGGGATCTGCTCGCGCCAGGCCCACCAGAACTCGGGGAACCCGTGCAGCAGGACCACCAGCGGGCCCTCGCCGGCCTCGACCAGGTGGAACCGCGCGCCGTTCGCGGCGACGAGGCGGTGCTCCCACGGACCGTCGATCATGACGCGGGAGACGTCGACGGAGCTCATCGGCCGCGCATCCTCCTGCGGCCCGGGCGCGGGATCACCAGGTCGCGGTCGTCGACGCGGCGTCCCCGGAGGGACGCCGCGTCTGAAGTGGGGTCAGCCCTTGGCGGGCTTGATGGCCTTCACGGTCTGCTGGGCGTTGGCGATGGTCTTCTTCGGGCCGCCGCGCATCTTCTTCAACGAGCTGCGCCCGAGCAGCGCCAGGATCAGCGTGATGAGCAGCAGCACGCCGGCGACGATCAGCAGGCTGAGCCACAGCGAGAGCCCGGCGGCGTGGATGCCCCAGGCCGCTGCCAGCAGCAGGAACATCAGCATGTACAGCGCGAACAGCCCTGCTGCCGCGAGCAGTCCGCCGCCCTTGCCGGCCTTGCTCACCTCGGACTTCATCTCGAGCTTGGCCAGGTCGATCTCGCCCTTGACGATGCCGGAGAGGTCGGTCGAGGCGTCCGCGACCAGCTGGCCGAGCGTGCGTTCGGACCCGTTGGTGCTGATGGCCATCGCTTCCTCCTGTTACGTCGCTTCACGGGCGTCGGCCCGTGCCGGTGCTTCCCAGACACTACCCATCGGTCGCGGATGCAAGCGAGAGCGTCCCCATGGTGTGTACATCACGGGCCGGTGGGACGGCCAGATCACGCCTGCGCCGGGTGGTCGTAGCAGTCCGGTACGCCGTCGCCGTCGTCGTCGCGGGTCTCGTACTCCTCGATGCGCCGGTAGGTGGCGTTGCGCAGCCGGAGCACGACGGCGGCGAGCAGCGCGGCCAGGACCGAACCGGCGAGGACGCCGATCTTGACGTGCTCGTCGGCTGCGGAGCCCGTTCCGAACGCCAGCTCCCCGATCAGCAGCGAGACGGTGAACCCGATGCCGGCGAGCAGGCTGAGCCCGAGCACGTCGGACCAGGCAAGGTCGTCGCTCAGCTCGGCGCGGGTGAACCGCGCGACCAGGAACGTCCCGCCGAGGACACCGACGCACTTGCCGGCGACGAGGCCGGCGACCACGCCGATCGTGACCGGGTCGCGCAGCGCGTCGCCGAACCCGCCGTCGACGACGGTGACCCCGGCTGCCATGAACGCGAACACCGGTACCGCGACTCCGGCGGACAGCGGTCGCAGCCGGTGCTCGAGGTCCGCGGCGTGCGAGGAGGACCCGTCCGCGGAGCCGCCGCGCGCATCGCGGACGGGAACCAGCAGCCCGAGGACGACGCCGGCGATGGTGGCGTGGATGCCGGACCCGTGCACCAGCGCCCAGGTCAGCACGCCGAGGGGCAGGAGCAGCCAGGGGGTGCGTACGCCGCGCTGCACGAGCACCCCGAACGCCGCGATCGGCAGCAGCGCCAGACCGAGCACGACCAGGTCGAGGTCGGCGGTGAAGAACATCGCGATGATGGTGATCGCGATGAGGTCGTCGACCACCGCGAGCGTGAGCAGGAAGGACCGCAGCGCCGACGGCAGGTGGGTCCCGAGCACCGCGAGCACGGCGAGCGCGAAAGCGATGTCGGTGGCCGTCGGCACCGCCCAGCCGGCCGGGCGGCCGTCCGCGGCGATGTTGACGACCGTGTAGACGACGGCCGGGACGACCACGCCGCACGCCGCCGCAACGACCGGTACGGCGGCGCGGGACGGTTCGCGCAGGTCGCCGACGACGAACTCCTGCTTCAGCTCCAGGCCGACGACGAAGAAGAAGATCGCGAGCAGCCCGTCCGACGCCCAGTGGGCGAGGCTCAGGTCGAGTCCCAGGGCCGCGGGTCCGACGTGGGCGTCGCGCAGGGCGGTGTAGCCGTCGCGCCACGGCGTGTTCGCCCACACCACGGCCAGCAGGGCGGCGACCAGCAGCAGGGCGCCGCCGACCGTCTCGGCGCGTAGGGCGGCGGCGATCCGGTGGGCCTCGGGCCAGGAGCCTCTGCTGAGCAGGCGTGGTGCGCGAGGAGTCGGCAGGACCATCGGTCGCCCCCTTCGAAGGGTCGGGTGTCGGTGTCGCCGCGAGCGCTCGCGACGGCCGACCAGACTTCCCGGCTCACCACCGCCCATCGTAGTTGTCCGGGTGCCGGCCCGTCCTTGGTGCGAGCGCGGGACGCGTCAGAGGTCGGTGAAGCCGACGTGCCGCGCGGCAGTCGCGAACGTGTGCGCCGCGAACGCGTCGGCCGGGTCGAACGTGTTGCGCAGCTGCCCGAACAGCTCGAAGCTGATCGCGCCGTAAACCTGCGTCCAGGCCTGGGCCAGCCGCAGCACCACTGGTTCGGGGACGCTCATCCCGAGCGCCTCACCCATCGCCGCGCACTGCCCCGCGAGCACCCGGCCGAGGGGCGGTCCCGGCTCGTGCACCTCGAGCGTCCCCGCGTCGTACGCCTCCTGCACGAGCGCGGCGGCGGCGCGGGGCGTACGCGTCGCGATGTCGGTGGTGGCCTCCGGTGCGTGGTAGCCGGGCACGGGGGAGCCGTAGAGCAGGGCGTACTCGTGCGGGTGCTCCTGACCCCAGGTGCGCAGCGCGCCGCACAGCCGGACGAATCGCCGCCCCGGCGTGGTCCGCGCGGACGCGGCGTGCTCGGCGGCGTCGGCGACCGCGCCGTACGCCTCGCTGATCAGTGCGGTGAGCAGGTCGTCCCGGCTCGCGACGTAGCGGTACACCGCGGACGACACCATCCCGACCTCGCGAGCGACCGCGCGCAGGGAGAGGCCGTCCGCGCCGCGCTCGGCGAGCTCGCGGCGGCCGGCCTCCAGGATCGCCGCCATGACCTCCTGCCGAGCGCGCTCGCGGGCAGTCCGGGGCGGGTCTGTCGTCATGGGAGGGGAGCGTGCCATCCAAGAGCGGTGCTCGCAAGAGAGAGCACTGCTCTTGCATTCTGTGCCGTGCGGGTGCATGATGGCGACATCAAACAGAGAGCACTGCTCTCGCAAATGCCTCGGAGGGCACCATGACCCAGCAGGTCGGCCGGATGACCAGGATCTTCAACTCGCTCGTGGGAGTGCTGGCGCGCCGTGGAGTGAGCCTCGCGGGCTCGCGAGAGCTCGAGACCATCGGCCGCAAGAGCGGGCAGCCGCGTCGCACCCCGGTCAACCTCATGGTGGTCGACGGTGCGACGCATCTCGTCGCCCCGCGCGGGCAGACCGACTGGGTGCGCAACGCGCGCAAGAACCCTGAGGTGACGCTGCGGCTCGGGCAGCGCGCGACGACGTACCGCGCCGTGGAGGTGCACGGTGAGCCGGCGGTCCCGGTACTGCGCCACTACCTGAAGAAGTGGGCTTGGGAGGTCGGAGCGTTCTTCCCGAAGGGCATCTCCGCGAAGTCCTCGGACGCCGAGCTGCTCGCGATCCTGCCCGACCACCCGGTCTTCCGCCTGGAGCAGGTGTGAGACGGGCGGCCTGGGCGGTCGCGGCGCTCGTGCTCGCGGCGTTCCTCGGGTTCGAGGCATTGACGTACGGCGGATGGGCCTGGGCGACCGGCGCACTCGGGCTGATCGGTCCCGACCTGGCCTTCCTCGCGGCCATCGGATCCGACCCGCGCGAGTCTGGCCAGGGGCGGCTCGCTCCGCGCGCCGTCCCGGCGTACAACCTGCTGCACCGGTGGCAGGTCGCCCTCGCGGTGACGGTGGCGGTGTGCTTCCTGCCGATCTCCCACGCCGCGTTCGTGCCGTGGTTCGTGCTCGGTCTCGGCTGGCTGCTGCACATCGCCGTGGACCGGCTGGCGGGCTACGGCCTGCGGGACGCCGACGGCTGGATCCGTGGCCGCCGCCACGTCGCGGTGGCCGATCGTGGCTGACCGACTACCACCCGCCGGTCGAGCCCTCCCACCCGCCGGTCGAGCCGGCGAGCCCCCAGGGGCGAGACGTGTCGAGACCAGGTGCACGCGCGCACCTGGTCTCGACACGGACCTCCGCTAGCGCTCCGGCCCGGCTCGACCGGCGAGGGCGGTGATCAGTCGGCGGAGGGCTTGGACATGCCTTCCTTGATCAGGTCCATCACCGAGGAGTCGGCGAGCGTCGTGACGTCGCCCACCTCGCGGTTCTCGGCCACGTCGCGCAGCAGGCGGCGCATGATCTTGCCGGACCGGGTCTTCGGCAGCTCGGCGACGACCATGATCTGCCGCGGCTTGGCGATGGCACCGATCTCCTTGGCGACGTGGTTGCGCAGCTCGGCGACCAGATCACCACCCTCGCCCTCCTCGTCGGCCTCCTGAACCGCGTCGCCGCGCAGGATGACGAACGCGCACACGGCCTGGCCCGTCGTCGCGTCGGAGGCCCCGACGACCGCGGCCTCGGCGACCTTCGGGTGCGACACCAGCGCCGACTCGATCTCGGTGGTCGAGAGCCGGTGGCCGCTGACGTTCATGACGTCGTCCACCCGGCCGAGCACCCAGATGTTGCCCTGGTCGTCCTTCTTGGCGCCGTCACCGGCGAAGTAGATGCCGGGGAAGCGCGACCAGTACGTCTCCTTGAACCGCTCCGGGTCGCCCCAGATGCCGCGCAGCATCGAGGGCCACGGCTGGTCGATGACGAGGTACCCGCCGTGGCCGTTCTCCACGGACCGGCCCTGCTCGTCCACGACGTCCACCGAGATGCCGGGGACGGCCAGCTGCGCGGCGCCGGGCTTGAGCGAGGTCACGCCGGGCAGCGCGCTGATCATGATCGCGCCGGTCTCGGTCTGCCACCAGGTGTCGACCACGGGGGTCTTCCCCCCGCCGATGACCTCGCGGTACCAGATCCAGGCCTCGGGGTTGATCGGCTCTCCGACCGACCCGAGCACACGCAGCGAGGACAGGTCGAACTTCGCCGGGATCTCCTTGCCCCACTTCATGAACGTGCGGATCGCGGTCGGGGCGCAGTAGAGGATCGACACCTGGTGCTGCTGGACGATCTCCCACCAGCGGCCCTGGTGCGGGGTGTCCGGCGTGCCCTCGTACATCACCTGGGTCGCGCCGTTGGCGAGCGGGCCGTACACGATGTAGGAGTGGCCGGTCACCCAGCCGATGTCGGCCGCGCACCAGTAGACGTCCTTCTCCGGGTGCACGTCGTGCACGACCGCATTGGTGTACGCGGCCTGCATCAGGTAGCCGGCGGTCGTGTGGAAGATGCCCTTGGGCTTCCCGGTCGTCCCGGAGGTGTAGAGGATGAACAGCGGGTGCTCGGCGTCCATCGGCTCGGCCTCGTGCTCCGGCGACGCGGCCTCCAGCGCCTCGTGCCACCACACGTCGCGCTGGTCGTCCCACTCGACGTCCTGCTCGGTGCGCCGGACGACGAGGACCTTGCCGACGCTGGGGCTCTGCGCGACCGCCTCGTCGACGGCGGACTTCAGGCCCGAGGGCTTGCCGCGCCGGTACCCGCCGTCGGCGGTGATGACGAGCTTGGCCTCGGCGTCGGCGATGCGGGTCCGCAGCGCGTCCGAGGAGAAGCCGCCGAACACCACCGAGTGCGGCGCGCCGATCCGGGCGCACGCGAGCATCGCCACGACCGCCTCGGGGATCATCGGCAGGTAGATCGCCACCCGGTCGCCCTTGCTGACGCCGGACTCCAGCAGGACGTTCGCGGCGCGCTTCACCCGGTCGAGCAGGTCGGCGTACGTGATGTCCTGGGTGTCGCCGGGCTCGCCGACGAAGTGCAGCGCGACCCGGTCGCCGTTGCCGGCCTCCACGTGCCGGTCGACGCAGTTGTACGCAGCGTTGAGCTGACCGTCGGCGAACCACTTCGCGAAGGGGGCCTCGGACCAGTCCAGCGTCTGGGTGAAGTCCTTGCTCCAGGCGAGCCGCGCACGGGCCTGGTCGGCCCAGAACGTCTCCCGGTCGGCGGCCGCCTGGTCGTACAGCTCGGCCTTCCCGACCGCCTGCTCGGTGAAGGCCTGGTCCGGAGGGAACTCACGGTCCTCGTGCAGCAGGTTGGACAGTGTCTCCTCGGATGCGGCGTCAGCCACGTCGACCTCCTCGTCAGCGGAAAAAGTGCTGCCCACACTCAACCCGTCCCCGCCGACGGGTTCAACCGTTCCCCGCACGTTGGGACCGTCCGGTGACGGCGTCCCTGCCCGTTCGTCCGCCCCCCTCGGCAAAAGCTGGTGCTCGGCACAGGTATGCCTGTGCTGACGATCAACTTTTGCCGGTGGGGATGCTGTAGAGGCGCTCCGGGCGGCCGACGCGGCCGTACTGCTGCCGGACGTGCGCCCGTCCGGTCGCCACGAAGTGCTCGAGGTAGCGCCGTGCGGTGACGCGCGCCAGCCCGAGCGCGTCCGCGCACTCGGCGGCCGACTGCTCGCCGTGCTCGCGCAACGACCGCAGCACCAGCTCGCCGGTCTGCGCACTCAGCCCCTTCGGCAGCCCGGTACCGGCCGCCGCCGACGACGCGCCGCCGAAGACCTGGTCGATGTCGGCCTGCCCGGGCTCCTCGACGTCGTGCAGCCGGTGGCGCAGCCGACGCAGCTCCTCCAGCCGGCCGGCGAGATCGTCCTGGGAGAACGGCTTGACCAGGTAGCCGACGGCGCCGGTGAGGCGCGCGGCCCGGACGCTGTCGAGCTCGCGCTCAGCGGTCACCATGAGCACCTCCACGTCCAGGCCCTCCGCCCGCAGGGCGCGCAGCACGTCCAGGCCGGACATGTCCGGCAGGTGGACGTCCAGCAGGACCAGGTCGGGACGGTGGCGCCGGACCGAGTCGAGGGCCTCGGAGCCGGTCCGCGCCGTCGCGACGACCTCGAACCCCTCCACCCGCTCGACGAACTTCGTGTGGACGCGCACGACCATGAAGTCGTCGTCGACGACGAGGACGGTGAGCGGACGCGTCACGACGCGCCCCCGACGAACGCGGCGACCCGTGGCGTGACGGTCGCGCTGAACTCGTCGAAGAAGCCGTGCCGCCCGCCCTCCGTGATCTCGGCGCGGGCGCCGGGGATGCGCCCGGCTATCGCGTGTGCGTTGGACGCCGGCGCCATCAGGTCGTCGCTGCCGTGCAGGACGAGGGTGGGCGCGGTGATCTGCGGCAGGCGGTCCCACGCGTCGTGGCCCGCACTCGCGCGCAGGTGCAGCTGACGGGCCCGCGCCGTCATCGTCGGGTCGCCGAGCAGCCTGCTGGGCGCGCCGCTGCGGGCGCGTGCCGGTGTGTACATCAGGTCGAGCAGGGCCGCGTCGCGGGCGGCGGGGTCGGGGGAGGCGAGCCGCCGGCGTACGTCCGCGTCGCGCTCCTGCGCGCCGGCGCCGCCCGGGGAGGTGCACGCGAGGACGAGCCGGTCGACCAGGTCGGGGTGGCGCAGCGCCAGCTCCTGGGCGACCCGCCCGCCCATCGAGGTGGCGTACACGTGAGCGCGCTCGACGCCGCACGCCGCGAGGACGGCCGCCGCGTCGTCCGCGAGCAGCGCGGTGCTCCAGCCGGCCTCGTCCGCCTGGGTGTCGCCGGTGCCGCGGTAGTCGAAGGTGATGGTGCGGTACGCCGGGCGCAACCCGTTGCGCAGGTCGTCCCACCAGGTGTGCGAGCTCGCCTGCCCGGGCAGCAGCAGGAGGGGCGGCGCGTCGGTGGCGTCGTCCTGGAGGGCGATGACCGCGCCGTCGTGCGTGCGGGGCGTGCCGGTCATGGGTGCTCCTGGTCGGCGGCGGCCACGTCACGGCCGGGACGGACCGGCAGCCGCGCCGTGAGAACCGCCCCATGATCGCCGTTCGCCGCCTCGACGTCGCCACCGCGTCGTGAGCAGATCGCCTGGACCAGGGCGAGCCCGACGCCGCGGCCGGCCGGACCGGAGGGCTTGGTGGACCACCCGCGCTCGAAGATCCGCTCGATGTCGACGGCGTCCACGCCGGCCCCCGTGTCGGCGACGCGGACCCGTACGACGTTGTCACTCAACGTGACTCGCGTGGACACCTTCAGGCCCGAGTTCGCTCGCGAGGCGTCCACCGCGTTGTCGACGAGGTTGCCGAGGACGGTGCCGACGTCCGCGCTGAGGCCCGGGGCGAGACGCGGCAGCGTGCTCTCCGGCTCCAGCGACAGGGTGACGCCGGCCTCCGCGGCCGAGGTGATCTTGGCGACCAGCAGCGCGGCCACGCGCGGGTCGGCGATCCGCTGCGTCACCGTCTCGTTGATCCGGGTACGCCGCCGGCTGACCTCGTCGATGAGCGCGACGGCCTCGTCGTACTCGCCGAGCTGCAGCAGCCCGGAGATGGTGTGCAGCCGGTTGTCGAACTCGTGCGTCTGTGCCCGCAGCACGTCGGTCACGCTCGCCTGCGCCGACATCTGGCTCTGCATCGACATCAGGTCGCTCCGATCCATGAGGGTCGTGACCGTCCCGACCGAGCGTCCCTCGTACGACGCGCGCCGGCGGTTGAGGACCAGGGCCCGGCCGTCGACCACGATGACCGTGCTCTCGCTGTCGCCCTGCGCGAGCAGCAGGTCGGCGACGCCCGCGTGCGGCACCACCTCCTGCACCGGCCGACCGACCGGGTCGCCGGGCAGGTGCAGCAACCGGTGGGCGGAGGCGTTAGCGAGCGTCACCGTCCCGTCCAGGCCCACGCCGACGACGCCTTCGTGGATGCCGGTCAGCAGGGCCTCCTGGTGGTCGGCGAGATGGGCGATCTCGGCCGGCTCGAGGCCACGGGTCTGCCGACGGATGAGGCGGGACAGCACGAGAGCGCCGGCCATCCCGAGCACGGCGGCGATCCCGAGGACGAGGAGCAGGTCCGGTACGGCGTCGGTGAGGCGGTCCCACCACGGCGGGTACTCCTCGAGCACGAGCACCGCGCCGACCGTTCGCGGTGGGGCGCCCTCCTGTGCCCAGATGACCGGCGCCTGCCCGCCGACCATCTTCCGATGCTGGACGGTCAGGTCACCCGACCACGAACGTCCTTGGCTCACAGGCGATCTCAGCGTCGCGACGGCATCCATGTCGCGGGGATCGGACGAGGCGACGACCCGCCCTCGCAGGTCGACGATCTGGACCACTCGGGCCCCGGACAGGCTGGACACCCGCGCGATCTCGGGCTGGAGCGCCAGCCGGTCCGGGGTGCTGTCGGTGCCGAGCTCGCTGCGGACGACGCCCGTACCGGCGAGGTTCTCCGCGACGGCGAGCAGGCGGCTGCTGCGGCTGCTGCGGAAGTCCTGGGTGGTCTGCTGCACGGTGATCGCGACGACCGCGGCGAGGACGAGGCCGAGCACGACGAGCTGGAGCAGCAGGAACTGCCGTGCCAGGGAGAGCGGACGGTGCCGCCGGGAGGACCACAAAGAACACAACCTCCTTTGCGTGCACAACGGTGACCTGCGCCACACCTGCGCGCCACTATCGGCCCTGCACAGCGTGCCGCGCTACCCGAGAGGTCCGATGATGAACCCCCCGTCCAGACGCCGCTTCCTGGCGGTCACGGCGATGACCGTCGCGGCGGTCCTGCCGCTGTCGTCGTGCGGTGTGACCCGCGGCGACGACGCCGGGTCGACCCGGCTGCGGATGATGATCCCGAACAGTCCCGGCGGCGGGTACGACGTCACCGGCCGCACCGCCGTACGGGTGATGGAGGACGACGACATCACCGGCCGGTTCGAGGTCTTCAACGTGATCGGCGCCAGCGGGACGGTCGCGATGTCCCGACTGAAGAACGAGAAGGGCAACGAGGACCTGCTGATGACCATGGGTCTCGGCGTGGTCGGGGCGACGTTCACGAACAAGTCGGACGCCCGCGCCTCCAAGGCGACGCCGTTGGCCCGGCTGATCGAGGACCAGGAAGGCGTCGTCGTCCCCAAGGGCTCGCCGTACAAGACGATCGACGACGTCGTCGCCGCCTGGAAGAAGAACCCGGGCAAGCTGCGCGTCGGCGGTGGCTCCGCTCCGGGTGGTCCGGACCACCTGTTCCCGATGGAGCTCGCCCGAACGGTCGGCGTGACCCCCAAGAAGGTCAACTTCATCTCCTACGACGGCGGTGGCGAGCTGCTGCCCGCCCTGCTCGGCTCCAAGATCGACATCGCGACCACGGGGCTCGGGGAGTTCTCCGAGCAGATCAAGAGCGGTCAGATCCGGGTGCTCGCGGTCTCCGGCGACAAGCGGGTGGCGGGCATCGACGCGCCGACGCTGAAGGAGGCCGGGGTGAACCTGAGCTTCACCAACTGGCGCGGCGTTCTCGCGCCGCCCGGCGTCTCACCCGAACGGCGTAAGGAGCTGATCGCCCTGCTCCGGCGGATGCACGACAGCCCGGAGTGGCGAAAGGCGTTGCAGGACAACGGATGGACGGACGCGTTCCTGACGGGCGACCAGTTCGGCTCGTTCCTGAAGGCGCAGGACAAGCGCGTCGAGACGACGCTCGAGGAGCTGGGACTGGCATGAGCGCCGACCCGAACGAGGATACGAACGAAGTGAGGCCCGGAGTGAGGGCCAGAGGCGCGACAGAAGGTATGAGCGCCGACCCGAGAGAAGTGACGTCGGGAGCCACGGCCGCTGCGAGTCCGCCGGCGCGGGAGCGGGACCTGTCCCAGCTGCTGCTGATCGGCATCCTGGCGGTGCTCGGCGTGGTCGTTGCCGTGGACGCCTCGCGCCTGCGCAACGACTTCGCCAAGCTGGACCCGGTCGGGCCGAAGGCGTTCCCGTACGCCGTGGCGGCGGCGCTGCTGGTGCTCGCCGCGCTGCTGGCCGTGTCGGTGCTGCGCGGCTCGGTGCCGGAGGCGGAGGAGGGGGAGGACATCGATCTCACCCAGCGGGCCGACTGGACCACGGTCGCCAAGCTGGTCGGTGTCTTCGTCTTCCTGATCGCCACCGTGAACGTGCTCGGCTGGGCGATCTCCGGTGCGCTCTTCTTCGCCGGCTGCTCGCTCACCCTCGGCAGCCGAACCTGGTTGCGGGACCTCGCGATCGGCACGGCCCTCTCGGTCGCCACCTTCTACGCGTTCTACAGCGGCCTCGGCGTCCCGCTCCCGGCGGGCATTCTGGACGGGATTCTCTGATGGGCAACATCGGCCACCTCGCGGACGGGTTCGCGTCCGCCCTGACCCCCATGAACCTGATGTTCGCCTGCCTCGGTGTCCTGCTCGGTACGGCGGTGGGCGTCCTGCCCGGCATCGGCCCGGCGATGACGGTCGCGCTGCTGCTACCGGTCACGTACAACGTCGACGCGGCGAGCGCGTTCATCATGTTCGCCGGCATCTACTACGGCGGCATGTACGGCGGCTCGACCACGTCCATCCTGCTGAACACCCCGGGCGAGTCCTCCTCGGTGGTCACCGCGATCGAGGGCAACAAGATGGCCAAGGCCGGCCGAGCGGCGCAGGCGCTCGCGACGGCGGCGATCGGGTCGTTCATCGCCGGTGCGATCGGAACCGCCCTGCTCGCGCTGTTCGCCCCGACCATTGCCACCCAGGCGGTCAAGCTCGGCGACCCGTCCTACCTCGCGATCATGGTGCTCGCCCTGGTCGCGGTGACCGCCGTGCTGGGCTCGTCCAAGCTGCGCGGGTTCATCTCGCTCTTCCTCGGGCTGGCGATCGGGCTCGTCGGCATCGACAGCGTGACCGGCCAGTCGCGCCTGACGTTCGGCATCCCGCTGCTGTCCGACGGCATCGACATCGTCGTCGTGGCGGTCGCGATCTTCGCCATCGGCGAGGCGCTCTGGGTCGCGGCGCACCTGCGGCGCCGCCCGCAGGAGATCGTGCCCGTCGGTCGTCCGTGGATGGGCCGGGAGGACTGGCGCCGGTCGTGGAAGCCGTGGCTGCGCGGGACGGCGTACGGGTTCCCGTTCGGCGCCGTCCCGGCCGGAGGTGCGGAGCTGCCGACCTTCCTGTCGTACGTGACCGAGCGCCGGCTGACCAAGCACCCGGAGGAGTTCGGCAAGGGGGCGATCGAGGGCGTCGCCGGTCCGGAGGCCGCGAACAACGCCTCGGCCGCGGGCACGCTGGTGCCGATGCTCTCGCTCGGCCTGCCGACGAACGCCACCGCGGCGGTCATGCTGGCCGCGATGGTCGGGTACGGCATCGACCCCGGTCCGACGCTGTTCACCAGCCAGAGCGACCTCATCTGGACGCTCATCGCGAGCCTGTTCATCGGCAACCTGCTGCTGCTCGTGCTGAACCTGCCGCTCGCGCCGGTCTGGGCGAGGCTGCTGCGGACACCCCGCCCGTACCTGTACGCCGGCATCCTGTTCTTCGCCTCGCTGGGCGCGCTCGCGGTCAACCTGCAGTGGTTCGACCTGGCGCTGCTGCTGGTGTTCGGGCTGCTGGGCCTGATGATGCGCCGGTTCGGCCTCCCGGTCCTGCCGCTGATCATCGGGGTGATCCTCGGCCCGCGGGTCGAGAGCGCCATGCGCAAGTCGCTGCAGCTGTCCAGCGGTGACTGGTCGGGCCTGGTGTCCGAGCCGGTCGCGAAGATCGTGTACGCGCTGATCGTGCTCGGCGCGGTCGGGCTGCTCGTCGTGGGCAGGCTGCGTCGGCCCACCACCCAGGAGGTGACCTCATGACGATCGTCGTCGGCTACGTCACGGGTGCGCCCGGCGAGGCCGCGGTGGAGCAGGCGCTGGTCGAGGCGCGCCGTACCGGCGCGCGTCTGGTCGTGGTCAACGGGACGCGCGGCGACGCGTACGTCGACACCCGGTTCAGCCAGGGTGCGGACGTCGACCGGCTGCGCAGCCACCTGGAGGCCTCGGGGGTGCAGCACGAGGTCCGGCAGCCGCTCGGCCCGGACGTCGCCGACCTGATCCTCGACGCGGCGGAGGAGGTCGGGGCCGACCTGATCGTGGTCGGCCTGCGGCGGCGCACCCCGGTCGGCAAGCTGATCCTCGGCTCGACCGCACAGCGGGTGCTGCTGGACGCGGCGTGCCCGGTGCTCGCGGTCAAGCCCTGACAGCCGGCAGCGACGCGCCCACCCCGGTCGGGGTGGGCGCGTCGTGGTGTGTGCGGCGTGGTGGCCGCGGTCAGTACCAGAGGTGGGCGACGTCGACGACCAGCCGACGGGACCCGTCGGTGTCGCTCAGGACGAAGACCCGCATCGGCAGCCGGGCGCGGACGCCGAGGGCGATGGTGCTCTGCCCCTCGAACGAGCCGGCCCAGCGGAGCTGGCGGAACGTGCGGTAGCCCGACACGTTCGACAGCTCGTTCGGGTTGGACGGGGTGTAGGTCGGCGCGCCGGTGCTGACGTTGTACGCCGGCGCGTTGACGGTCACCTTGATGTCGGCGTCGCCGCGGACGGGCAGTGGTGCACCCGAGCCCTCGGCTCCGACGACGGACACATAGCGCACGTCGTACCCGACGGCGCCTGTTCCGGACCGGCCGATGTCGAGCACGAGCCGGTCGTAGCAGAGCTGCTGGCCGGTACGGACGCCGGTCAGCGGCTTGGTGGTGTGACTGGAGCTCGTCTTGGGAAGCGACCCCCACGGCGCTTCGCAGACGGTGGCGCTGGCGCGCGATGATGCGACGAGTGGGCCGAGCAGGCCCAGGAGCAGCCCGAGGACGACGAACGCCACGGTGGCGAGTCGCGGGCGGCGGGTGGTGGTGCGTGACCGGGACATGGTCCCCCCTTGATCCTTCTTCTGCCGTCGACCGGGATGTCCCCCGGAGCCGACGTACCCGCAGCCGGGTGGCTGCGAGTGTGTGGAGGACGTACGAGCTGCTCCACCGGTTGGCCCTCGCGACAGATTTGTGTGATGTACGTCACATCACAAGAATGCCGACGGTTCCCGGTGATACCGCCGGACCGGGGTGGCGCGGTGGACGCGCCACCCCGCTCGGTCAGCGCGCGTAGCTGATGGTCACGCGGCGGTTCTTCGCCCGCCCCGCCTCGGTGGCGTTGCTCGCGGCCGGCTGCGTCTCGCCGGCGGTGCTGACCTCGAGGCGGATCCCGGGCACCTGGGTGCGCAGCTTCGTCGCGACGGCGTTCGCCCGGCGCAGCCCGAGCGAGGCGTTGTAGTCGGCGCTCCCGGTGCTGTCGGTGTGGCCGACGACATTGACCGCCTTGCCGCGGACGTCGTCGCGGATGGTGCTCGCCGCGCTCGCGACCACGAGCTCGCCGGCCGGGGTCAGCGTCGCCTTGTCGAAGTCGAACAGCACGTCGGAGTAGAGATCGACGCTCACCTGCTTGTCGATGTTGCAGACCGTGAACCGGCCGGCCGCCCGGCCGCCGGCGGTCGGGCTGCCGTACGAGGTCTTCTTGCCGTCGGCGTCCACGAAGAACGCGCCGTTCTTGCTCGCCTGTCCCTTGCTGCCGTCCGAGCCGACGAACTGCAGGCCCTGACCGTTGGCGCAGGTGGTGCTGCCGTCCGGGGCGACGACGATCGCACCCGTCTTGTCGATGACGGTGCCGGCGCCCTGCCCGTCGACCGTGCTGGTGGAGCGGCTGCGCAGGTCGACCCAGGTCGCGGTGGTGTCCTTGAGGGTGAGGGTCCCGGTGCCGTTGCGGATCGTGGTCCGGTCACCGACCGGGGCGCCCACGTCGAGGACGTAGCGCACGCCGTTGTTGTAGACGAAGGTGACCTTGGAGCCCTGGACGACGTACCCGCCCTTGTCGGTGAGGTGCTCCCGACGGCCGGCGTCCGTGCCGTCGGCCCCGGGGGTCGCGTCGCCGCTCGTGGCCCCGGAGGACGTGCTGCTGTCGCTGCGCTGCCCGCTCGAGGCGTTCGCCGAGGGGGTGCCGGTGACGACCTGCTCCTCCTGGCACCCGGACAGCAGCGTCGCTGCCGTGATGACGGCGGCGAGAGCGCTCACCCGCGTCCTGATGTTCATCGTGTCTCCTCGAGCCCCGAGCGACCCCGCGAGTGCGGGCGTACGCGCCGTTGGACGTCACCGACGCCCGGACGGATCCCTCAGGACCGCTCGGGCGCCAGGACGACGCGGTCGGCGCGATGGACACTAGCCGCGATCCGTACCGCGTTGTGCTCGTCGGTGCCGTACGCGCGAGAGACGGCCTCGTCGTGGGTGCGGCCGTACGCCTCGTGGCGAGCGACGAGGCGCGCGCGGCGTACGTCGTCGTCGAGCCGGACGTACCAGGTCTCCTCCAGCAGGGGCGCGATGTCACGCCACGGGGGAGTGTCGTCCAGGAGGTAGTTGCCCTCGGTGACGACCAGCCGGACGTCCGGCGGCACCTCGATGCTGCCCGCGACCGCGTTCTCCAGCGCCCGGTCGAACGCCGGCGCCCACACCGTGGAGTCGGCCGCGCGGATGCGCCTCAGCAGGGCCACGAACCCGGCCGCGTCGAAGGTGTCCGCGGCGCCCTTCACCCCGGCGAGCCCGCGGGCGTCGAGGACCGACTGAGCGAGGTGGAAACCGTCCATCGGCACCACGACGGCGCTGATGCCGGACCGCGACGCCGCGTCGGCGACCTCGGCGGCGAGCGTCGACTTCCCGGATGCCGGCGGACCGGCGATCCCGAGCAGGAGGTGCGTCGAGTGCCGGAGGCGCAGCAGTACGTCGCGGACCGCGTCAGCAGCGGTGACCTCCCTCATCGGAGCGGCCGCCCGGGCGGCGCGGTGATCGGCATGGGACCGAATCTGGTCCGAGTGCGCGGCTTTTCGCAACGACCTCCGTACATATCCGTGCACATCGGGGTCATCCGGATGACCTGCCGCTGACCAGGGCTTCGGTAGGCAGGAGTGATCCAACGATGTAACCGATCAGAGGAGAGATTTGTCGTGCAGCTCCAGACACGAGTCCGCAACGCTCTGCTGGCCGCCACCCTCATCGCCCCTGTGGGCGTCGCCGTCGCGTCACCGGTCGACGCACTCCCACCGGACGTCCTGCCGGTCGTGGTGGGCAACAGCACCGGACGGGGCGATGCGACGTACCTGTACGTCATCGGCACCGACCTCGGCAGCGGCCGGCTCGGCTACGTGAACCAGGCAGGCGCGTTCACGCCCTGGCCGGCCGGTCAGAACCCACCGTCGCCCGCGCCCGACGTCGCGATCCCCGGTCCGGGTAACGGCGGCAGCGGCACGATCAACGTGCCCCGGGGCTTCTCCGGGCGGGTCTACTTCTCGCTCGGCTCCAAGCTGGACTTCAGGCTGACGCCGGACGGTCTGGTGCAGCCAGCGCCGTGGGCCGAGGGGGATGCGAACCGCGACATCCTCTTCGACTGGAGCGAGTTCACCTACAACGACGGCGGCCTCTGGCTGAACAGCTCCCAGGTCGACATGTTCGCCGTCCCGCACGCCGTCTCGGTGACCGGGAGCGACGGCTCGACGAGCACCACCGGCGAGCCGAAGCCGGGCGGCCGGCAGGCGGTCATCGACACGCTCCGCTCCGACCCGGCGTGGTCGCGGTCGGTCTACACCCGGTCCGACGGCACCGTGCTGCGCGTGCTCGCGCCCGGGAAGGCCGCCGGCGCCGGCCAGCTGGACCCCGGCTACCTCGACTCCTACATCAGCTCGGCGTGGGACGCGTACGCCTCCAAGACGCTCACCGTGCAGCCGTTCGGCGACCGCCCGGACACCAAGTTCTTCGGCCACACCTCCGGCAACGTGATGACGTTCACCGATGGGTCCGGCGCGCAGGTGGCGTCCTTCAACAAGCCGAGCAGCGCCAGCGTCTGGGGCTGCGACGGCGACCTCCCTTCGCCGAACGACCAGGTCGTGGGCCCGATCTCGCGCACTCTCTGCGCCGCGCTCAACCGCGGAACACTCGGCACCATCGACACCCAGCCGAGCACGAGCGCTGCTGACTTCTACCGGACCTCGCCGACCAACCTGTACGCCAAGGCCGTCCACGCCAACATGATCGACGGCAAGGCGTACGCGTTCGCGTACGACGACGTGGGCAACTTCGAGTCACTCGTGCACGCGGACGACCCGCGCTCGGCGTCCATCACGCTGAGCTCGTTCGGGCAGGGCGTCCGATGAGCCGCGTCGCGCTGGCCACCGCAGGCCTCGCCGCGGCGTCCGCGCTGGCCGTCGGGACCGTCCTGCCGACCGGGAGCGCGCGGGCACAGGAGGTCGAGGGCACCCAGGTGGCGCCGTACGTCGACCTCTCCGCCAACAGTGCCGACATGCTGGACCGCGCGATCGCGGACGGCGGCCTGCGTACGTTCACGGCAGCCTTCGTGCTCGGCTCCGGGTGCAAGCCCATCTGGGGCGACACGCTCGGCATCGAGGACTCCACGGTCAACCCGCGGATCGACCGCGCGCGGGCCGCGGGCGCCGAGCCGATCATCTCCTTCGGTGGAGCGGGCGGCATCGAGCTCGGCCAGTCGTGCACGGACGAGGCGGCGCTGACCGCGGCGTACCAGAGCGTCATCGACAAGTACCAGGTCAGCAAGATCGACTTCGACGTCGAGGGCGGCGCGATCGGCGACACCGCCTCGGTGGAGCGGCGGTTCCGCGCGATCAAGGCGCTGCAGGACCGCAACCCGGGTCTGCAGGTGTCCGTGACGATCCCGGTGCTGGAGACCGGGCCGGTCGACACCGGGCGCGCCTTCCTCGCCGCGGCAGCAGCCCAGGGCGTACGGCTGGACGTCATCAACGCGATGGTCATGGACTACGGCCACCCGGTCGACGACATGGCGGGGGCGGCCAGGACCGCAGCCGCCGGCACGCTCAGCGCCGCGCAGGAGAGCGGCCTCGACGTGACGTGGGCCAACATCGGCGTGACTCCGATGATCGGCGCGAACGACAGTGCCGGAGAGACGGTCTCGCAGGACGACGCCCGCGCGATCGTCGCCTGGGCGAAGGAGCAGGGCGTCGGACGACTGGCGTTCTGGTCCGTCGGGCGCGACCAGCCCTGCCCGGGCGGCGGCGCGCAACCGACCTGCTCCGGTGTCGACGGCGCCCCGCTGGACTTCACCAAGGTGTTCACCGCGGCCGGCTGATCCGGTCGGACCCAACTGCGGCCCCGGACGTCTCGGTGACGTCCGGGGCCTGCAGCGTCCGTCAGCTGCTCACCGAGACCTCGCCGAGGCGACGAGTACCGTCTGCGCGGCACCGATCCGACCCCTGCGGCCACGAGCTCCGAGGAGTGCCCCGAACGGTCGCTTGTCGCGGTCGCGGGGGTCGGTTGGTGCTGAGGAGGGTCCCGAGCGGTCGCGTGTCGAGGTCGGGCTCGGCTGCACGCGAGCGGTGGGCCGGCCGCGAGACGCGACCGGCCCACCGTCGTACGGACCTAGTGCTGGACGGCCTTCTCGGCGCCCGCTCCGGTCAGCGAGCGCACTTCCATCTCGGCGTACCGGTCGGGGTCGGACCGCTCCTTGCTGGTCACGCTGCCGAGCCAGCCGAGGAAGAACCCGAGCGGGATCGACACGATGCCGGGGTTGTCCAGCGGGAACCAGTGGAAGTCGACCGAGGTGTCGGTGATCATCGACAGGCTCTTGCCGTCCGGCCCGGCCGGCTTCCCCGACACCACCGGGCTGAACACGATCAGCACCAGCGCCGAGATCAGGCCGCCATAGATGGACCACAGGGCACCGCGGGTGTTGAACCGCTTCCAGAACAGCGAGTACAGGATCGTCGGCAGGTTGGCGCTCGCGGCGATCGCGAAGGCCAGCGCGACCAGGAAGGCGACGTTCTGACCGTTGGCGAAGATACCTCCCACGATCGCGACCGCACCGATGACCAGGGCGGTGATCCGGGCCACCCGCACCTCGCGCTCCGGCGTGACCGTGCCCTTCTTGATGACGTTGGCGTACACGTCGTGCGCGAAGGACGCGCTCGCCGTGATCGTCAGGCCGGCGACCACCGCGAGGATCGTCGCGAACGCCACGGCGGAGATGAGCCCGAGCAGGACCTCGCCGCCGAGCTCGAACGCGAGCAGGGGCGCAGCGGAGTTGACCTTGCCCGGCGCGGCGGCGATCTTCTCCGGCCCGACCAGGGCCGCGGCGCCGTACCCGAGCACCAGGGTGAACAGGTAGAAGAACCCGATCAGCCAGATGGCCCAGGCGACGGACTTCCGTGCGTCCTTGGACGTCGGGACCGTGTAGAAGCGCATCAGCACGTGGGGGAGACCCGCGGTGCCGAGGACGAGCGCGAGGCCGAGAGAGACGAAGTCGAGCTGGGTCGTCTCGGTCTTGCCGTACTGCAGCCCCGGACCGAGGATGTTCTCGCCGGCCTTCGGCGAGTTGTCGATCGCGCCCTGCAGGAGGTGGGACAGGTTGACGTCGTACTTCACCAGCACCCAGACGGTCATCACCGCGGCGCCGATGATCAGCAGCACCGCCTTGACGATCTGCACCCAGGTGGTGCCCTTCATGCCGCCGACGAGGACGTAGAACACCATGATGACGCCGACGATCGCGATGACCACGCGCTGGGCGTTGACCCCCTCGATGCCGAGCAGGAGCGAGACGAGTCCGCCTGCTCCGGCCATCTGAGCGAGCAGGTAGAAGAAGCTGACCGTGAGCGTCGAGATCGCGGCGGCCGTCCGGACCGGCCCCTGCCGGAGGCGGAACGACAGGACGTCCGCCATGGTGAATCGGCCTGTGTTCCGGAGCAGCTCGGCCACGAGCAGCAGGGCCACGAGCCACGCGACCAGGAACCCGATCGAGTAGAGGAAGCCGTCGTACCCGTTGAGCGCGATCGCACCGGCGATGCCCAGGAACGACGCCGCCGACAGGTAGTCACCCGCGATGGCGATGCCGTTCTGGCGTCCGGTGAAGGCGCGACCGCCGGCGTAGTAGTCCGCCGCCGTGCGGTTGTTGCGCGAGGCGCGGATGACGATCGCGAGCGTGATCGCGACGAACACCGCGAAGATCACGATGTTGACGGTGGAGTTCCCGACCGTGGTCTGCATCGGCATCAGCGCGTTCATCGGTCACCCTCGATCCGGCGCGCCAGCGCCTCGGCGGCCGGGTCGAACGTGCGGTTCGCCCAGCGCACGTAGATCAGCGTGATCGCGAACGTGCTGACGAACTGGAGCAGTCCGAGCACGAGTCCGGTCGTGATGTTGCCGAAGAGCTTGTGCGACATGAAGTCGTGGGCGTACGCCCCGAGCAGGACGAACGCGAAGTACCACGCCAGGAAGAGCGCGGTCATGGGAAAGACGAACCGGCGGAACCTGCTTCGCAGCTCGGCGAACTCGGGCGACTCCTGGACGTCCCGGTACGACTCCGCCAGAGGCGGGTCGTCGGCGGGGGAGGAAGACATGACGCTCCTTCCGGGGGTGGGCGAGGCCACCGTGGTCGATCAGTGTGACGGGAATCACATCACTATGGCGCTCGCGTCGTCCGGCGGTGGGGAGTTCTGCGCAACCGATCTAGGGTGTCGGGCGTGAGTGACCCCGACGTCGTCGAGAGCCTGCGAGCCCTGCAGAACCTGCCGGGAGTCGCCGAGGCGGTCGACGCCGCGCGCGACGCCTGCACCGAGCTGCGGTGGCACCAGGCGCTGCGGCGGCGTATCCCGCAGGCGGCCGCCGAGTCGCGCGTCCGCGGCGCCCGCGCGAGCGCCGCGCTGGAGGGCGCCGAGGTCGACGTCGCCGTGGTCCGTGACCTGATGCGGGGCGCGTTGTCGTGGCCGGACGCGGACGACCACGTCATGCGTACGCTGCGCTCCGCCGTCCAGGCCACCGCGGAGACCGAGCACGTCAGGTCGCTCGTCGGCGTGTCCCCGGCGCAGGCTCTCGCCCGGCTCCACGTCGCGGCCGGCGCGCCGCTCCTCGACCCGGAGCAGGTCGGCCGTCCCCGGGTGGGCGAAGAGGACTCTCGCGAGCTGGTCGAGGTCGGCCCGGCAGCGCCGCCCGCCGTCGTCGCCGAGCGCCTCCGCGGGCTCGCCGACGTGGTCGCCGCCCTCGACTCC
The DNA here is from genome assembly GCF_029439465.1 of Luteipulveratus flavus. Lineage (GTDB taxonomy): Bacteria > Actinomycetota > Actinomycetes > Actinomycetales > Dermatophilaceae > Luteipulveratus > Luteipulveratus flavus. The sequence goes on along the minus strand of NZ_JAROAV010000028.1, from coordinate 485,501 downwards.
GCACCCGCCCTGGTCGTGGCCGCCGTCGCGCACGGCGAGATCGCGACGCTGAGGCCGTTCGTCCGCGGGAACGGCCTGGTGGCGCGGGCTTTCGAGCGCGCGCTGCTGCAGGAGAGCGGCCTCGACCCGACCGGAGTCGCCGTCCCCGAGCTCGGTCACGGACGAGAGGGCGCCACCGGTTACGCGGGTGCCCTGGCCGCGTACGCGTCCGGGACGACCGAGGGTGTCGCGCTCTGGCTCACGCACTGCGCCCAGGCCGTCCGGCGTGGGGCGCAGGAGGGGCTCGCCATCGCGGACGCCGTCCTGGCGGGGCGGATCTCCTAGTCCTCCGGGCGCAGCATTGTGGCGCCCGTCCGGTGCGGAAACAAGTCTTGAGATCCGGGCGCGACCGGCGTAGAAACGAAGGGAAAGAACTTCATAGCCACCGTGTCCGACCCAGGCACCCACGCGCAGGCAGTTCACTAATGGACGGCTCGACCCGGGGCTCGTTCCCCGGGCGACAAACCAATGAATGCACGCTTGGTCACCCGGTTAGGTCACGGCCGATGGCACCTCGCCCTTGTGGCGGGGTGCCATCACCCTGTCTGGGAACCTTCGCATGTGAACAATCAACGACCTGCAGACGTTGCATCCGGGGCCGCCGACCACGGAAGATGGGCGTGAGCGCTCCCTTCGGGTAGAGCGCCGAAGCACCAGCCCCTCCCCCCCGGGGTTAGGCGCTTCTGACGGGCCCCGCTGTCCCCCCAGCGGGGCCCGTCGCTTTTCTTTTGTCCCAGCTCCTCCTCCGGTCGGCGTCGCAGGCTCCGCCGAGCCGGCATCGTCGCCGGGACGTCGTAGCGCTTTGCCGAGCCGGCGTCGTCGCCGAGACGTCGTCGGGCTCGACCCAGCCGACGTCGTCGGCTGAGGCTGGAGCCTGCGCGTCGGTGAGTGACGCTGGCAGTCCGAGGGATCCGGACGTGGAGGGAGGCCGGTGGTCCGCCCGCTGAGGTCCCCTCATCCACACCCCAGCGGTCAGGCTCACCGGCCTCCACAACGACTGACGTCGACCTGGCCGCGAGGGTTCCGGCGCGATGCGATCGGGCCATGACTTCTTCCACGGCTGCGTTCACCCTCGCCGTTGTCGGCGGCTCCGGCGGCAGCGGCGCCTCGGTGCTCGCCGGCGCGGTCGCCACCCGAGCGGCCCGGGCCGGGCACCGTACGGTCGCGGTCGACCTCGACCCGGGCGGCGGCGGTCTGGACGTCGTGCTCGGGCTCGAGCAGGAGGACGGACCACGCTGGCGCGACCTGCACGGCCTGCGGGGAGCGGTCGATGCCGAGGCTCTCGTCGAGCAGCTGCCGACGACCTCCGACGGCGTGGCGGCCCTCTCGTTCGACCGGCAGTGGTTCGAGCCCGACGCCGGCCTGACCCGAGCGCTCGTCGAGGCGCTGCGAGGCTCGTCGGACGTCGTCGTCCTGGACCGCGCGCGCGGGCCGTTCGTGCCCGTGCAGACCGACGCCTGGGTTCTCCTCGCCCACGGCACGCTGACCGGCCTGGCCGGTGCACAGGTGATGGCCGACCACCTGGTCGGTCTCGACGCCGAGCCGTGGCTCGTGACTCGCGACGTCGACGAGGCGGTGGTCCATCAGGTCTGCGAGGCGCTCGCGCTGCCGCTGCTCGCCGAGATGCGTCAGGAGTCAGCGGTCGAGACCGACCTGGTGCGGGGTGTCGCACCCGGGCGGGCGCCGCGCTCGGCCCTGTCGCGGGTGGCCGACGAGGTGCTGCACGAGCTCATGATCGAGCGGAGGGCGGTGGCATGACCGTCGGCGACACGATCTGGAAGCACATCCGCGACGGCCAGGCACCCACTCCGGGGAACGTCGCCGCACTCGCCCGGCACGACGCCGCGGTGCTGGGAGAGGACCGGGCGAAGGAGCTGCGCGAGCGGCTCTCCGCCGACGTGCTCGGCGCCGGGCCGCTGGAGGACCTGCTCGCCGAGTCCGGCGTCACCGACGTCCTCGTCAACGGCACGGCCGGCGTCTGGATCGACCGTGGCTCGGGTCTGCACCGGAGCCAGGTCGAGGTGGGCGACGCCGAGACGGTCCGGCGGCTCGCGGTCCGACTGGCGGGTGTGGCCGGTCGTCGGCTCGACGAGACCAGTCCGTACGTCGACGGCCTCCTGCCCGGCGGTGTGCGGCTCCACGCGGTCCTCCCGCCGCTCGTGGACGGCGCCGCACACATCTCCCTCCGCATCCCGCAGCGCGACCGTCCCGACCTGGAGGCGCTGCACGGCTGGGGAGCGGTCGACGACGTGGGCGTCGCGGCGCTCCGGCGGCTCGTCCGCGCCCGTCAGGCCTTCGTGATCAGCGGCGGGACCGGTTCCGGCAAGACCACGCTCCTAGGCGCCTTGCTGCGAGAGGTCGAGGCGGACGAGCGCATCGTGCTGGTCGAGGACGTGCGTGAGCTGCAGGTCGCCCACCCGCACGTGGTCCGGCTGGAGGCTCGCGCGCCGAACGTCGAGGGACGCGGCGAGGTCGGGCTGTCGACGCTGGTACGCCAGTGCCTGCGGATGCGCCCGGACCGACTGGTCGTCGGCGAGGTCCGCGGCGCCGAGGTTCGAGAGCTGCTGAGTGCGCTCAACACCGGCCACGAGGGTGGCTGCGGCACGGTCCACGCCAACGCCAGCTCCGACGTCGTGGCGCGCTTCGAGGCTCTCGGCGCGCTCGGCGGGATGAGCCCGCAGGCGGTCCGAACCCAGCTCGCGAGCGCGATCAGCGTGGTCGTCCACCTCCGACGCGTGGCGGGTCTGCGGCAGGTCAGCGAGATCGGCGTGCTGACCCGGGACGATGGCCGGGTCGAGGTCACCCCAGGGCTGGTGCGCCGTGGCGCCGGGCTCGTCCCCGGTCCGGCCTGGGACGAGCTGCGCGCGCGCCTCGCCCTGGATGGTGACCCGTGCTGACCCTCGCCGTAGTGACGCTGGTGGCCGCCTTCGCGCTGTGGCCGGCCCGGACGCCAGGGCGAGGTCTCGTGCTGCCCGATCGCGCCGGTGCGGTCGACCCGCCCGCTCGACCTCGGTCGGGTCGGGCGGCGCGCAACGCCCGCGCCCGTACGCAGGCGGTCCTGCAGATCCTGGAGTCGGTCACCCCAGCAGTACGGGCGGGTGTGCCGCCGGCGCAGGCGGTGGCCCTGGCCGTCCGGACCTCGACGGTCGACGACACCGCCCTGCGCGGCGACCTCGAAGAGATGGCGGTCGCCGCCGACGCGGGCGCGGAGCTCGGACCGCTGTGGACCGACATGGCCGGCCGTCGGCAGGTCGACGGCCTGGCCGAGGTAGGGCGCGCCTGGACTCTGTCGGACCGTCTCGGGACCCCGCTGACCGACGCGCTGAGCAGCGCGACCGAGTCGGTCCGGGCCAGGCTCGAGCACGAACGTCGGGTGCAGGTGCTCACTGCAGGGCCCAGGGCGACCATGCAGCTCCTCACGCTGCTGCCGGTCGGCGGCCTGCTGCTCGCGCCGCTGATCGGCGTGAGCCCTGCCCAGGCGTACTCCGGTCCGCTCATCCTGCTCGCCGGTCTGCCCGGGGTGGCTCTCCTGCTGGTGGGGCGCTGGACCGTGCGTCGGATGGTGCGCTCGGCGACGGCCGAACGAGGGCTCGCATGAGTGCGGGCCTGGTGGGGCTGCTGACGCTGCTGGCGTTCTGCCTCTGGCCCGCCCGACGCGGAGCGACGCCGGTGGCCGCCCAGGTCGCGCCGGTCGCTCCGAGCGGTCCGGTCGTCGGGAAGGGCTCGGGCGAGGGCCGGCTCGCCGTGGCCGAGGCCATGGACCTGTTGTCGCTGGCGCTGGGGAGCGGAGCTGCCGTGGTCAGTGCGGTGGAAGAGGTCGCGGCGCACGCCGGACCCGTCGTCGCTGCGCACCTGCGCCATGTCGCCGCGGCGCTGCGATGGGGCGTGGATCCGGCCGCCGCCTGGGAAGGGCTGCCGGAGGTCTGGCGGCCGGCCGCGCAGGCCATGTCGATGGCGACCCTCGCCGGAGTTCCGCCCGGGCCACTGCTGCGGCGTGCGGCAGGCGACGTGCGGGAGGTCGAGCGGCGGCGGCTCGAGGAGTCGGCCTCCCGGCTGTCGGTGCGGATCGTCATCCCGCTCGGCCTGTGCTTCCTGCCCGCCTTCGGGCTGCTCACCGTCGTCCCGATCGTCGGTGCGCTGGCCTCGGAGCTGATGGCCGGCATGCCCTGACCGGGTGGCCGCCCGGTCACCTCGTACGCCGTCTCGTACGGCACGGCGCAACCGCGCTGACCCATGACGTCCGCGGGAAAGACCCACGGATCACGAAAACCCCTGGAGGAACGATGAGTTCGACGACCTTTGGAGCTCGACGTCGTGTCATGCGGCGATGGCGGGCTGCGGTCTCGCGCGGCGGGCAGGCAGGAATGACGACGGCCGAGTACGCGGTGGGCACCCTGGCCGCGGTGGCCTTCGCCGCGCTGCTGATCGCCGTCATCAAGTCAGGCGCGGTGAAGTCGGCCCTGAGCGCCATCATCCAGTCCGCGCTGAGCACGGTCTCGTGACGGTCCGGCGGCTGCGAGCCCGGGACACGACCGGGGAGCAACGGGGTCGTGGCCCGGACCGTGCCGCGGGCATGGTCTCGGCGGAGCTCGCGGCCGCCGTTCCGGCCGTCGTCCTGGTGCTTGCCATCGCGCTGAATGCGCTGGTGATCGGTATCGACCAGATCCGTTGTGCGGACGCCGCGCGGGTGGCGGCTCGGAGCGCGGCCCGCGGCGATGCGGCGGCCGCGGTCGAGAACGCCGGACGACGCAACGCGCCCGCCGGAGCAACCGTGGTCACGGGCGGGCAGGAGGAGCTCGTGCAGGTCACCGTGCGCAGTCCGGTACCGGGGCCGTTCGGCTGGCTGCTCGGTCGCGACGAGCTGTCCGCCTCCGCCCGGGCCCAGCGTGAGCAGGCCGCAGGGGAGGGGTCATGAGGTCGCGGCGCGCGGACCTCGGCTCCGGCACGGTGGTGATGGTCGGCGTCTGCGGCGTCCTGCTCCTCGTCCTGATGGGTGGCCTGGCGCTGGTGAGTGCCGTCCATGCGAGCACCCGCGCGCGGACGGCCGCCGACCTCGCAGCGCTCGCCGCAGCCGACCGCGTTCTCAACCCGGTCCCGGGCGTTGCGCCGTGTGCGGCAGCCGGCCGTCTCGCCGTGACCAACGGTGGGGTACTGCTGGAGTGCACCGCGAGCTCCACCGATGCCGTGGTGCTGGTCAGCGTGCCCGCCTCGGTCCCCGGCCTGGGCGATGCGACTGCACGCAGCCGTGCCGGCCTGGCGGAGCCGGGGCGATGAGGCCGCCGCGGGGAGCGCCGCGGGAACTCGCTGTGGCCGCGGCACGGAGCGACGTACGCTGGAGAGATGCAGCAGGTGCAGCGATTTATCCGCCCCCGGCCGGTGCTCGGCCGCGGGGCAGCGCGCTCGCGCCGCTAGGTCCGCGTCCGTCCGGCCGGGGGTGACGTCACCCCACCACCGGACGACCCGAAGGACCGACCATGACCACGTACCTCACTCCGGCCGAGCTCCGCCGCGCGCTCGACCTCCGCGACCTGACCGACTCCGACCAGGGCTCTCACGCCCTGCAGCGCCTGCTCGACGCGATTCTCCAGGTCCTGCGTGCGCTGTGGCCCGGCACCGAGACCGAGATCGTCCGCACGAGCCCGCTCGTGAGCGTCCAGGACAACTACGACCGCCTGGGGTACGACCGGGCAGCGATCACCAGGGACGCCCGCTACAGCCGGTACGTCGGGCCGGCGGTCATGCTGCGCAGCCACACGACGGCCGGGGTGCCGCCTCTGCTGGACGCGCTCGCGGACCGGCCGGTCGCCGCGGACCGGTCGGCCGCCGCGACCGACCGGCTGTACGCGCTGCCCGGCCCGGTGTACCGCCGGGACGCGATCGACCGCACCCATCTCGGGACGCCGCACCAGGTCGACCTGTGGCGTATCACCGACCGGCAGCAGCGGGCTCGACACCGACGACCTGATCGCGATGGCGTCTGCGCTCGTCGACGCGGTCCTGCCCGGTGCTCGATGGCGCGTCGTCGAGGCGGACCACCCGTACACCGAGAGCGGCCGCCAGATCGACGTACGGCACGGTGGCCAGTGGCTCGAGCTGGCCGAGTGCGGTCTCGTCGACCCCGGCCTGGTACGCCGTTGTGGCCTGGATCCCGAGGTCTGGTCCGGACTCGCGCTCGGCCTGGGGCTCGAACGAGCCCTCATGCTGCGCAAGGGAATTCACGACATCCGACTCATCGGGAGTACCGACTCGCGCGTCCGCGAGCAGATGCTGGACCTCGAACGATGGAGGCCGGTCTCGATGCAGCCGGCTGTGCGCCGCGACCTGTCCGTCGTCCTGGACCGGTCCGTCGACGAGGAGACCATCGGCGACCGTGTGCGGACGGCCCTCGGAGACCGCGTCACCCTGCTCGAGGAGGTTCGTCTCGTGGCGCGGACGTCGCATGACGACCTCCCGCACGGGGCGCGCCGACGGCTGCAGCTGCGGCCGGGCCAGGTGAACGCCGTGGTGCGACTGACGCTGCGTCCGCTGGACCGGACCCTCACGCACGAGGACGCGAACGCGATCCGCGACGAGGTGTACCGGGCGCTGCACGAAGGGGCGGTGCTGGAGTTGATCGGATGAGATCGACTGGTGCGAGGCCGTACTCGGCCGGTCGCCCTCGGCAGCGCTCAGCGGCGAGGCTCGGGCGGAAGGTCGTCGTGCCGTCCGAGCGGGCGTCCGTCGGCGTCGAGGTCGGCTCCGGCGCGCCGGTCGCCACCGAGGTCGCCGTCGCGGGTCCGGTCACCGAGGCGACCGGCGTCGTGATCTGCCCGGGTCGGGTCGACGTCACGGCCGTCGAGCGGACCGTCCGCGGAGCGCTCGCGCTCGGCGAGGCGGGCGTGCTCACGCTCTCGCGCGGCGACGGCTTCGTCGCGCTGCTTGGCGGTCTCGCGCGCCTGGAGCTCCAGCTCCTTGCGCTCGCGGCGCTTCCGGGCGCCGCGGCGGGTGCCCCAGTAGAAGAACCGCAGCGCGGCCAGCGCGAGCGCCATGGCGACGGCGCCCAGCAGGAAGACGACGAACGGGCCGACGTGGACGTCCAACCCGGCAGCCGAGAGATCGACGTCCGGCGAGTCACCGGTGGCGAAGGCGAACCACAGCACCAGAAGTGCGGCGATGACGATGAAAACGATGGCGACGGCGATCACGGCTACCTCCTGACGCGACCGACGGTCGGTTCGGTCGACAGGTTCTGCTCCGACCCTACTGGCCGAGGAGGGTCAGATGCGGGACCGGTCGGCCGGGTCGACCGCACCACGCAGCACGACGTCGAGCACCGCGACAGCCCCGGCCTTGTCGAGCGGCTGGTTGCCGTTGCCGCACTTCGGCGACTGCACGCACGAGGGGCAGCCGGTGGTGCAGGCACAACCCGCGATCGCGTCCCGCGTGGCTCGCAGCCAGGTCGACACCCGCTCGTACCCGCGCTCGGCGAAACCCGCACCGCCCGGGTACCCGTCGTAGACCACCACCGTGGGGAGCCCGGTGTCCGGGTGCACGGCGGTCGAGACGCCTCCGATGTCCCACCGGTCGGACTGAGCGACCAGTGGCAGCATCCCGATCGACGCGTGCTCGGCTGCGTGCAGTGCACCGGGCAGGTCTCGCTCGGCGACGACCTCGAGAAGTGCGGAGGGCTCGACCGTCCACCACGCACCGCGTGTACGCAGGCGTTGCTCCGGCAGGTCCAACGGGTGCTCACCGAGCACCTCACCGGACGGCAGCCGGCGCAGGAACGACGTGACCTGCGTTCGTACGTCGAGGGTTCCGAAGTGGACCTCCACCGGACCCCAGCTCGTGCGACGCTCGCTCGCCACGATGTCGAACGCGCTGACCGAGCGTGCGACCGTCGACCAGCCCGGGTCGCCTGCGGTCACGTGCGCCGAGCCGTCGGTGAGGTCCAGGTCGGACACGACGTACGTCTGGCCCTGGTGCACGTAGACCGCCCCGGTGTGCGCGGCGCGGTGCGAGCGCTCGGCGTCCACGGTCCCGAGCACCCGGCCGGTGCGGTTCTCGACGATGCGGACCACCGGGTCGCCGGTGCCACGCAGGGACACGTGGTCGCCCGGCCGGTCGTGCCTCGCCCAGAACCAGCCGCGCGGCCGGCGCCGCAGGATCTGTCGCTCCACCAGGCTGTCCAACAGGGGACGCATGGTGGGTCCGAAGTACACCTCGTCGGCCGGGACGACCGGCAGCTCGGCGGCGGCCGCCGCGAGGTGGGGAGCGAGGACGTGCGGGTTCTCGGCGTCGACAACCGACGCCTCGACCGGGCGGCCGAACAGCTGCGCGGGGTGGTGGACCAGGTAGGTGTCGAGCGGGTCGTCGGCCGCGACCAGCAGGACGAGCGAGCGTTGACCGCTGCGCCCGGCACGTCCCGCCTGCTGCCACAGCGAGCCGACCGTGCCCGGCCATCCGGCGAGAACCACCGCGTCCAGGCCACTCACGTCGATGCCGAGCTCGAGGGCGTTCGTGGCCGCGAGTCCTCGCAGGGCCCCCGAGCGCAGCGACCGCTCCAGCTCACGCCGCTCCTCCGGCAGGTAGCCGCCCCGGTAGGCCGCGACGGAACCCTCCAGGCCGGGCTCGGACGACGCCAGCCGCGAGCGCGTCATGTCCGCGATGACCTCGACGCCGACGCGCGACTTGGCGAACGCGAGCGTCTGGATGCCCGACCCCACCAGCGCGGTGAGCAGGTCGGCCGACTCGGCGACCGCCGAGCGACGACCCTCGTCCGGGCCGGAGCCCGGCGGCGGGCCGGGCTCCCACAGCCCGAACGTCATGGCCGCGCGGGGGGATCCGTCACGCGTGACCGGGCGTACGGGTTCGCCCACCAGCGTCGACGCGTGCGCCGCGGGGTCCGCGACGGTCGCCGAAGCGAGCACGAACGTCGGGTTCGACTGGTACCTCGCGGCGACCCTTCGCAGCCGGCGCAGGACGGCTGCCAGGTGCGCGCCGAAAACGCCACGGTAGGTGTGGCACTCGTCGACCACGACGTACCGCAACGAGCGCAGGAACGGCGCCCAGCGCTCGTGGTTCGGCAGCAGCGAGTGGTGCAGCAGGTCCGGGTTGGTCAGCACGATCTGGGCGTGGTCGCGGATCCAGCGCCGCTCGTCGGCCGCGGTGTCCCCGTCGTACGTCGCCGCGCGTACGCCCGGAACCGCCCAGCCGCCGATCCGCGCGAGCTGGTCGGCGGCGAGCGCCTTGGTCGGCGAGAGGTAGAGGGCGGTGGCGCCGCGCCCGGATGCTGCGGTGGTTCCGTCGGACGCCGCGGACAGGATCGGCAGCAGGTACGCCAGGCTCTTGCCCGAGGCGGTACCCGTCGAGACGATCACGTGCTCGCCCTCGTACGCCAGGTCGGCCGCTTCTCGCTGATGGCTCCACAGCCGCGTGAGTCCGCTCCCGCGCAGGGCCGCGGCGACCTGGGGGTTCACCCAGGTCGGCCAGTCGACCAGCTGCTCGCTGCGGGCCGGCAGGTCCTCGACGTGCAGCAGCCGGCCGGTACCGACCCCGGTCAGGCGCGCGAGGGCCTGGGCGGGGTCGAAGGTGGCGGCAGCGTCGGCCGTGGAGGAGCTATCCATCGACAGGACACGGTATGTCGTGCACCTACCGGGCCTCGATACTGTTCAGGATCACCCGAGCAGAAGGAGCAGCACTGTGGACCTGACCGTGACCACTCGCGAAGAGGGCGACATCACCGTCGTGACCCTCGCCGGTGAGGTCGATGTGTTCAGTGCGCCCACGCTGCGCGACGAGCTGGCGGCGGTCATCGCCGCCGACCACACGATGCTGCTCGCCGACCTCACGGACGTGCCCTTCCTGGACTCCACCGGCCTCGGCGTCCTGGTCGGCCGGCTCAAGACGGTCCGCGTCCAGGGCGGCGAGCTGCGGCTGGTCATCACCAGCGACCGGGTGCTGCGCAACTTCCAGATCACGGGTCTGGACAAGGTGTTCCGCATCTACTCGACCGCGCAGGAGGGCCTGGCCGACATGGCCGGGGAACGCTGACCCGCCGTTCGCACGTTGGCGGGTGCGCCACCACTCACCATCTCCTCAAGGGGCGGACATGCAGAGCAACCTTTTCGACCAGCAGAACCTCGAGGTCCAGAGCCAGCAGCGGTTCGGCCTGCAGAACCCGCAGATGCTGCGGGTGTCGCTCGGCCAGGACGTGCTGTCCGTCAAGGGCGCGATGGTCGCCTACCAGGGGCAGGTGACGTTCAACCACGAGGGCGCCGGGTCGGTCGGCAAGCTGCTCAAGAAGGTGATGACCAGCGAGGACGTGCCGCTGATGCGCGTCACGGGTCAGGGCGAGGTGTTCTTCGCCTCCGAGGCGGGCTTCGTCTTCCTGGTCGAGCTCACCGGTGACGGCATCTCGGTCAACGGCCGCAACCTGCTGGCCTTCGACGCGTCGATCGGCTGGGACATCAAGCGGGTCCAGGGCGCCGGCATGATGTCGGGCGGCCTGTTCAACATGGTCCTGAACGGGCAGGGCACGGTCGCGATGCACGCCGTCGGGCAACCGGTGGTGCTCGACTGCTCCCAGCAGCCGACGTACGTCGACGTCCAGTCCGCGGTCGCGTGGTCGGCGAACCTCGTGCCGCAGGTCGTGAGCAGCATGAACATGCGCTCGATGCTGCGCGGTGGCAGCGGCGAGGCGTTCCAGTACGCCTTCCACGGCCCGGGCTTCGTCGTGGTGCAGCCGAGCGAGTGGACGCTGGCGTCGGCTCAGGGCAACCAGCAGCAGGGCGGCCTCCTCGGCAACCTGATGAGCTGAGCGACGCGATCCGTCCTGCCGATCAACCTGACAACACGTCGACGAGGGTGCACGAGATGTCACGAGTGCCGGACACGGGGGCGGAGCTGCCGTCGTTGCGGGACGCGCTGCGCTCGTCCGGCTTCACCCTGGACGGAGTCGCGGACGTCCTCGGCGACCGCGCGAGCCGCGCGCTGAACCGCGAGCAGCCGGTCCCGGCCGAGCTGGTCACTCGCGGCTCGGACGACCCGGTCGCCGTCCTCGTCCGCCTGTTCGGGCTGGGCTGCCCGGTCGAGACCGCGCAGGTGGACCGGGCGCTGCCCGGCTGGGGCGCCGACCGGCTGGCGGCCCTCGGCGTGGTCGAGCGCGTGGGCGACGCGGTCCGCACCCTGTTCGACCTGCGGCCGTACGGCGACGGCGAGCACGAGTGGTGGGTGCTCTCCGACCTCGCGGAGGGCGTCACCCGCAGGCCTCTGCCGGTCGACCACGTCCTCGGCATCGGGGGCGCGTCGATGACCCTGGCGTCCTGGACGGCGCGGCGACCGGTCGATCGGGCGCTGGACCTCGGCACCGGGTGCGGCGTGCAGTCGCTGCACCTGTCCGCGCACGCGTCATCCGTCGTGGCGACCGATGTCTCCGAGCGGGCGCTCGCGACGACCCGCTTCAACGCCGCCCTGAACGGCGTGGACTGGGACGTCCGCGCCGGTTCGATGCTCGATCCGGTGGCCGACGAGACGTTCGACCTCGTGGTCAGCAACCCGCCGTTCGTCATCACGCCGCGCACGGACGCCATGCCGACGTACGAGTACCGCGACGGCGGCCAGGTCGGCCACGCGGTGGTCGAGGGGCTGGTACGGACGGTCGGTGGCCACCTGCGGCCGGGCGGCGTCGCCCAGCTGCTGGGCAACTGGGAGGTCCCGTCCGGCGGCGACTGGCGTGACGTCGTCCGGTCGTGGATCGGCGGCACCGGTCTGGACGCGTGGATCGTGCAGCGCGACGTCCAGGACCCTGCGGAGTACGCCGAGCTGTGGGCCGGCGACGGCGGACACCGTTCCGGCACCGAGGGATTCGAGCAGATGTACGCCGGCTGGCTCGCCGACTTCGACAGCCGCGGAGTGGGAGAGGTCGGCTTCGGCGTGATCACGCTGCAGCGTCCGCGCGACGCTCGCGAGCCCTGGGTCGACCTGGTCGACGCGACCACCGGACCCGTGGCCTCGCCGATGGGACCCACCGTGCTCGCCGGCCTCGAGGCACGGACCTGGCTGGCCGAGCACGGTGACCGAGGTGTGCTCGGGACCGCGTGGCGGTGTGCTCCCGACGTCACGGAGGAACGCCACGGCCGGCCGGGCGCTGACGACCCGAGCGTGATCCTGGTGCGACAGGGTGGCGGGCTGGGGCGTTCCGTCCGCGCCGACACGGTGCTGGCGGCGTACCTGTCCGTGGCCGACGGGTCGCTCACCGCCGGTCAGGCGCTCGACGCCATCGCCTCGCTGGTCGAGGCGAGTCCGGACGCCGTTCGGGCGCAGGCCCTCCCGCAGATCCGCGAGCTCGTCGCCGACGGCCTGCTCGTCCGCTGAGGCCGCCCGCAGCCCCGCCGAGAGGCCCACCAGCCGCCCGAACGGCCCACCGGTCCACCTCGGAACGCTGGGCCTCTGAGGCGAGAGGTGGGCCTCTCGGCGCGGAGGGGTGCGGGTCAGGCGAGCTGCCAGGACCGCTTGGACAGGCCGAACCAGAAGCCGTCGATCACGCTGTCGGCCTCGACGCGGTCCTCGGACGCGGCGCCGAGCGCGACGTACAGCGGCGCCCAGTGCTCGGTCCGGGGGTGAGCCTCCTGGGCCGCGGGCGCGCGGTGCAGGAAGTCCATCAGCGCGTCGACGTCACCGCCCGCGACCGTCTCGGCCGCCCAGGCGTCGAACTCCGAAGACGGGGTCGGCGGGGCGGCATCCGCGCCGGCGCTGGGGTCGAACCAGTGCAGGTTGTGCGTGGTGAAGCCCGATCCGACGACCAGCGTGCCGTCGTCCCGCAGCGGCGCCAGCCGGCGGCCCAGGGCGAACAGCTGCTGGGGGTCCAGCGTCGGCATCGACATCTGCAGGACCGGGATGTCGGCGTCGGGGTACATCTCCTTCAGCGGGACGTACGCGCCGTGGTCCAGGCCGCGGGACTCGTCACGGTGCACGGGTACGCCGGGCTGCCGGACGAGCGCCTCCACGTCGCGGGCCAGGTCGGGAGCGGCAGGGGCGTCGTAACGGACCTGGTAGTAGCGCTCCGGGAAGCCCCAGAAGTCGTACAGCAGGGGAGCGCCGGTGGTGGAGGAGAGCGCAACCGGGGCGGCCTCCCAGTGCGCGGAGACGATCAGGATGCGCTTCGGGCGCGGCAGGTCGGCGCCCCACTGGGCGAGCTCACGGGTCCAGGTGGCGTCGTCGGCCAGCGGCGGCGCGCCGTGACTCAGGTACAGCACGGGCTGGCGATCACTCATGGGCACAGCCTAGAGCCTTGTAGTTGAACATTCAACTAGACTGGGCGGGCAGCGGGCGCCCTGACCGGGAGCATGCAGCGGAAGGCCTTATGGTCGTACCGGCCACACGTCGGAGCAGCGACGAATCCGCTGCACGTGCCCGGCCGGACAGGAGGAGCCCGTGTCCCGCAAGCTCGTCATCGTCGAGTCACCGGCCAAGGCCAAGAAGATCGGCGAGTACCTCGGCAGCGACTACACCGTCGACGCCAGCGTCGGTCACATCCGCGACCTGCCGAACCCGTCGGAGCTGCCGGCGGACATGAAGAAGGGCCCGTACGGCAAGTTCGCCGTCGACATCGACAACGGGTTCGACGCCTACTACGTCGTGGACGCCGACAAGAAGAAGAAGGTGTCCGAGCTCAAGCGGCTGCTCAAGGACTCCGACGAGCTCTACCTCGCCACCGATGAGGACCGCGAGGGCGAGGCCATCGCCTGGCACCTGCTCGAGGTGCTCAAGCCCAAGGTCCCGGTGAAGCGGATGGTCTTTCACGAGATCACCAAGGAGGCGATCCAGCGCGCCGCGAACGCCACCCGCGACCTGGACGACCGCCTCGTCAACGCCCAGGAGACCCGCCGCATCCTCGACCGTCTCTACGGGTACGAGATCAGCCCGGTCCTGTGGCGCAAGATCCGCCGCGGCCTGTCCGCCGGCCGCGTCCAGTCGGTCGCGACCCGGATGGTCGTCGAGCGTGAGCGCGAGCGCATGGCGTTCGTCGCGGCGTCGTACTGGGACGTCGAGGGGGAGTTCCGGCCCGAGTCGGCCGGCCAGGCCTTCACCGCCCGCCTCACCGGCGTGGACGGCAAGCGCGTCGCCGTCGGGCGCGACTTCGATGACCGCGGCGTCCTGAAGACCCAGGACCTCGTCCACCTCGACCAGCAGCGGGCGACCTCGCTGGCCGAGTCGGTCGCCCAGTCGCGCGCGACCGTCAGCTCGGTGCAGGAGAAGCCGTACACCCGGCGTCCGTCCGCGCCGTTCACCACCTCGACGCTGCAGCAGGAGGCCAGCCGCAAGCTGCGCCTGTCCTCCAAGAACGCCATGCGCGTCGCCCAGCGGTTGTACGAGAACGGCTACATCACCTACATGCGTACCGACTCGACCACGCTGTCGGAGTCGGCCCTCAGCGCGGCACGGCAGCAGGCGCGCGACCTGTACGGCGCCGAGTACGTCCCGGACGCACCGCGGACGTACGAGAAGAAGGCGAAGAACGCCCAGGAGGCGCACGAGGCGATCCGCCCGGCCGGCGACCGCTTCCGTACGCCGGCGCAGGTGGCCGGCGAGCTGCGCGGTGACGAGTTCGCCCTGTACGAGCTGATCTGGAAGCGCACCGTCGCCTCGCAGATGGCCGACGCGCGCGGGTCGACCGCGACCGTGCGGCTCTCGGTGCCGGTCGAGTCGACCGGGTTCGCCCGCACGGCCGAGTTCTCCGCCTCCGGCACGGTCATCACCTTCCGTGGCTTCCTCGCCGCGTACGAGGAGGGCCGCGACGTCACCCGCAACGAGGAGGCCGACCAGGAGCGCCGGCTGCCGAAGATGGCCGAGGGGCTCGGCCTGGAGGTGCTGCGGGCCGAGGCGGACGGCCACACCACCAGCCCGCCGCCGCGCTACACCGAGGCGACCCTGGTCAAGGCCATGGAGGAGAAGGGGATCGGTCGGCCGTCCACGTACGCCGCGACCGTCGGCACGATCCAGGACCGCGGGTACGTCGGGACCCGCGGCACGGCGCTGGTGCCCACCTGGCTGGCCTTCGCGGTGACGCGGCTGCTGGAGGAGCACTTCCCGAGCCTGGTCGACTACGAGTTCACCGCCTCCATGGAGGAGGGCCTGGACGACATCGCCGCCGGCAACGACGACCGGGTCGCCTGGCTGACCCGCTTCTACTTCGGCAACCCCGAGACCTTCCACGAGTCCCCGCCGCCGAGCGAGGTCGCGGGCTCCCTCGCGTCCTCCTCCCGCGGGGAGATGACCGGCGAGGGCCTGAGCCATCTGGTCGAGCACCTGGGCGACATCGACGCCCGCGAGATCTCCACGATCGAGATCGGCGACGGCATCGTCGTGCGCGTCGGTCGCTACGGGCCGTACGTCGAGGACACCCGGCCGCAGGGCGTCGACGCCGCGACGGGAGAGGTGACCGACGCGGAGGCGGTCGAGAAGGGTCCGCGCCGCGCGACCATCAACGACGACATCGCGCCGGACGAGATGACCCCGGAGAAGGGCCGCGAGCTGCTGGAGGCGGCGGACGACGACGGCCGCGTCCTCGGGCAGGATCCGCAGACCGGGCACGACATCATCGCCAAGGCCGGTCGTTACGGGCCGTACGTCACCGAGGTGCTCCCCGAGGACGCCCCGGCGCCCGCGCCGGCCGACGGGGAGAAGCCGAAGCGGACCAAGAAGGTCGCCAAGCCCAAGCCGCGCACCGCGAGCCTGTTCAAGGACATGGACCTCGCGACGATCGACATCGACACCGCGCTCAAGCTGCTCAGCCTGCCCCGGGTCGTGGGCGTCACGACCGAGACGGTCACCGGCGAGGACGGCAACGAGTCCGAGAAGCAGGTGGAGATCACCGCGCAGAACGGCCGGTACGGGCCGTACCTCAAGAAGGGCACCGACTCGCGGTCCCTGCAGACCGAGCAGCAGCTGTTCGACATCACGCTGGAGGAGGCGCTGCAGATCTACTCCGAGCCCAAGCGCCGCGGGCGGGCCGCCGCTCCGCCGCTGAAGGAGCTCGGCGCGGACCCGGCGTCCGGCAAGCCCGTCGTGGTCAAGGACGGGCGCTTCGGTCCGTACGTCACCGACGGCGAGACCAATGCGACGCTGCGCAAGGACGACGACCCGGCGACCATCACCCCGGAGCGCGGGTACGAGCTGCTGGCGGAGAAGCGGGCCAAGGGGCCGACCACCCGCAAGCGCGCGGCCAAGAAGACCGCGAAGAAGACGACGACGAAGAAGGCAGCGGCCAAGAAGACGACGGCGAAGAAGACGACCACCAAGAAGGCCGCCGCGAAGAAGTAGCGAGCCGGGGGAACCCCGAGCGGGGGTACGCCGTCGGAGGCACGAACTCATGCCAACGGCACACCGCACAAGGAGCTCCCCCATGACCCGCAACCGCAGCCGTGTCACCCGCGCCACCGTCGTCTCCCTCGCGCTGGTCGGCGCTCTCGGCCTGAGCGCCTGCCAGGACACCGAGGTCACCGCGCCGAGCCCCGCCGCCCCGACGGCGTCGTCCACCAGTGAGGCGCCGACGCCGTCCTCCTCCTCCACAACCACGAGCGAGTCGCCCACGACGTCCGACTCCTCCACCAGCTCCGCGACCTCGAGCGCCTCGAGCGCCTCGGCCCCGGCAGCGGGCAGCACCAAGCTCACCGCCCCGGACTCCACGCTGAAGTTCGGTCAGCCCGGCACCATCGACGAGGGGTCCGACAACAGCCCGGAGATCATGACCATCACTCCGAAGAAGCTGGAGGTCGCGCCGGCGGCCGCCTACACCGAGGCCAACCTGAACAAGGCCAACGGCACGCTCTACTACCTCACCTTCGACGTCACCAACGTCCAGGGCGGCAGCAACAGCACCAGCGTCAACGGCCTGTTCTTCCACCCCAAGATCAGCGCTGCCAACAAGGGTGCGAAGCGGCTGTACGGCGACACGGAGGCCTGCAAGAGCGGCGACAACCCGGAGCTGGGCAAGACGGCCACGCAGTGCTACCTCTACCAGATCCCCGGATCTGCGGTCTCGGACGTCGAGTACGACGGCTTCGACGACCAGCACATCACCTGGACCAAGTAGTCACCGACAGGAAGGGCCGGCCCGAACGGGTCGGCCCTTCGTCGTGCCCGGATCAGTGCTGGGGGACGTCGACGCCGAACGGCAGCGGCTCACGGGTGAACCGGTAGGTCGCCCAGTTCAGCTGGCGCACCGATCCGTCGGAGTGGCGGCGTACCCGCAGCAGCTCACCCTTCTCCCGGCCGGCGACCGTGCGGTAGGCGTCGTCCCCGAGAGGTTCGAAGACCGACGACGGGCGGCTCGCCGGCAGGCCGTCGATGCGTGCCTCCAGGCGGCCGCCCTTGATCACGAAGGTGAAGCCGGTGCCCTCGGAGAACCAGCGGCCGATCAGCGGGACGAGCTCGTCCGGCTGCTCCGTGCCCGGCGCCCAGGCCGTCAGCGGCTCCGGGTCGTGCTCGAGCACGTACGCGCCGAGGTCGATGGCCGCCGCACGCGGGTCCGGGGCGTTGGTGGAGTTCATCAGGACGAGACCCGTTGTGCCGGAGGAGCGTTCGGTGAAGACACCGGTCACCGCACCGGGCAGGCCTCCGGTGTGGCCGACCCAGGTACGACCGTCCTTCCGGGCGAGCTCGAGCCCGAGGCCCCAGCCGAACGTCCAGCTCGTGGTGTCGCCGACGATCTGCGGCTGACACATCTCCTCGACGGTGTCCTGGGAGAGGATCGACGCGTCCGGGGCGGCCAGGAAGCCGTGCCACGCGGCCATGTCGGTTGCGGTGCTCCAGAGCGCGCCGGCGGCCGCGGTCGCGCGCTTGTCCAGCCGGGGCTCGGGCATCGGGACGTCGCTGAACGGCGGGACGTAATAGGTGCCGGCCATCGGAGCGACACCACGAGTTCCGGTGCGGCGCAGGCCGATCGGGTCGATGAGCCGAGCCTGCAGGCTCTCGGCCCACTCGCGGCCGTCGAGCCGGGCGATGATCTCGCCGAGCACCGCGTACGCGAGATTGCTGTAGTGCCAATGGGTGTGGGGCCGGAGCACGCGCTCGGCACCGTTCCATCCCTCGACCAGCTCCGTGCGGTCCGGGAACCTCAGCGTGTCCCAGACGTCGCCGACCGGCTCCCGCTGCATGCCCGTCGTGTGCGCGAGCATCTGCCGCACCGTGACGTGCGGGTGAGCGGACTCGGCGACGTGCAGGTCCGCGGTGTCGTCCAGGGTGAGCCGGCCCTCGTCGCGCAGCTGCATGATCATCACGGCGGTGAAGGTCTTGGTGTTGGACGCGACCTGGAAGTGGGTGTCGGCGTCCAGGGGTACGCCGGCGTCGTCCAGGTCGGCCGCCCCGACGCCGTGGCTCCACAAAAGGTCACCGTGCCGGGCCACCGCGCCCAGCAGGCCGGGCACGCGTCCCTCGGACTGTCGGGCGGTGGCCGTACGGACGAGGGACCGTTCGGTCTCGGCGCACAAGGGGGTGGGCTGGCTCATGGAAGCCGAACCTACGCCCTCGGGAAAGGTCACCCGACGGTCACCCGTGCGTCGCGCGGAGGCCACGTCGGCGGTTCAGAGTAGGACCAACCACACCTGGGCAGAGCACGAGAAGGGGGGTCCGGTGATGGCACTCGCTCCCTCGAACCGCGTGGCGGGCACGGGTTCACGTCTGGAGGCACGGGCCTCCGGCGACCTGCGCCGCATCAGCGTGACCTGGGACCCCTCCCACCATCCCGACGTGGTCGGCTACCGCGTGCACGGTCAGCACGTACGGCGCTCGTCGGCCGCCCGGCTGCGGCCGCGCGCGGAGAACTTGCTGGCCGAGCTGCAGCCGCCGATGTTCGCTCAGCACGGGCTCAGCGCACAGGGTGAGAGCTGGGAGTACGCCGTCGTGGCGGTCGACGTCCACGGTGCTGCGCTGTCGACGAGCGACCCGGTCACGGCGACCTCGACGACGTCGGTCACCGTGACCGGGACGCCGGTCGCGACGGTCGGCCGGTTCGACGGGCGCGGGCGGGAGCTGGCGCTGTCACCCGGGGGATTTGTGCGGTACCAGTCGGTCTTCCCGGCCGACGTCGACTTCACCCACGGCCGGGACCGCGCCGACGTGGCGTGGAGCTACCTGCAGCCCGGTCCGGACGACGCCTGGGCGGGACGGCGTTCGCACCGGTTCCGGCTGCGCTTCCGGCTCGACACCCCGCCGGTGGACGACCTCGACCTGGCCGTGTGGCTGACCGACCGGCACCCCGTACGGGCCGGTGCGGCCGGTCTGGCGGTCAACGGTGTCCGTCTGGAGCCGCTGATCTTTGCCGACGAGGGTGACGCGTCGTTCCTGTCCGAGCGCGGCGCGCCGGGACACGGCGCGGGCCCGGCGTACCTCGAGCGGCCGTTGCGGCGCAGTCTGTTCCGGGCGGGGGAGAACGTCCTGGAGATCGCCAAGGACCAGGGGTCCTGGATCGCGTACGACGCCCTCGGGGTGTTCGCACGAACGTGATGTCCGGCCGGGTGCGAGCATGGCGCCATGAGTGCTGAGCGACTCGAGGTGGACCGACCGGGAGTCGGGATGGTCGAGCTGCCGTGGCGGACCGAGCGGTTGCTGCTGCGGCCCATCGTGTCCGACGACGTCGAGGCGATGCTGGCGTTCCGGTCCGACCCGCAGGTGCAGTGGTACTGCGGCAGCCCGGCCATGACGCGCGCGGACGTCGAGCGACGCGTCGCGTACAACGTGCACCGGATGACGCCGGACACCACCGAGCCGGGCCTGGCGCTCGCGGTGGTGGACCCCACCGACGGTCGGATGTGGGGCGACGCCCTGATCGGGTTCACGCCGTCGTCCGCCGTGGGACGTGTCGCGACCTCGGAGTGGGAGGGCGTGATCGGCTACACGCTGCACCACGACAAGCAGGGTCAGGGTTGGGGTGGTGAGATCGCAGATGCGTTGCTGCGCATGGCTTTCGGGCCGCTCGGCCTGAGGCGCGTCCGCGCGGACGTCTTCGCCGGCAACGTCGCCTCGGAGCGTTTGCTGCGTCGGCACGGGCTCCGATTGGAGGGCCGCTCGGTGCAGGCGGTGCTCGGAGAGGACGGCACGTGGTGGGACGACCTGCACCTGGCGATCCTGCGCGAGGAGTGGCTCGCGAACCGGCATGGCACGGAGTGAGCAAGGCCGATCAAGCCGGCGGCGGTCGTACGGCGGAGTCTGGGATCACGACACCGAGGAGGCCGTGATGTCCCTGCCCTACGCCGAGCCCCTGACCCTGCGCGAGCCCGCTGACCTGGTTGTGCCCGAGCCGCCCCGGCGCGGCGAGTCCGGCGGCGGTCCGTGCGGCGCCTGCGACTGGTCCGACCGCGCCGACGTGCTCTGGTCGGACGAGCACTGGCACCTGCACAACCCCGGCAGTACCTCGCTGCGCGGTGCGGTCTGGCTGGCCAGTGCCGAGCACGTCGACTCGTTCTCGGACCTGTCGCCGGAGGGCCAGGCCGGCTTCGGGGTGGTCTGCGCGAAGGTGGACAGGGCGCTGCTGGGTCTGGGTGACGTCGCTCGCGTGCACCTGTACCGGTGGGGCGACGGCGGTTCGCACTTCCACGTCTGGTTCCTGCCCCGACCTCTCGGCCGGCTCGACATGGCCGGGCACCTGCTGCCGGTCTGGGAGGACGCCATGGAGCCGCTCCCGCGCGAGGAGATCGCTCGGACCGGTGAACGCATCCGTACGGCGATGGCGGCGGCGTGACGACGACACTCGCGCGGCGGCTGGGGCTCGGGGACGCGGTCACCGTCGGGCTCGGCTCGATGATCGGTGCCGGGGTGTTCGCGGCATTCGCGCCCGCGGCCGCTGCGGCCGGCTCCTGGCTTCTGGTCGGGCTGGCGCTCGCCGCGGTCGTGGCCTTCTGCAACGCCACCTCCTCCGGCCAGCTCGCCGCGCAGTACCCCGCGTCCGGCGGCACCTACGTGTACGGGCGGGAGCGGCTGGGCCCGTGGTGGGGGTACCTCGCGGGCTGGTGCTTCGTCATCGGCAAGACCGCCAGCTGCGCCGCGATGGCGATGACGGCTGCGGCGTACGCCGTGCCGGACGGGTGGCAGCGTCCGGTGGCCGCCGCAGTCGTGCTGGCGGTGACCGCGGTCAACCTGCGCGGCGTGACGCGAACGGCGTTGGCCACCAAGGTGATCGTCGGAGTCGTGCTCGTGCTGCTGGCCGTGCTCGTGGTGGCCTGCCTGGGTGGCGGCTCGTTCTCCGGCAGCCGCGTCTGGTCCTCGGGATCCGTTGACCTGTACGGCATCTGGCAGTCCGCGGGGCTGCTCTTCTTCGCGTTCGCGGGCTACGCGCGGATCGCGACCATGGGCGAGGAGGTGCGCGACCCGCGTCGAACGATCCCGCTGGCCATCCTGATCGCGCTGTCGCTCGCCATCGTCGTGTACGTGGTGGTCGGCATGAGCACCCTCGGCGTCCTGGGTGCGGACCGACTGGCCGGGGCGACGGCACCGCTGGCCGACGCCGCCGGTGCCACCTGGTCGTGGGCCGAGCCGCTCGTCCGGGTCGCCGGCGCGCTGGCCGCGACCGGAGCCCTGCTCGCCCTGGTCGCCGGCATCGGGCGGACCTCGCTGGCGATGGCGCGCGAGGGAGACCTGCCGCGTCCGCTCGCAGCCGTGCACCCGACGTACCAGGTGCCGCACCGCGCCGAGCTGACCGTCGGCCTGGTGGTCGCGGCGCTGGTGCTGGTGGCCGACCTGCGCGGCGCGATCGGGTTCTCCTCGTTCGGGGTGCTGCTCTACTACGCGGTCGCGAACGCGTCGGCGCTGACGCAGTCGGGGGAGTACCGGATCTACCCGAGGGCCCTGCAGGTGATCGGGCTCCTCGGCTGCCTGTCGCTGGTGGCGACGCTGCCGTGGCGGTCGGTCGCGCTAGGTGTGGTCGTCCTGGTCGTCGGCATCGCGGGGCGGCTCGTCGTGGTACCGAGACAGGTACCACGCGGCGTACGATGACCGCATGCCCGGACTCAGCCTGACGTTCACCGACGACGAGCTCCAGGACCTGCGCGAGTCCGCGGAGCGCGAGGGCACCTCGCTACGGACCTTTGCGCACCGTGCGGTCATGGAGGCCGTGACGTCCAGGTCGTACGCGGACGTGGCCGCCCAGGTGGCGCGCAAGTCGGCGGAGCTGAACGACCGCCTGGCCTGATGCGGTACCCGACCCAGCGCGACGTCATCGCCGTGCTCGTCGCGGTCGGGGTCGAGGCGCAGGTCAGGGACGCAGGTCTGCTCGCGTCCGCCCTCGCCCGACCGTGTGCAACGGTCTTCGGCGAGGACGCCTACCCCGACCCGTGGGTCAAGGCGGCCGCCCTGATGCACTCCCTGCAGCGCAACCATCCCTTTGTCGACGGCAACAAGCGCGCCGGCTGGAACACCGCATGGACGTTCATCGAGGTGAACGGCATCGGCGAGCTCGATCCTGACTTCGACGTGGACGCGGCAGAGCAGCTCGTGCTGGCCGTGGCGACAGGTAGGACCGAAGACGTCGAGCAGATCGCGCGAGTTCTGCGGGGATTCGCGGTAGACCCGTGAACGCGGCTTGACCCTGACGTCGCGTCAGCGAGCACGCTCGTCCCATGACCGACGGAAGGGCGGAGGTGCCGGCGATGGCGTACACGGTGGGACAGGTGGCCGAGCAGCTCGGGATCACCGTGCGGACGCTGCACCATTACCACCGGATCGGGCTGCTCGTACCCAGCGAGCGGTCGGCGTCCGGGTACCGGCTCTACACCGAGGACGACCTGGTCCGGCTGCAGCACATCGTGGTGTACCGGCGGCTGGAGCTGCCGCTGGAGGAGATCGCCCAGCTGCTGGAGTCCGGCGACGCCGCCACGCACCTGCGCCGGCAGCGCGCCGCGGTCATGGCCCGGCTGGACGAGATGAACCGGCTCGTCACAGCGATCGACAACGCACTGGAGAAGACCATGGCAGACCAGCCGATGACCACCGACGACATGAAGCAGCTGTTCGGCGAGAGCTACGAGGAGCGCCAGGCGGAGGCGCAGGAGCGCTGGGGTGACACGGACGCCTGGAAGGAGTCGCAGCGGCGCGCGAAGACCTACACCCAGGCCGACTGGGCGCAGATCAAGGCGGAGGGCGACCAGATCCAGGCCCGTCTCGCGGCGCTGTTCAAGGCCCGCACGCCGGCTGACAACGTCGTGGCCGCCGACGCCGTCGAAGCGCACCGGGAGCACATGACGCGCTGGTTCTACGACGTGTCGCCACAGATGCACCGCGCCCTCGGGGACATGTACGTGGCCGACCCCAGGTACACGAAGGCGTACGACGACGCGTTCGACGCGCCCGGCCTCGCCGAGTGGGTCCGCGACGCCATCCACGCCAGCAGCGAGCGCGCTGGGCAGGACTGAGCCGCCGTAGACGCCCGGGGCGGGGGCGGCACTCGGTGCCACCCCCGCACCGGGCGTCTCGGAAGGGCGTCAGCCGGTGACGCCGAGCGCGGTCGTGACCGGCGACGGCGTCGGCGGCTCGGCCGTCTGCGGCGCGCTCGGCCCGGTCGTGGACGGCGCTGCCGAACCGCAGGTCGTGAAGTGCGGATGCGCGTCGTACGCCACGGTCTCGCTGGTGTCCACCTCGGACTGGTAGCCGACGTAGACGGCGACGTCCGCGTACTGCGCCGGCCAGGACAGCCGGACCGTGCGTGACTGCCCGGGCTCGATGTGGCCGAGCTCCTTGCGCCAGGAGCCGGCGGCGGCCTGCCGCGAGCGCACCCAGACGTCGTACGTCCCGGCCGAGCTGCTACCCGCCGACGCGGTGTACGTCACCGTCATGGAGTCAGAGCCGTGCATGCCCGGCCCGCACGGCCCGGGCCGGGTCGTGATGCCCGTGCTGCCGCCGCTGGGCGGCGGGACGGTGGCCGTGCTGTCGCCGGTCGGAGTACCCGTGCCGCCGGGGCTGGTCGTGGGCGACCCGGTCGAAGATGTGGCGGGGCTGGTGCCGGGCGACGACGCGGTCGGCGCCGGCGAGGTCGACCCGGCGCTCGCGGTGGCGCCCGGCGTGGTCGCCGCGTGACCGGAGGTCGCGATGACGATCGTGGTGACGGCGGCCGTGATGCCGGCGCCGCAGGCAATGGCGAACCGCTGACGGTTGCTCTTCATGATGCTTCTCCCCTGTGGTGACCCCTTGCCGGACGGCGAGCGCCGCCCGGGACCTATGCGGTGAAGACGCCCGAGCGACGCTGAAGTTGCACGACGTCCGATCCGCATCGCCGACGGCGGGTGGTCGACGGCCTGACGCAGCGACCGGCTTGGGCGGTGAAGCGGCCGTCGTCGTAGGGCTGGCCTAGGCTCATCGCCATGCCGCCAGCCAGTACGTCCCCGTCCGGTGCGTCGGGAGTCTTCATCGCGTTCGAGGGCGGCGACGGCGCCGGCAAGAGCACCCAGATCGAGCGGCTCGCCGCCTGGCTGCGCGAGGGCGGTCACGAGGTCGTGGTCACCCGTGAGCCGGGCGGGACGCCGGTCGGGCAGCAGATCCGCGAGCTCGTGCTGCACGGCGACCACCTCGCGCCGCGGGCGGAGGCGCTGCTCTTCGCGGCCGACCGCGCCCAGCACGTGACGACCGTCGTCCGGCCTGCGTTGGAACGCGGCGCCGTGGTGCTGCAGGACCGCTACCTCGACTCCTCCGTCGCCTACCAGGGTGCCGGCCGCGACCTGGACGCCCAGGAGGTGCAGCGGCTCTCGCTGTGGGCGACCGAGGACCTGCGCCCGACGCTGACCGTCCTGCTGGACGTCACCCCCGAGGTGGGGCGCGCGCGCCGCGGGGACGTCCACGACCGCCTGGAGAGCGAGGGCGACGACTTCCACGAGCGGGTGCGCCGTCACTTCCTCGAGCTCGCCGAGGCCGAGGCGCACCGTTACCTGGTGGTCGACGCCGCGCTGCCCGCCGCCGAGGTCGCGCAGATCGTCAAGGGTTGCGTCGGCGACCTGGTGGGTGAGTCGGCATGAGCGTCTGGCGGGACGTCATCGGCCAGGAGCAGGCCGTCACGACGCTGCGGGACGCCGTCGCGGACCGGGCGCGGATGACGCACGCCTGGCTGCTGACCGGGCCGCCGGGTTCGGGGCGCTCGACGGCGGCGCGCGCGTTCGCCGCCGCGCTGCTGTGCCCGGACGGCGGCTGCGGCACCTGCCACGAGTGCCACACCGTCCTGGACGGCAGCCACGCCGACCTGACCGTGATGGCCACCCAGGGGCTGTCCATCCAGGTCAAGGATGCGCGCGAGCTCGCCCAGCTGGCGCAGCACCGACCCTCCGTCGGAGCGTGGCGCGTCATTGTCATCGAGGACGCCGACCGCCTGACCGAGCGGGCGGCCGACGCCCTGCTGAAGGCGCTGGAGGAGCCGGTCGAGCGGACGGTCTGGCTGCTGTGCGCGCCGTCGGTCGAGGACGTCATCATCACCATCCGCAGCCGCTCCCGGCACGTACGGCTGCGGACGCCTCCGGTGGCCGCGGTCGCCGAGCTGCTGACCCGGCGGGACGGCATCGAGCCGGCGATGGCCGAGTACGCCGCCCGAGCCGCCCAGTCGCACGTCGGGCTCGCTCGGCGGCTCGCCCGCGACGAGGGCGCTCGCGGCCGGCGCCGCGACATCCTGCGCCTGGCGGGCAGGATCCGGTCGCTGGGCGACGCGATGGAGGCCGCGGCGAACCTCGCGGCGATCGCCACCCAGGAGCAGTCGGCCAGCTCGGCCGAGCGGGACGCGGCCGAGAAGACCAGGCTGCTCGAGCAGCTCGGTGCGGACCCCGAGGCTCGGACCCAGCCGCCGCACATCCGGTCCCAGGTGGCCGCGCTGGAGAAGGAGCAGAAGACCCGGGCCACCCGGTTCGGACGAGACGTCGTGGACCGGTCGCTCGTCGATCTGCTGTCGATCTACCGGGACGCCCTCGTCACGCAGGCGGGTTCGCCGGTCGAGCTCGTCAACGCCGACCTGGCGGACGAGGTCCGTACGCTCGCCGGGGCCCTGTCATCCGAGCAGCTTCTCCTCGCGATGGACGCCATCGGCACGGCGCGCGAGCGGATCGAGGCCAACGTGCCTCCGCTGCTCGCGCTGGAGGCGATGGCGATCTCCCTCCGGTTGCCTCGCTGAGCGGGCGCGTCCAGGTCGGTCGGTTAGCGTCTACACGGACGTACAACCTCCAGCGAAATGAGACGACACGTGAGTTCGACGACATCGCGCCGCCCCGGGTACGGGCGGATGGCCGCGGTCGGCCTGCTCGGTCTGGCGACGGTGCTCGCCGGTTGCGACCGGGACGCCAGCGTCGAGGGCGCGCCGCCGAGCGCGACCGGCACGACCGGCGGCGCGAGCACGTCCGCGCCGGCGAACGCCGCGCCGTCTCCGTCGCTGGCGCGCTTCTACACCCAGAAGCTGAAGTGGGAGGACTGCCAGGACGGCGCGAAGTGCGCGGGGCTCACCGTTCCGATCGACTACGCCAAGCCGGCGGCCGGGACGGTCCAGGTCGCGGTCCTGAAGCAGGAGGCGACCGGTGACAAGAAGGGCTCGCTGGTCGTCAACCCCGGTGGGCCCGGCGGCTCCGGCGTCGACTACGCCGCGTCCGCCGACTTCGTCGTGAGCGGGAAGGTGCGCAAGGCGTACGACGTCGTCGGGTTCGACCCGCGTGGGGTGCAGCGTTCCGCGCCGATCACCTGCCTGGACGATCAGCAGCTGGACAGCTATCTCGGTGCCGACCCCTCCCCGGACGACCAGGCCGAGCAGGCGCAGACGATGAAGAACGCCAAGGGCTTCGGCGACGCGTGCAAGACCAAGGCCGGGCCGCTGCTCGGGCACGTGTCGACCGTCGAGGCGGCCAAGGACATGGACGTCCTGCGGGCCGCCCTCGGTGAGACCCGGCTGGACTACCTGGGCAAGTCGTACGGCACCTTCCTCGGGTCGACGTATGCCGACCAGTTCCCTACGCGCGTCGGCAAGTTCGTGCTCGACGGGGTCGTCGCGCCCGACCTCACCAACACCGAGATGAACCGCGGTCAGGCCGAGGGCTTCGAGCGGGCGACCGCGGCGTACGTCAAGGACTGTGTCGCGGGCGGGAACTGCCCACTCGGCTCCTCCCAGGAGGCCGGCCAGCAGAAGATCCGGGACTTCCTCAAGCAGGTCGACGCCAAGCCGATCCCCGTCAGCGGTGACGCCAACGTCTCGAAGCTGACCGAGGGCTGGGCGTCGATGGGCATCGCCGCCGCGATGTACGACCAGGGCAGCTGGGGCGTGCTCACCTCGGCGCTGCGCAGCGCGTTCGGCGGCGACGGCACCGCGCTGATGAAGCTCGCCAACACCTACGCCGAGCGCGACTCCGGCGGCTCCTACAGCGGCAACATCATGCAGGCGATCAACGCCGTGAACTGCCTGGACCGCGACTCCAGCAGCGACCCGGCGGCGTACGCGAAGGACCAGGCGTCGTTCGTGAAGACCGCGCCGACGTGGGGTCCGATGCTGGCCTGGGGCACCGCGATCTGTGGCGAGTGGCCCGTGAAGGCGACCGGCGCACCCAAGAAGGTCACCGCGGCCGGGTCCGACCCGATCCTGGTGCTCGGCACCACCCGCGACCCCGCGACGCCGTACGAGTGGTCGCAGCGCCTCGCATCGATGCTGCAGAACGGTCGGCTGATCACCTACGACGGGGACGGGCATACCGCCTACCGCCGCTCCAACTCCTGTGTCGACAACGCCGTGGACAACTACCTGCTCGACGGCAAGGACCCCGGCAAGTCACTGAAGTGCTGACCACAGCGCCGCGGGCCCGCTGACCTGGTGGTCAGGACGTGAGCCATGGCTCACGTTCTGACCACCACGGGGAGGGCCTCGCCCGATTTCGGGGACGCGCCCGCCCGTGCGTATACTCGTGCCGCGTCCGCGGTGATCCCGCGGACGTAACGCCGCCTTAGCTCAGTCGGCCAGAGCGATTCACTCGTAATGAATAGGTCATCGGTTCGATTCCGATAGGCGGCTCCACCAGATGCCCCCGACTTCCGGTCGGGGGCGCCTGCATGTCCCGGTCGATCGAGGTCGCCCCGCCGGCCGGGCGCGCGCGGGCGCCCGGCTCGCCGGGACGACCGGCAGCCGGCCATGAGCGTCGGGGCTGCAACACTCGAGCGGCGGGGCTTTCTGTCAGGACGAGAGGAGACTCAGCGCGAGGATGCCGCCGCCGAGCGCGGTCTCGTCCACGCACGCGAAACCAGCGAGTTCGCCGATCGCGCGGAGCTCCCCAGAGCTTCGAAGTCGACCGCCGGTCATGGCGAACTGGTGCAGGTTCATGTGCGTGACCAGGGCCGGCGGCGCAAGATCGCTTGCGAGCTCCACCACCACAAGGCGCACCTCGTCGTCCGCGCGTGCCACTCGTCCGAGTAGGGCAGTGGCTCGCTGCTCGGGAAGGTCGACCAAGACATTGCACAAGAGGTACAGGTCGGCCCCGGTCGGCACATCCTCGAAGATGTCGCATGCCATCCCGCGGATGCGGCCCTGCACGTCGTCCTGGGTTGCCCAGTCGGACTCCGCGTGCGCGACCACGGCCGGGAGGTCGACGCCGACACCGGTCAGCGATGGACGCGCGCTCAGGACAGCGCATAGATACTGACCCACCCCACATCCCAGCTCGGTGATGGTCGATCCTTCTGGGATGTCGATCCACTCGGCGAGCCTGCGCGCCGAGTGCTGGGTCAGGGACTTCGCTGACGAGAAGGCCTCGGCGAGGTGACCTGAGTCCGGGCGAAGATCGCGGTACAGGTTCGTACGGTGAGCCAGCTCGTAGCACGGGGTGCCCGTACGGACAGACTCCTCGAGCTGCGCGAACGCTGCCTCGATGCGATGTGCGAACGAGTTCGTGTGCCAGTGCTGCGCGAATCCGTAGGGGTCGCTGACGAGCATGAGTCTCCCTGCGGGCGTCAACCGGAGCTTCGTTCCTCCTTCGCGCTCGACCAGGCCGAGCGACTCGAGGTATTCGACCAGCACCCGAACGGCGGTGGGATCGGCGTCGATCGCCCGGTGGATCGATGTCAACGTGGTCCAGGTGTCGAGCTGCTCGGCGAGACCCGTCGAGACCGCCGCGCGCACCGCGTGTCCCGGCAACGGGTTCATCCGCTCGGCCCATTCGGCGGCCAGCTCCGGAGATGCCGTTGTCATCGCACACCTTCGACGAGCTCGGCGCCCGCACGACCGGTGGACGCGGCGTCCAGGTCGATGGGATCGGAGACCAGGATGGGCTGCATGGCCGCTGCGCCGTCGTCGAGTCGGCTCGCGACGATCATGAACTGCGCGGCATCGGCCCCGCGCGCCGCGCCTTGCTGTCCGATGACTTGGGAAACCGTCTGATAGGCAGCGCTGCTCGTCACTGCCTCCCACTTGGCCCCCACACTGCCCATGCTCTTAAGATGCTGCACGCAGTCGAAGAGTGCTTTGGGTCCGCGGCTACCCGGATTCCACACAATGCACAACCACCCGATCGGCTTCACCAGCGAGAGCTCTTCCCAGGGCTGCCACTCGGGCGCCCGGGGAGCACGGGTCCGGAAGACCAGATGGGTGTTCTCCGTCCCAGGAGTCGGCGCGAAGAACCGCCACTGGGGGAGGTGAGCGAGCCTCTCGCCCTTCGTGCCGAACGAGACCTTTGCGTCGGGCGAATTCTCGAATGCGGTCAGCGTGACATGCGTCGTGAGACCGAGAGCGATTCCCCGGCCCACCAGGCGTTCCCAGATCATCGTGTAACTCCTCTCAAGATCTGCGCCACATCACTCGCCGGCCCGAAGCGTCCGATGATCGAACGATGTGTGCTGCGAGGGACGACGGCGAGATCTGCCGAGATCTTCTGGGCGAGGGCGCGCTGCTGGATGACGTTGTCGTCCGCTGAGACGACAGTCCGTCTCACGTTCAGATGCCTGATCGCCTCACTCGAGATGATGGGTTCACGGGCATGCTCCCGTACGGCGGTGAGCAGGGTGCGCGGCCTGGATGACTCGGTGAGGAACGCACGCTGGATCGCGGCACGGTAGTTCACCTCGGACTCGACGGGGCCGATCGTCCAGGAGCCCAAGCCGGTGACGGCGGCGAACCCCTCTTGGAAGCAGTACTGGCGGAACTGTCGGACTTTTGCGCGATCCTGACGTTCCTGGGCGAGGAGGTCGCCGTCGGTCGCGTCGATGACAGTGGCCGTCGACACCTGGTCGGTCAGCGCGGGGAATTCGGCCAGATCGTTCCACACGAACAGGCCGCCGATGGAGTGTCCCACCAAGTGCTTGTCGTTGTCGTCGACGTCGAGCTGTTCAAGAATGGTGAGTATCAGTTTGCCCGGGCGGTGCCCCGATCGCGTGCGGCCCGTTCCTGGCCTGTGGTAGCGGACGATCCAGAACTCGTGTCCGAGAATCTGCGACAGCCAGTCCCAGCTGTCGAAGGAAGCTCCCAGGCCGGTCTCGAAGATCAGAACCGGCCTGGTCGGGTCGTCCGGTTGTGACACGGCGTACTCGATCTGGCCGCCGCGGCCGTCGTCGACGAGCCGAATGTATGGAGTGCCGACGCGACGATCACGCTCCGCCGCGCGGCGGAGGTGGGCGTTGACAGCGCTGGCTGCGAGCGCCACTCCGCCCGCCCGAAGGGCCTCACGTTCCAGCCTCATCTGACTCCACCTCGCT
This sequence comes from Luteipulveratus flavus, assembly GCF_029439465.1. Lineage (GTDB taxonomy): Bacteria > Actinomycetota > Actinomycetes > Actinomycetales > Dermatophilaceae > Luteipulveratus > Luteipulveratus flavus. The sequence continues at coordinate 454,808 of NZ_JAROAV010000028.1, read as the reverse complement.
CCTCGATGACGTAGCTGATCGCCTCGTGCGCGCCGCTGAAAGCCCAGAAGAATCTCGGCAGACCCATCGTGTAAGCAATACCGATATGGAATGCTTTCATCCCGTGGAGAGCCAATTTGGCTTGGCGGGGCGCTAACAGATAGATCAGCGGGTACGAGGACTCCCATATAACGGTCGACCACGTGAGGGTGCGACTGATGCCGGGGCGTTCGCGGATTGCGCGAGCGACCGGAGTGCTTCCGTACACGTTCGTCTTCAGAATCAGCTCCAACGCGTTGCCGGACAGCCACTCGGCAGAAATCGCCTTTGCCAAACCCGCTGCGGCATATGAGATGGTGGCCTGGGCATTCACCGCGCGAAGAAACAGGTCGTCAGAGATCTCTGGGTCCGGAATCACTGCCGTTGCGACCCGGTAGGAGTAGAGAACTCCCAACATCTGGTCCGCGCCGTCACGGCCATAGGGATTGCGCAGCTCGAAGAGCTTGTTGCTCGCGAGTGACGCCGCAGCCGCTGCGATGTGCGTCTTGCGCCGCTGAGGACCGCCGGCGAGCTGCCCGAGCGCCCCGACGAGCGCGAGGCCGTGTACCGCGAGCGCGCCCCGACGAGTGTCCAGGGCTCGTCGGAAGGGCGCTGGGACGATGCTGGTACGTGTTGCACTTCTACCCGCGAGGAGTGCGTTCCGGCCGAACTGCCGATGGCCTACCATTCCTTCTGCGGCGTTGACGAGTTGAGCAATTGCAGCAATCTTCAGCGCGCGGTCGGCGCGCTTGTGGACGGCCATGGGCGGACTCCGAGGCGTGAGGAGGTGGGTGTGTCGATTCCGGCGGACGCCTGGGACTGCGGAAGCACCAGTCCCAGGCGTCCGTCTGATCAGCAGAAGGCGGAGAAGCAGCTCGCCTGCGTGGCAACGACCGCCGCCGGGATGATCACGGGAGTCCACATGACGGGCGACTCGCTGGCCTCGACGTAGCCCGGCCTGACATCCGTGAACTCCTGGTTGACGCGAGCCACGATCTCTTCACTCTGAACTGCAAACGCTGTCGTACGCATTGTTCCTCCAGATCGGTGTGAGAAGCCGCGGATTCCTCGCGGCAAGCGCGACGTTAACAGCGGCCCGCGCAGAGTTCGACGGTGATGTGACGGAGACTTGGGGTCGGCGACTGAATTTACCTAGCCTGACTATTCGTTGGAGATTTTCGTGCTCGGTGGTTGCGATTCTCCGATCGAAGACCTGCACGACGTGCTGATTCCTACGTAAAATCGCGCGCGTCTCGTCATCCCATTCGATCGCCCGCCCATGTCGGCCGGCATGTCCTTGATCGATCGGTCCATCTGCTGAAGCCTGGCCGGCGTGAGTTAGCCTCGCTTCGTGAACATCGATCCTGCGAGACCATTGAGCGCCCGTGACTCTGTACGGCCTCTCGCGGAGCGTTTGAGTTGATGGGCAGAATTGTCGGCTTCACCGCGCTGCGCGCGGTCGGGGCGACGCGGGCGGTCCACGGCATCGAGCTGCTCGCCCCGACAGACATCGACGTGACACCGGGGCAGGCCGTCGTGCTGCGCGGCCCGAACGGCGCCGGCAAGTCGACGCTCCTGCACCTGCTGGCCGGCGCGGCGAGGCCGACGTCGGGGCAGGTTCTCCTGGACGACGTCGGAGTCGATGAACGATCGCCACGGGTGCGCCAGGTCCTCGCGACGCTGCTGAGCCCGATCGCCGGGTACCACGAGCTCACCTTGCAGGATCACCTGGTCCTGGTCGACCAGACCTGGGGTGGCGCGCGAGACACCTGCGCGGACCGCGTGAACGCGATGCTGAGCAGGCTCGACATCGAGCTGCTGCGGCATCGCTTCCTGCACGAGATGTCCTCCGGCCAGCGGCAGCTCGCCGACATCGCGATGACCCTTATTCGCCCGAGCGGTGTCCTCCTGCTGGACGAGCCCGAGCAGCGGCTGGACACCGAGCGGCGTGCCCTGCTCGCGCAGGTGCTGATGGAGGCCAAGCGAGCCGGCGCAGCACTTCTGGTCGCCTGCCACGACGAGACCGTCACCGAGGCGATCGCCGATGACGTCGTCACCCTCGCGCCCGTGACCGCATGAGTGACGGCACCGACGAGCGCGAGCGTCTGTACACGCTGCGCGCGCTCGCGTACGGAGGTCATTCGCCGGTCGAGCGGATGTCTTTCCCGCTGTACGTCGTGGCCCTGTTCGCCGGCATCTACGGCGTCACGGTGGCCCAGGGCGTCCTCGCCCTGGTCGCCGCGGACTCCACCCGTCGCGACGCCTTTGCGGCGTGGTCTCCCCCTGCTGTGGGCGTGCTGGCGGTGGCGGCCCTGCTCGCGGCGTACGCCTTCGGTCGCGTCCGAGGTCCGGTCGTTCCGGACCTGAGTCTCGTCGACCTGGCTGTCCCGACCGACATTCAACGTGCTGCGGTGCTACAACCGTGGTGGCGTGCCGTCGTGCTGACGACGGTCCTGGCCGGTGGCATCGTCGGGGCTGTCGCCGGCGCCGGGCTGGCCATCCAGGACCTCGGGCCGCCCGTGTCGCCGGTGATCGGCGGGGGGATCGGTGCCGGCTACGGCTGGCTGCTGGTGCACGTCTGGCTGCGTGGTCAGGTACTCGGTGCCGAGGACGCGCCCGAGGTACGCGACGTCCTGCATACCGAGGATGCGCTGTGCCAGCTCCGACGGGCGACCATCCGCTCGCAGGCAGCCCTGGACCGCGCCGTGACCGCGGCGCTGTACGCCGGTGACGCCGCGCACCTGCGGCGAGAGGCGAGTCTTGGTCGGCCACGCGCGCGCCAACGTCGCCTGCGCCCCGCGGGAGCATCTTGGGTCCTGCTCCGCGCCGACCTGCTCATCCTGCGCCGTGCCCCATATGCGGCCGCGACCGGCCTGGCGCTCGTCGCGGTGGCCACGCCGGTCGTGGTGTGGGCGCTCGGGCAGGAGGGCGTGCTGCTCGCGCTCGGTGTGGGTCTGGTCGTTCTCAACGCCGGCGCGGGCGCGCTCATGCGCGGCCTGCGCTCGTGCGCGGACCAGGTGGCGAGCCCGTCGTTGCTCGGCATGCCGATTGCACGCTGCGCCCTGCTGCACACGACTGTCGGGCTGGTACCGATCGTGGTGGCGTGGACGGCGTCAGCGGTGTGGATGGGAGGTGGTGTCGCGCCAGGCACCACAGCGCTGGTCGGCATCCTGCTCACCGTGATCGGATCGCAGGTGCTCGGGGCGTTCCGCGGCTCCCCGCCGACGAGCATGATCCTCGGGCCGGAGAGCGGAGGCGTCCTGGCACTGTGGCTGATCCTTCCTCACCTGGTGCCGCTCTGCGTCGGTCTCACGGCCGGCGGTGTGGCCTCTCAGGGCGCGCAGCCTGCGGGCATCCTGCTCCTTCTCGGTGTCGCGGGCCTGGTCCTGGGCCTGTGGCGCCTACGCGTCAACACCGCACCCCAGAGATAGGTCGCCCCGTCGATCGCGCTGCTCGGCAGTCCGTGGCGTTCCGACGACCGGTCGGTCACCTGGCCGGAGTGGATGCAACCATGGGCGCGCTGCCTTCGGTAAGGAACCGACGGGATGAAGGCAACGGCAACCGGGCTGGTGCTGGCCGCGGCTACGGTCGGGCTTGGCGGGTGTGGTGGGGACGGCGCAGCGGCGCCGGCCTCCCACGCGGCCGTCACGGTGGACGATCGCGAGAGCGCACCCTCGACGACGACCACCTAGGAGGTCGGCCTGTGGCCGTACGGTGAGGGCGCTCGTCCTCGACCGGCGCGGCCGTGCTGGTCGAGGCACCGCGTCGGTGCAGCTGAAGGACGGCGACGTCGACCACTCGCGCAAGTACGGCCCCGTCCGCGTGACGCTGTCCACGGCAGCAAGGACCGGTTCCCGTCTTCGGACGTGTCGTTCCGTGGCGCGTGCGACGGCGAGCTGGTGACCTGGACAAGATCACCGCCCGCTACCCCGGGCACATGACCCACCTGGACGTGAAGAAGGTCGGATGCATCCCCGATGGCGGCGGCCGTGCCTGAAGCGGGCACCACGGTCGAGCGCAACGTCCGGACGTCTCGGTACATCGAGGCGTCATCTGCTCAGGAGGCGGATCGGAAGCTGTCGGACCTGGAGAAGGGCGGGAGCGGTGAGCGCGGCGGTCAGCGTCCGGTACGGCCCGTGCACGCTGTACCCGACACCGACGTACCTGCGCACGTCGTCCGACAGGAAGAACGTCGGGGCGAAGCCTCGTACCGTGTGCAGCGTGCCGGTGACGTCGATTCAGCATGCGAGTGACCTGCGGTACAAGTCGTTCATCTGGTGGAAGAAGGCGGGCTCGACGCACACCGGAGGAAACCGTGGCGTCGCCAAGTACGAGCAGAAGAACGTCGAGTACCGGTGTGTGAGCAGCGAGAAGACCGGGTGGACCGGAACCACCGCCGGCACGATCGTCTACGCAGGCAGGACGTACTACGCGCGCGTCTACTTCGACGAGCGGTCTCTCGCGTGCGGCGGGTGGGGTCGGCGGTGAACGCGTTGGCCTCGGGCGATGGCGTCGCCGAGCCCACCGTGCGTGCCGTCTACGGGCGCTCGGTGCCGGATGGTGACGAGCCCCTGATCGCGGTGGTCCGCACCGAGGAGGAGGCTCGTGCCGTCGAAGCGAGGGTGCTGGGTCGTCACGAGCAGGCCCGCGTGATGTGGGAGACCCTTCCCGTGGTGGGTCGGCTCGGCGACTCCGTGCACCTTCTGCTCCAGTCCAGCGGTGAGTCCGACGTGGTTGAGGTGACCAACCCGGTAGGGATCGCGGCCTTCGCCGATCGGGAGGGTGCGGAGCGCGAGCTGCGTGCGCGCGCCGCCGATGGCCGGCCGTACGTCGTGGGGTCCTTCCCGCTGGGATGGCGTCGAGCGGGCTGGCCCTTCGACGCCGACCGATAGGAAACCGCAGAGGCACCGGTCGCGGTGCGACCGGTGCCTCTCGCGTCTCCAGCTGCTCGCATGCCCGGGCGAGGTCGGGTCAGGCGGGCTGGTCTCGCGCCGCCACGCCGTCCAGGCGCAGCGTGTCGCTCTCGTCGCGGTGGGTGCCGCTGCTGCCGACGTGCTTGTCACTGATCGTGGCGCCGTTCTTGAGGACGTGGAAGAACGCCATCGCATGGCCCCGGCCGATGTCGTAGTCGCCCTTCAACCACGCCACCACCTCGCCGGCCTTGCTCTCGGAGGTCAACCCGCGCGCGTGCGCCTCGTCCAGCAGTGCCTGCGGCGTCTTGCCGGACTTGCGCTCGACCGCGTCGATGTACGCCTGGAAGCTCATGTGATGCCTATCCCTGGTTCGGTGCTGTTGAATGAAAGGCTAGAGACCGCAGCAGGATTCGGCTTCTCCGATTCTGCTCCGCCCGGCGGGACGACGGTGGGTCCGGCAGCGTGGTCTGTCACCGGGCCGGCAGGTGAGCGGGAGCGTGAGCGACGGCAAGGAGCGCTGTGCCTCGTGACGAGACCGCAGTTACTACCCGGTACGAATGCTGCGCAAACCCGCGCCGCCCGGCGGCCCCACCCGTGACGCACGTCACACATCAGCCTTCTCCCAGCCTGGCCCCGCGGCGTCGCCGAGCCGGCCGGCGAGGGCCGCGCGGCCCGGCATTCCGGTGCGGGGGCCGCGAGGTGGCCTACGCCGCGGAAGGTCGCTCCCTGAACACCCGCTGAGCAGGGACAACGCGTGTCGTCGGCGTGTCGCCGCCCTTGACCTGACGAAAAATTGACCTGGGTTTGACCCTCGATTTTCGTCCCACCTAGCGTGACGGCGCGGCTTGGCTCCGGGCGTCCCGACGTGACGTCCCGTGAAAGTCAGTCCAGGGGAGGCGCAGCACGACGAATGCCAACCGAGAGGTCTCGATGAACTCCTCAGCACAGGTGCTGACCGCAGTCGTGGGCGGATACGCCCTCGGTCGCACACGCAAGGCACGACTCGCTCTCACGCTGGCCGGCGCTCTTGCCGGCAAGCGGATGAACTCCACGAACGGCCTGCGGGCGGTTCTGGACCAGTCGCCCGAGGTGGCCCGGCTCACCGAGCGCCTCCGGGGCGAGCTCACCGAGGCCCTGAAGGCCGCCGCGGTGAACGCGGCGACCCACCGGCTCGACACCCTCGCCTCCGGCATCCAGGCCGGAGCGGACGACGCCGACGACGTCGTGGTCGGGGAGACCGCGGACGACGCCGAGACGGCTCCCGAGGACTCCGACGAGGCCCCCGACGAGGCGGACGAGGACGCGTCGAACGACGACTCCGACGCCCCGACGGCTGAGGCCGACGACGCGGAGGAGGACGCCCCGCGTACCAAGCAGCGGTCGACCAGCCGGCGCTCCACCGCCAGGTCCGGCGAGAAGTCCGCAGACCGGCCACCGGCGAAGAAGGCTTCCGGTAACCGCCGTACCCAGCCGGCCAAGAAGGCGCCGTCGCGCAGCTCCGCGGCGGCCACGAAGACGACCAGCGGGTCCGGCCGTAGCCGCCGGTCCGCAGGAGGGGGTGGTGCGTGATGACGAGCACCCCGACGAAGAACAAGAACACCGAGGCCACCGACCGGCTGAAGGCCAGCGCCGGCGGAGTCGTGACCGCGCTCGCCGAGCGCGCCGCGTCCGCCGCTGAGTCGCACGTCACCGGTCTCACCGACCGCCTGACCGACGTCACGGACGGTACGAAGAGCGGCGCGCTGAAGGGCTCCGCCAAGGCGGCGGTCAAGGGTGAGTCTCCCGTGAAGGGCGCCCTCAAGGGTGGCCTGAGCAACCTGAAGGACAAGGCCGCCGAAGCCCTCGGAGGCAAGGGCGGCAAGAGCAGCGGCAGCAAGAAGCTGAAGCTGACCAACATCATCGAGGAGACCGACGTGGGCGTCCCCGTCCGCGTCGCCTACAACCAGTGGACGGAGTTCCGCGACTTCCCGACCTTCATGAAGAAGGTGGAGGCGGTCGATCAGGAGTCCGACGAGAAGCTGTCCATGAAGGCGCAGGTCTTCTGGTCGCACCGCCGCTGGGACGCCACGATCCTGGAGCAGGTGCCCGACGAGCGCATCGTCTGGCGGTCCAAGGGCGAGAAGGGCTACGTCGACGGCGCGGTGACGTTCCACCCGCTCGGTGACCGGCTGACCCGGATCCTGGTCGTGCTCGAGTACCACCCGCAGGGCTTCTTCGAGCACACCGGCAACATCTGGCGGGCGGTGGGACGGCGAGCACGGTTGGAGATCAAGCACTTCCGGCGTCACGTCATGACCACCACCATCCTCAACCCCGACGAGGTCGAGGGCTGGCGCGGCGAGATCCGCGACGGCGAGGTCGTCCGAACCCACGAGGAGGCGCTCGAGGACGAGCGTCGCGCAGAGGAGCGCGACGCCGAGGACTCCGCGGACGGGCAGGACGAGCAGGACGAGCAGGGCCACGACGACTACGACGAGGCCGACGACGCGTACGAGGAGTCCGACGACGCGTACGACGACGGCGAGGCGCCCGAGGAGTACGAGGACGACGCCGACGAGGAGTCGGACGGTGACGAGGCCGAGTACGAGGAGTACGAGGACGAGGACGCCGAGTACGAGGACGACGCCGCCGACGAGGACGCGGAGTACGAGGACGAGGACGACGAGCAGGAGGCGAGGCGCGCATGAGCGTTGCGACCATGAACCGACCGTCGGGTGGCCAGCTGGACCGGCCGTCCGGGAGCAGCCTCGCGGATGTCGTGGAGATCATCCTGGACAAGGGCATCGTCATCGATGCATACGTCCGGGTGTCGCTCGTCGGCATCGAGCTGCTGACCATCGACGCGCGCATCGTGATCGCGAGCGTCGACACCTACCTGCGCTTCGCCGAGGCGACCAACCGGCTCGACCTGTACGAGCACGGCGGCAAGGACCTGCCCGAGCTGTTCGACTCGCTCGGTGAGAAGGGCGCCAGCGGTAAGACCAAGGGCATGATCGAGGGCGCCAAGGAAGCGCTCACCGGTGACTCCGGTGACGACCGCGAGCGCCGACCGCGACAGACCCGGTCGAGCAGCAAAACGCGTACGCGAACCCGAGGTGACTCATGACGGCCACTGCACCCACCCGTACCCGCGAGCTGTGCGTCTACGGCGTTGTACGGAGCGACGCCAATCCTGATGACTACCAGGGCATCTCGGGCATCAGCGGCGAGCCGCTGGAGCTCGTGGCCGTGGACGAGATCGCCGCTCTCGTCGAACCCGTCGAGGACCCGGCCACGCTCGGGACCCGGGACGGCCTGATGGCCTACCGACGGGTCCTGGACGAGGCGGCCCGGCACGGCGAGGTCCTGCCGTTCCGCGTCGGGTCCGTCGTCCCGGGCGACGACGATCTGGTCGCGCTCCTGAGCGACGACCACGACGTGTACGCCGACCGGCTGGACGAGATCGCCGGTCAGGTCCAGCTCCTCCTGCGCGGCAGCTACCGGCCGGAGGTGGCGCTCGGCGGGATCGTCGCGCGCAACCCGGAGATCCGTGAGCTGCGCGAGCTGACCCGCGAGGCGCCGGAGGAGGCCTTCCGGACCGAGCGCATCCGCCTGGGCGAGCTCGTGTCCCGGGCGCTCGACGAGGAGCGGGCCGTGGACCGCGACCGTGTGGTCGAGGCCCTGACGCCGTACGCGACGGAGTCGGTCCTGCGCCCGGAGATCGGGCTGCACGGCCTGGTCAACGTCGCCCTGCTCGTCGATCGCGACCAGGTGGAGCAGCTGGAGAGGGCGGCCGAGGACCTGGCCGCCGAGCTGCAGGACCGCGCCGAGCTCCAGCTCGTCGGACCGATGGCGGCGTACGACTTCGCCGCGACCGCCTGAGGCGTGCTGACGACGATCCTGACCCTGCCGCTGATGCCCGTACGCGGGGCGGTGTGGGTCGCGGACCAGGTGCGTCAGGAGGCAGAGCGTCAGATGACCGATCCGCGGCGCGTGGTCGAGCAGCTCGAGGCTGTCGACCACGCGCGGGAGGACGGTCGGCTGAGCGAGGCCGAGGCAGCCGAGCTGGAGAACGAGCTGCTGCAACGACTGCGTGGTGGCCCCGGCTACCCGTGATCCACTGGAGGACTGAACGACATGAACAACACCGATCAGGCCTCGAAGAGTCGGTCCCGACGGGCGCCGGCGCGGACCGTGAAGTCCACGTCGGCGCCCGCCCGGGCCACCACCACCTCGGCAACGCACACGCGGACGCCGGCCTCGCCCCCGCGGGTGGCGCCGGCGCCCGCCGCGCCCGCCCCTGGGGGTGGCAACAACCTCGCCGACATCCTGGAACGAGTGCTCGACAAGGGCATCGTCATCGCGGGTGACGTCCGCATCAACCTGCTGGACATCGAGCTGCTGACGATCAAGATCCGGCTGGTCGTCGCCTCCGTCGAGCGCGCCGAGGAGATGGGCCTCGACTGGTGGCGCTCGGACCCGATGTTCAGCTCCCGTACGCGCGAGCTGACCGACGAGAACGCCCGGCTGCGCGAGCGCATCGAACGACTGGAGGCCCGTGACCATGACTGATCTCGGCATCTACCTGTACGCCGTCGGACGCGACCTGGACGACACCGACCTACCGCCCGGCGTCGAGGGGCAGCAGCCCCGGATCGCGCGGGCGGACGGGCTGGACGTGGTCGTCAGCGACGTGCCGATGGCCGACTTCGACGAGGCGGGCCTGCGCTCCCACCTGGAGGACCTGTCCTGGCTCGAGCGGGTCGCCCGTGCGCACAACGGCGTGCTGGAGACGCTGTCGGAGCGAGCGACCGTCGTCCCGGCCGGGCTGGCCACCGTGTTCCACGACGAGTCCGGCCTGCGCGACCGGATCGACGACTGGCGCGAGCAGACCGAGGAGACGCTCCTGCTGCTCGATGGCCGCGTCGAGCTGGGGGTCAAGGTCTACCGGCAGGACCAGGGGTCGTCGGAGCAGCCGGAACCTACGGAGACCGGATCGAGCCCCGCAGGCTCCGGTGCTGCCTACCTGCGTCGGCGCAGGGACGAGCGGGAACGCCGTACCGCCCTGGTCGACGACGAGCGGCAGCTGGTGGAAGGGCTGCGAAACCTGTTGTGCGACAGCGCGGTTCGCGAACGTACCCACGACCTGCAGGATCCCCGACTGACCGGTCGGCCCGAGCAGATGCTCCTCAACGCCTCCTACCTCGTGCCGAACGAGGCGCAGCGGGAGCTCGAGGACCGGAGCGCGGAGTACGCCGCTGCCCACCCCGGCCTGCTCGTCGAGGTGACCGGGCCGTGGGCGCCGTACTCCTTCGCGGCGCTGGGGTCGCCGGAATGAAAGCCGGCGGCCCGACGCACGGGAGCACTGTCACCACCGGAGGGGCGCACGGCACGACCGGGCTGGCGGATCTGCTGGACCGGTTGATCGGCACGGGTGTGGTCCTGCACGGCGATCTCGTCATCTCGTTGGCCGAGGTCGACCTGGTCGAGGTGCGCCTGCGCGCGCTGCTGCGCTCGGTCGCCGCCGAGATGGAGGCACCGTGACCGTGGAGGAGCCGCGCCGCCCGCGCCGGTACGAGCTGGCCGAGGACGGCGTCGAGCGCGACCTGATGAAGCTGGTGCTCACTGTCGTCGAGCTGCTCCGCCAGCTGATGGAGCGCCAGGCCCTGCGCCGCTTCGACGAGGGCGACCTGACCGAGAGGCAGGAGGAGTCGCTCGGCGTCGGTCTCATGCGCCTGGAGCAGGCGATGACGCGGCTGCGCGAGGAGTTCGGCCTCACGCCCCAGGACCTGGAGCTCGACCTGGGGCCGCTCAACGGCATCCTCGAACCGGGGTTCTGAACACGCCCGCGTCCGCCTCATCGACGCGGCGGTGCTCTCAGGGCCGGGCGGCGGTGTGCGCGGCGGCGTACTGCTCGTCGGTGACCGCTTCGAGCCACGTGGTCGCCTCGGCGTCGCCGGCCGCGTCGAGGATCGCGTAGTGGCACATCAGGTGGTCCTCGGTGCCACCGTGGAAGTGCTCCTCGCCGGCCGGCGTCCAGACGCTCTCACCCGCGCGCAGCACGACGGTGCGGCCGTCTCGGGTGCCGACCAAGCCGATGCCGTCGGTGCAGACGAGCAGCTGCCCGTTGGCGTGGGAGTGCCAGTGGGTGCGGGCACCCGGGGTGAACCGGACGTGCGCGCAGACCAGCTGCGAGGTGTCGTCCCCGCTGAAGATCGGATCCATCCACACGTCACCGGTGAAGTTCTCCGCCGGCGTCTTCACGGTCGGGCTGCTGGGGTTCTTCTGCATGTCGGTCTCCTTCGTGGGCCGGCTCAGGCGGGGTCGAGACGCAAGGTGGTGGCTCGCGCGTCGGGGTCGGTGATGCGAGCCACCGGGCCCGACCACTGCCCGTACTTCGCGCGGTACGCGGCGTCGATCGCGTCGTCGAGGTCGCCGGCGTCGCCGGCGTGGTCGCCGGCCTCGACGAAGACGATGTCCCGGCGCAGGCCACCCGCGGTCAGGTGACCTCGGTGCGCGGTCTGCACGCCGCGGTACCAGGCCGCGCTAACGCCGTTCACCGACCGCACATACACCGCGTCGCCGTGCCGGACGATCCAGACGATGCGGTCGGAGCGCAGGCTGCCGTCGCGCCGCCTCGTGGCGACCTCGACCTCGTCGACCCGGTCGATCGTCGCGAGCTCCTCGGCGGTCCAGCTCGTCGGCGCGCTCACGGCTTCACCAGCACCTTCAGCGCGGAGCGGTTCTTCATCGCCTCGTACCCGCCCGGCACGCCGTCGAGGTCGACGGTGTCTGTGAAGACGCGTCCCGGCTGCAGCGAGCCGTCGAGCACGTCCGGCATCAGCTCCTCGATGTACGCGCGGGCCGGCGCGACACCGCCGGTCAGGGTGACGTTGCGCAGGAACGTGCCGAAGTCCGCCGGCACGGTGGGGTACTGGGGTGCCCCGACGCGGGAGATGGTCCCGCCGTCCCGGACGACGCCGTACGCCGTCTCGATGGCCGGCTCGAGCCCGACGCACTCCAGCACGGTGCGGGTGCCGTGCCCACCGGTGAGCTCGCGCACCTTCGCGACGCCCTCCTCACCGCGCTCGGCGACGACGTCGGTCGCCCCGAAGTCGCGGCCGAGGTCGGTGCGGTCGGTGTGGCGGCCCATCAGGATGATGCGCTCGGCACCGAGCCGCTTAGCCGCGAGAACGGCGAGAAGGCCGACGGCGCCGTCCCCGATGACGGTGACATCGGTGCCGGCGCGGACGCCGGCGGTGACCGCGCAGTGGTGGCCCGTCGAGAACACGTCCGACAACGTCAGCAAGGACGGCAGCAGAGCTGAGTCCTCCTCCACCGGCAGCCTGACCAGGGTGCCGGACGCCTGCGGCACGCGGACGGCCTCGCCCTGCCCGCCGTCGACGTCGGTGCTGCCCCAGCCGCCGCCGTGCAGGCACGAGGTCTGCAGGCCCTCCCGGCAGAACTCGCAGGTGTTGTCGCTCCAGACGAAGGGTGCGACGACCAGGTCGCCCTTCTTCGGGCCGGTCACGTCCGGCCCGGTCTCCTCGACGACGCCGAGGAACTCGTGCCCGATCCGGGAACCTTTCTCGCTGGGTTCCTTGCTGCCGTACGGCCACAGGTCGGACCCGCAGATGCAGGACTGGACGACGCGCACGATCGCGTCGGTGGGCTCCAGGAGCTTGGGGTCGGGGACGTCCTCGACACGGACGTCGCCGGCACCGTAGATCAGGACTGCTCGCATGGTGATCTCCTCCATAGGTCTCGCAGCCGGTGCGTACCAACGTCTACCCACCCTGACACGCGTTGCGACGACGGCAGACATGCTGGACTCATGGATGACGCGTACCTGACCGCACGCCCGGCCGGCGTCGACGACCACGTCCTGCGGCTGGGACTCGACGCCGTCCGACGCGTCCAGGTGGAGCCAGGGCCGGCCGGCGTGCCGTTGCTGCCGGGGGCGGTGGCGCTGGCGCTGTACGACAACCGCGTGGTCGCGCGGGAGGCATCCGGCTGGGCGCTCGCGTACGCCGACCGTGACGGGACGCCGCTGGCCGCCGAGCAGCGTGTCCCCATGACACCGGAGACGGTCTTCGACATCGCCTCGATCACCAAGGTCTTCACTGCGCTGGTCCTCGCCCAGCTCGTCGAGGAGGGCGCCGTCGAGCTCGACCGCCCGGTCGTGTCGTACCTGCCCGAGTTCGTCGACAAGGACGCCGTCACGGTCGAGCAGCTCGCGCTGCACACCAGCGGCCTGCCGTGGTGGCTGCCGCTGTGGCGGGACTGGCCCGACCGCAACGCCCGGCTCGCCGCGGTGCTGCGCTGCCCGCTGGAGGCGCCCGCCGGCACCCGCTACACCTACAGCGACCTGAACCTGATCACCGTGCAGCTGCTGCTCGAGCACGTCACCGGGCAGACGTTGGATCTCCTGGTGCAGCAACGGATCACCGGCCCGCTCGGCATGTGCCGTACGACGTTCGGACGCGCCGACGCCACCCGGTGCGCCGCGACCGAGGACGAGTACGACGCCGGCCGCGGCATGGTCAGGGGAGAGGTGCACGACGAGAACGCGTGGTCGCTCGGCGGCGTCAGCGGGCACGCCGGCCTGTTCTCCACGGCCGACGACCTCGCGCGGCTCGCCCAGTGCCTCATCGACGACGGCCGGTACGACGGTGGCCGGCTGCTCGGCGAGTGCGGCCTCTCCCTCGCGACCACCGACCGGCGCGGGGTGCCGGGTGAGGGTCGCAGCCTCGTGCTGGACATCGACCGGCCGGCCTGGATGGGTGCGTTGAGCGGGCCCCGCACGGTCGGGCACACGGGCTTCACCGGCACCTCGCTGGCGGTCGACCTCGACCGCGGTGCCGCCGCGATCCTGCTGACCAACCGCGTCCATCCCAGCCGGGAGCGCGGCTCGATCCACCCGGTACGAGCGGCCTGGGCGACCGCCGTCGCTGACGCCATCGGCGGGTAGCCGACCGGACGGGTCAGGCGCGCGGGTCGACCAGCAGCAGCTCGGTGTTGCGGTCGGTCGCCGTGCCCTCGGCCGCCAGGCTCGCGTGGATGTCGTTGAACGACAGCTCCCGGTACAGCGAGGCCAGCGACGCCTGCGTCCCCGAGTCGTACGACGCCTGGTACGGCGCGGCTGACTCGATCAGCGTCGTGAACAGCGACAGCGTGCCGTCCCGGTTGTCGCAGACGTCGACGATCCGCGCCTGCTGCGGGAAGTCGATGTGCGAGGCGGTGTTGATCTCCCAGAACGCCCGGCGCGGGTCGGCGTGCCCCTGCGGGGTGATCGCGTTGACGTGGGTGTGCCCGTTGACCCAGGCGAGCACGTTCGGGAAGTCGTGCAGCATCCGCAGCAGCTCGAACCCGGCGTGCCGGATCTCGGGCTTTGCCGGGTCCAGCAGGAGGTTGCTCATCGAGCCCGAGGTGTGGTGGCTGAACAGCACGAAGTACTCGTCCTGGACGGCGTGGGTGTGCCGGAACCCCCAGTCCCAGTAGGTGCTCGACCCGGCCTGCAGCCGGCGCTTGAGCCAGCGCCACTGCTCGTCGCCGATCGAGCCCTCGGTGAAGCCCGCGCGGTTCGTGGAGTCCATGGCGATGCCGGTGACGCCAGGTGCGATCGGGAACGCGTAGTAGCCGCGCCCGGTGGCGGCCGCCTCCTCGTCGAAGCCGTGCCCGAACGGGCCAGGCCCGGTGTAGGCGGCGCGGCGGTGGCGCTCGATGAACTCGACGGGGGAGAACGGCCGGCGGCGCGCGTCAGGCGTGACCTTCCAGCCGGACGTCATCGTGCCGTTCGTGCCGAGGATCGCTGTGCTCTGCCGGCGTACGGCGTCCTGCAGGGCGGCGTTGCTCCCCGCGTCGGCGAACCCGGTGAACTTGAAGCTTCCGGTGTAGACCGCGTCGAGGCCGAGGAAGTTCGACGGGAGGGTGCCCTCGATCGAGTCGTCGTGGTTGCCGAACACGGAGTACCACGGAGTCGTGAGACCGGCACTGGTGTGGGGCGCCGTCGTACGGCCGAAAAAGCCTGGCAGTGTGGGGAATCCGGCCTTCTTGTACCGGTCCTGGACGGTCAGCTCGGGGTTGTAGTAGCTCGCGTCGCCGCCGGACTGCACCCCCTCCCAGTGGCTCGGGTCGCCGGTGGTGGCGGTGACCGACCCGCCGCTCAGCAGCGTGAGGAACCAGTCGAGCTCGACGTCCTCGTGGTTGTCGGTGTTGTCGCCGGTGGAGACCACGCAGTCGAACGGCCGGCCGCTGAAGGGTCCGCGAGCGACGTCGTTGACACGCTTCACCAGCTGCGCCGCGCCGTGCGTGCCGAGGGCCTCCTGCGGGCGGAAGGCCGACCCGGTGATGTCGTGCAGGAACTCGAAGCGCATCGGTGACTGCGCGTCCAGCACGTGCACGTCGGTGAGCTGGACGATCGACGCGAGCGCGGTACGCCGGTCGTCGCGGTCGGCCTTGCCGGCGGCCAGGTCGGTCCGGACAGCGAGCGGGTAGCCGGGGCCGGCGGTCAGCCGGCGGTACCCGGAGCCGCCCATCGGCGTGGCGGCCTGCTCCAGGGACGTGCCGCTGATGCTCACCGCGCGCTGGGCGCCGAGGCGCAGGGCGCGGTCGAGGGCGTGAGCGGACGTGCCCCGTCCACAGCTGAGGGCGGCGGCTCCGAGGCCTCCGGCTCCGGCGAGCAGGAACGAGCGACGGCTGATCGACGGCACGGCGGACCCCCGGGATCGTGGTGGCGGACGTCGTCCAGCGTGCCGTGCCCCGGTGGCCGGCGGGTGACATGCGAGCGACCGAGTTCCGAAGACTCGCCCACTGAGCCGGACGAGCCGACCACCTCGCCGGACGAGCCGACCATTCCGCCGGTTGAGCCGGACGAGCCGACCATTCCGCCGGTTGAGCCGGACGAGCCGCTAGGCGAGTCCGTGTCGAAACCAGGCGACCGCGGACGCTGAGTCTCCCCGCGTGTCACGGGGTTTCGACTCGGCCCTCCGCTAGCGCTCCGGGCCGGCTCAACCGGCGTAGGAGGCGGCTCAACCGGCGTGGCGGCACGGACTCTCAGGCGGCGGTACGGATGCGGTCGAGGACGGTGGTGGCGACGTCGTCGGCGTTCAGCTCAGGGAGCCAGTGGCCGGCGTCCAGCTCGACGAACCGGTAGTCCGCCTCGACGTACTCCTGCGTGAGCTCGGCCGCCTCCCGGCCGAGGGCGAAGTCGCGCCGCCCCCAGATGTAGGTGGTCGGCACGGTGATCCCGTGTCGCGGAGCAGCCGGCTCGCCGCCGGACCTCCCGGACCGCAGCGATCGGGTGAGCGCACCGACCTGGGCGCCGGCCATCGCGCGGTACCAGTTCAACGGGCCGGTCAGCGACTCCGGCGTGCTGAACCGCGCGACGTAGCGCTCGATGTCGGCCTCGGGCAGCCCCGCGTACGTCCGCCGCAGCGTCCTGGGGATGGCGCGCTCGGGGACGTACGGCAGCTGGAAGAACGCCATGTACCAGCTCTTCTTGGCCTGAGTGAACGTCCGGAACGCGCGCACGAGCGCCTCCGGGTGCGGCGTGGAGAGGACGGTGACGGTGCGGACGCGGTCGGCGGCGTGCTCGGCCAGCGCCCACGCGACCGCGCCGCCCCAGTCGTGGCCGACCACGTGGAACGTCTGCGCTCCCGCCGCGTCGGCCGCCGCCAGCGCGTCGCGCACCAGGTGCTTCATCCCGTACGCCGACCGTCCGCCCGGGGTCGCGCCGGGGGAGTAGCCGCGCTGGTCGAAGGCGATGGTGCGTAGGCCGGCGTCGTTCAGCCGCGCCGCGACACGGTCGTACGCGTGCCGGTCCTGCGGGAACCCGTGCAGCAGGAGCACGACGTCGCCGTCGCGCGGGCCGGAGTCGGTGGCGTCAAAGGTCAGGCCGTCGTGCGTGAAGGTGTCCACCCACTCCACGGTAGGGGCCGTTCGCGATGTGGTCGCCCGCGTCCACGAACTCGATGTTGCATCTAAGATAGATACAACATGTCGACCTCCACAGCAGCGCCCGCGTCCGAACGGGTCTACGAGCACGTCAAGCACGCCATCCTGCGCGGCGACCGCGCCGGCGGCACCTTCTTCACCGAGGGTCAGGTCGGCGACGAGGTGGGCGTGAGCCGTACGCCGGTGCGCGAGGCGCTGCTCCGGCTCGAGACGGAGGGCCTTGTCGCGCTCTACCCGAAGAAGGGGGCCCTGGTCGTCCCGGTCACTCCCCGCGAGGCGCACGAGGTGCTGGAGGCCCGGCTGGTCATCGAGGAGTGGGCGGCCGGCCGTGCATGGGCTGAGCGCGCCGACCTCGTCGTCGACCTGCGCGGTCACCTCGCCACGATGGTCGACGCCAAGGCCGCCGACGACGTCGCCGGCTTCAGCGAGGCCGACCGAGCGTTCCACGAGGCGATCGTCGCGGCCGCCGGAAACAGCGTGATGGCCCGGCAGTACCGCATGCTGCGGGACCGGCAGATGTGCATTCTCGCCGACGGCATCCGGGCCAGCGCGTCGCGGATGACGCACGCCGTCACCGCCCACCGGACCCTGATCCGGCTGCTGACGGAGGGCACCCGTGCCGAGTTCGTCCGCGAGTCCCGGGCGCACGTCCAGGACGCGATGGACCGCCTGGGGGTGGCCCGATGACCGATGCCACGCTGCGGCATCCGCTCGGCGGCGCCCGGGCCTGGGCGGTCTGGACGAGCGCGGTGCTCGTCTACCTGCTCGCCGTCTTCCACCGCACCTCGCTCGGCGTCGCCGGCCTGATCGCTGCCGACCGCTTCCACATCTCCTCCGCCCAGCTGGCGACGTTCGCGATGGTCCAGCTGGCGGTCTACGCCGCGATGCAGATCCCCGTCGGTGCCCTGCTGGACCGCTTCGGCTCGAAGGTGCTGCTGGTCGCCGGGGTCGTCACCATGTCCGCCGCGCAGCTGGCGTTCGCCTTCGTCGACTCCTACGCCGCCGGCATCGTCGCGCGCGTCTTCGTCGGCATGGGTGACGCCATGGTCTTCGTGTCCGTGCTGCGTCTGGTGGCCCTGTGGTTCCCGCCTGCCCGGACGCCGATGGTCACGCAGGTGACCGGATTCGCCGGCCAGCTCGGCGCGCTCGCCGCCGCCGGCCCGCTGGCCGCGGCCCTGGACGGCCTCGGCTGGACGCGGTCGTTCCTGCTCGCGGCCGCGATCGGTGTCGTGCTCGGCGTCGTCCTCCTCCTGGTCGTGCAGGACAGCCCGTACGCCGACCCGGACCGGACGGACATCAAGCTGCGGGCGGTCGGGCGCGCGCTCCGGCTGGCCTGGCGGCAGCCGGGCACTCGTCTGGGCCTGTGGTGCCACTTCACGTCGCAGTTCAGCGCGAACGTGTTCGCGATCATGTGGGGCTTCCCGTTCCTGACCGCGGGCGAGGGCCTGTCCACCGGCGAGGCGAGCCGGCTGCTCGCGCTGATGGTCGTGACCACCGTGCTCAGCAGCCCGCTGTTCGGGGTGTTCGTGAGCCGGTACCCGTACTCGCGCTCGACCCTCATCCTCGGCGTGGTCGCCACCATCATGACCGTCTGGACCGTCGTGCTGCTGTGGCCCGGGCGCGCTCCGATGTGGCTGCTCGTGGTCCTGGTGGTCGCGACGGCCATCGGTGGTCCGGGCTCGATGATCGGGTTCGACCTGGCGCGCACGTTCAACCCGCCCACCCGCATCGGCAGTGCGACGGGCATCGTCAACGTCGGCGGGTTCGTCGCGGCCCTCGGGACCGTCGTCCTGATCGGCGTCGTGCTCGACCGTGTCTCACCGGGCGGGCCGTCGACGTACACCGTCGACTCGTTCCGCTGGGCGATGGCCGTGCAGTACCTGGTCTGGTTCACCGGCGTCGCGATGATCGTCCGCTACCGACGCCGCACCCGCCGGCACATCCACGCCGACGAGACCGGCGCGTACGAGCACCTGATCCCCGAGCGCCTGCGCGCCGCTGCGTGAGCGGGCGCCCGCTGGTCGAGCCGGCGGAGCGCAGCGGAGCCGAGTCGAAACCCTGTGAGCCGCAGGAAGACCCGGCGGTCGCGTGGCCTAGACGGACGGCTCCAGTCGGCGTAGCGCGACCGCCTGCGACACACCGAAGCCGGCGACGTCGACGGCCGCGGCGATCAGGGCCACGACCAGCAGGACCCCTCCGATGGCGACCGAGACACCACACAGCGCAAGCACGGCCGCACCGTTCGCGAGCATGACGACTCTCAGCGCACCGCGAAGGTGGTGACGACGCCGCAGCCACCAGACGGCGACTCCCCAGATCGCGACCAGAGCACCGACCCCGACGATGAGCGCGACGGGCAGCCGTGCCCAGCCGGCGATGAGCGGTGCCGCTGCCCCGAGCATGATCCCGACCACGACGCAGTAGGCAGCGTCCAAGCCGAGGCTGAGCCTTCCGAGCCGAGTGCCTGTCATGGTGAGGATGCTAGCGACGACCGCGCTCGACGCCGCTCTTCCTAGCGGCGAGCGCCGGCGGCGGCCCGGAGCCGGTGCTGCGTGCGCCGGCCTCGGGCGACGACCACGGACACCAGCCGGAGGGCGGCCGACGGGAACGTGTCGCCCAGGCGCGCCTGGGCACCCCGCCAGCGCGGGATGGTCGTCACCGGCCGCGGCCGGTCGAGCACCGACGCGACCACGGCCGTCACGTCCTCGGGGCGCAGCAACTTGCCCGAGAACGACAGCGCCGAGGCCGGGTCGTCCAGCTTGTCGTGCAGCATCGGCGTCCAGATGCCGTCCGGGCAGACGCAGGAGAGGTCGATGTTCGTGATCCCGGCCAGTCGCAGATCCGACAGCGTGCTGAGGCTGAACCCGATCGCGGCGTGCTTGGACGCGGCGTACACCGCCTCGCCGGGGACGGCACTCAGCCCGGCGAGCGACACGATGTTGACGATGTGGCCGCCGTGCTCGCGCATCGCCTCGATCGCCGCGACGGTGCCGTTGATCGTGCCGATCGCGTTGACCTCCAGCATCAGGCCGCGGGTGTCGGCGTCCTGCTCCCAGGCCGGGCCGGTGATGAGCACACCGGCGTTGTTGACCCACAGGTCGAGTCGCCCGGCGCGGGCGATGATCTCCTCCCGTGCCGCCGTGACCGCTTCGGGGTCGCGGACGTCCAGCGTGTACGCATGGGCCTGCTCACCGAGCTCGGCGGCGGCGGCTTCGGCAGCGGTCCGGTTCAGGTCGGTCACGAGCACGGTGTACCCGCGGTCGACGAGCAACCGAGCGATGAGCCGCCCGAGACCGCGCCCCGCGCCCGTGACGACGGCACCTCCGCGCGTGGACGTCACTGGGCCGATCCCTGGCGCAGGCCGGACTCGATGCGCCCGTACTCGATGCCGCCGTGCCAGTACGTCGGTACCACCGGCCAGAAGCGCTTCCAGGGCGCCAGCTCGGTGGAGGGCAGGATCTGCAACCACTGCGGGTCGCTCCTGCACGGGTCGGCCATGATCTTCTCCTTGATCATGGAGTCGTACTGGTCCAGGGAGTCCTCGAGCGTGTTCGCGTTCGGGCAGATCTCCCGACCGTAGGTCTCGGCGTACCGCCGTACGCCCGGGATCCTGGAGAGCTCGGGCTGCCAGTTGTCCAGCGAGATGCCGTTCTCGGAGGACACCCACACCCCGTCCGGGGTGTTGATGACCAGCGAGTGGTTGCCGTCGGTGTGGCCGGGCGTCCACAGCAGGCTCAGGCCGGGGCCGAGCTCGATGTCGGCGTCGAAGGTCGCGAACCGGTTCATGTCGACACCGTCGAGACCGTCCTCGACGTACCACGCCCACTGCATGGGATGAGGCGACTGGAGCGTCGCGAGCTCACGCTCGTGGACCAGCATCCTGGCCTCGCCGAACAGCGGCGCGCGTGGGGCGGTCTCACCCTCGATGACACGGCTCGAACCCAGGATCATCCGGGGGTCCTGCACGTGCAAGTGGTCGAAGGTGCAGAAGTCGATGTCCTGCGGCGTCAGCCCGACGAGCGCGAGTACGTCCTCCGGCTCATGGATGTACTTCAGGACGACGCTCTCGACCCGACGACCCAGCCCGAACGGGACCTTGTCGGTCAGCCTCTGCAGGCTGGCGTAGAACGGCGCCTCGGCCGAACCGGCGGGCACCGTCGGCTCGAAGACGAGCGTCCGCGGCCGGCCGTCCCAGTCGTCGTACTGCACCACGATCATCCGGTTGATCATCGATATGAGCGGCAGGTGGGGTACCTGCACCGCCCCGTTGAACGCGTACAGCACCGGGTAGGGCGCGGCCGCGATGTCGACCGAGCGGACCGCGCGGACCTGACCCTGGGAAACGAACCGGGTCTTGTACGCGACCGCCGCCTCGCGGACCGCCTGTAGCCGCTCACCACGCGGCCACACGTCATGGACGCCCTCGAACTCGGGAATCGTCCGCGCTCCGATGCCGGTCAGCACTCGTTCTTCCGTCCACTCCATCACCATGCCCGCAGCATGCATCGATCCCGGCGGCACTACTTGATCCAGGACGACTATCTGCCGCCGGCTCCCTCGCGGACCCGCAGAGCGCGTGGACTTGCGTCGAACCACCGGCGTACGGCGTGGGTCAGCGCAGCCTGCTCGCTGAACCCGACTCGCTCGGCCACCTGGGAGAACGGCACAGCGGTGCTGGTGACGTAGTGCCACGAGGCCTCCCGCCGGACGTCGTCCACGATCTTCTCGAAGCCGGTGCCCTCCGCCGCCAGGCGGCGTTGCAGGGTCCGCGGGTGCATCCCCATCAGGTGAGCCGTCTGCGTCAGTGACAGGCCGGAGATGCCCAGACGTTGCGCCACTGCGCGCCGGACGGCGACCGATACCGTCGTTGCCGGTTCCTGGTAGTGGCGCGTGAGGTGGTCCAGCGCCAGGCGGCGGATCGTCTCGTCGGCGGTGGTGAAGCTCTCGTCGAGCATGCGCTGATCGACCCGCAGCGCCGCGAGACTCGCACCGAACCGTACGGCGTCCACACCGAAGAACTCGGTGTAGCGCCGCACGGGAGACAGAGGCTGGTGCGGAAGCTCCACCGAGTGCAGGCCGGTGAACGGACCCTGCAGGTGCAGGAGGCTGATCGCCACCCGGTAGAACAGGCCGACGCCCAGCTCCATGGCCTGCGGGGAGTAGGACGACTCGCTCAGGTCCTTGCGGTAGGTCAGAGCGACCACCCCGCGCCGACCCCGCGGGTCGGGCATCACGCCGATGTGCAGCGCCGGGCTGTGCACGAACATGAACCGCGACACGCACTGCAGCGCCTCGGTCACGGTCGGCGAGGCGGCGATCGCCAGCGCGAGCGGACCGAGTATCGAAAGATCCTGGGACTCGGCCAGCTGCAGGCCGAGATCAGGACAGCCCAGCTCAGCAGCCGCCGCGTCCAGCATGAGGTCGTGCTCGGTGATGGGCACCAGGCCGTCGTCACTGTCCAGCACGTCCGCCGAGATGCGGTAGCGGCTCAGGAACACCTCGGGCTCGCCGCCCAGCCGGCGAACCAGTCCCTGAAAGCCGCGCAGACTCGCGGCGCGAATCGTCGCAACCACGCCCGGCATCGTAAGCCGGACCGCATCACGACGGAGGCGTACGACAACCGTGACGGTCGTCGTACGCCTCTGCTCGGGTGTGGTGCGGATCAGGCCTCGGGCTTGGCGGCCTGGCTGTCCTCGCTCGAACGGTCGATCGAGCGCTCGGTGTCGTGCGAGTCGTGGGCCGGCATCGCCCAGCGGGCGGTGGTGACGCCCTGGTCCTTGGCGCGCTTCAGGGCGTCCTCGACGACCTTCACGGCCTCGTCGGCGCCGACCCAGTGCGAGCCCTCCTCGACGGACTTGCCCGGCTCCAGCGCCTTGTAGGTCTCGAAGAAGTGCTGGGTCTCCTTGAGGGTGAACTCGCTGACGTCCTTGGTGTCCTGGACGCCGTCCTTGCGCGGGTCGCCCGCGGGCACGCACAGGATCTTGTCGTCGCCGCCGGCCTCGTCGACCATCTTGAAGACACCGACCGCGCGGGCGCGCACGATGCAGCCGGGGAAGGTCGGCTCGTCCAGCAGCACCAGCGCGTCCAGCGGGTCGCCGTCCTCGCCGAGGGTGTCCTCGATGTAGCCGTAGTCGGCGGGGTAGCTCATCGCCGTGAACAGCAGACGGTCCAGCCGGATGCGACCCGTCTCGTGGTCGATCTCGTACTTGTTGCGCGTTCCGCGCGGGATCTCGATGGTGACGTCGAACTCCATGGGCCCTGGCCATTCCTCGTGTGTGTCGGCGGTGGCGGACCGGCGAACGTCCACCAGGTCCGCGGGTTAGTGTCTCCCACCGACGGCGCGAACGGGCACAAGGGGGCGACATGCGGACTGCGGGCAGGGTGGCCGCCGCGGGTACGGCGGTCGTCGTCCTCCTCGGCGGGTACGCCGCCCTGGACGTCTACGACAAGGTCCCGGGCGTCCTGACGACGACCGATGCGCAGCGTGATCCGGTACCCGTCCCCGGTCATACGGCACCGCCGCCGGCCGCCTCTGCCGCGCCGCCCGTCGTGCCGAAGGTGGAGGCCGTCGCCCAGGCGGCCGACGCGCCCGTCCCCGCCCCGGCGAAGGTCAGCGCCCTCGTCAGCCCACTGCTGAAGAGCCGGTACCTCGGCCCGACCACCGCCCTCACCATCCGCGACGGGCGGACCGGCCAGCACCTGATGGACGTCGACGCGGACGGCGCGCACACGCCGGCGTCGATCACCAAGATGCTGTCGGCGTACGCCATCGCCCGGACGCTCGACCTCGGCGCCACCCTCGACACGACGGTCGTCGAGAGCAGCGGCGGCTCCGTCGTGCTCGTCGCCGGCGGCGACACCGTGCTCAACCCGGGTTCCGGCGACCCGAACGCGGTCACCGGTCGGGCCGGGCTGGACGACCTCGCCGCCCAGGTCGCGAAGCAGCTCAAGGCACAGGGCCGCACGTCGACCACCGTCGGCTACGACGTCTCGTACGCGCCCGGTCCCTTGCAGGCCGCGCACTGGGCGCAGGGCAACGTCGACTCCGGGTACACCGCGCGTATCGCGATGCTCGGCCTGTCCACCCAGCGCGCTCACCCGGGCACGCCCCCGCCGAAGGACCCGGCCCGGAGCACCGCCCAGGCGTTCGTGAAAGCCCTTGCCGGGCAAGGGATCTCGGCGACACTCGGCGGTACGACGACTGCCGCCGAAGGGGCGGCCCGGCTCGGTGTCGTCCATTCCGCGCCGATCGTCGACGTCCTCGGCGTCGCCCTGCAGGACAGCGACAACGCGATGGTCGAGTCGCTCGCCCGGCAGGCCGCCGCGAAGGCCGGCCGGCCCGGCGACACCGCCTCGGTCGTCGCCTGGATCACCGACACGCTCAAGCGCGACGGCATCGACCTGCGCGGCGTACGCCTCGCCGACGCGAGCGGACTCGGTGACGGGACGACCATCCCGGCGCGGGTGCTCGGCGACCTGATCGTGCGAGCCACCTCCGGCAAGAGTCCCCGGTTCGAGCAGGTTGTGTCGCGGTTGCCGGTCGCGGGCCTGAACGGCACCGTGCACGACCGGTTCGGCGTCCCGGACGCGCGCGCGGGCGTCGGGGTCGTCCGGGCCAAGACGGGCAGCCTGCCCTCGGTCACCAGCCTGACCGGCACCGTGCTGGACAAGGACGGGCGGCTGCTGGCGTTCACCCTGATCAACAACGGCAAGCAGCCGCGCGGCCCGCTGGACGCGCGGGCGCAGCTGGACCGGGTGGTCGCCGCGCTCGCCGGCTGCGGCTGCCGCTGACCCGCGCGCCCTCCCACAAACCCCCCGGCAAAAGCTGGAGGTGGGCACAGCCATGCGTGTGCGCCTGGTCAACTTCTGCCGGTGACCGGCAAAAGCTGGTGATGGGCACAGCCATGCGTGTGCGCCTGGTCAACTTCTGCCGGGGTGTCGGGGGGCGGATGTGAGGATGGGGCCATGAGCGGGGACCCGCAGTACATCGACTGGCAGCTGGCGCGGCGTACGGGCCATCGGATCGTGCGCGACGGCCCGACCGTGACCGAGGGCGAGGCCCACGCCGCGGTCGAGGACCTGCGGGGCGCGGCAGCACGCGCGCACCAGCCGGTCGCCGACACGGCCAGGCTGCACGCGCCGGACGGGACGAGCCCGGTCCACGTCGTCGACCGCAAGCGATGGATCGACACCAACATCGGGTCCATGTCCGCCCTGCTCGACCCCGTGATCGGCGAGCTCGTGGCCAAGCGCCCCGCCGGCCCGGCCGCCCGCAAGGTCGGAGCGACCATCACCGGTACCGAGACGGGCGCGGTGATGGGGTACGTCGCCAGCCGGGTCCTCGGCCAGTACGACCTCGCGCCGGGGGGTACGCCGAGCCTGCTCCTGGTCGCCCCGAACATCGTCCACGTCGAGCGCGAGCTCCAGGTCGACAGCCGCGACTTCCGGCTCTGGGTCTGCCTGCACGAGGAGACCCACCGGGTGCAGTTCACCGCGGTGCCCTGGCTGCGGCAGCACATGATCGACCGCGCCCGCCACCTGATGGTGGACCTCGTCCCCGACCCGGAGCAGCTGCAGCAACGGCTGCAGAACATCCTCGGCCGGCTGCCCGAGCTGCTCCGCGAGGGCGGCCAGGGCGTCTCGGACCTGCTGGCCACTCCCGAGCAGCGCGCCGAGATGGCCGGCATCACCGCCGTCATGTCGCTGCTGGAGGGGCACGCGGACGTGGTGATGGACGACGTGGGCCCGCGGATCGTCCCGTCGGTCGAGGAGATCCGCACCAAGTTCGACGCGCGTCGACGGGGCGCGGGCGGGGTCGACCGCCTGCTGCGCCGGCTGCTCGGGCTCGAGGCCAAGATGCGCCAGTACCGCGACGGCGCGGTGTTCGTCCGCGCGGTCGTCGACAAGGTCGGCGTCGACGGCTTCAACGCCGTCTGGACCTCCCCGGAGACGCTGCCGCTGCCGACCGAGATCGAGCAGCCGTCCGCCTGGGTCGAGCGGGTGCACGGCTGATGCCCGGGCCGCCTCCCGCCGTCGCGGTCACCCGGCTGGCCGTACGCCGGGCGCTCGCCACCCGCCGTACGGCCGACGGTCGCCGCCCGCTCCTGCTCGCCGCCGTCAGCGGGGGAGCGGACTCCCTCGCGCTCGCGGCGGCGATGGCCTTCGAGGGGCCGCGGGCGTCGTACGAGGTGGGCGCCGTCGTCGTCGACCACGGACTGCAGCCGGAGTCGGACCGGGCGGCGCGCCGAGCCGCTCAGCAGTGCCGCGAGCTGGGCCTGGCTCCGGTCGAGGTCGTCCGGATCGACGTGCCGACCGGCACCGGCGAGGGCCCGGAGGCCCAGGCGCGCTCCGCCCGGTACGAGGCGCTCGAGGCGGCGCGCGTCCGCAACGGTGCCACGTCGGTCGTGCTCGCCCACACCCGCGACGACCAGGCCGAGCAGGTGCTCCTCGGGCTCGTGCGCGGGTCGGGGACCCGCTCGCTGTCCGGCATGCCGAGGCGTACGGCGACGCTGCTGCGCCCGTTCCTCGACGTGACCGC
Source organism: Luteipulveratus flavus (assembly GCF_029439465.1). Classification (GTDB taxonomy): domain Bacteria; phylum Actinomycetota; class Actinomycetes; order Actinomycetales; family Dermatophilaceae; genus Luteipulveratus; species Luteipulveratus flavus. The sequence goes on along the minus strand of NZ_JAROAV010000028.1, from coordinate 428,405 downwards.
CGCGGAGACCCGGCAGGCGTGCCTGGACCAGGGGCTGCAGGTGTGGGACGACCCGCACAACGCCGACGAGCGGTACCTGCGCGTCCGCGTCCGCAGGGTGCTGGACGAGGTGGAGGCCCGGATCGGCCCGGGGGTCCGCGCCGGCCTGGCCCGCTCGTCCGACCTGCTCCGGGCGGACGGTGAGGCCCTGGACGACCTGGCCGCCACCGCGTACGCCGCCCTCGCCGCCCACACTCCGGCCGCCGGCCCCGGCTCGGCCTCCGCGGATCGAACTGCGTCTGGTGTTCCTGACGCAGTTCGAACTGCGTCAGGAACACCGATCGCAGTTGAACCAGCGGAAGCCGGAGCGGACGTGCTCGTGGACGCCCGCGGGCTCGACACCGACGCACTGGCCGACCTGCCCACCGGCGTACGGACCCGGGTGATCCGCCTGCACCTGCTGGCGGCAGGGGCCGACCCGGCGGCGCTGTCCTCGGCGCAGATCGGCTGGGTCGACGACCTGGTCATGCGGTGGAAGGGCCAGAAGGCCGTGGACGTGCCCGGCGGGCTGCGGGCCGAGCGCGTCGACGGCCGGATCGTCGTCCGTCCGGCTAGTCCGGTTCAATAGACGCGGCAGCCCCCACCGACGAAGGAGCCGCGACCGTGGACGCCACCCACATGGGCAAGGACCTGGAGAAGGTGCTCTACACCGAGGAGCAGATCCAGGACCGTCTCGCCGAGCTCGGGCAGGACATCTGGCGAGACTACGAGGGCAAGGACCTTCTCCTGGTCGGCGTCCTGAAGGGCGCCGTCCTGGTGATGGCCGACCTGATGCGCACCCTGCCGGGCAGTGCGCCGATGGACTGGATGGCGGTGTCGTCGTACGGCTCCGGCACCAAGTCCTCCGGTGTCGTCCGGATCCTGAAGGACCTCGACACCGACATCACCGACAAGCACGTGCTGATCGTCGAGGACATCATCGACTCCGGCCTGACGCTGTCGTGGATCCGCGCCAACCTGGAGTCGCGTTCGCCCGCGTCGGTCGAGATCTGCACGCTGCTGCGCAAGCCCGACGCGGCCAAGGTGCACATCGACTGCAAGTACGTCGGGTTCGACATCCCGAACGAGTTCGTCGTCGGGTACGGCCTGGACTTCGCCGAGCAGTACCGCAACCTGCGCGACGTCGGCACTCTCGCCCCGCACGTCTACAGCTGAGGAGTGCCAGGACGCAGCGATGCGGTGCGGGGTTGCTGAGACTTGGTCCGATCTGCGGTCTTACGCATTCGGTCCGAGTCCCGTAGAACGCGGGACCCGTGTTCGCTCATCCTTCTCGTGACGGGCCGTTCGGCCCGATGACTCGCACCTCGGGTGCCAGCACGAATGGGGGATCACATGTCCGCACGACCCGCTCGACGACTGACCGCTCTCGCTCTCGCGGGCGTCACGCTCGCCGGCGCCGGAGCCGCTCTCACCGCCGGCTCCGCCTCGGCCGTCACGCTCCCGGCGCCGGGATCGACCGCCCTGGGCTGGTCGGCCGCGATCCGGCACGCCTCCGGCCTGCACGACGGCCGCGGCACACTGGTCCTCGTCCCGCCGAGCGGCGGCATCGTGACGATCGGCTCGGTGTCGGACGACGCGTGGCTGGCCGACGTGAGCCCCGACGGCCGCAAGGTCATCACGGCCCGTATCCAGGCAGGCGAGGGTCTGCGGGCCACGGTGTGGGACACCGCGACCAAGAAGGCGACCTACTTCCGGGTCGCCGGTCAGACCCCGGGCAACGTCGACCTCGCCTTCGGCGGTGACGGCATCCTGCTGCACCCGCGCGGCTACAACGTCCAGTCCCGCCGCATCGACGGCTCGTTCGTCCGGTCCTGGGCCTCGTACGGCGAGGACACGACTCCCTCCCCCAACGGCGCGCTGGTCTACCAGGCGAACGACACGCGGATCTACGAGCGCAACGCCAAGACCGGCGTGGTCAGCCGGTCCTGGGCGGTCCCGGCCGCGTACCGCGGCGCCGAGCGCTTCTGCAAGGTGGGACAGCAGTGGGACGCGGCCTCGGTCTCGGTCGACTGCAACGGCGGCGGACTGGGCATGGACCAGACGTTCCGGCTCGTGACGGCGACGGGGGCGATGACGGCGATGAGCCCGCAGAACAGCGCCCACGCGTCCCCGACGTCGCCGAAGCGGGTCGCGGAGGTCGGCAGCAACTGCAACGCGGTCGGCTACGTCGACCAGACCGGCTACCACTCGCTGCCCGGCATGCAGTCCGAGGACGCCGACTCCAGCACGAGCCTGTCCGGCGCCTTCTCCTCCAGCGCGTACTTCGCGAGCTCCTCCTGCTTCACCGACACCGCCAACCGGTGGTGGCTGGGTAAGTACGACCTCACGACCAACCGGGTCACCCGCCTGGCCGGGTCCGGTACGACTTCGGGCGGCATGATCGCCCAGGCGCAGACGATCGACGGTCACCACTGAGCAGGCGCCGAGCCTCGGGACCCGACTACCCCCGGGTTCCGAGGCTCGTGCGTCCACCGGCCGCAGGCGCCGCCTTCACGAACGCACCGGGTACAGCGCCGGCACTGAGACTCACCACGGCTCCGGGTCCACCGCGGACCCGGGGCCGCGGCGCGCTCCCGGAACACTGGCGCCGTACGACACGTTGTCCACCGAGGATCGGCAACATCCCGCGTCGGCGGGGGGCCGGTACGCCGTGTAACGTCGGAAAAGTCTGTTGCCGACGGCCGCTGTGCTCCACAAGGGGTGCGACGGCCGTCGTGGCCTACTGAGCAGGAGGATCGGGGCGCGCCCCGTCACGTACATGAACCTCAAGCGTCTCGCCCGTACCCCGGGGTTGTGGATCGTCCTCATCGTGGCGATCGCCTTCCTCTGGTTCACCCTGGGCAACACCGGCGGCTTCCAGCGCGTCGACACCTCTCAGGCCCTGACCCTGATCCAGCAGGACAAGGTCGACTCCGCGAAGGTCACGCCCGACCGCATCGACCTGACGCTGAAGGAGAAGCAGGACGTCGGCGACGTCAAGGACACCAAGCGGGTCCAGTCGTACTACGTCCCAGCGCGCGGTGACCAGATCGTCGACGCCCTCAGCGCCCACCAGCCGGCCAAGGGCTACACCGACGACCCGGAGAAGCAGAACGTCTTCGTCAGCATGCTGCTCACGCTGCTGCCGCTGCTGCTGATCCTGGGTCTGTTCTGGTTCTTCATGAGCCAGATGCAGGGCGGCGGCTCGCGGGTGATGCAGTTCGGCAAGTCCAAGGCCAAGCTCGCCAGCAAGGACATGCCGAAGGTCACCTTCGCCGACGTCGCCGGCGCGGACGAGGCGGTCGAGGAGCTGCACGAGATCAAGGAGTTCCTCGCCGAGCCCCGCAAGTTCCTGGACGTGGGCGCCAAGATCCCCAAGGGCGTGCTGCTGTACGGCCCGCCCGGTACGGGTAAGACGCTGCTCGCGCGAGCGGTCGCCGGTGAGGCCGGCGTGCCCTTCTACACGATCTCCGGCTCCGACTTCGTCGAGATGTTCGTCGGTGTCGGTGCCTCCCGAGTACGCGACCTGTTCGAGCAGGCGAAGGCGAACGCGCCCGCCATCATCTTCGTGGACGAGATCGACGCGGTCGGTCGCCACCGTGGTGCCGGCCTCGGCGGTGGCCACGACGAGCGCGAGCAGACGCTGAACCAGCTGCTCGTGGAGATGGACGGCTTCGACGTCAAGACCAACGTCATCCTGATCGCGGCCACCAACCGCCCGGACATCCTGGACCCGGCGCTGCTGCGTCCGGGCCGGTTCGACCGGCAGATCGCCGTCGAGGCGCCCGACATGGTCGGCCGCCACCACATCCTGCAGGTGCACTCCAAGGGCAAGCCGATGGCCCAGGACGTCGACCTGCTCACCGTCGCGCGGCGTACGCCGGGCTTCTCCGGCGCCGACCTGGCGAACGTGCTGAACGAGGCGGCGCTGCTGACCGCCCGCTCGAACGCCCGGATCATCGACAACCGGGCGCTGGACGAGGCGATCGACCGCGTGATGGCCGGTCCGCAGAAGCGCACCCGGGTGATGAGCGCGAAGGAGCGCAAGATCACCGCGTACCACGAGGGCGGTCACGCCCTGGTCGCGGCGGCGCTCAACTACACCGACCCGGTCTCCAAGATCACGATCCTGCCGCGCGGACGCGCCCTCGGTTACACGATGGTGCTGCCGGTGGACGACAAGTACTCCACGACGCGCAACGAGCTGCTCGACCAGCTGGCGTACGCGCTCGGCGGGCGCGTGGCGGAGGAGGTCGTGTTCCACGACCCGAGCACCGGTGCGTCCAACGACATCGAGAAGGCCACCGGTCTGGCCCGCAAGATGGTCACGCAGTTCGGCATGAGCGAGCGCATCGGCGCCATCAAGCTCGGCACCGCCAACTCCGAGGTCTTCCTCGGCCGCGACATGGGCCACGAGCGTGACTACTCCGAGGACCTCGCCGGCGTGGTCGACGAGGAGGTCCGTCGGCTGATCGAGGCCGCGCACGACGAGGCGTGGCACGCGCTGAACGACAACCGGGACGTCCTGGACCACCTGGTCCTGGAGCTCCTGGAGCACGAGACCCTCAACCACGACGCGCTGGCCGAGGTGTTCGCGAACGTCCGCAAGCGCCCGGACCGCCCGGTCTGGCTGTCCAGCGACATGCGGACGGTGAGCGACCGTGGGCCGGTGCTGACCCCGGCCGAGCGTGAGGCCCTGGCTCGTGGCGAGTCGCTGCCGGAGGACAAGCAGCACGTCGAGGAGCACCCGCCGGAGGCGGTCGTCGAGGTTCCCGAGGGCGGCTATGTCGACCCGTCCGACGGTTGATCTCGACCGCGCCGCCGCGGCGGTGCGCGAGCTGCTGATCGCCCTCGGCGAGGACCCCGACCGTGAGGGTCTGCTGGACACCCCGCAGCGGGTGGCGCGGGCGTACGCCGAGCAGTTCGCCGGCATGCACCAGGACCCGGAGAAGGTGCTCGCCCGCACCTTCGACGTCAGCCACGACGAGCTGATCATGATCCGCGACATCGAGGTGTACTCCACCTGCGAGCACCACCTGGTGCCCTTCCACGGGGTGGCGCACGTCGCGTACATCCCCAGCCGCAGCGGCCGGGTGACCGGGTTGTCCAAGCTGGCTCGGCTGGTCGACGTGTTCGCCAAGCGTCCGCAGGTGCAGGAGCGGCTCACCACCCAGATCGCGGACGCGATGACCGAGCACCTGGACGCCCAGGGCGTGCTGGTGGTGCTGGAGTGCGAGCACCTGTGCATGTCGATGCGCGGGGTGCGCAAGCCCGGTGCTCGCACGATCACCTCCGCCGTGCGCGGCCAGCTGCGCAACCCGGCGACGCGCGCGGAGGCCATGAGCCTCGTCACGGGTCGCTAGACCGTGTCCGCCGCGACCGCGCTGCCGCAGCGCCCGTCCGACCGACCGCTGGTGATGGCGGTCGTCAACGTCACGCCCGACTCCTTCTCCGACGGTGGCCGCTGGTTCGACACCGACGCGGCGGTCGCGCACGGCGAGGCTCTGCTGGCGCAGGGCGCGGACATCCTGGACGTCGGCGGTGAGTCGACCCGCCCGGGCGCCGGGCGCCCGGACGAGGACGAGGAGCGCCGCCGGATCCTGCCGGTCGTGACCGCGCTGACCAACGCCGGCGCCTGTGTCAGCGTCGACACGATGCGAGCGAGCGTGGCCGAGGCGGCCGTCGGCGCGGGCGCCGCCATCGTCAACGACGTGAGCGGTGGTCTGGCCGACCCGGCGATGGCCGGCGTGGTCGCGGGCCTGGACGTCCCGTACGTCGTGATGCACTGGCGCGGTCACAGCCGGGACATGCAGTCCCGTGCGGTGTACGACGACGTGGTCGCCGATGTCAGCCGCGAGCTGGGCGAACGGGTGGACGCGCTGGTGAGCGTCGGGGTACGCCGTGAGCAGCTCGTCCTCGACCCCGGGTTCGGGTTCGCCAAGACCGCCGCTCAGAACTGGACGATGCTGGCGCGGATCGGTGAGTTCGAGCGGCTGGGCCTGCCCGTCCTGGTCGGTACGTCGCGCAAGTCGTTCCTGTCCCGGCTCGCGGACCCCGAGGGTGAGCCGTCACCGCCGGACCAGCGCGACCACGCCACGGCCGCGACGAGCCTGCTGCTCGCCCGGGCCGACGTGTGGGGCGTACGCGTGCACGACGTCCCGAGCACCATGGCCGCCCTGCAGGTGAACGCTCGCGTCGAGGCGGCTCGATGAGCGATCGCATCGCGCTGCGGGGCATCGCGGTGACCGCCTGCCACGGCGTCCTGGACTCCGAGAAGGTCGAGCCGCAGCCGTTCCGTGCCGACATCGTCCTGGAGACCGACCTGCGCCCGGCCGGGGAGAGCGACGAGCTCGCCCGCACGATCAGCTACGCCGAGATCGCCCAGGAGGCCGAGCGGGTGCTCACCGGCCCCACCGTCGACCTCATCGAGACCCTGGCCGAGCGGATCGCCGCGATCGCGCTGGCCCGGCCCACGGTCGAGGCGGTCGAGGTGACGATCCACAAGCCGCAGGCGCCTGCGGGCGTGACCTTCCGCGACCCCGTGCTGGACGGCCCGTCGGTCACCGTGCGGCGCGAGCAGGACCGCCCGGTCGTCATCGCGCTGGGCGCCAACCTCGGCCGCGACGTCGCCGGCACGATCGACGCCGCTGTCGCGGCCCTGCGCGACACGGACGGCCTGACCATGGTCGGGGTGTCCGGCCGGTTCGTGACCGAGCCGGTCGGTGGCCCCGAGGGTCAGCCCGAGTACGTCAACGCGGTCGCGGTCGCCCGCACCCGCCTCGCGCCGCACACGCTGCTGCGCCGGCTCCACCAGATCGAGTCGTGGTACGGCCGGACCCGCGAGATCCGTTGGGGTCCAAGGACATTGGACCTCGACCTGATCCAGGTGGGCGACCCGCGCGACGACTCCGACATCACCAGCGACACCGAGGAGCTGACCTTGCCGCACCCGCGCGCCCACGAGCGTGGATTCGTGCTGCTGCCGTGGCTCGACGTCGATCCCGCAGCGGTGCTGCGCGTCGGTGACGGGGTGCGCGACGTTCAGGAGCTCGCGCGCGATGTCGGTGACGCCGGCGTGCGCCCCGAGCGCGGGACGACGAGCGGCCCGGCGTCGTGAACCACGACGGGCTGACCTGGAAGCACGCGACCACCGCGGCCGCGGTCGTGCTCGTCCCTGCGTACGCCGGGCTGCGGCTCTGGAGCGAGAGCGGTCACACCCCGCCGCGCAACTCCTGGTTCGCCGTGGCGATCATCCTGCTGATGGCCAGCGCGATCCTGGCCGCCGCCCGTGAGATCCGCCGGTACGTCAAGGGCGACTCGAAGTTCGTCCTCACCCCGCAGCGCGCGCGCCGTACGGTCGTCGGCTCGCAGGCCACGATCATCGGTGGCGGGGCGGCCGCCGGGTGGTACCTCGCGCAGGCGTTCGTGCACCTGCCGAACGCCGACGTCGACTCGGTGCGGTCGGCGCTGGTGCTGGCCGCGGTGCTGTTCGTCGCGAGCGCCGGTCTCGCCGTGGCCGGGCTGGTGGCCCAGTCGTGGTGCAAGAACCCGCCGGAGGACGAGGACTCCGAGCGCGATCCCCGGGGGCCGGCCGCGGCCTGACCCGGCGCGCTCAGGCCGGTGTCGCCCAGACCACCCAGTTTCCGGTGCGGTGGCCGCCGCGGACCGGGGTGCTGAGGTCGCAGGTGATGAGCCGGAGGGACGGTCCGGAGGTCTTGCCCCAGATCGAGCCGTCGTACTGCGCGGCGCGCTTGTCCTCTCCGGCCGACCGGGTGACCCGGAAGGCCACCTCCTGACCGCTGGAGTAGCGGATGAGGACGCGGTCGCCGGCCCGTGCGTCCGGCAGGTTGTAGAAGGTGTCCGGCCGCCCGGCGTCGGTGATGTGCCCGACGAGGACGGATGTGCCGGGATGGCCGGGACGGACGTAGCCGGCCTGGGCGTACCACCCGGCCTGCCCACCCGCGGGATTGAGCTCGCCGCGGGCGTTGAGGTAGACGGGGCCGATCGCGTGCCGCAGCAGGGTACGGCCGGAGGAGGAGAGCACCCGGACCTCGGTCGGGCGCCCGCTGGGCGTCGTACGGAGCGGGTCGATGCGGCGACCCTCGCCGGCGGCTCCCGGCTGTCCTGCTGTGGCGGCGCCGGACCCGCCGGTGCCGCCTGCCGAACCCGAGGTCGAACCCGCGCCGCCGGACGTGGAGCCGGATGCCGACGTGGAGCCGGACGACGTGGAGCCGGACGACGTGGCGCCACCGACCGGCGCGGAGCCGGTCGAGGCCGGGCTCGGGGTCGGCGCGGTGGACGTCGGGTTCTGAGCCGGGCTCGACGAACCCGGCGAGGGCGAGCTCGACGTGCCAACGGAGCTGGACGAGGTCGGCGCCTGGCTCGGCAGGCTGCTGCGGGACTCGGCGGACCGACCGCAGCCGGCCAGGCACGCGGCGACGGCCAGCGCGGCGCCGACGGTCGCGAGCGAACGCTGGGGTGCCATGGGACGTCCTTCCGCGGGGGTGAGGGTCGGACGCGTGAGGGTGGGACCGGCGCTTCGGCGGTCCCACCCTCACGCGATCTTCCGTCGAAATTAGCCCTTCGTCCGGCGACGGGCCAGGGCGCCGGCGCCGATCACGCCGCCGAGCGTCGCCAGGCCGGCGAGCGCGACGGTGGTGTTCGACGAGCCCTCGTCACCGACGAGGTCGGTCTGCACGGGCGGGCCGCTCACGGTGCTGCTGCCGGTGCCGGTGCCGGTGTCGGTACCCGTGGCGGTGCCGGTGTCCGTACCCGTTGCCGTACCCGTGCCGGTGTCCGTCGGCTCGCTCGTGGTGGAGCTGCTGGACGTGCTCGAGCTGGACGAGGACGACGAGCTGGAGCTGGACGAGCTGGTCGGCGCGGAGCCGACCTGGACGGTGCCCAGCGTGGTGTCCTGGCCAGCCGCGAGCGTGCAGACCACGTTGGCGACGAAGCCGCTGTCGGTCGTCAGGGCGGCGGTGAAGTCGCCGACCTTGGCGGTGATCGTGCCCGGCGTGGTCGCGGCCGTCTCGGCGACGCCGCTGCCGGCCGGCTTGGTGACGATGACGCCGGTGGCCGGGACGGTGACCTTCGGGACCGTGAGGTTCGCGGTCCGGCTGCCCGGGTTGGCGACGGCGCCGCTGACGGTGTAGGTCGCGGCGCTCGTGCCCTCGATGGTCTTCACGTTCAGGGACCGCAGCTGGTCCGCGGCGTCGGTGCCGGTGGTGACGGTGGCACTCACCGAGGGCGCGGCGAGGCTGGCGCCCGGGTCGACCTGGGTCGGCAGGTCGGCGCTCACGACGACCTTCCAGGGCTGCTGCCAGCTGATGCCGAGCGAGGGGATGCCGCAGGAGTAGTTGAGAGTGCCGGTCGAGGCCGCGCTGGCCGGACCGGAGGAGAGGCCGACCAGGCCGATGGCGAGCGCGCCTCCCACGGCTGCGGCCGCTCCCGTGCGGCGGACGGAACGAGCAGAGCTGAGCTTCATGGTGCTCCTTGCGTGCGCGAAGGCAGACCCCCGTGTCTACCTACTGTTGAGTAAGTAAGCCCAAGGTATGTCCGTGTGACCCACGTCGCAACACCTTCGCCGGAACGTCCCGTCGGGCGGATCGGCGACGGCTACTTGTCGATGTCGCCCACGACGAAGAACATCGAGCCCAGGATCGCGACCATGTCCGCCAGGAGGGTCCCCTCCAGCAGCTCGCCCAGCACCGCGACGTTGTTGAACGACGCGGACCGCAGCTTCAGCCGCCACGGGGTCTTCTCGCCGCGGGACACCAGGTAGTAGCCGTTCATCCCCAGAGGGTTCTCGGTGGCGACGTAGTCCGCGCCCTCGGGCACCTTGAGGACCTTGGGCAGCTTGACGTTCACCGGACCGCGCTCGAGCGAGCCGAGCCGCTGGACGCAGTACTCCGCGATGTCCAGGCTGACGTGCACCTGCTCCAGCAGCACCTCCAGCCGGGCCTGGCAGTCGCCGCCCGTGCGGGTGACGACCCGCCCGGGCCCGTCGGCGCCGAACACCTCGTCGTACGCGAGGTAGGGCTGGTCGCGCCGCAGGTCGATGTCGAGGCCGCTCGCGCGGGCGATCGGGCCGGAGACGCCGTACGACGTCACGACACCGACGTCGAGGACGCCGACACCGCGGGTACGGGCGTGCAGGATCTCGTTGCCGACGATCAGGCTCTCCAGGTCGGGCAGCCGCCGGCGGACCTGCGCAATGGTCGCCTCCACCCGGCCGAGCCAGCCCGAGGGGAGGTCGTCGCGCAGGCCGCCGACCCGGTTGAACATGTAGTGCATGCGGCCACCGGAGATCTCCTCCATCACGGCCTGGAGGTCCTCGCGCTCGCGGAACGCGTAGAAGATCGGCGTGATGGCCCCGAGCTCCAGCGGGTAGGACCCGAGGAACATCAGGTGGTTGAGCACCCGGTTCAGCTCGGCCATCAGGGTGCGGGTCCAGGTCGCCCGCTCGGGGACGTCCATGCCGAGCATCCGCTCGACCGCGAGCACGAGGCCGATCTCGTTGCTGAACGCCGACAGCCAGTCGTGCCGGTTCGCCAGCACCAGGATCTGGCGGTAGTCGCGGACCTCGAACAGCTTCTCCGCGCCCCGGTGCATGTAGCCGACGATCGGCTCGGCCTTGAGGACCCGCTCGCCGTCGAGGGTGATGCGCAGCCGTAGGACGCCGTGCGTGGCGGGGTGCTGCGGGCCGATGTTGAGCACCATGTCGGCCGTGGCGAGGCCGCCCGCGCCGACGCCGACGGTGAGCTCACGGGGCGCCTGGGTCATGCCGGCCAGTCTGCCAGGCCGCCTCCCCGCCGTCCGGGCACACCTGCATGCGCCCCCACCTGCCTGCCGACTGCGCGTGTCGTGTCGGCGTTCACGGCGGAACGCCACATGACACGCGCACTCGGCCATCATGAAGCCGGCAGTGGACGGCGAGGGCGCACCGGCTGGGTCAGCCGTCCAGCGGCTCGTCCTCCTCGGCGGAGGCGGCGCGCACGAGGAGCACGCCGACCACGATGAGCGCCCCGCCGGCCAGCTGGACCGGCAGTGGCAGCTCGCCGAGGAACCACCAGGCGAACAGCACAGCGAAGATCACCTCGGACAGGGCCACGAACGAGGCGAGCCGTGACCCGAGCATCCGCGCCGACACCACCCCCGTGACGTACGCGAACGCCGCCGCGAGCACCGCGATGCCGAGCAGGGGGACCAGGAAGCTCACCCGATGCCCGGCGAACGGCACCGGATCGGTCGAGGCGCGCATCGGCAGCAGCCCGAGCGCGCCGACGGCGACGAGCGGCAGGACGCCGGCCGCCATCCCGGCACCGGCCAGGGCCAGCGGGCTGAGACCCTCCTCGTGGCTGCGGGAGGCGACCACGAAGTAGGCGGCGGAGCAGAACGCGGCGGCGAGCCCGAACGCCACGCCCACGAGGTCCAGGCGGACATCACCGAGCACGTTGAGCACGAGGGCCAGGCCGGCCAGGGCGGCCAGGCTGCCGGCGACGGTCAGCCGGCTCGGTCGACGCCTCGTGGTCAGCCAGGCGTACCCGACGAGCAGCACCGGCGAGAGGTACTCCAGCAGGAGGGCCACCCCGACCGACAGGTGCTCGACGGCGACGAAGTAGAACAGCTGGCACCCGGCGACGCCGGTCATGCCGTAGAGCAGGATCGTGCCGAGGTTGCGGCGCAGCAGGTGCCACCGGCCGCGCAGCTCCAGCACGGTCGGGATCGCGAGCACGAGCGCCGCGATGCCGATGCGAGCGGTGACGGCGGCGGCCGGGCTCCACCCACCCTGGAACAGCGCCTTGCCGAACGGGCCCGACGTCCCGAACGCAGCAGCCGAGACGAGCGCGAGCACGTACGCGGTCCGCGGGGGCGTGCTTCGCCGCGTGACGGGGACCTGGTCACCCGCCATGACGGGCTGGACGTCGGTCACGCGGCACCACCTTCGGACGGGTAAGGAGCCAATCAGGCTTATGCTGGTGACGGTACGAGCCGGGCCGGTCAGGAGTCAAGATGTTGTTCACCCATGACGCCGAGGTGGCGCTCGCCAGCGCCGCCGCCCTGGTCAACACGCAGGCGAACGGCCCTCGCAGCGTCGAGGAGCTGCCCGACGTGGCTGCGCTGGATGCGTTCGTCGAGTCGTGGGGGTGGACCGGCGAGCGACGCCACGACGACCTGGAGCTGGCGCAGGTCCGCGCCCTGCGCCCCCGGCTGCGCGAGGTCTGGTCCAGCGACGTGGACGGCGTCGTGCGCATCGTCAACGACCTGCTCGCGCGGGCGCAGGCCCTGCCCCAGCTGGTCAGGCACGACGGCTGGGACTACCACCTGCACGCGACGACACCGCAGGCCCCACTGGCCACGCGGATGGCGGTGGAGGCGGCGATGGCGCTGGTCGACGTCGTCCGCGCCGGCGAGCTGAGCCGCCTGCGGGTGTGTGCTGCGGACGACTGCGAGGACCTTCTCGTCGACCTGTCCAAGAACCGCTCGCGCCGGTACTGCGACGCCGGGTGCGGGAACCGCGTGAACGTCGCGGCCTACCGCGCCCGCCAGGCCGCCGCGGACTGAGCGCTGCGCGCGCCCGTCGCCGTCTCCTTCAGTACGGTTGGCGCCGTGACGAACCACGGGGGGCAGCAGCGGCGGTCGGGCCGAGGTGTCGGGCTCGGTGTCGCCGGCGCGGCCGTGCTGGTCGCTGTCGGCGTCCTGGCCTGGCTCCTCCTGCGCGGCGAGACGAACGGCGGCTCGGGCCTCGCGGTGCTGGGCTCCCCGTCCGCGCGAGGTGCCACGGCCTCGTCGGGCCCTCCCACGCCGACCCCGGCCGCCGCCCCGAGCGTCCCGGCCGGCCGCTGGCAGACCGTGCGCGCCCCGGACGAGAGCTATCTGGTTCCTGCGCCGAGGGACGGCTGGACGATGGGCACTCCCGGTGACTCGGTGGGGTACGCCGACGCCCAGGGCAGGCCGCTGGCCAGCGCGAACAGCCCGTCCTACTTCCAGGCGGCGTTCTGCCCGCGGGGCTCGTCACCGGGCCGGGCCTGGGTGGGCGTGGTTCCCACGCCTGCGGGCGTGGGCGAGCCCTCTCGGGCGGTGGCGAAGGTCTGGGCGAGCGCGGTGTCCCTGCGGGCCGACGGGCGCCAGCACTCGCCGACCTCGCCCGTCAGCAGCACGACCGGGACGGTCGACGACCCGGGGGCGACCGCGGTGACCTCGACCTCGGTGGTGACCCTGGACGAGCCCGACCCGACCGGGTGTCTCCCGCCGCGCGTCGAAGTGACCGCTCGGACGGTCAGCAACGAGGGTCTGTCGGCGACCGTCGTCCTGGTACGCGACCTGGACGTCCCCGGGCAGCTGACGGACGACATCAAGGACCGAATCCTGCGCTCGGTGCGTCCCACCCGAGTGACCGGACCATGAACGAGACCGACAGGCGGAGGCAGGCAGTATGAGCGACCACACCCACGGTGACGGTCCACAGCAGGACCCGCGCGGCCAGGGGCAGCGGCCCGGCCCGGACGACGCACAGCACCGGCAGCAGCCCGGCGGCGAGTACCCCGGCTCCGGGGGCGCGCAGCCGTACGGCGGTCGTGCTGGCGGCGACGCGTTCGGCGAGTCGTGGCGCGAGCAGGAGTTCGGTCACGGCCAGCAGCGGTACTACGGCGACCTCGGTCGCGGGCCCCAGCAGGCGAACGACGCCGGGCAGGGCTACGGCGGTCCGCAGGGGTACGAGCGCCCCCAGAGCACGCCCGTCGAGCACGGCTCACCGCAGTCGGGGCCGATCGGTCCACTCCGGCACGGCTCCTCCGGACGGCGTACGGCACTCCTCGCGGCAGCGGCGGTCGCCGCGGTCGCCGTCCTCGGTGGCGGCGGGTACGCGATCTACCGCGGCACCCAGTCGGACACCACCGCCACGAACCCGGCGGCGCCCACGCAGCCGACCGCCGTCACGACCACCCAGCCCTCGTCGACGAGTGGCTCGTCGCAGGCGCCGTCCTCGGGCAGCAGCCCCGGCCCGATCGCGGGCCGCGGTCTGTCTCCTACCGTTCCCGGGTGGCAGGTGGTCCAGGGGCAGGACAAGGACCACGGCGGGCTGTACGACGTCCCCCCGGCGGGCAGCTTCCAGGGCCCGGGCGTCGGCAAGTCCACGTCGCACCCGGTGTGGAGCCTCAGCTCGCCGACGGACACCGTCTACCGCGGGTTCGGTGACGACATCAAGGGCGGCGACGCGCTGGTCATCGGCCGCCAGCCCGCGTCGTACCGCGAGGGTTTCTGCGCCGGCGACGACAGCCAGGACCGGGCGTTCCTGGTGTGGTCGACCTCCGGTGACCGTGACCCGGCCGAGGTCGGTCCCGACACCGCCGACCGCTGGGCCAAGGTCATGTCGACGAAGAAGGACAAGACCTCGCACGAGTCGTACGCCGCGCCGGCCACCAAGCAGGTCATGGTGAACGGCGGCAAGACACCGGCCGTGCAGTCGAGGACGACGATCCCCAACACCGAGCAGGACCCCACGAAGTGCACGGCGCCGAAGGTCGAGCTGGTCGTCACCTCGTTCGCGGCCAAGAACGGCACCGCGACGATCGTCGCCGTCCGTGACCTCGGCGTCCCGGACGCGCTGGACGACGCGACGCTGAACAAGATCATCAGCTCGGCGCGGGTCGCGCCGTAGTTCATCGAGGGGGATCAGCAGGGTGAGCGACGAACGACCGCAGGGGCACCGGCTGCCGCGGCGCCCGGAGCCTCCGTCCGGGCCCGGCAACCCGCAGACGTCGGGCCAGCGGTTCGGCAGCACCTTCGGTGAGTCATGGCGCGAGCACGAGTTCGCCCACGGGCAGCAGCAGTACTACGGCGATCTGGTGCGTCCGGAGGCGCCCGCCTCACCGGCTCCTGCGAAGACCTCAGAACCGGCAGGGAGCGGACGCGGGCGGCGTACGGCACTCCTGGTGGCCGGCGTGCTCGTGGGCGTGGCGGTTCTGGGCGGTGGCGGGTACGCGCTGTACCGGAGCACTCAGGGCACCGACCGCGCCACCGGTGACGTGACGCCGTCCCCGACCGCGTCCACGGCACCGACGCCGACCGCCGGTGCGCCGTCGGCGAGCGGGCCGGGCCTCGGCGTCCAGCCGCTCGTGCCGGGCTGGCAGGTCGACCTGGACACCGACGATGCAGGCAACAAAGCGGCGTTCGACGTGCCGCCGCGCGGCCGGATGGCCGCGGCCGGGGTCGGCGCGACGACGGACCCGGTCTGGGACGTCTCGACGAGCTCCCAGGAGTACGCCGGGTACTTCTACGCCAAGGCGAAGACGCCGGGTGGGCTGCTGCCGAAGGCGATCATCAACGGGCACCGGCCGGCCGGCTACCGCACCGGTTTCTGCGCTGCCACCAAGAATCAGAACCTCGCCTCGGTGGTGTTCCAGACCTCGGGGGACCGGGACCCGGCGGACATCGCACCGGACCTGGCCGGACGGTGGTCCAGAGCCGCGGCCCTGAAGTCCGACGACCGGACGTACGAGTCGTCCTCGTCGGTGACCTCGCAGCAGGTCGCGGTGAACGGTGGACGGACGCTCGCCGTGCGGTCCCGCGCCACCGTCACCCACTCAGAGCGGCGGTCGGGCCGTTGCTTCGCACCAGTCACTGAGGTGGTCGTCACCTCCTTCACCACGGGCAACGGCACCGCGTCCGTCGTCCTGACCCGCGACCTCGGTGTCCCGAACGCCCTGGACGACACGACGACCCAGCGGATCCTCGACAGCGTGCGGCCCGTCCCGTGACGTCCGGCGCCGGTCACGACGTGCTCGTCGACGGCTGACGCCGTACGCCGATCTCGCGTACGAACCACCAGAAGTCGCCCAGGCCCTGCGCGGCTGTCGCGCTGAGCCCGGCGCTGCGCTCGGCCAGCGCGGCGAGGTACCGCCCGGGGTCCGTACGGGACATCTCGTGCTGCGCCGGGCGTGCCACCACGCCGAGCTCGGTGAGGAGCGCCCGCTGGCGGGTCCGCCAGCTGGTGTCGAGTGAGTCGACGGCCACGTGGGCGGTGATGTCGCACGAGCCGTCCGGGACCGGCTGGACCTGGGCGCCCTCGCGGTAGCCGGTGAGGGTGCCGAAGGCCGGGCGGTCCGTGCGCTCGTGGCCGTAGTCGACGCCGACGACCACCCCCTGCCGGACCCGTGCGCACAGGTCGGCCCACGCGCGGTCCCGCGTCGCGCCGACCTCGACCCGGTCGCCCGGCTCGCCCGCCGGCCAGAACCGCTGGCACCACTGCAGATCCGCCTCGCCCAGTGGAGCACCGAGGTGCTCCTGACCGGTCTCCGTGACGTGGACGACCCGCAGCGAGCCGTCCTCGTCGACCTCACCGACCGTGAGGGGTACGACGTCCAGCCACTCGTGCGCGAGGACCAGGACGCCGTCGAGCGCGCCCAGGTCGTCCGGCAGCGCCGCGCCACCGGGGGACGTGGACCACGCAACGGCGCCCGGCAGACCCGGTGGGCGGCGTACGACGTCGATGCCGTGCAGGCTCAGGGCCGGGTCGACCTCGTGCAGGGTCGCGAGCAGCTCACCGCGTCCGGCGCCGATCTCGACGATGCTCGAGAGGGCGTACTGCCGGCAGAGCGTGGCGACCGCTCGGGCGAGGATGCGTCCGACCCCGGGCAGACCCTGCGCCGAGGTCGCGAAGTGCGCCGCCGGGCCGGCGGGCTGACGGTAGAACCCGTCCGGCCCGTACAGGGCCTCCTGCCACGCCACGTCCCACGATCGTTCCGACATGGCGTCCACCCTGCTGCACGAGCTGTCGGGTCGATCATCGGGGACCACCTCCGCGGGCCGCAGGCCACGACTCGCGGGTCGACCTGTCATCACGGGGACCGAGGTGCGCGGAACGGGCCGACGATCGTTAGCGTGACGCGGGTGAGTGAGCTGGAGGATCTCGGACGCCCGTCGCTGCGGGTCGGCGTCATCGGCTGCGGGCGCGTCGGCGCGACCATCGGGGCGGCCTTGCGCGCCGCCGGCCACCAGGTCGTGGCCGTCTCCGGGGTCAGCGAGGCGTCCCGTGAACGCGCGGCGACCATGCTGCCCGGCGTGCCCGTCGTGGACGTCCCGGACGTCGTACGCCTCGCCGAGCTCGTGCTCGTCACCGTCCCCGACGACGAGATCGCCTCGGTCGTCGGCGGGCTCGCGGCGCTCGGCGCCTGGGACGACCCTCGCGTCGCCGTCCATCTCGCCGGCGCCCTCGGGCTCGAGCCGTTGCAGCCCGTCGTCGAGCGCGGCGGCATCGCGCTCGCTGTTCACCCGGCGATGACGTTCAGCGGCACCCCGAAGGACCTCGAACGGATCGCCGGCTGCCTGTTCGCCGTCACCGCCACCTCGGACGCGCGCGTCCTCGGGGAGGCACTCGTCATCGACATGGGCGGCGAGCCGGTCCAGGTGGCCGAGGAGGACCGCGTCCGCTACCACGCCGCGCTCGCCCACAGCTCCAACCACCTGGTGACGCTGGTGGGCCAGTCGATGCAGGTGCTGCGCGAGTGCGGGTTCGAGGACCCCGCGCGAGTGCTGCGACTGCTGACCGAGGCCTCGCTGGACAACGCCCTGGAGCGAGGTGACCGGGCGCTGACCGGTCCGGTTGCTCGCGGCGACGCGCACACCCTCGCGGCGCACCTGTCCGCCTTGGAGGGGGAGAGCGCCGACGTACGAGAGGCGTACCGAGCCATGGCCAGAGCGACCGCGGAGCGGACGATCGCGCGACGGGCGCTGCCGCCGGAGCGGGTGGCGCCGTTGCTGCGAGCCCTCGAGGACGACTGAGCCCGAGCTCGTACTGGCCAGAAACCGTCATGTCGCATTTCGGCTAGTAACGCCACTGGAGGTGCGTCATAGTCGTGGGCATGTACACCGACACGGAGGCCTGTGTACGCGCGGTCAGCTCCCGGGACGCACGCTTCGACGGCTGGTTCTACACCGCCGTACGAACGACCGGCATCTACTGCCGGCCGAGCTGCCCGGCCACGACGCCGAAGCCGCGCAACATGACGTTCTACCCGAGCGCAGCGGCGGCGCAGGCGGGCGGTTTCCGAGCGTGCAAGCGCTGCCGGCCCGACACCAGTCCGGGTTCACCGGAATGGAACTCGCGCGCCGACCTGGTCGCGCGCGCCATGCGGCTGATCGCCGACGGGGTGATCGACCGGGAGGGCGTCGCCGGACTCGCGCGCCGTCTCGGGTACAGCGTGCGGCAGATCGAGCGGCAGGTCCGGTCCGAGCTCGGCGCCGGGCCGCTGTCCCTCGCCCGTGCCCAGCGCGCACAGACCGCCCGCGTGCTCGTCGAGACGTCCGACCTGCCGATGGCCGACATCGCGTTCGCCGCCGGTTTCGGCAGCATCCGGGCCTTCAACGGCACGGTGCGCGAGGTGTTCGCGGCGACCCCGCGCGAGATGCGCTCGCGCGCCTCGGCCCCCGAGCGGGGGGAACGCGCGGAGGCGTCCACGGGCACGTGGCACCAGATGCGGCTACGGCTCCCCTTCCGTCGCCCGCTGCTGCCGGACAACCTCTTCGGCCACCTCGCCGCCACGGCGGTGCCGGGGGTGGAGGAATGGCGCGACGGGGCGTACCGCCGCACCATGCTCCTGCCGCACGGACCGGCGGTCGTCGCGCTGCGTCCCGAGCCGGACCACGTTGCCGCACAGATGTGGCTGTCCGACCTGCGTGACCTGCCCGTCGCGACCAGCCGGTGCCGCTGGATGCTCGACCTGGACGCCGACCCGGTCGCGATCGACGCCGCGCTGGCCGCCGACCGCCGCCTCGCGCGGCTGGTACGGGCCGCGCCCGGACGTCGGGTGCCCCGCAGCGCGGACGCCGACGAGATGGCCGTACGGATCGTGCTCGGCCAGCAGATCTCGACCAAGGCCGCCCGGACCCACGCCGGCCGGCTCGTCAAGCGGTACGGGCAGCGCCTCCCCGAACCGGTCGGCGGGCTCACCCACCTGTTCCCGACCGCGGCGCGGCTGCGCAGGACCTCGGCCGAGCACCTGGCGATGCCCGCGAGCCGGCACCGGACGGTGGTCGGTCTGGCCACGGCGCTCGCCGAGGGGCAGATCGACCTCACGCCCGGTGCCGACTGGGCCTCGACCCGGGCCGACCTGATCGCCCTTCCCGGAATCGGTCCGTGGTCGGTGGAGTCGATCGCGATGCGGGCCCTGGGCGACCCGGACGCCTTTCCCACCAGCGACCTCGGGATACGGGCCGGTGCGGCACGGATCGGCATTCCCGACCATCTCGCCACCATTCAGAGCGAGTCCGCCCGGTGGCGGCCGTGGCGGGCTTATGCCGCTCAGCACCTCTGGGCCACCACCGATCACGAGATCAATCGCCTCCCGAAGGAGCAGTGAATTCGATGAGCACCCGACACCAGGTGATGCGAAATACGCCGATCGGACCGCTGACGCTCGTCCTCGACGCCGATCGGCTGGCCGCGGTGTACATGACCGATCACCGGCACGCGCCGGCGCTCACCACGTTCGGGCCACCGGTGATCGGCGACCCACTGGGCGACCTCGTCGAAGGGCAGCTGACCGAATACTTCGCCGGCGCGCGATCGGAATTCGATCTACCCCTCGCATCCCGCGGCACGGATTTCCAGCGGCGGGCGTGGAACGCATTGCTCGATATTCCGTACGGTGAGACGACGACGTACGGTGCGCTCGCGCGGTGTATCGGATCACCGAGCAGCGCCCGGGCCGTCGGCCTGGCGAACGGTCGCAACCCGATCTCGGTGATCGTCCCGTGCCACCGCGTGGTCGGCGCCGGCGGGGACCTGACCGGCTACGGCGGCGGACTGCCGCGCAAGAGAGCGCTGCTGGAGCTGGAGGGCCGCCACCTCGCGGCAGCCGCGCGGGGGAGCGCGGCGGACCTTCGGGCGGCGCAGGTATCCTGACGTCGGACATCCGAGTCACCCGAGGTGCGAAGTGAACGATCTCTGGCCGTACATCGCGGCCCTGCTGCCCACCCTCGGCCTTCTGTATCTCTTCTACCTCGTGATGAAGCACATCATGGAAGGCGACCGCCGCGAGCGAATTGCTCACGCGCAGTGGGAAGCGCAGCAGGATTCACTGCGAAAAGCGCACCCGGATCGCACGTCCGAATAGAAATTATTCGCTATTCGCCCTAATCTGATCGGGAACCGTCCCCCCATCAGGAGATCACACCCCATGGCTCAGAAGATTCAGGTCCTCCTCGTCGACGATCTCGACGGCGGCGAAGCATCGGAAACCGTCACTTTCGGCCTGGACGGCGTGAGCTACGAGATCGATCTCTCCAACGCCAACGCCGCGCGACTGCGTGACGAGATGGCGAGCTGGATCGGTCACGCACGCCGTACGGGCGGTCGTCGCGCCAGCGGCTCCCGTTCCTCCTCCTCCACTTCTTCCTCGTCCTCGCGCGGCGACCTCAACAAGGTTCGCGAGTGGGGCCGCGCCAACGGCTACACGGTGAGCGACCGTGGCCGTGTCTCCAAGGAGCTGCAGGAGGCCTACGACAAGGCCCAGGGCTGAGCGCCCGGACCGCCGGCGACGGCCCGGTTCGCCGGGCCTGCACGAGAGCCAGCCGCACCAGCGGCTGGCTCTCGGTCGTCCCCACCGCCCGTCCGCTCGACCTGGCCTGCGCGGACGCGCTCCGCGCGCAGCGGTCCGGCGGCGACCCGACGGCGACCTGGCGTGCGGCGTGCGCTGCGGATCTGAGCCGGCAGTACGGCGCCGCGCCCGCTCCGGCCGTACCCGCGACGTTCGTCCTGCAGTGGTATCTCGGGGCGCTCGCGACCGGCATCGCGCACCTCGTGGTGGCCTCGCCGTACGCCCTCGACCTCGCGCCTGAGCGGCTGTCCGTCGGGTTCAGCGGTCCGGGCGGGTTCGCCGACCGGCTCGGGGTCGGCCCCGGACCGGTCGAGTGGCGGCCCCGGCTGTCCGAGCGTCGCGGGCTCGCCGAGCGGGCGTACCGGACGCACGCGCAGGAGTTCGCGAGGACGTACGAGCCGGGCGTGAAGATGAGCTCGGCGCACCGCGCCGGCTCGGTCGAGGACGCGTGGCAGGCGGCGTGGGCGGGTGCGAGCCGCGCGGTCCTGGGGTGGGCATCACCGGACCGCTGGCGTGACTCGTGCTGCTTCATCTACGCGCTCCCCGGCGCCCACGAGTGCGCCCGCTGCCCCCGGCTCAGGTGAGCTGGTGGGCGAACAGGTCGCCGTGCTCGGCCACCCGGTCCAGCACCTCGTCCATGTCCAGCTGCCGCAACGCGTCCCGCTCCTGCGCGCCCTCCTCCACCTCGTCCCAGGTGCGGGGTGCGGCGACGGTCGGGCGGTCCCGGCCCCGCAGCGAGTACGGGGCGATCGTCGTCTTCGCGGCGACGTTCTGGGACCAGTCGAGCAGCACCTTGCCCGGGCGCAGCGACTTGGTCATCTTCCACACCACGTCGCCGGGCATCTGCTTGGTCAGCTCCTGGGCGATGCCCTTGGTCCACTCGCGCACGTCGTCCGAGGACCGCGACCCGTCGAGCGCGGAGTACAGCTGCATCCCCTTGCTGCCCGACGTGACCGGGACCGACGAGTACCCCTCGTCCGCAAGGCGATCCCGCACGAGCAGGGCGACCTTGGCGCACTCGTGCAGTCCGGCCGGCGACCCCGGATCGAGGTCGATGACGAGGCGGTCGGGGTTCACCGGCTTGCCGTCGGACGACACCCGCCACTGGGGGACGTGCAGCTCGATCGAGTTGAGGTTGACCAGATAGGTGAGGGCGCCGAGGTCGTCCACCATCGGGTAGGTCACGGAGTCACCACCGCCGCGTGAGCCGTACCCCTGGATGGTGACCCGCTCCAGCCACGACGGGGCGCCGGAGGGCAGGTTCTTCTCGAAGAAGGACATGTCGTTGACCCCGTGCGGCCAGCGGATCCGGGTCAGCGGCCGTTCCTCGATCACCGGCAGCAGTACGGCCGCGACGTGGGCGTAGTAGTTGAGCACCTCGCCCTTGGTCGTCTCGGTGGCGGGGAAGAGCACCTTGTCCAGGCTCGACAGCCTCAGCCGCCGCCCGCCGACCTGCACGGTGATCTGCTCCTTGTCAGGCATGTCCCGCCTCGTCCTCGGTGTCGGTGCGCAGCAGCTCCTCGACCGTCAGGTCGTGGCGGACGCCGCGCCAGCTGGGCTGCCGGAGCCGGCCGGTGTCGGCGTGGCCGTGGTGCTCGATGTCGACCACCAGCGTCGGTCGTACCCAGGTCGCGCCGAGGCGGTCCTCCCGGGGCAGCTCGTCGACGAACGGGTCGCCCTCGTCGGGCAGCCCTCGCAGGACCGGCAGCAGCGCGGCGCCCGCTCGGCCGGCGAGCCCGCTGCCGATCCGCCCGCGGAAGAGCAGGCCGGCCGGCGTCGCCGTACCGATGAGCAGTGCCCCCAGCCGGTCGCGGCTGCCCGTCTCGTGCCGCCAGCCGCCGACGACGTACGAGCCGGTGCGGCGGTGCACGATCTTGCGCCAGTCCTCCGAGCGGCGCCCGGGGACGTACGGCGAGGTCCACCGCTTGGAGACGACCCCCTCGATGCCCTGCTCGGTGGTGGCGGCGAGCAGGGTCTCTCCGTCCTCGAACACCGGCGGCACCTGCACCCACGCGCTCCCGAGCCCGGCGCCCTCGAGCAGTCGCCGTCGCTCGCGCAGCGGCCGGGACAGGACGGGCGTGTCGAGGACCCGCAGCACGTCGAAGGCCATCAGCGTGATCGGCGCCGAGGCGGCCAGCTGGTCGGCCACCCGCGCATTCGTGACGTTGAACCGCTCGGCCAGGGCCTTGAACGACGGCTTGCCCTCGCGCATCACCACCAGCTCGCCGTCCAGCAGCAGGTCGTCGTACGCCGTCAGCCCGGCCGCCTCGCGGGTGAGCTCGGGAAAGGCGATGGTGACGTCGCGCTCGGTGCGAGAGCTCACGCGTACCGCTCCGCCGTGGGCGTCCACGAGCACGCGCATCCCGTCCCACTTCACCTCGTGGCACCACCCGTCGCCGGGAGGAACCCGGTTCGACGGGGTGGCGAGCATGGGGCGCATGGGGTCATCCTTGGGGGCATGCGGGCGATCTGGAAAGGCGCTGTGTCGTTCGGGCTGGTCAACGTGCCCGTCCGGCTGTACTCCGCCACCGAGAACCACGACGTGCAGTTCCGCCAGGTGCACCGCGAGGACGGCGGCCGGATCAAGTACAAACGGGTCTGCAGCATCGACGGCGAGGAGGTCGCGTACGACGACATCGCCAAGGGGTTCGAGACCGACGACGGCGAGATGGTCGTGCTCACCGACGACGACCTGTCCGACCTGCCGATCAGCACCAGCCGGGAGATCGCGGTCGACAAGTTCGTGCCGTCGGACCAGATCGACCCTCTCTACTACGACAAGTGCTACTACCTGGAGCCAGAGAAGGCGGCCGTCAAGCCGTACGTCCTGCTGCGTGAGGCGCTGGAGCAGACCGACCGCGTCGCCCTGGTGACGGTCTCGATCCGGACCCGGATGACGGTCGCGGTGCTGCGCGTCCGGGACGACGTCATCAGCATGCAGACTCTGCTGTGGCCGGACGAGGTGCGCGCGGCCGACTTCGGCGTCCTGAACGACGCGTCCGACGAGGTCAAGCCCGCCGAGCAGGCGATGGCGCAGATGCTGGTCGAGTCGCTGACCGGCGACTACGAGCCGGATGAGTACGAGGACGACTACGAGCAGGCGGTCCGCGCGCTGGTCAAGGCCAAGCTCGAGGGTGGCGAGGTCAAGGCGCCGGCCCCCGAGGCCGACACCGGCGGGGAGGTCGTCGACCTGCTCGCCGCGCTGCAGCAGAGCGTCAACCGGGCCAAGTCCTCGCGCGGTGAGGCGAGTGACGCACGGCGCACGTCCGCGGAGAAGTCCACGAAGAAGGCGCCCGCCAAGAAGGCCGCGGCGAAGAAGGCGACCGCCAAGAAGGCGCCGGCCAAGAAGACCGCCGCCAAGAAGACCACGGCCAAGAAGGCTCCTGCCAAGAAGAAGGCCAGCTAGGCGCCGGAGGCCGGCCGCAGCAGCCCGAGCGCGAGCAGCTCGCGCGCGACCTCGCCCGGGGAGGGCACGGGTCGTCCGGCGGCCAACCACAGCCGAGCGGCCGGACCCGTCAGGCGGTAGGGGTTCGCACCGACCAGGACGACCACGTCGCCGGCCGACTCCACCGCGTCGGTGTAGTCCGCCCGCTGCACGGTCGGCGGGACGGGGCCGGTGAACGGTCGCGGCGGCGCGTAGGGGTATCCCGGACGTGGCGTGGTCGGCGGGTGGGCGACGACGGAGGGGGGCGTCGCGCGGACCTCGCCCAGCACATCGGAGAGCAGGTCGGCGGCATCGGCGACCTCGCGGTAGCGCAGCCGACGGATGCCGCCGGTGCGCTCGATCAGCGCCGCGAGCCGCGACAGCGGACGGTCGATCTCGGGAAGCGCGGACGTCTGCGGCACGAGGGCGAGCAGCCCGTCGAGGACGTGGGCGGCCTCGAGCGCCGGTGGTTCGTCGCGCTCGGGGTCCCGGGCCAGCAGCATCACGGCCGCCGCTGTGGGTCGCGCGGGCGCCGGCAGCAGGCCCAGCTCGTCGGGGCCGTGCTGCGACTTGTCGTACGGGTCGTCGCCCCGCCGCACCACGGACAACGGCTTGGGGAAGGGCAGCGCGGTCAGGTCGTCGTCGAGCGCCACGGTCTCGTCCGTGACGTAGCCCAGGCGACGGCCCAGCACCGCGGCGGCGGTCGTCTTGCCTCCGCCGGACTCCGCGACCAGGATCAGCATCCGCCCGGTCACCGGGTCGGCCACGCCCGCCGCGTGCAATAGCAGCCGCCGTCCGCGCTGCGCATCGATGGCGGCTCGGGTCACCCGGGTGGTGACGCGGTACTCCGTCTCGTCGGCGGACTCCTCGGTGGTCAGCGCCCCGGTGAGGTCGACGACCAGGTCGGGGGCGGCCGACGCCGGGCCGGTCAGGCAGCGCGACCACTGCTGCCGCAGCCGCCGTACGGTGGTCGGCTCGGCGAGCACGTCCACCACGGCTTCCAGCGTCTCGATGCGGACGACCTCGTTCACGCGATCAACCTACTGAGGCTCTCCGCAGCGCGACCGCTCGGTCGTCGACCGCGCGGCCCTGCGCGCGGTGGGTCATACCGAGTGGACCTGCGCGCCGTGGGTCACACCGGGGCGGGCGGTCACCTGGTCGTGGGTGGTCACACGTCGTGTGGTGAACGACGCCACGGACTGGTGGCGCGGCGGTCTCGGGCCAGCCGCAGCGCGTGCTCCACCTGGTCGAGGAACCTCTCGGGTTCGAGCCGGAGGCCGAGCAGCGGGATCCGGAGCACGACCGTCCCGTCGGCCGCGATCGCGTTCTGCCGGAGCGCGTCCTCCACCGGTCGCAGCCCGTGGAAGTGATGGCCCCCGTCGATCTCCACCGCTACTCCCAGGTCGGTCCACTCCACGTCCAGGTACGCCCGGCCCGTGGCGAGCCGTCGCACCACCTGGCGACTCGGCTCGGGCAGGCCGCGCGAGCGACACATCCTCGCGAAGTCCAGCTCTCCGAGCGCCTGGGCGCCGTCGCTGACGTCGCGGATGACGCGGTCGATCAGGGCCTGCCTCGGTGACCGGCCGACGGTCTGCCAGAAGTCCTGCAACCGGTCCATTCGTACGAGGCGCTGCTGAGCACACATCGCCAGGAGGAGGGCCGCCTGTTGGTCCGACGTGGCCCACTGCGCCGCCCGGACGGCTGCGACTTCCGGAGATGTCCGAGGGACGCCGGCGGCAGCGGTGGCGCCCACCGATCGGAGAGTGTGCGCCACGACGCCCGCCGTACGCCGCGGGCGCCGCCCGCCGCGAACCGACACATGGACCACCGTGCTGTCGAAGCCCAGCATCCCCGACGCCTGCAGCGCGCTGACGCCGTCGAGCACCGCCCCGCAGCCCGTCTCCCACAGGGCCGTCCACCACACTGCGCGCGGGGTCGGCTTGCCGGGCGAGATGACGACGGTCTCGACACCGTGAGGCCGCCACCGACCGGCCTCGACCTCGCACCGGATGTCGTGACGGGTCAGCCCCACCTGACGCAACAGCGCTCGCGACGCGACACCGTCGTACTCCGCAGCAAGCGGCGCCGCGCGTCGGTGTCTGGCGTCGCGGCGACCTCGGCCGCGGCCGGTCAGCGGCGCGACCTCGTGGTGGGTCAGCGGAGGAACGCTCATGGGGTCGACCGTGCCCGCGCTCGTCGACCAGCGGGACGGCCACGTCGCCCGCGGTGGACGGCCGATACCCGGACGCGGGGGCTGTGGACGACGAGCCACCCGCGCGGTGGGTCGCACCGCGTGGGGGTGTGCGCGGTGGGTCACACCGGGAGCACGTCCACGCGCGGTGTCCGTACCGTGATTCCGCCATGGGCGAACGCAGGCGGCGGAACACCGACGCTGATGGCGGCGTTGACCGCGTCAAGAACTAACGGACCAGGGGAAATGCCGGGGCGCTCAGGCTCCGCAGATATCGTGGACACGACCCCGGTACGCGAGGAGATGACATGTTCGAACGGTTCACCGACCGCGCCCGGCGAGTGGTGGTGCTCGCCCAGGAAGAGGCGCGCATGCTCAACCACAACTACATCGGCACCGAGCACATCCTGCTGGGCCTGATCCATGAGGGCGAAGGCGTTGCTGCGAAGGCTCTGGAGAGCCTCGGCATCTCGCTGGAGTCCGTCCGCGAGCAGGTGCAGGAGATCATCGGCCAGGGTCAGCAGACCCAGTCCGGCCACATCCCGTTCACGCCGCGCGCCAAGAAGGTGCTGGAGCTGTCCCTGCGGGAGGGGCTGCAGCTCGGCCACAGCTACATCGGCACCGAGCACATCCTGCTGGGCCTGATCCGCGAGGGCGAGGGCGTCGCCGCCCAGGTCCTCGTCAAGCTCGGCGCGGACCTCTCCAGCGTCCGCCAGCAGGTCATCCAGCTGCTGTCCGGCTACCAGGGCAAGGAGCCCGCGGGTGCCGGCGTCGGCGGGCAGACCGGCCAGGAGGGCACCCCGGCGGGTTCGCTGGTGCTCGACCAGTTCGGTCGCAACCTGACCCAGGCGGCCCGCGAGGGCAAGCTGGACCCCGTCATCATGCGCGAGAAGGAGATCGAGCGCGTGATGCAGGTCCTGTCCCGCCGGACCAAGAACAACCCGGTGCTCATCGGTGAGCCCGGCGTCGGCAAGACCGCCGTCGTCGAGGGCCTCGCCGCCGACATCGTCCGGGGCGACGTGCCCGAGACGCTGAAGGACAAGCAGCTGTACACGCTCGACCTGGGTTCCCTGGTCGCCGGCAGCCGCTACCGCGGTGACTTCGAGGAGCGCCTGAAGAAGGTCCTCAAGGAGATCCGTACCCGCGGCGACATCATCCTGTTCATCGACGAGATCCACACCCTCGTCGGTGCGGGTGCCGCCGAGGGCGCGATCGACGCGGCCTCCATCCTCAAGCCCATGCTGGCCCGGGGTGAGTTGCAGACGATCGGCGCGACGACGCTGGACGAGTACCGCAAGCACATCGAGAAGGACGCCGCGCTGGAGCGCCGCTTCCAGCCCATCCAGGTGGCCGAGCCGACGATCAGCCACGCGATCGAGATCCTCAAGGGTCTGCGTGACCGGTACGAGGCGCACCACCGCGTCACGATCACCGACGCCGCCCTGGTGGGTGCGGTCAACATGGCCGACCGCTACATCAACGACCGGCACCTGCCGGACAAGGCGATCGACCTGATCGACGAGGCAGGCGCGCGACTGCGCATCCGCCGGATGACCGCACCGCCGGACCTGCGCGAGTACGACGACAAGATCGCGGCCGTCCGCCGCGAGAAGGAGTCGGCGATCGACGGGCAGGACTTCGAGAAGGCTGCGTCCCTGCGCGACGACGAGAAGAAGCTCATCGACGCCAAGGCCCGCCGTGAGGGCGAGTGGAAGGCCGGCGACATCGACGTCGTCGCCGAGGTCGACGAGGAGCTCATCGCCGAGGTCCTGGCGGCGAGCACCGGCATCCCGGTGTTCAAGCTGACCGAGGAGGAGTCCTCGCGGCTGCTGCGCATGGAGGACGAGCTGCACAAGCGCATCGTCGGCAACGACGACGCGATCAAGGCGCTCTCCCAGGCCATCCGCCGTACCCGTGCCGGCCTGAAGGACCCGCGCCGTCCCGGTGGCTCGTTCATCTTCGCCGGTCCGACCGGTGTCGGTAAGACCGAGCTGGCCAAGGCGCTCGCGGAGTTCCTGTTCGGGGACGAGGACAGCCTCATCACCCTGGACATGTCGGAGTTCTCCGAGAAGCACACCGTCTCGCGGCTGTTCGGCTCGCCTCCCGGCTACGTCGGGTACGAGGAGGGCGGCCAGCTGACCGAGAAGGTGCGGCGCAAGCCGTTCTCGGTGGTGCTGTTCGACGAGGTCGAGAAGGCCCACGCGGACATCTTCAACTCGCTGCTGCAGATCCTGGAGGACGGTCGCCTGACCGACTCCCAGGGCCGGGTGGTCGACTTCAAGAACACCGTGATCATCATGACGACGAACCTCGGTACGAGGGACATCGCCAAGGGCGTCTCGCTCGGCTTCTCCTCGGGCAATCAGGCCGGCACCGACTACGACAAGATGAAGGCCAAGGTCCAGGACGAGCTCAAGCAGCACTTCCGGCCCGAGTTCCTCAACCGCGTGGACGACACCATCGTCTTCCCGCAGCTGAGCCAGGACGAGATCGTCCAGATCGTCGACATGATGATCGGCCGCCTGGACGAGCGCCTGAAGGACAAGGACATGGCGATCGAGCTGACCCAGCCGGCCAAGGAGCTGCTGGCGAAGCGCGGTTACGACCCGGCCCTGGGCGCCCGTCCGCTGCGTCGCACCATCCAGCGCGACATCGAGGACGTGCTGTCCGAGAAGATCCTGTACGGCGAGCTGGCGGCCGGCGAGATCGTGCTGATCGACGTGCGGGGCGAGGGCAAGGCGGCGGAGTTCACCTTCGAGGGGACGCCGCGGGCCAAGGCCCCGGACTCCATCCCGGTCGCGACCGCGGGCACGACGGGTGGTTCGACCGCCGCGCCGAGCGACAGCGACGCGAGCTAGTCAGCAGGACGACGACGGGCCGGGTGCGACATGCACCCGGCCCGTTGCCGTACCCAGGACCTACGGTGGGCTCCATGTCTGCTCGCCGCCGCGCCCCCGGTCGTCCGACGTCCGCTCGAGCGATCTCCGTGCTGACCGCAGCCGTGCTCGTCGCCGGTCCGCTGGCTGCCTGCTCCGGTTCCGACTCCGGTGGCGAGGCAGCAGGGACCGGCAGCGCGAACCCGTCCACGACGGCCGACGACACCTCCGCCACGAGCTCGAGCCCCAGTCCGGGCTCGAGCTCGAGCGCGAGCCCGTCGGCGTCGGCCCCGGGGCCCGCACTGCCGGTCGGCGACGGCACGCTGACGCCGCAGGTGCTGCAGCGACTGGGCAAGAGCTCCTACTCCGACGCCGAGATGGCGACGGCGGCCAAGGGCACCTGGAAGGGCACCCAGGTCGGCGCGCTGTCCCAGGGCGAGGACGTCAGCCTGCTCGTCAAGCAGGGCAGCACCTGGAAGGTCGTCGGCGGCTGGTGGCCCTCCAAGGGCGCGCCGGGCCCGTACCTCGGGGGCAAGCGGTTCGTGCTTGCGCTCGGCTCGGACGCGCGACCGGGGCAGGACGTCCAGCGCAGCCGGGCCGACACCATCCAGGTCATCGGGCTCGACGGCCATGGCGGCGGCGGGATCCTCGGGATGCCGCGCGACTCCTACGTGCCGTTGCCAGGTGGCAGCCGCGGCAAGATCAACGGCGCGATGTCGGCGGCCGGGCCGCAGGGGATGACCAGCACCGTGGCCCGCACGACCGGTCTGCCGCTGCAGGGGTACCTGCTGACGAGCATGACGGGGCTGACCGCCGCGGTGAACGCCATCGGCGGCGTACCCGTGACGTTGAAGCGACAGGTCAAGGACGTGCCGGCCGGCAGCCACAACCTCAACGGTCTGCAGGCCCTGCACCTGGCCCGCGAGCGCAAGTCGCTGCCCGGTGGTGACTTCGACCGCTCGGCGAACCAGGGGCTGCTGCTGATGAGCGGCTTCCTGAAGGTGCGAAGCGAGGGGGTGCGCACGCTGCCGAGGATCATGACGGCCATCGACAAGCACGTCACCACCGACCTGAGCCCGACCCAGGTGCTCACCTTCCTCGCGAGCGCCTACCAGCTCAACCCGTCTCGGATCGGTCGTACGGTCGCCCACGACGGCGCGACGACGATCGGCGGGGCGTCCGTGGTGCAGGTCGGCCCGAGGGCGCGGGCCGAGTTCGCGCGGTTCCGCGACGGCAACCTGTGATGGTCGAGCCGGTGGGCGCTGCCGCCCTGGCCGTCAGGCGCGCCCGTGCCGCCGACGTGCGGGGGATCCGCGACCTCGTCGGCCCGTACGTCGACCGGCGAGCCATCGTCCCGAAACCCGCGGTCGCCTACTACGAGTCGCTGCAGGAGTTCCGGCTGGTCGAGATCGACGGGCGGCTGGCGGGCTGCGGTGCCCTGCACGTGATGTGGGAGGACGTCGCCGAGGTCCGCACCCTCGCTGTCGCCGACTGGGCCACGGGCCGCGGGGTCGGCGGGACGATGCTCGCGGCGCTGCTGGAGGAGGCCCGCGAGATCGGGGTACGCCGGGTGTTCTGCCTGACCTTCGAGGTCGGCTTCTTCGGCCGGTTCGGCTTCCACGAGATCCAGGGCCAGGCGGTCGACCCGCAGGTCTACGCCGAGCTGCTGCAGTCGTACGACGAAGGTGTCGCCGAGTTCCTCGACCTGGACCGGGTCAAGCCCAACACCCTGGGCAACACCCGCATGCTCCTCGAGCTCTGACCCCACCCCCTCCGGCAAAAATTGGCGCGGGTCACAGGTATGCGTGTGCGGTCGGCCAGCTTTTGCCGGGAGGGGGCGGCTAGCTAGCGGGAGGCGGCGTAGACGCGGCGGACGACGTCCTCGATGTCGGGCTCCTCGATCGACAGGTCCAGCACCTCCGCCTGCTCCGACACCGCGCCGAGGACGCGGGCCGCCGTCGTGCGCTCGGCGTCGAAGGCCAGCCGTTGTCGCAGCCCGCGGCTCTCGCTGCCCAGGTGCGCGGTGTCGGGGATGCCGAGCAGGTCCGGCGTCTGCTCCGCCAGGTCGACCACGAGCACCCGCTGGGCGCCGACCGTCCGCGACAGCCCGTCGAGCGTCCCGTCGTACGCCAGATGCCCGTGGTCGACGACCAGCACCCGGTCGCACAGCCGCTCGATGTCGCCCATGTCGTGGGTGGTGAGCAGCAGGGTCGTCCCGTGCGTCTGCCGCTCCTGCACCAGGAACTCGCGCAGCCGCTGCTTGCTCAGCACGTCCAGCCCGATGGTCGGCTCGTCCAGGATCACCAGCCGCGGTGAGTGCAGCAGCGCTGCCGCCACCTCGGCCCGCATCCGCTGCCCGAGCGACAGCTGCCGTACGGGCGTGCCGAGGTACTCGCTCATCTCCAGGCGGTCGACGAGCTCGTCCGTCCGGGCGCGCTCGTCCGCGGACGACAGCGCGTGGATGGAGGCGAGGATCGTGAACGACTCGCGGACCGGCAGGTCCCACCACAGCTGCGACCGCTGCCCGAACACCACGCCGACCTCGCGGGCGAGCCGGCGCCGGTCCTGCACCGGCCGCAGGTCGCAGGTCCGGACCTCGCCGGACGTCGGCACCAGGATGCCGGTGAGCATCTTGATGGTGGTGGACTTCCCGGCGCCGTTCGCGCCGATGTAGCCGACGGCCGCGCCCGCGTCCACGCTGAACGACATCTCGTCGACCGCGCGGATCCGCTTGCGCCGCAACCCGTCCCGGACATGGAAGTCTCGGGTCAGCTCGCGGGTCTCGATGATCGGGCTCATCCGCCGCCTCCTTGGTAGTGCCGTACGCCGATCCGCCAGAAGAGCATCGCCATCGCCCACGCCCACACCGCTGCGAGCGGCGTGCACCAGGCGAGCCACGCGGGCAACCACTCGGGGCCCGGCAGCCCGAGGATCTCCAGCGTCGGCAGGTAGCCGGTGAACGCCATCGGGAAGAAGAAGCCGAAGACGACCTTGAGCGGACGGTTCCACACCGCGGCCGGCTGCGTGGCGGCGTACCGGCCGCCGTACACGAACGCGTTGGTCATCTCGGCGCCGTTGATCAGGAAGAACTGCGCGCCGGCCGCCCAGACGAACATGGCCGAGAAGATCGCGAATCCGCTGACCAGGGACACCACCAGCAGCAGCACGGTCGAGGCCGACCAGGCGATGTCGTTGACCGCGAGGCCCGCGACCACGCACACCACGCCGACCAGGACGCGGGCGAGCCGGCGCAGGCTGATGTCGCTGGTGATCAGCTGCAGGAGCAGCGGTTGCGGGCGCAGGTAGAACACGTCCAGCTTCCCCGCGCGGATGTAGGTCGGCAGGTTGTCGCAGTGCCCGAAGGCCAGGTCCGCCAGCGAGAACGCCACGTCGGCGAGGCCGAACACCAGCAGGATCTGGGCGAAGGTGAACCCACCGAGAGAGTGCACGTTGTGGAACAGCACCCACACCTCGGCGAGCTCCACCAGCCCGACCATGAACGAGCTGATCAGGTCGATCCGGAAGTTGGCGCGGTACGACCGCTGCGACCGGATGCGTGAGGCGAGGACCGCCCGGTACGGCGCGAGATCAGCCACCCTGCACCTCCAGCTTGTGACGGCCGGCCCGGGTGAGCAGGTGGCCGGCGAGACCGAGCGCCGCGAGCCAGCCGAGCTGGGCGGCGGTCAGGCCGAGCGCGGCGGCGCCGGTGACGCGTCCGGACAGGATGTCGATCGGGTACATCATCATCGAGGGGAACGGTGTGGCCTGCGCGAGGACCAGCAGCCAGCCGGGGAACAGCGCGATCGGGACGAACAGTCCGGCGAGGAAGCCCGAGACCACCATGTAGAGGATCTGCAGCCCGCGCGTCTCGACCATCCAGAAGCCGGCGGTCGCCACCAGGTAGACCACCGCGGCGCCGATGGTGATCCCGATCAGCAGGCTCACCGCCCCGAGCAGGTACGGCCCCGGGCTGGTGGGCATCGTCATGCCGACCACCAGCCCGCCGATGAGCACCGACGGGATGCCGCGCGGCACCAGGGACCACAGCGACCGGCCGACCTCCTGCACGATGCTCGCGGCCTGCACGTCCAGCGGCCGCAGGAAGTCCACGGCGACGCTCCCGTCCTTGATGCGCTCGGCGAAGTCGCTGCGACCGTGCAGGTTCACCGATCCGAGCAGCCCCTGCGACAGCCAGATGTACGCGCTCATCGCGCCGAGGTCGTACCCGTTCAGGTCACCGCCGGCGGCGCGCACCGTCGCGAACAGGACCGCGACCTTGAGGAAGCCGAAGGTGGCGTTGGCGACGAGCCCACCGAGCGCGGCGAGCCGGTAGGTGGACTGCTCCCGGATCCCCGCACGCAGCAGGCGCCAGTAGGGAAGGAGGCTCGCACGCACAAACGCGAGAACTTACCGACGACGAGGTGGCCCCGCAACCGGGAGACGCGAGCGCCGTACGGGCCACTGTCCGCCGAGTGCGCGTGTCCTGCTGGTTCTGCGCGCTCAGAGGCGCAGGACACGCGCACTCGGCGGGAGAAGGCGGGGTGGGACGGCGGGCCTAGGGTGGCGGTATGAGTGACGCGTCGCAGCAGCCGCAGGTCGTCATCGTCATGGGTGTCTCGGGCTCGGGCAAGACCACGGTCGCCAAGGGCATCGCCGAGCGGATGGGGTGGACCTTCGCCGAGGGCGACGACTTCCACCCGAAGTCCAACGTCGAGAAGATGAAGCGCGGCGAGCCACTCACGGACGAGGACCGCTGGCCGTGGTTGGGCGCGGTCGGTGCCTGGATCGACGAGCAGGAGGGGTCCGGCGAGAGCGCGGTCGTCACCTGCTCCGCGCTCAAGCGCGCCTACCGAGACCTGCTGCGCGAGGGCCGGCCGCGGCTGCGGTTCTGCCACGTCGACGTCGATCGCGAGGTGCTCGAGACGCGGCTGAAGGAGCGCAAGGGCCACTACATGCCGGCTTCCCTCCTGGCGAGCCAGCTCGCCGACCTGGAGCCGCTGCAGCCGGACGAGCCCGGCGTCGTGGTCCACGCCGAGGGGGATCCGCAGGAGGTCCTGGAGGACACGCTGGTCGCGCTCGGCCTGGAACCCGAGCCCGAGGGGGGCCTGCGCGGGTACGTCGAGCCGCCGACCGGGCAGTCCCGGGCTACCGGGTCATCCTCCCGGTAGCCGGTACGTCCCGTCCGCGAGCGGCTCGACCAGACCGTCGCTCACCAGCCCGTCCAGGCAGCGCTCCCGCTGGATCTCCTGGTCCCACACCTGCTCCAGCCGCGCCGCCGGTACGGGTGTGTCGCTCTCGCGCAGCACCTGCAGCAGCCGGCCGCGGACCTGACGGTCGGTGCCCGCCCACGCCTGGCCGCGCCGGGGCGGACCGTCGTACGCGGGTCGACCCGCGGCCACCCACGCACAGGTGGTGAGTACAGGGCAGTCGTCGCAGCGCGGACCACGGGCGGTGCAGACGAGTGCGCCCAGCTCCATGACGGCGACGTTCCAGACGCGCGCGACGTCGGGGTCCTCGGGCAGCAGCTCGGCGGCGAGGTCGCTCTCGGCGCGGGTCAGGGCGGGCGCCGCGTGCTCGACACCGCTGACCGCGCGGGCGTGGACCCGGCGCACGTTGGTGTCGACCACCGCAACCCGGTCGCCGAACGCGAACGCCGCGACCGCAGCGGCCGTGTAGACGCCCACGCCCGGAAGTGCTTGTAGGTCAACGACACTCGCGGGTACGTCCCCACCGTGCCGCTCGGCCATCGCGGTCGCGGCGGCGTGCAGCCGCAGCGCCCGCCGCGGGTAGCCGAGCCGACCCCACGCGCGTACGGCCTCGCCGGAGGGCTCGGCGGCGAGGGCGGCCGGCGTCGGCCAGCGGTGCATCCACTCCTGCCAGACGGGGAGGACGCGCACCACCGGCGTCTGCTGGAGCATGACCTCGGAGACGAACACGCCCCACGGCGAGCACTCCGGACGTCGCCAGGGCAGGTCGCGCTGCGCCTCGGCGTACCAGTCGAGGACGGCGCGGTGCAGTGGGAGGGGGCTCAGACGTACCGCTCGAGGATGCTGGACTCCGCCAGTCGCGACAGGCCTTCGCGGACGGCCCGCGCGCGGCTCTCGCCGACGCCGTCGACGGCGGTGAGGTCGTCGAAGTTGGCGGCCAGGAGCTTCTGCAGGGTGCCGAAGTGGTCGACCAGCCGGTCGACGATCGCGCCCGGCAGCCGCGGGACCTTCGACAGCAGCCGGTACCCGTGCGGGCTGACCGAGGAGTCCAGCGCCTCGCCCATCACCGGGAAGCCCATCGCCCGCGCACCGGCGGTCGGGTCCAGCAGGTCGGTCGATGAGAGGGTGGAGAGGCGGGACATCGCCTCCTGTACCGACAGCTGCTCGCGGGTGCTCTCGATGTAGTCGCGGATCACCAGCTCACGGTCGTTGCCGAGGCCGCCGACGAGCTCCTCCAGCTGCAGCGACATCAGCCGGCCGTCGGTGCCGAGCTCGACGACGTACTGGTCGATCTCCGCGCTGATCCGCCGCACCATCTCCAGCCGCTGCAGGACGTTGGCGACGTCGCGGACGGTGACGAGGTCCTCGATCTCCAGCGCCGAGAGCGTGCCGGTGACCTCGTCGAGCCGGGCCTTGTAGCGCTCCAGCGTCTGCAGCGCCTGGGCCGAACGGGACAGGATCGCGTTGGAGCCCTCGAGCACGTGCCGGATGCCACCGACGTACAGGGCCACGATCTGCATGGACTGGCTCACCGACACCACGGGGAAACCGGTCTGCTTGGCGACCCGCTCCGCCGTCCGGTGCCGGGTGCCGGACTCGCGCGTC
Organism: Luteipulveratus flavus; assembly: GCF_029439465.1. GTDB lineage: Bacteria > Actinomycetota > Actinomycetes > Actinomycetales > Dermatophilaceae > Luteipulveratus > Luteipulveratus flavus. Next base: position 392,487 of record NZ_JAROAV010000028.1, on the reverse strand, counting down.
TCGATGCTGGGGTCGGGCACCAGCTGGGTGGCGGCCCGCATGATCCGCGTCATGTCGCGGTCCAGGACGATCGCGCCGTCCATCTTGGCGAGCTCGCGCAGCCGGGTCGCGGAGAACTCGATGTCGATCGGGAAACCGCCGGTGCTGATCTCCTCCACGACCTTGTCGTGCCCGAGGACGATGAGCGCACCCGTACGGCCGCGCAGGATCCGCTCGAGGGCGTCACGCAGCTCGGTGCCTGGTGCCACGGCGGCGAGCGTCTCGCTCAGCAGCCGCTCGTCGGATCGGTCCACGTGCGGGAGTCTAACCGTGCCGACGGCGCACCGGTCGGGGCCGCCGGTACCGCGTACGCAGGGGGTCCGGATGTGTCAGTCTCGTACATCGGGTCCGAGTCCACCCGCACGGGAGGACGCACGACACCAGCCGGTGCCGCGCACGGGACCCACCGATCCACCACGTGGGAGATGCAGTGACCCAGTACGACGTAGAGCAGCCGACCCCAGCCGCCGACCAGACCGATGAGACCCCGCTCGCAGCGGGTGCCGACGACCTCAGCGTCGTGCGGCACGAGGAGCGGCTCGACGTGAGCAAGGAGCGCCGCGCCGCCGGCAAGGTGCGGATCGGCAAGAGGACGGTCACCGAGACGGTGCAGGTGCCGGTCCAGGTGCGTCGCGAGGTGCTGGTGTACGAGGAGCTGCCGGTCGAGGGCGGCGACACCCTCCCGTCGCAGGACGGCGAGGCCACGGCCGCTCACCAGGACGGGACGTCGGCGGTGCCCCACCCCGCCGACGGCACCGACCACGGCGCGGTCGACGGTCTGCCGTCCGCCCCGACCGAGGTCGTCCTGCACGAGGAGCGCCCGGTCGTCAGCCTGGAGACCGTCCCGGTCGAGCGGGTGCGCCTGGTGCCGAGCACGACGGATGCCGAGCACACCGTGACCCAGCCCGTGCGACGCGAGGAGGTCGAGCTCGTCCGCACCGACGACGAACCGACCGCGTCCTGACGCCGTCGACCGACTCCCGCAGGAGCCGGCCCGGACGGACGAGAGCCCGGCACCACACGGTGCCGGGCTCTCGTGACGTACAGGGGGAGATCAGCCGGTGACCTTCGACAGGGTCGGGTCGTTGGCGTACGCCTCCTTGGCGTTCTGCTTGGTGACGATCTGCGGCGGCAGCAGGTACGCCGGGACGACCTTGACGCCGTTGTTGTAGCTCTTGGTGTCGTTCGTCTCGGGCTTCTTGCCCGCCTGCAGGTCGCCGACCATCTTGACGGCCTGCTTCACGAGGTTGCGGGTGTCCTTGTTGATGGTCGAGTACTGCACGCCGGCCATGATCGACTTCACCGACTCGACCTCGGAGTCCTGGCCGGTGACGACCGGGTTCGGCTTGCCGGCCGACTTGGTCGAGGTCAGGATCGCGCGGGCGAGGGTGTCGTTCGGGGACAGCACGCCGTCGAGGGTCTTGCTGCCGCCGTAGCTGCCGGTCAGCAGCGTGTCCATGCGCTTCTGGGCGTTCTCCGGCTTCCAGCCCTGCGTGACCGCCTGGTTGAACGACTTCTGGCCGGAGACGACCTTGAGGGTGCCGTCGTCGATCTTCGGCTTGAGCACGCTCATCGCGCCGTCGAAGAACACCTTGGCGTTGGCGTCGTCCGGCGAGCCGGCGAACAGCTCGATGTTGTACGGGCCGTTCGGCTTCTTGGCCTTCATGCCGTCCAGCAGCGCCTGGCCCTGGAGCACGCCCACCTTGAAGTTGTCGTACGCCACGTAGTAGTCGACGTTCGGCGAGTTCAGCAGCAGCCGGTCGTACGCGATGACGACGGCACCGGCGTCGTGCGCCTGCTTGATCTGGGTGGTGAGCTGGGAACCGTCGATGGCGCCCACGACGATGACCTTCGCGCCGTTGGTGACCATCGCGCTGATCTGGTTCTGCTGCTCGGTCACACCACCGTTGGCGAACTGCACCTGCGGCTTGTAACCGGCCTTGCCGAGGTCGGTCTTGAACAGGTTCTCGGCGAGGACCCAGTTCTCACTGGTCTTCTGCGGCAGGGACACGCCGATGACCGAGCTCTTGGAGAAGCCGCCGGCGCCGCCCGAGCCGGACGAGCCGCTACCCGACGAGGAGTCGTCGCGGCCGCCACAGGCGGACAGGGCCAGGGCGACGACGGCCGCGCCGGCGGCCATCGTCCGGAGGTGGTGATTCGTGCGCATGCGGTGTTCCTTTACGGGTTGTAGCCGGCCGGTTGGCTAGCCGTTGGAGGTGGCGGTGCTGGGCTCCCGGGAGGAACCCCTGTTGATCAGGGCGCCGATGATCGAGAACCGACCCTGCTTCTTGTTCCACACATCGAGGGCGACGGCTGCGAGCAGCACCAGACCCTTGGTCATGTACGTGGCATCGGCGCCGATGCCCTTCAGCTGCAGGCCGCTGTTAAGGACGGCCATGACCAGACCGCCGACCATGCTGCCGGCGACGGTGCCCACACCGCCGCTGACGGCGGCCCCGCCGATGAAGACCGCGGCGATGGCGTCCAGCTCCCAGTTGGTGCCGTCGAACGGGCCCGACGCGGTCGAACGACCGATGAACATGATCGCCGCGACGGCCGCGAGCAGGCTCATGTTCATGATGACCAGGAAGTTGATCTTGCGGCTCTTCACACCCGACAGCTCCGCCGCCTGGCGGTTGCCGCCGACCGCGTACACGTGCCGGCCGAGCACGGTGCGGGAGGTGATGAAGCCGTACACCAGCACCAGGACGACCAGGATCAGCCCGGGGATCGGGAAGGAGGTGCCCTCACGGCCGGTGGCGAACATGTAGGTGATGTAGAGGATGACCGCGCACAGCGCGACCATCTTGACGACGGTGACCCACAGCGGGTCGACCTCGGACTCCATCCGGACGGCGGTCCGGCGCGAGCGCCACAGGCCGAGGACGACGGCGGCACAGGCGAGCAGGCCGAGCAGCACGGTCAGGTTGTTGTAGCCGGTGTCGGGGCCGACCTCGGGGAGGTACCCGCCGCCGATCGTCTGCAGCTCCTCCGGCACCGGGATGCTGTTGGAGTTGCCGACGAACTGGTTGGCGCCGCGGAAGATGAGCATGCCGGCCAGGGTCACGATGAATGCCGGGATGCCGACGTAGGCGACCCAGAAGCCCTGCCACATGCCGACCAGCAGTCCGACGGCGAGACCGAGCAGGATGCCTGCCCACCACGGGATCCCGCCGTTGGTGATCGACTTGGCGACGACGATGCCGACGAACGCCGCGACGGATCCGACCGACAGGTCGATGTGGCCGGCGATGATGACCATCACCATGCCGATGGCCAGCACGAGGATGTAGCTGTTGCCGTTCAGCAGGTTCATCATGTTGTCCGACGTCAGCATCGTGCCGCCGGTCCACCACTGGAAGAAGAGCACGATGACGACGAGCGCGCCCAGCATGCCGAACTGGCGGACGTTGTCGCCGAACAGCTGGTGGAAGAGCGAGCCGCCCCGGGTCTCGGGTTCGGGCAACGGGTCGGTCGGCGCAGGTGCGGTGTCGACGGTGGTGGCCATGAGGGTTTCCGTTCCTTCGTCTTCTCGGCCGGTCAGGCGGGAGTGGAGCCGGCGCGCTGGGTCGCCGGAGCTGTGGTCATCAGGCGGATGAGGCGCTCCTGATCGGCCTCCTCGCGGGTGAGCTCACCGGTGACACGGCCCTCGAAGATCGTGTAGATCCGGTCGGAGAGGCCGAGCAGCTCGGGCAGCTCGGAGGAGATCACGATGACGCCCTTGCCCTGGTCGGCCAGCGCCTGGATGATCCCGTAGATCTCGTACTTCGCACCGACGTCGATCCCTCGGGTGGGCTCGTCGAGGATCAGCAGGTCGGGGTCGGTGAACATCCACTTGGACAGCACGACCTTCTGCTGGTTGCCGCCGGACAGCTTGGCGACGCCCTCGTCCACCGACGGCGCCTTCGTCCGCAGCAGGCGGCGGTAGCGCTCGGCGACCGAGTGCTCCTCGCGGCGGTCGACGACGGTGCGGTTGGCGATCTTCTTCAGCCCCGCCGCGACCGTGGTCGCCTTGATGTCGTCGAGCAGGTTGAGCCCGAGGCTCTTGCGGTCCTCGGTGAGGTACCCCAGACCGGCGTCGATCGCCTGAGACACGTTGTGCAGGCGGATCTCCTTGCCGTCCTTGATGATGCGGCCGGAGACGTACGTGCCGTACGAGCGCCCGAAGACCGACCGGGCGAGCTCGGTCCGGCCCGCGCCCATCAGGCCGGCGAACCCGACGATCTCGCCCCGCCGGACCGAGAAGCTCTCGCTCTTGCACACCAGCCGCTCGGCGATCTGAGGGTGACGGACCGTCCAGTCCTGGACCTCGAAGAAGACCTCGCCGATGTTCGGGGTGTGGTCGGGGAACCGGGACTCCAGCGTCCGGCCGACCATGCCCTTGATGATGCGGTCCTCGTCGACGCCGCCGGCGCCGACGTCGAGGGTCTCGATGGTGTGGCCGTCGCGCAGGATCGTGATGGAGTCGGCGATGGACTCGATCTCGTTGAGCTTGTGGCTGATGAGGATCGAGGTGATGCCCTTGGCCCGCAGATCGGCGATCAGTCCGAGCAGGTGCTCGGAGTCGGACTCGTTCAGAGCGGCGGTCGGCTCGTCCAGGATCAGCAGCTGCACGTCCTTGCTGAGGGCCTTGGCGATCTCCACGAGCTGCTGCTTGCCGACGCCGATGTTCTTGATCGCGGTGTCGGGGTCCTCGCGCAGACCGACCCGCAGCAGCAGCTCCTTGGCCTGGGCCTTCGCGCGCCGCCAGTCGATCGCCCCGCGGCGAGTCGGCTCGTTGCCGAGGAAGATGTTCTCGGTGATCGACAGCTCGGGGATGAGCGCGAGCTCCTGGTGGATGATCACGATCCCCTCTGCCTCGGACTCGCGGATGTTCTTGAAGGCCGCCGGCTGTCCGCGGTAGACGATGTCGCCGTCGTACGTGCCGTGCGGGTAGACGCCCGAGAGCACCTTCATCAGGGTCGACTTGCCGGCGCCGTTCTCACCGCAGATGGCGTGGATCTCGCCCTCGCGCACGTCGAGGTTGACGTTGTCGAGCGCGCGGACGCCCGGGAAGCGCTTGGTGATCGCGTGCATCCGCAGGAGGTACGCCGCATCGTCCTTCGACGTCGCGCCCGGCTGCTGCATGTGAAGTCCTTCGGTGGGGAGTCGTGAGCCGCCCTCGGGGGATTCGGCGGCGGTGGTCGCAGGGATGGTTGTGCGATGGATCACGGTTGGCGAGCAGTAAACCCTTCAACCTGTTTGCCGTCAAGCAATGAACGCAACGCGGGGCTGAGGCCCGCGTGCCGTAGCACCAGGGACGCGGCACCGAGGGCCTCGGCGCGGTCCCCGAGCGAGGACATGACGATCTGCGTGGTCTCGCCGACGACGGGTACGGCGTGCCGGACCAGGCCGCGCCGGATCGGCTCCAGCAGGGCGTCGCCGAGCGCGGAGAGCGGACCGCCCACGACGATCACCTGCGGGTTGACGAAGTTGGCCAGGCTCGCCATCACCCGGCCCAGGACGAAGCCCGCGTCGTCGAGCACGCGCAGCGTGGCGGAGTCACCGGCGAGGCCGCGCCGGACGATGTCGGCCGTGCTCACTGCGCCGCTCGTGCTCGGCGCGAGCGACTCCAGCATCGTGGAGGTGGACGCCAGCGTCTCCAGGCAGCCGCGGTTGCCGCAGCGGCAGAACGGCCCCTGCGGGTCGACCGTGGTGTGCCCGATCTCCCCGGCGGTGCCGAGCGCGCCGTAGTGCAGCCGACCGCCGATGACCAGGCCCGCGCCGATGCCCGTACCGACCTTGACGAAGATGAGCTCGGTCGCGTCCTGCCTCTCGCCCCAGGCGATCTCGGCCATGGCGCCGAGGTTCGCGTCGTTGTCGACGAGCACCTCCAGACCCAGCAGCTCACCGAACGCCTCGGGGATGCTGGTGCCGATCCAGGCCGGCAGGATGGCGCCGTCCAGCACCGTGCCCGACCGGCGCTCGATGGGACCGGGGAGCCCGACGCCGGCTCCGATCACGGCGCCGCGGTCGATGCCGGCCCGGTTGACGAGGTCCCCCAGCAGGGCTGCCGCCGCCTCCATGCCCTCGTCGGCGCTGTGCCCGAGGGGCAGCGCGTGCGCCTCCTCGGCGATGACCTCGTAACCCATGCTCGCGAGCACGACCCGGACGTGGCGACGGCCGATGTCGATGCCAGCGGCCACGGCGCGCGACCCGTGCAGCCGGACCGAGAGGGCGCGCCGGCCCGAGCTCGTGGTCGGCTCGGTGATCGCCAGCCCGTCGCGGGTGAGCGTCTTGACGATGTTGGAGATCGTCGCGTTGCTCAGCCCGGTGGTGCGCGCGAGCTCCGCCTGCGTCGCCGGGCCGCCGGCCAGCAGCGCATGCACGACGGACTGGCGGTTGCGCTGCCGCAGGGCCGACTGCGAGCCGGGCGAGTGGGGGGAGGTCACGGCGTGAGCCTGCCGCGTCGACCTCTTGACGTCAAGAAGTGAACGCAAGGACGGTCATGGGCTCCCGCAGATCAGACGGAGTGCAGCCCGGACGGGACGGCCGGCGGCGCGCTCGCCCCACGCGTCGCGGCGGCGTCCCGCGCACTGGGGTGGACGGCTGCCACCGCGGCGGCGAGGTCACTGACCTCCAGCACCTGCATGGACGGCGGCGCCGGCTTGTCGGCCAGCGAGCCGCGCGGGACGATCGCCCGGGTGAAGCCGATGCGGGCCGCCTCGGCGAGCCGGCGCTCGACACCGGTGACCGCGCGTACCTCGCCCGCGAGCCCGACCTCGCCGACCGCGATGGTGCGGGCGGGCAGCGGCTGCTCGATCGCCGAGCTGACCAGGGCCAGCGCGACGGACAGGTCGGCCGCCGGCTCCGCGAGGCGGGCACCGCCGACCGTCGAGACGTAGCAGTCGGACTGGCGCACGGGCACGCCGACGCGGCGGTCGAGAACGGCCAGGATCATGGCGGTCCGGGAGCTGTCGACGCCGCTCACCGTCCGGCGCGGCGAGCCGCCGGGGGAGGGAGCCAGCAGGGCCTGTACCTCGGTGACCAGCGGCCGGCGGCCCTCCAGGGTGACGGTCACGCAGGTACCCGGCACCGGCTCGTCACGGCGGCTGAGGAACAGCCCGCTCGGGTCGGGCAGGCCGACGATGCCGACGTCGGACAGGTCGAAGCAGCCGACCTCGTCGGTGGGACCGAACCGGTTCTTCACCGCGCGCACGAGCCGCAGCCGGGAGTGCCGCTCGCCCTCGAACTGGACGACGACGTCGACGAGGTGCTCCAGCACGCGCGGCCCGGCGATGGAGCCGTCCTTGGTGACGTGGCCGACCAGCAGCACCGCGATGCCGCGGGCCTTGGCGTGCTGGATGATCGCCGCCGCGACCTCGCGGACCTGGGCGACGTTGCCGGCGGCGCCCTCGATCGCGGCGGAGGCGATGGTCTGCACCGAGTCGACCACGACGAGCTCCGGCTCGACCTGGTCGATCTGGGCCAGCACCGTGGCCAGGTCGGTCTCGCTGGCGAGGAACAGCGAGGGCGCGAGCGCCTCGATCCGCTCGGCCCGCAGCCGGACCTGGGCGGCGGACTCCTCGCCACTGACGTACAGCACCTGGCGCGCCTCCTGCGCGGCGCGGGCGGCGACGTCGAGCAGCAGGGTCGACTTGCCGATGCCGGGCTCGCCGGCCACCAGCACCACCGCGCCGGGGACGAGGCCACCGCCGAGCACCCGGTCGAACTCGCTGACGCCGGTCGAGCGGGCCGCGGCGCGGGTGGCGTCGACCTGACCGATCGGGACGGCGGGGCGCTCGACCACCGTGGCCGGCGCCGTACGGACGGGGGTGGTACCGGCTTCGGCGATGGTGCCCCAGGCCTGGCACTCACCGCACCGGCCCACCCACTTGACGGTCGACCACCCGCACTCGGAGCAACGGAACGTCGAACGGGTGCGCGCGGTCTTGGAGGCCATGCGCAGACCGTAGGGGCTGACGCCGACACCGCTCGCCCACGGCGCGGACGGCAGGGGAGGATGCGGGTATGCGTACAGAGCTCGACGTGGCCGACCTGGACCCCGACGTGACGTACCGCCTGCTCACGGCGAGCGTCGTCCCGCGTCCGATCGCCTGGGTCTCCACGCGGTCCGGGACCGGCGTCGACAACCTGGCCCCCCACTCCTTCTTCACGATCTCGTGCGTGCGGCCGCCGATCGTGCAGTTCACCTCGGTCGGGCGCAAGGACTCCCTCGCGAACGTCGAGGAGACCGGCGAGTTCGTCGTCTGCCTGGCGCCGGAGTCGCTGACGCGGTTGATCAACGAGTCGGCCACCGACTTCCCGCGCGAGGAGAGTGAGTTCGACGCGGTCGGGATCGACCGGGAGCCGTCGCTGACCGTGGCCCCGAGCCGCGTGGCGGACTCACCCGTGGCGCTGGAGTGCGTGCTGGAGCGGACGATCGAGCTGGGCGACTCCACGGTCGTGATGGGGCGGGTGCAGCACATCGCCATCGACCCGTCCGTCGTGGACGACTCCGACGGGCTGCCGCACCCGCGGATCGACCTGATGCGCCCGATGTCCCGCCTCGGTCGCGACGAGTGGGGCAGCCTCGGTGACGTGCGTGACATACCGCGCGAGCCCTACGAGAACCGGTTGCGTCGCCAGGCGCAGCAGGCGCAGTAGCCGATGTCGTGGACCGAGGTCGCCGGGTTCGTCTCCGGCGCGGTGTGCGTGTGGCTCGTCGTGCGCCGCAACATCTGGAACTTCCCCGTCGGCATCGCCAACAACGTCCTGTTCGTCGTCCTCTTCGTGGGCGCCGGGCTGTACGGCGACGCGGCGTTGCAGGTCGTCTACCTCCTGCTGGGTGCGCTGGGCTGGTACTGGTGGCTGCGTGGTGGCCCGCGGCACGAGCCGCTCGCCGTCCGCCCGACGCCGGCCTGGGGATGGCCGGCGGCGGTGGCGCTGACGGCGGCGGGCACCGCGGTCATCTGGATCCTGCTGACCCGGCACACCGACTCCGACGTCGCGATCTGGGACGCGCTCACGACGTCGCTGAGCCTGGTCGCCCAGCTGATGCTCAACCGCAAGTGGGTCGGCAGCTGGGTGCTGTGGATCGTCGCGGACCTGATCTACGTCCCGCTGTACCTGCACAAGGACCTGGCCCTGACCGCGGTGCTGTACCTGGGCTTCCTCGGGCTGGCGACGCTCGGGCTGGTGCAGTGGCGCCGGGTGGCTGCCGACGCGACGAGCCCGCACGAGCCGGTACCCGTCGGAGCGCAGGCATGAGCGCCCCTGCGTTCGGGCACGGGCTCGTCCTCGGCAAGTTGTACCCACTGCACGCCGGCCACCAGGCCCTGATCCGCCAGGCGACGGCGGTGTGCGAGCGGGTCACCGTCCAGGTGCACGCCTCGCAGGTCGAGTCGATCCCGCTGGAGGAGCGGATGGCCTGGGTCCGGGCCGAGCACCCGACCGTCCGCGTGGTGGGGGCCTACGACGAGGGCGAGGTCGACTTCGACTCGGCCGCCGCCTGGGACCAGCACATGACGGTCATCGAGGCGCTGCTGGACGCCCCGGTCGACGCCGTCCTCACCAGCGACGCGTACGGCGCCGAGCTGGCCCGTCGGCTCGATGCGCAGTGGATGCAGTGCGACCCGGGGAGGGTGGCTACGCCGGTGTCGGGTACCGCGGTCCGGGCCGACGTCGCCGGCCACTGGTGGGCGCTCTCCGCCCCGGTGCGCGCGTCGTTCGCCCGTCGCGTCGTGGTCGTCGGCGCGGAGTCCACCGGGACCACCACCCTCTCCCGCGCCCTCGCGGAGCACTACGGCACGACGTGGGTGCCGGAGTTCGGTCGGGAGTGGACCCTGCTGCGCGCCGGCGGGCCCGAAGCGCCCTGGCACACGGGCGAGTTCGACCTCGTCGCGCGCGAGCAGTCCGCGCAGGAGGACCGAGCCGCAGCGACCGCGCCGCGGCCGCTGATCGTCTGCGACACCGACGCGCTCGCGACGACGCTGTGGCACGAGCGCTACGTCGGGTCGCGCTCGGCGAGCGTGGAGGCGTACGCCGCCGGTCGCCGTACCCCCGACCTGTACCTGCTCACCGGTGACGAGATCCCGTTCGTCCAGGACGGGATGCGCGATGGTGAGCACGTACGCGGCTGGATGCAGGAGCGGTTCCGCGAGGTCCTGGCCGCACAGGCGGTGCCGTGGCAGGAGGTACGCGGGTCGCACGCCGAGCGGATGGGCGCCGCCGTGGCCGCGGTCGACGCGCTGGTCGCCGCGGGCTGGTCGCTGAAGGACCCGCTGGGATGAGCGGTGGCAGAATCCCCGGGATGCGACAGGAGCAGGACGAGCTGGGTCACGTCTCCAACGCCCCGACGCGCCCGGGACCGGGTGCGACCGCCGGCGTCGCGCTCGACCTGACCGATCTCTACGGGTCCACCGCGGGTACGGCCGAGCAGGGGCCGCCGCTGGACGAGAAGCTGCGCCAGGCGTACTTCTGGATCACCAACCACGCCATCATCAGCCCGCACTACGACGTGGAGTTCGAGGACGGTCCGAGCCGGCGGTTCCGGTTCGGCGACGCGCGGGCCGAGCTGGTCCTGCCGAGCGGCCAGTCCTACTCCAGCTACGTGCTCATGCCGCTGCTGACGTTCATGGTGCGCGGGCGCTGCCTCATGGTGGGCGGGCCGGGGCGCGGCAAGACGGCCAGCGCCCTGCTGATGGGCGTGCTCGCCGGCTACACCCCGCGGGAGATGCGCCGCGCCATGCAGCACGGTCACCCGCAGCTGACGGTCAGCGACATGTTCGGGACGCCGCTGCCGCGCGACCTCGTCGAGGCCGACCGGCTGGCCGACGTCGACGTCGCCTGGCGCGGCTGGCTCGGCATGCGCGTCAAGATCGTCGACGAGTACAACCGCATCCCGACCCGTACGCAGTCCGCGCTGCTGACCGTGCTGGCCGACGGGTACGTCGAGAGCTTCGACCAGGTCTACGAGACAGGGCGCAGCGCCTGGTACCTCACCGCGAACGACGACGCGGGCGGTGGCACGTACCAGGTCATCGACGCGCTGCGCGACCGCATCGACGTGGTCGTCCCGGCGCTGCCGTTCAACAACCGGTTCCTGTCGGCGCTGGTGTCGCGGGCCGAGCGGGGGTTGCGGCCGGAGGAGGCCGTGCCGGAGTCCATCGTCTTCACCGAGCGCGAGCACGACCGTCTGCACCGCGCCGTCCTCGACGTACCGATCCCGCGACCGGTGCTGCGTCGGCTGGAGTTCTTCGCCGGCCAGCTGGAGTTCCTCGAGCGCGGCGGGCGGCAGTTCGAGTACCGCACCAAGGACACGGCACGACTCGCGGGCGTCGACCCGCACCTGGTGCAGCAGACCGACTCCGGCCGCGACGCGCTGATCGACGTCGGTACCCAGACCACCGCCGGCCTGTCCGTGCGGTCGCTGCAGTCGCTCATCGCGTACAGCAAGGCGATGGCCTACTTCCGCGGCGACGCCGAGGTCGGCCTGGACCACCTGCGCGCGGTGCTGCCGTACGTGCTGCTCCAGAAGCTGCCGATGGACCCCGACTCGCCGGTCTTCGACCAGCAGCGGGCCGAGGAGCTGCGGCTGGACCGCGTCTCCTGGCTGCGCACGATGTTCGACACGACGTGCCGGCAGTACGACGCGGCCGGGCTCGACCACGACGACCCGGTCGGCCACGAGCTCGCGCAGTTCGACCGTGGTCTGGACGGGACGCCGGAGCACGAGGTCCGCAGCCGCCTGCACCGGATCGAGGACCTCCTGGAGCAGATGTCGGCGCAGCGCAAGCTGTACGGCCACCTGTACGACGACGCGCTCGCGCTGAAGTACCTGCACCAGCGCTACACCAACTACCTGGCGTGGCTGCGGTGGTCGGGCTGAGCCCGGCGGACGGCGACGACCCGGCACCGCTCTGGGCAGCTGCGCTGCGCCGGGACGCCGCTCGGATCGAGTCCCTGCTGGCGGCACCTCGGGCCGACGGCGCCGACGACCCGAGCCTCGTCGAGGCGCTCCGGTCGGTCGGACCGGCGTTCGACGCCTGCGTGGCGCGCCACCGGCTCGACGCCGACCGTTGGGCTCCCGCGCTCGCCGTGCACGTCGCTCGGCTGGTCGCCGCCCGTCGGTTCGCGCCGTCGTCGGTACGCCGGTGGGCGCTCACGGGGATCTGGCCGTCGCTCGGCGGCGACCTCAGCGCCACCACCCCCCAGCTGCTGACCGACCTGACCACGGCGGCCGCACACCTGGACGCGGTCGGCGACGTCCCGGCGTGGGCGCGCCGGATGGCGGCGGCGACGGGTGCCTGGCCGGGTGAGGTGTCCGACGAGGACCTCCGCCGGCTCGGGGTCGTGGCCGCGTGGCGCGCGGGTCACGTCCGGCTGCGGGGCACCGCGATGCGGATCTCCGGCGGCCTCCCGGAGCCGGTGCTCGACGCGGCGCTCGGTGTGTCGGATGCGCGGGAAGCGTTGCAGCGCAACAAGGTTCGCCCTCTGTGGTGGCCGGACGGCGACGGCTGGCCGCGGCGGGTCGGCGGGTTCCGGGGCTTCGGCGGCCCGTGGCGTACGCCGCCCGTCGTGCTCGACGGCGATGGCGCGGAGTGGCAGGTCCGCACGCGCGAGGGGGACTGGACGGTCGTCGCGGATGCCTTCGGCGCGGCGGTCGTCCCGCGTGGTGAGTCGCCGGCCGCCGGGCGGCCTGCTGCCGCTGAGCGCGGAGCGGCGGGCGTGACCGGGGTCGTCCGGGCCGGGGGAGCGGTGCTGACCAGCCTCGCCTCGTCCTACCAGCTGGTGCTGCACCCCGAGGAGGTCGCCTCGTGACCGACCCACTCGACGAGCGCTGGGCAGCGGCCTGGCCCGAGGCGTTGAGCTGCTGGGGGCAGGCGCTGCGGTTGTCCGAGCCGCTGCTGCTCACCGACGAGGCCACGCAGCCGGTCGACGCGCTCGCGTGGTTCTCCCTGGACGACGTCCGCGCCACGATCGACCTGCGGCGCGTCGTCGCGCTCGGCATCCAGGACGACCCGCTGCCCGTCCTGGCGCACGAGATCGGTCACCACGTCCTCGCGCCGGCCGACCTGACCGGTCTGGCCCGCACGGTCCAGCGGTGCCGGCTCGGACTCGTCGATCGCGACGGCCGCGCCGCCGAGATGGCCAACCTGTGGACCGACCTGCTCATCAACGACCGGCTGACCCGCCAGTGCGGGCTGGACATGACCGGGCCGTACCGCGCCGCCGCGGCCGGTGCCTCCGTGCCGTACTTCACCGTCTACCTGCGTACCTGCGAGGTGCTCTGGCAGCTGCCCCGCCGCACGCTCACCTCCGGCCCGGTGTCGGCGCAGCAGGACACCGACGCGGCGTTGCTGGCCAGGCATGCCCGTGTCTTCGCGCGCGAGTTCGTCGAGGGCGCAGGCGGATTCGCGGCCCTGATGCGACGGTGGATGCCCGAGGACGACGCCGGCGTCGACGTGTGCCGGGTGCACGTCGACGGTGACGAGGCGCCGGAGCTGGACGACGGCGACCTGGCCGGCGGCGTCCCGCTGCATCCCGCGCTCGACCCGCGCGTCAACCCCGAAGCCGGCCGCGCCGAGGGGTCCGGCGGTGGCGGTGGCTCCGCCGGTGGGGACGACGACGGTTCGCAGGAGGCCGCTCCCTCGGCGGGCGACGACTCGGACCAGCGGGCCAGGACCGGGCGCGGGTCGGGCGGTCAGTCGTTCGGTCCCTCCGATCTCGCGGTCCTCTACGGCGCCATGGACCTGCGACGGGACGCGGCCCTCGACTGGTACGTGCGTCGCGCGTCTCGGCACCTCGTCCCCTTCCCGCGGCAGGCGCGACCCCCGGCGGCAGAGCCGGAGTGGCAGGGCATGCAGACGTGGGACCTCGGCGACGACCCCGCGGACATCGACTGGGCCGCGACGATGCTGCGGTCCACGACCGTCGTGCCCGGAGTGACGACGCAGCGTCGGGTCGTCGAGCGCGCGAGTGGACCGGAGCGCGAGCGACGCCCGGTCGACCTCGACCTGTACGTCGACTCCTCCGGCTCGATGCCGGACCCGCGCCGCAGCGTCTCGCCGGCCGTCCTCGGTGGAGCGGTGCTCGTCCTGTCGGCGCTGCGCGTCGGTGCCCGGGTCCGCGTCACGAGCTGGGCCGGCCCGGAGCAGATCTCCTCCACGGGCGACTTCGTGCGCGACCGTACGGCCGCGGTCCTCGCGCTGCTGACCTACCACGGAGGCGGGACGTCCTTCCCGCTGGCGCAGCTGGCGCACGCGCACCGCAGCCGCGGTCGGAGCCCGCAGACGCGGGAGCAGACGTGCCACATCGCGGTCATCTCCGACGACGGCGTCCGGTCGATGTTCGGCCAGGGTCAGCCGAGGGAGCTCGCCGGGGCCGCGCACGAGGCGCTGGCGGCGGCGGGCGGTGGCGGGACGCTGGTGCTCGACGTCCCGGAGTCCGTCGTGGACGACACCCGCGAGCTCGCCGGTGACTACGAGGTGGTGCGCCTGCCGCCGGACGACCTGGTGGCCTTCGCCCGGGTGATGGCACGACGTAGCTGGGGAGGTGCCGCCGCATGAGTGACCCACTGACCGATCCGCTCGACCACTCGGTCGAGGGGCCCGACCTGCAGGCGATGATCGGGCGCCTGCTGGCGATCCCGCCGGACTTCCTGGCCGGCGACGTCGAGGCGGGTCCGCTGGTCAACGACGCGGTCCGGCTGGCCGGAGTGCGGCCGGCCGGTGACGAGGCCGTCCGCGCCCGCGGGCTCGGCGAGCTCGCGCTGCCCGAGCGGCTCGCACTCCAGGTCGGCGCGTGGATGGTGGCGGGCCCACCGCTCGCGCCGCTGCTGCGGACGGCGCCGGGCGAGGGCCGTTCGTACGACGGCGAGTCCGTCGCGAGTGCCCTGCTCTCCTTCGCCGGGCTGGCCGACGCCGTACCGGTGGCGCGCTGGACGGGTGAGGACCCGGAGCGGCACGAGGAGGTCGTCCGAGCGTTGTGCCGGGTGCTCGGGCTGCGCCCGCGCGGTGAGACCCACGGCGTCGCCGAGGACCGATGGGTCGCGGTGGGCAGTGCCGCCCGCCGAGCCGCGCTGCGGGCCGCCGCGGAGGAGCAGCGCAAGGCCGAGGAGCTGGCTCGTCGGCTGGCCGAGAAGAGGGCGCAGGAAGCCGCTGCGCAGTACACCCATGTCTGAGCGTCGGACGCCCGACGTCCTGCCCGGGTACGAACCTCTCGGGGCGGCCGTCCGGACCGACGACGAGCGCTGGCCGACCGCGTCCCCGGACGGGCGTCGCCGGTTGGACGGGTTGCGCTGCCACCCGAGCGCGCCCGTCTGGACGCACGAGTGCGGCGATCTGCTGACCCCCGAGGACCACGCGGCGCTGGACGCCTGGACCGACGGGCTGGCGACCGATCCGCCGGCCGGCGACGACGGGCCACCGCCGGCCGTGCTCGAGCGCCTGGACCGGCTGCTCGCCGTCGTGCCGTTCTACCGGCGCCTCGGCGTCGACCGGTGGGAGCAGCTGCCGACGATCAGCCGCGCCGACCTGGCCCGGGCCGTCGCCGACTTCGTCCCCGTGGACGCCGACCTGTCACGGGTCGTGCAGGGGACCAGCTCGGGCAGCACCGGTTCGGCGCTGGTGATCCCGTGGCACCCGCTCGACATCGCCAGGGACCTGCCACTGCTCGAGCACCTGCTGTCACGGTGCGGGATCACCTGGCCGCGGGATCCGTCGCGCCTGGGTCTGCTCAACGTCGTCCACCAGGAGCAGGCGTTCACGTACGCCTCGACCATGACGTGGCGGGACGAGCAGCTGATGAGCCGGGTGAACCTGCACCCGAGCGCCTGGACCGACCTCGACCACCGGGCGGCGTTCCTGTCGGAGGTGAACCCGCAGGTGGTGTCCGGCTCGGCGCTCACCCTCATGGACTACGTCGACCTGGGCCTGCCGGTCACACCACTGGCCTTCGTCTCCGGTGCCGTCGACCTCAGCCCGGCCGCGCGGTCGTACGTCGAGTCCCGAAGTGGCACAACGGTTCTCGACCTCTACGGCCTGCGGGAGACCGGTCCGGTGGCGGCAGCGTACGGCTCGCGCGAGGGGCACCACCTCCTTCCCCGCACCATCCACGTCGAGGTGGTCGACGACGCGGGACGCTCTCTCGCGGACGGGTCGGCCGGCGAGATCGTGGTGACGAGCCTGGAGAACCCGTACCTCCCGCTCCTGCGCTACCGCACGGGTGATCGGGGCGCGCTGACCGGGGCGGGCCGGGACCGCCGGATCGTCGGGTTGGAGGGCCGGGCCGCCGTCCGGTTCGTCACCGGGGACGGCCGTACGGTGCAGTCGGTCGAGCTGACCCAGCGGCTGCAGCAGCACGGGGTACGCGCGTGGGCGGTGCGCCAGCGTGCGGACGGCTCGGTGCTCGCGCGCTGCCTCGGCGGCAACCACCCGGCGCTGCGCGAGGCGTTCGACCGGCTCCTGCAGCAGCCGGTCGAGGTCGAGCCGGTGAGTGGGCCGGTCGCGCTGGGCCCGGGCAAACCACGCCGGTTCGCCAGCGAGCTGGGTCAGTAACGGCGCCAGCGGACGGCGACCGCGTAGTCGACCTCCAGGCCATCGTGCTCGGCCAGGATCCGGTCGGACTGCTCGGGCTTGAACTCGATCCGGACGACGCGTTCGAGGTCGGCCCGTGACTCGAACGACCAGCGCATCATGACCGGCACCGTCGTGAACCCGTTCCTGTCCCAGAACCGTTGCACCGCAAAGGCATCCACGTCCGGCCAGGCGTCGCGGAACCAGCGTCCGAACGTCGACCGCGTCGCGTCGTTGTCGATCAGGAACGCCACGCCGCCGGGAGCCATGACCCGCTCGAGCTCGCGCAGGCCGGGCTCGCAGCCGGGGCCGAAGAAGTACGCCCACCGGTTGTGCACGACGTCGATCGAGTGGTCCTCGACCGGGAGCCCCTGGGCCAGACCGTGGCGTACCTCGGCGTGGTCCAGACCCGAGATCCGTTCAGTGGCAACCTCGTACAGCGGCAGATGTGGCTCCACGCCGATCACGTACGTGGCGGTCGAGGCGAGGTACGGCAGGTGGAACCCGGTGCCGCACCCGATGTCGAGCACCCGCGTGCCGCGCCAGTCCCGGACCGCGCGCATCGCCGCCCAGATCGCCCCGTCGGGGTCGACGGCGAGGTTCTCGATCTCGTACGCGTCCGGGTCACCCCAGATGTTCGGTGACGGGATCGCCTGGTGCTGCTCGGGGCTCATCGATGGTCCTGCGCCGCCAGCGTCGCCGGGTGCACCAGCAGGGGCAGCAGCGCGCGACCGCCGGGACCCTTGTGTGCGGTCCGGACCAGCGCCAGGTGCGCCTCGCAGTGGGTGACCAGGACCTCGTACCCCTCGTCGCCCATCAGGTGCCTCAGCTCGCCCGCGTTGGAGAGGTAGACCGGGTCGGCGCCGACGTGGGCCTCGGGGTTCCCGGAGCAGTACCAGTCGAGGTCGTGCCCGCCCGGCCCCCAGCCGCGCCGGTCGTACTCGGCGATGGAGATCTCCAGGTAGGACGTGTCGTCCGGCAGCTCGACCGTCCGGTACGTACGCCGGATCGGCAGCTGCCAGCACACGTCGGGCTTCATGGTGTGCGGCTCGGCACCGACGGCGAGTGCGTGCTGGTGCAGCGCGCACCCGGACCCGGCCGGGAAGCCGGGCCGGTTGTGGAAGATGCACGCGCCGTCGACCACGCGCGTCTTGGTCTCGCCGTCCTCCTTCTCCCGCCAGCCCGCCTTGGAGTGGCCCTCGTCGTAGTACTGCCACTCGTCCGGCCCGAGCTCGGCGACGACCTTCTTGACGTTCTTGATGTCGTCCTTGTCGGAGAAATGCGCGCCGAGGGTGCAGCAGCCGGTGTCGGGCGCGTCGGCGTAGATGCCGGGGCAGCCGTTGCCGAAGATGCAGGTCCAGGACGACGTCAGCCAGGTCAGGTCGCAGCGGAACCGCTCCTGCGCGTCGGCCGGGTTGTCGAACTCCACCCAGGTGCGGGGGGTCTCCAGGGGTGTCTCGGGCACGTGTCGACTCTAGGCGGCCCGGCCCCGCGCCGACCGACGCACGTGCGGCCGAGCCCCGACGCGCTCACGCCGCCGTCGTCCCGGCGTGGGCCGACTGCGGGCTGACGTGGACGACGGCGCTGGTCAGCCGTGCAGGGCGTGACCGATCCATCGCAGCCGGACCTGGCCTCCCACACGCGTTGTGCAGGGTGTCGCCCAGCAAGGTGCTCGCGGCATTTCCTGCGGTCGGGCCGGAGGCGGGAGCGACGTCCCCTAGGGTGCGGGTTGGGGACGGCGGACGGGTGTGAGTCCGTCGACGCGCGCTGCTCACATTCAGCCGGGGGGCACCGGCGAGTGTTCACCGTGGCCTCCGTGCCACGGCGAGGAGCAGGAGAACGAAGCAGCATGCAGACCCCCTCACGAAGTGCCGGCGACGCCGGCCGTCCGCCGTTCCACGAGGCCCTGCGGGCCGCCATCGCCGATCGCGGCCTGGCGCTGAGCCGGGTGCGGGACCACCTCGCCACGCGGGGCCAGCACGTGGGTGTGAGCACCCTGTCGTACTGGCAGAACGGCGAGCGTCAGCCGACGACCCGCTCGTTGCCCGTCGTCCAGGCGCTGGAGCAGGTCCTGGCTCTGCCGCCGGCCACCCTCACCGACCTGGTGACCGAGGAGGCCTCGCGCGAGGCCCGTCGCAGCCGGCTGGCCGGTCTCAGCGACCTCGGCAACACCATCGACGGGTTGATCGCGCAGATGGGCAGTCCGTCGGTGGGCCAGAGCGCCTGCCTGAGCGTGACCGAGGGCATCGCCATCGGCCGGGAGCGGTCGATCGAGACCAAGCACGTGCATCAGGTGATCCGCGCGGTGGAGGACGTCGACCAGGCGGTCGTGACGTATCAGGGTGAGCCGGGCTGCGACGTCGACCAGATCTCGTTCTTCGCCATCAGCGGCTGCCGCGTCGGCCGGCTCGGGCGTCACGCCGGGACGGGCATCGTCGTCGCCGAGCTGTGGTTCGACCGGCTGGTCCGCCGGCAGGAGACCCACGTCTTCCAGTACGTCATCAAGGACGACAACCGCATCACGAGCTACGAGCAGTACCGGATGCACCTCTACCCCAGCGGCATCCACGTGGTCGAGCTGCAGTTCCACCCCGACGCGGTGCCGGTACGGGTGGAGGAGTTCCGCCGTCGGCGGCTGGAGGACCCCGACACCCGGCAGCACCCGGTGCCGATCTACCACGGCGGCCGGGCCCACCTGGTGACCGAGCCCACGACCCCCTGCGTCAGCGGCTTGCGCTGGGAGTACGACTGATCCGACCGCCGGCCCGGCCACGGGACGGTTCCAGGCTGCATACTTCCGCCCATGATCCGTCCCTCGCGCGGCCGCGCTCTCGGCACCGCGCTCGCGACCGCACTGCTGTGCACGTCCTGCTCCGGAGTGATCGCGCCGTCGCGGCCCGCGCTGAGCCACCGCCCCGTCCCCTCGGCGACGTCGAGCGCCGACGTCGGCGGCGCCCCAGCCGTCCCCGGCGCCGATGTCACCTCGAGCGGCACCGCCGACAGGCCCCGACTGCCCGTGACGGCGAAGCGGTCCGCAGTGGGACAACCGGTGGCCCTGTCCACCCAGCCGGACGTAAGACGCGCGATCGCCAGGTCCGGACTGACCGCGATGCTCGACCGACCGGGTCTGCGCGTCGTGCGTGCCGGCCAGGTCGCCGTGGTGGGCCGCCAGCCGACCGGCCGGTTGCGCCGGATCGCGCAGGCCGCCGCCGCGGGGACGGCGTGGGACGTCCGGCTCACCGGCCGCCCGGTCCCGCCGGGAGTCGTCATCCCCGTCCTGTGCCCGGACACCCAGGACCAGTACGCCGACCTCGCCGGCCCCGGGATGGACCAGAGCGACGGGTTCTCCCCGGGCAACGCGCCGCTGGTCGTCCTGCGGCCGGACGTCGTCGACGAGGCGCTCGAGGACGACTTCCCGCCCGACCTCCTGGTCACCCACGAGATCTTCCACGCGCTCACCATCGTCGGGGCGTCCGAGACGATGCCGACCTGGCTGATGGAGGGCGTGGCCGAGTACGCCGGCCGCGGGATCGTCGGCTCGGACGGGGTCTGGGCGGACATCTCCGACGTCACCGAGCTGCCCACGGGCTCGGACTTCGACTCCGAGGACATGCAGGACCGGGCGAGGGCGTACGAGGCGTCCTACTCCTTCGTCCGCTACCTGGTGCGGCGCGCCGGCGAGCCGAGGCTGATGGCGTTCTACGACGTGGCGCGGCGGGACACCGCCGAGCGGCTGACGCCGACCCAGCTGCTGCTGAAGCACTACGGCTTCGACGAGACCACCCTCGTCCGGGACTGGACCACCGCGCGCTCCCTGGAGGTCGTCCCGGACCTGTGACGCCGCGCACCGGACGCCGACCCGACGGACGGGCGTGGCGTCGGTAGCCTGGCGGCATGCGACTCGGGGTCATCGACGTGGGCTCGAACACGGTCCACCTGCTCGTCGTCGACGCTCATCGCGGCGCGCAGCCACTGCCTGCCTACTCCCACAAGATCGAGCTGCGGCTTTCGGAGCACACCACCGACGACGGCAGCATCGCCGAGGGCGGCGTCAAGCGGCTGTCCACCTTCGTCGGCGAGTGCCTGACCGTCGCCGAGGACCAGGGCATCGAGGACCTCCTGGCCTTCGCCACGAGCGCGATCCGCGAGGCGCCCAACGGTGACGAGGTCCTGCAACAGGTCCGCGAGGAGACCGGCGCCGACCTGCAGGTGCTGTCCGGGGCCGACGAGGCCCGGCTGACGTTCCTGGCCGTACGCCGGTGGTTCGGCTGGTCCAGCGGCCGGCTGCTGTGCCTCGACGTCGGCGGCGGGTCGCTGGAGATCGCCGCCGGGCTGGACGAGGAGCCGGACGCCGCCCTGAGCCTGCCGCTCGGCGCGGGACGCCTGACCCGCGAGCTGCCCGGTGACCCCCCGGACCTCGACGACGTCCGGGCGCTGCGCAAGCGCGTCCGCTCCGACATCGGCCGGGTGGTCCGCGACGTCACCCGCCTGGGCGCCGCCGACCGCGTCGTCGGCACCAGCAAGACGGTCCGCTCGCTCGCGCGCATCACCGGCGCCGCCCCGAGCGAGGAGGGCCCGTACGTCGCGCGCTCGCTGCAGCGGTCCGAGCTCACCGACCTCATCCCGCGGCTGGCGCAGATGCGTTCCAGCAAGCGCGCCGACCTGCCCGGGGTGTCGATCGGGCGGGCGCCCCAGCTGCTCGCGGGCGCGCTGGTCATCGAGGGCGCGATGGACCTGCTGGGCGCCGAGCGGCTGGACGTCTGTCCATGGGCCCTGCGCGAGGGTGTGATCCTGCGCCGGCTCGACTGGCTGGGTCAGGACTCGTGACGGCTCATGTCCCGCAGGCCCGCGTGGGGCTGTCGACCGCCTCGGTCTACCCCGGTGGGGTGACCTCGGCCTTCGACATCGCGGCCCGCCTCGGGTACGACGCCGTCGAGGTGATGGTCTGGACGGAGACGATCAGCCAGGAGGCAGGTGCGCTGCGCCGGGTGGCCGACCACTACGGCCTGCCGATCTGCTCCATCCACGCGCCGACCCTGCTGCTCACCCAGCGCGTGTGGGGCACGGACCCGTGGATGAAGGTCGACCGCTCGGTCGAGCTGGCCGAGGAGGTCGGAGCCGACACCGTCGTGCTGCACCCGCCGTTCCGGTGGCAGCGGGACTACGCCGCGGAGTTCGTCGATGGTGTCCGCGAGCGCGAGGGCCGTACGCACGTACGGCTGGCCGTCGAGAACATGTTCCCCTGGCGCGCCCGAGCCCGGGAGATGCAGGCGTACCTGCCGCACTGGGACCCCACGCAGGCCGACTACCGCAACGTCACCCTCGACCTGTCCCACACGGCGACGGCCGGCTCGGACGCCCTCGCGATGGCCGGGGCGCTGGGGGACCGGCTCGCGCACGTGCACCTGGCCGACGGCCTGGGCTCGTACAAGGACGAGCACCTGGTGCCCGGCCGCGGCGCCCAGCCCTGCGCCGAGCTGCTGGAAACCCTTGCGGGACAAGACTTCTCGGGCGACATCGTCGTGGAGGTCGGGACCCGTCGGCTGGACGAGGAGCAGCGGGAGCTGGACCTGATGGAGGCGCTGGCCTTCGCGCGCCTGCACTTCGCGACGGCCGGCCCGCCGGCGGCGGAGTAGCCCCCCGTGTCGGCGCGCGGCGAGCTGGCAGACCTCCCAGCGCTTAGCAGAGCATCGTCGCATTCGTGACGAACCTGACCGACTCTTTGCGCGTTCCTGGTTGAACGCTGTCCTGGCGTGGCCTTCCCTCGAAGGAGGGCACCGGACCGCGTGCGCAGCTGCTGTCCCTGCCGACGAGCACGGCGGCAAGGAGCACGCGCATGGCGCAGATCGTCCGATCGTCCCCCGTCCGCCGCACGGTGAGCGTGATCGTCCCGCTGCTGATGGTCCTGACCACGGCGGCCTGGGGGCTGTCGGCACCGGCGTCGGCCGAGATGCCGGCGCAGGCCGTCGGCCGGGCCGTGGCCTCGGGTCCGCTACCGACGAGCCTGGGGCTGGACGAGTCCGGACGGACGCTGCCCGACACCGCGTACGCGATCCCGACCGGGGCGACGTACCTGTCGACCACCGGCAACGACGCGGCCTCGGGACGGACGCCGGCGACCGCGGTCCGCACCCTGAACCGGGCGATCGACGTGACCCCCGCCGGCGGGACGGTGGTCGTCCGCGGCGGGGAGTACCGCGACTGGTACCACTCGGGAAGCGCGCCGAAGGTGGTGCCCAAGCCGGTGCACATCCAGGCGTACCCGCACGAGAGGCCCTGGTTCACCGGGGCCGACCTGCGCCCGAGGAACCTGTGGAGCAAGATCGGCGAACGGCTGTGGGCGACCCCGTGGGTGACGCCGTGGCTGTGCAGCGGGCAGTACTACTGGCGGTGGCTCTACGACCAGGGTCCGAACGGCCCGTGCGCCCACCAGGACAACACGAACAACCCCTCCAACGTCATGGCGGTCGACCCGCAGATGGCCTTCGTCGACGGTGCCGCCCTTCGGCAGGTCCCGGCGTCGCGACCGCAGCGCGCGCTCGCGGCGGGGACGTTCGCGTACGACCGGTCCGCCGGCCTGCTGTACGTCGCCGCCGACCCCGCCGTGCACCGGCTGGAGCTGAGCGTGCGGCCGACCGCCCTGGTGCTGGGGGGCGGTGGCTCGAGCAGCCTCAAGGGCGTGGGCTTCCGCCGCTACGCCAGCAACCAGTACGAGAACCTCACCTCAGCGGCGGTCTACATCGGCGGATCGATCTCCTCGGTGGAGCGCGCGGTGTTCGCCGAGAACGCGGCCGGCGGGCTGACGTACTCGAACCCGAAGAAGGGCTCGGCGATCACGGGCTCGGTGCTCGCGAACAACGGGTTCACCGCACTTCAGGCGAACGGCACGTCCCGCTCGAACATCGACAACGACTTCCGGGTCGTGGGCAACGTGTTCAACCACAACAACGCCGAGGGCTTCGGCGAGCGGTGCACCTCCTCGTGCGCGCAGGCCGCGGTCAAGCTGGCCCACATGCAGGGAGCGACGATCAGTCGCAACATCGTGAAGAACACGGTCGGACCGCGGGGCGCGCGCGAGGGGTACGGCAACGGGCTCTGGTGCGACGGGCTGTGTCGCCGCACGAGCTACACGTACAACCTGGTCACCGGCAACCCGGGCGTCGGGATCTTCCACGAGGTCTCGGACAGCGGGATCATCGCCGGCAACGTGATCACGAGCAGCCAGAACGGCATCGGGGTCGCCTCCGCCAGCACCAAGGTCTACAACAACACGCTGGTCGGCAACGTCCAGGGCATGAAGATCTACGACGACCCCCGGTCCTCGAGCACCGACAGCGGCGTCGGCCCCGACACCACCCGCGTCGCCGTCGCCGACAACCTGATCGTCGGCAACGGCCTGTCCTTCGGGATCGAGGACCACGCCATCGGGATCCGGCCCGGGACGGACGTCAAGGAGTACTTCTCCGCTATGTCGGACAACTCCTGCCACCAGCGCAACGGCACCGCGCCGAAGTTCGCGTTCGTCCAGTCCCCGGACCGCGCCGGCCGCTACTACGGATCCCTGGCCGCGTTCCAGACCGACTGGGGACTCGGCGCGCGGAGCCACTGGATCAGCGGCTCCGCCGACCCCTTCTTCGTGAACGAGGCGGCCGGTGACTACCGGGTGCGGACGGGCAGCGTCGCGAAGGGGAGCGCGACGCCCCTGCCCGCGGACGTGGCCGCCGCCCTCGGTGTGCCGGCGGCCGGTCCGCGCGACCGGGGTGCGCTCAGCCCGCCCTAGCCGTCAGCTCGGGCGTGCCGACGGCGCGTGCGGGTCGCGGCCGATGAACGCGAGCAGCCGGGTCTGCGGGTCGGCGTCGTCGGGGACGGGCACGCGCGGGCCGTACTGGCCGCTGGAGCGCAGCACCTCGTCGTACGCCTGCATCCCGTCGTACATCTCCTGGCACTTGGCCGCGTCGAGCGTCTCGTCCTGACCGGTCGCGCGGGCGAGGTCCCAGGTGTGCATGAAGACGTCGGAGGTGTAGAACTGGTCGATCGCGCGGTCCAGCGGCAGCTCGCCGATGTGCTCGTTGCGCAGCGTCCTGCCCGCCGTGGCCGGGTCGTCCAGGACGGCCTGGACGCCGTCGGTGAGGTTCTGCCAGGCGCCCACCGGGTCGTCGTCGACGGACGGTCCGGCCGGCAGCTCGACGCCGGAGCCACCGCGCAGGAACGGCGGGAACCACTCCACCAGGTGCCGGACGACGTCGCGCGCGACCCAGCCCTCGGGCGGGGCCGGGGCGTCCCAGTCCTGGGTGCCCCGGACCCGCTCGGTGAAGGCGGCGGCGACCCGGCGGTGCTCGTCGGCGGGTCCGCTCATCGGACGCCCCCGGAGGCGAGCAGCTCGTCGAGCTTCTCGTAGCCCTCCTGGATGCCGACCTCCATGCCGCTGGCCATCATCCCGGCCTGCGCCTCCATCGAGTCCACGACCGAGACCGCGACGATGCGGCACCGCCTGCCGTCGTCGAGCGGCTCGAACGTCATCGTCTCCAGCGCCACGGCACCGGGTAGCTCCTCGAACCCGAAGGTCTGCACCAGGCGCTCGCCCGGCACGGCCTCGTGGAAGGAGCCGAAGAAGTGGGCGACGGCCTCGCCGTCCCGCTGCGCGTCGTACCGGTAGCTGCCGCCCGTACGGCACTCCCAGGTGTGGATCTGCATGTCGATGGATCGGGGGCCCATCCACTGCTTCACCAGCTCGGGCTCGGCCCAGGCGCGGTAGACCTTCTCCGGCGGTGCGTCGAACTCGCGGGTGATGGTGATCGTCGGTACGTCGGGGTCGGCCACGATCTGGGCCTCCCGCTTGGTCGGTGCGTTGCTCATGATGCTGCTCCTCGCTTCCGGTCGTCCTGTGTCGGCGGGCGTACCGCCCCGTCGTCGTCCATGCGCCCCAGCAGGTCGTCGAGGCGGCTGAACCGCTCCTCGGCCTCCTTCTGGTAGCGCTCGATCCACTTCGTCATGAGGTCGAACACCTCCGCCTCCAGGTGGCAGGGCCGGCGCTGCGCGTCTCGCGTACGGCTGACGAGACCGGCGGACTCCAGCACCTTCAGGTGCTTGGAGACAGCCTGGACGGAGACGTCGTACGGCTCCGCGATCTCGCCGACGGTGGCGTCGCGCACGGCCAGCCGAGCGACGATGTCGCGCCGGGTCGGGTCGGCCAGGGCCGCGAAGACCCGGGACAGCTGGTCCTCCACCTCGATCCCTCCTCAACTCGTTGGTTGAATAACCTGACCGTACGACCGCGCCCGAGACGTTGTCAACCGATCGGTTGAGATCCGGGAGTGTCCGTACCGACTCGCGTGCGCCGGATCGGTTCAGCCGACCTCTGACGCCTGCTCAGCGCGCCGGTCGGCTGGGCGCCAGCGCATCGGCCGCGACCGTGATGGCGATCGTCCCGACAGAGGCGACGGCCACGTACGCCATGTCGTCCGTGACGAAGGCCGCGGCCGCGCCGATGACGAGGACAGCGCCCGCGGCGAGGCTGAACGGGAGCCGGCTCCTCGCGGGCCCGGGCGGGCTGGTCCGAGGCACGAGGTTGCGTCGACCCCCGGGCACGAGGCGGTTAGTGATCGACGTGCCGAGCAGGAAAGGAAGGACGGCGATGACCCAGTACGTGTCTGCCCAGATGAGGGCGAAGGTCGCGAGCACGCACAGCACACCGATTCCGGCCCGGGTCCTCGGGTCGAGGCCGTACACCCGCGCGATCACTGACACGGACCGAACAGTACTGCCGACGTCGATCTCGCGTTCAGGGCGAGCGATGAGGCGCGCGCCGCACGTCGGTTCGGCCACCGACTCGTGCGGCCGGCTGCGAGACTCTCCGCCATGTCGATCGAGGGCGTCTGGCCGGCGGCGGGTCTGCGGATCGCGGCCGGGGATCTGGAGCTGCGGTGGATCACCGACGAGCTGCTGGTCCGGCTTGCCGAGCTGGCCGGTCGCGGCGTGCACACGCCCGAGACGATGCCGTTCACCGTTCCGTGGACCCGGGGGACGCCGCAGCAGGTGGCGCGCACGCTGATCGCCTACCAGTGGGGTGCCCGTTCGCAGTTCGACGCGCGGAGCATGCGGCTCGAGCTCGCCGTCGTGCGTCGCGGCGAGCCGGTGGGCGTGCAAGCCGCCTGGGGTGACGGCTGGGCTGTCCTCCGCGAGGCGGAGACCGGATCGTGGCTGGGCCGAGCGCACCAGGGACAAGGCATCGGAACGCGGATGCGGGTCCTGATGCTCTGGCTGCTGTTCGAGGGGCTGGGCGCTGCGCACGTCGTGTCGACCGCGTTCGCCGACAACGTCTCGTCCAACGCCACGTCACGCCGCGTCGGTTACGAACCCGATGGCCGGTCGCGGGTCGACCGGGACGGACAGGCGGCGACCCGCCATCGGCACCGCATGTCCGTCGAGCGTTGGGAGGCCGTACGCGCGCAGAACGCCGAGCTGCTCGGCGGCCCGGTCGTCATGACGGGTGTCGAGCGAGCACGCGACCAGCTGAAGCAGGTGAGAGGGTGAGCCGGCTCGGGCGGGCTCAGCGCATGGCATCGCGGCAGGACTGATACTGCTCATCACCGTTCTCGCGGCGGTCCAGGTGAATGCTTCGGCGCAGGCGCGACCCGCATCTGAGACCGTCCGCATCGGCACGAGCAGCCGACCACTAGGTTGCCGTGGGTGACCGGACACTTCGACGACTACGAACCGCGCCCAGCGACGTACGACGAGATGTTCGACGGCGCCGACGTGCGACAGAGCTACGCCACCGTGCGCGAGCAGGTGGACCGGCTCTCGCCCGAGGAGCTGCGAGCCAGGTCCGAGTACCTCTCCAGCAGCTACCTCGACCAGGGCGTGACGTTCGACATCGGCGGCGAGGAACGACCCTTCCCCCTCGACATCGTCCCGCGGCTGATCGACTCCCAGTCCTGGCAGCGCGTGGAAGTCGGTGTGGCGCAACGGGTTCGGGCCCTCGAGGCCTTTCTCGCCGACATCTACGGCGAGGGTCAGGTCTTCCGCGACGGTGTCATCCCGCGCCGCGTGGTCACCAGCTCGCCCCACTTCCTGCGCCCGGCGATGGGAATCCGACCGCCGAGCGGTGTCCGTGTCCACGTCGCGGGGATCGATCTCGTCCGTGACGAGCAGGGCGAGTTCCGGGTGCTGGAGGACAACGTCCGCATCCCCAGCGGTGTCTCGTACGTCATGACCAACCGGCGCGCGCTGTCGGCCGCGCTGCCCGAGGTGTTCACCCACCACCGCATCCGGCCGGTCGCGCACTACCCGAACCGGCTGCTGGCCGCACTGCGCGCCTGCGCTCCGACAGGTGTCGCCGACCCGACCGTCGTCGTCCTCACTCCGGGCGTCTACAACCCGGCGTACTTCGAGCACGCGCTGCTGGCCAGGCTGATGGGCGTCCGGCTCGTCGAGGGCGGCGACCTGGTCGCTCAGGCCGGCCACGTCTACGTCCGGACGACGCACGGGCTGCATCCCGTCCACGTCATCTACCGGCGGGTGGACGACGACTTCCTCGACCCCGTCCACTTCCGCCGCGACTCGGTCCTCGGCGTCCCGGGGCTCCTGAACGCCGCGCGCGTCGGCAACGTGGCCATCGCCAACGCGGTCGGCAACGGCGTGGCCGACGACAAGCTCGTCTACACCTACGTGCCCGACCTCATCCGCTACTACCTCGGCCAGGAGCCGGTGCTGCGCAACATCGACACCTGGCGGATGGAGGACCCGGGCCACCGTGAGGAGGTGCTCGACCGCCTCGACGAGCTGGTCCTGAAGCCGGTCGACGGCGCGGGCGGCAAGGGCATCGTCATCGGGCCGCGCGCGACGAGCGCACAGATCGAGACCTTGCGCGGACGGCTGCTCGCCGACCCGCGCGGCTGGATCGCCCAGCCGGTGGTCCAGCTGTCCACCGTGCCGACCCTGATCAACGGGCGGATGGCAGCACGCCATGTGGACCTGCGACCGTTCGCGGTGCACGACGGCGACAAGGTCTCGGTGCTGCCGGGCGGCCTGACCCGCGTGGCGCTGCCCGAGGGCGAGCTCATCGTCAACTCCAGCCAGGGTGGCGGTTCCAAGGACACCTGGGTGCTGGCCGCCGATCACGTCCTGCCGGACCTCGAGCCCGAACCCGCACGGGAGGGCCCGCTCCACCCGGCCAGCAAGCCGGTCGCGGAGCCGGCACCGAGCCCGGCGGACTCGCAGGGCCAGACCCAGTCGCAGTCGCAGTCGCAGGGCCAGACCCAGTTCCAGTCGCAGACCGGAGGTGCTCGCTGATGCTCAGCCGAATCGCCGAGGCCCTCTTCTGGATCGGCCGCTACATCGAGCGCGCGGAGTGCACCTCGCGCATCCTCGACGCCCACCTGCAGGTGCTCACCGAGGACCCCACGATCGACCGTGAGGCCACCTGTCGCGCGCTGCTGGCCGCCATGGGCGTGAGCCACGACGGCACGTACGACCAGGCCGCGGTGCTGCGGCTGCTGTTCCACGACCGGTCCTCGTCCGCGTCGGTCGTCTCGGCGATCGACTCCGCCCGCGAGAGCGCGCGCCGCTCCCGTGAGGTCGTCTCCACCGAGATGTGGGAGGCGATCAACACCACGTACAACCAGACGACGTCGGGTCAGCTGTCCCGGATGCGACCGGCCGACGCCTTCCGCCTGATCCGGGAGCGGGCCAGCATGATCGCCGCGCTCGCCGACGGCACGCTCAGCCACGACACCGGCTGGCAGTTCCTCGTCCTCGGACGGTCCATCGAGCGCGTCGACATGACCGCGCGACTGCTGCTGTCGACGGCGAACGGCGCGGGTGGCGCGTCCAGCTGGCAGACGACCCTGCGGGCCTGCGGCGCGCACCACGCGTTCACCCGGACCTACCGCGCGATCGAGTCACCGCGCGCGGCGGCGGAGTTCCTGCTGCTGGACCGGCTGTTCCCGCGGTCGGTCGTGTTCGGGCTGACCCAGGCGGCGGCATGCCTGGAGGTGCTGGACCCGCGGCAGCGGCGGCTCGGGTTCGGCGGTGACGCGGCCCGCATCGTCGGCCAGGCGCGTGCGTCGCTGGACGTCCGCTCGCTCAACGACCTCCTCTCGGACCTGCCGGGGGAGATGGAACGACTGCAACGGGTGTGCGTCGAGGCGACCGACGCCGTGACGCACCGGTACTTCGAGGGCGCGGTGGCGCCGGAGTGGTTGGGAGGCACCCAATGACGATGACCCTGCGTCTGCACCACCAGACGGGCTACACCTACAAGGGCGGCGCGACCGCGTCGTACAACGAGGCGAGGATGCAGCCGCAGAGCAACCTCGACCAGACCGTGCTGCACACCAAGGTCGATGTCAGCCCGAACCCGTGGGCGATGTCGTGGACCGACTACTGGGGCACGCTCGTCACCTCGTTCGAGGTCCACGAGCGCCACCCCGAGCTGCTGGTGGACGCCACGAGCACCGTCACGGTGGACCGCCGCCCCGCCGAGACCAGCCACCTGAGCTGGGAGGAGATGGTGGCGCCCGAGGTCACCGACGCCTGGCTGGAGGTACTGGGTGTCACCCCGCGCGTCTCGACCGGCCCGGAGCTGTCCCAGGAGCTGGCTGCCATGCGCGAGTCCGCAGCAGCACCAGCCGATTTCGTCGATGCTGTCGTCGAGCTCCTGCGCTCGCGCGTGGAGTACGTCCGAGGCCGCACGACCGCGCACGCCCGGGCGGCCGACGCCTGGGCGGCGGGGTCCGGCGGCTGCCAGGACCTCGCCCACCTGACGATCGGGGCGCTGCGCTCGTACGGCATCCCGGCGCGCTACGTGTCCGGCTACATGTTCCCCGACCCCGAGCCGGAGATCGGACGGCCGTACGCCGGCGACTCCCACGCCTGGATCCAGTGGTGGGACGGCGCGTGGGTGCCGGTCGACCCGGCCCACGGCGTACCGCCGGACGACCACTACGTCGATGTCGGTGTCGGTCGGGACCACAAGGACGTCGTCCCGCTGTCCGGGATCTTCACCGGCTCGCCGGGATCGACCATGTTCACCCGGGTCGAGATGACCCGCCTCGCCTGACGGGCGACCATCCGCCGAGAGGCCCATCGACCGCTGAGAGGCCCACCGTTCCGGGAAGAAACGGTGGGCCTCCGAGCGCGACGTGGGCCTGTCGGCGAGAGCCGGCCTAGCCCTTGGAGACGGTGGTCCGCGCGACGAGGATGTCGTGACCGGAGGCGACCTTCTTGCGCACGATGTTCAGGGTCCCGCTGTTCTGCAGCGGGGTGCGGTTGCGCGAGAAGAACAGGTAGTCGATCTTGCCGCGGGTCTTGCTCGTGGAGCGGCCCGCCTGCGCGGTGGTCTTCCCGTCGAGCTGATCGCTCTCGGTGAACGCCCCGTGGGCGCCCGGACCGTAGGCGTACATCGAGTCCATCTCGCCCATCATCGGCTTGGAGTTGAAGTCACCGCCGACGACGACCGAGTGGCCCTTCTTGCGCCACTTCGCCGTGATGTCGGCGACCTGCCGGGTCTGGATGGCGCGGACCGGCTTCTGCGGGTTCTCGAACGCGACGAGATGCGTCGAGCAGACGTGCTTGACCGGCTTGGAGCCGAAGGAGACGCACACCAGGGCAGGCGTGCGGGGCGGCACCCACTTGCCCTTCTCGTTCGTGAAGCCGCCGTCGGGCTCGAGGTCGAAGGCCTGGCGGCGTCCGTCCTTCCCGCCCGTCCAGATGGCGACGGCGAGGACGTCCGAACCCTTCGCACACGGCGCCGTCGTCTGGTCGGGGGCGATCGGCTTGGTCGCGCGGGTGGCGATCGTCCAGCTCGGGTGCGCCTGGCGCAGGGCGGGTACCCAGTCCTCGCAGATCTCCTGCAGCGTGATCGCGTCGGCGTGGGCGTCGGTGGCCTTGCGGATCGCGCGGTTCATCGAGTCGCGGTGCTTGTCGGTGTTGTGCTGGACGACGGTGATCTGGCGGGCACCCGCGGGCGCGGCGTCCGCGGCGCCGGCGACGAGCGGTACGGCGGCCGCGCTGACGGCGCCGGTGGCGACCACTGCGGCGATCAGTCGAGCTCTCATCGTGTTCCTCCCCTGGTTGGTCGGCCCGGCGGTCCCGGGTCCGGGGAGGAGACGGGACCCGGCTGGAGGCGGTTCCGACGGGTCCGGCGCCGTCGCGACCTGCCCGGCCGGTCGCGGCACCGCTCCGGTGACGGGTGCCACATCGGCGGCGGTTAGCCTGTGGCCGACTCACTGCAGCGGCGCGGTCAGCACCGTCGTCGCCTGCCACGCTCGTGCGAAGGAGCCCCGATGTTCGATCCGAGTGCCGCGCTGCGCCAAGGACTTCTCGGCCTGAGCCGCAGCGGCCGGGTGCGAGGCGTGATCGAGAAGGCTCCGGTGAGCCGCGACGTCGTACGGCGGTTCGTCGCCGGCGAGACCACGGCGGACGCCGTCCGCGCCTCGACCCAGCTGTGCGACTCCGGTCGCCTGGTCACGATCGACTTCCTCGGCGAGGACACCCTCGATCTCGAGCAGGCCCGCGCGACCACGGACGCCTACCTGCAGCTGCTCGGTGCCCTCACGCTCGAGGGCCTCGCGACCGGCGGCCGCGCCGAGGTGAGCGTCAAGCTGAGCGCCATCGGCCAGGCGCTCCCCGGCGACGGCGAGAAGATCGCGCTGGAGCACGCCCGCGAGATCTGCCAGGCGGCCCGCAACGCCGGCACCACGGTCACGCTCGACATGGAGGACCACACCACCACCGACTCCACGCTCTCGGTGCTGCACGACCTGCGCCAGGACTTCCCGTGGGTCGGGGCGGTCCTGCAGGCGTACCTGCGACGCACCGAGGCCGACTGCCGCGACCTCGCGACCGAGGGCAGCCGGGTGCGGCTGTGCAAGGGCGCGTACAAGGAGCCGGAGTCGGTCGCGTTCCAGGACGCGCTGGAGGTGTCCTCGTCCTACGTGCGCTGCGCGAAGGTCCTGCTGGAGGGTGAGGGCTACCCGATGCTGGCGACGCACGACCCGCAGCTGATCGACATCGCCGCGGCGCTCGCGGCCAAGGAGCTGCGTGAGGCCTCCACCTACGAGTTCCAGATGCTCTACGGCATCCGCCCGAACGAGCAGCAGCGGCTCGCCGCGGACGGCCACCGGATGCGCGTCTACGTGCCGTACGGCGACGAGTGGTACGGCTACCTCATGCGCCGGATGGCCGAGCGTCCGGCCAACACGATGTTCTTCCTGAGAGCCGTCGCGACGAAGGGATGACCCATGGCTGAGACCGCAGAGCGCTCGCACGAGGTGCCGATCGGCAAGGTCGCCGTCATCGGCGCGGGCGTGATGGGCGAGACGTTGGTGTCGGGCCTGCTGCGTGCGGGCCGGCAGGCCGGCGACCTCCTCGTCAGCGATCGCAGCCCGGAGCGGCTGGCCGTCATCAAGGAGCGGTACGGCGTCGGCGTCGCCTCGGCCGCGGACGCCGCCGCCGGCGTCGACACCGTGGTCCTCGCGGTCAAGCCGCAGGACATGAGCAAGGTCCTCGACACGATCCGCGACCACCTCGCACCCGGCACCCTGGTCGTCTCGATCGCCGCGGGCATCACGACGGCCTTCCTGGAGGGCCGTCTGCCGGAGGGCACGCCGGTCGCCCGCGTCATGCCGAACACCCCGGCGCTGGTCGACGAGGGCATGGCGGCCGTCAGCCCGGGGGCGCACTGCGACGCCCACCACCTGTGGGTCGCCCAGGACCTCATGCGCTCCTGCGGCAAGGTGCTGTCGATCCCCGAGGAGCACCAGGACGCGGTCACCGCGATCAGCGGCAGCGGTCCGGCGTACATCTTCTACGTCGTCGAGGCGATGATCGAGGCCGGCGTGCTGCTCGGCCTGCCGCGCGGGACCTCGACCGAGCTGGTCGTGCAGACGCTCTACGGCGCGGCGACCATGCTCAAGGAGACGGGTGAGCACCCGACGGTGCTGCGCGAGCGCGTCTCGAGCCCGGGCGGTACGACCATGTCGGCGCTGCGCGAGCTCGACGACAACAAGGTGCGGGCTGCCTTCCTCACCGCGATGGAGGCCGCCGCACGACGCTCGGCCGAGCTGGCGTCCGGCGCGGGCTGAGCAGGCTCGGCGGCGGGACCTGCCCGACCCGTGGGATCGGCCGAGGAAGTCCCGAGGCTGGCGGCCGGACGCGGTCGGCCGCGTGCGAGAGTGATCCCATGACAGCGATCACGGTGCGTGCCCTCGGGGATGGGGACTGGCAGGTATACCGCGACATCCGGCTCGAGGCGCTGAAGGAGTCCCCGGACGCCTTCGCGGCCTCGGCCGATCAGGAGCAGGGCTTCGACGAGGACCTCTGGCGCAAGCGGGTCACCCGCTCGCGACGTCTCGTGGCCGAGCAGGACGGTGCTCCCGTCGGTGTCGTCTCGGTCGGCTCGGTCGACGAGCAGGAGAGGGTCGTCCAGCTGTTCGGGCTGTGGGTCAGTCCGCAGCTGCGCGGGCAGGGCGTCGCCTGGAAGCTGGTCGAGGCCGGCGTCGAGAACGCCCGCCAGGACGAGCAGAAGTACGTCCTGTACTGGGTGGGCACCGACAACGGCCGGGCGGTCGCGTTCGCGAGCAGCTTCGGTTTCCGCCCGACCGACTCGCGCCGCCCGATGCGCGAGCAGGACGCCTCCGACGACGAGGACGACGACAACCTCGAGATGGCCATGGTCTTCCCCCTGGGCAGCGACCCGGGGGCCGTCCCCAGCTCGGTGCTGTCCTGACCGGGACCGCCTCCGGACCGGTCCGGACGCGGGTCGCCTGGGACCCGCGTCTGACGGGGTACGACTTCGGGCGCGAGCACCCGATGAACCCGTTGCGGCTGGACCTCACGGCACGCCTGGCGAAGGAGCTCGGCGTGCTGGACGCCCCCGGCGTGCAGGTCGTCGCGCCGACGCTGCCGCCCGAGGGCGACGCGTTCCTGGAGACGGTCCACGGCCGTGACTACGTCGACGCGGTACGCCGCGCCTCGGCCGACCCGGCGGCGGCCGACGCCGCGTACGGACTCGGGACCGACGACGACCCCGCCTTCCGCGGGATGCACGACGCGTCCGCGCTCATCGCCGCCGGCACCGTCGAGGTGTGCCGGGCGGTCTGGGAGGGCGAGGCCGACCACGGCGTGAACTTCGCGGGCGGCCTGCACCACGCGATGCCCGGCTCCGCGTCCGGCTTCTGCATCTACAACGACGCGGCGCTGGGCATCCAGTGGTTGCTCGACCACGGCGCCGAGCGCGTCGCGTACGTCGACACCGACGTCCACCACGGCGACGGCGTGGAGCGGGTCTTCTACGACGATCCTCGGGTACTCACGATCTCGCTGCACGAGAGCGGGCGGGTGCTCTTTCCCGGCACCGGGTTCCCGGGGGACTGCGGCGGTGGCGACGCTCGCGGGTACGCCGCCAACGTCGCCCTGCCGCCCGGCACCGGCGACGTGGGCTGGCTGCGGGCGCTGCACGCGGTCGTGCCCGGGCTCGTCCGGGCGTTCCGACCGCAGGTCCTGGTCACCCAGCAGGGTTGCGACGCGCACTACTCCGACCCGCTCGCGCACCTGGCAGTCTCTGTGGACGCGCTGCGCACCGCGTACGCGCTGGTGCACCGCCTCGCCCACGAGGTCGCCGACGGTCGCTGGGTGGCGCTCGGCGGCGGCGGGTACGAGGTCATCGACGTCGTCCCCCGTGCCTGGACCCACCTGATCGCCGAGGCGGCGCACCGGCCGATCGACCTCGCCACCCCGGTTCCGGCCGCTTGGCGGGACCACGTCACCCGGCTGCTCGGACGTCCCGGGCCGCCGCGGATGGGCGACGGCGTCGCCGAGGACGGAGTCGTCTGGTTCCGTTCCTGGGAGACGGGTTTCGACCCCGACAGCCGGGTCGACCAGGCGGTCATGGCGACCCGTGAGGCGGTCTTCCCGGCCCACGGGCTCGACATCTGGCTGGACTGAACGGACCCGATCCGATTCGCCGCTGCACGGCGTGTCGACTGGACGAGCCGCCGGCCAGGCCTTTCCTACCGGAACGATCCGCTCTATCGTGCATTACCTCAGGTGTGCACACGTCCCGGTCATCCCGCGGGTCCCACGTGTCACGCCGCACCGCGCATCAGCTCACCGGAGAGGTCGGGGCAACCCATGGCAGACGAGCGTCGGACCGGTGAGGTGCAGTTCATGACGGTGGCCGAGGTCGCGGCGCTGATGCGCGTCTCGAAGATGACGGTGTACCGCCTCGTCCACCACGGCGACCTGCCCGCGGTGCGGGTCGGACGATCCTTCCGGGTGCCCGAGAAGGCGGTCCACGACTACCTGGAGACCTCCTACATCGAGACGGCCTGAGGTGCCGCCGCGCTGCTCGGTTTGGGTGCCGCCGGTGCCGGACGGTAGTCTTGGCGAGATTGGCTGTGCGTGCCTGGCGCGACGCCATCGCACGTAAGGACCACTCAATCGAGCATCGAAGGACGTTGACGCATGGGTTCCGTCATCAAGAAGCGTCGCAAGCGCATGGCCAAGAAGAAGCACCGCAAGCTGCTGCGCAAGACGCGTCACCAGCGTCGTAACAAGAAGTGACGCGCCGCGGGCCGGCCGATCCGAGCCGCCCCGCGTCACGGAAGGCCCCTGGCGTGCCGTACGAACGGCCCGGGGGCCTTCGTCGTCCCCGGACACCGTGGCGCACCTCACCGCGGGTCCTCTGTTCCGGTCGTGGACGAACCGCAGACAGGTCGCGCGATCCGCATAGGATCGGTCGCGCGGACGAGCGACACGGAAGGTGTGAGCAGTGGCGAGAGTTGTCCTGGTGACCGGTGTCTCCCGACTCGTCGGCGGCCGGACGGCGCGCGACCTCAGCCTCAGCGGCGCGGTCGACCGGGTCATCGCCGTCGACGCCGTGCCGCCCAGCCACTCGCTGGGGCAGGCGCAGTTCGTGCGGGCGGACATCCGCAACCCGATCATCGGCAAGATCATCCGGCAGGAGCAGGTCGACACCGTCGTCCACCTGGGCGTGATCACCACGCCCCGGCAGGCCGGCGGGCGCACGTCCCAGAAGGAGATCAACGTCATCGGGACGATGCAGCTGCTCGCCGCCTGCCAGAAGGCGGACACGCTGCAGCGGCTGGTCGTGAAGTCCTCCAGCTCGGTGTACGGCTCCTCGCCCCGCGACCCGGCGATGTTCACCGAGGACATGCCGGCCCGCAAGGCCCCGACCGTCGGGTTCGCCAAGGACTCCGTCGAGGTCGAGACGTACGTGCGTGGCTTCGCCCGGCGCCGGCCCGACGTCGCGGTCACCATGCTGCGGATGGCGAACGTCGTCGGCCGCGGCCTGCGGACCCCGCTGACCGACTACTTCAGCATGCGCGTGGTCCCGGTCCCGTTCGGCTACGACGGCCGCGTCCAGGTGCTGCACCTGGACGATGCGGTGCGGGCTTGCGTCAGCGGCGCGACGAGCGAGGCCAGCGGCATCGTCAACATCGCCGGCGGTGGTTTCGTGACGGTCAAGCAGGCCGCATGCCTGCTGCGCCGGCCGATCGTCCACGTGCTGCCCTACACCGCGAGCCTGGTGGCGTTCGTGAGCGCCCAGGGACGGATCGGGACGTTCGACGCCGACCAGATGAGCTGGCTGTGCTACGGACGTGGCATGGACACCACCCGCATGCGGGAGCTGCTCGGGTTCGAGCCGGCCTTCACCACGCGTGAGGCGATCCTGGACGTCTTCGCCGACCCGCACCGCACGCCGCAGCACCCACCCCGCGCCACGGTGGCGGGTCCGATCGGAGGGGGAGCATGACACCCAGGGACGGTGACCAGCGCAGCGGCAAGGGCGACGCGGCCTCGAAGCCGGCGCGCCCGGCCGAGATCGCCGCAGCGGCCAAGGCTCGTAAACGCCCGCCTCGCAAGGACATCCGGTCCAAGGCGGCGGACCGGTCGGAGCATCCTGTCTACACCGGCCGCACGCCACCGAGCGAGGACCGGCCGTTGCACGTCGTTCCCGACATCGCCGACACGGCGCTCGCGGACGGCGCGTTGCCCCAGCAGTCGTCGGCCGCCGCGGCGGTTGCGGGCGTCCCGGTCCCCGGCCTCGAGCGGACGGTCGCGATGCTGGTCGGCGCGCTGCGCAGTGCCGGCGCGGCCGCCGGCCTGGAGGGAGACGACCTCGAGCGGCGGGTCGCGCAGACCCTCGGCTTCCTGCGCCGTCGCATCACCGGCGAGTACGACATCGACGAGTTCGGCTTCGACCCCGACTTCACCGAGGAGGTCTGGCTGCCGCTGCTGCGTCCGCTCTACCAGCGGTGGTTCCGCGTCGAGGTCCGCGGCATCGAGAACGTCCCGGCGGACGGGTCCGCCCTGGTCGTGGCCAACCACTCGGGCACGGTGCCGATCGACGGGCTGATGCTGCAGGTGGCGCTGCACGACCAGCACCCGGCGCACCGGCACGTCCGGATGCTCGGGGCCGACCTGGTCTTCCAGTCGCCGGTCGTCGGCGAGCTGGCCCGCCGGGCGGGGACGACGCTGGCGGCCAACCCCGACGCCGAGCGGCTGCTGTCCAACGGTCACCTCGCCGCGGTGTTCCCCGAGGGGTTCAAGGGCGTGGGCAAGCCGTTCAGCGACCGCTACCGGCTGCAGCGGTTCGGCCGGGGCGGGTTCGTCTCGGCGGCGCTGCGGACCGGTGCGCCAATCGTCCCGTGCTCGATCGTCGGGGCGGAGGAGATCTACCCGATGCTCGGCAACCTCAAGAGCCTCGCCCGGGTCCTGGGGTTCCCCTACTTCCCGGTCACGGCGACCTTCCCGTGGCTGGGGCCGCTCGGCATGGTCCCGCTGCCGTCGAAGTGGATCATCGAGTTCGGCGCTCCCATCGACACCGCGACCTTCGGACCGGAGGCGGCCGAGGACCCGATGCTCGTCTTCGACCTCACCGACCAGGTGCGCGAGACCATCCAGCAGACGCTGTACACCTTGCTGCTGCAGCGCCGCTCGGTGTTCTTCTGAGGTCGCCCGTGGGACTCCTGCGCCGCGACCGCTCGCACACGGTGACGCTGATCGGCAAGCCCGGCTGTCACCTGTGCGACGACGCCCGCCAGGTCGTCTCCCGGGTCTGCGACGAGCTCGGCGTCCCGTGGTCGGAGCGCTCGATCCTGGACGACGAGACTCTGCGGGAGCGGTACGCCGAGCAGATCCCGGTCACGCTGGTCGACGACCGCCAGCACGACTACTTCACCGTGGACGAGCAGCGGCTGCGGCGTGCCCTGCGCTGACGCCGCCGCCGACGGCGGCCTATTCCGGACGGACGGCGCTACCACATCGCTCCACTAGCACGTCGAGCGGTCTTGCGCGACTTTGTGCCTGCCTTCACAAGCGCCTAGGCTGAGGGGGTCCCTGAAGGTGAGGCGGCCACGTTTGGTATAGGCCGCCCGCAAGAGAGGAGCGAAGGCGCTCGTGACCGACGCCCCAGCCGCACGCCGGGGGATTCCCGGCGCGACCGTCGCGCGGCTGCCGGTGTACCTGCGCGCCCTCGCCGGCCTGGCCGCCACCGGAGTCGACACCGTCTCCTCCGAGGAGCTGGCCGAGGCCGCCGGCGTCCGCTCCGCCAAGCTCCGCAAGGACCTCTCCTACCTGGGCTCGTACGGCGTCCGTGGGGTCGGGTACGACGTCGTCCGGCTGCGCGAAGAGATCGCCCGCGAGCTGGGCCTGCAGTACGACTGGTCCGTCGCCATCATCGGCATGGGCAACCTCGGCCACGCGCTGGCCGCGTACTCCGGGTTCGCGACCCGCGGCTTCCGCGTCACCTGGCTGGTCGACGAGGACCCGAACCTGGTCGGCAGCCGGATCGCGGGCCTCACCGTCATCGACATGGACGCACTGGCCACCCAGCCTCCGGCGGGTCTGATCGGCGTCATCGCCACGCCCCCGACAGCCGCGCAGTCCGTCGCCGACCGGCTGGTCGAGATGGGTGTGCACTCCATCCTCAACTTCGCCCCGTGCGTGCTCGCCGTCCCCGACGGCGTCGAGGTCCGCAAGGTCGACCTCGCCACGGAGCTGCAGATCCTGGCGTTCCACGAGCAGCACGCCCGCGCCGAGCTCGGCCCCCTGGCCGACCTCGCCGCGGTGGAGGTCGCCGACGCTCGGCAGGAGGCGACGTCGTGAGCATCATCGTCATCGGGCTGTCCCACAAGACGGCGTCCATCGACACCCTGGAGCAGGCGGCCCTCGACGCCCCTGCCCGGGAGACCCTGCTCACCCGCCTCGACGCGGGCGAGCACGTCGGTGAGGCGCTGCTGCTGGACACCTGCAACCGCATCGAGGTGTACGCCGACGCGTACACCTTCCACGGTGCCGTCACCGAGATCGGCGAGGGCCTCGCCGAGGCCACCGGTCTCCCGCTCCGCGAGCTGCGCGAGAATTTGTACGTCCACTACGAGGACCGCGCGGTGGCGCACCTGTTCCAGGTGTCGGCCGGGCTGGACTCCATGGCGGTGGGCGAGAGTCAGATCCTCGGCCAGCTGCGCGAGTCGCTGCGGACCGGCCGGGAGAGCGGCCGCGTCGGGTCGGTCCTGGACGGCCTGGCCCAGCAGGCGCTGCGGGTCGGCAAGCGCGCCCACGCCGAGACCGACATCGACACCGTCAGCCGCTCCCTCGTCGAGCGGGGCGTGCAGCAGGCGGAGGCGCACGTCGGCCCGCTCGCCGCGCAGCGCGTCCTCGTGGTCGGTGCCGGCGCGATGAGCAGCCTCGCCGCGCACACCGTCGCGCGGACCGGCGTGGCCGGGCTCACCGTCATCAACCGCACCTTCGACTCGGCCCGGCGGCTGGCGGACGCCACCGGCGCGAACCCGCTGCCGTGGGACGCCCTGCCGGCCGCCCTCGCCGCCCATGACCTGGTCATCTCCTGCACGGGCTCGGTCGGCCACGTCATCGAGGAGTCGCACCTCCCCGCGGTCCAGCACCGGCAGGCGTTCGTGGACCTCGCGCTGCCGCGCGACGTTGCGCCCGAGGTCGGCGAACGTCCCGAGGTGCAGGTCTTCTCGCTCGCGCACCTGGGCGCCGGCGTCGAGGGATCGGCGGCCGACCAGGTCCGCGCGGTCCGCGACCTGGTCACCGGCGAGGTCGCCGACTACCTGGTGGCTCGCCGGGCGGCATCGGTCGCCCCGACCGTCGCGCTGCTGCGCTCGCGCGCCGCCGACGTCGTCGCCGCCGAGCTGGGCCGGCTCCAGCAGCGGCTGCCGGGTCTGTCCGACGCGGAGCAGGCACAGGTCCAGCTGACCGTGCACCGCGTCGTCGAGAAGCTCCTGCACACCCCGACCGTCCGGGTGAAGCAGCTGGCCGGTGAGGGCCACGACTACACCGCCGCGCTGCGCGAGCTGTTCGACCTCGACGCGCGCCAGACGGCCACCGTGAGCACCCCGCCGCGACCGGAGGGCCTGGAATGACCGCCACCCTGCCTACGACGCTGCGCCTCGGCACCCGCCGCAGCGAGCTCGCGACGACCCAGTCGACCTGGGTCGCCGAGCGGCTCCGGGCGCTCGGGCACCAGGTCGAGCTCGTCGAGATCGTCACCGAGGGCGATGTGAACCGCGCGCCCCTGGCGTCCATGGGCGGTACAGGCGTGTTCGCCGCGGCCATCCGGCAGGCCCTGCTGGCCGACGAGGTCGACGTCGCGGTGCACTCCCTCAAGGACCTGCCGGTCGCTCCCGAGCCCGGCCTGCGCATCGCGGCCATCCCGGTCCGGGAGGACCCCCGTGACGTGCTCGTGGCCCGCGACGACCTGACGCTGGGAGAGATCCCGGCCGGCGGCGTCGTCGGCACCGGCTCGCCGCGGCGCGCCGCGCAGATCGAGGCCCTCGGCCTCGGCGTGCAGGTTCGCGCGATCCGCGGCAACGTCGGCACGCGCATCGGCCTGGTCACCTCGGGGGAGTGCGACGCCGTCGTGCTGGCCCGGGCGGGCCTGGCTCGCCTCGGCCGCCTCGACGAGGCGACCGAGGTCATCGAGCCGGTGCAGATGCTGCCGGCGCCGGGTCAGGGTGCCCTCGCCGTCGAGTGTCGTGAGAGCGACACCGCCCTGATCGAGGCCCTGCAGGCCCTCGACGACGCCGACACCCGAGCGGCCGTGACCGCCGAACGCGCTCTGCTGCAGGCCCTCGAGGCCGGCTGCTCCGCCCCGGTCGGTGCGCTCGCCGAGATCGCCGAGGACGACGACGGCTCGCTCGTCATCTCGTTGCGCGGCTTCGTCGGCACCACCGACGGCAGCCTGGAGCTGCGGCGCTCGCACGTCGGCCCGTACGACCGGCCTGAGGCGGTCGGTCGCGAGCTGGCCCGCGTGATGCTGCAGGACGGCGCCGCCGACGCGATCCGAAAACCCGACGGTCCCCGCACCGCAGCCCCGCAACTCCGCACAGAGACACCCATCGCCACGGAGCGTGAGAAGTGAGCACCACCATCAAGTCCGCCGCCAAGTCCAAGGCTCCGGCGCGCGTCGCCTTCGTCGGCGCGGGCCCGGGCGACCCCGGCCTGCTGACCGTGCGCGCCGTCGACCTGCTGCGTACCGCCGATGTGGTCGTCATCGACCAGATCGCGCGTGAGGAGTTCGTCGCCGGGCTGGTGCGCGAGGACGTCGAGGTCGTCGACGCCGGGCACGGCGAGACCGGCCAGGCCATGACCACCGCGTCGCGCGCCAAGCTGGTGGTGCGCACCGCCAAGGCCGCCGGCAGCAGCGACGGGGACCGCCTCGTCGTGCGCCTGATGGACGGCGACCCGGCGACGTTCAACGGCCTCGCCGAGGAGGCGATGGCGTGCCACAAGGCGGGTATCGCCTTCGAGTTCGTCCCCGGCGTGAGCGCCGTCGGTGCGGTCCCGGCGTACGCCGGTGTGCCGCTGACGACGTCCTCGTCGCGGTCGGTGCACGTGATCCCGGCCCGCGAGACGAAGGTCGACTGGAGCCGGTCGGTGGACCCCGAGACGACCGTCGTCGTGCTGGGCGCCCCCGAGACCCTGGCGCCGGCGCTGGCGAAGCTGCTGGACGCCGGGCGCGACCCGCAGACGCCCGTGGCGCTGACCGCCCAGGGCACCACCATCCAGCAGTCCACCCGGACCACGACGCTCGGCGAGGTCGTCGACGTCCTCGGCCGCGGCACGGTGCCGTTCCCGACGCTGGCCGTCGTGGGTGCGCCCGTCGCGCTGCGCGAGCAGCTGTCCTGGTGGGAGACCAAGCCGCTGTACGGCTGGAACATCCTGGTGCCGCGCACTAAGGACCAGGCGGGTTCGATGACCCAGCGCCTGGGCACCTACGGCGCGTCCAGCGATGTCGTCCCGACCATCAGCGTCGAGCCCCCGCGTACGCCCCAGCAGATGGAGCGGGCGATCAAGGGCCTGGTCACCGGCCGCTACGAGTGGATCGGGTTCACCTCGGCCAACGCTGTGCGCGCGGTACGCGAGAAGTTCGTCGAGTACGGCCTGGACGTGCGTGCTTTCGCCGGGCTGAAGATCGCCGCGGTCGGCGGCGTCACCGCCGACGCGCTGCGCGAGTGGGGTCTGGAGCCCGACCTCGTGCCGAGCGGTGAGCAGTCGGCCCACGGCCTGCTGGAGGACTGGCCGGACTTCGACGAGCTGGTCGACCCGATCAACCGGGTGTTCCTGCCGCGGGCGGACATCGCGACCGACACCCTCGTCGCCGGCCTGCAGGAGATGGGCTGGGAGGTCGACGACGTGACCGCGTACCGCACGGTCCGCGCCGCGCCGCCGGCACCAGAGATCCGGGAGGCGATCAAGAGCGGCCGGTTCGACGCGGTGTGCTTCACCTCCTCCTCGACGGTGCGCAACCTGGTCGGCATCGCGGGCAAGCCGCACGCCTCGACCGTCGTCGCGTGCATCGGCCCGGCGACGGCCAAGACCGCCGAGGAGCACGGCCTGCGCGTCGACGTCCTCGCGAGTGAGGCGTCCGCGGACGCGCTGGTCGACGCCCTCGCCGACTTCGGACGCGGGCTCGCGCTCGCGGCGGCCGAGGCCGGTGAGCCGCTGCGTCGCCCGAGCGAGAAGAAGAAGTCGACCACCCGACGGAAGGTCAAGGCATGACCGACGAGCGTCGCTCGTCCCGCCGCCGCAGCGCCGCTCCGGAGCTGTCCCTG
Source organism: Luteipulveratus flavus (assembly GCF_029439465.1). Lineage (GTDB taxonomy): Bacteria > Actinomycetota > Actinomycetes > Actinomycetales > Dermatophilaceae > Luteipulveratus > Luteipulveratus flavus. The sequence continues at coordinate 348,788 of NZ_JAROAV010000028.1, read as the reverse complement.
CCGCTGCGCCCGCGTCGGCTGCGCCGTACGGCCGCGGTTCGCCGCCTCGTCGGCGAGACCCGGCTGCACCCGGCCGAGCTCGTCCTGCCGATGTTCGTCCGGGAGGGCATCGCGGAGCCGGTCGCCGTCGAGGCGATGCCGGGTGTCGTGCAGCACACGCTGGACACCCTCGAGGTCGCGGCCAAGGAGGCCGTCGAGGCCGGCGTGGGCGGCATCATGCTGTACGGCGTCCCGGTCGAGAAGGACGAGACCGGTTCGGGCGCGACCGACCCCGACGGCATCCTCAACGTCGCGCTGCGCCGGCTGCGGGACGCGCTGGGTGACGAGACGGTCCTGATGGCCGACCTGTGCCTGGACGAGTTCACCTCGCACGGTCACTGCGGCGTCCTGGCCGAGGACGGCAGCGTCGACAACGACGCGACCCTGCGGCGGTACGCCGAGATGGCGGTCGTGCAGGCCGAGTCCGGGGCTCACGTGGTCGGGCTCTCGGGGATGATGGACGGCCAGGTCGCGGTCTGCCGCGAGGCCCTGGACGCCGCCGGTCACACCGACACGGTGATCCTCGCGTACGCCGCGAAGTACGCCTCCGCGCTGTACGGACCCTTCCGTGAGGCGGTCGCCTCCAGCCTGCAGGGTGACCGGGCGACCTACCAGCAGGACCCCGCGAACGCCGTCGAGGCGCTGCGCGAGGTCCGGCTGGACCTCGCCGAGGGCGCCGACATCGTGATGGTCAAGCCCGCGCTGGCGTACCTGGACGTGCTGAGCGCGGTCGCGGCCGAGTCGGACGTCCCCGTCGCCGCGTACCAGGTGTCCGGCGAGATGGCGATGGTCGAGGCGGCGGCCGCGAACGGCTGGATCGACCGGGACCGGATGATCCACGAGTCGCTCGTGTCGATCCGGCGGGCCGGCGCGCAGATCATCCTCACCTACTGGGCCACCGAGGTCGCTCGCTCACTGCGCGGCTGACCACCACGGACGGGCGCGGGGTGAGTCACCACGCGATTACCGATACCGTGGGAGGAGGACCAGACCGGTCCGCCCGTGATCGAGGAGTGAGATGCCGAGCCCGAGTGTGGGTCGACAGCGTGTGACCGGTCGAGCGGTGCGTTGCGCGCTGGCGACCGGTGCAGTGCTGAGCCTGCTTCCGACTGCGGGTGCGGCCATCGCCTCCCCGACGCCCTCGCCCGAGGTGCTTTCACCGCCCCGCGTGGTGACGCAGGCCATGCCGGTCTCGCGCACCCAGGCCGTGGTCACGGTCGACACCCCGGACGTGGACCGGCTGGGCGCCCGCGACGTCCTGGTGACCGGACCCGACGGATCGCTCCTCGGCGTGGGCACGCTCACCGCGGGCGGCAAGGCGGTCGTCCCCGTCACGGTGAAGCCGTCCAGCACGATGCGGGTCAACGTCACCATCCCGGGCGCGGACATCTCGCGGTCGGTGGTCACATCGACGAGCCCATCCTCCCTCGACACCTCGCTGTGGCGCGTGGTCAACAAGGTCACCCCGATCGGCACGTACGCGCCCCGGACGCTGCGGACCAGCGCCGGTGTGCAGGTCGACGTGCGGGCGGCGGCGCCGATGGCGCGGCTGATCGCGGACGCCGGGCGCGCCGGGGTGCGGATCTACGCCTCGAACGGTTACCGGGCCTACGGCTGGCAGCAGGGCCTGTACGGCTCGTACGTGCGACGGGACGGCGCGCTCGCAGCGGACACCTACTCCGCGCGACCCGGGTACAGCGAGCACCAGACCGGCCTGGCCTTCGACGCCAAGAACCGTGACGAGCGCTGCTCGCTCGAGCCGTGCTTCGGCGCGACGCCCGGCGGTCGGTGGCTGGCCGAGCACGCCGCGGCGTACGGCTTCGTGGTGCGTTACACCGCCCAGAACTCCGTCATCACCGGCTACTCGCCCGAGCCGTGGCACCTGCGGTACGTCGGCCCGTGGCTGACCGCGTACCTGAAGGAGTCCGGCGAGCAGTCGCTCGAGGTCGCGCTCGGCATGCCGGCAGCGCCGGACTACATCGGTCCGAACACCTTCCCCGGCGCCGAGTAACCCCTCGAGCAGGGCAGCGCCCGGCCCAGCGCACGAGAAAGGGGCGGTACGTCGATCGACGTACCGCCCCTTGACTCTGCTCGGGAGGTCGGGTCAGGCGCTCTTGACGAACTCGACGTCGAGCTCGATCTTGATCTTGTCGCTGACGACCGCGCCGCCACCCTCGGTGGTGGCGTTGAACTGGACGCCGAAGTCCTTACGGTTGATCTGCGTGGTGGCCTCGAAGCCCGCACGGGTGCCCATGTTCGGGTCGTTGACGGTGCCGCCGTACTCCACGTCGAAGGTGACCGGCTGGGTGATACCGCGCAGGGTCAGCTCGCCCTCGACGGTGTCCGCAGTGATCTTGGTGGAGCGGAAGGTCATCGTCGGGTGGTTGGCGACGTCGAAGAAGTCGTTGGTGCGCAGGTGGCCGTCACGCTGCTCGTTGCGCGTGTCGATGGACTCCATCTGGACGGTCGCGGTGACCGAGGTGCTCTCGAGGTCCTCGCCGACGACGGCGGTGCCCTCGAACTCGTTGAACTTGCCTCGCACCTTGGACACCATCAGGTGCCGGGCGGTGAAGCCGAGGGTGGTGTGGGCCGGGTCGATGGTCCAGGTGCCGGGGGTGAGGTCGGGGTGCAGCGTGGTCATGGTTGCTCCTTCTCGGTGCTGAGTCGGTGGGCTCATCGTAGCGAACATCTAATTGAAAATTCAACTGTGTGCGCCTATTCCGTCTGGCTATGATCAACCGTGATGAGTACGACGCCGGAGCCTGAGTGGCTCACCGACGATGAGCAGCGGGCCTGGCGCGCCTACCTTCGCGCGACCCGGCAGCTGGAGGTCGCCCTCGACCGCGACCTGCAGGCCCACGGCCTGTCGCTGGCGGAGTACGAGATCATCTCGATGGTGTCCGAGGCGCCCGGACGTCGGTTGCGGATGAGCTACCTCGCCGACATGGTCGTGCAGTCCCGCAGCCGGATGACGCACACGGCCAAGCGGCTCGAGGCACGCGGGTGGGTGGAGCGCCGGCCGGTCCTGGACGACCGCCGCGGCGTCGAGCTGGTCCTCACCGACGAGGGCTGGGCGGCGCTGGACAAGGCCAGCCGCGTCCACGTCGAGGGAGTCCGGGAGCACCTGGTCTCCGTGCTGTCGCCGGAGGAGTTCCTGGCCCTCGGGTCGGCCCTGGCGCGGGTGAGCGCCGGTCTGACCGGGCAGCCCGGGATCCCCGTCAGCTCGCTGTGACGCACCCGGGGCGCGCGACCGCAACCCGGACTTGCGACAATGGAGGACATGGCGTCCTCGTCCACTACATCTCGTAGTACTTCTGCTTCGACCGCGCGTTCGGCAGCGCTGATGGAGCATGCTCGCACCGTCACCCCCGGCGGGGTCAACAGCCCGGTCCGCGCGTTCCGCGCCGTCGGCGGCACGCCACGGTTCATCGCCTCCGCGCAGGGGCCCTGGCTCACCGACGTCGACGGCAACCGGTACGTCGACCTGATCTGCTCGTGGGGCCCGATGATCCTCGGGCACCGGCACCCGGACGTGCTCGCAGCGGTGGGCGCCGCGGCGGAGCGCGGGTTCTCCTTCGGCACGCCCAGCGAGAACGAGGTGGCGCTCGCGACCGAGATCGTCGGGCGCGTCGAGCCGCTGGAGCAGGTCCGCCTGGTCAGCTCGGGCACGGAAGCGACCATGAGCGCCCTCCGGCTGGCGCGAGGTGCGACCGGGCGGTCCAAGGTCGTGAAGTTCGCCGGCTGCTACCACGGACACGTCGACGCACTCCTCGCCAGCGCGGGCAGCGGCCTCGCGACGTTCGCGCTACCGGGCTCGGCCGGCGTCCCGGCCTCCAGCGCGGGGGAGACGATCGTCCTGCCGTACAACGACGTCGCGGCCCTCGAGGCGGCCTTCGCCGAGCACGGCGAGGAGATCGCCTGCCTCATCACCGAGGCGTCGCCCGGCAACATGGGCGTCGTACCCCCGGCGCCGGGCTTCACGCAGGCGCTGCGCCGCATCACCCGCGAGCACGGCGCCCTGCTGATCAGCGACGAGGTCATGACCGGCTTCCGCTGCTCGGCCTCCGGCTGGTACGGCGTGGAGGGTCCGTACGACGAGGGCGCTCCCGACCTGTTCACCTTCGGCAAGGTGATGGGTGGCGGCTTCCCCGCGGCGGCCTTCGGCGGCCGCGCCGAGCTGATGGGCCTGCTCTCGCCGGACGGGCCGGTCTACCAGGCCGGCACCCTGTCCGGGAATCCCGTCGCCACCGCCGCCGGCCTCGCGACGCTGCGCGGCTGCACGCCGCAGGTGTACGACCACCTGGACCGCGTCGCGCACACCATCGCCGACGCGGCGCACGACGCGCTGTCGGCCGCCGGTGTGCCGCACACCGTGCAGTGGGCCGGCTCGATGTTCAGCGTGTTCTTCCGGGAGGGTGAGGTCCGCGCGTACGACGACGCGAAGGACCAGGACACCGAGGCGTTCAGCCGCTTCTTCCAGGCGATGCTCGACCAGGGCGTCCATCTGCCGCCGAGCGCGTTCGAGGCGTGGTTCGTCAGCGCGTCGCACGACGACGAGGCCGTCGAGGCGGTACTCGCTGCCCTGCCGATCGCTGCCAGGGCGGCCTCAGGTTCGGGTGGGACGATCTGATGATGCCCGACTCCGCGCCCTCCACCGAGCGCACGGTGGTCCACCTCGTTCGTCACGGCGAGGTCGACAACCCCACCAAGGTCCTGTACGGCCGGCTGGCCGACTTCCACCTCTCCGAGCTCGGCCACCGGATGGCCGAGCTCGCCGCCGAGCACCTCGCCGACCGCGACGTCACCCATCTGGTGTCCTCGCCGCTGGAGCGGGCCCAGGAGACGATGCAGCCGCTCGCGGACGCCGTCGGGCTGCCGGTGACCCTGGACGAGCGGGTCATCGAGGCGGGCAACGACTTCGAGGGCCGGACGGTCGGGGCGGACCCCAAGCAGCTGCTGCACCCACGGTTCTGGGTCAAGCTGCGCAACCCGCTGCGGCCGTCCTGGGGCGAGCCGTACGCGCACATCGCGGCCCGGATGAGCGCCGCGATCGACGACGCACGCGACGCCGCCCGCGGGCACGAGGCGGTCATCGTCTCCCACCAGCTCCCGGTCTGGACCACGCGCCGGCACTACGAGGGCAAGCGGCTGTGGCACGACCCGCGCAAGCGCGAGTGCGCCCTCGCCTCGGTGACGTCGCTGACGTTCGTCGGCGACGACGTCGTGTCCCTGTCGTACGCCGAGCCCGCCGCCTCCCTGCTGCCGCAGGCCTCGAAGGTGGCCGGCGCATGAGGGCCGCAGCAGCCGCGCTGGCGGCGGTGGCTCTGGCCGGTGGTCTCGCGGCGTGCAGCGACGACCCGAACTCCATCTCCGCCCAGGCCAAGCAGGGCGACAACAAGGGCTTCGTCGCGGGCGACGGTCAGATCGAGTCGCTCGCGGTCGGACAGCGCAAGAAGCCGGCCCGGCTGGCGGGGAAGACCCTCGACGGCAAGCCCTGGAATCTCGACTCCGCGCGAGGTCAGGTCGTCGTCCTCAACGTCTGGGGGTCTTGGTGCCCGCCGTGCCAGAAGGAGCTCCCGCACCTGCAGGACGCCTGGGCCACGTACCAGAAGGGCGGCAAGCCGGTGCAGTTCGTCGGCCTCCTGCAGCGCGACACGGTCGACTCCGCGAGCGCGACGCTGGCCAAGTTCAAGGTGACCTACCCCTCGCTGCAGGACGACGGCGGCAAGACGCTGCTCGGCCTGCAGGGCCGGGTCGTGACGACCCCGACCACCCTGGTCATCGACAAGCAGGGCCGCATCGCCGCCCGCGTCTCGGGTGAGACGACGGCGACGACCGTCCGCACGCTCGTCGACCAGACGCTGCGCGAGCAGGCCTGAGGCGTATGCACACGGGCGCGGCCGACGTGGTCGCCGGCGGCAGTCTGCCGCTGGCGATCCTGCTGGCGCTCGCCGCCGGCGTGATCTCGTTCGCCTCGCCGTGCGTGCTCCCGCTGGTGCCCGGCTTCCTCGGGTACGTCACCGGCCTCACCGACGAGAAGCGCCGAACCCGGCTGGTGACCGGCGCGCTGCTGTTCGTCCTCGGCTTCTCGGTAGTGTTCGTCAGCCTCGCGTACGCGGCGGGGACGGCGGCGACGTTCCTGCGCGGCAACCACGAGCTGCTGATGCGGGTCGGCGGGGCGATCGTGATCGTGCTGGCCCTGGTCTACCTGGGCTTCGTCGGCCAGCGGGGCATCCCGATCCAGTGGCGTCCGGCCGCCGGACTCGTCGGGGCGCCGCTGCTGGGTGCCGTGTTCGGGCTCGGGATGAGCCCGTGCATCGGCCCGGTCCTCGGCGCGATCGTGTCGCTGTCCGCCTCGATGACCGACGACTCCGGTGACATCCGCCGCGGGGTGCTGCTCGCGGCGTTCTACTCCCTCGGCATGGGCCTGCCGTTCCTGCTCATCGCGGCCGGGTGGTCGCGGGCCGAGAAGGCGTCGCGCTGGCTGCGCGACCACCACCGTCCGATCCAGCTGGTCGGCGGCGTCCTGATGCTGCTGGTCGGCGTGCTCATGGTGGCCGGCGTGTGGGACCACGCGACGGCCTGGCTGCAGACCAACCTCACCGACCAGTTCAAGACGGCACTATGACTCCACCTGATGACCTGACGGCGGCGTACGCCACCACCGACGAGGACCGCACGTCGACCTCGTCGAAGGGCAGCGGCGACGGCCCCACCCTCCCGCGGCTGGGCTTCCTCGGCGGGCTGCGCTGGTTCTGGCGGCAGCTGACGAGCATGCGTACCGCGCTGTTCCTCCTGCTGCTGCTGGCCATCGCCGCGGTGCCGGGCTCGATCTGGCCGCAGCGGGGCATCGACGCCGTCCGCGTCTCGGACTACCTCGCGCAGCACACCACGATCGGCCCGTGGCTGGACCGGTTCGGCTTCTTCGACGTGTACTCCTCGCCGTGGTTCGCCGCGATCTACCTGTTGCTCGTCGTCTCGCTGCTGGGCTGCATCCTGCCGCGGACCAAGCAGCACTGGCAGAACATCCGCTCCCAGCCGCCGAAGGCCCCTCGCCGGCTCGAGCGCCTGCCCGCCCACACGTCCGCGACCGTGGACGCGAGCCACGACGACGTCCTGGCCGCCGCGCGAGAGGTGCTGCGCAGCAAGCGGTTCCGGCTGCGTGTGCAGGACGACGCCGTCTCCGGTGAGGTCGGCGCGCTGCGCGAGACCGGCAACCTGCTCTTCCACGTCTCGCTCGTCGTCGTGATCGTCGCGGTCGCCGCCGGACACGTCCTCGGCTGGCGTGGCGACGTGATCGTCCCCGAGGGCGGCGACTTCGCCAGCACTGTCACGCAGTACGACACCATCGATCCCGGCCCGTGGGTCGACGTCGCCGGCCTCACGCCGTGGAGCCTGCACCTGGACAAGCTGCACGTCTCCTTCGAGGACGGCGTCCCGACCGACAGCCCGCAGTACGGCCAGCCCCGCAGCTTCACCGCCGATGTGACCACGGGCGACGAGGACGGACGCACCGAGCAGCGCAAGATCTCGGTCAACCACCCGATCAACGAGGGCGGCGCCTCGGTCTACCTGCTCGGCAACGGGTACGCCCCTGTCGTCACCGTGCGCGACAAGGCCGGCAAGGTCCTCTACCGCAAGGCGACCCCGTTCCTGCCGCAGGACAACACGTACAAGTCGGTCGGCGCGGTCAAGGTCACCGGCGCGACGCCGCAGCAGCTGGGCTTCGCCGGCTTCTTCGTCCCGAGCCTCGACTTCGACGACCGGATGGGCCCGATCTCCACGTTCCCCGGCCTGCGCAAGCCGGCGCTGGTGCTGACGGCCTTCGAGGGCGACCTCTTCCCGGACGGTCGTCCGCAGTCGGTCTACACGCTGAACACCGCGAAGATGACCCAGCTCAAGGGGGCCAACGGTCAGCCGCTGCGGCTGCTCGTGACGCCCGGACAGACGGTGCAGCTGCCCGGCGGTCAGGGCTCGGTCACCCTGGAGAAGACGATCCCGAGATGGGCGGGCCTGTCGGTGCGCTCCGATCCCGGCAAGATCCCGGCCCTGGTGGGTGCGCTCGCCGGCCTCGCCGGCCTCGTCATGTCGCTCACGCTGCGCCGCCGACGCGTGTTCGTCCGCGTCGCGCCCGCCCCGTCGTCCGACGCCTCGTCGGCTGCGGCCGAGGGCGGCGAGCGACGTACCCTGGTAACGGTCGGAGGACTCGCCAAGGGCGAGGACCCCCGCCTCGGCGCGGCCGTCGAGGAGATCCTCGCGGCCATCTCGACACGGACAGGCAGACCCGCATGATCACTCAGATGCTCGCCCGCGAGACCAGCACCGCGCTGTCGGACGCCTCGACGAACAGCCTCTACGCCTCCGCGGTCGTGCTGACCCTCGCGATGCTGTCGTTCGGGGTCGACCTCGCGCAGTCGCCGGCGCGCGCCGCCCGCGAGTCGGCCCGCCGTACGACGGTGGTCCAGGACTCGGCCGACGGCGCCGGTGACGGCTCGACCGCCGTCCTCACCCGGACCGAGACCGGCGAGCCCGCCGTGCCGGAGAAGCGGCAGTGGGCCGGCATCGGGATGTCGCTGTCCTGGCTGGGCGCCTTCCTGCTCATCGCCTGCGTGGTACTGCGCGGTGCCGCGGTGCACCGCCCGCCGCTGGGCAACATGTACGAGTTCGCCACGGTCGGCGCCGCGTTCACCATCGCCGCGTACCTGCTCTGGAGCCTCAAGCGTGACGTGCGCTGGCTCGGCATCTTCGTGGTCGGCCCGGTGCTGCTGGTGGAGATGCTCGCGGCGATGGTGTTCTACACCGACGCGACCCAGCTGATGCCGTCCCTGAAGAGCTACTGGCTCTCGATCCACGTCACCGTCGCCACCCTGTCGATCGCGCTGTTCACGATCGGGTTCAGCCTGACGCTCCTGCACCTGATCCAGGAGCGGGTGGAGGCCGGGAGCACCGAGCGCTTCGCGTTCATGAAGGCGCTGCCGTCCTCGGAGCGGCTGGAGCGGCTCGGCTACAGCGTCCACATCATCGCCTTCCCGCTGTGGACCTTCACCCTGATCGCCGGCGCCATCTGGGCGCAGGAGGCCTGGGGTCACTACTGGAACTGGGACCCCAAGGAGGTGTGGACGTTCGTCATCTGGGTCGTGTACGCCGCGTACCTGCACGCCCGGGTCACGGCGGGCTGGAACAGCCGGCGCGCGTCGTACATCGCCCTGGCCGGGTTCGCCTGCATCATCGTCAACTACTGCGTGGTCAACGTCTTCTTCGTCGGCCAGCACTCCTACTCAGGACTCTGATACGTGGCTCGTTACACCCTGCTCCGCCTGCTGATCTTCTTCGCGACGCTGATGATCCTGTGGCTCGTCGGGCTGCGGCAGATCCCGCTGCTCGCGGTCTCGGCCATCGTCTCCGCGATCATCTCGCTCGTCGTCCTGCAGGGTGTCCGCGAGCAGTTCGCCAACCAGATCGACGCCAAGGTCAAGCAGCGGCAGGCACGCGCCGAGCAGCACCGCACGGCCGAGGACGACGACGAGTGACCTCGTTCGTTCCGACCGCCTGACCGAGGGCGTCCGGGTACGGTCCTCGCAGGTCGTCACACGCGAGCGCCGAGGAGCCCATGGTGACAACGGTCGCGGAGCCCTCGACGCGCGTCGGTCGCGGGTGGGCGCTGCGGTTCAACCTCGCCTGGGTCGGGGTGATGGTCGGCTTCTTCGGGCCGCTGCAGATCCTCCTGCCCAACCAGGCGGAGGCGATCTCGCCCGACCACAAGGAGCTCGTGCTCGGGCTGGTCACCGCGCTCGGCGCGACGTGCTCGCTGGTGCTGAACCCGCTCTGGGGCGCCCTGTCGGACCGGACGACGTCCTCCTGGGGTCGGCGGCTGCCGTGGGTGGTCGCCGGCGGACTGGCCGGGGCGCTCAGCCTGCTCGTCGTCGCGTCCGCCCGCACCGTGCTGATGATGGTCCTCGGCTGGTGCCTGGTGCAGTGCACCCTCAACGCCGCGTGGGCCGCCCTCACCGCTGTGGTGCCCGACCAGGTCCCGCGCGAGCAACGGGGTGCGGCCGCCGGGTACCTCGGGCTGTCCCAGATGCTGGGGGTCCTGCTCGCGATCGCGGTGGCGACGCTCGTGCCGGGCACCGGCGGGTACCTCGCCTGCGCGGCCCTGCTGCTGCTCTCGCTCGTGCCGTTCGTGCTGGCCCGGGCCGACACGCCCCGCGCCGCCGGAGCCGTGCCCGTTCCGCGGTGGAGCCGGCGTGAGCTTGTACGGACGTTCTGGGTCTCCCCGCGCCGGCACCCCGACTTCGCCTGGGGGTGGCTGACCCGGTTCCTGATCAACCTCGGCAACGCGATCGCGCTGGTCTACCTGCTCTACTTCCTGCGCGACGAGCTGCACCGCTCGAACGCCGAGGCGGGCGTGCTCGTTCTCGGCGCGGTCAACGTCCTCGGGGTCGTCCTGGCGGTCGTCGTCTCCGGCATCTGGTCCGACCGGCTGGCACGACGGAAGTCGTTCGTGTCGGCCGCCGGGATGGTGATGGCGCTCGCCGGCCTCCTGCTCGCGATCTCACCGACCTGGGAGACCGCGCTGGTGGCGGCGTTCGTCCTGGGCGTCGGGTTCGGCGTGTACACCTCGGTCGACTTCGCGCTGATCACCGAGGTCCTGCCCGAGGCGGCCGACCGCGGCAAGGACATGGGGGTGCTCAACATCGCCGCCGCGCTGCCGCAGGTCGCTGCCCCGGCCATCGCCGCGGTCGTCGTCACCTACCTCGGCGGCTACCCCGCGCTGTTCGCCGTCTCGGCGGCGATCGGGGCGCTCGGCGCCCTGCTCGTCCACCGCATCACGTCCGTCCACTAGGAGCTGTCGATGAGTGAGTTCCCCACGCTGCCCAACGGATTCGTCCTCGGGACGGCGACGGCGTCGTACCAGGTGGAAGGGGCCGTCGACGAGGACGGGCGCGGGCGGTCCGTCTGGGACACCTTCTGCGCCGAGCCCGACCGCATCAAGAACGGCGAGACCGGCGACGTCGCCTGCGACCACTACCACCGGTACCCCGAGGACGTCGCCCTCATGTCCGAGCTGGGCATGGACGCCTACCGCTTCTCGATCGCCTGGCCGCGCGTGGTGCCGGACGGTTCGGGCCCGGTGAACCCAGCAGGTCTCGACTTCTACGACCGGCTCGTGGACTCCCTCCTCGCGGCCGAGATCACGCCGGCGGCGACGCTGTTCCACTGGGACCTCCCGCAGGCGTTGCAGGACGCCGGCGGCTGGCAGTCCCGCGACACCGCGGCGCGGCTGGCGGAGTACGCCACCGTCGTGGGTGAGCGGCTCGGGGACCGCGTCGGCATGTGGATGCCGATCAACGAACCGGTCGTCGTGACGATGTTCGGGCACGCGCTCGGGGTCCACGCGCCCGGCCTGGCGCTCGGGTTCGACGCGTTGCCCGTCGCGCACCACCTGCTGCTCGGTCACGGGCTCGCGGTCCAGGCGCTGCGCGCGGCAGGCTGCTCGTCCATCGGTATCGCGTCCAACCACGCCCCCACCTGGCCCGCGTCCTCGTCGCCGGAGGACCAGGAGGCGGCCGCGCTCTACGACACGCTCGTGAACCGGCTGTTCGCCGACCCCGTGCTGACCGGCGCCTACCCGGAGGGCCTCGCCGAGGCGATGCCCGGCCCGGTCGAGGACGACCTCAAGGTGATCTCCTCGCCGCTGGACTGGTTCGGCATCAACTACTACCAGCCCTCCCTCGTCGGGGCGCCGGGCGGCGGCGGCGCGGAGTCGCCGGTGCTGGAGGGCGCGCCGGTGCCGGAGGGGCTGCCGTTCGAGCCGCGGCAGCTGACCGGGTACGACCGGACGGACTTCGGCTGGGCGGTCGTCCCGGACGGCCTGCGCGAGATCCTCGTGACGTTCCGGGAGCGGTACGGCGACGCGCTGCCCCCGGTCTACGTCACCGAGAGCGGCTGCTCCTTCCACGACGTGGTGGACGAGCACGGGCAGGTCCACGACGAGCGGCGGGTCGCGTACCACCGCGAGCACCTGGACGCGGTCGCCGCCGCGGTCGATGCGGGCGTGGACGTCCGCGGCTACTTCGTATGGTCGCTGCTGGACAACTTCGAGTGGGCCGAGGGCTTCACCGAGCGGTTCGGTCTGGTGCACGTCGACTTCGAGACCCAGCACCGGACGCCGAAGGACTCCTACCGCTGGTTCCAGCAGCACCTCGCCACCCGCCCCTCCGGCAAAAGTTGACGCCCGGCACACGCATGCGTGTGCCGGTGACCACGTTGTGCCGGTGGTCGGCAAAAGGTGGGGCTGGGCACAGCCATGCGTGTGCCGGCGACCAGCTTTTGCCGGGGGAGGGTCAGCCGCGGTGGGGGCGACGCGCCCGCCCGGGCAACCATGAGTGCTCGGAAGATCGTGTCGACGCGCCCTCACGCACCCCGAGCGCACCAGCAGGATCGGCGACAAGGGCGGCGTGGAGTTCAAAGGAGATCTCAACAGCGCCGTCGACCGCCTCGCGCACCGAGTCACGAGCGCGAACGTGTTGAGCCCAAGTGGCAGCACTTTGACGATTGCATCCAACGGGATACCCGTGGTGATCCACCACTATGGTTCTGGCTTGAAGAACAGGTCGTCAGACGGAACCATCGGGAGGGTTCATGTCGCAGGGGAAGCGTCTTTTTCGGGGGTCAGCTGTACTCCTGTTCATTTCCACTGCAGTTGTGGGTTGCGGCGACGCCAGCCAGCCCAACGGGCATCCCACCTCGAATGCCTCAGGATCGTCGAGGGTGAATACTGATGCGCAACTTCGGATCAATGTGAAGGAGGACGTGGTCTATCGCCCCGATTCGAACAATCGCATGACTGTTGCAGTCACAACCAGCCTGTACAGTCGAATTTCCGAAATGAAAGTCGACTCCGTATCCGGCAACAAAATCGAGCTGTCGCTCGCGGTACAGGGGTACAAAGTTCCATCTGGGCCGGTCCCGGCAGTCGGAGTACTTCTATGGGCGCCGGCAAAACTCTCGCACGATGTCGATTGGGCGCACGCGCAAGTGTTTGTCAACCACGTGCGTATTCAGCAAGCGCATGGAATTCAGACACACTTTCCATCACCGTCGAAGACGGCAGTGGAGGGAGTCTAAGGGGCGCCAGTATCTCGACGGGCTCGATACGAGACGCCGATTCTCCGCGAATGGTGGAAGCGTGGGCCACAACCAACATGGGGAGTGGGCCGAGGGCTTCACCGAGCGGTTCGGTCTGGTGCACGTCGACTTCGAGACCCAGCACCGGACGCCGAAGGACTCCTACCGCTGGTTCCAGCAGCACCTCGCCACCCGCCCCTCCGGCAAAAGTTGACGCCCGGCACACGCATGCGTGTGCCGGTGACCACGTTGTGCCGGTGGTCGGCAAAAGGTGGGGCTGGGCACAGCCATGCGTGTGCCGGCGACCAGCTTTTGCCGGGGGAGGGTCAGCCGAGGTGGGGGGCGAGGTAGAGGCCGAGGCCGAGCAGGACGCCGTACGCGAGCAGGAACATCCCGGTCCCGGCCAGGGCGGGGATCAGGTCGCGTCCCTGGCGACCGGCGGTCACGACGCGCACCGGAGGCACGGCCAGGGCCAGCGCGAGCAGACCGATCAGCGCCGCCGGTGCGGTGATCCCGGCGACCACGACGCACAGGCCCGCGACGAGCACGAGCAGGACGTAGAGCGCTCGGGTCGCGCGGTCGCCGATCCGCACCGCGAGCGTGCGCTTCCCCGAGGCGGTGTCGCCGGGGATGTCGCGCAGGTTGTTGACGACCAGGACCGCGCACGCGACCGCGCCAACTCCGCACGCGCCGGCCCACGCGGCCGTGCTGAGCGTCCCGGCCTGCGTGTACGTCGTGCCGAGCACTGCCACCAGCCCGAAGAAGACGAAGACGAACAGCTCGCCGAGGCCGAGGTACCCGTACGGGTTCTTGCCGCCGGTGTACTTCCATGCGGCCACGACGGCCAGCGCGCCGACGAGCAGGAGCCAGGGAGTGTTGGCGAGGGTGATGAGCGTCAGCCCCGCGAGGGCCGCCACGCCGAAGGCGACGAACGCGGCCAGCTTCACGTCTCCGGGTCGCGCCAGCCGTTGCCCGACCAGCCGGATCGGCCCGACGCGGACGTCGTCGGTGCCGCGGATGCCGTCGGAGTAGTCGTTGGCGTAGTTGACGCCGACCTGCAGGGCGAGGGAGACGACCAGGGCGAGCAGGGCGTACCCGGGATTCGCCTTCTCCAGCGCGTACGCCGCGCCGGTGCCGACGAGCACCGGCGCGATGGCGGCGGGAAGGGTGCGCGGACGGGCTCCTTGGACCCATTCCTGCAGGGTGGCCATGCGGTGTCTCCTCGGGGTCGAGCGGATGAGGGCGAAGCGGGCGGCGGTCGGTCCTCGGGCGTACCGGACGATCGACCTGGCATCACGTCGACGAGCGTGCGGGTGATCCGGGGTCGATCGTCAGAGACCGCGCAGGAAGTCGGGGTCGTCGTCCGGGCCGCGCGGACCCGAGGGGCGCTGCTGCGGGCTGGGCCGGCGGCGTCGGCCGACCATGATCCAGGCGATCGCCCCGAACGGCGGTGCGAGCACGATCAGCGCGATCCAGACGAGCTTGGGCAGGTGCTGCTGCTCGGACTCGTCGGTCTGGATGCAGTCGACCAGGGCGTACACGACGACCGCGAGGATCAGCAGGGGAATGATCACCCGGGCCATCACTCATCCTTCGTCACGCGTACCGATCCCTCGATTCTGCCACCCGTCACTGATCGCGAGCGCGGCGCGGTCGGGCTTGCCGGGTCCGCGGAGCGGGAGCGCGTCCAGGACCAGCAGCCGTCGGGGGAGCGCGTACGCGGGGAGCCGGTCTCCCAGCGCGTCGCGGACTGCGGTCAGGCCGGGGACGGTGCCGCGCGCGGGGACGACCGCGAGACTCACGACCTGCCCCCACTCCTCGTCGGCCGTGCCCACCGCCACGGCCTCACTGATCTCGGGGAGCTCGAGCGCGGCCTCCTCGACCAGGCGGGGCGCGACCTTGAGACCGCCGGTGGTGATGAGGTCGTCGAGGCGGCCGAGGACGTGCAGCAGGCCGTCCGCGGACAGCTCTCCGACGTCGTCGGTCCAGAACCGCGGACGCCCGTCCTCGTCTCTGTCGAACGCGCCGGCCGTGCGATCGGGGTCGGCCAGGTATCCGCTCGCGACCGTCGGCCCGGCCAGCCCGATGCGCCCGTCGGCGCCGATGCTCACCGTGGTGCCGTCCAGGGGGCGACCGGCGTACACGCAGCCGCCAGCCGTCTCGCTCATGCCGTACGTCGGGACGACGGTGACACCGGCGGCGGCAGCGCGAGCGAGGAGACGCGGTGGAGACGCCGCGCCGCCGAGCAGGACGGCGTCGAACGTCGTCAGCGCCTTCACGGCCGCCGGGTCCTCCAACAGCCGGACGAGCTGGGTCGGGACGAGCGAGGTGTACCGCCGGGCCGGCAGCATCCACGCCACGGCATCGGCGAAGTCCGTTGTGCTGAAACCGTTTTCGAGATTGAGGAGCACGGCGTTGGTGCTCGCGACGATCGAGCGGACGAGCACCTGGGTTCCTGCGATGTGGTGCGCCGGCATCGGCAGCAGCCACTGGCCGGCGCCGCCGAGCCGGGCGTGTGTGGCGTGCGCGCTCGCCTCGAGGTTTGCGCGGGTGAGCAGCGCTCGCTTGGGCACGCCGGTCGAGCCGGAGGTGCTCATCACCAGGGCCAGCTCGTCCGGCAGGTCGGCGTCGTCCTGGACCTGCGGCTCGGAGCTGCCCGCCGCGTACGGCAGGAGGGCCGGGCCGCTGCCGTCCAGCGCCTGGGCGAGCGCCTCCAGGTAGGCGGGGAGGGCGGCGGGGTCGACGGCGAAGGGAACGAGCGCGGGCACGCCTCTCACAGTACGAGCCGGCGGTCGCGGCCGATGCGGGCAGGTATTCAATGACGGCTATGACGCGACCTCTCGCCGTGGTGACCGGAGCAAGCAGCGGCATCGGCCGGGCCAGCGCCCGCCGTCTCGCCGACGACGGGTACGAGGTGATCTGCGCCGCCCGGCGTACCGAGCGGATCGAGGCGCTGGCCGCCGAGATCGACGGCCGGGCCGTGACCTGCGACGTGACGTCCGCGTCCGACATCGCGGCCCTCGCCGAGCAGGTCGGCGACCGGCTGGACCTGCTCGTCGCCAACGCCGGAGGAGCGCTCGGCACCGAGCCCGTGGTCGACGCGGACCTGGAGGAGTGGCGCACGATGTACGAGACCAACGTCATCGGGGTCGCACGCTCCGTGCAGGCGCTCATGCCGGCGCTGGTCCGGGCCGAGGGTGAGGTGGTCGTCATCGGGTCGGTCGCCGCGCACGTGTCGTACGAGGGCGGCGGCGGGTACGTCGCGGCCAAGCACGCGGTCCGCGCGATGGTCGGCTCGCTGCGGCTGGAGATGTACGACCAGCCGGTGCGGATCTGCGAGATCGACCCGGGGATGGTGGAGTCGGACGAGTTCTCGCTGGTGCGTTTCCACGGTGACGCGGAGAAGGCGGCCGCGGTCTACGCCGGCGTGGTGGACCCGCTGCAGCAGGAGGACATCGCCGACTGCGTCGCGTTCGTCGCGTCCCGCCCCAAGCACGTCAACATTGACTCGATGGTGGTGCGCCCGCGCTCGCAGCCGGCTCAGCACAAGGTGCACCGCCGCTCCTGACCGATCCCGCATGGGGTTCACCCGGCCCGGCGTGAGCGGCGCGGAGCGCTCGGGCAGACTGACGCCCGTGGACTCCGATGCCGTCCTGGCCGTGCTGCAAGAGGTTGCCGCCGAGGTCATCACGCCTCGCTTCCGGGCGCTCGCCGAGAACGAGGTGATGGAGAAGAACCCCGGTGACCTGGTCACCGTCGCCGACCACGAGTCGGAGGAGATCATCACCCGCCGGCTGCAGGACGCCTACCCGGACGCGCTGATCCTCGGCGAGGAGGCGGCGTCGGCGCACCCGCAGCTGTTCGACCAGCTCACCTCGACCGACCACTGGTTCACGGTCGACCCGGTCGACGGCACCAAGAACTTCGTCCACGGCTCACCCGACCACGCGGTCATGGTCAGCGAGGTCAAGGGCCGCGAGATCGTCCGCGGCTGGATCTGGCAGCCCGCCCACCAGCGCGCCTACGTCGCCGAGCGCGGCGCGGGCGCGTACGCCGACGGGGAGCGGATGCCCCAGCTCACGCCGCCGGAGCCGAGCGCCCTGCGCGGCGTCACGTCCATCCGGTCCCGCGTCGGGACGTCGCTCGGCGCGCTGTCGCCGCTGGACCTGTCGTGGGTCTGCTGCGGCGTGGACTACCCGAAGCTCGCGACCGGAGCCACCGACTACATCGTGTACGGCCGCACCAAGCCGTGGGACCACCTGCCCGGCACGCTGATGGTCCGCGAGATCGGCGGGTACGTCGCGCACTCGGACGGCTCGCCGTACCACCCGGCCGACCTGCACGGCGCCCTCCTGGTCGCCGCGAGCCAGGAGGCGTACGAGACCGTGCAGCCGCTGGTCGGCTAGAGCGCGTCGCGCCTGGTCTCCAGCAGCCGACGTTCGCGGGCGCTCGGACTCCGCTCGATCGCGACGGTGAGCTCACGTCGCGCCTCCTCGGACCGGCCGAGCCGGCGCAGCATCTCGCCGCGTACGAGCGGCAGCAGGTGTGAGTGGGGCAGCGCGCCGGCCGCGATCAGCTGGTCCACCAGCGGGAGCGCCTCCAGCGGCCCGCGCAGCATCGACACCGCCACCGCCCGGTTGACGGCGACGACCGGCGACGGAGCGATCTGCTGCAGCGCGTCGTAGAGCAGGACGATCCGGTCCCAGTCGGTGGCCTCGGCGGACGGAGCAACGTCGTGGCACTCGGCGATGGCCGCCTGCAGGCCGTACGGCCCGAGCCCGCGCCCGGCGCGACTCACGGTGGCGAGCGCGGCCCGGCCCCGGCGTACGGCGGCCGCGTCCCAGCGCCGACGGTCCTGGTCCTCCAGCAGCACCGGCTCACCGTCGGCGTCCACGCGCGCGGGGAACCGGGCGGCGGTCAGCTCCAGCAGCGCCACCAGCCCGTGCGTCTCCGGCTCGTCGGGCATCAGCCGCGCGACCACCCGCGCCAGCCGTACGCCCTCGCGTGCCAGGTCGTACCTGATGAGGTCGTCGCCGGCGGTCGCGGACGAGCCCTCGGTGAAGATCAGGTAGATCACGCTCATCAACCGGTCCAGCCGCTCGCGGCACTCGTGCGGCTCGGGCACCTCGAACGCGACCTGAGCGGCGGTGATCGCCTTCTTCGCCCGCGTGATCCGCGCCTGCACCGTGGCGGCCGGCACGAGGAACGCGCGGGCGATCTCGTCGCTGGTCAGACCGCCGACCACCCGCAGCGTCAGCGCGATGCTCGCCTCGCGCGAGACCACCGGGTGGCACGAGATGAGCATGAGGGCGAGGACGTCGTCGTCGACGCGGTCGGGGTCGCCGAGCGCCTGGACGTCGTGACTCCCGGCGGCGGGCGCACCAGCGGCCGGCTGCCCCTCACCGAGGTCGTGGGCGAGTGCGGCGTACCGGTCCCGCTGGGTGGCGTTGCGCCGGAAGGTGTCGATCGCGCGCCGCTTCCCGCAGGTGAGCAGCCAGGCAGCGGGCTGCGCGGGTACGCCGTCGCGCGGCCAGGTCACCAGCGCCTCGGCCAGGGCCTCCTGGGCGAGGTCCTCGGCGAGGGCGAAGTCGCCGGTGTACCTCGCGAGCGTCGCGACGATCCGGGCGGACTCGATGCGCCACACCGCCTCGACCGCGGCCCGGCCGGCGGACGTCGTCCTGCCGGCCGGGCGTACGCGCCGTGGCTCGGTCACAGCTGGCCGGTCGCCTCGCGCCAGGCCCGCTCCTTCTTGATCCACGGGTTGTCCTGCGGGAACTCATCGATCGTCGCGACCCGGCGGATCTCGGTCTTCATGCCCGGGCCGGCCATCGGCATCCGCTTGGCCCACTCGACGGCCTCCTCCTGCGACGCGACATCGAGCAGGTAGAAGCCGCCGAAGAGCTCCTTCGTCTCGCCGTACGGCCCGTCGGTGACGACCGGCGCCTCGCCCGAGTGGTCCACGACGACGCCGGGCGCCGGGTCGAGGCCTTCGGCGGCGAGCAGGACGCCCGCCGAGATCAGCTCCTCGTTGAAGCCGCCCACCACCTCGAGCATCTGCTCCATGTCGACGTCCTGGAACTGCTCCGCCGTCGTGTCGTCGGCTCGCATGATCAGCATGTACTTCATGGTCGTGTCTCCTTGATGGGTGCTACGGATCCGGTGGACCGTGCGGCCCGACCGTCACCCCTTGGTCGAACGGGGGACGCACGGATCGACATCGCCCGGAGGAATTGTCAGACGAGCTCGGCGTGACAGGCGGCGATCCGGCGCATCCAGTGCTCCCACCGTTCGCGCGGTGCCGCCCAGCGGTCGAGCAGCAGGTCGTCGACGACGACCGGCCGTACGCCGATCTCGCCCGAGCGCGGGACCAGGCTGTCGTCGGTCACGTCCGCCGCGAGCAGCTCCACGGTGCCGAGCCCGCACGCGAACGGCAGGTCCGGCAGGGCGGCCGCCAGCGCGACGCCCGCGGCCATGCCGACCGAGCTGTCGAGTGCGCTGGACACGACGACCGGGACGGGCAGCTGCGTCGCGATGTCCAGGGCGGCGCGCACGCCGCCGAGCGGGGCGACCTTGACGACCGCCACGTCGGCCGCGTCCAGCCGCACGACCCGCATGGGGTCCTCCGCCTTGCGGATCGACTCGTCGGCGGCGACGAGGACGTCGACACCGTTGCGGGCCAACGCCTTTCGTAGGGCGGCAAGATCCTCGACGGTCGCGCACGGTTGCTCGGCGTACTCGAGGCCGTACGGCGCGAGACGGGCTATCGCGTCCACCGCCTGGTCGACGTCCCAGCCGCCGTTCGCGTCCACCCGGACGCGCGCGTCCGCGCCCATCACGTCACGGACGGCGGCGACCCGGTCGAGGTCGTCCTGGAGTGCCTGCCCCCGCTCGGCGACCTTCACCTTGGCCGTGCGGCAGCCGTCGTACCGCGAGAGCACCTCGGGCACCTCGGCCGCCTTCACCGCGGGGACGGTCGCGTTGACCGGCACGTGATCGCGCACCGGCGACGGCCACCCCTCGTAGGCGGCCTCGATCGCGGCCGACAGCCAGCGCGCAGCCTCTGAGGGCTCGTACTCCAGGAACGGCGCGAACTCACCCCAGCCGAACGGCCCTCGTACGTAGGCGATCTCGCGTTCCTGCACTCCGCGGAACCGGGTCCGCAGCGGCAGCCGGACCACCCGCAGCTCCTCGAGCAGCTCGTCCAGCGGCCGGACGGTCACGCCGAGCGCTCCTGGCGGCCGAACGCCACGCCCGCGGGGGGCTCCAGAACGAGCCGCAGGTGCCGCCGGAACCGGTCGTTCAGCTCGGGCAGCTCGTCCACGGCGAACCATCCCACCTCGGTCGACTCGTCGTCACCGACGGTCGCCTCGCCGGAGACCCAGCGGCACCGGAACGCGTGGTCGAGGTACTGGGTGCGGTCGCCGTTCGGGTAGGTGTTCACCGCGAGCGCCTGGACGCTGACGAGCCGCTCGACCTCGACGTGCACGCTCGCCTCCTCCAGCGCCTCGCGCACGGCGGTGATGTCCGGTTCCTCGCCCGGGTCGGTCATCCCGCAGATCGGCGTCCAGTGCCCGTTGTCGGACCGGCGGACGAGCAGCAGCTCGGTGACGCCCCCGTTCTCGCGCAGCACGTACGCGGTCGCCCCCGGCAACCAGAGGAGTCGGGTTCCGATGTGCTCGCGCAGGTCGGCGATGTACGGCGGTCGGGGCATGACTCGACCCTACGGCGGTGGCTCCTTGCGCGGGCAGGTCCGCACGCGGGACGCGTAGGTCTACTCATGCGGGGCGGGCGGATCCACCACGAGACTGGTGTCATGACCGTGCCCAGCAGGACCACCCACCGGAGCACCGCGGATGCCGTCGGCACCGCGTTGCTCGCTCTCGTCCAGGCCGTCGTCACGTTCGGCGCCCTGATGCTCTCGATGTTCTTCGCGATGGCCTCCGACTCCTGCTTCGAGGACTGCCGACAGGTCGAGCGCACCGCGGCAGGCGCCACCCTGCTCGTCTGGGTGGCGGTCGCGACGGGACTGGTCGTCGCCATCGCCGGGGCCGTGCGCGCCGACCGACGCGGTGAGACCCGCTGCGTCTGGCCGCTGCTGGGCAGCCTCATCGCTGCCGGAGGGTTCCTGGTCGGACTCGCGATCGTCAGCTCGACCGCGCCGTGACCGCCGCTCCCACCGACCGGTCCGACCTCGGGCGCACGACCGGACGAACGATCGACATCGTCGCCACGGTCCTGCTCGTCCTGCTCCAGCTGGCGGGGTCCTTCTTCCTCGGCTTCTGGGCCCTGTTCTTCTCCCTCGCCTCCGACGGCTGCATGGGCGGCGGCGAGTGCTCGGAGAACGGCATCGAGATCGGCATCCTGCTCGCGCTCGCGACCAACCTCGCCGGCCTGCTCCTGTCCGGTATCGGCATCACCCGTGGGGTCCGCTGGTACCGACTGATGTGGCCGTGGCCGGTGCTCGGCATGCTGCTGCTGGTGAGCGGCTTCTGGGTGGGTGCGCAGGTCGTCGAGGCCGCGGTGCCCTGACGCAGCGACTGGTCGTCCGCCGGCCGCCCGACCCGCCGTACGAGGTCGGCATACAGTCGGGCCCGTGACTGACGCAGCGAGCACCGCGAACCCGTTCGACCCGTCCGCCTGGGAGGTGGTGCCGGGGTTCGAGGACCTCACCGACATCACGTACCACCGCGCGACGGACGTCGGCTGCGTCCGGGTGGCGCTCGACCGCCCCGAGGTGCTCAACGCGTTCCGTCCGCACACGGTCGACGAGCTCTACCGCGTCCTGGACCACGCGCGTCGTACGCCCGACGTCGGCTGCGTGCTGCTCACCGGCAACGGACCCGGCCCCGACGGCACCGGGTCGGCAGGCAAGTGGGCGTTCTGCTCTGGCGGCGACCAGCGCATCCGCGGGAGGTCGGGCTACCAGTACGCGGCCGGCGACACCGCCGAGACCGTGGACGAGCGCCGGGTCAAGGCCGAGGGCGGCCGGCTGCACATCCTGGAGGTCCAGCGGCTGATCCGCACGATGCCGAAGGTGGTCATCGCGGTCGTCAACGGCTGGGCGGCCGGCGGCGGGCACAGCCTGCACGTCGTGTGCGACCTCACGATCGCCTCGCGTGAGCACGCCCGGTTCAAGCAGACCGACGCGGACGTGGGGTCGTTCGACGCGGGCTACGGGTCGGCGTACCTGGCCAAGATGGTCGGTCAGAAGTTCGCCCGCGAGATCTTCTTCCTCGGTCGCACGTACACCGCCGAGGACATGCACCGGATGGGCGCGGTCAACATCGTCGCCGACCACGCCGACCTGGAGGCCGAGTCGCTGCAGGTGGCGCGCGAGATCATGGGCAAGTCGCCGCAGGCGCAGCGGATGCTGAAGTTCGCGTTCAACCTGACCGACGACGGCCTGATGGGCCAGCAGGTGTTCGCCGGAGAGGCGACCCGGCTGGCGTACATGACCGACGAGGCCGTCGAGGGCCGCGACCAGTTCCTGCAGAAGCGCGAGCCCGACTGGTCCCCGTTCCCCTGGTACTTCTGAGCCCCGCGTCACGAGCCGGCCGTCACGCGTCGGCTCGCCGGAGGCCGTAACGGACGGTGCGCGATCGGCCACCGTGCGTCACGGCTCCCTCGGGGTGCGGCGCTCAGCCCGCGTCGGCGGCGTCCAGCGCCTTCCGCAGCAGCCGGCCGAGGGTGTCGCGCTCGGTGTCGCTGAGCGCGGCGAACAGGTCCTCGGTGCTCTCGACGCGACGCCGGTCCAGCGTGCGGCGCAGCTGCTCGCCCTTGTCGGTGAGGGTGAGCACGGTGGCGCGCCGGTCGCTGGGGCTGGGGGAGCGACGGACCAGGCCGAGTGTCTCGAGCCGGTCGACCACCTCGGTCGTGGAGCGTGGGGCGATGCGCAGCCGCTCGGCGAGGCCGGACAGCCGCAGCTCCTCGTCGGCGTCCCGGTGGTGGGAGATGACGCGGAAGGCACGTCCCTGCGCGGGGGAGAGCCCGTACGGCTCGAGGGCCGCGTGCGAGCGCCGGCGGATCAGCCGGGTGAGCTCGACCAGCATCGAGCCGAGGTCGCGCTCGGGCGCCTTCGTCGTCATGGGAATGATCCTAGCGATGCTGAGGTTGGTAGATAATGAGGAAACCTCAGCAATCGATCTCAGAGGAGGGATGCGGATGACAGCCCCCGTACCCGAGATGCGCGGCGGCCGCGGCGGTGGCCCCGGCGCCCGCAAGGACCCCGGTGACCTGCGTCAGCTGCAGGAGCACCCCGTCAGCCTGCGCCGCATCGGCGCTCTGTTCCGCCCCTACCGGGGCCGGCTGGCCGTCGTCACCGGCCTCATCGTCGCGACCTCGCTCGTCGGGCTCGCGAACCCGTTCATCACCAAGCGCCTGATCGACGACGCGATCCCGCACCAGGACGTCGGCCTGCTGGTCACCCTGGTCGGCGTGATGCTCGGCATCACCGTGGTCACCGCCGCGCTCGGCGTCGTGCAGACCTGGCTCGCGACCGTCGTCGGCCAGCGGATCATGCACCGCCTGCGGACCGACGTCTTCACTCACCTGCAGCGGATGCCGCTCGCGTTCTTCACCCGTACCCGCGGGGGCGAGCTGCAGTCACGCCTCACCAACGACATCAACGGGATGCAGTCGGTCGTCACCACCTCGGCGACGTCCATCGCCTCCAACCTCACGACGGCGGTCGGTACGGCGGTCGCGATGGTCGCCCTGTCGTGGCGGCTGTCCCTGCTGAGCCTGCTCGTGCTGCCGCCCGCGATCCTGCTCACCCGCCGGGTCGCCCGGATGCGCCGTACGGTCACCGCGAAGGCGCAGCGAGCGCTCGCCGACCTGCAGACCCAGATCGAGGAGTCGCTGTCGATCAGCGGCGTCCAGCTGAGCAAGACGCTCGCGTCCGGCCCACAGCTGTCGGGCCGCTTCTCCGACACCTCCGTCCGGCTGACCGAGCTGGAGGTGCAGTCCCAGCTCGCGGGCCGCTGGCGGATGGCCTCGATGTCGGTGATCTTCGCGGCGATCCCGGCCCTGATCTACCTCGCCGCCGGGCTGCCCGCCACGAGCGGCGGCATGACGATCGGCACCCTGGTCGCGTTCACCGGCCTGCAGGCGGCGCTGTTCCGCCCGCTGATGGGCGTGCTCAACGTCGGCGTCCAGATCACCAGCTCGATGGCGCTGTTCAGCCGGATCTTCGAGTACCTCGACATGCGGATCGAGATCGACGACCCGGCCGAGCCGGTCGAGCTGTCGCGCGCCGACGCCCGTGGTCACGTCACGCTGGAGGACGTGTCGTTCCGGTACGCCGACGCCGACCGGGACGCCGTCTCCCACCTGTCTCTCGACCTGCCAGCCGGCAGCACGGTGGCCCTCGTCGGTGCGACCGGCTCCGGCAAGTCCACGGTCGCCGGCCTGGTGTCACGGCTCACCGACCCGACGTCCGGCGCCGTACGGCTGGACGGCGTCGACCTGCGGGACCTGCGCCTGTCGACGGTGGCCGAGCTGGTGGGAGTCGTCAGCCAGGAGACGTACCTGCTGCACACCACCATCCGCGAGAACCTGCGGTACGCGCGGCCCGACGCGACCGACGAGGACATCGTCCGCGCTGCCCGGGCGGCCCAGGTGCACGAGCTGATCGAGGACCTGCCCGACGGGTACGACACCGTGGTCGGGGCGCGCGGCTACCGCTTCTCCGGTGGTGAGAAGCAGCGGATCGCGCTCGCCCGCACGATCCTGCGCGACCCGAAGGTGCTGGTCCTGGACGAGGCGACCAGTGCCCTGGACAACCGCACCGAGCGGGCCGTCCAGGAGGCGCTGGACGAGCTGAGCCGGGGCCGGACCACGCTGACGATCGCGCACCGTCTCTCGACCGTCCGCGACGCCGACGCCATCGTGGTGCTGGATCAGGGTCACGCCGTCGAGGTCGGCACCCACGAGCGGCTGCTCGCCGACGACGGCCGGTACGCCGCCCTCGTCCGCGCCCAGGCGAGCCCTGCCCAGGACGCGGCGACGAACGCGCCGGAGCCGGTGCCCGCGCTCAGCTGATGCAGAACTCGTTGCCCTCCGGGTCGGTCATGACGTGCCACGACATCGGCCCCTGGCTGTGGGTCGCGACGTACGCCGCGCCGCGCGCCTCCAGCCGGGAGCGCACCTGGTCGATGTCCTCACCCGTGCGCACGTCCCAGTGGACTCGGTTCTTGCCGGACTTCTTCTCCGGGACGTCCTGGAACAGCATCCGCGGGCGGTCCCGCTCCTCGATGCGGTCGGCCGGGGTGATCGCGGCGGCACCGCGCCAGACGAGCTTTCCCTCGTGGGTGACGGTGTCGCCGTCGGTCGCGTAGCCCTGCTCGATCATCGACCGGACGAACGCCTCGTCCGTGGGCTCGACGACCCACCCGAGCGTCTCCGCCCACCAGTCCGCCTGGGTGAGGGCGTCCGCGCTGTCGACCGTGGTCTGGATGAAGGAAGCCATGGGCTCATGCTGCCCCGACCGGCGGACAGGATGTGTCCGCTTCGCCCGGCGCGGGCCAGATCAGCCCGGTGCAGGCCGGATCAGACCGGGTCGGGGACGGCGGCCGGTGCGGGCGCCGGCCGGGTGGCGAGCCAGGCGAGGCACGCGGCCACCACGATCGCACCCGCCTGCGCCAGATCGGTCACCTCGATCGCCTCTGCGGACGCGTGCCGGACGCCGTCGTCGGCGCGCGTCAGGTAGAGGGTGCCGAACGTCGCGACGCCGACCACGTTGCCGAGCTGGACGAGCGTCGTCACGAACCCGCTGGCGTCCGCGGCCTCGACCAGCGGCACCCGGCCCAGGGCGACCGCCATCAGCGGGCTGAACGCCGCGCCGAAGCCGAGCCCCATCACCCCGAACACCACCAGCGCGGCGACGCCGAAGCCACGGCCGTCGCGCAGCAGCACCCCCATCGCCACCAGCGACGCGGCCGCCAGCACCAGCCCGGCCGGAATCATCCGCGCGTGGTGCCGCATCGGGACCCGTCGCCAGGTCATGCTCGCGACCGCGAAGCACCCGGCCATCGGGATGAACAGCAGCCCCGCGTGCAACGCGGTGTAACCCAGCGCGGACTGCAGGTGGATCGCCATGGTGAACAGCGACGCCGAGAACGTCGACATGACCAGGAACTGGCCGGCCGCCGCAGGTACGAGCCCGCGCGCTCGCAGCACCCGTCCGGGGAACAGCGCCGCGCCGCCGGACGCCTCGACCCGTCGCTCGACCGCGACGAACGCCGCCAGCAGCACGGCGCTCGCGGCGAGCATGACCCAGCCCCAGAGCGGCCAGTCCTCCTCGTGGCCGAGCACGAGCGGGACGACGAGCAGCAGCACCGTCGGGGTGAGCAGGGCGAGACCCCGCAGGTCGAGCCGGTGCCCGGGCCGGGCGCTGCCGCCCGGGAGCACGCGCGGGGCCAGAGCCAGGAGGAGCAGGCCGATGGGCACGTTGACGAGGAACACCCCGCGCCACTGCGTGCCTCCGACGTCGCTGCTCACGATGAGGCCGCCGAACACCTGACCGACGACCGCGCCGCCGGAGATGACCGCCGCGTAGAGGGAGAGGGCCCGACCGCGGGCCTCGCCGGCGAACGTCACCTGGATCAGCGTCATCACCTGCGGCACCATCATCGCCGCGCCGGCCCCCTGGACGAACCGGAACGCGATCAGCACCTCGGTCGACCAGGCGAGCCCACACGCGAGGGACGCCGCGGAGAACGCGGTCAGGCCGGTGACGAACATCGTCCGCTGTCCGAGGCGGTCGCCGAGGCGCGCCCCGGTGACCAGCAGGACGGCGTACGCGATGACGTACCCGGCGAGGATCAGCTGCAGGCCGGCCCCGTCCGCGCCCAGGTCGGCGTGCATCGAGGGGATGGCGACGTTGACGATCGAGGCGTCGAGGACGGCCATGAACTGCGCGCCGAGGACGACGGCGAGCAGCAGGCCGGTGCGGGTGGCCGGGCGGACGGGTGCCGGCTGCGAGGGCGACGCGGTGGTCGTGGAGGAGGTCATGGACCCGACCCTGCGCGGCGTTCGGCACCGGTGACAGGAGCCTGCTGATCCTGGTACCACCACCACCTGGATCACGTCGGCGCCGGCCGCCAGGATGGTCCCATGAGCGACGAGCGAGCGATCAGAGCCGAGCGCCGCGCCGAGCTGGCCGCGTTCCTTAAGTCACGCCGCGCGCGCATCA
This sequence comes from Luteipulveratus flavus, assembly GCF_029439465.1. Lineage (GTDB taxonomy): Bacteria > Actinomycetota > Actinomycetes > Actinomycetales > Dermatophilaceae > Luteipulveratus > Luteipulveratus flavus. The sequence continues at coordinate 321,430 of NZ_JAROAV010000028.1, read as the reverse complement.
GTCCGGAGTCGATGGGCCTGCCGGCCGGGACGCGACGGCGGACGCCGGGGCTGCGGCGCGAGGAGGTCGCCCAGCTCTCCGGCATCGGGATCACCTGGTACACCTGGCTGGAGCAGGGGCGGGCCATCAACGTCAGCGTCCAGGTGCTCGACGCCGTGGCGCGCACCCTGGCCCTCGACGTCGCCGAGCGCGCCCACCTCTACCGGCTCGCGGGCGTCCCGACCGTGCCGAGCCCGGAGGTGGACGGCACGCTGCCCGCCGCTCTCCAGACGATCCTGGACCAGCTGGACCCGCTGCCGGCGGCCGTGCTCAGCGGCAAGTACGACCTGCTCGCCCGGAACGCCGCGTACGACCGGCTGTTCCCCCGGTGCGAGGAGAGCTCCGACGGCTCGCCGGTCAACGTGCTGTGGAAGATCTTCACGCTGCCGGACTGCTGCAACCCCTTCGTGACCCGGGCGGAGGAGGTCGGCCGGATGGTCGCGTACCTGCGGTCGGCGTACGGCGCGCACGTCGGCGACCCGCAGTGGAGCGACTTCATCGAGCGGCTGGGCGCCGCAAGCCCGGAGTTCGCGCTGATGTGGGAGCGCAACGACGTCGCCACCCCGCCCGTCCGCGTCCGGACGGTGCGGCACCCGGCGGTCGGCGACATCGACCTGACGATGACCAGCATGAGCGTGCCCGCGCCGGCCGGGGCGTGGGTCCAGGTGTTCACCCCGAGCGGCGCCGAGGCGCAGGACCTGCTGGAGCGTCTGATGACCATGCCGGAGGAGCAGCGGCTCACCCGCGTCCGGGCGCACATCGCCACGCACCGCCGGCAGCGGGCGGCGAGCGCCTGATCGCGTCTCGGCTCTCGTAGGGTGTGGTCGTGACCACGCCGACCCGGCTGCTCGTGGCGCGCCACGGCGACGCCGAGTACCCCGTGCACGGCGTCCTGACCGACGACGGCGGGTGGCTCACCGAGACCGGTCGGGCGCAGGCCACCGGACTGGCCGCGGCGCTGGGGGAGCGGGGCATCACCGCGGTGTGCACCAGCCGGATGGAGCGGGCCGTGCAGACGGGCGCGGTCGCGGCATCGGTCCTCGCGGTGCCCGCGCGGGCGGTCGACGGCCTGCAGGAGTACGCCGTCGGCGACCTCGAGGGCGTGCCGTACGGGGACCCGCGCGCGCAGCAGGTGTTCGACGCCTGGGTGGCCGGCGACCTGGACGCGACGATGCCCGGCGGGGAGAGCGGCGTGCAGGTCCTCGAGCGGATGCGCGAGGCGCTGGACCGCATCGCGGATGACCACCCAGGGGAGACGGTGCTGGTCTTCAGCCACGGCGGGGTGATGTCCATGGTCATCCCGCGGCTGTCGGAGAACGTCCGGGACGACCTGGCCGCTGCCCGGTTCCTGCCGAACTGCGTACCGGCCGAGGTCGAGGTCTCCCGCGAGCGCTGGCGAGTGGTCTCGTGGCCCGGCAGCATGGACAAGTCGACGGTATGAGAGGGGCGACGATGAGACGCCGACAAGGTCTGAAGCGCACGGTGATCGGTGCGGTGATGGCGTTCCTGCTCGCCCCACTGGTGTTCGTCCTCGCACTGTGGCTGGGCGTGCGGTGGACGGTGGACGCGGTCGACAACGCCCAGCGCCTCGACCCGGGTCAGGCGGTCTCGCTCAAGGCGGGGGAGAAGGTCACCCTTTTCGTGTTCCAGGGCACCACCTCGGCCGGCGACGGCGCCGACTCCAACGGGACGGACACCCCTGCGGTCACGTGCTCGGCCACCGGCCCGGACGGTCAGCCGGCGAACCTGCAGGCCTCCACCGGCACCTCCGTGACCAACGGCGGCGAGCGGTGGCAGCAGAGCTACGAGCTCACGGCGGGGGCCGCCGGCTCCTACGCGGTCTCGTGCGGCGACCAGCGGGTGCTGGTGCTCGACAGCGGTTTCGCGGGCGACCTCGCCAAGAAGCTCGGGGGCGCCGTGCTCGCGGCGTTCGTGATCCCTTTCGTGATCGGGGTGACCGGCCTGGGCCTGTTCATCTGGGGCATCGTCAAGCTCAGCTCCAGCAAGCGGCAGGCGTACGCCCCGGGGTACGCGGGCGTCCCGTACGGGCAGCAGCCCTACGGCCAGGCGGGCTACGGGCAGCAGCAGGGCGACGGCCAGCAGCCGCCGTACGGCCAGCAGCAGGGCTACCGCCAGCAGCCGCCCTCCGAGCCGCAGCCGCCGGCCTCCGACGAGCCCCCACCGCAGGACCCGTATCGTCCTCGGTCGTGACCGAGCCGCATCCTCCCGTCGTCGGGTTCGACCTCGACATGACCCTCGTGGACTCCCGGGCCGGGATCGTCGCGTGCATGCATCACGCGCTGGAGCTGCACGGTGGCTCGGCCTCCGATGAGCAGCTGGCACCCCTGATCGGTGCGCCGCTGCGCGACAACCTGGCGCTCTTCCTCCCCGACGACCGGGTCGAGGCGGCGATGGCCGACTACCGGTCGTCCTACCTGGTCGACGCCGTGCCGGTGACGACGGCGATGCCGGGTGCGGCCGAGCTGCTCGACGCCATCCGCGAGCGCGGCGGACGCGTCGTCGTGGTGAGCGCGAAGGTCGAGCCCGCCATCCACGCGGTCCTCGAGCACGTGGGCCTGCGCCCGGACGCGGTCGCGGGCGACCTCTTCGCCGAGGGGAAGGCGAGCGCGCTGCGCGAGCACGGCGCCACCACGTACGTCGGCGACCACACCGGCGACATGCGGGCGGCACGCGCGGCCGGCGTCCCCGGCATCGGCGTCACGACCGGCCCGCACGACGAGCAGGCGTTGCGGGAGGCCGGCGCGTCAGTGGTCGTCGCGGGGCTCGGCGAGGTGCTGGCCCAGCTCTGAGGCTGACGCCTCGTACGGCAGGGGGACGACCAGGCACGGGCCACCGGCGAACAGGCCGGCGTCGATCCCGAGGACGCGGTCCCCGGCGTAGAGGACCGGGCCGGTCACCTGCTGCGCGGGGACGCCCAGCCACTCGGCGATGATCGTGTGGCCGTGGACGATCCGCTCGCCGCCCAGGGTGTCCAGCAGGGCGGCCGCCTGCTGCGGGCCGTCGTCGTGCCGAAAGCTGCCGCGCGAGGTGAGGTTGCGCCACAGGTCGAACCACTCCTCCAGGTCCGGCTCGGCCGCGGTCAGCCGGCCGGTCACGGTCGCATTGATCTCCTCGACCGAGCCGCCCCACTCCAGGTAGTGCGTGGTGTCGGAGTGCATCAGCAGGTGATCGGCGGCGTGCACCATCGCCGGGCGGGTGGTCAACCACTCCAGGTGGGCGTCGGTGAGACGCTCCTGGTCGCTGCGCCGGCCGCCGTTGCGCAGCCAGCTGAGCCCGAAGCTGTGCAGACCCGCGGCGTCGGCGGCGTCGCCGAACCGGTGGAACCCGAGCAGCAGCACCTCGTGGTTGCCCAGCACCGAGTCGACCGAGCCCGCACTCTGCGACGCCTGGGCGCCGAGCCGCATCACGTCGTCGATGACGCCGACGCCGTCCGGGCCTCGGTCCACGAAGTCGCCGAGGAACCACAGGGCGACGTCTCGGCCCGCCCAGTCGCCCGCGTCGTCCACCAGACCGGCCTCCTGCAGGGCGGCGCGCAGCTGGTCCCGGTGTCCGTGGATGTCGCCGACGACGTACGTGGTGGGGGGCTCGGGGAGGGGCATCGGTCGATGCTAGAGCGCAGGACGGTGGCGTTCACCTGGTGTTTTGGATTTCGGCGGCGCGGGGCGACCGGCTAGCCTTGGATGGTTGTCGAGCGCCCCGCCGCCCCCGCGGCAGGCACGAGGGCCCGGCAGCCCGAGAGCTCAAGTGCGACGATCGAGTAGGTGGACAGTGCCATCCGGCAAGGTGAAGTTCTTCGATGCCGACAAGGGGTTCGGCTTCGTCTCCGGTGACGACGGCCAGGACGTGTTCCTGCCCGCCGGCTCCCTCCCCTCCGGCGTGACGACCCTCAAGGGCGGCACCCGCGTCGAGTACAGCGTCGCCGAGGGCCGGCGTGGCGCGCAGGCGCTCAGCGTCCGGGTGCTCGACCCGGCGCCGTCGCTGGCCGCTCGCCACCGCAAGCCCGCCGACGACATGAGCGTCATCGTCGAGGACGTCATCAAGCTGCTGGACGGCGTGTCGACGTCCCTACGCAGGGGCCGTTACCCCGACAAGGGCCAGGCGGCCAAGGTCGCGGCCGTGCTGCGCGCGGTCGCCGACGACCTCGAGGTCTGACGATGGCCAGGGCCAAGGACAGCATCAGGGCGGACAAGGTCCTGGTCGAGGCGACCGGTCTCGCCCGTGAGGCGGCCGAGTCGATCGCCGCTCGCGGCGCGGTCGGCGACCACGTACGCGTCACGATGGACGGCGAGCGCCTCGCGACCCACTACTTCGCGTGCACCAGCAGCGCCTACCCGGGCTGGGTCTGGGCGATCACCGTCGCGCGCGCCGCCCGGCAGAAGTACGCCACGGTCAGCGAGACCAACCTGCTGCCCGGTGAGGACGCGCTGCTCTCGCCGGACTGGCTGCCGTACGCCGAGCGGCTCGCCCCCGGCGACATCGGCGCGGGCGACGTCACGCCGTACGTCTCCGACGACCCGTTCCTGGAGGCGGGGTTCGAGGCGACCGGTGACGAGGACGTCGACGAGACCGCCTTCTTCGAGCTGGGCCTCGGCCGCCCGCGGGTGCTCACGGCGGAGGGTCGCGACGCCGCGGCTCAGCGCTGGTACGACGGCGAGCACGGCCCCACCGCCGAGGTGGCGGAGAAGGCGCCGGCCGCCTGCTCGTCCTGCGGTTTCTTCGTCCCGATGGCCGGTGCGCTGCGGCAGGTCTTCGGCGTCTGCGCGAACGCCTGGTCGCCCTCGGACGGCACGGTCGTCTCGCTCGACCACGGGTGCGGCGCGCACTCCGAGGTCGACATCGACCCGCCCAAGCCGGAGCACGTCGACCCGCCGGTGCTGGACGACTTCGCCGTCGACGTGGTGCCGTGATGGGCGCCGGCATCGGTCTGATCGTCTTCGGCGCGATCCTCGCCTTCGCCGTCAAGGCGGACGCGAAGATCTTCGACATCCAGACCGCCGGCGTGATCTTGATGGTGGCCGGCATCGCGATCGTCGCCATCAACTACTACGGCCGGCGGCTGCGGCGGACGACGATGACCGAGATCCTCGACGTCGACGAGGACGGTCGCGAGGTGCGTCGCACCATCCGCGAGGACGAGGGCGAGGACACCACCACCTGAGCGGCTCAGGCGTCGGCGGCGTTGCCGCGTCCGCGGCGCAGGTACGCCCAGCCGAGCGAGCCGAGAGCCAGCGCGGCGACAGGCACCCAGGGCCACCAGTCGCGGCTGCCCTGGTGCAGCGTCGGCACCGCCAGGAGCACCACCAGGACGACCGCCCAGACCGCCAGACCGATCTCGACGACGCGCAGCGTGTCGAACGGCAGCGGCGTCGGGTGGTCGGGGTCGTAGTGGGCGGGGACAGCCTGATGCGTCACACGACCAGCGTAAGGGCGTGCCGGAGGGGCCTCGTCCCCTAGTCTGCGCGCATGAGCACGCCGAGCACGCCCAGTACGCCGCCGACCGAGTCCGGACCGGAGGCGACCACCGACCACGAGCCGAGTGGCTTGGACCGCTACTTCCGGATCACCGAGCGCGGCTCGACGATGACGCGTGAGGTCCGCGGCGGGGTCGTCACGTTCTTCACGATGGCGTACATCGTGGTGCTCAACCCGCTGATCATCGGGACGGTCAAGGACGGCACCGGTGAGTTCCTCGGCGGCGGGTCGGCCCCGAACCTCCCGGTCGTGGCGGCCTGCACGGCGCTGGTCGCCGGTCTGGTGACGATCCTGATGGGCGCGTTCGCGAACTACCCGCTGGCGCTCGCGACCGGCCTCGGCCTGAACGCGTTCGTCGCGTTCAGCATCGCCGCGCAGCCGAAGGTGACCTGGGCGGACGCGATGGGTCTGGTCGTGCTGGAGGGCCTGATCATCCTGGTCCTGGTGCTGACCGGCTTCCGCAAGGCGGTGTTCCACGCGATCCCGGCGCAGCTGAAGACGGCGATCACGATCGGCATCGGCCTGTTCCTGACGCTCATCGCGCTGGTGGACGCGGGCTTCGTCCGCAAGGCGCCGGCCACCCCGCTGGAGCTCGGCGTCGGCGGCAACCTGGCCGGCTGGCCGATCCTGGTCTTCTGCCTCGGCCTCATCGCGATGGTCGTCCTGCTCGTCCGCAAGGTGAAGGGCGCCATCCTGTACGGGATCCTCGGCGCGACGGTGCTGGCGATCATCATCGAGGCGATCGCCGACATCGGCGGCCAGGCCGACGCCACCGGGAAGGTGGTCAACCCGAACGGCTGGGGCCTGAACGTCCCCAAGCTGCCCGACGAGGTCGTCGCCACCCCGCACTTCGACCTGCTCGGTGACTTCTCGCTGCTGGGGTCGTTCTCCTCGCTCGGCACGGTCGCGGCGCTGCTGACGATCTTCACGCTGCTGCTCGCCGACTTCTTCGACACGATGGGCACGATGGTCGCGGTCGGCGCCGAGGGCGACCTGCTCGACGAGGACGGCAACCCCCCGAACAGCCAGCGCATCCTGATCGTCGACTCGGTCGCCGCCGCGGCCGGTGGCGCCGCCTCGGTCAGCAGCAACACCTCCTACATCGAGTCCGCCTCGGGTGTCGGTGACGGCGCGCGTACGGGCCTGGCGTCGATCGTGACCGGCGTGCTGTTCCTGCTCGCGACGTTCCTCGCGCCGCTGGTCGACGTGGTGCCCTACGAGGCCGCCACGCCCGCGCTGGTGATCGTCGGGTTCCTGATGATGCAGCAGGCCAAGGACATCGACTGGGACGACATCGAGATCGCGCTGCCGGCATTCCTGACGATCGTGCTGATGCCGTTCAGCTACTCGATCACCGCCGGCATCGGCGCCGGGTTCATCGCGTTCGTGATCGTCAAGATCGTGCGCGGGAAGGTCGGCCAGATCCACCCGCTGATGTGGCTGATCGCCGCGATGTTCGTCGTCTACTTCGCGATCGATCCGATCAAGCAGATCTTCGGCGTCTCGTAGACGGGACTGGCGTCAGCGGGGTAGAACGGGCCGTATGGCAACGTCTTCAGGCGACGCGCACCCACTGGGCGACGGCCTTACAGAGGCAGACGTTCTCGCCGCGGTAGAGAAGTCGGGGTACCCCCTCCAGTGGGAGACTGTCGAAGTGCTCCGCCAGAGCGCACAGAATATACGCGAACATGGCCTCCAAATTCAGGAGGAATGGTCGTACGTTGATCGAGATTCTGGTCAGGTCAGACAACTGGACGCACTTGTTTCATGTGACCTGACTAATCGCGACGCGAACCGAGCAATGGCAGGAGCGCCAAGCAGGGCTTCTGGGTACCTTAGGGCAAGTCTCGATCTGTTGATTGAATGCAAACAATCCACATTCCCGTATATCTTCTTTACTCGAGATTCTGTATATTGCGAAGCGCCGAGGGTCGCGGGTTTTCCGCACGATGCGGTATCAATCTTTCTTGGAGGCGAGGATGCCACGCCGGTGGCGATGTCCTACAGGGACTACCTGGGAATCTATGAAGTAGCCTTGGCGAGGGCGCCGGTTTATGCGCTCACTATGGCACGCTTAGAGCGTAAAGGGAGCAGGTTAGAGATATCTGGCGAGGATGTCTTTCGTGGAATTTCATTGCCGCTCAGGAAGGCCGTGGCACACTTCGAGAAAGAGACCGCGCCGGCGCCCCACCATTTGTTTTATGATATTCGAACTGTGTTGCCAGTCGCGGTTGTCCGAGCGCCGCTGGTCGCAGTCAGGCAGAATGAATCTGGCTCACCCAAGCTGGAATATCCAGCTTGGGTCCGTGTAGTTCAATCTGAAATTTCTAGCCCCGGACTTGGACGTGGACCATTTGTGCAGGCAGGCTTCTTCGATGTGGTCCATATCAACCATTTCGGAGCGTATCTCGACGAGGCATTTGAATGTGCGCGCGAAGTTGGCGCTCGCGCCGCCGAGGCCGCAATACCGATAATTACCGGGAAGGCCATAATGCGAGAACCCGATAGCGATGGGCCAGTCGACGGTGCGGATCTGGCCGCGTATCGCACGATGCCGGGCCTCATGGACGAGAGCGCATTTAGGAAATGGATGGGCACGCGGTGGGTGGAGGTGCACTCACAGTTGGCGAACAATGGCGGACCGGCCTCAACGACGCCGGAGTAGACCCGGGCCGAGAGTTTCTGAACCAGCAGGCCTCGGGATACCATCGGTGACCTTCGGAGCGGGCAACCGCCGCTGTAGCCGCCTCACGTCCTCACACCTGCGGCTACAGCGGGCCGAGCAGGTCAGCAGCTCATTCGAACGGTCCTGGCGGTCGGCCCAACGGGTCGCAGGATCGTGCTGATGCCGTTCAGCTACTCGATCAATCGCGGCCGGGTTCATCGCGTACCTTATGTAAAGGTGGTGCGCGGCAAGGTTGCGCGGATCTAGGCGCTGATGTGGCTGATCTCGCCGCCGTTCGTTATCTATTCGCCACCGACCCGATCAAGCAGGTCTTCGGCGTTTCGTAGCCGAACCGCTCACCGTTTGCCTGCTGGCTTCTCCCCGACAGGCTCACATCGCGCCAAAAGGCCCACTCGTACTCGCCTCATAGGTGTACCTCTCGGCGCGGCCTGAGGGGGAGTCAGAGTGCGAGGTGCAGTCGCAGCGCCTCGTCGAGCTGCCACGCGGCGGAGGGCGACAGCCGGCCGAGCCGGCGGGTGAGCCGTACGACGTCGATCGAACGGACCTGCTCCGCCTGCGCCTTCGACTCCAGGTCGAGCCCCGAGTCGGGCGGCGCCAGCAAAACTTGGAACGGCAGGACGCGGCCGGGCCTCGAGGTCACCGGCACGACCGTGACCACGCCGTGGTCGAGCCTCGCTGCGGCGGCATTCGCGCCGTCGTTGCTGACGATCACCACGGGACGATGCTTGTCGGCCTCCGCGCCGCGCCTGGGGTCGAGATCGGCAAGCCAGATGTCACCGCGCAGGATCACCGAAGGCCGTCCTGCGCGGTGACATGCCACGACGCGCCCTCGCCGGAGTCGTGCCACTCGCTGAAGGCCTCGGCGTAGGAGTCCTCGAGCTCACGAGCGCGCAGGAGCCGCACCGCGCGCAGCAGAACGGCCGAGCGGGACTCGGAGTGCGCGCGCGCCACCGCGTCGAGGAACTCGACCTCGTCATCGGGCAGGCTCACGCTCAGCTTCATACCATGATGCTACCCGAGTAGTACCACCAGCCATACCTTCAGAGTGGCCCCGATCCAGCACGAGCGGCCCATCAGCTGATGGGCCGCTCGTCGCGGATGTGGGCCACTCTCGTGCGGGCCTGCGTCAGGACCGGTGTCAGGCGAGAGTGGGAAGGTCGTCGGCGTCGACGATGCGGTACGCGTATCCCTGCTCGGCGAGGAAACGCTGCCGGTGGGCGGCGAAGTCGGCGTCCACCGTGTCGCGGGCGACCACCGTGTAGAAGTGCGCCGTCCGTCCGTCGCCCTTGGGCCGCAGCACCCGGCCGAGGCGCTGGGCCTCCTCCTGGCGGGAGCCGAACGTGCCCGACACCTGGATCGCGACCGATGCCTCGGGCAGGTCGATGGAGAAGTTCGCGACCTTGGAGACCACCAGCGTGCTGATCTCGCCGTCGCGGAACTGCTGGAACAGCTTCTGCCGGACGGCGACGGTCGTCTCGCCGGTGATGAGGTCGGCGTCGAGGCGGTTCGCGAGGGTCTCGAGCTGGTCGAGGTACTGGCCGATGACCAGGGTCGGCTCACCGCGGTGCCGCTCGACCAGCTGCTCCACGACCGGGTCCTTCACGGTCGCGGAGGAGGCGAACCGGTACCGCTCCTCGGGCTCGGTCGTCGCGTACGCCATCCGGTCCGACTCCGAGAGCGTCACGCGGACCTCGACGCAGTCGGCCGGCGCGATGTAGCCCTGCGCCTCGATGTCCTTCCACGGTGCGTCGTACCGCTTGGGCCCGATCAGGCTGAAGACGTCGGACTCGCGGCCGTCCTCGCGTACGAGCGTCGCGGTGAGGCCGAGCCGGCGGCGGGCCTGCAGGTCGGCGGTCATCCGGAAAATGGGCGCGGGCAGCAGGTGCACCTCGTCGTACACGATGAGGCCCCAGTCGCGCGCGTCCAGCAGCTCCAGGTGGGGGTGGACGCCCTTCCGCTTGTGCGTGAGGACCTGGTACGTCGCGATGGTGACCGGGCGGATCTCCTTGCGCGCGCCGGAGTACTCGCCGATCTCCTCCTCGGTCAGCGTCGTCCGGCGCAGCAGCTCGTCACGCCACTGCCGGGCGCTGACGGTGTTGGTGACCAGGATCAGCGTGGTCGCACTCGCCTGCGCCATGGCGCCCGCGCCGACCAGCGTCTTGCCGGCGCCGCAGGGCAGGACGACGACGCCGGAGCCGCCGTGCCAGAACCCGTCGACCGCCTGCTGCTGGTAGGGCCGCAGGGACCAGCCGTCCTGTTCCAGCCCGATCGCGTGGGCCTCGCCGTCGACGTACCCGGCCAGGTCCTCGGCCGGCCAGCCGACCTTGATGAGCTGCTGCTTGATCGCGCCGCGGTCGGAGTTGTGCACGATCACGGTGTGCTCGTCCAGGCGGTCGCCGACGAGCGGCTGGATCTTCTTGTGCCGCAGGATCTCCTCCAGCACCGGCTTGTCGGTGGTGACCAGGGTCAGCCGGTCGCCGTCCTTCTCCAGGCGCAGGCGGCCGTACCGGGCCATCGTCTCGGCGACGTCGACCAGCAGCGCGTTCGGGACGGGGTAGCGGGAGAAGCGGATGAGCGCGTCGACGACCTGCTCGGCGTCGTGCCCGGCCGCGCGGGCGTTCCACAGGCCGAGCGGCGTGACGCGGTAGGTGTGCACATGCTCCGGCGCCCGCTCCAGCTCGGCGAACGACGCGATCGCCCGGCGGGCCTCCTCGGCCTGCGGGTGATCGACCTCCAGCAGCACGGTCTTGTCGCTCTGCACGATCAGGGGTCCGTCCGGCATGCACACTCCTCGTTCGACGCCAATTCAGCACAACGGCGCCGCCCCGGCATCTGTTCCGACCGAGCGTCCGCGGCCTGCTGCCGCAACCACTAGCCACGGGCGCGGTAGGGCGGAAGCATTCGTCAGCGCGGTGACGTGGCGCTACTCTGGTGTCTCGCGGGTCGCCTCGCGCTTGCCGGGGATTGCCAGCGGTGCTGCCACCGCCCTCCTTCAGTGGATCGGCCCCCGGAAGCACGAGGCGACCCGCCTACTTCTTGTCGCAGTGTCCGCAGGGGAACCATGTGTTCTGCGCGACGATGCTGTTGCGCGGCATCGACATGAGCCCGAGTGGGATCGCGCACGACTCCGAGTTCTTGATTCTCGCCCATACCGTGAGCAGGTATGACGGCTCGACGTACCCGAACTCTCCTTCGGGCCACAGCGCCGCCTTGAGGAATCCACCGAACAGGTCGGCTGCCTGACTCTCGAGATACACGTCCGCCGACACCCAGCGCAGGCCCTGTTCCATATCGAACGGGACCTTCGGATCCAGGCTCGCCTGGTGTCGGATGTACGCCTCCGTGGTGCGGTGGTCATGTCCTCGGACGTGACCGAAACGCGTCCACACACGCGCCTCGGGTCCCTTCATGTTGCGGGCAGCCCAGAGGCTGTTCTTGTAGGTCTTGAACGCCAGGTAGTTGTAGAAGCGCTGCGGATCGTCGCGGTACGACCCGCTCCTGAGCTGAGACTTGAGCGCGTAGACGTAGCAGACGCGCAAGCCGTCGACATGCGCCAGGACACTGGCCGCCCGCCGTCTCCGGTCGTGAGTCTTGACGTGACGTTTCCACGACATCACCGATGAGTCAGGGACCTTGAAGTCCGAGCGGAGCAGCCGGACGGCCTCGCGAGCGGCAACGGCCGCGGCCTCGTCCACGACAATGGCGGCCATCCCAAAAATGGGGCTCGACTCCCGGGACCCGCCGCGGTCACCGGTTTCATCGACGTAGACGTGGACCTTCGGACGATCGATCACGGTGCCCACGTCCGTCGGCCGCACCTCGATGGCGGCGCAGCTGCGTGACGTGGTCCACTCATGCGCACCGGAGCCCCCCTTGGCAGTACGTCAATGCGGTAGCCCGCACTGTATGCACTGCCGAGGGCTGCGAGGGGATTCCAGTGCCTCCCGGATCCGGACTCAGTCCGCGGTGCGACCATGGACGGCATGAGCTTGCCGACAACGGTGTCGATGGACGGACTGCCCGACCGCATCACGATCTACGAGGTGGGCCCGCGCGACGGCCTGCAGAACGAGAAGGCCGTCGTGCCGACCCCGGTGAAGGACGAGTTCGTCCGCCGCCTGGTCGCTGCCGGCCTGGAGACCGTCGAGACGACGTCGTTCGTCCCGCCGTCGTGGATCCCGCAGCTGGCGGACGCCCAGGACCTGCTCGCCGGCCTCGGCGAGGTCGGCACCGGCCCGCGCCGGCCGGTCCTCGTCCCGAACGAGCGCGGCCTGGACAACGCGCTCGCCGCCGGCGTCGGCGCGATCGCGATCTTCGGGTCGGCCACCGAGACGTTCGCCCAGCGCAACCTCAACCGCACGGTCGAGGAGTCGGTCGCGATGTTCACCCCCGTGGTGAAGCGCGCCAAGGACGCCGGCCTGTGGGTGCGGGCGTACGTGTCGATGTGCTTCGGCGACCCGTGGGAGGGCGAGGTCCCCGTCGAGCAGGTGGTCGACGTGAGCCGCAGGTTGATGGACCTCGGCTGCGACCAGCTGAGCATCGGCGACACGATCGGCGTCGGCACGCCGGGCCACGTCGTCCGGCTGCTGGATGCGTTGCAGGACAAGGGAATCGGCACCGACCGGATCGGCGTCCACTTTCATGACACGTACGGCCAGGCGCTCTCCAACACGATCACCGCGCTGCGGGAGGGCATCACCGTGGTCGACGCCTCGACCGGCGGTCTGGGGGGCTGCCCGTACGCCAAGAGCGCGACCGGCAACCTGGCCACCGAGGACCTCGTGTGGGCCTGCCGCGGGCTCGGCATCGAGACCGGCGTCGACCTGGACGCCCTGGTCGAGACCAGCGTCTGGATGGCCGAGCAGCTGGGCCGCCCGTCGCCCTCCCGCGTCATGAGGGCTATCGCCGGGAGGTGAGCAGCAGCGCTCTGACGGCTCGGCTCGCGGTCGATTCGGCGGTCACCGGCGCGCTGGCCGAGCGGCAGTTGGCGATCCGGTACTGGCCGGGCGTCCACTTGGTACGCTATCTTGGTATCAAGTAGCCCACCGAGGAGGACCTCTTGCCAAAGACCTACGCGTTCTGGAACAACAAGGGTGGTACGGGTAAGACGAGTCTGTGCTTTCAGGCTCTTACGTTCTACGCGAACCAGCGCCCCGACGAGCGGGTCCTCGCCATCGATGTCTGTCCCCAGGCCAACCTCTCTGAGCTTCTGTTCGGTGGGCTGACGGGGCAGGGCAGCGACGTGCTGTTGGCCCGCCAGAATGAACCTACCCGGCGCACCATTGGTGGGTATTTCGAGTTGCGAATGCCGAACCCGTACACGGCTCCCCAAATCGATCCGCATGCGTACATCGCCACTCCGGCGGAATACAACACCGCAATTCCGGAAAACATCGATATCATCGCGGGCGATCCAATCCTGGAGCTCCAGAGCAACGCGGTGTCTACGCTGGCGAATAACCAGATTCCCGGCACGTCGCCATGGATCAAGGTGGTCGACTGGCTTCGAGATCTCATCGAGTCCCTGGGCGAGGAGTACGACACGATCTTCATCGATGCCAATCCATCATTTTCGATGTACACGCAGATCGCCCTCGCGAGCGCGGATCGGCTGGTCTTGCCTGTCATGGCGGACGACTCCTCGCGCCGCGCAATTCAGAACGCTTTCTCTCTCATCTACGGGCTCAAGTTGCCATCCGCCATCTACACGCAGTACGCGTTCGCGACCAAGCTTCAGGCCGAGGGGCGGGCGCTCCCGAAGGTGCATGTAATCGCGAAGAATCGCTTGACGCAATACGTAGTCTCGGCATCCGCGTATACAGCCGTGCTGCGCTCTATCGATGCGGATGTCAAGACGCTCATCGCAGCTTATCCCGAGATGTTCTCGGCTAAAGAAACCGCCGATGTGATGGTCGAGATTCGTGATTTCCAGACGGCTGGCGTTGTTTCCTTCGCGCGTGGCTGCCCGTTCTACGCACAGAAGCCTGGCCGGATGGACGTGATGGGCAAGCGAGTGCGTGTGAAGGGAGAGTACCTGCAGAACTGCGTAGACTCGATCCAGCAACTCGTCGACGAACTCTGAACGAGGGGCGGGCCAGGCCGCTCAGACAAAGGCCAGGGCAGCCGCTGCTGCGGTTCGCAGGGTCGCTCGTTCATCTTATGCAACGCGAGCACCCTCGGTCCCCTCCTAATCGCCTAGGTGCCATGCCCAGCCGGGTTGAACAACCGGCCTGGGCGTCACATCTTGGAGCGAGCGCGACGGAGAACACGTACGACCAGTGACTCGCGCAGCTCAGCCTCCTCCGCGGCGTCGACCCGCCGGAGCCGCCCGATCGGCAGCCAGGTCCGCTCGTCGACGTCCAGCACGACGCGGCCGCCGCGACGCAGCGTCCCGCGGACTCGGCAGGTGCCGGCCACCGGTGGGTGCGCGTCCGGGCCGAGGTCGACCGACCAGACCGGCTTGCCGTCCGTCATGAGCAAGGCGACCCAGGAGTCGCGCAGGGTGCGCAGCACGAGGTACGACCAGGGTCGGGCGTCCACCGATGCCAGCCCGGCCCGGACGCCGAGGAGCGAGCGCACCGCCGCGACGGCGCCGGCGCCCCACACCAGCAGCCCCGCGACCAGCACCGGCCACGCGGACGGCAGCCCCACCAGCCCGATGACGACGAGCGGCAGGCCGAGCAGCCACCACGGCGTGACCAGGGCGACCCGGGCCGTACGACGTCGCAGGTCGGGCGGATCCGTCTCGGCGTCGTCGTACCAGCCCTCGGTCTCGGCGCACCGCAGCCACAGGTCGGTGAGGGACGCGGCGGACGGGTCGTCCAGCGGTGGTACCGGCTCGGGCGGTGGTCCGCCGTCGACGAGGGCGACCGGCCGGCGGCGCAGCCGGAACCAGCCGACGGTCCGGCCCACGACGGACAGCAACGCCGCCGGGACGAGGGTCACCACGCTCACGCCGGCGATGGTCTGGTCGGACATCGTGCGGCCGCGCCACGGCCAGGCGAGCGCGCGTACCTCCAGGGCGTCACCCGGACGGACCAGACCCACCTCGCAGTCGTCGATGCTGGAGTGGCCGCCGTGCTCGTCGGTCCAACGCACCAGGCAGCGCAGCTGGGTGCGGTCGTCGATGACCCGGACGACGGTGGCCTGCTCGTCGTGCCCGGTCCACCACACCACGTGGAAGGGCACGGCGATCGCGACGAGCATGCCCACGACCAGGCCGGTCCAGCGCGGGCCGGCGAGGCGCCAGCGCGTCCACGGCCACATCCCGCGGGCGCGCCGCACGGTCATCGCGGCCCGCCAGCCGACCGGGACCGCCACCAGCCAGGGGCGCCGGTCCCGGTCCAGCAACCGGACCTGGGTCAGCCGGCCGACCTGCGGCTCGGCGACGACGGTGCGGCGGACCTCGGCGCGATCCCACAGGCTCACCGGCAGGAGCAGGTGCAGGCGGGACCCCACCACCCGGGCGCGGTCACCGTCCAGCAGCAGACGGGCCTGCTGGGCTCGGACCGTGCCGCCGTGGCCGGAGCGGCGCCGCGACCCCGCACCGTCCGGCGGCCGCACCCTGACCGGCAGGGCGACCGGCCGCCGCAGCCGCGCCCGCCACCGCGTCATCGCCGGCAGCGCGACGGCGCCCAGCAGCGTCACCCCGAGGATCAGCAGCTCGGAGACCACTCCGGTCAGGCTCGTCACGGGGGATGACTGTAGGCGGATGTGGCCGGCGTCATACGGTGAGGCATGACCTCCTCCGGACTCACTCTCGACAACTTCGACCGCTCGGTCCGTCCGCAGGACGACCTGTTCGGCTTCGTCAACGGCAGCTGGCGCCAGCAGACCGACATCCCCTCCGACCGCGCGCGGTACGGCTCGTTCGACCGGCTGCGCGAGGCGTCCGAGGCCGCGATGCGCGAGCTGATCCAGGAGGCGGCCGCGTCCGACGCCGAGGCCGGCACCCCGCGTCGCAAGGTCGGCGACCTCTACACCTCGTTCATGGACGAGGCGCGCGCCGAGCAGCTCGGCACCGACCCGCTCGCCGACGACCTGTCCCGGATCGAGGCCGTCGGTACGCCGGCCGACGTGCTGCGCGTGGTGGGCGAGCTCCAGCGCACGGGCGTGTCCGGCTTCGTCGGGTTTTACTCGATCGCTGACGCCAAGGACCCCCAGCGCAACGTGCTGTACGTCCTGCAGGACGGCATCGGTCTGCCCGACGAGTCGTACTACCGCGAGGACCAGCACGCCGAGGTCCGGGAGCAGTACGTCGCGCACATGGGCCGGCTGCTCGGTCTCGCCGGTCTCGACGCCGGGCTCGCTCAGACCGTGATGGCGCTGGAGACCCGCCTGGCCAAGTCGCACTGGGACCGGGTGAAGTCGCGCGACGCGGTCAAGACGTACAACAAGATGTCGCGGGCCGAGCTCGAGGAGCTCACGCCCGGCGTCGAGTGGGACGCCTGGTTGGAAGGGGTCGGCGCCGACGCCAAGGTGCTCGACCCCGCGAACGTCGAGCAGCCCTCGTACCTCACGGGATTCGCGGAGGCGCTGCGCGACGAGCCGATCGAGGCGTGGCGTGCCTGGCTGACCTGGCGGCTCGTGTCGGACCGTGCGTCGTACCTCACCGGCGCGATGGTCGAGGAGGACTTCGACTTCAACGGCCGCACCCTGTCGGGCATCCCGCAGCTGAAGGAGCGGTGGAAGCGCGGCGTCGACCTCGTCGAGTCGCTGATCGGGGAGGCGGCCGGCCAGCTGTACGTCGAGAAGCACTTCCCGCCGCACGCGAAGGAGCGGATGGTCGAGCTGGTCGCGAACCTGCTCGAGGCGTTCCGCCGCGACTTCGAGGGCGACCTGCCCTGGATGGGCTCGGAGACGCGGGGTCGCGCCCTGGACAAGCTGTCGAAGTTCACCCCGAAGATCGGCTACCCGGAGGAGTGGAAGGACTACTCCGCCATCGAGATCCGTGCCGACGACCTCGTGGGCAACGTCTCCCGCGCGTCCGCGTGGGAGGTCGACCGGATGCTGCGCCGGGTCGGTGAGCCGGTCGACGAGAAGGAGTGGTTCATGACGCCGCAGACGGTCAACGCGTACTACATGCCGGTCATGAACGAGATCGTCTTCCCCGCTGCGATCCTGCAGCCGCCGTTCTTCGACGTGGACGCCGACGACGCCGTCAACTATGGCGGCATCGGCGCGGTCATCGGCCACGAGGTCGGCCACGGCTTCGACGACCAGGGCTCGCGGTACGACGGCGACGGCAGCCTCACCGACTGGTGGACCGAGGACGACCGCACGGCGTTCGACGCGCTCGCGAAGAAGCTGATCGACCAGTTCGACCAGCTGGAGCCGCTGGACGCACCGGGCAACAAGGTCAACGGCAGCCTGACCGTCGGGGAGAACATCGGCGACCTCGGCGGACTCACCATCGGGTACAAGGCGTACCGCATCGCGCAGGAGACCACGCCGGCCCCGGAGCTGGACGGGTTCACCGGCGACCAGCGGTTCTTCCTGGGCTGGGCGCAGGTGTGGTGCGGCAAGGCCCGGGAGGCCGAGGCCAAGCGGCTCCTCACCGTCGACCCGCACAGCCCGACCGACGTGCGCGCCAACGTCGCCCGGAACCTGCCCGAGTTCCACGAGGCGTTCGGCGTGACCGAGGGCGACGGGATGCACCTTCCGGAGGCCGAGCAGGTCCGCATCTTCTGACCTCCCTTGCCGCGCAGAACGGCGCGGAGATCGTCTGTCCGGCCCTCCATGCGGGGCCGGACAGACGACCTTCGCAGGACGCCCCGCGGCAAAAGGTGGTGCTCGGCACAGCCATGCATGTGCCGGCGGCCAGGTTTTGCCGGAGGGGTGGCGAGCGCCGGAGGATGGCGGGCGTCAGCGGGCGGGGGCGACGCCGGTGATGCGGTGGATGGCGAAGGTGCGGCGGGCCGGTGAGCCGTCGGTCGTGCCCACCGCGCGTCCGCCGTCGACCCGCTCGGGCCGGAAGAGCGCCCGCCGGGTCGCGCCGGTCTCGTCGACGTAGCCGATCCAGACGGCCACCTGCTCGGCAGCCGCGTCCTGCAGCACACTCACGGTCTCGCCCGGGTCGGTCTCCGGGATGCGCGGGCCCGACTGCGTGAGCAGCCGCTCCGCCTCGCTCGCCTCCCGTCGGCGCAACGCCGTGACCAGTGCCGAGGCGGCGGCCTCGTCGACCTGCTCGACCGCCACAGGTGGCGTGCCGGAACGTCGCGACGGGGAGCGATGGGCGTCGCGCGGCGCGAGGACCAGACCGCCGTCGGACGTCTCCGCGACCGGCGTGTGGTCGTGGTCGCGCAGCAGGTCCAGGGTCGTCCCGGCGGAGACCGGCGACACCAGCACGGTCGGGGCTATCCGCCGCAGCTGCAAGGGGGCGAGCCGGGGGTCGGCCAGCATCGTGGACAGGGCGGTCTCGTCGTCGCTGCGGACGTACGAGCCGACCGATCCGACCCGCGCCTGCCCGTGCCGGCGCGCGACGTCGCCGATGAGGTACTCCAACGGCTGGGGGACCGGCGTCCGGCTCGCGGCTCGTACGCGGGCCAGGACGTCCGCGGCCGACAGTCCCGCGTCCAGCGCCCGCCGAACACTCGCCGCCGTGAACCGGAAAACCGTTGCGCCACCTCGTGACTCGACGTCCGCTGCCAGCCGCATGAACCGGTCGAGGTCGTCCTCCAGCGGCCCAGGTGCGATCGCGGTGAGATCGGCCTGCAGCAGGACGTGGTCGATCGGCGTCGGCAGGTGCTTGGCCATGGCGGCGGCGACGTCGTCCCCGTCCACGAGGGCGCGCCCGGCGGACGACAGCGCGCCGCGACCGGTGACCCCGAGCCAGGCCGCCTCGCGCAGCACGACCTCCGCCCGGGTGGGCGACCCCTCCGGCAGCCGCAACGGGCGCCGCCACCGCAGGTGCGCGTCGACGTCGTGGATCTCCGGAGCGGACCCTTCGGGCAGGTCGGCGAGGACGCGGACGACGTCGTGCCGACGACCGCGCATGAGCGGCCAGGTGACCAGGTCGCTGAGGACGTTGACGCTCGTACCCGCGCTGCCGGTGGACACGATCGACGGTGCGCGCGCGGTCTGCCACCAGGTCTGCGCGAGCAGCGCCCACCGGTCGGCCGGCGGCCGCGTCGACCAGTCGTCGTACGCCGACGTGGGCGCCCAGACCGGGTCCAGGGCGCCGTCATGCGCGATCAGCCCGGACGCGGCGGCCATCTCGACCAGGAACGCGGACTGCTCGGCGTCGGTCTCCATCGTCTGCGTGGCGAGGCGGTGGTCGCGGACCGACAGGCCGCCGGACCGCAGGACGCGTGGGGGAGCAGACTCCCAGGACCGCGCGAGCTCCTCGACACGCCAGAGCAGCTCGAGCACCTCGGCACCGGCCGCGGCGTCGATCTCGTCCTGCGGCCGGGTGGGCGGCGCGGTGGCGGGCGACTCCAGACCGTGCTCGTACAGGCGTCCTCCGCGCAGAACGAGCTGGACCTCGCGGGGAAGGAGGCCGTCGGTGTCGTCTACGCGGACCATGAGGCCGGCGCGGATCAGCTCGTCGCGCGCCGCGGTCAGCGCCGGACCGTTGAACGTCGCCCGAGGGGCGGTCCAGCGCAGCCGGTCCACGACCCTGGCGGCGGCCTCGCCGAGGTCGCCCACCGCAGCCGCGACGTCCGCCGGCGGCCGGACGCCGAGCTCGGCGGCGGGCGGGCCCAGGTGGGCCGGGTGGCTCAGGACCTCACCGATCGCGCGGGCCGGCCGCAGCCCTTCCGGCGACAGCCACAACAATCCGCGGTGCCACAGGTCCTGCAGCGCCGGCTGCAGGTCGGGCTCGTCGGTGGCCAGCAGGGCCGCCGCCTCCGGCCCGGAACGCCCGGCCACGAGAACGGCCTCGAGCACCCTCAGCAGGCGGGCGTCCAGCTGCTCCAGCGCCCGCTGCGTGCTCGGTCGGGTCGCGGCGCGGGCGGCGAGGGCCGAGACGTCCACCGGAGCCGGCCGGGCGAGGTCGGGGCGGATGCGGACGAGGCCCTGCAGCTCGATGTCGGTGCGCGCGCGGATGTCGTCGGCGTAGCTGCGGGCGGGCTCGGACACCCGTTCAGCCTATGCCGTTGCTGCAGGTGAGCACGGGTGCCGGCCGGACGGGCGGGCCTCGCCGGGTGACGCATCGGCGTACCGTCGACGTATCACGGGCCTAGGTCCCCGCCTCTTCTCAGAGCACCGATCCTGGCTCGACAGGACAGGGGGTCCGTCATGGAGCCGACACCGATCCAGCTGACGATCGTGCCGGGCAGCAACCGCTACGACGAGGACGACGAGCGCTGGTACGGGCAGGTCGCCGGCCTGCGCACCGAGCTCGCCTCGCAGGTGGGGCTGGCCCCGCCGAGCCCGGGGCCACCAGGGACCAAGGGGTTGCTGGACGAGACGATCGTCGCGCTCGGGACCTCCGGCGCCATCACCGCGACCGTGGAGATCGTGCGGATGTTCCTCGCCCGGGACCGGACGCGAACGGTCGACCTGGTCTGGACCGACGCGCAGGGGCAGGAGCGCCGCTTCCACGCCACCGCCGACAACGCGTCCGACGACACGCTGACGCCGGTCGTCGAGAGCATCGCGAAGCAGGTGGCCTCGTCATGACCTACCGCGCACTGCTGGTCGGCAACAGCCAGTTCGACCTCGATCCCGACCTGGACACCTTGTTCGGACCGCAGAAGGACGTCGCACGCCTGCACGGGGCGCTGACCGACACCGAGACCGGCATGTTCGACGACGCGGACGTACGGCTGGAGTACAACCTGTCGAAGGACTCCTTCCGCAGGGTGCTCGATGAGTTCTGCTCGGAGATGGCCAAGGAAGACCTGCTGCTCTTCTACTACAGCGGGCACGGGATCCTGGACGTCGAGGACGAGTTCTACCTGGCCACGACGGACACCCACTCCCAGAAGCTCTTCCACAGTGCACTGAGCCGGCACGAGCTCAACGGCTACCTGCGCAGCGCTGCGTCGAGGCGGACCGTCATCGTCCTGGACTGCTGCAAGAGCGGCATGTTCAAGTCCGGTCCGTTGCGGCCGGCGCTCGGTGGTGCCGGCCGTTTCGTCATCACCAGCTCGACCGGCCAGGCGCTGGCGGACGCGGCACGCACACCCGCGGGCACGAGCCCGTTCACGGAGCACCTGGTCGAGGGCCTGCGCGGTGCGGCGCCGGACGTCGACGACGACGGCAAGATCGACCTGCGCGAGATCTTCGCCTACGTCAAGGAGCAGATGGGGCCGCAGCGGGTGCCGCACTCGATCTTCGACGGTGACGGGGACGACGTCTCGCTGGCCCGGACGAGGGTGAAGCCGCCCGCGATCGCGTACGCGCGCGACACCGGGACCGAGCGGGTCCGGACCTCGCAGCAGGGCCACTACTCCAGGGACGCGACGTTCGCGCTGACCGAGCAGCTGATCGCGCTGCGCGAGGTGCGCGACAACGAGGTGCTGGAGCCCGAGGTGGTCCGGATCCAGCCGCTCACCGACGCAGACCTGGACCTGGAGCTGGACTACGACTCCGGCTGGCTCTCGGCCGACCTCGCCGGGGACCGGCTCACGGTCACCATGAGACCGCGGCTCGGCGCCAACCGCGGGAAGATCCTGGTGCGCGACCGCGCCTCGCGGACCACCCAGGTCCTGCGCGTCGAGGTGTACGTCCGCGCCGCCACCGGCACCGTCCGCATCGACGACCGGCCCCGCGATCCGGTCGAGCGGCGAGACGAGGGAGCGTCCGCGCCGCAGGTGCGCGCGAAGTCCGCCCGGCTGCCGTCGGCGCACCACGCGCCAGAACCGAGCAGCAACCCACCGTCCGGGCCGGTTCAGCACAACGTCGGCCCGCCGCCCGGCGCTCAGGGCTTCGTGGGGGCGCCGGCATCGACGTGGGGTACGGGTGGCGTACCGCAGCAGCCGACACCGGCCGCTGTACCGCGGACGAGCAAGAAGGCCGTCTGGGCGCTGATCATCAGCATCACGACCTTCTACTGGACTCTCGGAGTGGGGAGCGTGACCGCCCTGATCCTTGCCGCCGGAGCCCGGAAGGACATCCGCGCGGGACGACCGGGAGCCGGCCTGGCGAAGGCGGCGACCATCATCGGCTGGTTCGGCGTAGCGGTCGCCGTCGTGACGATCATCGCGCTCGCGACCACCGACACCACCTGAGCCGCCCGGCCCGTCATGGTCACCACCGAGGAGTCGTGAGAGAGTCGTCTCGAAACATCTCTCTCACGTCTGCCGCGCGGCGGGCGATCGATGGTGATGATCCACCTGACGGGACGGAGCGGGCGTGGGCAATCCGTACGGCGACATCGAGCTGGACGCGCAGGGCATGCGGGCGCTCGCGCATCCGGTGCGCCTGGCGATCCTGACCCGGCTCCAGCAGCGCGGACCGAGCACCGCCACGGGCCTGTCCGAGCACGTCGGCGCCTCGCCGTCGGTCGCGAGCTGGCACCTGCGCCACCTGGCCAAGCACGGTCTCGTCCGGGACGCCGAGCAGCAGGGCAGTGGGCGGGAGCGGTGGTGGGAGGCCGCGGCCAGGGGCATCCGGTTCGTCGCGGACGACGAGGCGAGCCGGTCGGCCTACCGCGCACTGCGCACCGTCATCGAGAGCGCCGAGGGCGACCTGGTGGGGGAGTGGGAGCGCAACGTCGAGCCGCACCTGGAGCAGGAGTGGGCCCACGTCGCCGGACGTGCCAACACCACCGTGCTGGTGACTCCCGCCGAGGCGGCCGAGATCGAGTCGGCGATCGAGCAGGCGCTCGCGCCGTACGTGCTGCGGAAGGACTCGCCCGACGACACCCCGGAGGGCACTCGGACGGTCCGCATCCTGCGCTACACGATGCCCGAGGCGGCCGAGACGCCATGAGTGACAGGGAAGGTCGGCTCTGGCGCGACCGGCGATTCGTCACCTACTGGGCCGGTCAGGCCGTGTCCGAGCTCGGCGACCGGGTCTCGGAGCTGGCGGTCCCCCTGATCGCCGTGACCATGCTGCACGCCGGCGCGATCGAGGTCGGGGTGCTGACCGCGGCGGTCTGGGCGCCCAACCTCCTGTCGCTGCTCACCGGCGCCTGGGTCGACCAGCGGGCGCGCAAGCAGCGGCTCCTGGTGGCGAGCGACCTGGTCCAGGCCCTGGCGGTGATCACGGTGCCCCTCGCGTACTGGACGGGCGTCCTCACCCTCGGTCAGCTCGTGGTCGTGGCCCTGGTGGCCGGTGCCGGGCGGACGATCTACCAGACCGCCTACCCGTCGTTCTTCGTCGCCCTGGTACGCCGCGACCAGTACCTCCAGGCGAACTCTCTGCTCAGCACGACCCGGTCGGGCTCGTTCATCGTCGGGCCTGCCGTCGGCGGCGTGCTGATCCAGGTGCTCACCGCTCCGGTGGCGATGGTGGTCGACGCGGTGTCGTTCCTGGCCTCGGCGACCCTGATACGCCAGGTCCGCGTCGACGAGCTCAGCGCGACCAGCGACGCGGGCGAGGGCGGCCTCTGGCGGCGCGCCCGCGACGGGATGCGCTACCTGTGGTCGCACCCGTACATGTCCGCCTCGCTGCGCTGCTGCACCACCCTGAACTTCTTCAGCTTCGTCGTCAGCGCCCTGACGATCCTGTACGCCAGCCGCGTCCTCGGCCTGTCGGCCGGGGTCATCGGGCTCGCGTTCGGTGTCGGTTCGTTCGGCGGGCTGGCCGGAGCGGTGCTCGCGCCACGGGTCGGACGGCTCCTCGGCGTCGGCCGTACGGTCGCGCTCGGCTGCGTCCTGTTCAGCGCGCCGTTCGCTGCGGTGCCCCTGGCCGCCGGCCCGACCTGGAGCCGCGCCGCGGTGCTCGCGGCCGTGGAGGCGGTGAGCGGCGTCGGGGTGATGCTGTTCGACGTCAACCTCAACGCCGTGCAGACCGCCGTCACCGCGGACGAGATGCGCAGCCGCGTCTCCGGGGCGTTCTCGACCGTCAACTACGGCATCCGCCCGCTCGGCGCGCTCGTCGGCGGGGTGGCCGGCGACCTCGTGGGAGTGGGCCCGACCATGGTCGCCGCGGCGGTCGGAGGATCGTTGTCCCTGCTCTGGCTGGTCCGCTCACCGATCTTCGGCACGGCGTCGATCGAGGACCTGTCGCCGACGGCGGTGCCGTCGGCGCGCTGACCCTCAGGCTGACGGCTGCTCGGCCGACCGCCCGAACCGCGCCTGGATGTCCTTGTCGATCTCGGGGAACTCGCGGTCCTTGGTCTCCGGCAGGTACTTGGCGACGAAGAAGACGCCGAGCACACAGATGACGCCGAAGATCCAGAACGTCTGGCCCTGGCCGATCGCGTTGACCACGGTGAGGAAGACCAGGCTGACCACGAAGTTGGAGGACCAGTTCACGGCGGTGGCGGCGCTGGCTCCGACGGCGCTGGCGTGCGGAGGGAAGATCTCGCCGATCATCACCCAGAACAGCGGGCCCATGCCGACGGCGAACGCGGCGATGTACAGCACCATGAAGACCAGCGACAGCGTCGAGCTGAGCTCGGCGACGAACGTCAGCCCCAGCAGCGCGAGGGTCACCACCATCAGCCCGAGCGAGATCATCAGCAGCGGACGGCGGCCGAGCCGACCGACGAGCCACAGCGCGACGACCGTCATCACCAGGTTGATGATGCCGATGGCGACCGAGTAGAAGATCGAGTTGGACGCGGTGAGCCCGGTCTCCCGCATGATGCTCGGGGCGTAGTAGATGATCGTGTTGATCCCGCCGAACTGCTGGATCGCCGCGAGGGTGAGCCCGACGATCAGGGCCGGGCGGACGGAGGCGCTGAGCAGCTCGCGCCACCCGGCGCTCTGGCCCTCCTCTTCCTCCTCCAGGCTCTCCCGACGCTTCTCCAGCAGCTCGTCGGCGTGCTGGTCACCGACCAGCTTGGCCATGATGCCGCGCGCCTTGTCGTCCTGGTCGTTCGCGAGGAGCCACTGGGGTGACTCCGGGATCAGGCGGGCGACGCAGGCGAGGACGATGACGAGCGCCGGCACCGCTCCGGCGCCGATCATGGCTCGCCAGTGCCCGCCCGAGGAGAGGACCAGGTTGATCAGGTAGGAGACCAGGATGCCGACGGTGATGAGCAGCTGGTTGAGGGTGAGCAACCGGCCACGGACGCTGGCGGGGGCGATCTCGCCGAGGTAGACCGGCACGGTCGCGGACGCGCCGCCTACC
The DNA here is from genome assembly GCF_029439465.1 of Luteipulveratus flavus. Lineage (GTDB taxonomy): Bacteria > Actinomycetota > Actinomycetes > Actinomycetales > Dermatophilaceae > Luteipulveratus > Luteipulveratus flavus. The sequence continues at coordinate 296,025 of NZ_JAROAV010000028.1, read as the reverse complement.
GCGAGGCCGAGGATGATGCGGGCGAGGAGGAGCACCCAGTACCCGGGGGCGAGGACCGCGACGACCGTACCGATCAGGAAGAGCACGCCCTCGAGCATCAGGATCCTGCGGCGGCCGATCCGGTCGGCCAGGCGCCCCGACCCCAGCGCCCCGGCCATCGCTCCGAGCAGCAGCACGCTGACGACGCTGCCCTGCTCGAAGTCGTTCAGGTCGAAGTCGTCCTTGATGTAGAGCAGGGCCCCGGAGATGACGCCGGTGTCGAAGCCGAAGAGGAAACCTCCGACCGCGATCAGCGTGCCCCAGGTCCACAGGCGCCGGTTGCCCTCGGGTGGCAGCTCGTCGAGGGGCCCGGCTCCGCGAGCGCCGGTCGAGAATGCGTACGCCATGGCGACATCTCCCGTCAGCGGTGACCTCACCGCGCAGTGTCGTGCGAACGGCTGTTGACGTGTCCGGTCGTGCTGTGGCGGCCCTGCTGCTTCGGACTGTACTCACGGTGAACGGCGTCGGCCTAGGAGCGACGACCGCGGGACGGACATCTCGGAACGGTCTCGGTCTGGTGTTACCGCGGGTATCGCCTCGTTCGCGCCACCAGAATTCGGGGTGGGCAGAGCTCGCCGTGTCGGTGCAGCGGGACCGCTCGTCGATCCGGTGGGGGCCGGGTCGCGGCACGGTCCCCTACCGGGCGATGCGCTGCTCGAAACCGGTTGTCATGGGGACGGACCGGTGCTCAGTGACGTCGCGGGCGTCGTGCTGGCGCGTGGTGTCTCGGGGTGACCACGCGCGAGCCGGTGCGGTCCGTGCCCGGGGCGGGTGCGGCCTCACCGAGGCGCTCGCGTCGTTGCTGGGCGAGCGGCCGGTGGCGCGAACTACGGTGAGGCGGAACGCCCGGTGCGCCCGCAGGAGGACTCGCATGACCGCCCAGCCACACCACCCCTCGTACGCCTCGGGCGTCTCCGACACGCCGCTGCTCGGCGACACGATCGGGACGAACCTGCTGCGCACGGTGAGTGCCCACGCCGACCGCGACGCGCTGGTGGACCGCCCGAGCGAGCGCCGGTGGACCTACGCCGAGCTGCTGCGTGACGTCGACGCGCTCGCCAAAGGCCTTCTGGCACAGGGCATCTCCAAGGGCGACCGAGTCGGCATCTGGGCGCCGAACTGCCCGGAGTGGGTGCTGCTGCAGTACGCCACCGCCCGCATCGGCGCGGTCCTGGTGTGCGTGAACCCCGCGTACCGCTCGCACGAGCTCGCCTACGTCGTGAAGCAGTCGGGCATGCGGATGCTGGTCAGCGCCGTGCAGCACAAGACCTCGGACTACCGGGCGATGGTGCAGGAGGTCCGCGGCGACTGCCCGCAGCTGGATGCGGTGTACTTCGTGTCGGTGTCCCTGAGCGACGGGTACACGGGATCGGACGGTTGGAACGCACTCGCCGCCGCGGGCGAGGGGACGACCGACGAGGCGCTGCAGGAGCGGGCGGCGACACTGGCGCCCGACGACCCGATCAACATCCAGTACACCTCGGGGACGACCGGCTTCCCCAAGGGCGCGACATTGAGCCACCACAACATCCTCAACAACGGCTACTTCGTCGGCGAGACGGTCCGCTACACCGAGCGGGACCGCATCTGCATCCCGGTGCCGTTCTACCACTGCTTCGGGATGGTGATGGGCAACCTCGCGGCCACCTCGCACGGCGCGTGCATGGTGATTCCCGCGCCCTCGTTCGATCCCGCGGCGACGCTGGAAACCGTTGTGGCAGAGCGTTGTACGTCGCTCTACGGCGTGCCGACGATGTTCATCGCCGAGCTCGGGCTGGACGACTTCGCCTCGTACGACCTGTCCACGCTGCGCACCGGGATCATGGCCGGCTCCCCGTGCCCGGTCGAGGTGATGAAGCGCGTGGTCGCCGAGATGAACATGAGCGAGGTGGCCATCTGCTACGGCATGACCGAGACGTCGCCGGTGTCGACGATGACCCGGGTGGACGACGACCTCGCGCGCCGCACCGAGACCGTGGGTCGGGTGATGCCGCACCTGGAGGTCAAGGTCGTCGACCCGGCGACCGGCCTGCCGGTCGGGCGCGGGGAGACCGGAGAGCTGTGCACCCGCGGCTACGCGGTGATGCTCGGCTACTGGGATCAGGACGACAAGACGAGCGAGGCCATCGACCGGGCTCGCTGGATGCACACCGGGGACCTCGCCACGATGGACGAGGAGGGCTACCTCGCCGTCGTCGGCCGGATCAAGGACCTGGTCATCCGCGGCGGCGAGAACGTCTACCCGCGCGAGGTCGAGGAGTTCCTCTACACCCATCCGGCGATCGCCGACGTCCAGGTGATCGGCGTCCCGGACGAGAGGTACGGCGAGGAGCTGATGGCCTGGATCGTGATGCGCCCGGGGGAGGAGCCGCTCAGCGTCGAGGCGGTGCGGGAGTTCGCCACCGGTCGCCTGGCCCACCACAAGATCCCGCGGTACGTGCACATCACCGACGCGTTCCCGATGACCGTCACCGGCAAGGTCCGCAAGGTCGAGATGCGCGAGCGCGCCGCGGATCTCATCGCCCGGCCCGACACCGTACGGTGAGGACGTGACCCTCCCGAGCGGTGAGCAGTGGACGATCCGGCACAGTGACCACGAGGTGGTGGTCGTCCAGGTCGGTGGTGGCATCCGCAGCTACACCTCCGGCGGGCGTCCCGTCCTGCACGGCTACGCCGAGGACGCCAAGGCGGACGCCGGCCGCGGACAGCTGCTGATGCCGTGGCCGAACCGCGTCCGGGACGGGACGTTCACCTTCGAGGGCCGCCAGGAGCAGCTCGCGCTCTCCGAGCCGGCCCGGTCCAACGCCTCCCACGGCCTGGTCCGGTGGGCGCTGTGGGAGCTGGTCGACCGCTCCGCCGACGAGCTCACCGTGGCGTGCCGGCTGCTGCCGCAGCAGGGGTGGGACTGGCCGCTGGACCTGCGGGTCACCTACGCGCTGGAGGACGACGGTCTCACCGTCACGCCGTCCGCGACGAACATCGGGACGAGCGTCGCGCCGTTCGGGTTCGGCGCCCACCCCTACCTGACCGCCGGTGAGCAGCAGGTCGACGAGCTCACGCTGCAGGTGCCCGCCGGCACCGTGCTCGACGTCGACGACCGGCTCATCCCCACCGGCACCTCGCCGGTGTCCGGCGTCGTCGACTTCCGCGAGCCGCGACCGATCGAGGCCACGACGCTGGACCACGCCTATACCGACCTGCGTGTCGACGAGGACGGGCGGTGGCGCGTCACGATCAGCCGCGGCGACACCGGCACGACGCTGTGGGCGGACGCGAGCGCCTACCCGTACGCCCAGGTGTTCACCGGCGACTCGCTGCCGCCGGCGAAGGCGCGCCGTACGGGCGTCGCGGTCGAGCCGATGAGCTGCCCCGCGAACGCGCTCGCGACCGGCGAGGGCCTCCTCCGGCTGGACCCGGGCGAGACCTGGTCGGCCTCCTGGGGCGTGTTGCCGAAGGGGTGACCCGCTAGGCGGTCACCCGGTCGACGTCCGCGGGCGGCCGACCGACGTGGCCGTCCAGGGTGGTCGTGAGGTCGAACCGCGTGACGCCGGCGGGGAGGCGACCGTGCTCCCGTACGACGGCGACGAGCCGGGGGAACTCGGGCATCACCCACGCGATCCGGACGCCCTCGTCGGACGGGTCGAGGGTGGCGAGCCGCTCGTAGCTCGACCACGAGTAGCAGTGCGCCAGCGCCCGGCAGGCGCGGACCCAGTCCAGCGAGTCGTCGGACGCGGCACGCACCGGGGTCTCGCGGCCACCGGTGACGACGGAGGCCACCACCGGGCCGCTGCCGTCGTGCTCCCGGAGCAGCCGGGTCAGCGCCGCCTCGGCCAGCGGCGAGCGCAGCAGGTGCACCCAGCCGGGCACGGGGCCGGACGCCGGCGGCGGGAGGACGCGGACCGGGACCTGCGCGAACCCGAGCATCAGGGCGGCCGTCGTACGGTGCGCGCCGTCCAGCACGAACCAGCCGTCGTCGACGGGAGTCACCGCGACGGGCGTCGTGATGCCGCTGCGGCGCACCTGCCCGACCAGGGCGTCCAACCGCTGCGCCTCGGTCTCCTCGTGCAGGACGAGGAGTCGTGGGTCCAGCGTCACGGGCATCGCCGTCGTCATCGTCGCTCCTGACTGTGTGCCGCACGAATCGTGCTGGCCTGTCGTCGAATCCGCCGGTCCCCACCCGGCGCCGGACCCACCCTAGGGACCCCCGACGTCACGGCCAATGCGCTTCGCGGCGGGAGCAGCGTAACGTCAGTGATCGGTCAGCGCCGTGTCATGCGGTCTTCCTACGGTCTGCGGCGGAGACATCCTCCGTCCGTTCCGGGAGAGACCATGACCGCCATCCTCGAGCTCGCCTCCTACGCACCGGTGGCCACGCCGATCGCCCAGCACCAGGAGCGCCTGGGCGTGTCCGACGCCGACCTGCGCCGGATGACCCGTGCCTTCGGGTACGACCGCGTCGCCGCCGACCGGGAGGTCACGGAGGCCGAGCTCGTGTACGGCGCCGCGAGCAAGCTGACCACCCTGAAGGGCCGCGAGGAGGACGTCCGGTACGTCCTGCGGCCCCGGACCACCCGGTCGGCGTCGGCGTACCCGGCCTCACCGCTGCAGGACGTCGTCACCGAGCTCGGTCTGCACCGCGCCCGGACGTTCGCCCTCAACGAGCAGGCGTGTGCCTCCGGGCTGCTCGCGCTGGACCTCGCCGGTGCGCTGCTCGCGCGCGAGGAGGATCCGGAGGCGACCGCGCTGATCATCGTGGGGGAGAAGACCTACGGCGCGGTGGCGTCGGTGATCCCCGGCATGGCCGTGCTCGGCGAGGGCACCGCCGCGGTGCTGGTCGGTGCGCACGGTGAGCGTGACCGCCTGGTCGGCTACAGCGCCACGACGCAGCCCGTCGGAGGCGGCCGGCTCGCCATGGACGAGGCCGGGACGAAGGAGTTCGGTGCGGTCTACTCCGAGCGCCTCACGGCCGTCATCGCGGCCGCGCTGGAGGTAGCGGGCCTGACGGCGCAGGACCTCGCGATGTACCTGCCGCACAACGTCGGCCGCATCCTCTGCCAGCGCACGGGCTCGGCGCTCGGGCTGAAGCGGGACCAGATCTTCACCGACAACATCGGCCGGTACGGGCACTGCTGGGGCGCGGATCCGTTCCTCAACCTCGCCTCGGTCACCGAGCTGGGGCTGCTGAACCCCGGCGACCACTACCTCACCACGTCGGTCGGGCTCGGCGCGACGTTCGCGGCGGCCGTCCTGCAGCACTGACGCCCGCTCGCCCACACACCACGCAGCTCGATCCGACCAGACAGGGACATCCATGCCTCACGACCGCGCGGACGCCTCCGCACCACCGTTCGCCGCACGTCTGCGGCAGGCGGTGACCGGCGACCCGAGCACACCGCTGGTGATCGTCGGCAACTTCGAGGTGGAGGAGCGCTGGGCCCGCGACGAGGTGGGGCTGCCGCGGCTCACCTCCGACCTCGGCGCCGCCGTCGTCAACCGGATGGACGAGCTCGCGCTGCTGCTCGGGCGTCCCGGTGACGTCGTGGTGCTGAAGTCGGCGCCCGACCCCGACCACCTCACCGAGCTGCGGCGCATCGGCCTGCAGCTCCCGACCGTGCTCGCGCCCGCGCACCACGACCCGACCAGGTCCGTGTCGCAGGACGCGCTCGCCGACGACCTGCTGCTGGCCCAGCTCGCCGCGCTGCGCGAGAGCGGCCACCGGTTGTACGCCCACGGCATCTCCGACCTCGAGGAGGAGATCGCCCGGCGGACCGGCCTCGCCGTCGCCGGCCCGAGCGAGCGCGTCGCCGTCCACGTCAACAGCAAGGTGTACAGCCGGGACCTGGCGCAGGAGTACGGGATCCGCCAGCCCCACGGCTGGGCCTGCCGCACCGTCGAGGAGCTGCACGCGGCCGCGGAGGAGGCGCTGCCGTACCTGGACGAGCGCCCGCTGGTGGTCAAGGAGGCGCTCGGGGTGAGCGGCAAGGGGATCGCCGTCGTCGACACCCCGGCACGCCTGCGACGGATCGTCCGGATGATCGCCCGTCGCGCCGGCTCGCAGCCCGGCCCGCTCGGCTTCTGCATCGAGCAGTGGCTCGACAAGGACCGCGACTTCAACTACCAGCTCACCGTGGACGCGGCCGGCCGGGTGCACTTCGACTTCGTCAAGGAGGCCCTGACCGCGGGCGGCGTCCACCAGGGCCACCGCTTCCCGGCCGTCCTCCCCGAGGCCGACGAGGCCCTGATCCGGGAGACGGCCGACGTGGTCGGGGCGGCGCTGGCCCGCGACGGATTCGCGGGCGTCGTCGGCATCGACGCACTCACCGAGCGCGACGGCACCCTGCACCCGCTCATCGAGATCAACGCGCGCAACAACATGTCGACCTACCAGCTGAACCTGCAGGAGCAGCTGGTGGACGACGGCCAGGCGGCGCTCGCCCGCCACTACGAGATCCGGTCCACCCGGCCGGTGCCGTTCGCGGCCGTACGAGAAGCGCTCGCCGACGCGGCGTACGACCCCGCCCGGGGCACGGGAGCCGTCGTGCAGGGGTTCGCGACGGTGAACGCCGCGCACGCGCTGACCCTCCCGGACGGCGCGCCTGTCGCCTCCGGACGCCTCTACGCGCTCGTGATCGGTGACGACGACCAGGACCTCGCCGCGATCGACGGACTCGTCCGCGCGCGGCTCGACCAGATGCAGGAGCAGGCAGCATGACCGAGCAGCAGACCACCGTCCAGGGCGTGGCCCTGAAGGACATCGCCGAGGAGTTCGGCACGCCGTGCTTCGTGTACGACGGGGACGTCCTGGAGGGGACGTTCACGCGGCTGCGGCAGGCGCTGCACGAGCGGCTGGAGATCTTCTACTCGCTCAAGGCCAACCCGAACGTGTCGGTGTACTCGGTGCTGCGGCGGGCCGGGGCGCGCGCGGAGGTGTCCTCGCTCGTCGAGCTGCGGACGGCGCTGCTGGCCGGCACGCCGCCCGAGGACGTGATCTTCCTCGGGCCCGGGAAGAGCGTCGAGGAGCTCTCGGCCTGCCTGGACGCCGGCGCGGTCACGCTCGTCGCGGAGTCCTTCGAGGAGCTCGACCTGATCGAGCGGCTGGCGGGCGAGCGAGGCGGCCGGGCGCGGGTGGCGCTGCGGATCAACCCCAGCTTCTCCGTCAAGGGTTCCGGCCTCACCATGGGCGGCAAGCCGCGCCAGTTCGGCATCGACGACGAGCAGGTCCTCGCGGCGGAGAACCTCGCGGCCGGCTACCCGCACGTGCACCTCGTCGGGGTGCACGTCTACATGGGCACGCGCATCCTCAACGCCGACGTCGTGGTGGAGAACACCGCGCGCATCCTGGCGCTGGCCGACCAGGTGGCCGCGCGTCACGGCATCGAGCTGGAGCTGGTGGACGTCGGCGGCGGCCTCGGCGTGGCGTACTTCGAGGGCGAGCAGGACCCCGACGTCGACCGGCTCGCCGCCGGCATCAACCCGCTGATCGAGGACTTCGTCGCGCGGCACGAGAACGTGCGACTCGCGATGGAGCTCGGGAGGTACCTGGCCGCCGACGCCGGCCTCTACCTGACCCGAGTGCGCTACACCAAGACCTCGCGCGGTGAGCGGTTCGCGGTCGCCGACGGCGGGACCAACCACCACATGCCCGCCGTGGGCGTCGGGTCGTTCGTGCGGCGCAACTTCCCGATCGACCTCGTCGGCGCGGCCGACCAGCCGCGGGAGCCGTGGAACGTGAGCGGCCCGCTGTGCACGCCGAACGACCTGCTGGCCAAGAACGCGATGCTGCCGCCGCTGCGCCAGGGCGACCTGGTCGCGGTGCACCGTTCCGGGGCGTACGGGCCGACCGCCTCGCCGGGGCTCTTCCTCAGCCACGGCTACCCCGCCGAGGTCCTGGTCCTCGACGGCCGGGCGCACCTGGTCCGCAGCAGCGACCGTCCGCAGGACCTGCTGGACCGCCAGCACCTGGTCGTCCCGAGCCCACCCGTCGTCGCGGTCGACTGACCGCCGCGCACCACCGAAGGAGAACCACCATGACCACGACCACCACCGACACCACGATCGTCGACGCCGTCATCGAGGGGCTCGCCGAGACGCTCGACCGCCCGATGGAGGGCGTCACCGCGCAGACGTCGCTCTTCCACGAGATCGGCCTGGACTCCACCGGCGTCCTGGACCTGCTGATGGTCCTGGAGGAGCGCCTGGGCATCGAGCTCGACGTCGAGTCGCTCGAGATGAAGGACTTCACCACGGTCGGCACGCTCGCCGCGTACCTGGCCCACGAGCGGGACGCCTGAGGTGTACGCCATCGCTCCCGGGAGCGTCGCCGGGACGGCGGTGCCGGCGGGCTCCCTGCTCGGGTTCGGCATCACCGGTGTCCACCACCTGCGCGGCGGCGTCCGCAGCGAGCTGCCCGAGGCCGCCTCGCGAGACTTCCAGGCCGCGATGCTGGAGGAGACCGGGGTGCCGTTCCGCCGGGAGGAGCTGCTGACCCGCCCCGGCAACAGCTACGGCCGGCTGGCCGTGTCGGCGCTGGAACCCCTCGCTCGCGACCACGACCTCGACCTGGTCGTCGTCGCGTACGCGGTGCCCGACTACTTCGCCGCCCGGCTGCCCACGACCGAGATCATCCAGGCCCACCCGCGGGTCCGTGCGGCGTTCGGCGTCGCCGACATGGGTGTCGTCGCGCCGTTCCAGGCCCTCGAGCTGGCGGAGCTGTTCGCCACGCGGCACGGGTACGAGCGCGTCGCCGTGGTCGCCCTGGACCAGGTGACGCTGCCCTACGCGGTCCGCGCCGAGCCGTACCAGGTCCCGCGGACCGACGCCGCGGTCGCGGTGGTGCTGGAGCGTACGGCCGACCCGCGGACGGGCCTGGCCCAGCGGCACGGCGTGGCGCGCGGGTTCGGCGCCGCCCAGCGGAGTGCGGTGAGCGAGGTGCTGGACCGGCTGTGCTCCACGGCCGGGGTCCAGCCGGTCCGCGTCGTCGTCGGCGCCGGAATCGACCCGGCGTGGATGCCGGACGTCGCCGCGCAGGTGGTGCGCGCCCAGCACGGCGCCCCGTGCACCGGCGTCTGGGCGTACCTGGCCGCGACGGTCGAGGAGCCGGTCGTCGTGCTGGAGGCGGATCCCGCGCTCGGCGCGGTCCACGGTCTCATCGCCCTCCCGGGTGCGTGCGGCGAGCCCGCACCATGAGCCCCGACGCGCGCGGGGGTGCCGCCGTGGACGCACCGTCCTTCGGCGACATCCGGCGCCTGGCGCGCGGATCGGGCATCGACGCCGCTCTGGACGTGACCGGGCCGGTGGGCGGGCCCGCGGTGCTGTGGGCGAGGCTCGGGTTCGGCGAACGGCTGCGTGACAGCGTGGTGGACCACCTGCGCGGCCGGCGGTCCGGCGATGCCGCCCTGATCACCGTCCCGACCGTGCGTGCCCAGCTGACCGACACCCTCGCCGACCACGCGGAGATCGAGATCGAGCTGCGGGCGCTGCGCCCGGAGCCGCCGGTGTCCACCCTCGCCCGGCTGCACCGCCGGCTCACCGACGTCGAGCGAGATCTGCTGCGGCTGCACGGTGCCCACGGGTTCCTCGCCGGCGGGATCGGCGTCGAGGCGACGAGAAGTGAAGGCTGCGCGGTCGCCGTACCCGTGGCGGCGTCCGCGGCGTCGGCACCACACACCCGGCGTGCCGAGCACGACCTGCTGCCGGGGGTGCGGGAGATGGCCACCGAGTGGGCGGACGACTTCGCCGCGCACGCCGACCTGGTCGACCGCGAGCACGGGCTCCGGCCGGATGCGCCGGCGGGCGGCGGGCTCCGGTGGATGGCGACGGCAGGGACGCCGGCGGACTATCGCGACGCCGACGTGTGCGACGGTCACCGCGTCGACGGCACCACCGCCGTCGAGCGGGCGGTCGTGCTCGAGGAGCTGAGCCGCGGAGACCTGGGCGTCCTCATGGCGGCCCCCGGACCGTCGATGTCCGGCGTCCTGATCGCCCACCTGGGCGACCAGCAGCAGCGCGACCGGTTCTTCCCGCAGTTCACCGCCGGGCCCACGTGGTCGTGCTTCGCGCTCACCGAGCCCGGCCACGGCTCCGACGCCGCCTCGATGGAGACACGTCTGGTCGGCGACCTCGGTACGAGCCAGGCGTACCTCGTCGGCGAGAAGAGGTACGTCGGTGGCGCCGCCCGTGCGCGCCACGCCGTGGTCTTCGCGCGTCATTCCGGAGGGCCGCTCGGCGTCGGTGCGTACCTCGTGGACGCGACGCTGCCTCAGTTCCGCGCAGAACCGTTGCCGATGCTGGGGATTCGCGGTGCGCAGTTCTGCGCGGTGCATCTCGACCGGGTGCCCGTGGGCGTCGAGGACGAGCTGGGCCGGTCCCTGCCTCGCGGGCGACGCGGCCTGCGGGGTGCGGTCGAGGTGTTCAACCGGCTGCGCCCCGGCGTGGCGGCGATGGCCCTTGGCGTGGCCGGCTCGGCGCTGGACGTCCTCGCGCGGGCGTGGGGCACTCCACCACCGAGCGCGCAGGACCGCGTGGCCGACCTCGAGCGGCGCGTCGTCGTCACGCGCGAGCTCGTCCTGCGGGCGGCCCTGGTGGTGGACGAGACCGGCGACGGTGCGCTCGCGTCGATCGCCAAGGCGCGGGCGTGCCGGCTGGCCGAGCACGTCACGCGCGAGGTCGCCGAGATGCTCGGCGGCCCGGCCGCTCTCACCGCATGGCCGGCCCTGGACCGGGCCGTGCGGGCCGCCCGTGGCATCGAGTTCATGGAAGGCACCCGAAACATTCAGCTGCTCAACGGTTTTCGCGCTGTTGAGTCGAGCCGGCCCGTCCTCGGAGCAGAGGCCACCGGGCTGTGACCGCGGCGTCAGCCAGGCGTCAGGGCCGGGTCAGGGCGCTCGACCACGCTGGTTCCGAAGCACCGCACCCGCGGGCACGACCTCTTGAGACAAGGAACGAGATGACTGCGCAGCCCCAGCCCGCGTTCACGGTGATCAGCGGAGAGCAGGTGAGCGCCACCCTCGCCGGACGCGAGAAGGTCGTCCTCGACGTCGTCCGCGAGACCTACCTCACGCACGAGCGCGGCCTGACGGTCAACCCGCCGTCGTACTTCCTGCGGTTCGAGGACCGCCCGGCCAACCGGATTATCGCCCTTCCGGCCTCGGTCGCGGGGGAGCAGGCCGTCGACGGCATCAAGTGGATCTCGAGCGTCCCGGCGAACATCGAGCGCGGCATCCCCAGGGCGTCCGCCGTCGTCATCCTCAACGACCCGACGACCGGCTACCCGTACGCCTGCCTGGAGGCGTCGATCATCAGCGCAGCTCGTACGGCGGCCTCGGCAGCGCTCGGCGCTCAGGTCCTCGGGGCGTCCCGGCCGCGTGCCCGGCGCCTCGGCATCGTCGGCGGAGGCCTCATCGCCCGGTACGTGCACCACTACCTGCAGGCCGCCGGCGGTGCGTACGACGAGATCGGCATCCACGACCTGTCCGCGGAGCACGCCGGAGCGTTCGCCGACTACCTGCGCGGGGCGTCCGACGGCGCCACCGTGACGGTCCACGACACGGCCGAGGACCTCGTACGGGCGAGCGACCTCGTCGTGCTCGCGACGGTCGCGCCGGAGCCGTACCTGCTCGACCCGCAGGCCTTCTCGCACCACCCGGTCGTGCTGAACGTGTCGCTGCGCGACCTCGGCACCGAGGTGATCCGCTCGGCCGTGAACGTGGTCGACGACGTCGAGCACTGCCTCAAGGCCAACACGTCGGTGCACCTGATGGAGCAGGAGCTCGGCCACCGCGACTTCCTCGCCGGCACCCTCGCCCAGGTCATCGAGGGCGAGGTGCAGATCCCGGCCGACCGGACCGTCGTGCTCTCCCCGTTCGGCCTCGGCGTGCTCGACCTGGCGCTCGCGCGCTACATCCACGACGAGCTCGGCTCGTCCGGGGCGCTCGAACCGGTCCCGGGCTTCTTCCACGAGATGAGCCGGACGGCCCGCTGAGCGGCGCCCGCCCGAGCGACCGGAGGGATCATCGATGACCGTCATCACCTCGGCCGAGCAGTTCAACGTGCCCGACCTGTTCATCGACCTGACCCCTACGCTCGGGCGGCGGCTGCTGCTGAAGTGCGAAGGGCTCAACCTCGCCGGGTCGGTGAAGCTCAAGGCCGCGATGAGCATGCTGGACGTGGCCGAGCGCGCCGGGACGCTGATCCCCGGCGGTCACCTCGTGGAGAGCTCGTCGGGCAACCTCGGCGTCGCCCTCGCGATGGCCTCGGCCAGTCGCGGCTACGAGTTCCACTGCGTGACCGACACCCGGTGCACGCCCGCGTCGCTGGCGATGATGCGCGCGTTCGGCGCGGAGGTCGTCGTGGTCAGTGAGCCGCACCCGCAGACCGGGCTGCTCGGTGCGCGGCTGGCGGCCGTGAGCGCGATGCTCCAGGAGAACCCGTCGTGGTTCTGGCCGAACCAGTACGCCAACGAGGCGAACTGGCGTGGTCACTACGCGACGACCGGGCCGGAGATCCTCGCCGGCGCGGGCGTCCCCGACGTCGTGTTCGTCGGCGCCGGCACCTGCGGGACCCTGATCGGCGTCATGCGCTACCTGCGCGACCACAGCCCGTCCACGCGGGTCGTCGCGGTCGACAGCGTCGGCTCCGTGACGTTCGGCACGCCGGCCGCCACCCGGCACATCCCGGGCCTCGGCGCCGGGGTCCGCCCGCCCCTGCTGGACCCGGTGGAGCCCGACGAGGTCCTGCTCGTGGAGGAGGCCGAGACCGTACGGGCCGCGAAGGCGCTGGCCCGGTCCGGCTTCCTGCTCGGTGGCTCGACCGGCACCGTCGTCGCGGCGGCGGCGACCTGGCTCGCACGCCACGGTCGCGACGACATCCTCGCGGTCGCGATCGCTCCCGACCTGGGGGAGCGCTACCTCACGACCGTGCACGACGACTCCTGGGTCCGTAACCGCTACGGCGACGAGGCCACCCGGCCCGCCCGTCTCGGCGCCCAGGACGGCATCACCCGGCTCGACCTGCGCGTGCCGACCCCGTTCGAACCGGCCGTCGACGCGGCCCCCGCCACTCGCTGACCGCATCGCAGGAGAACTCCACCCATGGCCACTGAACCCCTCGACCTCACCGCTGCCCAGCGCGCCATCTGGTTCGACGAGACGCTGTCGGACCGGCCCGCGCTGCACACGATGGGGGAGCACCTCGACATCCGCGGACCGCTGGACGTGGGGCTGCTGGAGCGGGCCCTGGACCGGCTGCTGCACGAGGCCGACGGGATGCGGATGCGGTTCCGGGAGGTCGACGGTGTGCCCGTCCAGGAGCCTCGGGACATCGCCCTGCCCCTGCCCGTCCACGACCTGACCGCGCGCGGCGACGTCGGTCACGACGAGGCGGTCGCGCAGATGTGGGCGGACCTCGACCGCCCGTTCCGGCTGGACGGCGAGCCGCTGGTTCGCTGCGCCCTCTACGTCCTCGGACCGACCCGGCACCTGCTGTACATCGCCATGCACCACCTCGTCTCGGACGGCTACAGCCGGGTTCCCGCGTACGACCGGCTGGCCGCGATCTACCGCGAGCTGGACGAGGGCGGCACCCTCGAGGACGCGGCCGGCCGGTCGCTGCCCCCGTTCCGCGTGCTGCTGGACACCGAGCGGGCGTACGAGGAGTCGCCGGCCCACGACCGGGACGACGCCTACTGGCGCGCTCGCGCGACGGCGTTCGCCGAGCCCTCCACGCTCTCGTTGCGGACGGCCGCGCCCGCCCCGACCCAGCTGCGGCACACCCGCGTCGTCGGGAAGGACCGCGCTGAAGGCTGGCGGGCCGCGGCCGCGGGCGCGGGGGTCTCGTGGGCGGCGTACGTCATCGCCGCGGCGGGCGCCTACGTCGCCAAGGCCACCGGGGCGACCTCGGCCCAGCTGACGGTGCCCGTCACCGGTCGCGTGGGCCGCCGGACCCGGCAGGTGCCCGGCATGGTGGCGAACTACCTGCCGCTGCGGATCGACGCGGCGCCCGGCAGGACCGTCGGCGAGCTGGTCGCCGGCACCGCGGCCGAGCTGTTCCGCACCGTCCAGCACCAGCGCTTCCGCGGTGAGCAGGTCCGCCGACTCGCCGGTGTGCCGGTGGAGGACCGGCGACCGTACGGCCCCTACGTGAACGTGCTGCCCCAGCACCCGGTCCTGGACCTGGGACGCGCCGAGGCCCGGGTGGTGAACATGTCGACCGGTGCCGTCGAGGACTTCATGGTGACCGTGCTCGACGGCCTGGACGGCTCGGTCGAGCTGCACGTCAACGGCAACCCCGCCATGTACGACGGTGGCGAGGTCGTCGCGCACGCCTCCCGCCTCGAGGCGTTCATCGACCGCCTCGTCGGGTCCGCTCCGGAGCAGAGGCTGGCCACGCTGGACGTCCTGGACGGGCACGACGTGGACACCCTCCGGGTCGGGAACGGACCGGTCGTGGACGACCCGTACGACGGCGTGGTCGAGCAGGTGCGCCGGTGCGCGCTGGAGTATCCGGCAGCGGTCGCCGCGATCGACGACGACGGTGTGTGGACGTACGACGTGCTCGTGCGCACGTGCGAGCTGGTGGCGCGCGCGGTCGGCAACGGCCGGACGACAGCGCTGCTCGCCTCGCCCGGACGACCGTTCGTCGCATCGGTGCTCGGCGTGCTCGCCGCGGGAGGGACGTTCGTACCGCTGGACGTCCGGTCGCCGGTGGCGCGCGTGGCGAGCCTGCTGGGCGACTGCCGCGCGGACGTCGTGGTGGTGGACCGGGACGCGACGGCTCTCGCCGAGGAGGCGGTCGGACGGCTCCCGCTCGACACCCGCCCGCAGGTGGTCGTACTGGAGGAGATCCTCGCCCGGCCGCTGCCCGAGGAGCTCACCCCGGTCCTCGGCCGACCGGAGCACCCGGCGTACGTGCTGTTCACCTCCGGCACCACGGGCCGTCCCAAGGGCGCGATGGTGCACCGCGGGGGTATGCTCAACCACCTGCGCTGCAAGCAGGACCTCCTCGCGCTGCAGCCCGACGACGTCCTGGTGCAGAACGCGCCCGTCACCTTCGATGTGTCCATCTGGCAGATGCTGCTGCCGGTGATGGTCGGCGCGGCCGTGCGGGTGGTGTCGCCGGGCACGGCGGCCGATCCCGACGCGCTCGCCGCCGTGGTGGCCGCCGACCGCGTGACGGTCCTGGAGGTCGTGCCGTCGCTCCTGCGCGCGTCCCTCGACCTGTGGGGCGGCGCCGCTCCGCTGCGCGGGCTGCGGGCGCTGATGGTCACCGGCGAGGCCCTGCCGGTCGATCTCGCCCGCCGCTGGAGCGCCGCCTGCCCGGACGTGCCCCTGCTCAACGCGTACGGCCCCACGGAGTGCTCCGACGACGTCGCTCACGCGACGCTCGGCCCGCACACCCCCCTGGAGCGGCGCGCACCCATCGGCGTACCCATCCGCAACACCCGGCTGCTCGTGCTCGGCCCCGACCTGCGCCCGCTCCCGCCGGGAGCCGTGGGCGAGCTGTACGTCTCCGGCGACTGCGTCGGGCTGGGCTACCTGGACGACCCCGGCCGCACCGCCGTCACCTTCGTCGCCGACCCGTACGGGTCCGCCGGCGCGCGCATGTACCGCACCGGCGACCGGGTCCGCTGGTCCGAGCACGGGCAGCTGGAGTTCATCGAGCGCCTCGACCACCAGGTGAAGATCCGCGGCCAGCGGATCGAGCTCGGTGAGATCGAGGCGGCCCTGTGCGAGCTCGACGACGTCGACACCGCGGTCGTCGTCGCCCGCCGCGGGAACGGGTCCACCCACCTGGACGCGTACGTCACCGGCCAGGCCGGCGCGGACCTGGCCGGTCTGCGGAGCCGGCTGGAGGGCCTGCTGCCGCAGCACATGGTGCCCGCCCGCTGGTGCGCCGTGGGGACGATGCCGCTCACCGCGCACGGCAAGATCGACCGGCGCTCGCTGCCGGAGCTCACGGCCGAGCAGCACGTCCCGGGCGGGTCGGCCACGACGTCGGCGCCCGACCCGTCGCGTGCCGACGCCTCCCTCCGGGCGGTGACCACGGCGCTCGGCGAGGTGCTGCGCCGGCCGGACCTCGGCGCCGACGACAACTTCTTCGCCGCCGGCGGTGACTCGGTGACGGCGATCCAGGCGGTCCGGGTGCTGCGGGAGCTCGGCCTCCAGGTCAGCCCGCGGGACGTGTTCGAGCAGGGGACCGCTCGCGCCCTCCTCGCGACCGGCGCGCGCCAGGACGCGGCGTCGCCCGCCGCGCCGGCCCCGGTCCGGCCTGAGACCGTCGAGCCGACCCCGATCGCCGCCGAGCTCGCTCGCGAGTGCGGTTCGGTCGACGGCCCGGCCGCGGCGTACTGCCAGTACGTCGTGCTGCGCGTGCCGGACGCGCTGACCGAGCCGGACGTACGGGACCTGATGGCCGCGGTCGCCGGCGCCCACCCGATGTTGCGCGCGGTGACCACCGACGTCGCCGACCGGGTGTGGCGCACGGTCGTCCCGCTGGCCGAGGACGCAGCGGGCATCACCGCGCAGGTCATGACCGCACCCGAGGGCAGCGACCTCGCCGACGTCGTGCGGCTCGCCGGTGAACGGCTCGACCCGGCCGCCGGACGCTGCTGGCAGGCCGTCCTGCTCGACGGGCCGGTGCGACGGCTGCTGCTCGCCGTCCACCACCTGAGCGTCGACGCGGTCTCCTGGCGGATCCTGCGCGAGGACCTGGAGCAGGCGTGGGCGGCGCGGACCGCCGGCCGGTCGGTGCAGGTCGGTCCCGAGGGCGCCACCTTCGGCGAGTTCGTACGGCAGCAGGGGCACGTCGCCCGCGACGGCGACCTCGCCCGCAGCGAGGTCGCGCACTGGCGGGAGGCCGGAGCCGTCACCGGCGCCGCGCTCGACCCCGCCCGGCACACCTGGGGCTCCGCCCAGCGGCTGCGCCGGCGGGTGGACCGCTCGCTCACCGAGCAGGTCCTCACCGCGACCCCCGCCGCGTACCGGTCACAGGTCAACGACGTCCTGCTCGCCGCCCTTAGCGTCGCGATCGGCGAGACGGGGCTCGGGCTGGAACCGGTCGTCGAGCTGGAGGGCCACGGCCGGGAGGAGCTGCCCGGCGCGCCGACGCCGGACGTCGCCCGCACCGTCGGCTGGTTCACCTCCGCCTTCCCTGTCCGGCTCACGGCCCCGTCCAGCCACGAGGACCGCGCCGGCACGCTCACCCGTGAGGTCAAGGCCGTCCACGACCGGCTCGCCTCCGTGAGCGGCCACGGCATCGGGTACGGCATGGTCCGCCACCAGCACCCGCAGGGTCACCGGCTGCTCGGCGACCAGCCGGTGCCCGCGGTCGGCTTCAACTACCTCGGCCGGTTCGCCACCACAGCCGCCGTCGCGGCCTGGACGTTCGAACCGCTCGAGACGCTCGACAGCGGCCTCGGGCTCGGCGTGATCGGCACGGGTACCCACCCGCAGCTGCCGCTGCGCCACGCGCTCGGGATCACGGCCCTCGCGGAGGAGACGGCCGACGGGATCGAGCTGGTCGTGGAGTGGCAGTGGGCCGACGGCGTGCTGCGCGCGGACGACGTGCAGCGGCTCGCCCTGGCCTGGGAGAACGCCCTCGCCGACCTGGTCGCATGCGAGGACCGCGTCGGCAACCGTGATCTGACGCCGGCCGACGTCACGCTGGTCGAGGTCACCGCGACGGACCTCGACCGGTTCGCGGCGGCTCACCGACCGGCGGTGCTCGACCAGGTGCTGCCGGTGACGGCGACCCAGCGCGGCCTGCTCTTCCAGCACGAGGCACGGGAGGACGCCGACCCGTACGTCCTGCAGGTCCGCGGCGACCTGGTCGGCGACCTCGACCCGGACCGCCTCGCCGAGGCGCTCCAGCGCGTGGTCGACGCGCGTTCGGCGCTGCGGACCACCTTCGCGTTCACCGGTGC
This sequence comes from Luteipulveratus flavus, assembly GCF_029439465.1. Taxonomy (GTDB): domain Bacteria; phylum Actinomycetota; class Actinomycetes; order Actinomycetales; family Dermatophilaceae; genus Luteipulveratus; species Luteipulveratus flavus. The sequence continues at coordinate 278,069 of NZ_JAROAV010000028.1, read as the reverse complement.
CGGCCTACCTGTCGCGGTCGTCCCGGACGCGGCCGCGGTGCGGCTGCGCGTCCTCGACGGCGAGGACGTCGAGACCGTCGCCCGGAACGAGAGGGCGCACCCGTTCGACCTCGTCCAGGGGCCCGCGCTGCGCTGCGCCGTGGTGCCCGCCGGGCCCGGTCGGGCGCACCTGGTGCTGACGCTGCACCACATCCTCGTCGACGGCTGGTCGATGCCGCTGCTGGTCGAGGACGTCCTGGCGGCGTACCGCGGCGAGCAGCTGGTCCCTCGGGCCGATCCCGTCACCTACCACCGGGCGATGGCCGCCTCCGACGACGCAGCAGGACTGCGGGCCTGGGGCGAGGCGCTCGCGGGCATCGACGCACCCACGCTGGTCGCGGACCCGTCGGTGACAGCCGGGGACGAGGTCGCCGCGCTGCCCGTGCTCCTGGACGACGAGCGCGCCTTCGAGCTGGAGCGCCGCCTGCGCGCCGAGCAGGTCACCCTCGGGACCGTCGTGCACGTCGCCTGGGCGGCGGCGCTCGCCGAGGCGACCGGGCGCGCCGACGTGCTGATGGGGTCGGTCGCCTCCGTCCGCCCGCCTGAGCTCGACGGGGCGCTGGACATGATCGCGATGCTGCTGTCCACCACGGCAGTTCGGATCGTGCGACGACCGGGAGAGGACCTCGCGGCGCTGGTCGGACGGATCCAGCGGGAGCAGGCGCGGATGCGGGCGTACGCCCACCTGCCCCTCACCCGGACGCTCGCCGCCAACCCGCAGCTGGCCCGGGTGGGCGAGCCGTTCGACAGCGTCGTCGTCCTGGAGAACTTCCCGGCGGGGCGCATCGAGGGACCCGTCGCCCCGGGACTGCGCCTGGAGAACGCGCGCGCCCACGACGCGCGGCACTTCCCGCTGAGCCTCGTGGTCGAACCCGGCGACCGGCTCGTCCTGCGCGTGGAGCACGACCCGCGACGGCTCGATCACGACCGTGCCGCGGCGCTGGCCGCCTCCCTGCGACGGGCGCTCGAGGACATCGCCGCGGGCCGGGTGCCCGCCGCTCTGACCGAGACGAAGGACGAGTCCGGTTCGTACGCAACGGTTCTCGCCGAGCCGGTGCGCGTGCGTCCAGCCGGCGTCCACGACGCCGCGGTCTGTGAGGCGTTCGCGTCCGCGCTGGGTCGGGACCGGGTCGGACCGGACGACAACTTCTTCCTGCTCGGCGGCGACTCGATCACCGCGATCCACCTGGTCGCAGCGCTGCGGGAGCGCGGTCTGGTCGCCGCGCCCCGCGACGTCTTCGCCCACCCGGCGCCGGGTCTGCTCGCAGCCGTGGTCACAGCGGCCGCACCCGAGCCGGTCGAGGCCGGTCTGCCCGTCCTGGAGGACGCCGAGCTGGACGAGCTCGACGCCGAGCTCGGGTTCGTCTGAGGAAGGTTCGAGATGACCATCACCACCGCGCGGAACGACTACCTTCCGCTGACACCGCTGCAGGACGGTCTGCTCTTCGAGTGCGAGGGACGCGACGACGACCCGTACGTGCTGCAGGTGGTGGTCGAGCTCGACGAGCGCCTCGTCCCCGAGCGCCTGCACGCAGCCGTCGACGCCCTGCTCGTGCGCTACCCGAACCTGCGTGCCTGCTTCCGGCGCCGCCGCAACGGGCAGGCCGTTCAGGTCGTACCGCCGCACGCGACCGTGCCGTGGGAGGTCGTCGACCTCACGGGCCTGTCGTCGGACGCGGCCGCCGGCGAGGTCGAGCGGCGCACCACCGCGGACCGTACGGCGCGGTTCGACCTCACCGACCCCCCGCTGCTGCGAGCGACGCTGCTCGGCCGCCCGGACGGGTCGTACCGGCTGCTGCTGGCCGTCCACCACCTCGTCCTCGACGGCTGGTCGCTCCCGCTGCTGCTCCAGGCGGTCGCGCAGGAGTACGCCGGGTCGGGTCCCCTGAGCCGTCCGGACCCGGCGTTCCGCGACTTCCTCGGCTGGCTGGGCGGACGCAGCCTCGACGCGTCGCTGACCGCCTGGTCCGACGCGCTCTCCGGTCTGGCGTCCCCGACGCTGCTCGCCGCCGACGACGGCGACCCGGGACGTCCGCTGGATCGCCGAACGGCGCTGGTCGACGCACGGACGACCACGCTGCTGACGGAGTGGGCGAGGCGCGAGCAGGTCACGCTCACCACGGTGCTGCAGGTCTGCTGGGCGCTGGTCGCCGGGTACGCGACGGGCAGCGAGGACGTCGTGCTCGGACAGGTCGACTCCGGGCGGGCCGCCCCCGTGGCCGGCGTGGGGACGGCGGTCGGCACCCTGTGCGCCACCTATCCCGTCCGGGTGCGTGCGCGCGCCGGTACCTCGATCGGCGACCTCGCCCGTGAGGTGCAGGCCGCTGCGCTCGCGACGGAGGAGCACCGCTACGCCGGGATGGGCGCGATCCAGCGCGCGGCCGGCGTGGACGCCCTCTTCGACTCGCTGCTGACGGTGCAGAACTACCCGATGCCCGACCTCGACGCATCCGCGGCCGACACGATCCCCGTCCAGAGCGTCGAGACGTTCGCCGGGACCGGGTACGCGGTGACGATGACCGTCCTGCCGGTCGACCACGAGCTGGAGCTGGTGCTGCAGGTCCGCGCCCGGTTGCGCGCCGGCCACAGCGCGTCCTCGCTGCTGGAGCGGTTCCGGTCGCTGCTGGCCGTCGTGGCCGAGTGCGACCCGGCCTCGCCCGTGGCGGCGCTCCCGGTGGCCACGCCGGACGAGCGGAGCGGCCTGATCGCGCTCGGCCGGGGGCCGGAGGCGTACGAGGGCCTGCCGGGCGACGACCTCGTCGCCGCCATCGCCGCGAGGTCGGACTCCGTCCTGGTCGGTGAGCACCGGTCCTGGTCCGGAGTCGAGCTGGCCGCGCAGTCGCAGCGGCTGGCGCGGGCGCTCGTCCGTCGAGGCATCGGGCCGGAGTCGCTGGTCGGCCTGGCGGTGCCGCGGACGGGTGAGGCGGTCGTCGCGATGCTCGGCGTCCTCTCCAGCGGCGCGGCGTACGTGTTCTTCGACCCCTTCCTGCCTCCCGCGCGCCTGGCCGTCATCCTCGACGACGCTGCGCCCTCGCTGCTGGTGGGGACGTCCGAGCGCCTGGCGGCCCTCACCGACCACGCCGTCGGGGTCGACCGCCTCGCGCTCGATGAGCTCTGCGACGAGATGCTCGACGCCGATGCGCCGACGAGCGACCCGGTGAGCGACCGGGACCGCACCGAGCCTTTGCGGGGCGGCCACCCGGCGTACGTCATCTTCACCTCGGGGACGACGGGGCGGCCCAAGGGCGTCGTCGTGGGGCACGCGAACCTCGCCAACACCCTGCGCGCGTACCCGGCGGCCGTCGGCGGTCTCACCGCTGCCGACCGCATGCTCGCGGTGACGACGTTCGGCTTCGACATCGCCCACACCGAGGTGCTCGCACCGCTGCTCGCGGGCGCGAGCATCGTCCTGGCGGACGAGGAGACCGTCCGCGACGTCGACCGGCTGGTCGCGCTGCTGCGGTCGTCCGGTACGACGGTCATGCAGGCCACCCCGGTGCACTGGCGCGAGCTGTGCCGGCAGCACCCGGACGCGCTGCGCGGGCTGACGGCCGTGAGCGGCGGCGAGGCGCTGCCCGCGGATCTCGCCGACGAGATGGTGCGCCGCGGTGCGCTGCTGCACAACCTGTACGGGCCGACCGAGACGACGATCTGGTCGACGGGCGGACGTGTCGGCGAGCCCTGCGGCGAGGGCCCGGACATCGGCAGGCCGATCGCCGGCAACGACTGCCGGGTGCTGGACGCCGCGCTGCGCCCGGTTCCGGTCGGCGTCGCGGGAGAGCTCTACATCGGGGGCCCGTCGGTCGCCCGTGGGTACCGGAACCGACCGGCCCTCACGGCGTCCCGGTTCGTCGCCGACCCGTGGGGCGCACCCGGGTCGCGGATGTACCGCACCGGCGACCTGGCGGTGTGGACGGCCGACGGGCGGCTGCGCTGCCTCGGCCGCACCGACCACCAGGTCAAGCTGCGGGGCCACCGCATCGAGCCGGCGGAGATCGAGGCGGTCCTGTGCCGGAGCGACGCGGTGGACGACGCGGTCGTCGTGCTGCACCACCCGGCCGGCACCGAGCCGCTGCTCGTCGCCTACGTCGTCGCGCCCGCGGCGGCCTCCGCCGACATCCACGAGCACGCGCGCGCATCCCTCCCGTCCGCGCTCGTGCCGTCCCAGGTGGTCACGCTGGACCGGATGCCACTGACGACCAGCGGCAAGATCGACCGGAACGCCCTCCCCTCTCCGACGGTCGTCGCGGCCGCCTCCGGGGTGGCGCCGCGTACGCCGACCGAGTCCGTCCTCGCCGAGGTCTTCGCCGAGATCCTGGAGGTGGAGCAGGTCGGCGTGCACGACGACTTCTTCGCCCGGGGCGGCCACTCGCTGCTCGCGGCGAGGGTCGTGAGCCGGCTGCGGACGATCACCGGCGTCGACGTGCCGCCGCGAACGCTGTTCGAGGCCCCGTCCGTCGCCGCCCTCGCCCAGCGGCTGCAGGACGCAGGCCCGGTCGGCGACCGCCCCGAGCGCCGCGAACCCGCTGCGCAGGACGGCGAGCTGACCGCGGCCCAGCAGCGCATGTGGCTGATGAGCCGGGTGCGGGCGGGCCGGTCGGCGTACAACGTCGCCGTCGCCGTCCGGCTGCAGGGCGACCTCGACCTGCCGGCGCTGGAGCAGGCGCTGACCGACGTGGTCGACCGGCACGAACCGCTGCGCACGACGTTCCCGCTGCAGGGCGGGCGCCCGGTGCAGCACGTGCGTCCGACGACCGCGTTCGGCGTGAGCGTGCTCGACTGCCCGCCCGAGGACGTGCAGCGCCGGCTCGCCGAGGCAGCGGCGGCGCCGTTCGACCTGATGACCCAGCTCCCCGTCCGGGCGACGGTCCTGCGCGTGGGAGCCGCCGAGCACGTGCTGTCGCTCGTCGTGCACCACATCGCCGTCGACGGCTGGTCCCTCGGACCGCTGTGTGCCGACCTGTCCAGCGCGTACGCCGACCGCCGCGCCGGACGGTCCCCGCAGCGTCCGCCGGTGCCGGTCCGCTACCTCGACTACGTCGACTGGTACGCCCGGCGGCTGGGCGACGCGAGCGACCCGGAGAGCCGCGCGTACCAGCAGCTCGAGTACTGGCGCGGCCAGCTCGCCGGGGCGCCCGACACGCTGACCCTCCCGGCGGACCGGCCGCGGCCCGCACGTCCCACCGGTCAGGGGCGGCGCATCCCGTTCCGGCTGGACGCCGAGGTCCACCGCGACCTGCTGGACCTGGCCCGGCGCCACGGGGTCACGCCGTTCATGGTGCTGCACGCCGCGCTCGCCGCCACCCTGACCGATCTCGGAGCCGGGACGGACGTCCCGATCGGTACGGCGGTCGCCGGGCGTGACGACGACCGGCTGCACGACCTCGTCGGGCTGTTCGTCAACACCGTCGTGCTCCGGCTGGACTGCTCGGGGTCGCCGAGCCTGGTCGAGCTGGCGCAGCGCTCGAGGCACACGGTCCTTGCCGCGCAGGAGCACCAGGACGTGCCGTTCGACGCCGTGGTCGACGCCCTCGCCGTCCCGCGCGACACCTCTCGCAACCCGCTGTTCCAGGTCATGCTCATCCTGCAGAACACCCCGGCGGCCGCGCTCGACCTCGACGGTCTGACCGTCGGCGAGGCGGGGACGCCGGAGGTCGCGGCCAAGGTCGATCTCGCCCTCGAGCTCACCGAGCAGTGGGACGGCACCGTACCGGCCGGCGTGGACGGCGGCCTCGACCTCGCGACCGACCTGTTCGACACGACGACGGCCAACCGGGTCCTGGAGCGGTTCCGGACCGTCCTGCTCGCCGGTCTGCACCGCCCGGACGCGCCGCTGGTGCCGCTCGCCCCGGCGGAGGGGACGCTCAGCGAGCGGTTCGAGACCGTCGTGCGGCGGCACGGCGACCGTCCGGCGCTCCAGTGGGACGGCCCGGACGGGCCCGCCACCTGGACGTACGAGGACCTCGCGGGCCGGGCGCGCCGGGTCGCGCGCGAGCTCGCAGCCCGCGACGTCGGACCCGGCGACGTCGTCGGCGTCCTGATGGCGCGCTCGGCCGAGGCGCTCGCCGCGATCCTCGGCGTGATGACCGCCGGTGCGGCCTACCTGCCGATGGACCCGGCCTACCCGCACGAGCGGATCGCAATGATGGCGCAGGACGCCGCGCCCCGGGTGACGCTCACGACCGCAGCCGGCCGCGACCTGGCGGAGTCCGCCGGACTGGCCGATGTCGTCGTTCTCGACGACCTCGGAACGGCTGCGCGGATCGCGGCCCACCCGACGTCGCCGCTCGCGCCGGAGGAGCCGGCCCGACCCGCCCGGCCCGCCGACCCCGCGTACGTCATCTTCACCTCCGGATCGACCGGCCGGCCCAAGGGCGTGGTCATCAGCCAGCGCAGCGCCCACCAGTTCGTCAGGGCGCAGGCCACTCTCGTCCGGCCGCGCGACGGGTGGCGGGTGCTGCAGACGGCGTCGCTCAGCTTCGACGCGTCGTTCTGGGAGATCGGTCTGTCCCTCTTCCAGGGCGGTACGGCGGTGATCGCCGGCGACCGTGAGCGGGCCGGAGCACCGCTGGCCGACCTGCTCCGCCGGTACGACGTCCGCTCGGCCGTCCTCCCACCGGTCGTGATCGGTTCGATCCCGCCGGACGCCGAGCTGCCGGACGGCCTGGACATCCTGTCCGCCGGCGAGGCCCTTCCCGTCGAGACCGTCAACACGTACAGCCGAAAGCTGTTGCTGCGCAACGGGTACGGGCCGACCGAGTCCACGGTGTGCGCGTCCATCAGCGCACCGATGACACCGGGCAGCGTCCCGATCGGACATGCCTTCCCGGGCCGGGACCTGCACGTGCTCGACAGCCGGCTGCAGCCCGTGCCCGACGGCTCCGAGGGCGAGCTCTACCTCGCCGGGCAGGGACTCGCCGACGGCTACCTCGGCCGCGCCGCGCTGACCGCGGAACGGTTCGTCGCCTGCCCGTACGGTCGGCCGGGGGAGCGGATGTACCGCACCGGCGACCTGGTCCGCGTCGGCGCCGACGGCCAGCTGGAGTACCTCGGCCGGGCGGACCGGCAGGTCAAGGTCAACGGCCACCGCGTCGAACCCGCGGAGACGGAGTCCGCGCTGCTCGCCGAGGACGCGGTCCGGCAGGCGGTCGTCCACGTCTGGAGCGCACCGGGAGGTTCGCGTGAGCTCGTCGCGCACGTCGTCGCCGACCGGGCCGTGGACCTGCGAGCGCTGCGGACGCGGCTCGCGGAGACGCTGCCACCGCACCAGGTCCCGACCAGCATCACGGCGGTCGACCGCATCCCGCTGACGGTCAACGGCAAGATCGACCACGCCGCCCTGCCGGCGCCGACCGGCGAGAGCGGCGCGGACGATCGCCCGTCCCAGGACCCGGTGGTCGAGGTGGTGCGCGCCGCGTTCGAGCACGTGCTCGGTCGGCCGGTGACCGCGGCGAGCGACTTCTTCGAGGTGGGCGGCAACAGCATCCGGTCGGTCGAGCTGGTGGCACGACTGGAGGACCTGGGCGTCGAGGTCGAGATCGACGACGTCATCGAGGCGCGGACGCCCGAGCGCATCGCCGCGCTCGCGTCGACCGGGGACGCCGTCTCCACGGCCGGGGGCGAGGTCCCCGGTCGCGACGCCTTCGAGCCGGTGCTGGTGCTGCGCGACTCCGACGAGCGCCCGCCACTCTTCTGCGTGCACGGCGGGATCGGGATGTCGCTGGCGTACCTCGCGCTCCTGCCTCATCTCGACCGGGCCCAGCCGGTGGTCGCGCTGCAGTCACCGTCGCTGGACCCGGACGCTCCGCTGCCGCTGTCCGTCGCGGACGCGGCGAGCCACTACGTCGACGAGGTGGTGCGGCGTGCGCCGACCGGACCCGTGCACCTGCTCGGGTGGTCGTACGGCGGTCTGCTCGTGCACGAGATGGCCGTTCAGCTGACCGAGCGGGGCCGCGAGGTCGGGCAGCTGGCGATCCTGGACAGCTTCCCGGTGACCCGCCTCGACGCACCGGACGAGCAGCACCTGCTCCAGGAGGTGCTGGCGTACGTCGGCGAGCGCGACGCACAGCAGGGCCCGCTCACGGTCGCCGGTGTGGTGGACGTGCTGCGCCGTACCGGTGGTCCGCTCGCCGGTGTCGGGACGGTCCAGGTACGACGGGTGCTCGCCCTCGCCCGTCAGCACACCCTGCTCGCCGGCCGGCACCGACCGCGCGCGCACCGCGGAGACGCCGTCCTGTACGGCGCGATGCGCGGCACCGGCGACGACCCGCACGCCGTCCTGACCGCACGCCTGGACTCGTGGCGACCGTACGTCGCCGGCGAGCTCACTGCCGTACCCGTCGATGCCGATCACGACGGAATGATGAATCCCATTGCTGCACAACAGATCACGGCCCACCTCCGAGACCGCTTGACCGGCTCGGCCGAGGTGCAGCCGAAGGAGACACGATGACGACCGAGGTCGTGACCAAGCAGGCCCTCACCACCGACCGGCTCCCCGGGAGCCCGTTGCGCGCCGTGGAGGAGACGGCCGACCTGGTGATCCGGCGGATGCGGCACATGCGCGCCGCGCCGGGTCGGCTGATCGGAGTGATCCTGAACCCGCTGGTCCTGCTGCTGGCCGTCGGCTACCTGTTCAAGGACGCCATCCGACTCCCTGTGGGCACCACGGACTATGTCGACTACCTGATGCCGGGCGTCGCTCTGCAGGTCGGTCTCGCGAGCGTGGGGCCGACCGCGATCAGTGTCTCCGGCGACGTCCAGCGCGGGCTGATGGAACGCTTCCGGTCGATGCCGATCAGCCGGCGGTCCGTCCTGATCGCGCACAGCCTGGCCGACCTGGTCCTGGCCGCGGTGGCGCTCCTCGTGCTGGGCGGCATCGGGCTGGTTCTGGGCTGGCGTCCGTCCGGCGGTGCCGCCGGCGTGCTGAGCGGTGTCGGCCTCGCCCTGGTCTTCGCCTACGCGATGATCTGGGTCGGCATCGCGCTCGGGATGGCGGTCAAGCACGCCGAGTCGATCGACTCGATCGGCGCACTGCTCCTGGTCGTGCTCACCTTCTTGTCCACGGCCGTGCTCCCGCCGACCGCGATGCCCGGATGGGTGCGCGCCGTCGCCGAGTGGAACCCCGTCAGCACCGGCTCCAGGCTCATCCGGGACGCCTGGGGCACGGACGCTCCGACGGGCGGCTCGTACCCCGCGGCCCACCCCGGCGTGGTCGCCGCGGTGGTGCTCGGCGCCGTCCTGATCGGCAGCGCTGCGTACGCCCTGCGCACCTTCACCAACCGGGCGTAGCACCCGCCTCAGGAGGGGTGCACGCACCACTGACTTCGGCGCCGCCGATCGCGAGTCTGGTCACGACCATGAACGGCCGGAGGTCTCGTTCGGTCACTCGGCCCCATCGACAAGGGAAGCATCATCATGAGCTTGCGCAAGCGACGATCCAGCACCAATGGCATTGACGCACAACCGGATCCGGCTACGGGCCTGACCCACCGCATCGCCCTCTGGAGCGCGACGCACCGCGGCAAGGCGGTCGGCCTGTGGCTGCTGCTGATCGTCCTGGCGACCGGGCTGGCGGCGATCCAGGGTCCGCGCCAGGCCACGGAGCAGGAGCTCAGCGTCGGTGAGTCCGCCCACGCGATGAAGCTCGCCGACGACGCCGGCTATGTCGACCCCGTGGTCGAGAACGTCCTCATCACCGCTCCCGGTAAGGCAGGGGAGGCGCAGACCGCGGCCGCGCAGGTACGCAGCAGCCTGCGCACCCTCGCCGCCGTCGCCGACGTCAGCCCGCCGCTGCGGGGCAAGGGCGGTGACGCGCTGCTCGTGCGGGTGACCATGAAGGGCGATCCCGACACCGCCCAGGACCGCGTCGGCCCGCTGGAGCGGGTGGTGGACGGCGTCCAGGCCGCGCACCCCGGCATCCGGGTGGAGGAGGTCGGCCCGGCGTCGATCGGCAGCGACTTCCAGCAGTGGCTGGACAAGGACCTCGGCAAGGCGACGACGCTGAGCCTGCCCATCACGCTCGCCATCCTGCTCATCGTCTTCGGCGCCATCGTGATGGCCGGCATCCCGCTGGTGCTCGCCATCTCCTCGGTCGCCGCGGGCCTGGGCCTGTGGACCCTCGCCTCGCAGGTCGTGCCGGACCCCGGCACCACCATGCACCTGCTCGTCCTGGTCGGCATGGCCGTCGGCGTCGACTACTCCCTGTTCTACCTGCGCCGTTACCGCGAGGAGCGGCACGCCGGGCGCGACAACGTCTCGGCCGTGCACGTCGCCGCCGCCACGGCCGGTCACTCGGTGGTCGTCTCCGGCCTGGCCGTCGCCCTGTCGATGGCGGGCCTGTTCATCGCCGGCGACGCGTTCTCCAGCGCGATGGCCACCGGCGCAATCATCGTGGTCCTCGTCGCCCTGGTCTCCTCGGTCACCGTGCTGCCGGCGATGCTGTCGGCCTTCGGGCGGTTCGTCGACCGGCCCCGCCTGCCCGTCCTGTGGCGCCTCAGCAACGGCACGAACGGTGACCGCCCGCGTCTGATGGCGGCGATCGTGCGACCGGTGCTGCGCCACCCCAAGGCCGCCCTCCTGCTGTGCATCGCCGTGCTCGGCGCGCTGGCCCTGCCGATGACGCAGATGTCCCTGAAGTCCACCCAGATCGAGGACTACCCGCGGACGCTGACCACGATGCAGTCGTACGACCGGCTGCTCGCCGCGTTCCCGGACCGGTCCGGCGTCGACACGGTCGTCGTACGGGTGCCCGCCGGCTCGGAGCCTGCGGTACAGCAGCAGGTCGCCGCGCTGCGGACGCAGGCGGCGCAGCGGCCCGACCTGTTCGGCGCGGTCGACCAGCCGTGGAGGTCGAGGGACGCGCGCACGTACGTCCTGGACGTCAACGTCCCGCACCCCGTGACGAGCAGCGAGTCCCGGACCGCGGTCACGACCCTGCGCGAGCAGCTGGTCCCGCGGACGCTCGGTTCCGTCCCGGGCGCGGACGTCGCGGTCGGCGGCGACGCGGCGGCCAACATGGACTACACCCAGCGCCTCGACACCCGCCTCCCGTTCGTCCTCGCCGCGGTGCTGGCCGTCGTCCTCGTCGTCATGCTGGCGGCCTACCGCTCGGTGGCCGTGGCGGTCATGACGGTCGCGCTCAACGGGCTGTCGGTGCTGGCGGCGTTCGGGGTCCTGACGCTGGTCTTCCAAGGCACCTGGGCCGAGGGGCTGCTCGGCTTCACCAGCACAGGGCACGTCGTCTCCTGGGTGCCGATGCTGCTGTTCGTCGTGCTGTCGGGACTCTCCCTCGACTACCACGTGTTCGTGGTCAGCCGGATCCGCGAGAACACCGTGCTCGGCATGGACACGCGCGCCGCGATCGAGGACGGCATCGTCCGTACGGCCGGGGTCGTCACCAGTGCGGCCGTCGTCATGATCGCGGTCTTCTCCATCTTCGGAGCCCTCAGCTTCGTGGAGCTGAAGCAGATCGGGGTCGGGCTGGCCGTCGGCATCCTCATCGACGCCACCCTGATCCGGGTGATCGCCCTGCCCGCACTGATGCTGCTGTGCCGCCGCTTCCTGTGGTGGCCCGCGCGTCCGGCGCGCACCGTGCAGAGCGCGCGTTCTCGACGAGCCGCCGACGAGCTGGTCGAGACGGTCTGACATCCACCGCACGAGGCCCGGAGCACCGAGCTCCGGGCCTCGTGCGCGTCAGTGAGCCGTCAGGTGTGAGTCAGTCACCGGCGGCAAGGTGTGTCCGGAAGCCATACGAGAGAGGCAGATTCGCATGACGAACAATCCGTTCGACGACCCGGACGGCACGTTCCATGTGCTCGTCAACGACGAGGGGCAGTACAGCCTCTGGCCCGAGTTCGCGGCAGTCCCGTCGGGCTGGCGGGTCGACCGGGAGAGCCTGAGCAGGGACGACGCCGGCACGTACGTCGAGTCGGTCTGGACGACGCTGCAACCGGCCGGCCTGCGCGCCGGTGCGTCGCTCGCCGCGGAGGACGCGTCGTGAGCGGCCGCGCGGTCGAGGTCTCGGACCTGCACAAGACGCTCGGCACGCACCACGCGCTACGCGGCCTCGACCTGCACGTCGACGCCGGGCGGGTGCTGGGTCTGCTCGGCCCCAACGGCGCCGGGAAGACGACCACCGTGCGCATCCTCTCGACCCTCCTGGCCGCCGACCGTGGCTCGGTGCGGGTCGCCGGCTTCGACGTCCGCACCGAGGCCGACGAGGTCCGTCGTCGGATCGGCCTCACCGGGCAGTACGCCGCCGTCGACGAGCTGCTGACCGGACGGCAGAACCTTGAGCTGATCGGCAACCTGCAGCACCTGCGGCGTGCGGACTCCCGTGCGCGGGCGCGCGAGCTGATCGACCAGTTCGGTCTGCAGGACGCCGCCGACCGTCCCGCCTCCGGGTACTCCGGCGGGATGCGCCGCCGGCTCGACCTCGCGGCGAGCCTGGTCGCCCGCCCGTCCGTGCTGTTCATCGACGAGCCCACCACGGGCCTGGACCCCGCCAGCCGGATCCAGCTGTGGGCCACGGTGCGCACGCTCGTCGACGACGGTGTGACCGTCCTGCTGACGACGCAGTACCTCGAGGAGGCCGACGAGCTCGCCGACACCATCGTGGTCATGCGCGACGGCCGGGCCGTCGCGGACGGCACGCCCGCCCAGCTCAAGGCCTCCCTGGGCGGCAACCAGCTGGTGGTGACGCTGGTCCGGCCGGAGGACTGTGTGCGGGTGGCCCAGCTGCTGCAGCCGTTCGGGACCCTCGTGCCGGACATCGACGAGCGCCGGTCCGTCGTCACGATCGAGGTGACGGACGCCCTCACGACGCTGGAGGCGGCGTCGCGGGCGCTGCGGGACCAGGCCGTCGAGGTGCGCACCCTGCTGGTGCGCCCGCCCTCGCTGGACGAGGTGTTCCTGCACCTCACCGGGGACCAGACCGTCGAGCCGGCCGCGGTGACGACCGCGGCCCCGTGACGACCGTCCATCTCGCCCGGGCGCGCCTGGGTGACCTGGCCGACCTCGACCCGACGCAGCGGCGGCGCGTCCTGCGGTACGAGCAGGAGGCGGACCGGGCGCGCTGCGCCACCGGCGTCCGGCTGGTGCTGCACGCGCTCCGGCGAGCGACAGGTGACGAGGCGGCAACGGTGGAGCGGCGCTGCATCGGGTGTGGCGCCGCCGACCACGGCCCGGTCGAGCCCGCGGGCCGGTACGCCGGTCGGTGGTCCCTGTCGGTCACGCACAGCGGGGACGTCGTCGGTGTCGCCGTCCGCGCGGGCGCCGAGCCGGTCGGCCTCGACCTCGAGGCCGGTGCGGCGCGCTCGCTGGACGCCGTCGCGCGGCTGGTGTGCACGCCGTACGAGCAAGCCGCGGATGCCGCCGCACCCGACACCGACGATGCCCTGCGGATCAGGTGGGTGCGCAAGGAGGCGGTGCTCAAGGCGGCGCGGGTGGGACTCACCGTCCCCATGACCCACCTGGAGCTCAGCGCCGCGCACGAGCCTCCCCGGGTGCTCGGCTGGGACTCGGCCTCGCGCCCGGACGGCCTCGCCGCTGCGGACATCGCGCTGTGCGACCTCGCGCTGCAGGAGCCGGCCGGCGTACGGGGTGCCGTGGCCGTCCTCGGTACGGCCGACCTGGACGCCCGATGCGTCCGGGTCGAGGACGCCGAGCTGGTGGCAGGTCCGTGAACCCGTGACCTCAGGCGCGCAGGTACGTCAGCACGGCGGCCACCCGACGCGACGTCGTGGTCGAGGGCGGCAGGTCCAGCTTGGCCAGGATGCTGTTGATGTGCTTGGCGACCGCCTTCTCGGTGACGACGAGCCGTTCGGCGATGACGGCGTTGGAGTGACCCTCGGCCATCAGCGCGAGCACCTCGAGCTCCCGGGCGGTGAGCCGACCGAGCACCCCGGCCTCCCGGTTGCGGTTCATCAGCGCCTTGACGACCTCCGGGTCCAGGACGGTCCCGCCCTGCTGCACGGCGTGCAGCGCCGTCACGAACTGCACGTCGTCGAAGACGCGGTCCTTCAGCAGGTACCCGACGCCGCCGCGCTCGCCGGCCAGGAGCTCCTCGACGTACAGCTGCTCGACGTACTGCGAGAGCAGCACGACCGGCAGGTCCGGGACGGCCTCGCGGGCGGCCAGGGCGGCGCGCAGGCCCTCGTCCGTCTGCCGGGGCGGCAGCCGGACGTCCAGCAGCGCCAGGTCGGGACGGTGCTCGACGATCGCCGGAACGATCGCGTCGCCGTGGTCGACCGCGGCGACGACCTCGATCCCGTGACTGCTCAGCAGGCGGATCAACCCGTCCCGCAGGAGGAACTGGTCTTCGGCGAGCACCACGCGCATGACGGCCTTCCTGACAGGACGGGGGAGCGCGCGGAAGTGTACGGGCCGCCGGTGCACGTCCGGCGTCCTGCCGACGAAGCAGCCGTGCACCGGGGCGGGCGGACCCCCGACAAGAGTGGTCCGTGCACCACTGCCCACAGCGACGACAACCAGCAGGATGGATCTCATGACTCAGATCGACGCGAAGCCGGGCACTGATGTGGCCACGGCACGGCATTCCGGCGTGGTGTCGTCGGGGCTGCGGGCCATCGGCCGCGGCATCGTGCTCACGGGGCTGGCCCTGTGGGAGGCGTTGCTGCTGCTGTGGGTGTGCCTGTGTGCGTGCCTGGTGTTCCTCGGGATCGGCGTGATCCTCCTGCCGCCCGCGCTGGACGCCGTACGGTCCCAGGCACGGCGGCAGCGCTCCCTCGCGTGGTCCTGGTCCGGGGTGCGCGTGACCGAGAACTACCTGCCCGACCCGACCGCCGAGGGCGGCCTGTCGGCGAATCTCAAGCGGTTGCAGACGCGTTCGGGCGATCCGTCGTTCTGGAAGGACCTGCTCTGGGACCTGGTCAACCCCTTCGTCGGCGTGGTCATCGCCTTCGTCCCGGCCGCCCTGGTCGTCAACGGGTTGTTCGGTGTCGCGATGCCCGTGCTGTGGGAGCCGTGGGTCTCCGGGTGGGAGAACAGCTGGTACGGCTTCGTGCCCGTCGACAGCTTCGGCATGACGTTCCTCGCGGCGGCGCTCGGCCTCGTCTCGCTGGTCCTCGGCGTGGTCCTCGCGCCGTTCTTCATCCGGTGGCACGGACGGTGGGTCGCGACGGTCCTGTCGACCCAGACCCGCGAGCAGATGCAGGCGCGGATGGAGCACCTCTCGCGCTCCCGGTCGGACGCCGTCGCGCACGAGGCCCAGGAGATCCGGCGCATCGAGCGCGACCTGCACGACGGTGCCCAGGCCCGGCTGGTCGCCATGGGCATGACGTTGAGCGCGGCCGAGCGGCTGATCGACGAGAACCCCGCCGCCGCCCGCACCATGGTCCAGGAGGCGAAGGAGACCTCGAGCGCGGCGCTGCAGGAGCTGCGCGAGCTGGTACGCGGCATCCACCCGCCGGTGCTCGCCGACCGCGGTCTGGTCGACGCGATCCGGGCCCGGGCGCTCGAGACCCCGCTGAACGTCCAGGTGCGGTCGGACCTGGAGGGCCGTCCGCTGCCCCCGCTGGAGTCCGCGGTCTACTTCGCCGTCTCCGAGCTGCTGACCAACGCCGCCAAGCACTCCGGCGCCGACCAGATCGTCGTGACGATCGCCAAGGACGGAGGCACCCTGCGGGTGACCGTCGAGGACAACGGCCGCGGTGGCGTACGCATCGGGGAGGGTACCGGACTGCGCGGGGTCGAGCGTCGGCTGGCGGCCTTCGACGGCGACCTGCTGGTGCACAGCCCGCGGGGGGGTCCCACCACCATGACGGTGGTCGTGCCCTGCACCCTCGCGCCGCGCGACGCGTCCTGATGTCACCCGACGTTCTCTCACGGACGAGGAGGGGGACGGGCGGTGGCCGGCGGCTTTCGGAAAGATGTCGCCGGGAATGCGCGGGGAACGACAGCTTGGCCGAGAATTGAACTACTCGCGCGTACTCGTACGGCATTAAATTACTGAGCGGTCGCGTCGTCAGGAAACCTCTATTTCGGCAGGCTCCTCGATTTGCACTTGCTTCGGCCGCGTCGATATTCTCGGCCGGTAAATCCGGGGGCGGGGGCATCGCTCGGTGGCGGGTGTGACCTGTCCAGACAGATGACCCCTTGCTTGAGGGAGCAGCTCTGTCTGAAATGGGGCATCGTGTATATCAGTCTCCTCGGTCCGCTCACTATTCAGCACGGTGACCAAGAGAAGGGCATCAGCTCCAAGCAGGCTCGAACTCTCCTGGCCGTTCTCGCCCTTTCCTCGGGAAATGTCGTCTCGTCGCAGCGGCTGGTCTCGGAGTTCTGGGAGGACGAGGACGTCCGGAACTCCCGCAACGCGTTGCAGGCGGTCGTGAGCCGGCTGCGTCGGGTGCTGCGGGACCTCAGCTCGGACAGCACGACGCTGGAGACGGTCGGGGAGGGGTACCGCCTCAACATCAAGCGTTTCCAGGTCGACGCCTTCGAGTTCGCCGCGCGGATGCAGCGAGCGCAGGGTGTCCGTCAGGAGTCGCCGGCCGAGTCGCTCGAGCTCACCGAGGCCGCGCTGGCTCTGTGGCGGGGCCACGCTCTCGAGGGCCTAGGCGACCTCCCGTGCCTGCGGGCGGAGCAGGCGCGCCTCACCGAGTCCCGGCTGGCCGCGCTCGAGCTGGTCGCCGAGCTGCGCCTGGAGACGGGCGACGTCCGGATGGCCCTCGGCGACCTGCGCCACCTGGCCGAGGTGCACGGCAACCGCGAACGGCTCTGTGAGCTGCTGATGCTCGCGCTCTATCGCGACGGCCGCCAGATGGAGGCACTGGACGTGTTCCGCCGCACCAGCTCGCGGCTGCGCAGCGAGATCGGCGTGGACCCCAGTCGCGGCCTGCGCCGCGTCCACCACCTCATCCTCACCCAGGACCCCGCGCTGGAGGCCGGTCCCCTCGTGCGGGTCTGACGCGGGCCGGAGCGCCCGGCGCGTCAGCCGAGACCGACGCGCCGGACGCGCAGGTCCTCGCCCAGGTGCAGCAGGTCCGCGGCGTACCCGGGCGCGATCACACCGCGGTCCCTCAGGCCGGTCGCCGCGGCAGGGTGGGCGGAAGCGGCCGCCACCGCGAGCGGGACCGGAACCCGCGCCTCGACGGCCCGGCGGACGGCGTCGTCCATCGTGAGGGTGCTGCCGGCGAGCGAGCCGCTGTCG
Source organism: Luteipulveratus flavus (assembly GCF_029439465.1). GTDB lineage: Bacteria > Actinomycetota > Actinomycetes > Actinomycetales > Dermatophilaceae > Luteipulveratus > Luteipulveratus flavus. The sequence goes on along the minus strand of NZ_JAROAV010000028.1, from coordinate 260,860 downwards.
GTGAGCCGGGCGGCACCGCCGGCGACGCTGACGGCGAGTCCCCCCAGCACGTGATCGCCGTCCGGAAGCCCGGCGGCGGCGATCGCGTCGGTGACGAGCACCGCGCGGTCGGGGCGGGCCGCGAGGACCGTCCGCAAGGTCGCCGGGTGCAGGTGGACGCCGTCGTTGATCAGCTCGACCCAGGCGCCGGCGTCCAGGCTCGCCCCGACGGGGCCGGGCTCGCGGTGGTGCAACGGGCGCATCCCGTTGAACAGGTGGGTGGCGACGCTCGCGCCGGCGTCGAACGCCGCGGTGCACTGCTCGTACGTGCCGTCGGTGTGACCCACCGCGACCACGACCCCGGCCGCGAGCGCGGCGTCCAGCAGGGCCGCGGACCCGGTCAGCTCCGGGGCGAGCGTGATCATCCGCAGGGTGCCCCGAGCCGCCTCGACCAGGCGCGCGAACGCGTCGACGTCGGGCTCGGCGAGGTGAGCGGGGTTCTGCGCTCCGCACCGCGCCGCCGACAGGAACGGGCCTTCGAGGTGCGACCCGCGCACGATCGTGTCGCCCGCCTCGACGACGTCCGCGACGGCGTCCAGCTGGTCGCACAGCGCGTCGACGGGCGCGGTGACCAGCGACGCCAGCAGCGAGCCCGTCCCGTGCTCCGCGTGGAAGGTCGCGGCTGTACGGATCGATGCAGCGTCCGCGCTGGTGAAGTCACCTCCGCCACCGCCGTGGCAGTGGATGTCGACGTACGCCGGGACCAGCCAGCCGTCCTCGATGCTGACGTCCGGGTGGCCCGGGGGAGCGCCGTGGCCGACGTCCGTGATCCGGCCGTCCTCGACGCGGATCCACCCCTCGTCCGGCGTACCGAGGTCGGAACCGGTGATCAGCCGCCGCGCGTGCAGGAGTCGGGACACGCGCCGATCCTCTCGCACCCGTGGGGCAGGATGCTCGGGTGAACCCTTCGCTCGCGCTGGCCACCGTGATCGTCGACGAGCTGATCCGGCACGGTGTCACCGACGTCGTGCTCTGCCCGGGGTCACGCTCGGCGCCGTTCGCGTACGCGGTGCACGACGCCGACCGGGCGGGCCGCATCCGGCTGCACGTCCGGGTCGACGAGCGCTCAGCAGCGTTCACCGCGCTCGGGCTGGCGAAGGTCACCCGCGTGCCGGTGCCGGTCATCACCACGAGCGGGACGGCGGTCGTCAACCTCTTCCCGGCCGTCCTGGAGGCCAGCCAGGCCAGCGTCCCCATGGTCGTGATCACCGCCGACCGCCCCGCCGAGCTACGCGGGACCGGGGCGAACCAGACCACCGACCAGGTCAAGATCTTCGGACGCGCGACCCGCTGGTTCCACGAGACGGCCAGCCCCGAGCGGCGCGAGGGCCAGAACGGCACCTGGCGCAGCGTGGTCGGCCGGGCCATCGCCGAGAGCCGCGGCCTGCCGAGCGGCGACCCCGGGCCGGTGCACCTCAACATCCCGTTGCGCGAGCCGCTCGTCCCGACCGGCGAGGCGCAGGAGTGGCCCGAGTCGCTGGCCGGTCGCGAGCAGGAGCAGCCGTGGCTCGCGCTGCGGGCGCCGCACAGCCACCCGCCGGCCGTCACCGGCCCCGGGATCGCGCCAGTCCCGCGCACGCTCGTCCTGCTCGGCGACCTCCCCGACCCCGCCCAGGGCGGGGAGCTGGCCGACCTCGCGGCCGCGGCGGGCTGGCCGATCGTGGCCGAGCCGTTCGGCCGGTACCACCGCGGCCGGGTCAGCCCGCACGGCCCGCTGCTGCTCAGCGCGACGGACTGGCTCGAGCGCAACCTGCCCGAGCGCGTCCTCGTCGGCGGCCGGGTCACCCTCTCCCGCGACGTGGCACGCCTGCTGCGCCACCCCGAGGTGACGGTCGAGGCGGTCACGCCCCTCACCACCTGGGCGGACGCCTCCCACGTCGTCCGGCGCGTCCACGACTGGGCCGACATCGAGCGCAGCCACTCCGCGGTCGCCGCCTGCGTCGACCGGGCCTGGGGTGCGGCGTGGCGCAAGGCGGGCAGCCTGATCGGCACCCGGGCCGACGAGGTGGTGGACGCCTCGTGGCCGTCCGGGCTCGCGGTGGCGGCGACCGTCGCCCACCACGTGCCGGCCGGCGGGGCGCTCTACGTCGGATCGTCCAACTCCGCGCGCGACCTGGACCTGGGCCGCGACCCGCAGCGCGTCGCGCGCGACGTCGTCTCGGTGTCCAACCGAGGGCTGGCCGGCATCGACGGCGTCGTCAGCTCGGCCGTGGGCATGGCCCTGTCGCGGCCGGGCCACGCGAACGTCGCCCTGATGGGTGACCTGACGTTCCTGCACGACTCGAACGGGCTGCTCATCGGTCCGCACGAGCCCGTGCCCGATCTGACCGTCGTGGTCGTCAACGACGACGGCGGCGGCATCTTCGGAACCCTCGAGCCGGGTCACCCCGACCTGGCGGATGCGTTCGAGCGGGTGTTCGCGACCCCGACCGGGACCCGGATCGCCGAGCTGTGCGCCGCTCACGGCGTCGAGCACGAGCTGGTCACCGACCGTGACCGCCTCGTCGAACGGATCGCGAGGCCTGGCAACGGAATTCAGGTGGTCGAGGTCCCGGTCAGCCGGGACGGGCAGCGTGACCTGCGGGCGCGGCTGCGAACCGTCGCCGCCGAGGCGCTCGCGGAGAGCTAGAAGCCGACGGCCGCGACCGGCGCCTGCGCAGCTCGCATCGCCGTGTCCAGCGCTGCGACCGAGCCGTCCGTCACCTCGGTGAGCAGCCCCGCCTGCTGCTGAGCCACCAGGCTGCGTGCCCCGAGGTACGCCGACGCGAGGGTCTGGGTCGTGAGCCGGACGTCGGGGGTCGCGTCCGTACGGTTCGCTGTGCCCCGGCCCTGCTCGTCGACGACGAGCCGCCACCGGCCATGGTTCGCCGGGCAGGCGGCGTCCTCGACCTCCAGCACCACGTCGCACTGCGCCGCGTACCCCCGGGCACCCAACGCCGTCGGCAGGTCGACCAGACGCACCCACAGGCTGTCGCTCGTGGCGTCCTGGATGCCCCTCGGACCGCCGGCCCACGCCGCGATCGGGTCGTCGACCGAGCGCCACCGGATCGTCACCGAGGTGGTGAGGTCGAGGTCGACGAGCCGCCGCAGGAGGGCGAGCTCGGCGGCTGGGGTCCCCACCAGCTCGATGACTCCGACCTCGCCCGCCGCGGAGCCGTTCTCCCAGTCGAGCTTGCGCCGGAACCACGCGAACCCGACGTCGGTCCCGTCCTGCTGGGCGAGCAGCACCCGCTGGACCTCCCGCTCGCGCACACTCGCCGGTGAGTCGACGGTGAAGCGCGTGTAGAGGCGTTCCTCGCGGACGACGGCGCCGAGACGGTCGGCGCCGACGCGCAGCGACACCTCCCGCATCCGGGCCGGTACCCCCGGGTCGGCGGCGTCGGTGAGCCGCGTGCGGAGAGCACTCGCGGCGTCCTCGAGGCCGGGTGCCGTGAGCCTCGCGCCGCGGCTCAGGCGCAGGGTGCACTCCCAGGAGGCGACGCCGTACCCGTGCCGGCCGTAGATGGCGGGCTCGCTCGCCTTCAGCACCGACAGGCCGGACCAGTCGCCGTCGCCGACGCGGGAGAAGTGGTCGCGCAGCATCGCGGTGAGGACGCCGCGGCGTCGCTCGTCGGGGTGGACGCCCACCCAGGTGAGCCCGGCGACGGGGACCTGCCGCAGCGTGCCGAGCGGCCCCGGAACGGTCAGCTCCAGCGGGTAGACGCCGTACACGCCGGCGTACGTGCGCTCGTCGGCCCCGTCGACCTCGGCGCCGAACATGCTGTTCTCGCCGAAGCCGGCCAGCAGCTGCTCGGTGGTCGCGACGGGCGGCTCGTCGAACCACACCAGCAGGTCGGTGTTCAGGTAACGCTCGGGGTCGCTCGCGGGTCCCACCCGCACATCAGCCATACGGCCGAGTCAATCGCCGTACGCCGCCGGCGGCAATCGAGTTCGCGGTCAGTCGTCGGCGAGGGCGTGCCGCATCGGGAGCAGCTTGGCCTCCGACTCGGCCAGCTCGGCGTCCGGGTCGGAGCCGGCCACGATGCCGCACCCGGCGAAAAGCCTGATACGAGAGGGGTTCTCGGCGTCGACCTGGCCGCAGCGCAGGGCGATGCCCCACTCGCCGTCGCCGTTGCCGTCCATCCAGCCGACCGGCCCGGCGTACCGGCCGCGGTCCATCCGCTCCAGGTCGTCGATGACCTCGGCGGCCGTGACCGTGGGCGTGCCGCACACGGCGGCGGACGGGTGCAGCGACTCGGCGAGGGTCAGCGACGAGACCTCGTCGGCGAGGACGCCCGCGACGTCGGTCGCCAGGTGCATGACGTTCGGCAGGTGGAGCACGAACGGCGCCTCGGGGACGTTCATCGACCGGCAGTGCGGACGCAGCGCGTCGGCCACTGAGCGAACGGCGTACTCGTGCTCCTCCAGGTCCTTGGACGACCGGGCGAGCTTGGCCGCGAGGGCGAGGTCGTGCTCGTCGTCGCCGGTGCGCCGGATCGTGCCGGCCAGGATGCGTGAGTGCACGAGGCCCTTCTCGCGGCGGACCAGCAGCTCGGGAGTGGCGCCGGTCAGACCGTCGACGGCGAAGGTCCAGGTGTTGGCGTAGCTGGACGCCAGGCGCGACAGCAGCCAGCGGGCGTCGAGCGGTGCGCTCGCCACGACGTCGACGTCCCGGGCGAGGACCACCTTGTCGACGTCACCGCCCTGGATGCGCCGGACGGCGGCGTCGACGGCCTCCGACCACTGCGCGCCGGTGAGCGCGCCGTCGGCGTACGTCACGTCCGTGGGGGCGACCGGTGCGGGCTGCGCCGAGAGGCGCGCGGGGGCCGGGATCTCACCGGCCGAGCTGATGGTGGTGACCCAGGAGACCCCGTCCCGCCGGCCGACCACGACCTGGGGGACGACGAGGCTCGCGCCGGCGGCGGAGGTGCTGCGGAAGGCGAACGAGCCGAACGCGACCGGACCCGTGCCGGGGCGGCGGACGTCGTCGCGCACGACCGCCCGGCCGGCGACGTCCCGCCACCAGCGGGAGGCTCGCTCGAACCGGTCCCGGCCGGTGGTGTGCACCGCGGCCGCCCGTCCCCAGCCGACCATGCCGTCGCCGTCGCGGATCCAGGACATCAGGTCCTGCGGCGCCGCGTCACGGGGGAGCAGGTCGATCAGATCCCCCGGATCGGCGACCTGGCGGGTGCGCGCGACCAGGAGGGGGAGTGGCGATGGGGGAGCCGCCGGTTCTGAGGTCACGAGGGCACACATTAGGCGACGACTCCGGGTGCCGCCCTCCCTCTCAGGTGTGGCATCGGCCTCCCCGAGGTGGCGCACAGGTGGTGGTGGAGGATGACGTGCATGAACCGCGCCAGCCTCGACAAGCGTCCTGCGGACGTCGCCCGGATGTTCGACGACGTGGCGGCTCGCTACGACCTCACCAACGACGTCCTGTCGATGGGCCAGGACCGACGCTGGCGTCGGCTCGTGCACGAGGCGGTCGCCCCGGCGGCCGGGGAGCGGGTGCTGGACATCGCCGCCGGTACGGGCACGAGCAGCCAGCCGTTCCACCTCGACGGGGTGCACGTCGTCCCCGCGGACTTCTCGATCGGCATGCTGCGCCAGGGCAAGAAGCAGCTGCCGCACCTGCCGTTCACCGCCGCCGACGCGATGCGGCTGCCGTTCGCGGACGACGCGTTCGACGCGGTCACGATGTCCTTCGGCCTGCGCAACGTGGTCGACCCCGTCGGTGCCCTGCGCGAGTTCGGCCGGGTCACCCGGCCCGGTGGCCGGGTCGTGATCTGCGAGTTCTCCACGCCGACCCACCCGGCCTTCCGCAAGGTCTACAGCGAGTACCTGATGCGCTCGCTGCCGCGCATCGCGAGCCGCACCGGCTCCAACACCGAGTCCTACGTCTACCTGGCCGAGTCGATCCGCGACTGGCCGGACCAGCAGGGGATGGCGGACCGGCTCCGGGACGCCGGCTGGTCGCGTCCGGAGTGGCGCAACCTCTCCGGCGGGGTGGTGGCGCTGCACCGCGCCGTCCAGGCGGCGTGAGGGATCTCACCGCGCTGCGCTCACGAGGTTAGGTCGTCCTCAGTACGGGGGTGTTGACGATCGGGCCTAAGGTGGGGGAGTTCGTGAAGAGAATCACAAGCGCAAGGACGCGAACGTGAGCCAGCACACCCCCGCTTCACCCTCCGAGGAGACCGCGGACGTCATCGTCGTCGGTGCCGGTCCGGGCGGTTCCGCCACTGCCGCGTACCTGGCCATGTCCGGCCTGGACGTCCTGCTGCTGGAGAAGACGGCCTTCCCCCGCGAGAAGGTCTGCGGCGACGGCCTCACCCCGCGCGCGGTGCGCGAGCTCATCACGCTCGGCATCCCCACCCCCGAGTCCGAGGGCTGGATCCGCAACAAGGGTCTGCGCATCGTCGGCGGCGGCATGCGCCTGCAGCTGGACTGGCCGGACCTGTCGACCTTCCCGCCGTACGGCCTGGTCCGCACCCGGCAGGACTTCGACGACATCCTCGCCCAGCACGCGGTCAAGCACGGCGCCCGGCTGCGGGAGCGCACCAACGTCACCGGCGCGATCCGGGACGACGCGACCGGTCGGATCACCGGTGTCACCGCCAAGGAGATGGACGAGCGCGGGCGGGCCACCGGTCGGGTGCTGCGCTACGACGCACCGCTGGTCATCGCCGCCGACGGCAACTCCTCGCGGCTCTCGCTCGCGATGGGCCGCGAGAAGCGCGAGGACCGCCCGATGGGTGTGGCCGTGCGGACGTACTACACCAGCCCGCGGCACGACGACGACTACCTGGAGTCCTGGCTGGAGCTGTGGTCCAAGGACGCGCAGGGCAAGGACGTGCTGCTTCCCGGGTACGGGTGGATCTTCGGGGTCGGCGACGGCACCAGCAACGTCGGCCTCGGCATCCTCAACACCTCCAGCGCCTTCGGAAAGACCGACTACAAGGACGTCATGCGTCGCTGGGTCGCGACGATGCCGCAGGAGTGGACGTACAGCGACGAGACCATGGTCGGCGACATCCGCGGCGCCGCGCTGCCGATGGGCTTCAACCGCCAGCCGCACTACGCCGACGGGCTGCTGCTGGTCGGTGACGCCGGCGGCATGGTCAACCCGTTCAACGGCGAGGGCATCGCCTACGCGATGGAGTCCGGCCGCCTGGCCGCCGAGGTCGTCGCGCAGGCGTTCGCGCGCGCCGACGACGCCGGCCGCGAGCGGGTCCTGCAGGGCTACCCGGCCGTGATGAAGAACGCGCTCGGCGGGTACTACACGCTCGGGCGGCACTTCGCGAAGGTCATCGGCTACCCCGAGGTCATGCGACTTGCGGTGAAGTACGGACTTCCGCGAGAGACGATGATGAAGTACGTGCTGAAGGTGATGGCCAACCTGTCCGAGCCGCACGGCGGTTCGGCAGGCGACCGGTTGCTCAACGCCCTGTCCCGGATCGCCCCCGCGGCCTGAGACATGGGTACCGCCACGACGAGTACGACGCGCCGCACCGTCGGCGTACGGAAGGAGCCTGCGAAGTGAACGGGCTGACGTCCTACTCCTACGCCCCGTTGCTGTTCTTCGCGGCGATCGGCGCCGGGTTCGCGGTGTTCTCCGTCGCCGCCGGTGCCCTCGCGGGGCCCAAGCGCTACAACCGCGCCAAGCTCGAGGCGTACGAGTGCGGCATCCAGCCGAGCCCGCACGCCGAGGGCGGCGGCCGGGTGCCGATCAAGTACTACCTGACGGCGATGCTGTTCATCATCTTCGACATCGAGTCGGTGTTCCTCTACCCGTTCGCGGTCGCGTTCGAGCAGATGGGGCTCTTCGCCCTCGTCGAGATGGTGCTGTTCATCCTCACCGTCTTCGTGGCGTACGCGTACGTGTGGCGTCGCGGCGGCCTGGAGTGGGACTGACGATGAACGGCCACAAGGACTTCGGAAGGAGCTGCTGAGATGGGTATCGAGGAGAAGCTCCCCGCGGGCTTCCTGCTGACCACGGTCGAGCAGATCGCGGGTTACATGCGCAAGAGCTCGGTGTGGCCGGCGACGTTCGGTCTCGCCTGCTGCGCGATCGAGATGATGGCCGTCGGCACGCCCGACTACGACATCGCCCGGTTCGGCATGGAGCGCTTCAGCGCGACTCCGCGCCAGGCCGACCTGATGATCGTCGCCGGCCGGGTCAGCCAGAAGATGGCGCCGGTCGTGCGTCAGGTGTACGACCAGATGCCCGAGCCCAAGTGGGTCATCTCGATGGGCGTGTGCGCCAGCTCCGGCGGCATGTTCAACAACTACGCGATCGTCCAGGGCGTGGACCACATCATCCCGGTCGACGTGTACCTGCCGGGTTGCCCGCCGCGTCCGCAGATGCTGCTGAACGCGATCCTGGAGCTGCACGACCAGATCCAGAACAGCAAGCTCGGCGTCAACCGGGTGCACGCGGCCCGCGCGGCCGAGAAGGCCGCGCTCGAGGCGACGCCGACCCACGCGATGAAGGGACTGCTCGCGTGAGCGACGACGGCAAGGACTCGCGCGACGAGCCCGAGAGCAAGGTCACCGAGGAGAAGGCGGCCCAGCCGGAGACGAAGGCCGACGAGGCCAAGTCCGCCGACGTCCCGGCCACCGACGCCAAGGGCTCGCAGAGCCCCACGGACAAGCCCGTGGCGGGCGACCCCGCGACCGGTCCGGTCAAGGACCCCGCGCTCGCGCCGGAGAAGTCGCTCACCGAGGCCGCCCAGGAGGGCGCCGTCCTCCCGCAGGAGCAGCTGGACACCGAGCCGGTCGTCATCGCGCAGCGGCAGGGCATGTTCGGCCCCTCGCTCGGCAACGACACCACGGGCTACGGCGGGCTCAAGCGGCCGGTGCTGTTCCCCGGCAGCTCGCCCAAGCCGTACGGCGGCTGGTTCGACCGGCTGACCGACGACCTGACCGGTGCACTGGAGCGGACCGGAGGGGCCTCGTACGACGACGCGGTCGAGCGCGTGGTCGTCGACCGCGGCGAGCTGACGCTGTTCGTGCGCCGCGAGCACCTGCTCGGGATCGCACGGATGCTGCGCGACGAGCCGAGCCTGCGCTTCGAGATGTGCATGAGTGTCTCCGGCGTGCACTACCCGCAGGAGACCGGTGCCGAGCTGCACGCGGTCTACCACTTCCTGTCGGTCACGCACGGCAGCCGCCGTGTCCGGGTCGAGGTCACCTGCCCCGACACCGACCGGCACATCCCCTCCGTCGTGAGCGTCTACCCCGGGGCCGACTGGCACGAGCGCGAGACCTGGGACATGTTCGGGATCGAGTTCGACGGCCACCCGGCCCTCACCCGGATCCTCATGCCCGACGACTGGCCGGGCCACCCGCAACGCAAGGACTACCCGCTCGGCGGCATCCCGGTGGAGTACAAGGGCGCCACCGTGCCCCCCGCGGACGAGCGGAGGTCGTACAGCTGATGTCGACACAGGCAACGAACGACGTGTACGGGGCGGCGACCCCGGGCGACGCCGAGGGCGCACCGGTCATCAACGCCTTCGGTGGTGACTGGGACGACGTGTCGCAGGAGGCGGCCGCACTCCACGAGGAGCGCATCGTCGTCAACATGGGTCCGCAGCACCCGTCGACGCACGGCGTGCTCCGGCTCATCCTCGAGCTGGACGGTGAGACGGTCACCGAGGCCCGCGCGGGCATCGGCTACCTCCACACCGGCATCGAGAAGAACATGGAGTACCGCACCTGGACCCAGGGCGTGACGTTCTGCACCCGCATGGACTACGTCATGCCGCTGTTCAACGAGGCCGTCTTCTGCCTCGCGGTCGAGAAGGCGCTCGGCATCACCGAGCAGGTCCCTGAGCGCGCCCAGGTCATCCGCGTGCTGATGATGGAGCTCAACCGCATCACCTCCCACCTGGTCGCCCTCGCGACCGGTGGCATGGAGATGGGCGCCACCACCGTCATGACGATCGGCTTCCGCGAGCGCGAGCGCATCCTGTCGATCTTCGAGATGGTCACCGGCCTGCGGATGAACAACGCCTACATCCGTCCCGGCGGCGTCGCGCAGGATCTCCCGGCCGGCTGCATCGACCAGCTCCGCGAGACGATCCCGCTGGTGCGCAAGGGGATCGGCGAGCTCGAGAAGCTCCTCATGGAGAACCCCATCCTCAAGGGCCGCACGGTCGACGTCGGCTACCTCGACCTCACCGGCTGCATCGCGCTCGGCCTCACCGGCCCGGTGCTGCGCTCCACCGGCCTGCCGCACGACCTGCGCAAGTCGGACCCGTACTGCGGGTACGAGACGTACGACTTCGACGTGCCGGTCACCGACACGTGCGACGCGTACGGCCGGCTGAAGCTGCGCGTCGAGGAGATGCACGAGTCGCTGAAGATCGCCGAGCAGGCCATCGAGCGGCTGGACGCCGGCAGCGGCCCGGTCATGGTCGAGGACAAGAAGATCGCCTGGCCGGCGCAGCTCGCGGTCGGTGCGGACGGGCAGGGCAACAGCCTGGACCACATCCGCACGATCATGGGCGAGTCGATGGAGTCGCTCATCCACCACTTCAAGCTGGTGACCGAGGGCTTCCGGGTGCCGCCGGGCCAGGCGTACGCCGCGGTCGAGTCGCCTAAGGGCGAGCTGGGCTGCCACGTCGTCTCCGACGGCGGAACGCGTCCGTACCGCGCGCACTTCCGTGACCCCAGCTTCAACAACCTGCAGGCCACGGCCGCGATGGCCGAGGGCGGCGCCGTCGCCGACGTCATCGTCGCGGTGGCGAGCATCGACCCGGTGATGGGAGGGGTGGACCGCTGATGAGCGAGAACCACGGACCGCTGCACGTCCAGACGCCGCTGCGCGCCAGCGACGAGCCGTACGACCCGCAGACGCTGGCCGACCTCGTCCGCGACGCGGAGCTGATCGTCGCGCGCTACCCGCAGAAGCGCTCGGCGCTGCTGCCGCTGCTGCACCTGATCCAGAGCGTCGACGGGTACGTCACCGGGCGCGGCGTGACGTTCTGCGCCGAGCAGCTCGACCTCACCGAGGCCGAGGTCTCGGGCGTCGCGACGTTCTACACCCAGTACAAGCGCCACCCCAACGGCGAGTACACCGTCGGTGTCTGCACCAACACGCTGTGCGCGGTCATGGGCGGCGACCTGATCTGGGACACCGTCTCGGAGCACCTGGGCATCGGCCACGACGAGACGACCGAGGACGGCAAGGTCACCCTCGAGCGCGTCGAGTGCAACGCGGCATGCGACTACGCGCCCGTCGTGATGGCCAACTGGGAGTTCTTCGACAACCAGACCCCCGAGTCGACCGTCCGGCTGGTCGAGGACCTGCGCGCGGGCAAGGACGTCACGCCGACCCGCGGCGCCACCTCGGTGTGCTCGTTCAAGCAGATGTCGCGCGTGCTCGCGGGGTTCTCCGACGGCCGCGCGGACGAGGGCGTCGGCGCAGGGCCGGCCTCCCTGGAGGGCCTGCGCATCGCCTCGGGCGAGCAGACGTACACCCGTACCGCACCGGCTCCCGCCCCCGAGGCATCGAAGGAGCAGCAGTCATGACCGACCTGACGCCGATCCTCACCGAGTTCTGGGACCACCCGAACAGCTGGACCCTGGAGACGTACGAGGACAAGCAGGGCTACCAGGCGCTGCGCAAGGCGCTGGCCATGCCGGCCGCCGACCTGGTCCAGATGACCAAGGATTCCGGTCTGCGCGGTCGTGGCGGCGCCGGCTTCCCGACCGGAATGAAGTGGGGCTTCCTGCCCCCGCCGGACGGCGGCCCCCGCTACCTGGTGGTCAACGCCGACGAGTCCGAGCCGGGCACCTGCAAGGACATCCCGCTGATGATGGCGGCGCCGCAGTTCCTCATCGAGGGTGTGGCGATCACCTCCTACGCCATCGGCTGCAACCACGCCTTCATCTACCTGCGCGGCGAGGTCGTGCACGTCTACCGCCGGCTGCTGCGCGCGGTCGAGGAGGCGTACGCCGCGGGCTACCTCGGCAAGGACATCCTCGGCACCGGCTTCGACCTGGACGTCACCGTGCACGCCGGCGCCGGCGCGTACATCTGCGGTGAGGAGACCGCGCTGCTGGACAGCCTCGAGGGCCGTCGCGGGCAGCCGCGCCTCAAGCCGCCGTTCCCGGCCGTCGCCGGTCTGTACGCGCGTCCGACCGTCGTCAACAACGTCGAGTCGATCGCCTCGATCCCGCCGATCCTGTCGCGCGGAGCAGACTGGTTCGCCGACATGGGCACCGAGAAGTCCCAGGGCTTCGGCATCTTCAGCCTGTCCGGTCACGTCACCCGTCCGGGTCAGTACGAGGCGCCGCTCGGCATCACGCTGCGCGAGCTCGTCGACATGGCGGGCGGCATCCGCGAGGGTCACCGGCTGAAGTTCTGGACGCCGGGTGGCTCCTCGACGCCGATCTTCACCGACGCGCACTGGGACGTCCCGCTGGACTTCGAGTCCGTCGCGGCGGCCGGCTCGATGCTCGGGACCCGCGCGCTGCAGATCTTCGACGAGACCGTGTCGGTCGTGCGGGCCGTCTCGCGCTGGACCGACTTCTACGCCCACGAGTCGTGCGGCAAGTGCACGCCGTGCCGCGAGGGCACCTTCTGGCTGAAGCAGATCATGACCCGGCTCGAGCACGGCCAGGGCACCCAGGAGGACATCGACAAGCTCGTCGACATCTGCGACAACATCCTGGGCCGCAGCTTCTGCGCGCTCGGTGACGGCGCCACCTCGCCGATCACCTCGGCCGTGCAGTACTTCCGCGAGGAGTTCGGGGCCGGCACCAGCCAGCCCTGGTGGGAGCTCTTCCCGCCGGAGAAGTCCGTGCTTTTCCCCGTCCGCGCCAAGGAGACCGTGAGCGCATGAGCACCGTCACCTCACCCGCCGCCGGCGGGAACGCCGTCTCGTCCGGCGGCGACGCCGCGGTGCCGGCCAAGCCGGCCGAGATCGGCCTGACCGTCGACGGCGTCGAGGTCAGCGTGCCCAAGGGGACGCTGATCATCCGGGCCGCCGAGCAGGTCGGCATCCAGATCCCGCGCTTCTGCGACCACCCGCTGCTGGAGCCGGTCGGCGCCTGCCGCCAGTGCCTGGTCGAGGTCTCGACCAAGGCGCCGGACGGCTCGATGCGACCGATGCCGAAGCCGCAGGCCTCCTGCACGATGGAGGTCGCCGAGGGCATGGAGGTCAAGACCCAGCAGACCTCCCCGGTCGCCGACAAGGCCCAGCACGGCGTGATGGAGCTGCTGCTCATCAACCACCCGCTGGACTGCCCGGTCTGCGACAAGGGCGGGGAGTGCCCGCTGCAGAACCAGGCGATGTCCAACGGCCGGCCGATGTCCCGCTTCGAGGACGTCAAGCGCACGTTCCCCAAGCCGATCAACATCTCCTCCCAGGTGCTGCTGGACCGCGAGCGCTGCGTGCTCTGCGCGCGCTGCACCCGCTTCTCCGACCAGGTCGCCGGCGACCCGTTCATCGCGCTCATCGAGCGTGGTGCGCTGCAGCAGGTCGGCATCTACGAGGAGCAGCCGTTCGAGTCCTACTTCTCGGGCAACACGGTTCAGATCTGCCCGGTGGGCGCGCTCACCGGCGCGGCGTACCGGTTCCGGTCTCGCCCGTTCGACCTGGTCTCCACGCCGAGCGTGTGCGAGCACTGCGCCGACGGCTGCGCCATCCGCGTCGACCACCGCCGCGGCGTCGTGCTGCGCCGCATGGCGCTGGAGGACCCGGCGGTCAACGAGGAGTGGAACTGCGACAAGGGCCGGTGGGCGTTCACCTACGCCACGGCCAAGGACCGCCTCGACGCCCCGCTGGTGCGGGACGCCGAGGGCCGGCTCCAGGTGTCCGGCTGGCCCGAGGCGCTCGCCGCCGCGGCCGACGGCCTGGCCAAGGCCCGCGCGGCCGGTGGCGTCGGTGTCCTCACCGGTGGCCGCCTGAGCGCCGAGGACGCGTACGCGTACAGCAAGTTCGCGCGTCTCGTGCTCGGCACCAACGACGTCGACTTCCGCGCCCGCCCGCACTCGGTCGAGGAGGCCGAGTTCCTCGCGCACGCGGTCGTTGCGACCGGCCCGGACGCCGGTGCGGTCACCTACGCCGACGTCGAGCGGTCGGCCTCGACCTTGCTGGTCGGGCTGGAGCCGGAGGACGAGTCGCCGATCCTGTTCCTGCGGCTGCGCAAGGCGTGGCGCAAGAACAAGAGCGAGATCTTCTCGCTCGCGCCGTACGCCACCCGTGGCCTGGAGAAGATGGGCGGCACCCTGGTGCCGACGGCTCCCGGCACCGAGGCCGAGGTGCTCGGCGCGCTCGGCACCGGCGACGGTCCGCTGGCCCGCGCCGGTGAGGCGCTCGGCCGCGACAGCCTGATCCTGGTCGGCAGCCGGACGGCGTCCGTGCCCGGTGCGCTGTCCGCGGTCCTGGCCCTCGCCGACGCCAAGGGCGCCCGGATCGCCTGGGTCCCGACCCGGGCCGGTGAGCGTGGCGCGCTGGAGGTCGGCGCCCTGCCGAACCTGCTGCCCGGCGGCCGCCCCGTCGGCAGCGCCGAGGCGCGTTCGCAGGTCGGTGCGGTCTGGGGGGCCGGCGAGCTCCCCGACGCCGTCGGCCGCGACACCGCCGCGATCCTGACGGCAGCCGCGGACGGCACGCTCGCCGGCCTGGTCGTCGCCGGTGTCGACCCGGCCGACCTGCCGGACCAGAAGGCCGCGACCGCCGCGCTGGAGCGGGCGTTCGTGGTGGCGCTGGAGATCCGCAAGGGCGAGCTGCCGGCGTACGCCGACGTCGTCCTGCCGATCGCCCCGCAGCAGGAGAAGGCCGGCTCGTTCGTCAGCTGGGAGGGACGCGTGCGTCCGTTCGAGCAGGCGCTGGAGTCGGTCGCCATGCCCGACCACCGGGTCCTGGACCTGCTCGCCGCCGAGATGGGGGAGTTCCTCGGAACCCGATCGGTGGCCGAGATCCGCGCCGAGATGGCCGAGCTCGGTCCGTGGACCGGCGCCCGTCCGGTCCGTCCGCGGGTGAGCAACGGCAGCGTGCCCCGGCCGCTGGTCGGCGAGGCCGTGCTGGCCACCTGGGCGCAGATGCTGGACCAGGGCCGGATGCAGGCGGGGGAGCCATTCCTCGCCGGGACGGCCCGCACGCCGGTCGCCCGCGTCTCCGCCGCGACGGCCCGCGAGGTCGGCGTGACCGACGGTCAGGGCCTGGCGGTCTCGACCCGGCACGGCGCGATCACCCTGCCGGTCCTGATCACCGACATGCCCGACCACGTCGTCTGGCTGCCGACCAACTCGCCGGGCTCCGCCGTCCGCGCAACCCTGTCCGCGGACAGCGGCACCATCGTGCAGCTGGCCGTGGCTGCGACCTCGAAGGAGATCAGCGCATGAGCACGCTCGCGGCGCTCGCGGCGACCACGGACAACCCGGTGGCCGACTTCGGCGACACCCCGTGGTGGCTCTCGCTGGTCAAGGCCCTGTTGGTCTTCGTCTTCCTGCTGATCAACACGCTGCTGGTCATCTGGTTCGAGCGCCGCGTGATCGGCCGGATGCAGCAGCGTCCCGGCCCGAACCGCGCCGGCCCGTTCGGTCTGCTGCAGACCCTCGCCGACGGTGTGAAGCTCGCGCTCAAGGAGGACATCGTCCCCAAGGCCGCGGACAAGATCATGTTCTGGGCGGCCCCGGCGATCGCCGGCGCGATGGCCTTCGTGTCGTTCGCGATCATCCCGATGGGCGGCACCGTCTGGATGTTCGGCCACAAGACGCCCCTGCAGCTGACCGACACCCCGATCGCCACGCTGCTCGTGCTGGCCGTCGCGGGTGTGGGCGTGTACGGCATCGTCCTCGCGGGCTGGTCTTCCGGTTCGACGTACCCGCTGCTCGGTGGTCTGCGCAGCTCGGCCCAGGTGATCTCGTACGAGATCGCGATGGGCCTGGCGCTGGTCGCGGTCTTCCTCTACGCGGGCTCGATGTCGACCAGCCAGATCGTGTTCGCCCAGAACGACCTGTGGTACATCGTGCCGGCGTTCTTCTCCTTCGTGGTGTACGTCATCACGATGGTCGGCGAGACCAACCGGCTCCCGTTCGACCTCGCCGAGGGTGAGGGCGAGCTGACCGGTGGCTTCCACACCGAGTACTCCTCGCTGAAGTTCGCGATGTTCTTCCTCGGCGAGTACGTCAACATGTTCACCGTCTCGGCGCTGGCGACCACGCTGTTCCTCGGCGGACCGGCGGCGCCTCCCGGCATCGCGGCCATCGGCGACGGCATGCTCAACGGCGGCTGGTGGGGCCTGCTGTGGTTCGTCGTGAAGCTGTGGCTGTTCATGTTCTTCTTCGTCTGGCTGCGCGGCTCGCTGCCGCGCGTCCGGTACGACCAGTTCATGCGGCTGGGCTGGAAGGTCCTCATCCCGACGACGCTGGTGTGGGTCGTCATGGTGGCCTTCATCCGCGCCGCCGAGCTGGGCTTCCTCGGCGACAGCAAGGTGAGCCTGCTGGGTCGTGACTTCCCACGCGCGACCCTGTTCATCATCGCGTGCATCGCGCTGGCCGTCCTCGTGGCGGCGTGGTTCTACGACAACCACCAGGTGAAGCGGCGGGCCGAGCTGGAGGAGGCTCGCGCCATGGACGAGGAGATCGACCCGTTCGCCGGCGGCCACCCCGTCCCGCCGCTGCCCGGACAGCGACTGGTCGAGCCGCCGCTCGCGCTGAGCGCCGCCCGTCCCGCACCCGTGACCGACTCAGGTTCGGAGGAGAACCGTGGCTGACCGCAAGCCGCCCCAGGACAAGGAGCCGGGCCTCGGCGCGAAGATCGCCGGCTTCGGCGTGACCTTCGGGACGATGTTCCGCAAGATCGAGACCGAGCAGTACCCGGAGGAGAAGCGCCCCACGCAGCTGCGCTTCCACGGCCGGCACCAGCTCAACCGTCACCCCGACGGGCTGGAGAAGTGCGTCGGCTGCGAGCTGTGCGCCTGGGCCTGCCCGGCGGACGCGATCTTCGTCGAGGGCGCCGACAACGACGACGCCGCCGGCGAGCGGTTCTCGCCCGGCGAGCGCTACGGCCGCGTCTACCAGATCAACTACCTGCGCTGCATCTTCTGCGGGCTGTGCATCGAGGCGTGCCCGACGCGCGCGCTCACGATGACCAACGAGTACGAGTTGGCCGACGACAACCGCGCCGACCTGATCTTCACCAAGGAGCAGCTGCTCGCGCCGCTGCAGAACGGCATGCTCGCTGCCCCGCACCCGATGGTCGAGGGCATGGAGGAGCGCGACTACTACCAGGGCAAGGTCAGCCAGGCGACGCCGGAGCAGGCGGCCTGGATGGACCAGCGCGAGCGCGAGCTCGCCGCGGCGGACGCCGCGCACGACGGGAAGGACCCGGCATGACCGTCGGAGGTGCGGAGTCCGCACTGTTCTGGATCGCCGGGCCGCTCGCGGTGGCCGGCGCCCTGGCGCTGCTCTTCGCGCGCAAGGCCGTGCACGCGGCGGTCGGGATGGCGACCGCGATGATCGTGCTGGGCATCTTCTACATCGCCCAGCAGGCCGAGTTCCTCGGCGTCATCCAGATCTTCGTCTACTCCGGCGCGGTCATGATGCTGTTCCTGTTCGTCATCATGCTCATCGGCGTCGACTCCTCCGACTCGCTGGTGGAGACGATCCGCGGTCAGCGCTGGGCGGGCCTGCTGCTCGCCGCGGGCCTGGCCGCGATCACCATCGCCGGCATCGGCAAGGCGGCGTTCGGCACCCCGCGCGGTCTGGCCGAGGCCAACAAGGACGGCAACGTCAGCGGTGCCGCGCGACTCATCTTCGGTGACTACGTGTGGGCCTTCGAGGCCACCAGCGCCCTGCTGATCACCGCCGCGCTCGGCGCGATGCTGCTTGCCCACCGCGAGCGACTCACCCCGAAGGCCACCCAGGCGGACTGGTCCCGGGAGCGGATCCGCAGCGGCGAGAACGTCGCCGGTCTGCCCGCCCCCGGTGTGTACGCCCGCCACAACGCCGTCGACACCCCGGCCCTGCTGCCGGACGGCAGCCCGGCCGAGCTGTCGATCTCGCGGGTGCTGCGGGCACGCGGCCAGGTCGGCACGACCGGAGCCCTCACCCAGGTCACCCAGGAGATCGAGCACGAGGTCGGCGACGAGAGCGACGAGCAGGCCACGACGCGGAAGGACGACGACGCATGAGCCTCACGAACTACGTCTACCTGTCCGCGATCCTGTTCTCGATCGGCGCCGCGACGGTGCTGCTGCGCCGCAACGCGATCATCGTCTTCATGGGCGTGGAGCTGATGCTCAACGCCGCCAACCTGGCCTTCGTCACCTTCGCCCGGATGCACGGGCAGCTGGACGGCCAGGTCATCGCCCTGTTCGTGATGGTCGTGGCGGCCGCGGAGGTCGTCGTCGGCCTCGCGATCATCATGGCCATCTTCCGTGCGCGTCGGTCGGCCTCGGTCGACGACGCCAACCTGCTGAAGCTGTAAGGAGCCGGCGTGCCTCACCTGAGTACCGCGGCCGTGCTGGTGGCCGAGTCCACCGGCACGGTCCATGACGCCACCGGGACGGCGTCGTACGCCTGGCTGCTGGTGGCCCTGCCCCTCGCGGGAGCAGCGATCCTGCTGCTCGGCGGCAAGACGCTGAACAAGATCGGCCCCGCCCTGGCGACCGGGTTGTCCTGGGCCAGCTTCGGCGTCGGCGTCGCGATCATCACCGAGATGCTCGGCCGTGGCGCCGAGGAGCGTGCGCAGCACCTGCACCTCTACTCCTGGATGCCCGCCGGCGGCTTCAACCTGGACGCCGGCCTCCAGCTGGACCAGCTGTCCCTGACGTTCGTCATGCTGATCACGTTCGTCGGCTCGCTGATCCACGTGTACTCCCTGGGGTACATGGCGCACGACCCGGACAAGCGCCGGTTCTTCGCCTACCTCAACCTCTTCATCGCGGCCATGCTGCTGCTGGTGCTCGCCGACTCCTACCTGCTGCTGTTCGTCGGCTGGGAGGGCGTGGGCCTGGCGTCGTACCTGCTCATCGGGTTCTGGAACTGGAACCCGGCGTACGCCACGGCGGCCAACAAGGCGTTCATCGTCAACCGTGTCGGCGACGCCGGCATGCTGCTGGCGATCTTCACGATGTTCGCGACGTTCGGCCGGGTGGACTTCGCCGGGGTGAACGCCGCCGTCGGCAACGCCTCGCAGGGCGCCCTGACCGCGATCGGCCTGCTGCTGCTGGTGGGAGCGTGCGGTAAGTCCGCGCAGTTCCCACTGCAGAGCTGGCTGGGCGACGCGATGGCCGGCCCGACGCCGGTGTCCGCGCTCATCCACGCGGCGACCATGGTGACCGCCGGCGTCTACCTGATCGTGCGCAGCAGCGCGATCTTCGACGCCGCCCCGGACGCGCGCCTCGCCGTCACGATCGTCGGCGCGATCACGCTGCTGTTCGGTGCGATCGTCGGTTGCGCCAAGGACGACATGAAGAAGGCGCTGGCCGCCTCGACCATGTCGCAGATCGGCTACATGGTGCTCGCCGCCGGGCTCGGCCCGGTGGGGTACGCCTTCGCGATCTTCCACCTGCTCACGCACGGCTTCTTCAAGGCCGGCATGTTCCTCGGCGCCGGCTCGGTCATGCACGGCATGAACGACCAGGTCGACATGCGCCGCTTCGGTGGCCTGGCCACCTTCATGAAGATCACCTGGATCACCTTCGGTCTCGGCTGGCTGGCCATCATCGGCTTCCCCGGGCTGTCCGGCTTCTGGTCCAAGGACAAGATCATCGAGTCGGCCTTCGTCGGCGACGGCTGGCGCCCGTGGGTGTTCGGCCTCGCCGCGCTGATCGGCGCCGGCATCACCGCGTTCTACATGTCGCGGCTGTTCTTCATGACCTTCCACGGCAAGCGCCGCTGGACCGAGGACGTGCACCCGCACGAGTCGCCGGCCACCATGACGGTGCCGATGATGATCCTCGGGTTCGGCTCGGCGTTCCTGGGCCTGGCGCTCGGCCCGACCGGCGTCATCACCGACTGGCTGGAGCCGGTCGTGGGCGGCGGCGAGGAGCACCACCCGGTGCTGGCCGTGCCGGTGATCACCGGTCTGACGCTGGTGCTCGTCGCGGGCGGCGTCGCGCTGGCGTGGCTGCGGTACCTGCGTGACGCCGTACCCGTCACCCCGCCCGTCGGGTCGGTCGCGACACGCGCGGCACGCCGCGACCTGTTCCAGGACGACGTCAACGAGGCGCTCCTCGCGCGTCCGGGTCTGCACCTGACCCGCGCGCTGGTCTACGCCGACAACAAGGGCGTCGACGGCGCGGTCGGCGGTACGGCCGCCATGATCGGCGGCACGTCGGCCCGCATCAAGCGTGTCCAGAACGGCTACGTCCGGTCCTATGCCCTGACGATGCTGCTCGGCGTCGTCGCAGTTCTCGGTGTCGTGTGGGTGGTTCAGTGATGTCCGACTTTCCCTGGTTGACCGCTCTGGGGGTCATCCCTCTCGTCGGTGCGCTCGTCGTCGGGTTCCTGCCCGGCGGTGCTGCCCGGCTGGCCCGTCCGCTGGCGCTGGGCTTCTCGCTGCTGACCCTCGTGGTCGGGATCCTCGCCGCGTTCCAGTTCAGCTGGGACGGCGCCGGTCGTGAGCAGTTCCAGCTCACCGAGACCCACTCCTGGATCAAGCAGTTCGGCGTCTCGTACGCGCTGGGCGTCGATGGCATCGCGCTCAGCCTGATCCTGATGAGCCTGGTGCTGGTGCCGATCTGCCTGGTCGCCGCGTGGGACGACGTCCCCCACCCGGGCCGCCGGCAGCAGACGTACTACGCGCTCATGCTGGTGCTGCTGACGTTCATGATCGGCGTCTTCTCCGCGACCGACGTCTTCCTGTTCTACGTGTTCTTCGAGGCGATGCTGATCCCGGTCTACTTCCTGATCGGGTCCTTCGGCGGCGCCAACCGGCAGTACGCCGCGGTGAAGTTCCTGCTCTTCTCGCTGCTCGGCGGGCTGATCATGCTCGTCGCCGTCATCGCGCTGTACGTCCAGGGCCCAGGTGGCGCGGACGGCTTCCTGATCTCCCGTCTCACCGGCCTGGACATCTCCACCGGGACCGAGCGCTGGCTGTTCGTCGGCTTCTTCTTCGCCTTCGCGGTGAAGGCGCCGATGTGGCCGGTGCACACCTGGCTGCCCGACGCCGCCACCGAGGCGCGCCCGGCGACTGCCGTGCTGCTCGTCGGCGTGCTGGACAAGGTCGGCACCTTCGGGATGATCCGCTTCTGCCTGCAGCTCTTCCCGGACGCCGCCAAGTGGGCCACGCCGGTCGTGATCACCCTCGCGGTGATCTCGATCCTGTACGCGGCGCTGGTCGCCATCGGTCAGACCGACATGATGCGGCTGATCGCGTACACCTCGGTGAGCCACTTCGGCTTCATCGTGCTGGGCATCTTCGCGATGACCAGCACCGCGCACCTCGGCTCGACGCTGTACATGGTCAACCACGGGTTCACCACGGCCGCGCTGTTCCTGTTCGCCGGCATGCTGGTCGCGCGCCGTGGCAGCAAGAACATCGGCGACTACGGCGGCTGGCAGCGGGTCACCCCCGCGCTCGGCGGCGTGTTCCTGGTGGCCGGTCTGTCCGCGCTGTCGCTGCCGGGCCTGAACTCCTTCGTCTCCGAGTTCCTCGTGATGGCAGGGGCGTTCGCCAAGTACAAGGTCGCGACGTCGATCGCCGTCGCGGGCGTGGTCCTCGCGGCGCTCTACATCCTGCTGATGTACCGCGACGTGATGACCGGTCCGAAGCCCGAGCTCGAGAGCGTCGGTGCCGCCGACTCTGCCGGCACGTCCGCAGGCACGCCCGCCGGTGCGACGAGCATGGTGCGCGACCTGACGGCGCGCGAGAAGCTGGTCGCCGCTCCGCTGATCGCCCTGCTCGTGCTCCTCGGCTTCTTCCCGAAGCCGGCGCTGGACCTGCTGCGTCCCGCGGTCAGCACGACGCTGCACTACGTCGGCGTCAGCGACCCCAAGCCCGATGTCCTGCCCGCCGCCGACAGCACGTCCGGTGGTTCTGCTGAGGGGAGCTCCAAGTGACCGCCGCGCTGAGCAGCGTGCCCGCTGCCGACTTCGTCGCGACGAAGGTCGAGTACGCCGCAGTCCTGCCGATGTTCATCGTGTTCGGCATGGCTCTGGTCGGGGTCCTCGTCGAGGCGTTCGCGCCGCGGCGGGTGCGGTACCCGATTCAGTTGGTGCTGACCCTCGGGGGTCTGGTCGCCGCGTTCCTGGTGCTGGTCCTGTACTCCCGCGACCACCAGGCCAAGACGGCCGGTGGCGCGATCGTGATCGACGGCCCGGCGCTGTTCCTCCAGGGCACGGTGCTGGTCCTCGGGGCCGTCGGCCTGCTGGCGATGGCCGAGCGGCTGGACAGCGCGGCTCCCGACACGTTCACCCAGTCCGGGTCGGCCGTGCCGGGCTCTCCCCAGGAGGCCGCCGCGGTCCGGATGGGCGCGACGACCACCGAGGTCTTCCCGCTCGTCCTGTTCGCGATCAGCGGCATGATGATGTTCCCCGCGGCCGGTGACCTGCTGACGATGTTCGTCGCGCTCGAGGTGCTCTCGCTGCCGCTGTACATCCTCACCGGCCTGGCCCGACGCCGTCGCCTGCTGTCGCAGGAGGCCTCGCTGAAGTACTTCCTGCTCGGCGCGTTCTCCTCCGCGTTCTTCCTGTTCGGGTCTGCGCTGATCTACGGCTTCGCCGGTTCGGTGCGCTTCGGCGAGATCGCCAAGGCCGTGCCCCAGGTCGGCGGGATGGACAGCATCGCCGTGCCGGGCGTCCTGCTGATCGCGGTCGGCCTGCTCTTCAAGATCGGCGCGGTGCCGTTCCACTCCTGGACGCCGGACGTCTACCAGGGGGCCCCGACGCCGGTGACCGGCTTCATGGCCGCCTGCACCAAGATCGCCGCCTTCGGTGCGCTGCTGCGAGTGCTGTACGTCGCGTTCGAGGGGCTGCGCTGGAACTGGCAGCCGGTGGTCGCGGTCGTCGCCGCCCTGACGATGATCGTCGGCGCCGTGCTGTCGGTGACGCAGACCGACGTCAAGCGGCTGCTCGCGTACTCCTCCATCACCCACGCCGGGTTCGTCCTGGTCGGGGTCCTGGCGATGGACCGGACCGGGGTCTCCTCCACGATGTTCTACCTGGTCGCGTACGGCTTCTCGACGATCGCCGCGTTCGCGCTGATCGCCCTCGTCCGCTCGTCCGGCTCGGAGGCGACCCACCTGTCCCAGTGGGCCGGTCTGGGCAAGAGCAGCCCGGTCCTGGCGGGAGCGTTCTCGTTCCTGATGCTGGCGTTCGCGGGCATCCCGCTGACCTCCGGCTTCACCGCGAAGTTCGCGGTGTTCGGAGCGGCCATCGCCCACGACGGCACCTGGCTGGCCGTGATCGGTGTCCTCGCCTCGGCGGTGACGGCGTTCGTCTACGTCCGGGTGATCGTGCTGATGTACTTCTCCGAGCCCTCCGGTGACACCGCGGTGCTCACGCCGTCGGTGCTGACCTCGACCGCTGTGACGATCGGCGTCGCCGCGACCCTGCTGCTGGGCATCGTCCCGTCGCCGCTGCTGGACCTGGCGCACGACTCGTCGCTGTTCCTGCCATGACCACGTCCGCGCCGCTCGCCGTCCTGCCCGGGCTGTCCGAGGAGCTCAGCGCCCGTCTGTTCGAGGGGCTGGGTGAGGTCGACCGCCGGCTGCGCGAGGTCGTCGACCACGACGACCCGTTCATCGCCGGTGCGTCGCACCACCTGGTGGACGCGGGCGGCAAGCGGTTCCGTCCGCTGCTGACCCTGCTGACCGCCGAGCTGGGCTCGGGCCGCAACGCCCAGGTGGTCGACGCCGCCGCCGGGGTGGAGCTGACGCACCTGGCTTCGCTCTACCACGACGACGTCATGGACGAGGCGAGCGTGCGCCGCGGCGTCCGCAGCGCCAACGCCGCGTACGACAACTCGACCGCGATCCTGGTCGGTGACCTGCTGTTCGGGAAGGCCTCCGAGCTCGTGGCCGGCCTCGGCTCGGACGCCGTGCTGATCCAGGCGCAGACGTTCGTCCGGCTGTGCGCCGGGCAGATCCAGGACGAGCGGCAGGCGCCCCGGGGTGCCGACCCGATGCAGCACTACCTGCAGGTGCTGGCCGACAAGACGGGCGTCCTCATCGCGACCGCGGCCCGCTACGGCGCGATGTTCGGCGGCTGTCCGGACTCGACGGTCGAGGTGCTGCGCGAGTACGGCGAGCTGGTCGGCATGGTCTTCCAGCTGTCCGACGACATCCTCGACATCACCTCCGAGCAGGACGAGTCCGGCAAGATGCCCGGCACGGACCTGCGCGAGGGCGTGGTCACGCTGCCGGTGCTGTACGCCCGCGCGTCCGACGACCCGGCCGACGCGCGGCTGCAGGAGCTGCTGAGCGCCGACCTCACCGACGACACGCTGCACGCGGAGGCGCTGGACCTGCTGCGGTCGCACGCCGCGGTCCGGCAGGCCCGCGAGCACACCATCGGCCTGGCGCAGCGCGCGGCCGACCTCATCGCCACGCTGGGCGACGGGCCGGCGCAGGACGCGCTGCGCCAGCTGCCCCTGGCCGTGGCACGCCGCACGGCCTGAGACAGCCGGCGTTCAGAGCGCCGGTCGCTCGCGGAAGATCCACCGCCGCATCGCCGCGAACCGGACCGCCGTCGCGACCAGGTTCGCGACAGCGACGACGGTCGTCGCGACGCCGGTGCCCGCACCGTCGGTGACGGCGTTCAGCACGGCCAGGGCGAGCGCCGTCGTGGACCAGGTGATCGCGAAGATCAGCAACGCCTGGCCGTGCTGCACCAGCGCGCGGGACCGGCCCCGTACCCCGAAGGTCCACGACCGGTTGGCCGCGGTGTTGAGGACGGTAGCCACCAGCAGCGCGAGCAGGTTCGCCGCCTGCCGCTCGATCCCGCCGGTGGCGAGCAGGGCGAACAGGCCCAGGTGCAGCACGGTGCTCAGCACCCCGACCACGGCGAACCGCGCGAGCTGACCGCCGAGCGGCGAGCCGGAGCGAGCGACCTGGACGACCGGGCCGTCGGGTCCGTCGAGGACCACCGAGCCGCGTCCGAGCCGGCCGGCGATGTCGTCCACGGGCAGGGCGCCGGACCGCAGCGCTCGCCGTACCCGCAGCACGCCACGCAGGTCGTCCTTGGCGGTCCGGAGGACATCGACGCGGCTGTCCGGGTCGTCGTACCAGTCGACCGGGACCTCGTGGATGCGCAGCCCGCAGCGCTGGGCGAGGACGAGCAGCTCGGTGTCGAAGAACCAGGTGTCGTCCTCCACCAGGGGCAGCAGCTCCTGGGCCACGTCCCGTCGGATCGCCTTGAACCCGCACTGGGCGTCGGAGAACCGCGCACCCAGCCCGAGCCGGAGCACCCGGTTGTAGCACCGCGAGATCACCTCTCGCTGCGTACCCCGAACGACGTTGGCGCCGTGGGCGATCCGTGATCCGATCGCCAGGTCGGAGTGGCCGGACAGCAGGGGAGCGATGAGTGGTCCGAGCGCCGCCAGGTCGGTCGACAGGTCGACGTCCATGTACGCGAGGACCGGCGCGTCGCTGGCGAGCCACACCTGCCGCAGTGCCCGGCCGCGACCCTTCTCGGGGAGGACGACCACCGCCACCTCGGGCAGCGCGTCCTGCAACCGGTGCGCCACCGCCAGAGTGCCGTCGGTGCTGGCGTTGTCGGCCACCGTGATCCGGAACGGGTAGACGAGGTGCTCGACCAGGTAGGTGTGCAGTCGCGTGATGGAGGCAGCGAGCACGTGCTCCTCGTTGTACACCGGGACGACCACGTCCAGCACGGCGGTGGGCCGGACGGCGCCGGCCGGGACCGGCGCCGTCGGGCTCTGCAGGGTTGTCATGTCCGGATCTCCCTGGTTCTCAGCGCTGCTCAACTGCCCGAGGACGGCTGGGTGAGGTCGTAGAACGTCTGCCCGCCGATCGTCACCGACGTGAAGTTCTGCTGGACCCAGCTGCTGATCTGGCTTCCGGTGCCGCTTCCACCCATGCCACCGCCCATGCCGCCGCCGGCGAGGAAGTAGTGGATCTTGCCCTCGGCGACGTACTGCTTGAACTGTGCGAGCGTCGGGCTCGGGTCGGAGCCGTTGAACCCGCCGATCGCCATCACCGGCAGCTGGGAGCCCAGCTGGAGGCCGGCCGCGTTCTGCGAACCGATGGCCGCGGCGACCCAGGTGTAGGTCGAGGCGTCGCTGCGCAGGGCCTGCACGACCGTGCTGCTGGCGGTCGAGGCGTTCAGCAGACCGCCCATGCCACCAGCAGGACCCGCCTGCGTCGTCCCACCAGGTGCGCCACCCGTACCGCCGGGCGGACGACCGCCGCCGCCACCACCCGGACCACCCATGCCGCCGGTGCTCGGACCCGCGGTGACGATCGAGCCGGTGTGCGCCTGCTGCACGGTGTCGATGCTGTACGCGGCCGGGCCGGCGAGTCCGGCGGCCAGCGCACCCGCGAGCACCAGCGGAACGGCCCGACGGTGCATCCAGCGCAGCGCGAGCAGGAGCAGCGCGGCCGCCATGCCGACGGCGAGGACGCCGATCCGCAGCGGGCCGAACGCGGTCGTGCGGGACAGCAGGATGAAGCTCCAGGTCGCGGCCGCTGCCGTGGCCGCAGCGAGGGTGACCGAGCCGACCGAGCGGTCCCGGCGCTGCCACGCCTCCCAGCCGCCGAGGCCGACGAGCGCGGCGATCGCCGGGGCCAGGGCCACGGTGTAGTACTCGTGGAAGATGCCGGCCATGAACGAGAACGTCAGCATCGTGACGACCAGCCAACCGCCCCACACCAGGTACGCGGCGCGGCGCAGGTCTGAGCGAGGCGCGCGGCCACGCAGGACCAGGCCGACGACCAGCAGGATCAGCGCGGACGGGATCAGCCAGCTGATCTGACCGCCCACCGAGGAGGAGAACATCCGGAACAGGCCGGTCTGACCCCAGCCGCCGCCTCCACCACCGCCGCCGACGGAGCCGGACTCGTTGCCGTTGATCCGGCCGAGGCCGTTGTACCCGAACGTCAGCTCCAGGAAGGAGTTGGTCTGGCTGCCGCCGATGTAGGGCCGCGCGCTCGCCGGGACGAGCTCGACGACCGCGACCCACCAGCCGGCGGACAGCACCATGGCCGCGACGCCCGCGAGGGCGCCGATCACTCTGCGCGGCAACGAGGTCCGCGCGGCGACGAGGTAGGCGATGCCGAAGAACGGTACGACCAGCAGGACCTGCAGCGTCTTGGTCAGGAAGCCGAGCCCGATGAAGGCACCGACCAGCACCATCCACCGGACCGAGCCCTTCTCGATCGACCGCATCGTCGCCCAGGCGCCGAGGGCCATCAGGAAGGTGAGCAGCGCGTCCGGGTTGTTGAACCGGAACATCAGCACGGCCACCGGGGTGAGCGCCATGACGGCGCCGGCGACGAGACCGGCCGCCGCGGACGCGTACCGCTTGACCGACGCGTACACGACGGCGACGGTGCCGACCCCCATCAGCACCTGGGGCAGCAGGATGGCGAACGAGCTGAGCCCGAGCACCCGGACGGACAACGCCATCAGCCACAGGGAGGCGGGTGGTTTGTCGACGGTGATCGAGCTCGCGGCGTCGGAGCTGCCGTAGAAGAACGCCTTCCAGCTGTCGCCGCCCGCCTGCACGGCGGCGGAGTAGAAGGAATTCGCGTACCCGCTGGCCGTCAGGTTGGTGACGTAGAACGCCGCCGTCGCCAGCAGCAGGGCCAGGAGCGCCGGGCGCGCCCAGCGCGGGTCGTCGTCGGGGCCGCGCCACCAGCGTCGGCCGCGTGACCGGACGGGGGCGGCGACTGCGCCCTCGGACCCGGTCGGCGTGCCTCGCCGGCGGCTCGCGGAGGAGCCTGGGGTGAAGGTCATGGTGTCCATGGCGAGGAGATTCGCGACGGGCGCTGTGCGGATCCTGTGGCGCGCCTTTGGCGCCGGGGTGAGCCGGGTCGGGCCCACCGCGTACCGCGGTCATGGGCCGGGCACAGCAGCGCCACAGGTGAGGTGAGCACAGTCCCGACCAGCGGCGTTCGCCCGAACGTGCAACAACCTCGAGGAGATCCGATGGACGACCAGCAACCCACCGCACCGGCGATCCGTGAGCCCCGCTGGTCGGGGAAGAAGACCGCGGTGACGGCGGCGCTCGCGCTCAGCCTCGCCTCCGGCGGGTCGATCGCCGCGGCGGCCGCGCTGCCGCAGGGGTCCGGCGGTGGCGGGACGGGTGGCCCACCCGGCACGATGCGGGGCGGTGGTCAGCAGCCGCCGTGGCTACAGCAGCAGGGCCAGAACCAGCAGGGTCAGGCTCCCGGCGCCGCGGCCCCGGGAGGAGCCGCCGCCCCCTGACCCGCTGCCGCTGACGCGCGAGCCGCACCCCGACGGGTCCCGGGGTGCGGCTCGCGGTCGTACGTCAGGCGTCAGTCGCGGCCGTGACCCCGGCCGGGCTTGTCCACGAACACCTGGATGACCGACGGGCGCGGCTGGCCGGTGCCGTCGTACGGGAACCGGCTGACCGGCTTGTCCGGTGAGGCGCCGGTCACCTCGCCCGGGTGCTGCACCGAGCAGAGCACCGTGGTGTCGTCGACGATGAGCGGGCCGGCGGACTCCGCGCCGTACGGCACCGTGTGGAACTGCTGGAGGTGACCGCGCTCCGGGCCCTCCAGCGGCATCATGAAGAACGCGTCGGCGTTGCCGAGAGCGTTGCCGTCGGTGGAGATCCACAGGTTGCCGCGAGAGTCGAACGCGAGGTTGTCCGGGCAGGAGATCGGGCTCACCTGCGTACGGTCGAAGCCGTCGAAGTAGGTCGACGGGTCCTTCGGGTCGCCGCAGATCAGCACGAGCTTCCAGGTGAAGGTCGTCGTCGTGTGGTCGCCGCCGGTCGCGGTGATCTCGATGACCTGGCCGTGCTTGTTGCTCGCGCGCGGGTTGGCCTCGTCGATCTGGCTCGGCTGGCGGTTGGAGTTGTTCGTCAGGGCCGCGTACACCCGCCCGTTGACCGGGTTGAGCTCGACGTCCTCGGGGCGGTCCATCTTGGTCGGGCCGACCTTGTCGGCGGCCAGCCGAGTGTGCACCAGCACCTGCTCCACGCTCATGCCCGCGACCTTGGAGACGCCGCCGACGATGAGCGGCAGCCACTCACCGGTGCCGTCACTCACGCCGTCCTGGAAGCCGTCGCCGGTGAACCTGGCGACGTACAGGTCGCCCTCCTCCAGAAGGGTCAGGTTGTGCCGACGGTCGCCCTCGCGGTACTTCGCCTTCGAGACGAACTTGTACATGTAGTCGAAGCGCTCGTCGTCACCCATGACGGCGACGACGCGGCGGTCGGGGGCGATGGAGACGGTGGCGCCCTCGTGCTTGAGGCGGCCGAGCGCGGTGAGCTTGCGCGGCGTGGAGGTCGGGTCGGTGGGGTCGAGCTCGACGATGTAGCCGAACCGGTTCGGTTCGTTCGCCTCGACCGCGCCGTCGAAGCGCGGGTCGACCTTCTCCCACGCGCGGCCCTTGGAGCCGGTGAGGCCGTACCGCTTGAAGGCGTCCTCCTGGCCGGCGGGCGCGGCGTCGACCTTGAAGTAGCCGTTGAAGTTCTCCTCGCCGGAGAGCACGGTGCCCCACGGCGTGGTGCCGCCGGCGCAGTTGCCGAACGTGCCGAGGACACGGCGACCGGTCGGGTCGGCCTTGGTGCGCAGCAGCGGCGAGCCGGCAGCCGGGCCGACGAGCTCGAACGGTGTGGTGGCGGTGACGCGGCGGTTCGCCGAGGAGCCCATCCGGGCCTTCCACTCGCGGCCGTTCTTGTGCACCTCGACCACGGACATGCCGTGCGCGGCCATGACGATCTTGATCTGCTCGGTCGTGAGCGAGGCGGCTCCGGTGTAACCCCGGAACATCAGCTCCTCGTTGGTGTACTCGTTGTTCACCACCAGCAGGCCCTTGTCATGCGAGCCCTTGCGGACGAGTCCGACGTAGTCACAGTTGTAGCCGAACTGCTTCTCCTGCGCCGCTGCGCTCTGGTGGTCGAAGTCGAACGCCGGCGCACCGGCCACGATCGGGTCGCCCCAGCGAACCACCGGCGACCAGGTGAAGCCCTCGGGCGTGACGACCGCGTCGGTCGCGAAGGGCTGCGGAGCGGTCGCCTCGAAGTCGTGGACGTACGGCGAGCGGGCGCCGGGCTTGCCGGTGGGTCCCGAGGCGGCGGCGGGTGAGGTCCCCGCGACGGCGTACAGGCCGGCGAACGCGGCCGTGACACCGGAGGCCTTCAGCGCGGTACGGCGAGAGATGCCGGCCCGGACGATGTCGCCGAAGTAGGTGTTCTCGGAGGTGTTCGGGACGGGCTTGGCGCAGGCGTCGTCGCAGCGGTAGTGGCAGGTCATCGCGCTGCGGCCGCCGGGATGGGCCGTGCGCAGCAGCGGGAGGATGCGTCGCGCGGGCGTGTCGGGGGTAGTCACTGGGGGTGTCCTTCATGACGGGAGAGGTGGACCTCCGGCACGCTAGGAGACCGTCTAGCCCTCCACCCGGGTGTTCCGGCGAAGGATGGAGGAAGGCTCGGTGAAGGGACGGTGACGTAGCGTCGCCTCACGCGTGGCGCCGGCGCGATCATGTCGGGTGGGCATCGATCGCGTGGTGGGGCTGCGTCAGCAGCGGACGTCTGCGTACACTCGCCGGGTGAACTTGGACGAGCGACCAACTTCGCCCGCGGAGGTGCAGCACGCCGGGCTGTCCGGTGTCGCGTCACCCACTGCGGTGATCGATCTCGGTGCCTTCCTGGCCAACGCCCGCGAGATGCGGCAGCGGGCCGGCGATCTGCCGATCCGTCTCGCCTCCAAGTCGATCCGCGTCCGTGGGCTGATCGAGCGCCTCCTATACCAAGACGGGTTCGCCGGCGTGCTGGCCTACTCCGCGGCCGAGGCGCTGTGGCTGGTCGAGCACGGGGTGCGCGACGTCGTGGTCGCCTACCCGACGGTCGACCGCGCCACCCTCGCGGCGGTCAGCGCGAACGAGACGGCCGCCGCCGAGATCGCGTTCATGGTCGACCTGCCCGAGCACGTCCGGCTGGTCGCCGCGGCGGTGGGGGAGTTCCCGCTGCGCGTCGCGATCGACGTCGACTGCTCGCTGCGGGTGGGCCCGGTGTCCATCGGTGCGCACCGCTCGAGCGTCCGCTCCGTCGAGGACGCGGAGCGGCTGGCCGCCCTGGTCGCCTCGACCGAGGGGCTGCAGCTCTCCGGTCTGATGTTCTACGACGCGCAGGTCGCCGGCGTCCAGGACACCAGCAGCGCGGTGCGGCTGATGAAGCGTGCCTCCCTCGCCGATCTCGCCCGTCGTCGTCGCCGGGTCGTCGCCGCGGTGAGCCGGCACGGCGCCCTCGACTTCGTCAACGCCGGCGGCACCGGCAGCCTGCACCTGCTGCGCGACGACCCGGTCGTCACCGACCTCGCCGCGGGCTCGGGCCTGTTCACCCCGACCCTGTTCGACGGGTACGACGGTGCCCGGCTGCACCCGGCCGCGTTCTTCGTCTCACCGGTCGTGCGCAAGCCCGCGGACGACGTGGTGGTCGCCTTCGCCGGCGGGTACGCCGCGAGCGGTCCCGCCGGCCGGTCCCGCGTCCCGTCCGTGGCGTTCCCCCAGGGCCTGCGGCCGTTCGGGCAGGAAGGCGTCGGCGAGGTGCAGACCCCGCTGCGCGGCGAGGCCGCGCGCAGCATGGAGCTGGGCGACCTCATCTGGTTCCGGCACGCCAAGGCCGGTGAGATGTGCGAGCGTTTCGACGAGGTCGTACTGCTGGAGCAAGGGCAGGTCGTGGGGCGGCTGCCGACGTACCGAGGTGAGGGCAAGAACTTTGGCTAGGACGCACGGGACCGGCAGGACGTGGACGAACTGGGCCGGCACTGTACGCGCCGACGACGTCGACGTGTACGCCCCGAAGGACGTCGAGGATCTCGCGAAGGCGGTCTCGCTCGCCGCGCGGACCGGCCGCAAGGTCAAGCCGATCGGCGCCGGTCACTCCTTCACCGCCATCGGCGAGCCGGTCGACCTGCAGCTGCAGCTGCACCGCATCACCGGCATCGTCGCCCACGACCCGGAGACCGGCCGGGTCCGCGTCCGGGCCGGCACGCCGCTGCACGTGCTCAACCCGGCCCTGGAGCGGCTCGGCCTGGCGATGCCGAATCTCGGTGACATCGACCAGCAGACCCTCTCCGGTGCGCTGTCGACGGGGACGCACGGGACGGGTCTGGACTTCACCGGCCTGTCGGGGTTCGTCGTCGGGGTCGAGATGGTGCTCGCGGACGGGTCGGTCGTGCGGTACGACGACGCGCACCGGCCCGAGCTGGTCCCCGCCGCCGCACTCGGTCTGGGCGCGCTCGGCGTCGTCACCGAGTACGAGCTGCAGTGCGTCCCGTCCTACCTGCTGCGCGCTCACGAGGCGCCCTCGACCCTGGACGCCGTCCTGGACGGGCTGGAGTCCACGGTGAAGGAGTCGGACCACTTCGAGTTCTACTGGTTCCCCCACACCGACCGAGTCCTCACCAAGACCAACACGCGGCTGTCGGACCTCACGCTGTACGCGCCGCTGCCGCGCTGGCGGTCCGTCCTGGACGACCGGATCCTGTCGAACACCGTGTTCGAGGGGCTCAACCGCGTGACCACCGCTGTGCCGCAGGCGATCCCGACCCTGAACCAGGTGTCCGGGCGCGCCCTGTCCGAGCGGACGTACACCGACGCGTCGTACCGCGTGTTCGCGACTCAGCGCACGGTGCGGTTCCGGGAGTCCGAGCTCGCGGTCCCGCGCGAGGCGGTGCCGGCGCTGCTGACCGAGCTGAAGGCGTACTGCGACCGTCGCGACGAGGTCGTGGCGTTCCCGGTCGAGGTGCGTTTCACGGCCGCCGACGACCGGTGGATGTCGACCGCGCACGGCCGGGAGACCGGGTACATCGCGATCCACCAGTACCACCGGCGTGACCACGCCGCCTACTTCCAGGCGTTCTGGTCGATGGCCCGCGGCGTCCTCGGCGCCCGCCCGCACTGGGGCAAGATGCACGACTTCACCGCGGACGAGCTGCGGGTCGCCTACCCGCGGTACGACGACTTCGTGTCCCTGCGGGACGAGCTGGACCCGGAGCGGGTCTTCGGCAACCCCTACCTGGCGAGCGTCCTCGGCGACTGAGTCGCTCAAGGACAGGCGGCCTCGACGGACGCCGCCTGCAGCCGGGCCCGGCGGCTGCGCCGGGCGTGGCGGACCGAGTCGGTGGCCAGCAGCACGAGCGCGATCCACACGATCCCGAACCCGACCCAGCGGCTCAGCGGCATGTGCTCGTCCAGCAGGAGGACCGCGCACAGCAGCTGCAGGATCGGGGTGATGAACTGCAGCAGGCCGATGGTGACCAGCGGGACCCGACGCGCGGCCGCGGCGAACAGCAGCAGCGGGCCGGCGGTCACGACGCCGGCGAGCACGAGCAGGGCGGTGTGGCCGCCGCCCTCGGTGGTGAACGTCGTGCTGCCGCGCAGGGTCAGCACGACTAGGAGCACCGCTGCGATCGGCGCGAGCACCATCGTCTCGGCGGTCAGGCTCTCGACGGCGGTCATCGACCCGCCCAGACGGTTCTTCAGCAGGCCGTACGTGGCGAACGAAAGGGCGAGCCCGATGGAGATCCACGGCGGGCTGCCGTGGTCGATCGCGAGGTAGACGCAGGCGATCGCCCCGACGGCGACGGCCGTCCACTGCGTCGGACGCAGCCGCTCCCGGAGCACGACGACGCCGAGAGCCACCGTGACGAGGGGGTTGAGGAAGTAGCCGAGGGCGGCCTCCGTGGCCCGGCCGGAGACGACGGCGGCGACGTAGATCGTCCAGTTCGTCGCGATGAGCAGGCCGGCGGCTGCCACGGCGGCGAGCCGCCGGGGTCGCCGGACCAGGTCGCCGACGAAACCGAGGCGCCGCCACAGGGCGAGCCCGACCCCGAGCAGGACGAGGGTCCACAGCACCCGGTGGGCCAGGATCTCCCATGCGCCGGCGGGCACCAGCGCGTCGAAGTAGAGGGGCATCGCACCCCAGAGGAAGTAGGCGAGGAAGCCGTACGCCGTACCCCGGCTCGTCTCGCTCCGGCCCTGCAGCATCACCCCGCCACGATACGAGCGCCCTGCGACAGCGGCGCCGGGCGGCCTCATCGTGGGACGGACCGCCCGGCACCGGGTGCCTCAGTGGCGAGCGGAGACCTCGACCTTCTGGACGGCCCGGATCTTGTCCAGCGACTTCGGCGCCGCGACCCGTGCGGCGGTCGGGCTCACGCCGTCGAGGCCGTTCTCAGCGGTCGCCGCCGGTTTGGTGCCGGTGTAGAGCCAGTGGTGGAAGAAGCGGCCCAGGTCCTGACCGGAGACCCTCTCGGCGAGCGCGATGAAGTCGGCGATCTGCGCGTTGCCGTACCGGTGCTTCGCCGCCCAGGTCCGCATCACCTGGAAGAACGCCGGATCGCCGATCCGGTTGCGCAGCGCCTGCAGCGTCGCCGCGCCGCGGTCGTAGACGGCTCCGTTGAACTCGTTGCCCGCTCCGGGGTCGCCGATCACGGTGGACCAGAAGGCGTCCGTCGCCGGGGTCGCATACACCTCTTGCAGGATCTGCTGACCGGTGCCCTCCCCGTGCGTCTCCGACCAGTACCAGGTCGTGAAGGTCGCGAAGCCCTCGTTCAGCCAGATGTCCTTCCAGTTGTGGACGCTCACGCCGTCGCCGTACCACTGGTGGCCCTGCTCGTGCACGACCACGTAGATGTTCGGGCCGTTGCGCCAGAAGCCGCGGGTGTAGACCGGTCGGGTCTGGTTCTCCAGCGCGAAGCCGAAGTCCGCCGCCGGCGCCACACCACCGGTGGCCTCGAACGGGTACTTCCCCCAGGCGCGGGTGTGCCAGTCGATGACCTCGGGGGTACGCGCGAGGTCGGCCTTGGCGTACGTGCCCTCCTGGCCGCCGTTGGAGGCGACCGCGTTGATCCACGGCAGACCGCTGGCGCTCGTCCCCTGCGTCACGTCGAACTGGCCGACGGCGAGGAACGTCAGGTACGTCGCCTGCGGCTTGGCCGACTTCCAGACCCAGGTGTCGGTCGTCTTGCCGTAGGTGATGCGCTTGACCAGACCGTTGCTGAGGGCTTCCACGCCCTTGGGGACGGTCGCCCGCACATCGAAGGTGGCCTTGTCCCGCGGGTGGTCGTTGCTCGGGTACCACCAGGCCGCGATCTCCGGCTCGCCGACCGCGACGGCGCCGTCGGCGGTCTTGACCCAGGGCCGGATGCCGTTGTCGGAGACCTTCGACGGCACGCCCGCATACGTGACGACGATGGTCATGGCCCCGCCGCTGATGACCGGTGTGGCCGGGGTGACGGTCAGCTCGTGGGAGGAGGCCGCGAACCGGGCCGGCGCGCCGTTGACGGTGACCGCGCTCGCCTTGAGCACGAAGTCCAGGTTGAAACGGCGCAGGTCCTGCGTGGCCGTGGCGGTGATCGTCGTCGTGCCGGTCAGGAGGTCGGAGGAAGGGTCGTAGGCGACGTTGATGCCGTAGTGGCCGACGTCGTACCCGCCGTTGCCGTAGTTCTTGTAGTACGGATCACCGATGCCGGGGGCGCCGACGTCGGCGGGTGCGGCCAGCGCGGTCGAGGTGCCGACGCCGAGAGCGACTGCCGAGGCGACGGTGAGCCGAAGGAGCCTGGACGTGCGAGCGGGCATGGTGCCTCCTGGGATTCAGGTCGGCCCGGGATGGCGGGCCGTTCTCCTTCCCTAGCCCCCGTCGGACCGCCCCGGCCAGACCTACTCGCGAGTCGGGGCCAAGCCTTTACCTGCGAGCAGCGGCGCTCAGGCGACCGTCCAGGTGTCCTTGCCGTGCAGCAGCGCCGTCAGGTCGGCGTGCGCCGCGCGGCCGCCGGCGTCGTCGACCGCCGCCGAGACCTGGGCGCGGACGCCGTCGTCGTACGTCGGTCGCGGCGCGTTGCGGAAGATGCCCATCGGGACCTGCGCGAAGGCCGGGTCGTCCAGCCGGCTGAGCGCGAACGCCTGGCTCGGGTCGGGGTCGGCCACCCGGTGGCGGACGAGCCGGCCGGGGTCCGCGTCGGCCTCGGGGACGACCTGCAGACGTCCCTCGTCGTCGCGGACGACCACGCGGGTGGCGTCCCCGGAGCCGGCGCGCACCGGCTCGCCGTCGACCAGGTGCAGGATCCGGGCGGTGGCTTCGTCGCGGTCCTTCAGCAGCTGGAACGCGCCGTCGTTGAAGATCGGGCAGTTCTGGTAGATCTCGACCAGCGACGTGCCGCGGTGCTCGGCCGCGGCCCGCAGCGTCTCGGTGAGGTGCTTGCGGTCGGAGTCCATGGTCCGCGCCACGAACGACGCCTCGGCGCCGAGCGCCAGCGACACCGGGTTGAACGGGTGGTCGACCGAGCCGAGCGGCGTGGACTTGGTGATCGCGCCCACGTCCGAGGTGGGGGAGTACTGCCCCTTGGTGAGGCCGTAGATCTTGTTGTTGAACAGCAGGATGGTCATGTTGACGTTGCGCCGCATCGCGTGGATCAGGTGGTTGCCGCCGATCGACAGCGCGTCGCCGTCGCCGGTCACGACCCACACCGACAGGTCGCCCCGCGAGGTCGCCAGGCCCGTCGCGATCGCCGGCGCGCGCCCGTGGATGGAGTGCATGCCATAGGTGTCCAGGTAGTACGGGAAGCGGCTGGAGCAGCCGATGCCGGAGACGAACACGATGTTCTCGCGGCGCAGGCCGAGGTCGGGCAGGAAGCCCTGCACCGCCGCGAGGATCGCGTAGTCACCGCAGCCGGGGCACCAGCGCACCTCCTGGTCGGAGGTGAACTCCTTGCGGTTCTGCGTCTCACCCTCCGGCAGCGTCGGGACGCCGTCGGTACCGCTGCGCAGGGTCGGGATGCCGAGGTCGGTGCTCATGCGAGCTCCTTCAGGTGCTGGTCGATCACATCGGCGAGCTCGGTCGTGGCGAACGGCAGCCCGCGCACGGCCGTGTGGCTGCGCACGTCGACGAGGTACTTCGCCCGCAGCAGCAGGGCGAGCTGGCCGAGGTTCATCTCGGGCACGACGACGCGGTCGTACGAGCGCAGGACGTCGCCGAGGTTGGCCGGGAACGGGTTCAGGTGACGCAGGTGCGCCTGGGCGACCTTGGCGCCCGTGCCGCGCACCAGCCGGGTCGCCGCCTTGATCGGGCCGTACGTCGACCCCCAGCCGAGGACGAGGACCCTCGCCTCACCGGACGGGTCGTCGACCTCGAGGTCGGGCAGGCTCTGCGCGATCGTGTCGATCTTGCGCTGGCGCAGCCGGACCATGTGGTCGTGGTTGCCCGGGTCATAGCTGATGTTGCCGGTGATGTCGGCCTTCTCGATGCCGCCGACGCGATGCTCCAGCCCGGGGGTGCCCGGCACCGCCCAGGGGCGGGCCAACGTGGTCTCGTCGTGCAGGTACGGGTGGAAGACCGGGTTGCCCTCGTCGTCCACGTCGTTGGGCTCGGTCGCCAGCTCCACGGTCAGGTCGGGCAGGGCGTCGACGTCCGGGACCTGCCACGGCTCGGAGCCGTTGGCGAGGTACCCGTCGGACAGCAGGATGACCGGTGTGCGGTAGGTCGTCGCGATGCGGACGGCCTCGAGCGCGGCGTCGAAGCAGTCGGTCGGGCTGGACGGGGCGATCACCGCGACGGGCGACTCGCCGTTGCGCCCGAACATCGCCTGCAGCAGGTCGGCCTGCTCGGTCTTGGTCGGCAGTCCGGTGGAGGGGCCGCCTCGCTGGACGTCGACGATCACCAGCGGCAGCTCCAGCGACACCGCGAGGCCGATCGTCTCCGACTTCAGCGCCAGCCCGGGCCCGGAGGTGGTCGTCAGCCCCAGGGCCCCGCCGTACGCGGCACCGAGCGCGGCACCCACCCCGGCGATCTCGTCCTCGGCCTGGATCGTGGTCACGCCGAACCGCTTCAACGTCGAGAGCGTGTGCAGCACGTCCGACGCGGGGGTGATCGGGTAGCTGCCGAGCACGAGCGGCAGCCCGCTGCGGTAGGAGGCGGCGACGAAGCCGTACGCCAGCGCCAGGTTGCCGGTGATGTTGCGGTAGGTGCCCGCGGCCATCGGCGCGGGGGAGATGTCGTAGGAGACCGCGAAGGACTCGGTCGTCTCGCCGTAGGCGTGGCCGGCGTGCAGGGCGGCGACGTTGGCGGCGAGGATCTCCGGCTTGGTGGCGAACTTGGTCTTCAGGAACGCCTCGGTGCCGGCGGTCGGACGGTTGTACATCCAGGACAGCAGGCCGAGCGCGAACATGTTCTTCGCGCGTTCCTTGTCCTTGCGGGTGAGGTCGAAGGTGTCCAGGGCCTCGACCGTGATCGAGGTCAGGGGCACGGCGTGCACCTGCCACGAGTCGAGGCTGTCGTCGTCCAGCGGGTTGGCGGTGTAGCCGACCTTGCCGAGGTTGCGCTTGGTGAACTCGTCGGTGTTGACGATGACCGTGGCGCCGCGCGGCAGGTCGCCGAGGTTGGCGCGCAGGGCGGCGGGGTTCATCGCCACCAGCACGTCCGGCGCGTCGCCCGGGGTCAGGACGTCGTGGTCGGCGAACTGCACCTGGAAGCTGCTGACGCCCGGCA
The DNA here is from genome assembly GCF_029439465.1 of Luteipulveratus flavus. Lineage (GTDB taxonomy): Bacteria > Actinomycetota > Actinomycetes > Actinomycetales > Dermatophilaceae > Luteipulveratus > Luteipulveratus flavus. Next base: position 222,245 of record NZ_JAROAV010000028.1, on the reverse strand, counting down.
GCGTGCCCTGCGGCGCGCGGATCTCGGCGGGGAAGTTGGGCAGCGTGGACAGGTCGTTGCCCAGGCTCGCGGTCTCGGCGGTGAACCGGTCACCGGTGAGCTGCATGCCGTCGCCGGAGTCGCCGGCGAAACGGATGACAACACGGCCGAGCCGCTCGACGGACTTGGAACTCATGGTCTGGCTCACCAGGCTTAGCGTGTACGGGTAAGGCTCTCTTCACACCCTAAGTCCGCGACCCGACAGCCGCACGCCCGGGCCACGGGGTGTCACGTCACCAGGCCGCGGACGTACGCCGCCTGACCGACGTGCTGGGCGGCGTCGTCGACCACCGACACCAGGCGTACGGCCTTGGTGACGGGCGGGTCCCAGCTGCGGTCGATCACCTCGCCGAGGTCCTGGTCGCGCAGGCCCTTGAGCGCGGTGAGCGTCAGCTCGTGCGCGGCCTCGTGGTACTCGCGCAGCAGGCCCGGCTCCTGCAACCGGAACGCGCCGACCTCCTCCGGCGACTGGCCGTACCCCGTCGCCGAAGCGTCGTACGGCAGGGCGAACCGATCGGCGAACCCCTCGCTGTGCCAGACCTGCTCGGTGTCCAGGAGGCCGGCGATGTGGGAGTCCTGGACTCGACTCAGGTGCCAGACCAGCCAGGCGACCGAGTTGGCCCGCGGCGTCGGTCGGGCGAGGAGCTGCTCGGTGGTCAGTCCGTCCAGGACCGCGCCGACGTTGTCGTGCACGCGGTCGAAGCCGTCGGTCAGGATGTCGATGGCGGCGCTCATGAGTCTCCTTCAGTGCGTGGGGAATCCGAGGTTGATCTGGCTGTCCGAGGGGTCCGGCCAGCGGGTCGTCACGACCTTGCGGCGCGTGTAGAAGTCGAACGACTCCGGGCCGTAGACGTGCGTGTCGCCGAACAACGACCGCTTCCAGCCACCGAACGAGTACGCGCCGACCGGGACGGGGATCGGCACGTTGACGCCGACCATGCCGACCTCGATGTCCAGCTCGAACTCGCGCGCCGTCTTGCCGTCGCGGGTGAAGACCGCGACGCCGTTGGCGTGGTCGTTGGCGTTGACCAGCGCGACCGCCTCGTCGTACGAGGGCACCCGGACGACCGAGAGCACCGGGCCGAAGATCTCGTCGTCGTACACCTTCATGCCGGGCTTGACCTGGTCGACCAGGGAGACGCCGATGAAGAAGCCGTCGCCATCGATCTCCTGCTCGCGCCCGTCCACCACCACGGTGGCGCCCTCGTCGGTCGCGCCGGCCACGTAGGAGGCGACGCGCTCGCGGGCGTGGGCGGTGATGAGCGGGCCCATCTCCGAGGCGGGGTCGGTGCCGTCGCCGATGCGCAGCCGTCCGACCCGGTCGGCGATGCGCTCGACGAGCGGGTCGGCGACCTCGCCGACCGCGACGAGCACCGACACCGCCATGCAGCGCTCGCCGGCCGACCCGTACGCCGCGGAGACGGCCGCGTCGGCGGCGGAGTCCAGGTCGGCGTCGGGCATGACGACCATGTGGTTCTTCGCGCCGCCGAGAGCCTGGACCCGCTTGCCCGTGGCGGCCGCCCGCTCGTAGATCGACGCCGCGACCGGGGTTGAGCCCACGAACGAGACCGCCTGCACCGTCGGGTCGTCCAGCAGGGCGTCGACGGCCTCCTTGTCGCCGTTGACGACGTTGAGGACGCCCGGCGGCAGGCCCGCCTCGGTGAACAGCTCGGCCAGCCGGAGCGCCGCCGACGGGTCCCGCTCGGACGGCTTGAGCACCACCGTGTTGCCGGCGGCGATCGCCGAGCCGACCATCCACAGCGGCACCATCGCGGGGAAGTTGAACGGCGTGATGCACGCGACGACGCCGAGCGGCTGGCGCACCTGGTGGACGTCCACCCCCGAGGCCACCTGCTGGGAGTGGTCGCCCTTGAGGTGGCTCATCAGCCCGGTCGCGAACTCGACGTTCTCCAGCCCGCGCGCCACCTCACCGGCCGCGTCGCTGACGACCTTGCCGTGCTCGGAGGTGATGATGCGGGCGATCTCGTCCTGGTGCTCGGTCAGCAGGTGCCGCATCCGGAACATCACGTCGGCCCGCTTGGTCAGCGGGGTCCGGCGCCACCCGGGGAATGCGTCCGCCGCGACCTGCACGGCGCGGCGGACGTCGTCCGCGCTGGCCAGCGCGACGTCCGTGGTGTGCTCACCGGTGGCGGGGTTGAACACCGGGCCGACGCGTTCGCCGCCGGGCTCCTGCTCGCCGCCGATGTAGTGCCCGACCCGGGTCCGTTGCGCCATGTCCCGACGCTAGGTCGGCCTGGCTCCGGTGGCAACGCCCCGTTCACCCGCCGGGTGCGGGCACCCCACTGCTCGCCGCTTCTTGACGAGCAGTGGGCTGCCACGAGGGGTTCGGAGCCGGCCGGCGACCGGACGGGTCAGCGGCGCATGACGCGGCGGGCCAGCCACAGACCGCCGAACTGGGCGATCTGCACGATGACCACGATCGCCGCGACGGCCGCCCAGGTGACGTCCCAGCTGAACCGCTGGTACCCGTAGGAGATGGCGAACTGGCCGAGCCCGCCGCCGTTGATCGCGACTGCTGCGGCGGACATGTCGACCACGGCCACGAAGGCGAACGTGAACCCCAGGATCAGCGGTCCGAGCGCCTCGGGCACCAGGACGGTCCGGATGATCCGCCACGGTGAGGCGCCCATCGACTGCGCCGCCTCGATGACGCCGGGGTCGACCGACACGAGGTTCTGCTCCACGATGCGCGAGACGCCGAACGTCGCGGCGACGATCAGGGCGAACGTCGCCGCCTTGATGCCGATGGTCGTGCCGACGGCCTTCATCGTCAGGGGTCCGATCGCGGTGATCAGGATGATGAACGGGATCGGCCGGACGAGGTTCACCAGCACGTTGAGGACGGTGTAGAGCGGCACGTTCTGCAGGAGCCCCCCGCGCCGTGTCGTGTGCAGCAGGACGCCGAGCCCGAGCCCGAGCAGCCCGCCGATCAGCAGCGTCAGCGACACCATGACCAGCGTCTGCTGGACGGAGTCCAGGAAGACGGGGCGCAGCTCGTTCCAGTCGGTCATGCCGGGACCCCCGCGTGCAGGTCGGCGGCGGCCGCGCGGACGGCGTCGGGCTCGCCCTGCAGCAGCACGGTGAACGTGCCGAGCGCGTCGTCCTTGATGGCCGTGTAGCCGCCGTGGACGATCTCGAACGTCACGTCGTGCCGGCGGACGACGTCGGTGAGCAGCCCGCCGATGGTGTGCCGGTCGTCCACGGTCACGGTGACCAGCTCGCCGCCGGTCCCGGTGGCCAGCTCGTCGGCCAGGCTGCTGTCCGGGCGCGTGCGCAGCGTCGCGTCCAGGAACCGTCGGGTGGTCGCGGCGGCCGGGCGGCCGAGCACCTCGCGTACGGGGCCGGTCTCGACCAGCCGTCCGTCGTCCAGGACCGCGACGTGGTCGGCAAGGGTGCGCACGACGTCCATCTCGTGGGTGATCACCACGATCGTGACGCCGAGCTCCTCGTTGACGCGGCGCAGCAGCCGCAGCACGTCCTGGGTGGTGTCCGGGTCGAGGGCGCTGGTGGCTTCGTCGGCGAGCAGGATCGGCGGGTTCGTCGCGAGCGCCCGGGCGATGCCGATGCGCTGCTTCTGCCCGCCGGACAGCTCCTCGGGGTAGGCCCACGCCTTGTCGGTCAGGCCGACGAACGACAGCAGCTCGGCGACCCGGTCCTTCTGCTGCTGCTTGGACCAGCCGGCCAGCTGCAGCGGGTAGGCGAGGTTGCCGTACACCGTGCGTGAGGAGAACAGGTTGAACTGCTGGAAGACCATGCCGATCCGGGCGCGCACTGCGCGAATCTGCTTGGCGCGCAACGTCGTCAGGTCCTGGCCCTCGACGACGACCTGACCCGTCGTGGGCGTCTCCAGGCCGTTGACGAGGCGGACCAGGGTGGACTTGCCGGCGCCGGAGTACCCGATGACCGCGAACACCGAGCCCTGCGGGACATCGAGATCGATGTCCCGCAGGGCGGTGACGGTGCTGCCGCCCCGGGCGAAGGTCTTGCCGACGCCTCGCAGGGAGATCAGCGGAGCGCTCACTTCTTCGCGTCCGCCTTCAGCCGGTCCAGGATCTTCTGCAGGTCGGCCTGCGGCTTGTCGACGATGACCGCGGTGCCCTTGGAGTACGCCTCGACCTGCTTGACGACCGACGGGTCGTGGTAGAGCCGGGCGATCTTCAGGTACGTCGGGTTGTCCTTGTCCGCGGCGCGGGCCACGAACGCGTTGATGTACGGCTCGGCCTCGGGTCGCTTCGGGTCGTCGTTGAACAGCGCCTTGCTCGGGTCCAGCTTCGCGTCGAGGGCGAAGTTGTTGTTCACGACCGAGGCGTCCACCGACGGCAGCGAGGCGACGGTCTGCGCGGCGTCGACCGGGGCGACCGTCACCTTGGACGCGCTCGCGTCGACGTCCTTCGGCGTGGACAGCGTGTTGCCGCCGCCCTTGAGCTTCAGCAGGCCCGCCTGCTGCAGGACCAGCAGCGCCCGCGCCTGGTTCGTCGGGTCGTTCGGGATGGCGACCTTGCCGCCCTGCGGGATCTGCGCGAGGGCGGTGTGCTTCTTGGAGTACAGGCCGAGCGGGACGACGACGGTCGAGCCGATCGGGGTGAGGTCCTGCTTGGCCTCGACGTCGTACGTCGCGAGGAACTGCAGGTGCTGGAACAGGTTGAGGTCGGTCTGCTTCTGCGCCAGCGCCGGGTTGGCCTGGGTGTAGTCGCCGAAGTTGACCACCGTGATGGAGATGCCCTCCTTGGCGGCGAGGTCCTTCAGCGGCTTCCAGTACGGCGCGCTGGCCTCTGTCGTCCCGATGGTGACGGTCTTGGTCCCGGCGGCGCCGCTGCCGTCGTCATCGGAGGCCACCGCCTTGATCGCGAAGCCGGCCGCGACCAGCACGACGACGCCGGCGGCGACGCCACCGAGCAGAGCGCCCCTTCCGCGTCCGGGCTTGTCGGGCAGGGCCGGTGCGGTCTGCTCGGTGGGAGGGGTGTCAGGGGTTTCAGACATGGGTCGTCCTCGGGATCAGCCACTGGGGAGTGGACGGTGCTTGCGCGAGGGGTGGTCGCGCCGGGTCGTCACCTGGAGCACCCCGCCACATCCGTGAGGGTTGCCGTCCAGCAAGCCAGGGCTTGTCGCTGGATCTCTTGACCGGGGCTCAGGCTAGGAATTCATCCATTGAGAAGTCAATTTATAAGCAAACGAGACGTTATGAGTTGGATCACACCGTCGTGCGCTCACCTCGTGGTGCGGGTGGGTCCCCCGCCTTCGTGGGCCGGATCGTTAGGCTGCCGGGGTGAGCGCGGACGTAGCGGGATATCTCGTCGTGGCGGCGGTCGGCGTCGCCGGCCTGCTGCTCTTCGGCGTCGCGATGGTCATGCGCCGGCTGCTGGCGCCGGTGTCGGCCAACCCGGTGCGCCTCACGACCTACGAGTCCGGTGTCGACCCGGTCGGCAGCCACTGGGCGCAGACCCAGGTGCGCTACCTCGGATTCGCCTTCCTCTACGTGATCTTCGCCGTCGACGCGGTCTACCTGTTCCCGTGGGCGACCGTGCTGCGGGACGCCGACCTCGGTGCGGCCAGCCTGGCCGAGATGGGCATCTTCATCGCCGTCCTGCTGGTCGGACTCGTCCACGCCGCGCGCCGCGGCCTGCTGAGGTGGCTGCCATGACCGTTGACCTCCCCACCCCGCGGGTCGGTCCGCTGCAGGACGCGGCGCCCAAGCCCATGCGGCTGGTCCTCAACTGGGGTCGCCGCTACTCGCTGTGGGTCTTCAACTTCGGGCTCGCCTGCTGCGCGATCGAGTTCATCGCGGCGTCGATGGCCCGGCACGACTTCATCCGGCTCGGCGTCATCCCGTTCGCGCCCGGGCCGCGGCAGGCGGACCTGATGGTCGTCTCGGGCACCGTCACCGACAAGATGGCGCCCGCAGTCCGCCGGCTGTACGACCAGATGCCCGAGCCGAAGTACGTCATCTCCTTCGGGGCCTGCTCCAACTCCGGCGGCCCGTACTGGGACTCATACGCCGTCACCAAGGGTGTCGACCAGCTGATCCCGGTCGATGTGTACGTACCCGGCTGCCCGCCGCGGCCCGAGGCGCTGCTGCACGGCATCCTGCGCCTGCAGGACAAGATCGCCGCCGAGCAGCTGTCGACCCGTTCCTACGCCGACCGTCGCCGGCTGGCGGGCGCGGTGACCCGGCCGGCCGTGCAGGAGCCGGGCGCCGGTGCGACCCGGGTGCCGGTCGCGCCGGTCGCTCCCCGGGAGGCGCGCTCGTGACGTCCGCGACCGAGCAGACGCCCTTGCGCGACTGCGAGCTCGACGGCTGGGTCGAGACCGTCCAGGAGCTGCGCGGCGAGGGCTTCGACTACTTCGACTGGCTCACCGCGGTCGACGAGACCGACCGCGAGGAGTCGCCAGGGTTCGACGTCGTGCTCCACCTGTACGACATGACGCCGGGGGCCGTGCGCGGCACCCTGCTCCGCTGCCGGGTACCGGAGGGCACGCCCGTGCCGAGCCTCACGTCGCTGTGGTGCGGAGCGGCATGGCACGAGCGGGAGACCCACGAGATGTTCGGCATCGAGTTCAGCGGGTTCGACGACGGCACCGGCCTCGGGATGCGTCCGCTGCTGCTGCCGGACGGCTTCGTCGGGACGCCGCTGCGCAAGTCGTTCGTGCTGGCCGCCCGGGCGTCCAAGCCGTGGCCCGGCGCGAAGGACCCCGGTGAGTCCGGTGACACCCCTCGCCGCGCGGGTCGCCGCAAGAACCTGCCGCCCGGAGTGCCCGACCCCTCGTGGGGACCGCGGTGATGGTCGATCTCTCCTGGTTCGACGTCGTCCTGCGCGCGGTGATCGTGCTCGTTGGGTTCCTGACCATGCCGCTGCTCGTCGGGCAGACCGAGCACAAGGTCATGGCGCACATGCAGGGCCGGCTCGGCCCGATGTACGCCGGCGGTTTCCACGGCTGGGCGCAGCTGATCGCGGACGGGGTGAAGTTCACCCAGAAGGAGGACATCGTCCCGGCGGCCGCCGACCGCGGCGCCTTCCGCTGGGCGCCCGCGGTGGCGCTGGTGTCGTACCTGCTGGCGCTCGCGGCCGTCCCGTTCTCGCCGTCGATGGTCGGTGCGGACGTGCCCGGGTCGCTGCTGCTCGTGCTCGCGGTGTCCGGCATCGGCACCGTGGGGACCCTGATGGCCGGGTGGTCCTCGGGCAACAAGTACTCGCTCATCGGCGCCATGCGCTCGGCCGCCCAGCTGGTCTCGTACGAGCTGCCGCTGATCCTCGCGTCCGCCTCGTTCGCCATGGCCGCCGGCACCCTGTCGCTCACCGGCATCGCGCACGCCTGGACGCCGGTCTGGCTGATCTGGCAGCTGCCCGGAGCGCTGGTGTTCCTGGTCGCCGCGACGGCCGAGCTGCAGCGTCCGCCGTTCGACATGCCGGTCGCCGACTCCGAGCTCGTCATGGGTCCGTACACGGAGTACACCGGGCTGCGCTTCGCCTTCTTCCTGCTCAGTGAGTACGCCGGCATCGTGGTCATGTCGCTGTTGTTCGCGGTGCTCTACCTCGGCGGCTGGACGGGGCCGTTCGACGACGCGCTCGGCTGGCTGTGGACGCTGCTCAAGGGGTTCCTGGTGGCCGTCGTCATCATCTGGATGCGGGTGTCGTGGCCGCGCCTGCGAGAGGACCAGCTGCAGCGGTTCGCCTGGCTCGGTCTGGTCCCGGTCGCCCTGCTGCAGCTCGCGATCACCGCCGTCGGTGTCGTCCTCACTGCCTGACCCGCGCAGAACGTCGGAGACCTACCGGCTGACGTGCCTGACCGGGAGCACCTTTCTGCTCAAGGGGGCGACGCTGTGGGCGTGCCCGCTGGTCGTCATCGTCCTGCTCGGCGGGATGTCGGCTTTCCGGATCGAGAGCAGGGGGTCCGGCGGGAGGGCAGTCGTCGCAGGGGCGAGGAGACCTCGGTGATGCTCGGCCTGCCTGGATGCTCACCGAACGTGACGGTCGAGATGACCGGGCCGGCCCGACCTGTCTCGGCTCGGGGCGCCCTTGCCTCGATGACATACGCGACCTTGGCCTCCAGGCGGACGACGCTGCCACTGCCGTGCCGGTGGGAGTACACCGACGCGCTTGTCCTGAACGTGGACCGGCCGGAGCATCTGCTCGAGGCCTGCCGACGCCGCGGAGCCGGAGTCCCGCTCGCGTCGACCCGGCGGGCGGCGGACAGGCTCGTCAGCAGGGTCGGCGACTGGCGGCTCCTCCGCCAGGTGGGTGCCGCGCTGCTGGCGGCCCTGGCCATTCCCGTCGGTGGACGGTTCGGATGGCTCGCTGCGCTCGGCATCCTCGCTGCCGTCGTGCTGCTCGCTGTGGTCTGCTCCCGCCGGGTCGCCGCAGTGCACGCAGAGATCGACCGAGCGGGCGTACCGGCGTTCTGAGGCGGTGGCTCAGAACGGTGGCGGCTCTCCGTCCTCCGACGCCGGCGACGGCGGCCACGACGGGTCGGGCGGCTCAGGCGGTGCGAGCACCAGGAAGACGCGTTCGCGTGACGGGACGACGACCGTCTCGAGAGCGGCGGCGGCCGGGCTGAGCGGTAACGGGTCGGTGGCGTCCTCGATCAGGACGGCCAGCGCACGTTCGATCAGCGAGGCAGGCCCACCCGGCAGACCTGGCAGGTCGGTCAGGTCGTGGTGGTTCATCGGGCGGGTGGTGATGCGGCGGCCGGTGAGGGTGGTCCAGTGCACGATGCCGCCGGAGGACTGCGTCGATCGCCACCAGCCGCGCGTCTTGGCCACGTGATGGGCACGGTGCAGGGCATGCAGGTTGTCGGGATGCGTTGCGCCGTGGGCTGGTTCGCAGGCGAGGGCGTTCCAGGTGACGACGTGGTCGAGGTCGCACTCGGCGGCCGGGTGCTCACACCCGGGCGCCCAGCAGCGCTGGTCGCGTGCCTGCACGGCGCGCCGCATCGCTGCTGGCGGGCGATAGGTGGACGCGGCGTCGATCACGGAGCCGGTTGTCGGATCGGTGACCAGCCGACACCAGACGCTACCCTCGGCGACCGCGACCCGCCGCACCTGCTCGGCGGTCAGGAAACCGGCGCCGGGGACCTCTGCGACTCCGTCCTTGTCCAGCAGCGTCGCCAGGCTGACGACGACCTGGAGCCGCGCCGGCGGCGCATCGGCGAGCAGCGCGTCGCCGGGCACCTGACCGCGGATCAGCAGATCCGTCGCGATGTCCGAGCGCAGCTGCGCGAGCGTCCGGCCGTCTCCTGCTGCCCGGGCTCGACGTGCGAGCTGGGTCACGCGCTGCTGGGCGGCGAAGGCGCGCTCGCGGGAGGCCGTGACGGTCGTACAAGCCATGCCGTGCGACTCGGGTGCTGTCTGTGCGTCGCGCAGGTCGCGAGCCTCGTGCGCCCGGCGGTGGGCGTACTGGCTGGACGACTCCGCAAGAGTCAGCGCTCGGGCGAGACGGCGGCGAAAGGTGGCCTGGGACAACGGCTCTCGGGCGAGGACCGCCGCGAGCTCGGCTTCTGCGGCTCGGGCCGGAGCGACTGTCTCCTCGGGCGCGACGAGCCCGATGGGGCGCAGCGCCTGGCGAGTGATCTCGTCGGCCGCCAGCGGATCGAGGTGCCGCGTCTCCTTGAGCAGCGTGACCGCACGCCACGCGCTGAGCGTGCCGGCGGCCATCCGGAGGCGCAGGTAGTCACCCCGAGCCGGACACGCGGAGGCCAGCGCGACCCGGTCACGGCACTGGGTCAGCGGTAGACCGGTCAGCAGCTGCAGCTCGACGGCCGCGGCGGTGCGCGCGAGCCCGGCTCGGGTCTGCCGCGTCGAGCGCGACTCGTGCTGGCCGACGTCGATGCCGGGGTCGTCCTCGATCGACCGGACCAGCCGCCTGATCGCCTCGACCTCGACACCCTCGGCCCACGCCTGAACGCCGCGCGCGGCCGCGACCAGCAGGCCGGCAGACGCGCGCGCCGCGTCCTGCTCGCCCACCGAGCCACCACCTGCGTCGGGCGAGCCCTCGGCGGCGCCCGTTCCAGCCGCGACGACGGCGGAGAGCCAGTCGACGAGGTGCGCGGGGAGACCCGCGAGGGAGAGCACGGGCTCGTGGATGGATGTGTCAGTCACGGCGACCTCCCTCAGTGATTCGAATGTGTGTTCGATAATAGCGCGCAGGACGGAGCGCGGCAAGGAGCCGCACGATGGTGTGTGGGCGGGGTTTCGAGCGCTCCGAAGCGGCTGGTCAGGGCGCGCCCGGGCCGTTGGGGTACGTCAAGTCGTACGCGCGAGAGAGCTTCTGGGGCACCACCATCCGCCAGGCGTCGACCACCAGCTCGCGTGCCTCGGTGGGGTCAAGAGCGGCCAGGTCGGACTCGATCCAGTGGAACCGTAGGTCGGACGCGGACGGCGTGCGGAAGGCGTCCGGCCTCGCGCCGACCATCGCCTCGCGTTCCTCCTTCGGGAACGCGAAGCCCATCACCGTCTCGTCCAGGGAGAACGCGACGTAGACGATCTGCTTGACGCGGAACTTCAGCCGACCCCGCACGTACACCGGGTACGAGCGCTCGAGCTCGGTCCCCAGCGGCAGGACGTCATCGACCGATGCCATGGGCTCCGCTCCTCCCGGCGCGTCAGGCGCGCAGGAACGCCTCGATCCGGCGCCACGACTCGGCCACCGCATCCGTGTCGTACGCCGGCGTCCCCGGCCAGAAGAACGCGTGCTCGACACCGGGCAGCACCACGAGCTCGTGCGGTACGCCCGCCTCGGCGAGCCGCGCAGCGAGTGCCTCGCGTGTCGCCGCGTCGACCAGCGGATCGGCTGCGCCGACGATCATCAGCACCTCGCCGGTGAGGCCCGAGGTCAGGTCGTACGTCGGCTCCGGCCGGCTGAGCGGGACGTCGGTGCCGGTCAGCCACCCGGCGTACAGGACGACCGTGCGTGGGACGGGCAGCGCGGTCGCGGCGAGGTACGCCGCATGGCCGCCCATGCTGAAGCCCATGAGGGCCCGCGGGGCCGCTCACCTCCGGACGTGCTGAAAGGTGGTCGAGCCCGGCGCGGACGTCGGCGACCACCGCGTCCCGGGTCAGCGCGTTCAGCTGCTCGAACCCCGCAGCCCGGCCCGCGTCGTCCCGGGGCAGCGAGCGACCGGGTTCGAACCCGCGGTGGTACAGCTCCGGCGCGGCGGCGACGAACCCGCGGCCGGCCAGCTCGCCCAGCACGGCGAGGATGTCGTCGTTGACCCCGAACAGCTCGTGCAGCACCAGCACGGCCGGGTGGGGGCCGGCGCCATCGGGCCGCGCGAGATGCACGCGCATGGCGGAGGAGTCGGGTACGGGCAGGTCGATGGTCTCGCGAGAGAGATCGCTCACCGGTCCATCGTCGCGACGTCCACCAGCGGTGTCCACAGGGCGACGAGGCCGGTACGGGGTGAGCGGCAGACGTCCACATCCGGGTCGGTGCTAGGACCGCAGGGCCGGTCCCGGTAGCGTTCCGGGAGCGAAGCAGGCCTCAGCGGCACGGAGAAGGAGCGCGAGAGAACGACATGGCGGGCTCCAAGAAGCGCGGTCGCAGCCTGGTCCCGGGCCTGATGAAGGGCATGGCCACCACCGCCCGGACCATGACGCGGCCGGCGCACACCCAGCAGTACCCCGACGTGAAGCCGGACCTCCCGCCGCGCTCGCGAGGTGTGATCGCCCTCCTCGCCGAGAACTGCACGTCCTGCATGCTGTGCGCGCGCGAGTGCCCGGACTGGTGCATCTACATCGACTCCCACAAGGAGACGATCCCCGCCGGGCCGGAGGGCGGCCGCGACCGTCAGCAGAACGTCCTGGACCGCTTCGCCATCGACTTCAGCCTGTGCATGTACTGCGGCATCTGCATCGAGGTGTGCCCGTTCGACGCCCTCTTCTGGAGCCCGGAGTTCGAGTACGCCGAGCTGGACATCCGCGACCTGCTGCACGAGAAGGACCGGCTGGGGGAGTGGATGCCGACCGTTCCGCCGCCGCCCGCCCTCACGGCCGGCGCGCCCGAGGCGACCGAGGTCGCCGCTGCGAACAAGCCCGCCCGCACCCCGCGGACCCGTACAGGTCCTGCCGCCGCCGGTGGACCGGACGCGGCTGCGACCGCGGCCAGCCCACCCGCGCGTCCCCCTGAGCGTCCCCCTGCTGCCGATGACGGGACGGCCCCGTGACGACCCACGACGTGCTGTTCCTGCTCGTCGGGCTGATCACGGGTGCGAGCGCCGTGCTGTCGGTGACGACCAAGCACCTGGTGCACGCCGCTCTCTGGCTCGTCGTGAGCCTGGGCGCCCTGAGCGGCTGCTACCTCGTCCTGGGTGCCGAGCTCGTCGCGCTGGTCCAGCTGCTGGTCTACGTGGGCGCGGTCGTGGTGCTGGTGCTGTTCGCGCTGATGCTGACCCACGCGCCGATAGGGCGCTCGACCGCCCATGACGGCAGCGTCACCCAGCGGGTGGCCGCGCTGATCGCCGGTGCCGCGACGGCGGCCCTGCTCGCCGCGACGCTGATCAGCGCCTTCGGCGGCGAGGTGGACGTGCAGGGCGGTTCGACCGGACTCCTGGCCCAGCGGTTGTTCGGCACCTGGGTGTGGCCGTTCGAGCTGCTGTCGCTCCTGCTGCTCATCGCTCTCGTGGCCGCGCTGGCGCTGGCCCGCCTGGCCACCTCTCCCGGCGACGCGGTGGACGCCGTCGCGACGGCGCCCCCGGAGCGTGAGCCCATCGCGAGCCGGACGGAGGCGTCGTGATCCACCTGGAGCTCCCGCTGCTGCTCGTCGCCGTCCTCGCCGGCACGGGCGTCTACGGCATCCTCGCGCGGCGCAACGCCGTGCTCGTGCTCATCGGAGTCGAGCTGGTCCTGGCCTCGGCCGGCCTGCTGATGGTGACGATGGGTTCGACGCTCGCCGACCCGCTGCGCGCCGGCCACGTCCTCACGATCTTCGTCATCACCATCGCGGCCGCCGAGATCGCCGTCGCGCTCGCGCTGGTGGTCGCGGTCTTCCGCGCCCGCGGCGACATCGACGTCACCCGGGCGGGTGAGGTCGACTCGTGAACCTCGGTATCGACGCCCCGGTGCAGCCGAGTCACCTGGCGATCCTGCTGCCGGCACTCGGCGCGGTCGTCACGCTGGTGCTCGTCCGGCGCAGCTCCCGGCTCGCGGCGACGATCGCGATGGGCGCGAGCTTCCTCGGCCTGTTCGGCGCGTGCGCGCTGCTGGCGCAGCAGGTCGAGGGGGACGTCGCCCGCTCGCCGCGCACGATCGGCGACCTCGCGCTCGGCGGAGGCGTCACGGCCCCGCTGCGACTGCTGGTCGACGACTGGTCGGTGCTGGTCTGCGTGGCCGTGGCGCTCGTCGCGTTCGTCGTGCAGACCTTCGCCCGCTGGTACCTGTGGACCGACCCCCGCTACCGCCAGTTCGCCGCCACCGTCGGGCTGTTCACCGCCGCGATGCAGCTGGTCGTCCTCTCCGGCGACCTGGTCCTGACCCTCGTGGGCTGGGAGCTCATGGGCTGGTGCTCCTACCTGCTGATCGGCCACGAGTCCGAGCGCGAGAAGGCGCGGCGGGCGGCGTACAAGGCGTTCCTGGTCACCCGGTTCGCGGACGCGCCCCTCCTGGTCGGCATCGCAGCGCTGGCGGTCGGCGCGCGCAGCACCGACATCCCGACCGTCCTGCGCTTCTGGCTGACCGAGCCGCACGCCAGTGCCACGACGCTGACCGTCGCGGTCCTCGGCATCGTCTGCGGCGTGCTCGGCAAGTCGGCGCAGATCCCGTTCCAGGACTGGCTGCCGGACGCGATGGAGGGCCCGACGCCCGCGTCCGCCCTCATCCATGCCGCGACGATGGTCGCCGCCGGCACCGTGGTCCTGGCCCGGCTGCTCCCGCTCGTCCAGCACGCCGACCACGTCCGGCTGCTGCTCGTCCTCCTGGCGGGCGGCACGACGGTGGTCGCCGCCCTGCTCGCGTTCTTCCAGCAGGACCTCAAGAAGCTGCTCGCCTGGTCGACGGTCAGCCAGGTCGGCATCATGCTGACCGCGCTCGGCGTCCTGCCCGTCGGCTCCGGGCCGGACACCGCGATCACCCACCTGATCGGGCACGCGGCGTTCAAGGCGCTGCTGTTCCTGATGTTCGGGTGGGCCACCGTGCTCGTCGGCGGCACCGTCGTGCCGCGCATCTCCGGCGTCGTCCGCCGCTACCCCGAGCTGCGCCGGATGCTGGCGGTCGGGTTCCTCGCGCTCGCCGGTGTCCCGCCGCTGGTCGGGTTCGTCAGCAAGGACCTCATCCTCGACTCCGCCGCCCACCACGCCGCGGACGGCGACGGCCCCGCTCTGCTCGGGCTGGTCCTGCTCGGCATCACGACGGTGCTGACCGCGGCGTACGCCATGCGCGCGTGGCTGATCGTGCACCACAGCACCGTGCTGGAGCGGCGCGACGACCGCGAGAGCTTCGAGGACAGCTACTCGGTGGAGAACGTCGGCATCGTCGAGCTCTTCCGCGACTCCCCGCAAGTCGACGAGTGGGGGCGGGAGATCCCGGTGGCGGACTGGGTGGCGTCCGCGGACCACGACCTGGAGCCGCAGCCGGGCCTGCTGCCGTCCACCGGCCTGCTCATCCTGTCCTTCCTCAGCGTCGTGGGCGGTGCCGTGGTCGCCAGCCCGCTGCTCGACCTGGACTGGCAGAGCCCGGACTGGCTGCTGATCGCCGCCGCGCTCCTGCTGATGGTCGCCGCGGCGCTCCTGGTCCGGGTGGCCTCGCTCGGCACGACGTACGGCGACGCGTCCGAGCGGCTCCCGCAGTCGTGGCGGCTGCTCGCCTCGCGAGGCCTGGGCGTCGACGACGCGTACGTCGGCCTGGTCGTGCGCCCGGTCCTCGCCCTCGCCCGGACGGTGGCGAGCCTGGACGCCCGCCTCGACCGCGGCGTGGAGGCCACACCCGGCCTGATCCGTTCGCTCGGCGACCGCACCTCCGGCGTCCACACGCGTCGTCCCACCAGCGGGCTGCTCGCGGTGGTCGGCGGCGTCCTCGTCGTCGGTGTCCTGGGGGTGGCGCTGTGGTAGCCGTGCTGCTGTGCGCGATCGTCGTCCCGGTCGTGACCGGTGCCCTGCTGATCACCGGTGACCGGTTCAGTCCGGCCGTCGGCGCCCTCACGTCGTGGGTGGTCGCGGTGCTGGGCTCGGTCGTCACCGCCGCCTGCGTCGTCCTCGCGGTGTGGCGCCGCCCCGAGCTGGACCACGAATGGGTCCCGGCGATCGGGATGCGCCTGCACCTGGCCGTCGACGGCATCAGCGCGCCGCTGCTGCTGCTCACCGCCGCGCTCGGCGTCCTCGTGGTGCTGCACGCCCGCGTCGAGCCGCCCACCCGGACCGGGCACGGCACGTACCTCGGCTGCCTGCTGCTCGTCACCGGTGGGGCGATCGCGACCTTCCTCGCCCGCGACGCCATCCTGTTCTTCCTCGCGTTCGAGATCGTGCTCGTGCCGATGTGGTTGCTGATCAAGGGGTTCGGCGACCCGAAGCACCGGGCGAGCGCGTCCGCGAAGTTCGTCCTCTACACCGTGCTCGGCTCCACCCTGATGCTCGTCGGCATCCTCGGCACGGTCTACCTCGCGGGCACCGCGGACATCGACGGCCTGGTCGGCGGGGCGGGGCTGTCCACCACCCAGCAGACGGTGCTCGCGGCGATACTCCTGATCGGCCTCGGCATCAAGGTGCCGCTGTGGCCGCTGCACTCCTGGCTCCCCGCCGCGCACACCGCCGCGCCGACCGGCGGCTCGGTGCTGCTCGCGGGCGTCCTGCTGAAGATGGGCACGTACGGCATCGCGCGGCTGGTCGTCCCGGTCCTGCCTGCGGGCGTCGAGCGGCTCGCGCCCGTGGTCGGCGTCCTCGCGGCCGTCGGCATCCTGTGGGGCGGCCTCGTCTGCCTCGTCGAGCGCTCCCTGAAACGGCTCATCGCCTGGTCCTCCGTCGCCCACATGGGTTTCGTCGTCCTCGGCCTGATGAGCGGCACCCGCCTCGGCCTGCAGGCCGCGCTGTTCGGCAACATCGCGCACGGCATCGTCTCGGCGTTGCTGTTCTTCGTCGTCGGCGGGCTGAAGCAGCGCTGGGGCGGGGACGACCTCGCCGTCGCCCGCGCCTCGCTGCGGGACACCGCCCCGCGGCTCGGGTTCGCCCTGGTGGTGGGCATGGCCGCACTGCTCGGCCTCCCCGGACTGGCCGGGTTCTGGGGTGAGCTGCTGGCCGTGGCGTCGGTCTGGAACCCCGACGGCTCCCGTCCGGTCCTGCTCTTCCGGGTGCTCGCCCTCGCCGCAGCGCTCGGCACCGTGCTGGCCGCGGGGTACGCCCTGCGGGTGCTGCGCGTCGTCTGGGCCGAGGGCTCGCCCGCCGAGCAGGCCGCCGCTCCGGGGACGCCCGAGGCAGCACAGGCACCGCGGCCGGCGCCACGACCGGTCGACGCCGACGGGTACGAGTGGGCCGTCGTCGGCGTGCTCGTCCTGGGTGCCGTCGCGCTCGGGGTGCTGCCCACCGTCCTGCTCGACTCCACGGAGCCTGCCGTGCTGCACCTGCTGGAGGTGGCGGCGCGATGAACGTCACCCTCGACTACGGCGTTCTCGCGCCGGTCCTGATCCCGGCGCTGGGCGCCGTCCTCGTGCTGCTCGTCGACGCGGTGCTGCCGCGGCTGGGCCGCTGGCACTGGGCGATCGCGGCCGTCCTGCTGATCGCGGGCGCCGCGGCCTGCGTCCCGGCGTTCCTGTCCGGGAGCGACGCGCGCCGCACCCTGTGCCTCGACGCCACCCAGTGCCTGTACGTCGCCGACCGTCCGGGCTCCGCGCTGCAGACCGCGACCCTCGTCTCCGCGGCCGTCGTCGCGCTGCTGGTCCTCCCCGTGCGCTCGCCCGCGGACCGTACGCCGATCGCCTCGGCCCTGGTCCTCACCGCCGCTTCCGGCGGGGCCGGCGTCGCGGCCGCCCGCGACCTCGGGTCCTGGCTGGTGCTGATCGAGCTCGCGACCATCCCGACGGTCGCCCTGGTGGCGTTCCGCGCGCGTCGTTCGGCGGTCGACGGAGCCCTGTCCCTGCTGACCACCTCGCTGGTGTCCTTCGCGGTGCTCGCGCTCGGGGCAGCCCTGTGGTTCGCCGCGACCGGCTCCGCCCTGCTGGACGGCGACGCCGTGCTCGCCGCGGCTGCGGACCCGCAGGCCAAGCGCGTGCTGGTGCTCGCGGTGGTCCTCATCGTCGCGGGCCTGGGCTTCAAGCTCTCGCTAGTCCCGTTCCACGCCTGGACCCCCGAGGCGTACGCGGGTGCGTCCGTCCCGATCGGTGCGTTCCTGGCGGTGACGTCCAAGTTCGCCGCGCTCGCGGCGCTGCTGGTGGTCCTGCGCGGGGTCACCGTGCTCGGCGCTCCGGCGCTGCAGGCGATCGCGGTGGTGGCGGCGGTGTCGATGACTCTCGGCAACGTCATGGCGCTGCGGGAGTCCTCCGCGCTGCGTCTGCTGGCGTGGTCGACGGTCGCGCAGGCCGGCTGGGTGATCCTGCCGCTCGCGACGGTCGCGCGCGGTGCCGTCCGGGCCGCCACGGGCTACCTGCTGGTGTACGGCCTCGCGACGATCGTCGCCTTCGCCGTCGTCACCCTGGTCGCGCACGCCGAGGGTCGTGGGCGGGTGGTGGGCCTGTCCTCGTACGCCGGTCTGTTCCGCCGTCGTCCGCTCGCCGCCGTCACCCTGGCGGTGGCGCTGCTGACACTGGCGGGTCTGCCGCCGAGCGTCGTCGGCCTGGTGGCCAAGGTGCTCGCGCTGCGGCCGGTCGCCGCGGACGGCCTGTGGTGGCTCGCGATCGTGGCCGCGGTCAACGCGATGCTCGGTCTGGCCGTCTACCTGCGCTGGATGCTCGCGATGGCCGGCACTCCGGCGCCGGACACCGTCGACGACCGGCCGCACCGGCTGCACCTGGCCCTCGTCGTTCTCGGGCTCCTCGCGCTCGGGGTGACCAGCGTCGCCCCGCAGCTCCTCCTCGGCCTCGCCGGCTGAGGACGCAGCCCGCGCGGAACAGAGCAGCGGTCCTGATCGTTTCCTGGACATGCACCGCCATTACAACGGCCTGAAGACCGCTGCCCTCTTCGGCGGCATCTGGGCCCTCCTGCTCGGCATCGGGGCCCTCATCCAGGGCGGCCGGTTCATCTGGCTGTTCGCCCTGATCGGCGTCGGCACCACGTTCTACGGCTACTGGAACAGCGACAAGCTGGCCATCCGCGCCATGCGCGCGCAGCCGGTCAGCGAGGCCGAGGCGCCCGCGATGTACCGCATCGTGCGTGAGCTCTCCACCCGCGCCGGCAAGCCCATGCCCCGGCTGTACATCTCCCCGACCCAGGCGCCGAACGCGTTCGCCACGGGCCGCAACCCGCAGAATGCCGCCGTCTGCGCCACCGCCGGCATCCTGGACCTGCTGGACGAGCGAGAGCTGCGCGGCGTGCTCGGCCACGAGCTGATGCACGTCTACAACCGCGACATCCTGACCTCCTCCGTGGCGGCCGCGATCGCCGGCGTCATCACCTCGGTCGCCCAGATGCTGATGTTCATGAACATCTTCGGCGGCGGCAGCGACGAAGACCGTCCGAACCCCCTCGCCCTGCTGGCCATGTCGCTGCTGGCGCCGATGGCCGCGACGGTCATCCAGCTGGCGATCAGCCGCACCCGCGAGTACGACGCGGACGAGGACGGCGCCAAGCTCACTGGCGACCCGCTCGCCCTCGCCTCGGCGCTGCACAAGCTCGAGACCGGGGTCGCCCGCGCGCCGCTGGCTCCGGAGCCGGCCGTCGTGAACGCCTCGCACATGATGATCGCGAACCCGTT
Source organism: Luteipulveratus flavus (assembly GCF_029439465.1). Lineage (GTDB taxonomy): Bacteria > Actinomycetota > Actinomycetes > Actinomycetales > Dermatophilaceae > Luteipulveratus > Luteipulveratus flavus. The sequence goes on along the minus strand of NZ_JAROAV010000028.1, from coordinate 203,365 downwards.
CCGAGCCCAGGACGTCTCGAAGCTGTTCTCGACGCACCCGCCCACCGCCGAGCGGATCGCGCGGCTGGAGGGCATGGCGCGCAGCCAGATCGGCTGATCGACAACTCAGCGGCCGTGGGGCGCGTGCAAATGAAAGAGTGGGGCTCATGCCCTCGCTCACACTGCAGGAAGCGCAACGGCGCGCGAGCCTGATCACCGTCAGCGCGTACGACGTCCGTCTCGACCTCGACCAGGGGACGGAGACCTTCGGGTCGACGACGACCGTGACCTTCACCTGCCGTGAGCCGGGTGCCGAGACGTTCATCGACGTCAGTCCGGTCCAGATCGAGTCGGTCCTGCTCAACGGCGAGCCGGTCGAGGCGGCGCTGGAGAACAACCGCGTCGTGCTCGCCGACCTGGCCGCGGAGAACGAGGTCGTCGTCCGCGCCACGATGCGCTACAGCCGGGACGGGTCCGGGCTGCACCGTGCGGTCGACCCGGCCGACGACAAGGTCTACCTCCAGGCGCTCAGCGCGCCGGCCGACGCGCCCCGCTGGTTCGCCTGTTTCGACCAGCCGGACCTCAAGGCGCCGTTCGACATCGAGGTGGCGGTGCCGCAGGCCTGGGTGGCGTACGGCAACGGCGCGGCCGAGCGCGTCGACGAGACGCACTGGCGGCTGGCGACGACGCCCCCGCTGGCCCCGTACTACGTCACCCTGGTGGCCGGCGAGTACGTCAGCGTCACCGACGAGCACGACGGCATCCCGCTGGCGCTGCACACCCGCGCCTCCCTCGAGCGGCAGCTGCGGGAGCAGGCGCCCGAGATGCTGGAGATCACCAAGGAGTGCCTGGACTACTACCGGGACGCCTACGAGATCGAGTACCCGTACGGCCAGTACCACCAGGCGTTCGTGCCCGAGCTGCCGCCGGGTGTCGGCGCGATGGAGAATCCCGGCTGCGTCACCTTCCGGGACCAGTACGTCTTCGTCGGCTCCATCAGCGAGGCGCAGCGGCTGGAGCGCGCGAACGTCATCGCCCACGAGATGGCGCACATGTGGTTCGGCGACATGGTCACGATGCGCTGGTGGGACGACCTGTGGCTGAACGAGTCGTTCGCCGAGTACATGGCCTACCGGGCCCTGTCCGAGGCCACCCGGTTCACCGACGCGTGGGTCAACTTCGGAGCGGCGCGCAAGAGCACCGGCTACACCAACGACCGGTCGCCGGCGACGCACCCGATCGCCGGTATGCCGGCGCCTGACGTCAGCTCGGCGCTGCAGAACTGCGACATGATCTCCTACGCCAAGGGCGCGAGCGCACTGCGCCAGCTCGCCGCGTACCTGGGTGACGACGCCTTCCTCGCGGGCGTACGGACCTACCTGCGCGACCACGTCTGGGGCAACGCCACGCTGAGCGACTTCCTGCGGGCGATGGCCTCGGCGAGCGGCCGCGACCTCAGCACCTGGTCCCGCGCGTGGCTGCAGACCGCCGGCACCGACACGCTGCGTCTGGACGTCGCGGCGCAGGACGGTGCCCTCACCGAGGTGACGCTGCGGCGGACCCCGCCGTCGGACTTCCCGGCCGAGCGGCCGCACGTCCTGGACCTCACCGGCTTCACCGACGGCGAGGTCGTCCTCTCCGAGCAGGTCGAGCTCAAGCAGCCCGAGCAGCGGATCTCCTCCTTCGCCGGGGCGACCGCTCCCGCGGTGCTGATCCCGAACGCCGCCGACCTCACCTTCGCGGCGGTCGTCTATGACGAGGCCACCACGGCGGCGCTGCCCGAGCAGCTGCCGCTCATCCCCGACGCGCTGGCCCGCTCGGCCGTCTGGGCGGCTCTGGACAACGGCGTGGCCCGCGCCCAGGTGGACCCCAGGACGGCGCTGGAGATCGCCGTCTCCTCGCTGCCGAGCGAGCAGAACGCCTCGATCCTGGAGCTCGTGGCACGTCGGGCCGGTGAGCTGTACTGCGACCTGTACCTGCCGGAGGCGGAGCGCGCGCACTGGAGCGACCGGCTGGCCGACGTCGGCCACGGCCTGCTGGCCACCGCCGACCCTGCCGGCACCACCGCCCTCACCGCCGCTCGGCTGGTCGCCCGGTCCTCCTCCGACACGGCGTTGCTGCGCCGGTGGCTCGCCGACGAGGACCGCCCGGAGCAGCTGCGCGGCGACACCGAGTTCGGCTGGGCCGTCGCGGTCCGGCTGGCGCGGCTGGACGAGCTGGACGCGGCAGAGATCGACCGCCTCGCCGAGCAGGACAACACCGTCTCCGGCCACCTCAGCGCCCTGTCGGCCAAGGCGGTGCGGCCCACGGCGGAGGCGAAGGAGTGGGCCTGGGACCAGGTGTTCGGCGAGTCCGACCTGTCCGCCGAGGAGCGGGACGCGGTGGCCGGCACGTTCTGGGTGACGCCCGAGCCCGCCCTGGTGCAGCCGTACGTCGAGCGCTACTTCGGTGCGATGAAGGACCTGTCGCGCACGATCACCGGCTTCTCACTGATGTCGCTGGCGTACGTCGCCTACCCGCTGGCGGTGGTGGAGCCGCTGACCCTCAAGCGCACCCGCGCGGCCGTGGCCAACACCGATCTGCCGGCCGTCCTGGGCAAGGTCTACACCGACATGAGCGGCCGGCTCACCGAGGTGCTCGCGTCGCGCGAGGCGTTCCCAGCGTTGAGTGGGGTTCCCGCGTGACGTCGCTGCTGCGTACGGAGGCCCACGCGCGCGCCGCGCTGCTCGACGTCACCGGGTACACCGTCCACCTCGACCTGGACACCGGTGAGGAGACGTTCGAGTCGACGAGCACGATCGACTTCACCTGCCGCGAGCCGGGCGGGTCCACGTTCCTGGACCTCGACGCGGTGCGCGTCCACTCGATCACCCTGAACGACGACCCGATCGACCCCTCCCGGATCGACGGCCGACGCCTCACGCTGACCGACCTGCCGGAGCGGTGCACGCTGCAGGTGCGCGCCACGATGGCGTACAGCCGGGACGGGCAGGGCCTGCACCGCGCGGTCGACCACGCCGACGGACGTCACTACGTCTACGGGCACCTCTTCCTGGACGCGGCGCCGAAGGTGTTCGCCTGCTTCGACCAGCCCGACCTCAAGGCGCCGTACGACGTCACTGTGCGCGCCCCGCAGGACTGGATCGTGCTCGGCAACGGTGACCCGACGCGGACGTCACCGGGGGAGTGGCGGCTCTCCACGACCAAGCCGCTGGCGACGTACTTCGTCACGGTCTGCGCCGGTCCGTACGTCTCGGTGCACGACGAGCACCGCGGAGTCCCGCTCGGCGTGCACGTCCGGGCGTCGCTGGAAGATGAGCTGCGCGAGCAGGCACCGCAGATCCTCGAGGTGACCAAGCAGTCGTTCGACTACTACGACCAGCTGTTCGGGGTGCCGTACGAGTACGGCGAGTACCACCAGGTGTTCGTGCCGGAGTTCAACGCCGGCGCCATGGAGAACCCCGGCTGCGTGACGTTCCGCGACCAGTACGTCTTCCGGGGCGCGTACACCCGCAACGACGTGATGACCCGCAGCAGCACCATCGCCCACGAGATGGCGCACATGTGGTTCGGCGACATGGTGACCCTGCGCTGGTGGGACGACCTGTGGCTGAACGAGTCGTTCGCCGAGTACATGTCGCACCGGACCCTCGACGCCGCAACGGAGTTCGCGGAGAGCTGGGTCGACTTCGGCATCGTCCGCAAGCTGTGGGGGTACGGCGTCGAGCACACGCCGTCGACCCACCCGGTGGCCGGCGGCGAGGCACCCGACGCGGCGTCGGCGCTGATGAACTTCGACGGCATCTCCTACGCCAAGGGCGCATCTGTGCTGCGCCAGCTGATCGCGTTCATCGGCGACGAGGCGTTCGTGGCCGGCATCCGTGCGTACCTCGCCGAGCACCGCCACGGCAACGCCGCGTTCGCCGACTTCCTGTCCGCCATGGAGCGGTCGAGCGGGACGGACCTGCAGGATTGGGCTCAGGCCTGGCTGCGTACCGAGGGCCGCGACACGATCGCCGTCCGGCTCGACGAGCGTGACAGCGATGGCGAGGTGAGCTCGGCGACCGTCACCGTACGCTCGCCGCAGGACCACCCGGCGCACCGCCCGCACCGGGTGGACGTCGCCGGATACGCCGGCGAGGCAACGGTTCTCACCGGCGAGACGACCGCCTGGGCCGGTCAGCCGGCGACCGTGGAGGTCACGGCGAGCGGACGACCCGATGTCCTGGTGCCCAACGCCTCCGACCTGACCTGGGCCATGGTCGAGCTCGACCCGGCGACGCAGGCGGCGCTGCCGGACCACCTCGCGTCGGTGCCGGACGACCCGGCGCGGGTGGTCGTCTGGGGTGCCCTCCTGGACGGCGTCCGTACGGCGAGCGTCGATCCTCGCCACGTGCACCGGGTGTTCATGCAGGCCTGGCCGCTGGAGCGCTCCCTGACGATCCTGGCGACGGTGCCGCGTCACCTCGGTCCGCCGGTGCTCAGCGCCGTCCGGCAGGAGGAGCAGGACGGCATCCGGGCCGACCGTGCACACGCCGCGCAGCAGGTGCTCGACCGGCACCAGCCGGGGTCGCCCGAGTCCCTCGTGGCGGCGCGGCTGCTCGCGGCCACGACCAGCGACACCGACCTGCTGCGCGCCTGGTCGCACGGAGAGCAGCTGCCGGTGGGCCTCGAGAGCGACGACGACATCCGCTGGGCGGCGGTGACGAGGCTGGTCGTGCTCGGCGAGGCCGGGGACCGCGAGATCGACGCGGTCCACGAGCAGGACCGGACGATGAGCGGTGACCGTAACGCGTTGCGCGCCAAGGCTTCTGCGCCGACGGATGCCGCCAAGTCGTGGGCTTGGCAGCAGATCACCGAGCAGACCGGGCGCTCCAACTACGAGCTCAACTTCCTCGCCACCGGCTTCTGGCGCACCTCGCAGCGAGACCTGCTGGAGCCGTACGTCGACCGCTACTTCGCGGACGTGCCCGCGATGGTGCAGTGGGTCGGTGAGGACGCCCTGCAGCGGGTAGCGGAGCTGACGTTCCCGTGGCCGGTGGTCACCCCGGCGACCCGGGACGCGGCCGACGCGGCGCTGGCTCGCACGGACCTCTCACCGGCGGTCCGCCGGGCGATGGTCGACGCCCGGTCGCACCTCGACGACGCGCTGCGCTCTCTGGAGCGATTCGCCGGATGAGTGGCTCCGTCAGCTGGGGCATCCACGTCGAGCCGCTGGACGGCCCGGGCGGTGAGCCGTGGTGGTCGGAGACCCCTGACGAGGTGCTGCGTACGGCGTCGGTGGGCAAGCTGATCCTGCTCGCCGTCATCGCCGAGCGGATCGCCTCCGGCGAGCAGGATCCGACCGAGCGACTTCGCTGGGACAGTGGTGAATTCGTCCGCGACTCCGGCTTGTGGCACGCACTCGACCAGCGTGACCTCTCGGTGGTGGACGCGTGCCGGCTCGTCGGCGCGGTGAGCGACAACCTGGCGACCAACGTGCTGCTGCGCCACGTCGGGCTGGACGCAGTGGCGAGGTTCGCGAGCGAGCACGACCTGGCGCCGATGGCGTTGCTGGACCGGGTCCGTGAGGCCCGCGACCCGTCGCAGCCCGGCGTCGCGCCGACGCTGTCCCGCGCGTCCGCACGCTCGGTCGTCCGGTACCTCCGCCTGCTGCACGACGGCACCGTCCAGCCGACGGTGCGCGACTGGCTGGCGCTCGGAAGCGACCTGTCGATGGTCGCCGCGGCGTTCGGTCTCGACCCGCTCGCGCACGCCGACCCGGATCGAGATGTGCTGCTGCTGAACAAGACCGGCACCGACAGCTCCGTACGGGCCGACGTCGGTCTCGTCACGCTCGGTGGACGCACCGTCGCCTACGCTGTCCTGGCCAGCTGGGAGGGCGACGCCGATCATCGTGATGAGGTGCTCGCTCGGATGCGCCTGATCGGGCGGGAGATTCGTCGTGCAGGACTGGAGACGGGACCGGATCACCGCGGCCTATCGGGGTGAGAACCCGACGGTCCTCGCCCGACTGCCCGAGTCGTTCGCGGTCATCGGCGACGTGCAGTGGCTGCCCGGCTACTGCGTCCTGCTGACCGACGACCCGGCGGTCGGCCGGCTCACGGATCTGCCACGCGAGCAGCGCCTGGCCTACCTGGAGAGTGTCGAGCGCCTGTCCACTGCGGTCGAGCAAGCCTGTGCGTCAGCGGATCCCGCGTTCCGCCGCGTCAACATCGAGATCCTCGGCAACACCGACCCGTACCTGCACACGCACATCTTCCCGCGCTACGAGTGGGAGCCCGCCGACATCATCGGCGGCCCGGTCTGGTGGTACCCACGGGAACGGTGGAGCGACCCGACCACTGCGCTCGGCCCCCAGCACGACCCGTTGCGCGCCGCGATCGCCAGTCGCCTGACCCGGACCACGGACGTGCAGGAGGACCCCGCCCCGCGCAGATGATGGGCACGCGGCTCCACCAGGAGTACGTTCAGGCCCATGACCACCGCGGTCCGTGCCCAGGTCGTCGACGACCTGCTGGAGCACGACGAACCCTCGATCCGCTGGTTGACGCGAACGACGGTCCTGCACGAGGACGACGGCTCGCCGGCCTGTGTCCGGTTGCGAGGCGAGATCCGCGAGTCCGTCCGGGTCCGCGCACTGCTCGACGGTCACGCCGAGCTCCGGCCGGACACCTACGGCAAGTGGCGTGGGGCGCACTGGGTGCTGGCCCATCTGACCGAGCTGGGGTACCCGTCGGGGCAGGCGGAGGTCCAGCCGCTGCTGGACGAGGTGCTGACCGCGTGGACGGCCCCGTACTTCCGCCGCTCGCAGGTGCTGATCGGCCGGTCCTCCGGATCGGTCGTGCCCGTCGTCGCCGGACGGCACCGCGTCCACGCGTCGCTGCAGGGCAGTGCACTGCTGTCGGCCGTCCGGCTCGGGCCGCAGGACGAGCGGGTCGTGACACTCGCCGGCATGCTGCGGCGCTGGCAGTGGGACGACGGCGGCTGGAACTGCGACCGGCACACCCACGCGATCAGCAGCTCGGCCCACGAGACCTGGTTGCCGATGCGCGGCCTGCACGCCTATGCCGTGGACGCCGACGACGAGACCGCGGCGGGGGCGGCCCGCCGCGCGGCGGAGGTGCTGCTGGCGCGGCGGGTCGTCCTGCGGCGCTCGTCGGACCAGCCCGGCCATCGCGACTGGTTGCGCCTGCGGTACCCCGCGTACTGGCACTACGGGCTGCTGGTCGGACTCGTCGCGCTGGACGAGCTCGGTCTGCTCCGCGACGAGCGGTGCGCCCAGGCGCTGGACCTGCTGGAACAGCAACGACTTCCGAGCGGGTGGTGGTCGGCCCAGGGGCGCTACTACCGCGGCGTCGGGACGGAGCCCGGAGCGTCCATCGACTACGTCGACTGGGGAGCGGCCGATCGGCGGACGCCGAACCCCTGGGTGACGGTCAAGGCGCTCGCGGTCCTCGCCGCCGCGGGCCGGCTCTGAGGCGACCCGCGACGACGTCACGGGACGATGAGGAACAGGTTCTCCGCGACGCACGCGGGCTTGTCGGCGCCCTCGAGCTCGACGGTGACCTTGATCGTGGCCTGGTAGCCGAGCGACGCCTGGTCGATGGCCAGCATCTCCACGCCCGCCCGTACCTTCGAGCCGACCGGCACCGGGGTGGGGAAGCGGACCTTGTTCGCGCCGTAGTTCACGCCCATCGAGACTCCCTCGACGGTGTAGACCTGTCCGACGAGCATCGGGACCAGGGACAGCGTGAGGTAGCCGTGCGCGATGGTGCCGCCGAACGGACCCGTCTTCGCCTTCTCGACGTCGACGTGGATCCACTGGTGGTCCCCGGTCGCCTCGGCGAACTGGTCGACGGCCTCCTGCGTGACCTGGTGCCACTCGCTGAAGCCGAGGTGCTCGCCGACGGCGCTCTTGGCGTCGTCGATACCGTTGAAACGACGCATGACTCAGTCCTGCGGTCCGCCGGCGACGTACAGCACCTGACCGGAGACGAACCCGGCCTCCTCGCTGACGAAGAAAGACGCCGCGGCCGCGATGTCCTCGGGCGTGCCGACGCGCTGCACCGGGATCTGCTGCGCCGCAGCAGCCTTGAACGCCTCGAACTCCATGCCGACGCGCTCGGCGGTCGCGGCGGTCATGTCGGTGGCGATGAACCCCGGCGCGATCGCGTTGGCCGTCACGTTGAACTTGCCGAGCTCGATGGCCAGCGTCTTGGTGAAGCCCTGCAGGCCGGCCTTCGCGGCGGAGTAGTTCACCTGACCGCGGTTGCCCTGTGCGGACGTCGAGGACAGGTTGACGATGCGACCGAACTTCGCGTCGGTCATGTGCTTCTGGACGGCGCGCGTCATCAGGAACGAGCCGCGCAGGTGCACGTTCATGACGGTGTCCCAGTCGTCGGCGCTCATCTTGAAGATGAGGTTGTCGCGCAGCACGCCCGCGTTGTTGACCAGCACGGTCGGCGCGCCCAGCTCGGACGCGACCCGCTCGACGGCCGCGGTGACGGCGGCCTCGTCGCTGACGTCGCAGCCGATGCCGACGGCCTTGCCGCCGTCGGCGGTGATCTCGTCGGCGACCTTCTGCGAGGCGGCCTCGTCCAGGTCGATCACGGCCACCTGCAGGCCGTCCTTGGCCAGGCGCTTGGCGACGGCCGCGCCGATGCCGCGCGCGGAGCCGGTGACGATGGCGGTACGGGTCTCAGGCATTCAGGTCACTCCTTGGTGTCGGGTTGATCGATCGTGGCAGATGCGTCGTCGACGCGAGCCTGCAGCGCCTGCATGCCCGCGAGCCACCGGTCGGTCCGGGTGGCACGGAAGGCGAGGTAGTCCTGCACCTCCGGGTGCGGCAGGACGAGGAAGCGCTCGGCGGCGACGGCGTCCACGAGGGCGTCGGCCACCGCCTCGGGTGCGAGCGCGCCGTCGTGGCCGACGATGTCGGTGAGGACGGCGCTGCCCGGCTGGTCGTACATCTCGGTGCGCACGCCCTGCGGGCAGATGGCGTGGACGCTCACGCCGCGGTGGCCGTACGTCGCCGCGAGCCACTCCGCGAACGACTCGGTCGCGTGCTTGGTCACGCTGTACGCCGGTGCGCCCAGCATGGTGAGCAGCCCGGCGGCGGAGGCGGTCACCACGAACCGGCCCTCGCCGCGCTCCAGCCAGTCCGGCAGCAGCAGCCGGGCGGCGCGGACGTGCGCCATGACGTTGACGTCCCAGGACGTCGCCCAGTCGTCCTCGCTGGTCCGGTCCAGCTCCAGCCCGCGCAGCACGCCGGCGTTGCCGACCCACACATCGATCGACCCGAGCGCTTCCCGGGCCTGGTCGACCAGCCGTGCGGCGCCGGCCTCGGACGCGCAGTCACCGGGTACGGCGACGGCGTCCAGCTCGCCGGCGAGCGCGGCCAGCGGCTCGTCGAGGACGTCGGCCACGACGAGCCGCGCGCCCTCGGCGTGCAGCCGAGTGGCGATCGCGCGGCCGATCCCGCGGGCGGCGCCGGTGACGACGACGCCCTTTCCCAGCCAGGCGCTCACGTCACACGCCTCCGCGCAGCGTCACGCCGCCGTCCAGGACGATCGTCTGGCCGGTCACCCAGGACGCGTCGTCCGAGGCCAGGAAGGCGACGGCCGAGCCGATGTCCTCGGGGACGCCGAGCCGCTTGAGCGGGTACTGCGCCGAGACCTGCTCCTCGCGGCCCTCGTACAGCGCGGTCGCGAACTGCGTCTTCACCACGGCGGGAGCGACCGCGTTGACCCGGACCTTCGGCCCGAGCTCCATCGCGAGCTCCTCGGTGAGGTGGATCAGCGCGGCCTTGGTGACGCCGTACATGCCGATGCCCGGCGCCGGGCGGATGCCGGCGATCGAGGCGACGTTGACGACCGAGCCGCCGTGCTCCTTCATCCCGGCGGCGTGCACGGCCTTGGTCCACGCCAGCGCGGAGAGCACGTTGACGTCGAACATCTTGCGCGCGGCGCCGGGGTCCAGGTCGAGCAGCGGCCCGTACGCCGGGTTGATGCCGGTGTTGTTGACCAGCACGTCGACGCGGCCGAACGCCTCGGCCGTGCGCGCGATCGCGTCCGCCTGGTGCTCGGCGTCGTCCGCGCGCCCGGCGACCGCGATCGCGACCTCCGGGCCGCCCAGCCGGGCCGCGGCCTCGTCCAGCGCCTCCTGCTTGCGCGCGGTGATGCACACCTTCGCGCCCTCGGCGACCAGACGCTCCGCGGTCGCGTACCCGATGCCGCGGCTCGCGCCCGTGACGATCGCGACCTTGCCGGACAACCTAGAGCCCGAGGTCACGACCGATCAGCTCCTTCATGATCTCGTTCGAGCCGGCCCAGATCTTGGTCACGCGGGCGTCGCGCCAGGCACGGGCCACCCGGTACTCGTTCATGAAGCCGTAACCGCCGTACAGCTGCACGCACTCGTCGAGCACGTCGTTCTGGACCTGGGCGGAGAACCACTTGGCCTTCGCGGCGTCCACCGGGGTCAGCCGGCCCTCGGCGTGCGCGGCCACGCAGTCGTCGACGTACGCCTGGGTCACCTCGATGCGCGTGACCAGCTCGGCGAGCTTGAACTTGTTGTGCTGGAAGGAGCCGATCGCCTGACCGAACGCCTTGCGCTCCTTGGTGTACTCGATCGTCTCCTCGAGGATCTTCGCCGCGTGGGCGACGTTGGAGACGGCGGCGCCGATGCGCTCCTGCGGCAGGCGCTGCATCATCGCGATGAAGCCCTGGCCCTCGGGTCCGAGACGGTTGGCGTCCGGCACGCGCACGTTGTCGAAGAACAGCTCGGAGGTGTCGGACTCGACCTGGCCGACCTTGTCCAGCTTGTTGCCCTTGGTGAAGCCCTCGGTGCCCGCCTCGAGCACGAAAAGCGTGATGCCCTTGGCGCCCTTGCTGGGGTCGGTGCGCACGGCGACGATCGCGAGGTCGCACTGGTGGCCGTTGGTGATGAAGGTCTTGGAGCCGTTGATGACCCAGTCCTCGCCGTCGCGGACGGCGGTGGTCTTCAGCGCGGCGAGGTCGGAGCCGCCGGACGGCTCGGTCATGCCGATGGAGCAGATCAGCTCGCCGGAGGCGATGCCGGGCAGCCAGCGCTGCTTCTGCTCCTCGGTGCCGAGGTCGACGATGTACGGCGGGCACACGTCGGCGTGGATGCCGAAGCAGCTGGAGACGGCCGCGGTGAAGCCGCTGACCTCCTCGGCGAACACTGCGTTGAAGCGGTAGTCGCCCGCGCCCGCGCCGCCGAGCTCCTCCGGGATGTCCAGGCCGAGGAAGCCCTGCTTGCCCGCCTCCTGCCAGATGTCGCGCGGGATGACGTGCTCGCGGATCATCTCCTCGGCGCGCGGCTCCAGGGTCCGCTCGACGAACTCGCGCACCGACGCACGGAACGCCTCGTGGTCCTCGGAGTAGATGTTGCGGGGCATGCGGAGGTCTCCTTCGTCTGCGGGTGAGCAAGCGCTTACACGGTAAGCGCTTGCTTAGCGTCCCTCACGGCGGGATCCTCGTCAACGCGCAGGGCAGAATTGCCGACGGCCCCGAGGGCGGCGGCCGTGCACGTCGAGGTGTCGGAGGTCGGGAGATGGCGCAGGTGGCGCGACCGGGTGCGGGTGGCCGCACGCCGCGCGACGGCGATGCGGTTGCGGGTGCGGGCATCATCGAGGCGGCGCGGAATGCGTTCGCGCAGAAGGGCTTTCACGGGACGACGACCCGCGACATCGCCGCTGCGGCCGGCATGAGCCCGGCCGCGGTGTACGTCCACCACCCGAGCAAGGAGTCGCTGCTCTTCCAGATCTCCCGGCACGGCCACCAGGCGATCCTGGACGCCGTCCGCGCGGCCGTCGTCGAGCACGACACACCGACCGCTCAGCTGCGCGCCCTCGTCTGGACGTTCGCCTACCGGCACGCCGCCCACCACACCTCCGCGCGGGTCGTCTACTACGAGGCCGCCGCGCTGACCGCCGAGCACCGCGAGGTCGTCGACGGGCTGCGCGACGAGATCGGCGAGGTGATGCACGACGTGCTCGCCGCCGGCCAGGGGTCCGGGGAGTTCCGCCTGGACGACATCGAGCTGATCGCCCGGTCGATCGCCGGGATGGGCGTCGACGTGGCCCGCTGGTACGAGGACGGTGGCCCCTGGACGCCCGAGCAGATCGCCGAGCACCAGGCCGAGGCCGCGCTGCGGATGGTCGTCGCCTGATGAACGGGTGTACGAACGCGGCGTATGTCACGCGCTCGTACACCCGTTAGCCGGCGAGTCGGCGTTCGGCAGCGGCCAGGGCCCGCTCGACCTGATCCATGAACGGCTCTGGGCTCACCCGCAGGCCGAGCACCGGGACGCGCAGAACCACGTCGCCGTCCAGCACCACGGTGTTCTGCCGGAGCGCGTCGTCGACCGGAGCGAGACCCCATCCGTGCTGCGCGCCGTCCACCTCGACCACCACCCCGAGGCGGGACCAGCGCACGTCCAGGTAGATGCGGCCGCGAGGCCCCCGGCGTACGACCTGTCGATCGGGCTCGGGCAGGCCACGGCGGCGGCACAGCCGGGCGAAGTCGAGCTCGCCCAGCGAGTGGGCACCGTCGCACACGTCGCGCACGACCTGGTCGATGAGGGCGCGGCGGGCGATGCGGCGCTGCCAGCCCCGCCACACCGTGATCAGCCGGTCCGGCTGGACCACGCCCTGCTGGACGGCCATGGCGACGATCGTGGCGGCCGCCCGGTCCGAGCGAGCCCAGGACGCGGCACGGATGACGGCGTACGTCGGATGGCTCGTCGCGAGCCCGATGCCGACCGCAGGCGGTTCCAGCCCTCGCACCCGGTGGACCCGCACGCCCGCGCTCGACCGGACGTGGGTGTCATGAGGCACGGACACGTGGACGGCGTCCTCGCGCCAGCCGGTGAGTCCGCAGTAGATCAGTGCCGAGGTGCCGTCCAGCCGCGCCAGCCCGCGGACGCCGAGCAGTGCGGCGGCGTACCGCCCCTCGCCGGTCACCTCGGCAACGGCCACCACTTGCGGGCCAAGGACCTGCCACCGTCCGGCCGTGACCTCGGATCGCACGTCGTGCCGGTCGATGCCGAGCGCGGCGAGCTGTCGGCGGCTGATAACGCCGCCCTGGCGGTGGGCGAGCGGCGCCACGAGGCGCCGGCGGGTGTGACGATCGGGCACCGGCCGAGTGTGACGCGAGAGCCGAACCGTCGCGGGAGTCCCTGTGGACAGCCACGGTGGGTGTACGAACGCGGCGTATGTCACGCGCTTGTACACCCGTTAGGCCGGCGCCGCGCGGCGACTTATCGTTGAACCCGTGATCATCGACGCCTGGAGCGACATCGTCTGCCCGTTCTGCCACATCGGTCGACGCCACCTGGAGCTCGCGCTGGAGCAGTTCGAGCACGCCGACGAGGTGGAGGTCGTCTGGCACAGCTTCGAGCTGGACCCACAGGCGCCCGCGACCACCGAGGGGCCGCACCTGGAGGCGATCGCCCGTAAGTACGGCGCTCCGGTCGCCGAGGTCGAGGCGCAGCACCGGCTGATGGCGCAGCAGGCGGCCGCGGTCGGGCTGGACTTCCAGTGGGAGCAGATCCGCGGCGGCAGCTCCCACGACGCCCACCGCGTCATCCACTACGCGCGCAGCCTCGACCTGGAGCAGCCGGTCACCGAGCGGATCATGCGCGGCTGGTACTCCGAGGGCCGCGCCATCGGCGACCGCCCGACGCTGGTGGACCTCGCCGTCGAGGGCGGTCTCGACCGAGCCGGCGTCACAGAGATGCTGGAGTCCGACGCGTTCGGTATCGACGTCCGCACCGACGAGGCGACCGCCCGGCAGATCGGCATCCAGGCCGTGCCGGCGTTCGTGCTCGACCGCAAGTACCTCGTGTCCGGCGCCCAGCCGGTGGAGACGTTCCTCGCGGGGCTGCAGCAGGCGTACGACGACCGCGGCACCGAGCCGACGCCGCGCGCGTCCGGCTGTGGCGGGGGCTGCGGGTGCGGCGCCGGCGGCTGCGGCAGCGCCGGTGAGGGCGACGTCTGCGAGCGCCCCGCCTGAACCCGGTCAGGGCTGGTCGATCGTCAGGCCCTCGCGCTCGTCGTCCCAGGCGATCGCGCTGATCCGCCAGCCCTCGGGGAAGCGGACCAGCTGCATCGACTTCATCCCGCGGCCGGTGAAGGCCTCCCCGTCCTGCGTCCCGGACTTCGAATAGCTGCCGAACCAGTGCGCGATGTCGCCGAACATCTCGACGCGGCCGCTCTCGGGCCACTCGGTGAACTCCGTGAGCGACCCGCCGGCGAGCAGCTCCTGGCGCGGCGTGATGAACCCGTCCACGTCGTACACCGCCGGCTCGGGCCGACCACAGGTCGCGACGACGATCGCGCCGGGGACGAACAGCGCCCGCAGCGCGTCGAGGCGGTCGACCGAGTCGGGCCCGTCGACGAACGCGCCGAGGAACGTCTCGACGACGGCCCGGACCGCGGCGACGTCCTCCGGCCGCGAGGTCATCGGTAGTTGGTGAACTGCAGGGCGACGTCCAGGTCGGCGGACTTCAGCAGCCGCTGGACCTCCTGCAGGTCGTCGCGCGACTTGGAGGTGACCCGCAGCTCGTCCCCCTCGATGCGGGACTTGACCGTCTTCGGGCCCTCGTCGCGGATGATCTTGGAGATCTTCTTGGCGTTCTCCTGGGAGATGCCGTCCTTGAGGGTGGCGTCCAGGCGGTACTCCTTGCCGGACGGCTTCGGGTCGCCGTCGCCGGAGTACTCCAGCGACTTCAGCGACACGCCCCGCTTGACCAGCTTGGTCTGGAAGACGTCGAGCACGGCGCGCACCCGCTCCTCGGAGTTCGCCTTCATGACGATCGTCTCGCCGGACCACTCCAGCGACGCGCCGACGTTCCGGAAATCGTACCGGGTGGAGATCTCCTTGGCCGCCTGGTTCAGCGCGTTGTTGACCTCCTGCTTGTCGGTCTTGCTCACGATGTCGAACGAGCTGTCGGCCATGGCTCCTCCTGGGGTACGGCGGGTGCGGCGGTACGGCGTGCTGCCGCGCCCGAGTATGCCGTGCTCTGCCGTCAGCGAAGATCCCTGGTGCGAGCGCGTCGGCGGGCCGATCGTTGCGGTCATGAGCGACGAACGCGCACCGAACCCGATGGACCAGCTGTCCGCGACCCAGCTGCTGGAGCGGCGCATCCTGCTCCTGGACGGCGAGCTGGACGACGCCGGCGGCACCCGGCTGTGCTCGCAGCTGTTCCTGCTCTCGGCGGCCGACCCCGAGGCCGACATCAGCCTGTGGATCAACTCGCCCGGCGGATCCGTCCCGGCGATGCTCGCGATCATGGACACGATGCGGCTCATCCCGAACACCGTGTCGACGCTCGCGCTCGGGATCGCCTGCAGCGCAGGGCAGTTCCTGCTCACCTCGGGTACGCCGGGGTACCGGTACGCCCTGCCGCACGCCAAGATCCTGATGCACCAGGGGTCGGCCGGCATCGGCGGCAGCGCGGTCGACATCGAGCTGCAGGCGGACGACCTGCGCCTGACCCGCGACACCGTCCTCGCGCTGATGGCGCAGATGACCGGGCAGACCGTGGAGCGGATCTTCGAGGACTCGCTGCGCGACCGGTGGTACACCGCCGAGGCCGCGAAGGCGTACGGGTTCATCGACGACGTGCTGCACGACCTGGACGAGGTACGCCCCAGGCCGCGGACCCGGATCGGGCTGGGCGCGATGGCAGGTGCGCGATGAGCACCTACACGATCCCCAACGTCATCGCGAGCCACCCGCGCGGCGACCGGGTGATGGACGTCTACAGCCACCTGCTGTCCGAGCGGATCGTCTACCTCGGCACCGAGATCGACGACGGCGTCTCCAACGCGCTGATCGCCCAGATCCTGCACCTGGAGTCCCAGGACCCGACCCGCGAGATCAACCTCTACATCAACTCGCCCGGCGGCTCCCTGACCGCGGCCTTCGCGGTGTACGACGCCATGCGGTACGTCCGCCCGCGCATCGCCACCACCGTCGTCGGCCAGGCCTGCTCGACGGCCGCGCTGCTGCTGGCCGCCGGCACGAAGGGCGCTCGCGGGGTGCTGCCGCACGCGCGGGTGCTGCTCAGCCAGCCGTCCGGGCAGGGGAGGGGCGCCATCCCCGACCTGATCCTGCAGGCCGACGAGGTCATCCGGCTGCGGGCCGCTGCCGAGCTGGTACTCAGCCAGCACACCGGGCAGGAGGTCGAGACGCTGCGAAGGGACACCGACCGGGACCGCATCTTCGACCCCGAGTCCGCGGTGGCGTACGGCCTGGCCGACCATGTGGTGGCCTACCGCAAGGACGCCGCCGAGTAGTCGATTGGAGAACTGCCCGGTCCCGTTGCTATCCTCCTCGTGCACTCACGCCAGGTTGCCCGAGCGGCCAATGGGAACGGACTGTAAATCCGTCGCGAAAGCTTCCAAGGTTCGAATCCTTGACCTGGCACCACAGTGCAGAAGGCCCCGGGACCACGTCCCGGGGCCTTCGCCGTGCCGTCGTGCTGTCCTCGCCTGCCGATCAGCCGCTGATCGGCAGGTAGATCTCGGTGACCAGCTGCTCCGGCGGGGTGGTGCTCGGGTCGTTGAGGTAGACGTAGCGCATCCCGGCCACGCCCGGGGTGCCCCGGTCGGCGGCCCAGCGGACGAGCTGGTCGCACGCCTCAGCGAGCTGCTCGTACGGCCCGGTGACCACGGCGCGCGCGGCGGGCTGCTCCGGCAGCTCGCGCACGGCCAGCGGCTCGGCGGCCTCGGTGCCGGGTGCGACGGGCACGAAGACCTCCTTGTCGACGTCCTGCTCCTGGTACTCCTCGTCGAGGTCGATCGCCCCGCACGGCCCGGTCAGGGCGATGCCCTGCCGGCCGAGCTCGGGGAGGATCCGGTCCCACAGCTGCTGCTCGTCGCCGTAGGTCGGGATCGTGCCGCGCAGCGCGGCGACGGTGCGTGCCTCGAACGGCGTGCTGTCGATGGTGATGTCCATGGTCGGCTCCTGGTGGTGCGCCTCGCGCATCCGGTCGATGAGAGTGAGGCGGTGCGACGCCACCCGTAGGTCGTCCACGAGGACCGCGCGCTGCTGGTCGAGCGCGTGGCCGAAGGTGGAGCCGTTCCGGGCGGCGAGCAGGGCACCGATGGCGGGCACGCCGAACCCCACGTCGCGCAGCTGTCGGACGAGCAGGGCGTCGTCGGTCTGGGTCGTCGCGTACCACCGGTAGCCGGTGGCGTCGTCGACGTACGCCGGTCGCAGGACGTCGTGCTCGTCGTAGTGCCGCAGCATCCGGACGCTGATCCGCGTGAGGGCGGAGAAGCGGCCGATGGGCAGGAGATCGGAGGTGCCGGTCATGCGGTCAGCCTGGGCTCTCACACCGTGGAAGAGTCAACCGGGACGCGCCGAGGGCCTCGCAGCGGAATGTGTCGCGGGTCACATCGGTTGGCCCCAGTGTGAGCGAGGTCGGTGAGTCCGCCGGGCTGCGGATGAACGAGAAGCGGGGGCGGCTGCTGCTGCTCACCACGATCCTGGGCTCGGGGATGGCCTTCCTCGACGGCACGATCGTCAACGTCGCGCTGCCCCGCATCGGCAAGGAGCTGCAGGCCGACCTCGCCGGCCTCCAGTGGGTCGTCAACGGCTACACGCTCACCCTCGCCTCGCTGATCCTGGTCGGCGGGTCACTGGGGGACCGGCTCGGCCGCAAGCGCGTGTACGGGTGGGGCGTCGCCGGGTTCGCCGTCATGTCGGTGCTGTGCGCCCTCGCGCCAACCATCGAGATCCTGGTCGCGTCCCGCCTGCTGCAGGGTGTCGCCGCCGCCCTGCTCACCCCGGGGAGCCTCGCGATGCTCCAGGCGAGCTTCCATCCCGACGACCGGATGCGGGCCATCGGCGCCTGGACCGGGATGCTCGGCATCGCCACGGCCGGCGGCCCGGTCGTCGGCGGCTGGCTGGTCGGGATCGAGTGGCGGCTGGCGTTCTGGCTGAACGTCCCGCTCGCTGCGATCGTGCTCCTCCTGCTGCGCTCGGCGCCGGAGTCCCGGGACGAGGAGGCGTCGCACCATACCGACCTGGCCGGGGTCCTGCTCGCCCCGATCGGGCTGGCCGGGATCACCTGGGCACTCACCGCCTGGCCGGACACCGGCGCGTCGGTCAGCACGCTGCTCAGCCTGGCCGTCGGCGTCCTCGCCTGCGTCGCGTTCGTCGTCGCCGAGCGGCGCGAGCGCGATCCGATGGTGCCGCTGTCCCTCTTCGCCAACCGCACCTTCAGCGTCATCAACCTGGTGACCCTGGTCGTCTACGGCGCGCTGTCGGGGAGCATGTTCTTCATCGCGGTGTTCCTGCAGGTCAGCGCCGGCTGGAGTCCGCTGGCGGCCGGCGCGGCCACCGTGCCGATGAGCGTGATCATGCTCTTCCTCGCCTCCCGCTTCGGCGGCATCGCCAGCACGTACGGCGCTCGTACGCCGATGCTCGCCGGCTCGGTCCTGATCGCCGCCGCTCTCGCTCTCCTGGCCCTCGCGCCCGACGACCCGTCGTTCTGGCGGCACATCCTCCCCGGCGTGACGTTGATGGGGTTCGGCCTGTCGATGCTGGTGGCGCCGCTGACCGGCACCGTGCTCGCCGCCGCGCCACCGAGCCGCTCCGGCCTGGCGAGCGGCATCAACAACGCGATCTCCCGTACGGCCGGGCTGCTGGCCATCGCGGTGCTGCCGCTGCTGGTCGGCCTGTCCGGGCGCGAGTACGCCCAGGGCCACCTGGTGGCGGACGCCTACCGGCAGGCCATGTGGTGGTGCGCCGCGCTCGTCCTGGCTGGCACCGTCGTCACCGCCTTCGGTCTGGAGCGCCACTGCAACCGGCAGATGGCGGAGCCCGCGACGGAGGGCTCGCCGGCCTGACGTCGACCTGACGCACAGTGATGCTTGACGTGACGTCACGGTGACGTCATAGTGGTGCACATGGACATCACGCCCTACGTCGAGCTCCTTCGCCAGGATCTGCAGCGCGCAGCCGAGATCGGTGGCGACGAGGGTCGCGCCGCTGCGCAGCGGCTGCTGCTCGCGCTGGACCCCTCGGCCCGCCTTGCGCTCATGGAGGCGGTCAGCCAGGCGGCGGCCGAGATCACCGCGGAGATGCCGTCCGGGTCCGTCGACGTCCGGCTCAACGGGCGGCGGCTGGACTTCGTCGTCGACGCCGGCGCGTCGATCGCCCCCGAGCCGCCCACCCCGCCCGCACCGCCGGTCCCGCCGGCGCCCTCGGGCGAGGAGGAGGCCGACGGCGGACTGGCGCGGGTGACGCTGCGCCTGCCGGAGTCGGTCAAGAAGCGTGCCGAGGAGCGCGCTGCCGCGGCCGGCCAGTCGCTGAACACCTGGCTGGTCGCCGTGGTCCGGGCGGCCGCCCAGGGTGACACCGCCGACCCGCGGTCCGCCTCCTTCGACCCGTTCGCGAGGCACCGCGACAGCCGCCGGATGAGCGGCTGGCTCTAACCCCCACCACCCACCCGTCCTGACGGGACGTCACGCCGACGTCCTGCGATACCCCACACCCATCGAGAGGGAGATCCGCCATGCCCGAGTACATCTTCGAGACCCCCGAGCCCGTCGAGCTGTTCGTCGAGATCGGCGGCGGGAAGGTCGACGTCGTCGCCGAGGACACCGGGACCACCCGGGTCGAGGTCGAGGGCGATGACGCTGATGACGTCACCGTGACGCAGGACGGACGTCACGTCCGTGTCGTCGGGCCGAAGGGCCGCCGCGTCCGCCTCGGCTTCGTCAAGGACCTGCGGGTCAGCGTCGTCGTGCCGTCCGGCAGCGACGCGATCACGCGGACCGGCTCCGCGGACGTCCAGCTCACCGGCGAGTACGGCTCCGGCCGGTTCTCCGCCGGGTCCGGCCGGGTGACCGTGCCGACCTTCACCGGATCGGTGGAGATCGACACGGGCTCGGGCCGGGCGACCGTCGCCGAGGTCGGGGGAGCGCTGCGCTCCAAGACCGGGTCCGGCGAGCTCGAGGTGGGCTCGTGCGGTGGCGACGCCTCCGTGTCCGCCGGCTCCGGCGGCGTCCGGGTGGGTGTCCTGCACGGCGCGCTGGTGCTGAAGGCCGGCTCGGGTCACGTCGAGCTGGGCCAGGTCGGCGCGGAGACCACCGTCACCACCGGCAGCGGCGACATCACCGTGGGCCGGATCGCGCGCGGCTCGCTGAGCGCTCGGGGCGGCTCGGGCGACATCCAGGTCGGTGTCCCGGCCGGGACACCCGTCTGGACCGACATCAGCACCGGCAGCGGCCGGCTGCGCAACCAGCTCGCGTCCGTCGGCGAGCCGGAGCCCGGTCAGGAGCACGTCGAGCTGCGGCTCGGCACCGGCAGCGGCGACGTCGAGCTGCGCCAGGCGCAGGACTGAGCAGACCTGACCGATCAGAGCAGCACCCGTGGAAGGAGCACGTCATGGCAGAGAACCACGCACTGTACGAAGGGGCCGCCCGTCAGGCCGCGACCCGACGCGACGCAGCGGAGCGGGCGCGGTCCCGGCGCCGACCCTCGGTGGAGCCGGCCCGCGAGCACGCCCACCCGTGGCCGGACCACCCGTGGTCCACCCTCATGCACCGCCTGGCGCATCCGGCAGCGCCGCGATCGGTGCGGTGATGAGGCTCTCGGGGACTCCCATCGCGTCCACGAGGGTGAGCGCGTGCGGCCGCAGGTCCCGGCACAGCTGGTTGACCTGCGCCGTCACCGCTCGCGACCGTGCGGTCCCGATGCGGCCGTGCTCGATGAACCAGCCCTTGTCCTCCTCGATCGAGGACAGCGCGTACAGGCTGCACACCCGGTCGAGCAGCTCGCGCGCCGGGCCCTGCGGCATCGCCTCGACCGCCTCGGCGAACGCCTCCAGCACGATCCGGTCGATGTGCGCCCGCGCGGCGAGCAGGACGTGGTCCTGCGCGGCGTTGAACAGCTCGAAGGCGTTCTCCTTGGTCGCGCGCCGCAGCCGCTTCCCGACCGTCTCCAGCAGGTGGTCGGCGCGCTGCTCGAACATCGACAGCTGCCAACCGCGGTCGTCCAGGGCCGACTCGTCGTCGCGGCCCTTGGCCAGGTCCAGCAGCTTCTGGACGCCGGCGCGACCGGTCGTCCGCTCCACCACGCCCTCGGCCACCTGCTTGCTGACCATGCCGACCAGCGCGGCGCCGTCCAGGTCGCCCCACAGCTCCTTGTACTCGGTCAGCAGACCCTTGGCGACCAGCTGCAGCAGCACGGTGTTGTCGCCCTCGAACGTCGTGAAGACGTCGACGTCGGCCCGCATCTGACCGAGCTGGTTCTCGGCGATGTACCCCGCACCGCCACACGCCTCGCGGGAGGCCTGGATCGTGTCCAGGGCGTGCCAGGTCGTGACCGCCTTCAGCCCGGCGACGCGCGTCTCGAGCTCGCGCTGGGCCTCCTGGTCCTTGGTCGTCCCCGAGGCGCCCTCGCCGTGCAGCTCCTGCAGCCGCTCGGTGACCTGGTTCTGGGCCAGGCCGAGCGCGTACGACTTCGCCAGGCGCGGCAGCAGCTTGCGCTGGTGGGCGAGGTAGTCCAGGACGACGACCTCCTGCTCCTCGCCGGGCGCCTCGAACTGGCGGCGCTGGCTGCCGTACCGGATGGCGATCGCCAGAGCCTTCTTCGCGGCGGAGCCGGCGCCACCGCCCACGCACACCCGTCCGCGCACGAGCGTGCCGAGCATGGTGAAGAAGCGGGCGTTCTCGCTCTCGATGGCGGAGTGGTAGTGGCCGTCCTCGTCGATGTCGCCGAACGCGTTGAGCAGATTCTCCCGCGGCACGCGGACCTGGTCGAACGCGAACGTGCCGTTGTCGACCCCGGGCAGGCCCGCCTTGTAGCCGTTGTCGCCGGTGACGACGCCCGGCAGCGGGCCGCCCTGCTCGTCGCGGACGGGCACCAGGACCGCGTGCACGCCGTGGGGGCCCGCGTCGGTGATCAGCTGGGCGAACACGACGGCCATGCGCGCGTCGCGGGCGGCGTTGCCGATGTAGGTCTTCACCGAGGACGGCGTCGGGCTGTGCACGACCAGCTCACCGGTGCGGGCGTCGTACGTCGCCGTCGTCTCGATCCGCTGCACGTTGCTGCCGTGCCCGACCTCGGTCATGGCGAAGGAGCCCAGCAGCCGCCCGGTCATGATGTCCTCGAGGTACGCCGTGTGGTGGCGGTCGGTGCCGAGCCGGCTGACGGCGCCGCCGAAGAGGCCGAACTGCACCCCGAGCTTGACCAGCAGCGACAGATCGCCGAAGGCCTGCATCTCGAACGCCACGCACGAGGCGCCGTAGTCCAGCTCGCCGCCGTAGGAGGTGGGGAAGCCGATGCGGCCGTAGCCGTGGTCGGCCAGGACCTGCAGCTGCCGCAGGACGCGGTCGCGCTGCTCCTCGACGGTCCCGCCGGGCTCGCCGAGGACCCAGGACGGCTGGAGGTCGCTGCGGATCCGCCGGCGCAGGTCGCCCCAGGCGCCGTCGAGCACGGTGCAGATCTGCTCGGCGACGGCCTGGTCGGACCCGGTGGGAGCGGTGGGCCGGGTCGGGGCCGCGGGGTCCGGCGCGCCCTCGGCGGCGGTGGTGGTCACGGAGTCGGTGGCCATGTCAGTCTCCTGAGGTCTGGGTGGATTCGGTGGAGCCGGACGGACGGGGGCCGGCGAGCACGCCGGACAGCCCGAACGCCGCGAAGTCGGCGAGCTGCTGGGCGACAGCCTCCCGGGGCTGCCGGTTCGGGTCGACGAGCCACCGGTCGGCGGACTCCCGGACGAACCCGACCAGGCCGTGCGACCAGGTGAGCGCGGCGGCCGGGTCACGGCCGGAGGCGGCCAGCGGCCCCTCGAACAGACCGGCCAGCGTGGAGGCGATGGCGTCGGCGAGCCCGGTGACCGGGTCGCGGTCCGGCGGGACGTCCAGGAGTGGGCGGCGCGTCACGAATCGGTACAGCTCGGGGTCGTGCTCGACGAGGCGCAGGTAGCTGTCGATGACGGCGACGAGCGCGGGCCGCGGGTCTCGGCCCATCTCCAGCACGGCGTCACGGTCCACGGACGCGTCCAGCGCCTGGCCGACGTCCTTGACGATGAGCTCGTCCACGGCCTCGCACACGGCGAGGTAGAGCCCGAGCCGGTCGCCCAGGTGGCGGTAGATCACGGTCTTGCTGGTGTGCGCCTCGGCGGCGATCTCGTCCATGCCGATCGTCGCCCCGTGCTTGCGGATCGCCTTGATCGCCGCGTCGACGAGCTCGCGCCGGCGCGTGGTGCGGTGCTGCGCCCAGCGGCTGTCCCGGCCGTCGGGCCGGGCCGCGGAGGTACCAGGTGGTGCGCTCATGGAATCCGACAGTACCCGCTACGCGTTGTACCTGCTACTGTCCGTATCGGTAAGTCATCGGGAGGCCCTCCGCCCCGGGCCGGCCTCACGCCTCGCAATCGCAGGAGTTCGCATGACCACTCGCGACGTCGTCATCGTCGGCGGCAACCGCATCCCGTTCGCTCGCTCAGGCGGGAAGTACCTCAAGGCCTCCAACCAGGACATGCTCACCGCGACGATCGACGGCCTGGTGGCCCGCTTCGGTCTGCAGGGTGAGCGGCTGGGCGAGGTCGCCGCGGGCGCGGTGATCAAGCACGCCCGCGACTTCAACCTGACCCGGGAGGCCGTGCTCGGCTCGCACCTGGCGCCGCAGACCCCGGCGTACGACGTGCAGCAGGCGTGCGGCACCGGTCTGGAGACGGCGATCCTGGTCGCCAACAAGATCGCCCTCGGGCAGATCGAGGCCGGCATCGCCGCAGGCACCGACACCACCAGCGACGCTCCGCTCGCCGTGAACGACGACCTGCGCCGCACGCTGATGGAGCTCAACTACGCCAAGACGCCGCAGCAGCGGCTCAAGGCCCTCACCAAGGTCCGCCCGAACCAGCTGGCGCCCGAGCAGCCGCAGAACTCCGAGCCGCGCACCGGGCTGTCGATGGGCGAGCACATGGCCCTCACCGCCAAGGAGTGGGGCATCACCCGCGAGGCGCAGGACGAGCTGACCCTGCGCAGCCACCAGAACCTCGCCGCGGCGTACGACCGCGGGTTCTTCGACGACCTGGTGACGCCGTACCTCGGTCTCACCCGCGACCAGAACCTGCGCGCCGACACCTCGCTGGAGAAGCTCGCGAAGCTCAAGCCCGCGTACGACAAGGGCAACCCGGACGCGACCATGACGGCCGGCAACTCCACGCCGCTGACCGACGGCGCCTCGGCCGTCCTGCTCAGCACCCGGGAGTGGGCCGCCGAGCGCAACCTGCCCGTCCTGGCCCGGTTCGTCGACGCCGAGACCGCGGCGGTCGACTACGTGAACGGCGAGGAGGGCCTGCTGATGGCCCCGGCGTACGCCGTGCCGCGCCTGCTCGCCCGCAACGGCCTCTCCCTGCAGGACTTCGACTACTACGAGATCCACGAGGCGTTCGCCTCGACCGTGCTCTCGACCCTCGCCGCCTGGGAGAGCGAGGAGTTCTGCAAGGGCCGGCTCGGTCTCGACGCGCCGCTGGGCTCGATCGACCGCAGCCGGCTCAACGTCAACGGCTCGTCCCTCGCGGCGGGCCACCCGTTCGCGGCCACCGGTGGCCGCATCGTCGCCTCGCTGGCCAAGCAGCTGCACGAGAAGGGCTCGGGCCGCGGCCTGATCTCCATCTGTGCGGCCGGCGGCCAGGGTGTCGTCGCGATCCTGGAGGCAACGAAGTGACCGACACGCTCACCAAGCTCACCAACCAGGGCCTCGGCAAGACCGTCGCCGTCAGGCTCGGCCTGCCGCGTCCCGCGCTCCTGCGCCGGTACGCCGAGGGCCAGGACCTCCTCGACGGTCCGGCCGCCGTCGGCTCGATCGGCGACGGCCCGGTCGCCGCGTCCGCCACGGCGATCATCGCGGCCTCCGGTGCGAATGTCGTTGCGGCGACTGCGGACTCGACATACGCGGACAAGCTCGCGGCGGTCGTGTACGACGCGTCCGGCGCGCGCACGCTCGACCAGCTGGAGGCGCTCCGGGCCACGCTCGGCCCGGCGGTCAAGGCGCTCGGCAAGAACGGCCGCGTGATCGTGATCGGCACCCCGCCCGCCGAGCTCGACGACCCCGAGGCCGCGGCGACCCAGCAGGCGCTGGAGGGCATCACCCGCTCGATCGGCAAGGAGCTGCGGGCCGGCGGCACCGCGAACCTGCTGTGGGTGGCGGGGGAGGCGCAGGGCGACTCGGCCGTGCTCGCCGCGCCGCTGCGGTTCTTCCTCTCCAGCCGCTCGGCGTACGTCTCGGGTCAGCCGGTTCTCGTGCGCGAGGGCGAGATCCCCGACGTCGACGACTGGCACCACCCGCTCGCCGGCGAGGTCGCCGTCATCACCGGTGCCGCGCGCGGCATCGGAGCCGAGATCGCGAAGGTGTTCGCCCGGGCCGGCGCGAAGGTCATCGTGGTGGACATCCCGGCGGCGGGGGAGTCGCTCGCCAAGGTCGCCAACGGCATCGGCGCCACCGCACTCCAGCTGGACGTGACCGCCGCCGACGCCGGTGAGCGGATCGCGGCCGCTGTCGCCCAGGTCGGCGACAGGCTGGACGTCATCGTCCACAACGCCGGCATCACCCGCGACAAGATGTTCGTCAACACCGACGAGTCCCGTTGGGGCAGCGTCCTGGACGTGAACCTGCAGTCCCAGCTGCGGATGAACAAGGTCCTCCTCGACCCGAGCGTCGCCGGCGGCCTGCGGGACGGCGGACGCATCGTCAGCGTCGCCTCGATCAGCGGCATCGGCGGCAACCGCGGTCAGTCCAACTACGCCGCGTCCAAGGCCGGCGTCATCGGGCTGGTGCGCTCGCTGTCGCAGGAGCTCGCCGACCGGCGCATCACCGTCAACGCCGTCGCTCCCGGGTTCATCGAGACCGAGATGACCGCGAAGATCCCACTGGCCACCCGCGAGGTCGGCCGCCGGCTGAACTCCCTCCTGCAGGGCGGGCAGCCGGTGGACGTCGGCGAGGCGATCGCGTTCTTCGCCGAGCCGGGCAGTGCGGGCGTCACCGGCCAGGTGCTGCGGGTCTGCGGTCAGAGCCAGCTCGGGGCCTGACGATGCCTTCGAACCGCACGATCGAGGTCTCCTCGGAGCCGCGCCTGGCGCCGGTGTTCCTCAAGGCGGTCGCGATGTCGCGGCTGCGGTCGGGCACCGCCCTGCCGCGGCTGGACGTCGTCCGCCGGGACATCCGGGTCGACGCCGACCGGCTGGCCGCGTACGCCCACCTCACCGGGTTCCCGCTGCGCAACGAGCTGCCGTCCACGTACCTGCACAACCTGTCGTTCCCGCTGCAGGTGACGTTGTTCGCGGACCGGTCCTACCCGTATCCGCTGACCGGCAACGTGCACCTGAGCAACCGGATCACCCAGCACCGCCCGGTCCTGCTGGACGAGCCGGTCACGCTGACGGTGCGGACGGCGAACGCGCGCCCGCACCGTCGCGGCGCGCTCGCGGACGTCATCGGTGAGGGCCGGGTCGGTGACGACCTGGTCTGGGAGGGCGTGAGCACCTACCTCTACCGCGGGCAGCAGGCGGACGGCACCACGGAGCCGCAGGCCGACGAGGGCGATGCCGTCGACGGCTCCGGCGCCCTGTGGCGGCTGCCCGGCGACCTCGGCCGCCGGTTCGCGGACGTGAGCGGGGACGTCAACCCGATCCACCTGAACTCGCTCGCGGCGAAGGCGCTGGGCTTCCCGACGACGATCGCGCACGGGGCGTGGAGCATGGCCAGGATGCTCGGCGCGCTGGAGAACCGGCTGCCGGACGCGTACTCCTACGACGTGTCGTTCCGCAAGCCGGTGCTGATCCCGTCGACCGTACGGTTCGTCGCGAGGCGGGACGCCGGAACCGGTCAGGTCGCGCTCGCGCTGCGCAACCACCAGAAGGGCACCGAGCACGCCCGGGGCACGATCACGCCGCTGGACTGACCGACGCGGAGCATCCCGCCACAGGACGACCTGTGGCGGGATGCGGCGCGCTCAGGCGGCGCTGCGCTCGTCGCGGGGCCGACGTCGCAGGGCGGGCGTGGTGACGGCCGGCGGCTGGTAGGCCATGTCCAGTGGTGACACCTCGGTCCCGGGCGGCACGATCTCGTCGATCGCGTCGAGCACGTCCTCCTTGAGCGCGACATCGAGCCCGGTCAGCACGTCCTCCAGCTGCTCCATCGTGCGCGGCCCCATGATCGCGCTCGTGACATCGGGGTGGGTGATCGCGAACGCCATGGACAGGTGGGTGAGCGACAGGCCGGCCTTGTCGGCCAGCACGATCAGCTGCTCCACGGCGTCCAACCGCCGTTCGTCCCGCATGTAGCCGAACCCGAACCCCGCCCGGTGGGTGTCGTTGGCCCCGCCCTTGCGGTAGCGGCCGGTGAGCATGCCGCCGGCGAGCGGGCTGTAGACGAGGGTTCCGACGCCGAAGTCGTGGCAGACCGGCAGCACCTCCCGCTCGATGGTGCGGCTGAGGATCGAGTACGTCGGCTGCTCGGTGCGGAACCGCTCGAGCCCGCGCCGCTCCGACACCCACTGGGCGCGCACGAGGTCGGACGCGGGGAAGGTGGAGGTGCCGATCGCGCGGACCTTCCCGGCGCGGACGAGGTCGGTGAGCGCCGAGAGCGTCTCCTCGATGTCGACGCCCGGGTCCGGGCGGTGCACCTGGTAGAGGTCGATGTGGTCGGTCTGCAGGCGGCGCAGGGAGCCCTCGACGGCGCGCATGATCCAGCGCCGCGAGTTGCCCCGCATGTTCGGGTCCTCACCCATGGGCAGGTGGAACTTCGTGGCGAGGACGACGTCGTCACGGCGGCCCTGCAGTGCCCTGCCGACGATCTCCTCCGACTCGCCGGTCGCGTACGCGTCGGCGGTGTCGACGAGGTTGACGCCCGCGTCGAGTGCTCGGTGGACGATCCGCACGGAGTCGGCGTGATCGCCGTTGCCCATCCGGTTGAGCATCATGGCTCCGAGGGCGTACGGGCTGACCTGGATGCCGGTGGCTCCGAGGCTGCGGTAATGCATGGTTCGCTCCTTCGCGCTATGTTGAGAGGTCGAAACGGAACAATGATCCGCTTCGACTATATGGAACAGTGTTCCGCTTTTGCAAGAGAGAGGCTCCGCCGTGCCCGAACGCCGCGTACGCGCCGACGCGCAGCGCAGCCTCGACGCGACTCTGGAGGCGGCCAAGAGGGTGTTCGCCAGGGACGGCGTCGACGCCCCCGTGCGAGTGGTCGCTCGCGAGGCCGGCGTCGGTGTCGCGACGCTCTACCGGCACTTCCCGCAGCGCGCGGACCTCGTGGCGGCCGTCTTCCGGCGGGAGGTCGACGCGACGGCCGCCGCTGCCGAGGAGCTGGCCGCCACCCTGCCGCCGTTCGAGGCGCTCGTGGCGTGGCTGCGTCGCTACACCGCGTTCATCGCCACGAAGCAGGGCCTGTCCGCGGCCCTGCACTCCGGTGATCCGGCCTTCGCGCCGCTCCCGGCGTACTTCTCCGGGCACCTCGGCCCTCCTCTCGCAACCCTCCTCGACGCCGCGGTCCACGCGGGCGAGGCCAGGCCGGGAGTGGACGCGGACGAGCTCCTCGCCGCCGTCGCCAACCTCGCGCACGCGTCGGGCTCGCTCTCGTCGGTGTCCATGGTCGATCTGCTCATCGACGGGCTTCGGGTCGACGGCTCGGCGTGATCAAAGCGGTGGCCGGCGCGCGTCGGCCCCTGGGAGAGTCCTCGGATGAACGAGACTGCGGCCAAGGACGTCCTGCATCGGTACCTGCGCGAGGCCAGCGGTGCCGTCCTGTGGAAGGCGGACGGGATCTCCGAGTACGACGCCCGCCGCCCGCTGACTCCCACCGGCACCAACCTGCTCGGGCTGGTCAAGCACCTGTCGATCGTGGAGGCGTACTACCTCGGCACGAGCTTCGAGCGGCCCTTCGCCGAGCACCTGCCGTGGTGGGACGACGACCAGGACCCGCAGTCGGACGCGTGGGCGACCGAGGACGAGACGCGCGGGCAGATCGTCGACCTCTACCGCCGGGTGAACGCCCACGCCGACGCGACGATCGAGGCGCTGGACCTGGACGCGCCCGGACTGGTGCCCTGGTGGGGGGACTCTCGGCACGTGACGCTGCACCAGATGCTCGTGCACGTGATCGCCGAGTCGAACCGGCACGCCGGGCACGTCGACATCCTGCGCGAGCAGGTCGACGGGACCACCGGGATGAGCGCCGACAGCTCCAACCTGCCCGACTACGACGCCACGCGCTGGGCCGCCTACCGGGAGCGGCTGGAGCAGGTCGCGCAGGCGGCCGACCCGGTGGGCGCCGGTCCGCAGTCGCCGATTTCGTGATCGGCGCGCAGTACGTGTAATCTCGTCGCTGCGCTGCTGGGAGGCGTGGCCGGTCGGTCACGTGCTCTGCGAGCAGGTCAGCAGGCCCCTATAGCTCAGTCGGTAGAGCGTCTCCATGGTAAGGAGAAGGTCAACGGTTCGATTCCGTTTGGGGGCTCTGGTTGAGAGCCGGCCCGCCCGACGAGGTGGTTGGCCATCAGCCCTACGGCGGGGTAGCTCAGCTGGTTAGAGCGCACGACTCATAATCGTGAGGTCGCGGGATCGAGCCCCGCTCCCGCTACCAAGTCAGACACCGCAGGACCGGTCCGGGTAGCCGAGCTGGACCGAGACGAACTTCCGAGAGCAGGTTGCCCCGATGGCTAGCAAGAGCGCAGACGTCCGCCCCAAGATCACCATGGCGTGCACGGAGTGCAAGGAGCGCAACTACATCACCAAGAAGAACCGGCGTAACGACCCCGACCGGCTCGAGCTGGCGAAGTTCTGCCCGCGCTGCAGCAAGCACACCGCGCACCGCGAGACCCGCTGAGTCCACGCACTCGCGTCTCTCCTCGCGTGAAGCCGCTCGGTCCGACGGACCGGGCGGCCTTTCGCATGTCGGGGCCCTCTAGGCTGCTCGGGTGCCTGTGAACGCTGAGGTGGAGGGACGCACCTACCCACCGACCCCGCCGTACGTCGTCTCCCGCGCGAAGATCCGCGAGCTCGCCGAGGCCGTCGGCGCGACGGATCCGGTCCACACCGACCTCGAGGCCGCCCGGTCCAAGGGCTACGCCGACGTCGTCGCCCCACCGACGTTCCTGGTGAGCGTCGCGCAGCAGGGCGAGGCCCAGGCGATCCTGGACCCCGAGGCCGGCATCGACTTCTCCCGCCTCGTCCACGGCGAGCAGCGGTTCGTCCACCACCGCCCGGCGGTGGCTGGTGACGAGATCACCGCGACCACCCGCATCGACCGGGTCCGGCAGGCGGGCGGCCACTCGATGGTCACCATGGTCACCGAGATCGCCGACGGGCAGGCAGCGCCGCTGTGCACGGCCACGTCGGTGGTCGTCATCCGAGGGGGCGAGTGATGACCCAGGCCAGCGTCGAGGTCGGCCAGCAGCTGCCGCCCCGTACGGTCCACGTCGAGCGCTCCTCGCTCGTCCGGTACGCCGGTGCGAGCGGCGACTTCAACCCCATCCACTGGGACGAGCGGTTCGCGACCGCGGTCGGTCTGCCCGACGTCATCGCCCACGGGATGTTCACCATGGGTGCCGCCGTCCAGGTGGTCGTCGACTGGCTCGGCGACGCCGGCAAGGTGCTGGAGTACGCCGTCCGGTTCAGCGCGCCGGTACCCGTCCCGCACGACGGCGGCGCCGACATCGAGGTGAGCGCGGTCGTGAAGTCGGTCGACGCGCCGGCCCGGCGCGCGGTCGTCGAGATCACCGCGACCCACGCGGGCGCCAAGGTGCTGACCCGCGCGCTCGCGACCGTGGCGACCGACTGATGCGCGAGGCTGCCGGGGCGCCGCTGGCGCCGTTCACCACCATGCGCGTCGGCGGTCCCGCCGCCCGCATCGTCGAGGTCTCCACCACCGATGAGCTGGTCGACGCCGTCCGCGAGGTCGACGACGCCGACGAGTCGCTGCTGGTCGTGTCCGGCGGGTCGAACCTGGTCATCAGCGACGACGGCTTCGACGGCACGGTGGTCCTGGTCCGGACCAGCGGCGTCACGGTCGAGTCGTCCGACGACTGCGGCGGCGCGATGGTCCGGGTCGCCGCGGGGGAGGACTGGGACGGTTTCGTCGCGCGCACGGTGGCCGAGGGGTGGTCCGGGGTCGAGTGCCTGTCCGGCATCCCGGGCCTCGCCGGTGCGACCCCGGTCCAGAACGTCGGTGCGTACGGCCAGGAGGTCGCCCAGACCATCGCCTCGGTGCGCGTCTACGACCGGCGCGAGCAGCAGGTCCGCACGTTCTCCAACGAGGAGTGCCGCTTCACCTACCGCCACTCGCGGTTCAAGGGCACCGACCAGTACGTCGTGCTGGACGTGCTCTTCCAGCTGCACCTCACCGACCGGTCGCAGCCGCTGGCGTACGCCGACCTCGCGCGCCAGCTCGGCGTCGAGCAGGGCGAGCGCGTGCCGATCGGCGACGCCCGGGACGGCGTCGTGGCCCAGCGCCGCAAGCGGGGCATGGTCCTGGACGAGGCCGACCACGACACCTGGTCGTGCGGGTCCTTCTTCACCAACCCGATGCTGAGCGCCGCCGACTTCGAGGTGCTGCGCCGCCGGGCCGCCGACCACCTCGGCGACGGCGTGACGCCGCCGGAGTTCCCGGGTGACGGCGGCCGGCTCAAGACCAGCGCCGCGTGGCTGATCGACAAGGCCGGCTTCACCAAGGGGTACGGCCTGCCCGGCCCGGCCGCCCTGTCGACCAAGCACACGCTCGCCGTGACCAACCGCGGCGACGCGACGGCCGCCGACGTGGCCCGCCTGGCACGGGAGGTCCGCGACGGCGTGGAGGACGCGTTCGGCGTCCGGCTGGTCAACGAGCCGGTGTTCGTCGGCCACAAGCTCTGAGTCTCGGCCCGCCCCGGGTGGGTCAGGACTCCCAGGCGTCGATCTCCTTCAGCGTCCGCGCCCGTACGTCGGCGGGCGCCCGGGACGCGCGGACGGACGAGCGCGCGAGCTCGGCCAGGGCGCTGTCGGGCAGGTCGTGGTCCAGCCGTGCCGAGTCGTACTGCGCGACCAGCCGGCTGCCGAACAGGAGCGGGTCGTCGGCGCCCAGCGCGATCCGGGCGCCGGCATCGATCAGCGTGCGCAGCGGGACCTGCTCGGGCTCGCGGTAGACGCCCAGGGCGACGTTGCTGCGCGGGCACACCTCGAGGGCGACACCGGCGTCCACGACCCGCTTCAGCACGACGTCGGACTCGACGCTGCGTACCCCGTGGCCGAGCCGGTCCGGCGCCAGCGCGTCCAGGGTGTGGCTGACCGCGGCAGGACCGAGCAGCTCGCCCGCGTGCGGCACGGAGGCGAGCCCGCCCTCGCGCGCGATCGAGAAGGCGTGCGCGAACTCCTCGGTGACCCCGCGACGCTCGTCGTTGCTCAGCCCGAACCCGACGACGCTGCCAGAGCCCTCGCCCGCGTGCTTGACGGCCAGCCGCGCCAGGGTCCGCGCATCGAGGGGGTGTCTCAGCCGGGAGGCGGCGACGACGACACCGACACCGGTTCCGGTCGCCTCGCCGGCCCGCCTGGCCTCGTCGAGCACGATCTCCAGCGTCGGGGTGATCCCGCCCAGGTGGGTGGCGTAGGAGGTGGGGTCCACCTGGATCTCCAGCCAGCGGCTTCCCTCGCGCGCGTCGTCCTCGGCCGCCTCGCGGACGACCCGGCGCATGTCCTCCTCGTCGCGCACGCAGGCGCGGGCGGCGTCGTACAGCCGCTGGAACCGGAACCAGCCGCGCTCGTCCGTGCCGGACAGGTGGGGCGGCCATGCGGACAGCAGCGAGTCGGGCAGTCGGAAGCCGTGCTTGGCCGCCAGGTCGCGCAGCGTCGTGATGCGCATCGAACCGGTGAAGTGCAGGTGCAGGTGCGCCTTCGGCAGCGTGGTGGTCGAGCGGGGCTCGGGCGACGCGCTCACTCCTCCTCGTCGACGACGTGCACGGCGGCCTCCTCGGCCGACGCGCCGGCACCGTCGATGCCTGCGTCCTGAGCGACCATGTCCTTCTCGGTGTCCTCGTGAGCACCCTCGTCCTCGGCCACGAGCCGGCCGGCGCGGTCGTCACCCACCTCGCCGTCACCGAGGAAGTCCTGGTCGGCGTCGATCGCGTCCGGGTCGTCCCCGCCGACGCGCTCGACGTCCAGACCGCTCTCGTTCTCCGGGGCGCCGTAGGCGGTGTCGGGGTCCGGCACCTCCTGCCGGATGCGCTGCTCGATGGTCTCGCCCTGCTCCTGCTCGGTCGCCGTGTTGCCGTAGCCCGGCCTCGGGCGGTCGGGCGGGGAGTACCCCTCTTCGAGGGCGTCGTCGGTGCCGCGGTCGACCAGGGTGTCCTCGGGCTGCAGCTGGTCCTCGTCGTCCAGGCTGTACGTCGTCTCGTCCGACTCGAAGGACGTGCTCTCGTGGTCCGTCATGGGACGACGTTACTGCCCGCGTCCGGGCACGCACGGGCGGGACCGGGGTCCAGCGGCACCGCTCGCGGACGGGTCCGTGCGCCTCCCGCGGCGGCGAGTTGGCCTCCGCCCGCGGTGGTCGCGTACACTCGCACGTCGGGTGACTGACGACACCACGGTGGTTCCTGTCCGCAGGAGCAGTCGTGGTGTGATGGTCACCGACGGTCCCGGTCCCACGCCGGGAGCGAAGGGCACTAGCTCAATTGGCAGAGCACCGGTCTCCAAAACCGGGGGTTGGGGGTTCAAGTCCCTCGTGCCCTGCACGTGCAGGACATCGAAGACCTGCGCCGGCGTCGCCGGTGCACGCCGAGACGAAAGAAGTGGTCGTGACCGAGACGAGCACCACGCGCAGCCGCGGCACCGGTCGTCGTGGCTCCCGCGGCGCCCGCCAGGGCAACCCTCTGGCGCGTCTCTTCGGGCGGATCGCGCTGTTCGTCCGGCAGGTCCTCGACGAGATGCGAAAGGTCGTCTGGCCCACCCGCCAGGAGCTGATCAACTACACCGCCGTGGTGCTGGTGTTCATCGTGCTGATCATGCTCTACGTCGTGGGCCTGGACCAGGTGTTCCAGCGCGCGGTGTCCTGGGTCTTCGGGTCCAGCTGAGGTCGAGCGGCCGGGTCGTGCCGTCGCCGGGAGGCGGTGGCAGAGCCCGGACGAATGGGGCGCCGGCGGCGAGGAGACTCGTCCGACCGGCGCTCGCGGTGTACGGCGCCGATGACAGTGCCGAGGTAGTCCAGGTGACAAGCAGTAAGGAAGCAGGTCAATGACCGAGCAGTGGAGTCCACAGGCGGATGCGCCGGAGACCGACGAGGTCCAGGAGGGCACGTCGGCGTCCGAGGCGACCCCGGCCGAGCCCGCTGCCGACCTGACCGACACGGCCGAGGTCGGCGCCGAGGACGACGTGCCGATGACCGAGCCGGTCGGCGACACCGCCGACGTCGTGCTGGAGGAGTCCCAGACGCAGCAGGACGCGGACGCCGACATCGAGCAGGAGCTCACCGAGGACGCGCACGCGGTGGCCGAGGGTGAGGGCGACGAGCTCGACCTGGCGGCCGAGGACACGGTCGAGGCGCAGCCGCAGGGCGACCCCCGTGAGGCGTTCATCGCCGACCTGAAGGCGCAGTTCGGCGAGTGGTACGTCATCCACTCCTACGCCGGCTACGAGAAGCGTGTGAAGACCAACCTCGAGACGCGCATGATCAGCCTCAACATGGAGGACTACATCTTCCAGGTCGAGGTGCCGATGGAGGAGTTCACCGAGATCAAGAACGGCCAGCGCAAGACGGGCACTCGTGTCCGCA
Source organism: Luteipulveratus flavus (assembly GCF_029439465.1). Classification (GTDB taxonomy): domain Bacteria; phylum Actinomycetota; class Actinomycetes; order Actinomycetales; family Dermatophilaceae; genus Luteipulveratus; species Luteipulveratus flavus. The sequence continues at coordinate 168,602 of NZ_JAROAV010000028.1, read as the reverse complement.
TGCCCGGCTACGTCCTGGTCCGGATGGACCTCACCGACGAGAGCTGGGGCGCCGTCCGGCACACCCCGGGCGTCACCGGCTTCGTGGGCAACGCCCACCAGCCCTCGCCGCTGTCGATCGACGAGGTCGTCACGATGCTCAACCCGGTCTTCGAGACCACCCCGGACCAGGCCGCCACGCCGGAGTCCGGCGCCGCCGCCACCGGTACGCGCCCGTCCGCCGCGTCCGCCGAGGTCGACTTCGAGGTCGGCGAGTCGGTGACCGTCATGGAGGGTCCGTTCGAGACGCTCCCGGCGACCATCTCGGAGATCAGCCCCGACACCCAGAAGCTCAAGGTTCTGGTCTCGATCTTCGGCCGGGAGACCCCGGTCGAGCTGGCGTTCAACCAGGTCGCCAAGATCTGATCGACGCCTGCCACGCCCCCGGCGTGGTGTCACTGCAACCGGGTCATCGCCCATGGCGTGGGCCCACCACAGGAAGAGGAAGAACAGCATGCCCCCCAAGAGCAAGAAGGTCGCCGGCTTCATCAAGCTGCAGATCCAGGCGGCCCAGGCCACCCCGGCCCCGCCGGTCGGTCCGGCGCTGGGTCAGCACGGCGTCAACATCATGGAGTTCGTCAAGGCGTACAACGCCGCGACGGAGAGCCAGCGCGGCAACGTCATCCCGGTGGAGATCACGGTCTACGAGGACCGCTCCTTCACCTTCGTCACCAAGACGCCGCCGGCCGCCGAGCTGATCAAGAAGGCCGCTGGTGTGGCCAAGGGCTCGGGTGAGCCGCACACCACCAAGGTCGGCAAGCTGACCAAGGACCAGGTCCGCGAGATCGCCGAGATGAAGATGGCCGACCTCAACGCCAACGACATCGAGCAGGCCAGCAAGATCATCGCCGGCACCGCTCGTTCGATGGGCATCACCACCGACTGATGACCCGTCCGTACGGCGGTCGCCCCGGTGGCCGCCGTACACACCGTGGTTGGGCCGGCGCTGGCCCGTATAACCACAACTCCGCAACACGCGCTATGCACAAGGAGCAGACATGAAGCGCAGCAAGTCCTACCGCGCAGCGGTGGAGAAGATCGACGACGCCAAGCTGTACGCCCCCCTCGAGGCGGTGCGTCTGGCCAAGGAGACGTCGAAGACCAAGTACGACGCGACCGTCGAGGTGGCCTTCCGCCTCGGTGTCGACCCCCGCAAGTCCGACCAGATGGTCCGCGGCACGGTCAACCTGCCGCACGGCACCGGCAAGACCGCTCGCGTCCTGGTGTTCGCCAACGGTGACAAGGCCGCTGCGGCCGAGGCCGCCGGCGCCGACTTCGTCGGCTCGGACGAGCTGCTCGACAAGGTGGCCGGTGGCTGGACCGACTTCGACGCGGTCGTCGCCACCCCGGACCTCATGGGCAAGGTCGGCCGTCTCGGTAAGGTGCTCGGTCCGCGTGGCCTGATGCCGAACCCGAAGACCGGCACCGTGACGATGGACGTGGCCAAGGCCGTGACCGACATCAAGGGCGGAAAGATCGAGTTCCGCGTCGACAAGCACGCCAACCTGCACTTCATCATCGGCAAGGTGAGCTTCGACGACACCAAGCTGGTCGAGAACTACGCGACCGCGCTGGAGGAGATCCTGCGTCTGAAGCCGGCCGCTTCCAAGGGCCGGTACATCAGCAAGGCCACCGTCAGCACGACGATGGGCCCGGGCATCCCGCTGGACGCCAGCAAGACCCGCAACCTCACCTCCGAGGAGGGTGCCGAGGAGGCCTGAGCCTTCGACGCACGCGGACGGCCGCCCACCCCGCGCGGGGGGGGCGGCCGTTGCCGTCTCGCAGTGCCGGTCAGGAGTGGATCGCCGGCACGTGCGAGGCAACGGCGCGCCGCTGCGCGCGCTCGGTCGACTCCGGTGTGTGCTCGTCCTCCATCAGGACCCGCAGCTTGGCCAGTCCACGCGACACGTTGGAGCGCACCGTGGCCTCACGGGTACCGAGCGCCTCGGCGATCTGGGCGTCCGCGAGGTCCTCGTAGAACCGCAGGACGAGCACGGTGCGCTGGACCCGCGGCAGCCGCCACAGCAGCGTCATCATCGCGTCGCGTGCCTCGAGGTCGCCGCCACCGGTCGGGGCCGGCCGGTCGCGGGTGACCGCGTCGTGCGACACCAGCTCCTTCGCCGAGCGCAGCCGCTTGCCGGACAGGAACCGGTTCACCATCATGCGCCGTACGTAGGCGTCCGGACTGGCGGCAGCGTGCACCTTCGGCCACCTGATCAGGACGTTCGCCATGGTGTCCTGCACCAGGTCCTCGGCGTCGTGCCGGTTGCCGGTGAGGGCGCCGGCGAGGTTCATCAGGCGGGGAAAGGCCGCCGTGACGTACGCCGTCGCCTCCTGGTCGTGCTGACCGCGGCCGAGCACCTCACTTCACCTTCCCGGCGGCGCGCAGGTTGTTCACCATGTCGTCGACGGCCTTCGTGGCGGTGTCCCTCGCGACGCCTTGATCGTCGGACCACGTCACGTGCGCGCTGACGACGAAGTCACCGACCACCCGAGCGGCCACGGCCGACCGTGGGGCGATGTTCCCGCCGGTCCGCAGCGTCAGGTCGGCCAGGAAGTGGTCCCCGGTGGACGTCTGGCCAGGCCACGCCAGCGTCCGGACCGTGGTCTCCCGGAAGCCCCGGCGGCCCTTCCCTGCGATGTTCTGCTCCAGCAGCCGGCTCGCCTGGCCGTGCGGCGCCTGGACGATCCGGAACTCACCGCTGTGCACGTCGTCGCTGAGGCCGCGATCGTCTGCGGTGTCTCCGACTCCGACGCGACCGCGGACGTCGTCTGAAGGGGGGTTCTTCCAGCGGGCTCCGTCGCCGGTGCCTGCGACAAAACCGTCCCGCTGCGGGACCGACCGGCTCGTCGTCAACCTCGTCCAGCCGCCCGCGGGCGGCGCGTAGGTCAGGCCACGGGGCAGCTGGCCGTCGCGGGGCAGCAGGCCAGGGCTGAGCACCGAGGGGTCGACGTCGTTCGGCCCGGACACGGTCATCGGCTGCGTGGGCACATGGTCGTTGTCGCTGCCTGCCACCGGCCGGCCGTGCGCGGGTGGATAGCTCGATGCTCGCAGCCGACGCTCCGTGGCCAGCACCATGGCGGTGGCGGCTGTGGTGGCGGATGTCCGGTCCTTGTCATAGGCCACCCCGTAGACGACGAGGTCCCCCACCCGGGCGGCGGCGACCACGGCGCTGTGACCGATTGCGAGCGACTCGCCCGCTCGTCCGGGGCCTCGACCCACGTTGGGGATCTCACCCAGGAAGTGGTCGGTGTCCCCCTGCCCCGTCCACTCCAGCGGCTTGGGCCAGCCCGGCGTGCCCCACCAGCGGCAGGCCAGCCCGTTCGCGCGCAGCGCCGGGACCACCCCGTCGCCCGTCCCCGTGCGGTAGCCGGCGATGGTGCCGACGAGGAGTCGCTCGGTGCTGCCGGCCGACTGTGTGATCGAGGCGATCGCGTCCGGTCCGTCGAACCCCTGGCAGGCCATCCCTTGAATCAGAGGATCGGGTCCCATCTGGTTGCCGTCGGCGACCCATGGGTGACCCGCGTAGGTGCCCGGCTCGAAGGTCGCCAGCATCTTGTAGGCGTACGTGCGCGGGAGCGCACCGGTCCGATCGTTCGGCGTGCTCGCCTCGGGAGAGCCCACGCCCGACGGACCGAGGCGTCCGTCCACGGCGGCACTGGGCCGGGATGCGCTGACGGTCACGTCGGAGCGCAGGCCGAACGACGCGGTGCCGATGCCGAGCACGAGTGCTGCAGCCACAGAGCCGGCGCCGACGGTCGTCGCGAGCGCTCGGGTGCGACGGTGGCGTCGAGCGGTGCTCTGCGCCGCGCGGACCGCGGCGCCCGCGTCTCCCGGGGCAATGTCCCAGTCCGCCAGGCTCGTGCGAAGAGCGTCGGCGATGTCCCTGTCCTCGACCGTCATCGGTCCTCCTTGGTCCGGTGCACCCCTCCCGGGCGCTCACCGAGAAGACGTGCCGGACCCGCCCGGCTGCTGCATCGCCCGCTGGTGCTAGCCGCGCTCCTCCGGGGTTGCGCGACGGATGACCAGCCGGGTCCAGGTGCCGACGTACAGGCGGTCGTCGTCGTCGAGCTCGCGGCGCTGCCCGGGTGGCACCGGGTCCTGCGGGACCGGGCCGGACGCGGGACCGACGAACGTGCCGTTGGAGGACTGCAGGTCCTCGACCCACCAGCGCTGCCCGTCGGTGCTCAGCTGGGCGTGCCGCCGGCTCACGCCGGAGTCGTCGCCGCAGTCGACCTGCGGGGTGATGCTGCGGCTGCGGGACGGCCGGCCGATGAGCACGCTGGACTCGGTGAGCGGGACGACGACCGGCGGCCCGGGGGAGGGGCACGGGTCGTCGCTGTCCTGAACGGCGTACCACTCCGGGTCGACCCACCGCTCGACCACCCAGTCCGCGCTGCCCTGCTGGGGCGCGGGCGGGGTCGGCGGCACCGAGGCAGCCGCGTCCGGCGCGGGCGGGGTGGCGCGCGGCATCGTGCCAGTCGTGAAGTCGTACCCGCACGACTCGCAGAACAGCGCGTCGGCGACGTTCTGCTCGCCACAGCTCGGGCACGACACCTGAGCCGCAGGGGTCGCCTGGGGCGGCGCCGCGGTGGCAGCGCCGGGGGCAGCGCCGGTGGTCGGCGGAGCGGCGGCGGCCGGGGCGGGCGTGCCGATCGGCAGGCCGCACACGTCGCAGTAGTCGGTCGCCGACGACGCGTGACCGGCCGGGCAGGTCGTGGTGCTCACTTCTTGATCCTGGTCGTCTTGGTGGAGGCGGTGTCGAGGGCCATCTCGTCCAGCTTGTCCACCGAACGCCTCAGCCGCACCGTGCCGGTCTCGGCGTCGTCGATGTCGACGACCTTGCGCAGGCGGGTGGTGGCCTCGTCGTTGCCGGTCTCGGCCGCGAGCTGGACGGCCCGGCCGAGCTTGGTGGTCGCGGTCACCGTGTCGCCGGCCGCCTTGGCCGCCAGCCCGTCCTGGATCATGCTCGCCAGCTCGGTCTGGCCGGTGTAGTGGGCGACCTCGGGGCTGATCCGGGTCGTGAGCGTGTCGTCGTTGGACCACTGCGCCTTCACCAGGCCCTGCGCGACGACCTCCTCGCCGAGGGCCAGCTGGACGCGGGCCGCCAGCTGCTCCTGCCCGATCGCCTTGGCCGCCAGCCGGATCGCCACGTGGTAGTCCCGCGACTCATCGCCCCACGAGCCGGTCGGGTACGCGCCGGTGAGTGGGTTGACCTCCTGGCGGCGTCCGGTGAGGTCCTCGACGGTCGGCGCGACCTGCCGGACGAACAGGATCTCGGCGCCCTGCGGCACCCACATCCGCAGCCGGGCGTCGGCGATGCCGCGACTCATGGCCTGCTGCATCAGCTCGGCGAACTGACCGGCCATCTGGTCGGGGGAGGGGATGATGTCGACCGAGCCGAGCAGGGCCGTCGCGATCCGGCGTACCTCGTCGACCTGCCAGGCGGCCCCGACCCCGCGGCAGTCGCACTGGAACTGCCCGGTGACCGCGCCGATCGTCGCGGTGAGCTGCTCGGGCGTCTCGTGCTGGTTGGCGCCGTCGGTGAGCAGGATGGCGTGCCGCTGGCCCAGCGACGGCACAGTGCCGAACACCCGCGCGGCGAGCTGCAGCCAGGTACCCATGGCCGTACCGCCGTCGGCGCGCAGGGAGGCGACGGCCGCCCTGGCAGCGGCGCGGGCGTGGGCGTCCATCCGGACCATGCCGAGCCCGCGTCCGCCGGGGAACACCAGGCTCGCCACGTGGCTGCCACCGATGACCGCGAACCACACGCCGTCGTGGATCTGGTCGATGGCGGCCACCGCGGCCTGCTGCGCCGCGACGATGTTGGAGCCGGTCATCGAGCCGGACGTGTCGATGATGACGATCTCACCGACGTCGCCGGAGCCCGACTGACCGGCCGCGCCGGCGCCCGAGGCGGTGACGGTGACGATGGCGTGCACGTCGGTGCCGCCGTCGGGCAGGAACTCGTTCTGGTGGACGGAGGCGGTGAACTGCGCCATGGGTCAGGTCCTTCCGGAGGTGAGGCGCGCGAGCGCGACGGTGATGTTGTCCCGGCCGCCCTGGGCGTTGGCCCAGTCGACCAGTGCGGCGGTGGTGGCCAGGGGGCGGCCGTCGTGCTCGGCGGCTGTCCGGCGGACGAGCCCGGCGAGGTCGCGGGCCTCGGAGCAGTAGTTCCACAAGCCGTCCGAGCAGACCAGCAGCCAGCCGTCGCTGTCGATGTCCTGGGTGCGGGTCCGAGGTGTGTGCTCGGGCGCGTCGACGCCGAGCCACCGGGTGATGGCGTGCGCCTGAGGGCCGGACTCGGCCTCCTCCCGCGGGACGCCTCGGGCGATCAGCTCGGCCGCCATCGAGTCGTCGACGGTCAGCGCGACACCCTCGCCGCGGTCGGGCAGCCAGTACGCCCGGCTGTCGCCGACGCTGCCCGCCACGATCCGGCCGTCCTCGACGACCGCGGCGACGAAGGTGCACGACGCCGGGTCGGGGCTGTCCGCCGCGGTGGACGCGACGACGGCCTCGCGCGCCGCATCCGCCGCGGCCTCGAGACGGGCCACGATGGCGGCCGTCTGCGAGTCCGGCGTACCGATGCCACGGGCCCGCCCGGCGCTCAGCACCTGTTGCGCGGCCGTCGCGGCCGCGAGGCTGGCCACGTCGGAGTCGGTCGAGGAGCTCACGCCGTCGCAGACGACCAGGACGGCACGGCTGCTCGGCTCGGGGTCGGCGCTGACCGCCCCGGCGTCCTCGTTGCGTCGGTGCCGCACGCCGCGGTCGCAGGTCATCGCCACCCAGGGCGCGGGCTCGGCGTCGAAGTGGTCGCGGGCGAGAGCGGCCTTGGTCCCGCACGTCTGGCAGTAGCCGTCCTCGCCGACCACGCCGCCGCAGGAGCGGCACACCCCGGCTGCGCGCTCCTGCTCCGACGCAACGGCCCGCTCGGCGGCGGGGTCGGTCGCGTCCGCATCGGTGGCCAGGGCCGTGACGAGCTGCTCACCGCACGCCTCGCAGAACCGGTCGCCGGCCGAGGTCTCGTCGCCGCAGCCGGGGCAGCGCAGCACGGTCGCGGCGCTCATCGCATCGTCCAGCGACGGACGTCGTTGGCCTGGTCGATCAACCGGATCCGACCCGCCCGGGTCGGTTCGTGCCCGGCGAGCTCGCGGTAGGCCTGCTCGAGGCCGTCGCGCAGCTCCGGCTCCACGGCGGGGCGACCGGCGATGCGGACGTCGCCGCGCGGGCCGGACGCGCGGACCTCCTCGAGCGCGGTGCGGTACACCCGCGCCGAGAGGTGGGCTCGGTCGACCGGGTCGATCGTCAGCGAGTCGACGCTGGTCATCGCCTCGGCCAGCGCGGGCAGCCCGCGCCCGGAGTCGGCGAGCAGATGAGCACGCTGCTGGCGGGCACGGACGTACGCCCCGCTCGTCGGCGGCACCAGGTCGAGTGCGCCGACCGCCCCGTCGAGGTCGTTGCGTGCGGATCGGATCGCGGCGAGCCCCAACGCTGCCGGGGCGATGTAGGTGGCGTCCGTGCGGGCACAGGTGAGGTAGAGGCCCTCGGCGACATCGTTCTCGCCACTGAGCTGGCAGGCCATCGCCAGGGCCAGCTTGGGCGCCAGCTCGCCGGGCACCTGTCCGTAGACCGCGTTGAACGCCGACTGCGCCCCGGCCGCGTCGTCCTGCGCCAGGGCCGACAGGCCCGACATCCAGACCGCGCGCCACTCCCACGGATCGTCGGTGAGCAGCTGCGACACGGCTGCGTCGACCTCGAGGTACTCGTGCGCCTCCAGCGCGGCCCGCGCCGACTGCAGCAGGACCTCCGGCGACGCCTCGGGGGCCGCCTGCAGTGCCGTGAGGCGATCACGCGGGTCGGCGACGCTCACCGTCGACAGCCAGCCGGCCTGCGGGTCGTTGTGGTCCTCGCGCAGTGCGGGCAGCCGCCGCCACGCGGGTACCGACTCGTCCTCACCGCTCGGGCTGTCGAACAGCAGGGACGACGTCGAGTGGGCCGCGGCGCCCGTCTGCCGGGCGGCCACGACCTCGCGCAGCACGCCGAGCAGCTGGACCCGCAGCTCGTCCGCCGAGGCGAACCGGTCGGCAGGATCGGTGGCACAGGCCTTCAGCAGCAGCCGGTAGAAGGAGTCGTGCTGCTGGAACACCGGCGTGTCCGCGACCGACGGGAGGGAGTCGACGTACGTCGTCTGGTACCCGCGGAACTCCATCGCCAGGACCGCCAGGGTCCGCCCGAGCGTGTAGATGTCGGACGCGACGGACGTGCCGAGCTCGGCCACCTCCGGCGCCTGGTAGCCGACCGTGCCGTAGATCGCCGAGTCCTCGTCGTCGATGCGGCGCACACCGCCGAGGTCGATCAGCTTGATCGCGTCGCCGACCTGGATCATGTTGTCGGGCTTGAAGTCGCAGTAGGCCAGCCCGAGGTCGTGCAGGTAGGAGAACGCGGGCAGCACCTCGAGCACGTACGCGATCGCCTGGTCGAGCGGCAGCGGGTCGTACTGGCCGTGGTTGGCCTCCATGCGCTGCTTGAGCAGCGTCTTCAACGAGGTGCCACCGACGTACTCCATGACGATGTAGCCGGCGCCGTCGTGGGTGACGAAGTTGTAGATCTCGACGATGAGCGGGTGCTCGACGCGGGCCAGGAACTGCTGCTCGGCGATGGCCGCGGCGACCGCGTCGGGGTCGTCGGAGTTGAGCAGGCCCTTGAGCACGACCCACCGGTCGGAGACGTTCTGGTCGCGCGCGAGGTAGAGCCAGCCGAAGCCGCCGTGCGCGAAGGCGCCGGCGACGGCGTACTGACCACCGACCACGTCACCAGCGGTGAGCTTGGGGGCGAACGAGAACCGGTTGCGGCAGTGCGGGCAGAAACCCTCGGTACGACCCGGCTGGTCACCGCGCGAGCGCCCGACCGGGTTGCCACAGCTGGGGCAGCTGCGGCGGTTCTCGGGAACCATCGGGTTGCTCAGGATCGCCTGGCTCGCGTCCAGCGGCGGGACGGTCGGGATCGTCGTCAGGCCGGCGCCGAGGCGCGCGCCGCGCAGCCTCGAGGAGGAGGTGCCGGTGCGCCGCGTCAGCCGTGAGCCGGTCGCGCTTGCGCGGGCCGAGCCGAGGGGAGCGGAGGCCAGCCGGTTGGAGGCGCGCGACACCGTCGAGGGGGAGGACGACGCCCCGGCGGGACCGGACGCAGCGGACGCCGCGGGAGCGGCAGCGACGGCATCGGGCGGCGAGCCGCACACGTCGCAGTAGCCGTCCAGGATCGAGCCCGTGCACCCTGGCTGGGAGCAGGCGATGTCGGTCATGACACTCCTTCGGTGGCGCGACGAGGGCCGGTACGCGCGGCGAGGCTCGCTTCGAGGTAGGCCTGGTAGGCGATGGTGAGGGCTCCGAGCCGGACCAGGTCGACCGGATGCCGGCCGAGCACCTCGCGTCCGCGCCGGTACAGCTCGTCGAGGTCCGGTGACGGCGCGCCGCCGGCCTTCACGTGGTAGGCGTCCAGGCGTCCGGCCAGCTCGTCCCGCCGCTGCAGCGCGGTGCCGTACGCCGAATGCGCCTGCCCCAGCGCGCGCCGGACGGTGTCGAGCCGTGCCAGGTACGCCTCCAGCGCGTCGGGGGTGTTCGGGACCGGCCCGAGGGCGGTCACGTCGGGGACGGCCAGGTGCGGCGCCGGCGTCACCTGTGCGACGCACTGGTCGGCGAGGGCCCGCACGGCGACGCCCTCGGCCTCCAGCTCGGTTCGCAGTGCTCGGGCGCGAGCCAGGTCGGCTGCGCGCTCGCGGCGTGCGGATGCCCCGACGATGAGGTCGCGCTCGCACCGGGCGGCCTGGATCTCCAGCGGCCCGAGGAGACCACCCACGTCGGCCCCCCTGCGGTCGCGCTCGGCGGTCTGCTCGACGCGGTGGTCCAGGTCGTCCAGCGCCTGCGCGGCGGCGGCACGGGCGGTCGCCGGCTCGCGGTCGACGAGGTCGCGGATGCGCTCGACCTGGGCGCGCAGGTCGCGCAGCCGTGCCGCGATGTCGGCGTGGTCGGGGTCGACAGCCAGGCGCACCCGCAAGGACCCGGCCAGGGCGTCCGAGAGCGCACAGGCCTCGGGCAGCGAGACCGCGAGCGTCCCGGCGGCGCCCGAACCGGTGTCGAGACCACCCCAGATGAGCGTGCTCAACCGCTCGGACTCCCGCGCACCGATCCGCCCGGAGTCCCAGGTCACCAGCAGCAGGTCGTAGCGGTCGGACACCGACTTCCAGATCGCCATCGACAGCACGAGGTCCGGGCTGAGCTCGTCCTCCTCGGAGGAGTCCAGCGCTGCTCGGTCCAGCTCGTCGAGCTCCGCGCGCCGGGCGTCGCGCCACTGGCCGAGCGCGTCGAGGTAGGCGAGCATCTGCGCCGGTGGCACGGCCGTGCCCATCCGCCCGGGAGGCGCAGGAAGAGCCGCTGTCGGTGGCCTCACGGGGTCCTGCCGTAGACGGCCTTCGGCGGGGCCGGCGCCGGGCCGAGGTCCTTCAGCCACCGGTCGTACGACGCCTTCCAGCGTCCGTCGGTCCGCATCTTGTCCAGCACGCCGTTGACGAACTGCACGAAGTCACGTTCGCCCTGGGGGATGCCCAGGCCGTACGGCTCGGTGGTGAACGCCTTCATCCGTACGACCGAGGCATACGGGTCCTGAGCCGCCAGGCCCGCCAGCACGGTGTCGTCCCCGGTGATGGCGTCGGCCTTGCCCTGCTGGAAGAGCACCAGGCAGCCGGTGTGGGTGCCGGCCGGGACCGGGACGACCGACGGGTAGCGGCGCAGGGCGTCCAGGCTGGTGGACCCGGTCGGGGCGCAGACCCGCTTGCCGCCCAGGCTCTCCAGGCCGGTGGCCTTGCTGCCCAGCGGTACGAGGACCTTCTGGCCGGCGCGGTAGTACTCGCTCGAGAACGCGATCTGCTGCCAGCGCTCGCAGTTGATGGTCATCGCGCGCGCGACGATGTCGACCTGGCCCTTCTCCAGCACGGGGAGGCGATCGGCCGTGGAGATGACCCGGAACTCGATCTTGTCCGGGTCGCCGAAGATCGCCTGCGACACCGCGTGCAGCATGTCGATGTCGAAGCCCTCGATGGCGCCGGTGACCGGGTTGCGGGCGCCCAGCTGCAGGGAGTCGGCCGAGACCCCGGCGATGAGCCGGCCCCGCTGGCGGATCCTGTCCATCGTCGACCCCGGCGGCAGTGCCGACGGCGAGGGGAGAGCCCCGTCCGGCGCGTACGACGCCACCGGGTTGCCGCAGGAGGTCGCCGGCTTCGGCGCAGCCGCCGGTGCCGAGCTCGTCCGGGCAGCGGCGGGGACCTGGGTGTCGGCGTAGTCGCCGCTGCTGCACCCGGCCACGACGAGGCCGACGCAGGCCACGAGCGCGGCGGACAGGGTGGTGGCTCGTCTCATCGGTACTCCTCCAGTCGCTGGGACAGGCCCCACCAGGCGAGCAGTGCGACCAGCAGGCCGATCGGCAGACCGAGCCAGCCCAGCAGGGACAGGCCGCTGCCGGCGTTGCCCAGGCCGCTCTGGGCGGCCGCGCTGGTCCGGTCGAGGCTGCGTTGCGACGTCTGGTCGAACGCGTCGAACGAGGTGGCCGCCGGACCGAGCGCCTGTCCGACCGCGTCCTCCCACCGGCCGCCCGTGTCGAGCTCGCGGATGCGTTGGTGCGCGGTCTCGTACGTGCCCCACTGGTTCGGCCCGCCGTCCTTCGTGACGCCGTGCTGGGTGGAGGTCGCGAGACGCTCTCGCGTCGTCCTGGCCGATGTCGTCCAGGCCCGGTCGAACTCGGCACCCGAGCCGCGGGCGATCAGGGTGAGGTTCTCGTTCGACTGGGCGTCGTAGCCGTTGATCCGCGCACCGGCGAGGGCGACCGTGGCGGCGTACGAGGAGTCACGGACCTCGTCCGCCCGACTCTTCGCGACCGTGAGCAGGCCGGCGCCGACCGCGGTCGTCACCAGGACGAGAAGGGCGGCGCTGAGCAGCGGAACGTTGAGGTAGCGGTGGCTGTGGCGGGCGAGCCAGACCATGACCCCGATCAGGGCGAGCAGCGCGACCACGCCCGCGACGAGAACCCAGACCCGGCCGGTGCCGGTGTGGGAGAACTCCTCGTCCAGGCGGCGCTCGTTGGCCGTCACGAGGGCGTTCAGCACCGGGAGCGCGTCGGTCTTGATGAGGGTGTTGGCGTCCTTGAGGTACTGCGCGCCGACCGGGAGGCCCTGCCGGTTGTTGGACCGGGCCTGCTCGATCAGCCCGCGGTAGGACACCAGTGTGGTGTTGAGCGCCCCGAGTGCGTCGGCGTCGGCGGGCTGCGCCTTGGACGCCTCGGTGATCAGGCGAGCGGCCGTGTCCAATGACCGGACGAACTGCTGTCGCTGGGCGGGGGGTTCGAGGCCGCCGCGCAGGAACGCCTTGGTCGCGTCGGCGTTGGCGCTCACCAGGCTGGTGTGGATCGTCTGCACGCGCACCAGCTGGGCGGTGTTGTCCTGCGCCCGGCCGAGGGAGCCGTCGGCGTCGCGCAGCGTCTGGGCGACGGCGCCGCCGAACAGGACCGAGAGCACCAGGGCGATCAGCAGGAGCACCCGCATCCGTCCGGGCGTGCCCTCGAACCACTCGGCCGCCACGCGCCGGGCGCGTGCGGGCATCGAGCCCGGCGACCGTACGGGCGTGGGTTGTGGCGACGGTCCGGCGCCGGGTGCCCCCTGCGGCGGCCGGGCGACCGCCGCGGTGGGTGGGTTCGTGGTTGCGGTCTGGGTCAGGCTCACGCCGTCGCCCCCTCGCTGCTGGTCGGTGTGTCGCTCAGGTCGTCCGCGCTCAGCGTGCGCAGCTGGTCGAGGGTCGGCTCGTCCACCTCGCGCAGCCGCCAGGCGTGCCGTCCGATCGCGGCTTCCAGGGTGTTGCGGGCGTACCGGCCGTTGCCGAACGAGCGGTCCCGCGTGGTGCCGGACAGCGTCGTCCGGAAGGCGTCCAGCGCCTCCGGCGCCAGCTCGTAGTCGGCGTCGGCGGCCAGCCCGCTCAGGATGTCGGCGAGCTCGTCGTCGGAGTAGTCCGCGAACTCCACCGTGGTGCGGAACCGGCTGGCCAGCCCCGGGTTGGTCGCGATGAACGTCTCCATCGGCTCGGGGTAGCCCGCCACGATGACCACCAGGTCGTCGCGGTGGTCCTCCATCTCCTTGACCAGCGTGTCGACCGCCTCGCGCCCGTACTGGTCGGTGTGCTCCCCGGCGGTGAGGCTGTACGCCTCGTCGATGAACAGCACGCCGCCCACCGCGGAGGCCACGACCTCGGCGGTCTTGGTCGCGGTCTGCCCGAGGTAGCCGGCCACCAGCTCGGAGCGGTCCACCTCGACCAGCTGGCCCTTGGACAGCAGGCCGAGCGAGGCGTAGATGCCGCTCACCAGCCGCGCGACGGTGGTCTTGCCCGTGCCGGGATTGCCGACGAAGACCAGGTGGCGGGTGATCGTGGCGGCCCGCAGCCCGGCCTCGGACCGCAGCTTCTCCATCCGCAGGATCGCGACCTGTCGGTGCACCTCGCGCTTGACGGTCGCCAGGCCGGTGAGGTCGTCCAGCTGGGCGAGCAGCTCCTCCAGCGGCCGTACGGCGACCGCGGCATCCGCCTCGGTCGTCCTCTCCTGCTCGGCGGACCTCGGCACCGCCGGCACCGCGGCGGCACCGGCGTCGGTCCGGACGGTGGCGTCGGGACGAGCTCCGGCAGCGTGCAGCTGGGCGGCAGCGGCGACCGAGGCGTTGCCGATCACCCGCATCGTGGGTTCGCCCAGCTCGCATGCGGCGGAGGCGACCCCGGCCAGAGCACCGGCGTACGCGACGGCCTCGCCGGACCCGCGGGCGACCAGCTCGGTCAAGATGCTCGTCGGTGCCCCCCGCCAGCGACGGCCCCGGACGGCCGCGTCGAAGAAGGCCTGGGTCGAGGCGCCGGGCGACGCGCTCGCCCAGTCGGTGGCCGCGCCGGGGGCCGACTCGGCCAGCGCGGCGGCCAGGGCCAGGCCCTCGGCACGCGCCGAGCCGGCTCCGACGCCGGCTCGCTCGGCCACCTCGGCCAGGGCGTCGAGCGCGTCGCTCAGGGCGGTGGTCATGCCTGCCTCCCGGTCGGTGGCTGCAGCCGTCCGGGCGACGGGCTCTGCGCGTCGGAGGAGCCGGCGGGCGCCTGCCCGAGCCCGAGCGTCCCACCGGTCGAGCCGGAGCCGAACTTCTCGGCCAGGAACCGGCCGTGCGCCACCAGCGCCGCGGCGTCGGCGCGGTTCACCGCGTCGAAGACCTGGTCCATCGTCGAGCCGAGCAGGTCGAGCTGGTCGACCAGCACCATCAGCGAGGTGCGGCCGCGGTCGACCGGGCGGCTGTCGGCCCATTCCCGTGGCAGGCGCAGGTAGCCGCTGACCGCCTCGGGGAGGTAGTCGGTCGCCGTCGCCATGACGGAGTACGCCTGGGGGCTGCCGGCGCCCAGCCGACCGAGCCGGGGGATCGTCTCGCGGACCACCCGGACGACGCGCGCGACCCGCGAGCCGACGACGGGAGGGACCGCTCCACCGGCGACCAGCTGCTCGACGCGGTCGAGCGCGGCCAGGAGGTCCTCGGTGGTCGGCGGGCCGGGAATCCGGGCAGCGTCAGGCTCGCGGTCACGCCCGGTGATCCGCCCGAACAACCCCCCGAGGGTCATGGTGCGCTGCTCGTCCTCGCCCAGGTCACCGGCCGAGGTCGAGGTCGAGCGACCCGTGCGCGACCTGCTGGTTCTGCTGGGACACCCGGTCCAGGTAGCCGCGGGACTTGGTCACCTCGGTCTCCAGCGTGCCGATGGTGGCGGCCATGCTGTCCAGCGCCTCGACCTTGAAGGTGTCGATGGCGTCCATCGTCGCGTAGATGTTCGCGAACGCCGCCTGCAGCTGCGGCAGCCCGATCGTGGCCGACCCCGCCTGCTGCTGGATGGCGACGGAGTTGTCCTTGAGCAGCTGCGAGGTGCGCTCGATCATGCCGCTCGTCGTGGTGTTGAGCGCGGTGATCTGGTCGAGCACGAGCTTCTGGTTGCCGAGCGCCTGGGCGACGATGACCGCCGTCCGCAGCGCCGACACCGTCGTGGTCGAGGCCCGGTCGACGCCCTTGATCAGCTCGATGTTGTTCTTGATGACGACGTCGATGGCCAGGTAGTTCTGGATCGACACCGCCAGCTGGGTCAGCAGGTCCTGGTGCTTCTGGCGGACGTAGAACAGCACGTCGTCCCGCAGCGCCTTGGCGCGGTCGGGGTCGCTGCCCTCCAGGTCGGCGATGGCCGCCGACAGCCGGGCGTCGAGGCGCTCGGCCACGTACACGTACTGGTTCAGCCGGCCCATGGCGTCCCAGAGCTGCTGCTTCTCCAGGTTGAGCGCCGCGTTGTCCTTGCCGAGCTCGTCCTGGCCGTTGCGCAGCGCGTGCAGGATGCCGTCGAGGTGGGACTGGGCGCTCTGGTACTTGCGGAAGTAGTCCTCCAGCCGATTCCCGAACGGGAGCATGCCGAGGAGCTTCTTGGGACCGGAGGCGTCCTTGGGGTCGAGGTCCTCGACCGTGCGGCGCAGCTCGAGCAGCGTCTTGCCGACGGTCGACTTCTCCGACAGCCCGCCGGACTGCAGCGCCTTGACCGGCGAGGCGAGCAGCCGGTTGGAGCTCTCGGCGGCCTGGCGGATGTCGACGTCCCCCATGCTGCGGACGTCACCGGCCTTGGCCTCGAACTCCGGCGACCGCGGCTGCGCGGCCACCAGGGCGCCGAGGAAGCCCTCGACCTTGGCGTCCAGCCCGGGGAGAGCGGCCGGGTCGACCGCCGGTGCCATCGCAGGCGCCGAGGTCGTGGCCACCGGCTGGGTCGGCGCGGGCGCGGTCAGCGTGAGCGCCTGGACCGGCTCGGGCGGCTGGAGCGGACTCGGCGCCTGCGCTCCCTGGTTGTCGGACATGTGATCTCCCCTCTGCGGGGCGGCCGTCGACGAGCGCGCCCGTCCGGGCGCACCCGCCCTCCCGTAGCCACGACATCGTGGCGAGGACCACAATCTATGCGGTGCATCACCGTGCTCGCAGCGGCCCCGGAGATCTCAGCGCGGTTCTCAGGTGAACAGTGCGTTGACCTCGCCCCAGCCGAGCGCGCCGCCCATCTCGGAGTACGTGCCCTGGTCCAGCATCTCCCGGGCGGCACGGTCGACGTGACCCAGCACCGAACCGGCCAGTGACGACCCGGCCGATACCCGCCGTACGCCCACGGCTCGCAGCTCCTCGACGGGCGGCGAGCCCGGCCCGACCAGCACGTTGAGCGGGGCGTCGATCTCCTTGACCAGCCGGGCGATGACGTCGAGGTCGCCGGTGCCGGGCACGAAGATGCCGCTGGCGCCGGCCTCGAGGTAGGCGTTCGCCCGCGCCACCGTGTCGTCGTAGTCGGCGTTGCCCGCGAGGTAGGAGTCGGTGCGGGCGTTGATGAACAGGTCCACACCGGCCGCCGTCGCGGCCTCCCGGACGATCGACACGCGATGAGCCGCGTCCTGCACCGAGCGGAACCCGTCGGCGTGGGTGTCCTCCAGGTTGACCCCGACCGCGCCCGCCTCGATGACCAGCCGGGTGGTCTCGGCCAACGCCTCGTCTCCCTCGCCGAAGCCGCCCTCGATGTCGGAGGAGACCGGCACGTCCACCACGTCGGTGATGCGCCGCAGGTTCTGCAGCATGAGGTCCCGGTCGAGCTGGTTGCCGTCCGGCGCACCGAGCGACCAGGCGACGGCCGCGCTGGTGGTGGCGAGCGCCGGCGCCCCGGCCGCCTCGACGACGCGGGCGGTCACCGCGTCCCAGCAGTTCGGCAGGACCAGGAGGTCGTCGTGGAGAGCGTGGAATCGGGCAGCCAGATCGGTGGTCATGGCGAGAACGCTAGGGGAGCGGGCCGACACCGGTCTGGCAGGTTCTCGCCATCGACGTCGGGGCCTGCGTCAGCACGCCGCGACCGAGCCCGGGGCCCGCTCGCGCAGCGAGGACAAGGCCTTGTGACAGGCGCTCCGCACGGCGACCTCCGAGATGCCCATGATCTGTGCGACCTCCCTGACCGATCGGTCCTCGTAGTAGCGCAGCGCCACGATGGCCCGCTGCTGGCGGGGGAGCGTGGTGACCAGGCGACGGAGCAGATCACGGTCGGCATGTGCGTTCTGCCGGTCCGGAGCCGAGTCCAGGCCGCCGGACACCACCTCGTCGGACACGACCTCGCGGCTGGAGAACCGGCGCCGCTGGGAGATGTAGGTGTTCGTCAACATCCGGCGCACGTACGCAGCCGGGCTGGCGCTCGACTCCACGTGACCCCACTTGTCGATGACCTTGGCGAGCGTCTCCTGCACGAGGTCCTCCGCGTCGTGCCGGTTGCCGGTCATCGACATGGCCAGCCCGAGGAGACGGTGCAGATCGCGGTCCAGCAGCGCCTGGAGGTCGGCGTCGCTCGGGCGAGACCGAACCACCACCTCAGCTCACCAGCCCTTCGCCGCGCAGGTTGGTGACCATCGCGTCGGTCGCGGCGACCGCCAGGGCGAGCAGTCGCGGCTCGTCCGACCGGGCGTCGCTACGTGTCTTGGCGCTGACCAGGTAGTCGCCGACCCGCTGCACCACGATCGTGCGTACGCCGCCCTCTCCGGTCGGCTGCGTGAAGGCGAACGTCGTCGCTCCGTCGTGCCCGGAGACGGCGCGGGTGGTTCGTGGAGCCGGCTGCGCGCGGGTGTCGAAGTCGCCCCACCGGCACGGGCCGGTGTTGCTCCGGGCCTCGGCCAGGGCCGTACCGACGTCCTTCGACCGGTACCGGACGATCGCAGAGACCACCGACGGGTCGTCGGTGCGGCCCGATCGACGCGCCGCCACTGCCGTGAGCGAGCTGATCGGGCTCGGGTGGTCGCCGAGCTCGTTCGAGAGACACTGCTGGCCGGGCAGGTTCGGTCTCCGGACCATCGGGGCCGAGGCGCGGTCCGACGGCGGTGTCTCCGGACCGGGTGGTTGGGCGACGTAGCGCAGTCCGCCGAGCTGCGCGGACGAGGGGAGCAGCTGCGAGGCCACGAGCGCGACGTCGGCGGGTACGGTCTCGTCGGTCGGCGGCACGGCCGACACTGCTCGGGGCGCCGGCGACGAGGACCCGCGCGGCAGAGCGCCGTCGAAGGAGACCGCGCCGCTCAGGCTGTCGGCAGACCGTCCGGTCGCGAGGATCTGAGCCCGGGTCGCGTCCGCGAGCGCCGTCGCGTTGCTCAGGGCCACCTTCGGGTCGGCGTGCTGGGCCGAGACCGTCAGGAGGAACCCATCGACCGCGAGGACGGCACCGACGACGGTGTCCGAGCCCGCCCTGTCCGGATGAGCGGGCTCCGCGGTCCACCGGTAAAGCTCACGTTGCTCTCCCGGATCCGGGGTACGGGTGGGCGGGTTTCCGCCGAGGAGCCAGTTGTTCCAGGCGAACTGCTGAACCGGCTGCGCGCTGGTGAAGTAGCAGTAGCCGGTCGCGAAGTGGATGTCCAAGATCGCTGCGCCCGTACCGACGTTGCTGATCGCCACCCGCATCCGGTTGCCGCCCCCGACGCGCGTCTGCGAGACGCCGGCGGCCGGCGCAGTCGCGTGCGGGCGCCCGGACTGCGTCCCACAGGTCTGGTTCTCGAAACCGGGAGCCAGCGCGTTCTGGGCACCCTTGTGCTCGAACGTGATTCCGCCCACCGGAGTGGTGGGGAACAGGCTGGTGGGGATGGCGAACGCGTGCTGACCTGTCGGCTCGGGTACCAGCCGCGACTCGACAGGCGCGGACGTCCGGGTCGGCGAACCCGTGGTGTGGGCGGGCTGCGCGGACCCGCCTCCGTGCAGCTGGGCACCGACCAGGCCGGCGCCGGTGATCGCGACGACGCCCAGGGCGGCGCCGGCCGTTCGGGCGATCGTGCGTCGGCGCCGTATCGCCCCGGCGCGTGTCCGCGCGCTGGCGATCACGGCCGTCCGGTCGATGGCGTCCGGTGACCACGCGGCGTACTCGGCGCGTAGCCGGTTCTCGAGCTCGTCGAGCTCAGGGTCGTTCAGCATGACGGTCCTCCCCGTGCGGATGGTGGCAGACCCTCAGACGCGGCGAGGCAGGGGCGGCGTGACCTGCGCAGGGTCGGTGACGTGGGTTTCGTTGATCGACGGTCGGACCGGGCCGCGCGCCGTTACCCTGAGGCGCCTTTCGCTCGACCCGGCCCGCACGTCGGCGAGCGAGCATCGTCGTGCGCCGTGGCTGTGCCCGGCGTCAGGGAGGAACCCGTCATGAGAGCACCCGTCCGCAGATCGCTGGCCCTCGTCACCGCCCTCGCCCTCTCAGCAGGGCTGACGTCGTGCGGCAGCGAGAAGGAGCAGAGCGGCTCCGGCCCGACGTCGAGCAGCTCGGCGCCTACCTCCTCGACGGCGGCCGCCTCCTCGTCCGCTGCGCCCACCTCGGCGACGAGCTCGGCGCCCGCTGGGCCGGCCCCGGCGAATACCGGGGCGGAGCTCGCGAGCCGGGTACGGGCGGCGACCGACAAGGAGAAGTCGGTTCACGTGGAGATGCGCTCGGCAGCCGACCCCGACGTCATCCGCATGGACATGACCAACAAGGGGAAGGGCGAGGGAGACACCAGTCTCACGGCCGGGTCGACCCAGCTGCGCTCGGTGGGTGACACCGTTTACGTGCAGGAGCCGGACCTCGCCGGCCGCACGTGGTTGCGCATCGACGACGACAGCGACTCCGCGGCCGGCGTCCTGCTCCTTCCCCTCGTCATGGTCGGCGTGGTGACGGACGTGGACAGCCAGGCCGAGATCTGGTCGAAGGGGACCGTGGCGAGCAAGGGGACCGAGTCGGTCGCCGGTGTTCAGACGACCCACTACACCGTCACGGTCGCGGGCGAGCACGTCCGCGCGGCCTTCAAGGGCGCCACGGGCGGGCAGGCGGGCGCGTCCGCCGCGAAGCCCGGCGACAAGCCGGTGACGTACGACGTGTGGCTCGACCAGCGCGACCGACCGGCGCGGGTCAAGGTGGACCTCAACGCGATCGACGCGGCCACCGGCAAGAAGCCGTCGTCGTCCGCCGGCCCGGCGGTGGCCACGATCGACTACACCCGCTGGAGCGCACCGGTGACGATCGCGGCGCCGCCGGCCAACCAGGTCAAGGACGCGGACGCGGTGCTCGGCGCCGGCAAGTGACCTTCGGCGGCTGATCGCCGAAGGTCACGATTCGTCTCGCCGTACGGCGCGTGCGGAGGGCCGCACGTACTCTGAGCCGTCTTCTCACCCGGCGCGGCCCGCACGCCGTGCCCGGTGAGCTTCATCCGCCGGAGGTCCCTCGGCGGTCCTGGGAGGAATCTGCAATGAATACACCCCTGCGCCGATCTGGCGCGCTGGTGCTGGCCAGCGCCCTGACCTTCGCGGTCACGGCGTGCGGCTCGGAGCAGGCGACGGCGACCAAGCCGTCCGCCGTGAGCACCACGTCGATCACGACCCGTCCGTCCGCGACGCCGACGACACCGTTGTCGTCGGCCACCAGCGCCACCGTCTCGGCGCCGGCGAGTGGTGACGCGCCCTCGGGTCGGGCGTTCGCCGTCCGGGTGCGAGCCGCAGTGGACGCCGAGAAGTCGGTCCACGTCTTCATGAGCTCACCGGGGGAGAAGGACACCGTCACTGTCGACATGACGAACCTGGGGGAGGACGAGGGTGATGCCGAGATCCACATGGGAGCGACCCAGATGCGCTCCGTCGGCGACACCGTCTACCTCAAGGATCCCGAGCTGGCGGGTCGTACGTGGTTGCGGGTCGACGACGACAGCGAGTCCATGGCCGGGCTGATGCTGGTGCCAATGGCCATCATCACGATGATGGCGGACGTGGACACCCAGATCGACCTGTGGGAGAGGGGCACCGCGACCACCCGTGGCACCGAGACCGTGAACGGCGCGCGCACGACGCACTACACGGTCCGCGTGCCCGGTGCGGCGGTCGTCGAGGTCGCCGACGAGACCGGCGACCTCAGCCCCAACGACCGTGCCGAGATGCGCAAGGCCATGAGAGGAAAGACCGTCGCGTACGAGGTCTGGCTCGACCCGAGTGATCGGCCCGCTCGGGTTCGGAGCGACCTGTCG
The DNA here is from genome assembly GCF_029439465.1 of Luteipulveratus flavus. Lineage (GTDB taxonomy): Bacteria > Actinomycetota > Actinomycetes > Actinomycetales > Dermatophilaceae > Luteipulveratus > Luteipulveratus flavus. The sequence goes on along the minus strand of NZ_JAROAV010000028.1, from coordinate 147,458 downwards.
GTGATGGCCGCGATGATGGGCGACCCCCCGGGTGAGTCCGACGGCGGGACGGTGGCAGTCATCGACTACTCCCGCTGGGGTGAGACGGTGCGGATCACGGCGCCTCCGGCAGGTCAGGTGAAGGACGCCGACGAGGCCCTGGGCGAGGACCCGACCTCATAGGCCGGTGGGCCGCCGCCGATTTGGTACGGCGGCGGTCTCACCCGTACTCTGTGCGGTACCAATGACCGCCGGTTGTCGACGTCCGTGAGGGCAGCGACCGAAGGCCTCGCCAGGAGCGAGCGACCAGCGCAGGTGAGCAAGAGGCCGCACGCGTCAGCGTGCCATCCGAGCCCCGTGCGCATCTGCGCCGGGGCTCCTTCCTTGCCCGGGCCCGACCAGACCGGCACTCACCCGGAAGGAGGCCCGCATGGCGAAGCTGGACAAGAACGCGGCGATCGCCGAGCTCACGAGCAAGTTCCGTGACTCGAGTGCGGCCGTGCTGACGGAGTACCGCGGTCTGTCCGTGGCGCAGCTGACCAAGCTGCGTAGCTCCCTCCGCGAGCACGCGACCTACGCCGTGGTGAAGAACACGCTCACCGAGCGCGCTGCCAAGGAAGCCGGAGTCACCGCTTTCGACGGCCAGCTCGAGGGACCGTCCGCGATCGCCTTCATCACCGGTGACCCGGTCGAGGCGGCCAAGGGCCTGCGTGACTTCGCCAAGGACAACCCCCTCCTCGTCATCAAGGGCGGCGTGCTCGACGGCAAGCCGCTCGACGCTGACGAGATCAAGAAGCTCGCCGACCTGGAGTCGCGCGAGGTTCTGCTCGCCAAGCTGGCAGGCGCGATGAACGCCTCGCTCAGCCAGGCGGTCTACCTCTTCGCGGCGCCGCTGTCGCAGACGGCCCGTGTGGTCGACGCGCTGCGCGCCAAGGTCGAGACGGAGGGCCCCGTGTCCGACGCCCCGGCCGCCGAGGAGGCCACCACCGACGTCGCCGAGGGTGGCGACGAGGGCTGAGACCGGCGTACGCCGATCCCAGCCGACCCACACACCGCCACTCACGGCACTGAAAGAAAGGACGCCTCTCATGGCGAAGCTCAGCACCGACGAGCTCCTTGACGCCTTCAAGGAGATGACCCTGATCGAGCTCTCCGAGTTCGTGAAGCAGTTCGAGGACACCTTCAACGTCACCGCCGCGGCCCCGGTTGCCGTCGCGGGTGCGGCCCCGGCCGCTGCCGCCGGTGGCGAGGCCGCCGCCGAGCAGGACGAGTTCGACGTGGTCCTGACCGCGGCCGGCGACAAGAAGATCCAGGTCATCAAGGAGGTCCGCGCGCTGACCTCCCTCGGCCTGAAGGAGGCCAAGGACCTCGTGGACGGCGCCCCCAAGCCCGTCCTGGAGAAGGTCGACAAGGCTGCCGCCGAGAAGGCCAAGGAGCAGCTCGAGGGCGCCGGCGCGACCGTCGAGCTCAAGTGAGCCTGATCTTCTAGATCAACCTCGTCATCAGCCCCTCCGGCCTCGGCCGGAGGGGCTGATGCACGTCCTGGACCGAAATTGGCAGGCGCCCCGTCGGCCATCAGACCTAGCGTGGACAGATCATGACGACGACGGATCGCCGCACGGCGACGACCCCGACCCCGGCGCGGCTCGCCCCGGACGACCCGGCCCGTGAGGTCACCTGGCGCCGGCTGCGGACGCCCGCGGCTGGTCTGGCGCTGCTCGCCCTCGCGGTCGGTGTGCTCGGACAGGCCCTCGGGACGCTCGTCGCCGGCCGTCTCGCCACCGACGCCTCCGCAGCGCTGGTCGGGCTCCTGGCCCTGCTCGTCGTCGGCGGCGCCACCCTCGTGACGACCGGCCAGGTCATCTGGGCCGCCGTCTCCGACCGGGCCGAGGGCGCCCTGCGCGGCGACCTGCTCAGCGCCGCGCTGCACCAGCCGCTGTCCGCCCTGTCCGAGCAGGCGGTCGGCGAGATCCTCGACCGGGTCGACGACGACACCCACGAGGTCGGGACGCTCACCCGGCAGCAGCTCTGGGGCGTGCTGCGCGCCGGCTTCGGCGTCGTGCCGATGTGGGTCGTCGCCAGCCTGACCTGGTGGCCGGCGTGGTTCGTCTTCCCGCTCGCCGCCGCCCTCATCTGGCCCGCCGTCCGACGCCTGCTCCCGACCATCGCCGAGCGCAAGGTCGTCGAGGAGATGGCCTGGACCGATCACTCGGCGGCGCTGGAGGAGAGCATCGCGGGGCGCGACGACCTGCGGACCAGCCTGGGCCAGCCGTTCGCCGTACGCCGGGTGGCTCGCCTGTCCGCGATGGTGCACGAGCGATTCTGGTCGGTCCTGCGCCTCGAGCGCGCCCTCATCCTGCGCGCCGGCCTCGTCCTGCACGCCGCGCTCGCCGGCATCGCCGTGGCGGGCGTCGCGATGGTCGCCGGTGGCGGCCTGTCCGTCGCCCGGCTCGTGACCCTCTTCCTGGTCACGAGCATGTTCGTCGGGCAGATCAACAACGTCGCCCAGCATCTTCCCGACCTGCAGGCCGGCCTCGGTGCGCTGATCCGGCTGCGGCAGATGCTCTCCTCCCCGCCCGAGCCCGTGGGCGGGGCGCCCGTGCCCGACGGTGACCTGGACCTGCGGTTCGCCGACCTCGAGTTCGCCTACGAGGAGGGCGGGTTCGCACTGCGGGACGTCGACCTGCGCGTACCGGCGGGGCAGACGATGGCGCTGGTGGGTCGCACCGGTTCGGGCAAGTCGACCCTCGCCTCACTGGTCTCCCGGGCCGTGGACCCTGCACCAGGCACCGTGCTGCTCGGGGGTGTCGACGTCCTCGACATCGACCTGCACGACCTGCGCGCCGCCGTCGGGGTCGTGACGCAGCTCACCGACATCCTGGCGGGCACGCTGGAGCAGAACATCACGCTGTTCGCCCCGATCGACCGTGCTCACGTGCAGGCCGCGGTGGACGAGCTGGGACTCACCGACTGGGTCGCCCACCTGCCCGCCGGGCTCGACACCGTCCTCGGCCCGTCCGGCACGTCGCTGTCGGCGGGGGAGGAGCAGCTGGTCGCCTTCGCCCGGCTGCTGGTCCGCGACGTGCGGGTGGTCATCCTCGACGAGGCGACCGCGCGGATGGACCCCGTGACGGAGGCGCGCGTGGTCGCCGCCTCGGACCGGCTGCTGGCCCACCGGACCGGCGTGCTGGTGGCGCACCGCCTCTCCACCACCCGCCGCGCGGAGCAGGTCGCCGTGCTCGAGCGCGGCCGGGTGGTCCAGTCCGGTCCGATGACGACCCTGCGCGCTGCGCCGGGCGCGTTCCGCGCGCTCTGGGAGGCGAGCGCGACGCAGGACGAGGCCGCCGAGACCACCGGTGCGGCACCCGTCGGTGGCGTACGCCGTACCGGGGCGGCGCCCCCGCCGCCGCAGGTCGGCTCCGGACCGAGCCTGGCGCGCGGGGTCTGGCATGCGCTGCGGGTCCAGCCGCAGTGGGGCCTGCTGGCGGTGGGCCTCTTCACCGTGTCCGCGCTGCTGGGGTCCGTCGGCGCGCTCACCGGCTTCGTCTGGGGCCACGTGGTCGTCGGGCTGCGCGACGGCGCCACGCAGCCGTGGCTCGTGGCCCTCCTGGTGGCGGTCCTCCTGCTCGGCCCGGTCCTGCTCGCCGTCGCCATCGGCCTGTACCCGCGCTGGTGGGTCGAGGTGCTCCTGCGGACCCGGATGTCGGTGCTGCGCGGGCAGACCGCCCAGCACCGCCTGCCCGCCGCGCCCGCCGGAGAGGTCGTCGCACGGGCCATGGACGCCGACCGGTACGCGCGCTACGCCGACCGCTGGGTGGACTTCGTCAACGGCCTGGTGATCGCGGTGGTGACCGCCTTCGCCGCGGGCACGTACGTCGCGGGACTGGTGCTCCTGGTCGTGATGGCCGCCGCCGCGAGCGCATCGGTCCTCGGACGTCCGATCGCCGGTCGTACGGCGGCGCGCTCGTCGGCCGCCCGCGCTCGGTTCGGCCGCACGCTGGTGTCGTCACTGGAGTCCGCGCGGACCGTCAAGCTCGCGGGCCGCACGCCCCAGGTCCATGCCCACCTGCAGCAGGTCGACGGTGGCCGGATCGACGCCGCGGTCAAGGAGCACCGCGTCCAGGCCGTGCTCGACGGCGTCCCGATCGTCATGGTCCAGGTGGGCGTCGTCGCGGCCTGGGCCGCCCTGGTCGAGGGCGTCTGGGGACTCGCGACCGCGCTGATGGTCGTCAACGCCGTCAACGGCTTCGACTGGTTCGGCCGGGTCGCCGGCGCCGTGGTCACCGAGGCGCCCGGCACGCGGGCCTGGCAGGAGGCCACCTGCGCGTACGCCGGTGGGGGCGACCTGATGGACCTTCCCGACGACGTCGACCTCGTCTCCGGGGCGGCGCCGATGCCGGCCGTGCGACCCGTCGAGCCGCTGGACGTGCTCGCGCTGCACGACCTGAGCGTCGTCCACGACGACGGCACCGTCGGGGTGAGCGGGGTCGACCTGACGGTCCGGCGCGGGGAGCTGGTGCTGCTGCTCGGCCGGGTCGGCTCGGGCAAGTCCAGCCTGCTGCGGGCTCTCGCCGGCCTGGTGCACCACACCGGTTCGCTCACCTGGAACGGCGAGCGGGTCGAGGACCCGCAGACCTTCCTGCGGCCCACGCGGGTCGCGTACGTCGCCCAGGTGCCGCGGGTGTTCTCCGGGACGTTCGTCGACAACGTCCGGCTCGGGTACGCCGACCGCCCGTTCGACCGGCCGGTCGCCGACGCCCGGCTCGCGCCGGACGTGGAGGCCGCCGGCGGCCCCGACGCTGTCGTCGGGCACCGCGGGCTGCGGCTGTCCGGCGGGCAGGTGCAGCGCGTGGCGCTCGCCCGGGCGCTGGCCGCCGAGACCGAGGTCGTGCTCGCCGACGACGTGTCCAGCGCCCTCGACGCCGCCACCGAGCTGGAGCTGTGGAGGTCGCTGCGGGAGCGTTCCGCGACGGTGGTCGGGGCGACCTCCAAGCGGGCCGCGCTCGCCCAGGCGGACCGGGTCGTCGTCCTCTCGCGCGGGCGCGTCGAGGCCGTCGGACCGTGGACGGAGCTCGAGGCGAGGTTCGGCGCGCTGGCCGGCTGACGCGCCGGAACGGCCGAAAGTCTTGACCAGATGCCCTGTACCGGTCCATCCTCGACGCGTGACGTGCTGGGGAGCACGGGGTACTGAGCGGGGGGAGGCGTAGGCCGATGGGCCGCGCCTGGACACGCTGCCATCTTTTGGTTATGCTGTTGCTTTGCGCTGCCCTGTCTCCGCTCACACCCATCCGCCCATCAGTGCCGACCGCTTCGTGCCCGGGGTCCTGCCCCGTCGTCACCAGCCGAGTGCTCTGATCGTCGTGCTGCCCGCGACGCGGGTCGGGGGTCGAGTCGGACCGGGACCGCAATGACCGCCGCTCAGTAAGGCCTTGTGGAAGGACCCCTCGTTGGCTGCCTCGCGTACCGCGACTCAGACTCTGTCCTCTGCGAAGACGGCTTCCGGCCGCCTTTCGTTCGCCAAGATCCGCGAACCCCTCGAGATCCCCGACCTCCTCGCGCTCCAGACGGAGAGCTTCGACTGGCTGCTCGGTAACGAGCGCTGGCAGGCTCGCGTCGCCGCCGCGAAGGAGGCCGGTCGCGTCGATGTCCCGGAGCGCTCCGGCCTGGAGGACATCTTCGAGGAGATCTCTCCGATCGAAGACTTCTCCGGCTCCATGTCCCTGTCGTTCCGCGACCACCGCTTCGAGGACATCAAGTACTCGATCGACGAGTGCAAGGAGCGGGACATGACCTACGCCGCTCCGCTGTTCGTCACCGCGGAGTTCATGAACACCACCACCGGTGAGATCAAGAGCCAGACGGTGTTCATGGGCGACTTCCCGCTCATGACCGACCGGGGCACGTTCGTCATCAACGGCACCGAGCGTGTCGTCGTCTCCCAGCTGGTCCGCAGCCCGGGCGTCTACTTCGAGCGTTCGATCGACAAGACGTCCGACAAGGACATCTACACCTCCAAGGTCATCCCGAGCCGTGGTGCCTGGCTGGAGTTCGAGGTCGACAAGCGCGACACCGTCGGCGTCCGCGTCGACCGCAAGCGCAAGCAGTCCGTGACCGTGCTGCTGAAGGCGCTGGGCTGGACCGAGGCGCAGATCCTCGAGGAGTTCGGCGAGTACGAGTCGATGCGCCAGACCCTCGAGAAGGACCACACCGCGGGTCAGGACGAGGCGCTGCTGGACATCTACCGCAAGCTGCGTCCGGGCGAGCCGCCGACCAAGGAGGCCGCTCAGACCCTGCTGGACAACCTGTACTTCAACGGCAAGCGCTACGACCTGGCCAAGGTCGGTCGCTACAAGCTGAACAAGAAGCTGGGTGTCCAGGCGCCGCTGAACGAGTCCGTCCTCGGCATCGACGACATCGTCGCGACGATCAAGTACCTCGTCGCGCTGCACGCCGGTGAGACCACCATCAAGGGTGTCCGCGACGGCGAGCCGGCCGACTTCCGCGTCGAGGTCGACGACATCGACCACTTCGGCAACCGTCGTCTGCGCAACGTCGGCGAGCTCATCCAGAACCAGGTCCGTACGGGTCTGTCGCGGATGGAGCGCGTCGTGCGCGAGCGCATGACCACCCAGGACGTCGAGGCCATCACGCCGCAGACGCTGATCAACATCCGGCCGGTCGTCGCCTCCATCAAGGAGTTCTTCGGCACCAGCCAGCTGTCGCAGTTCATGGACCAGAACAACCCGCTGTCGGGCCTGACGCACAAGCGTCGTCTCTCGGCCCTCGGCCCGGGTGGTCTCTCCCGTGACCGCGCCGGCATGGAGGTCCGCGACGTCCACCCGTCGCACTACGGCCGCATGTGCCCGATCGAGACCCCTGAGGGTCCGAACATCGGTCTGATCGGCTCGCTCGCCTCGTACGGCCGCATCAACGCCTTCGGGTTCGTCGAGACGCCGTACCGCAAGGTCGTCAAGGGCAAGGTCAGCGACGAGGTCGTCTACCTGTCCGCCGACGAGGAGGACGAGTTCGTCATCGCGCAGGCCAACGCGCCGCTGACGCAGGACAACCACTTCGCCGAGGACCTGGTGCTGGTGCGCACCAAGGGCGGCGAGGCGACCGACGTCCCGGCCGACGAGGTCGACTACATGGACGTCTCCGCGCGCCAGATGGTGTCGGCCGCGACCGCGCTGATCCCGTTCCTGGAGCACGACGACGCCAACCGTGCGCTCATGGGCGCCAACATGCAGCGCCAGGCGGTGCCGCTGGTGAAGTCGGAGGCCCCGCTGGTCGGTACCGGTATCGAGTACCGCGCCGCGCTGGACTCCGGTGACGTCGTGCGCGCCGAGAAGGCGGGTGTGGTCGAGGAGGTCTCCGCTGACCTCGTCACGATCGCCAACGACGACGGCACGCGCCAGACGTACCGCATCTCCAAGTTCACCCGGTCCAACCAGGGCAACTGCTACAACCAGCGCGTTGTCGTGGACACCGGCGACCGCGTCGAGGCCGGCGCGTTCATCGCCGACGGCCCGGCGACCGACGGTGGCGAGATGGCGCTCGGCAAGAACCTCCTCGTGGCGTTCATGCCGTGGGAGGGCCACAACTACGAGGACGCGATCATCCTCAGCCAGCGCCTGGTGCAGGACGACGTCCTCTCCTCGATCCACATCGAGGAGCACGAGATCGACGCCCGCGACACCAAGCTGGGTCCGGAGGAGATCACCCGGGACATCCCGAACGTCTCCGAGGAGGTCCTGGCCGACCTGGACGAGCGCGGCATCATCCGCATCGGCGCCGAGGTCCGCGACGGCGACCTGCTCGTCGGCAAGGTCACGCCCAAGGGTGAGACCGAGCTGACGCCGGAGGAGCGCCTGCTGCGCGCCATCTTCGGTGAGAAGGCGCGCGAGGTCCGCGACACCTCGATGAAGGTGCCGCACGGCGAGACCGGCACGGTCATCGGCGTGAAGGTGTTCGACCGCGAGGAGGGCGACGAGCTTCCCCCGGGCGTCAACCAGTTGGTCCGCGTCTACGTCGCGAACAAGCGCAAGATCACCGACGGTGACAAGCTCGCCGGCCGCCACGGCAACAAGGGCGTCATCGCCAAGATCCTGCCCGTGGAGGACATGCCGTTCCTCGAGGACGGCACGCCGGTCGACATCATCCTGAACCCGCTGGGTGTGCCCTCGCGCATGAACCCCGGCCAGGTCTTGGAGCTGCACACCGGTTGGGCGGCCTCGCGCGGCTGGAACATCGAGGGCGACCCGGAGTGGGCGGCCAAGATCCCGCAGGACGCGCGTCAGGCCCCGCCCAACACCCGCATCGCCAGCCCGGTGTTCGACGGTGCGCGTGAGGAGGAGATCCGCGGACTGCTGGACTCCTCGAACGTCACGCGCGACGGCGTCCGCCTGGTCGACGGCACGGGCAAGACCCCGCTGTTCGACGGCCGCTCGGGTGAGCCGTTCCCGGAGCCGGTCGCGGTCGGTTACATGTACATCCTGAAGCTGCACCACCTGGTCGACGACAAGATCCACGCGCGCTCGACCGGCCCGTACTCGATGATCACGCAGCAGCCGCTGGGTGGTAAGGCGCAGTTCGGTGGTCAGCGCTTCGGTGAGATGGAGGTGTGGGCCCTGGAGGCGTACGGCGCTGCCTACGCGCTGCAGGAGCTGCTCACCATCAAGTCCGACGACGTCAACGGCCGCGTGAAGGTGTACGAGGCCATCGTCAAGGGCGAGAACATCCCCGAGCCCGGCATCCCGGAGTCCTTCAAGGTGCTCATCAAGGAGATGCAGTCGCTGTGCCTGAACGTCGAGGTCCTCTCCTCCGACGGCCAGACCATCGACCTGCGTGACTCCGACCAGGAGGTCTTCCGCGCGGCGGAGGAGCTCGGCATCGACCTGTCGCGGCGCGAGCCGAGCAGCGTCGAAGAGGTCTGATCCTGCTGGCCGTACGCCGGGGCGAGACCTCGGCGTACGGCCGGAACAGACTGTTACTCAACACAACTCAGACCTCTTAGAACTTAGAACGAAGGAAGGCAGCAACTGTGCTGGACGTCAACTTCTTCGACGAGCTGCGCATCGGCCTTGCCACCGCTGAGGACATCCGTCAGTGGAGCCACGGCGAGGTCAAGAAGCCCGAGACCATCAACTACCGCACCCTGAAGCCGGAGAAGGACGGGCTCTTCTGCGAGAAGATCTTCGGTCCGACCCGCGACTGGGAGTGCTACTGCGGCAAGTACAAGCGCGTCCGCTTCAAGGGCATCATCTGTGAGCGCTGTGGCGTCGAGGTCACCCGCTCCAGCGTGCGCCGTGAGCGGATGGGTCACATCGAGCTGGCCGCTCCCGTCACCCACATCTGGTACTTCAAGGGCGTCCCGTCGCGCCTGGGGTACCTGCTCGACCTCGCCCCGAAGGACCTGGAGAAGGTCATCTACTTCGCGGCGTACATGATCACCTCCGTCGACGAGGACCAGCGGCACGCCGACCTGCCCTCGCTGGAGGCTCAGATCGAGGTCGAGAAGAAGGAGTTCGAGAACCGCCGCGACAACGACGTCAACACCCGCGCCGCCAAGCTCGAGGCCGACCTGGCCGAGCTGGAGAAGGAGGGTGCGAAGGCTGACGCCCGTCGCAAGGTCCGCGAGTCCGCCGAGCGCGAGATGAACCAGATCCGCAAGCGCGCGGACCAGCAGATCGAGCGCCTGGAGCAGGTCTGGGACCGCTTCAAGAACCTCAAGGTCCAGGACCTCGAGGGCGACGAGGTGCTCTACCGCGAGATGCGCGACCGGTTCGGTCTCTACTTCGAGGGCGGCATGGGTGCGGCGGCGCTGCAGAAGCGCCTGGACACCTTCGACCTGGACGCCGAGTCGGAGTCGCTGCGAGAGATCATCGCGACCGGTAAGGGCCAGAAGAAGACCCGTGCGCTCAAGCGCCTCCGGGTCGTCACCGCGTTCCTGCAGACCAAGAACCACCCGACCGGCATGGTCCTGGACTGCGTCCCGGTCATCCCCCCGGACCTGCGTCCGATGGTGCAGCTGGACGGTGGCCGCTTCGCGACGTCCGACCTGAACGACCTGTACCGCCGCGTGATCAACCGCAACAACCGCCTCAAGCGACTGCTGGACCTCGGCGCGCCCGAGATCATCGTCAACAACGAGAAGCGGATGCTGCAGGAGGCCGTCGACAGCCTCTTCGACAACGGCCGTCGTGGTCGCCCGGTCACGGGCCCCGGCAACCGTCCGCTGAAGTCGCTGTCCGACATGCTCAAGGGCAAGCAGGGTCGTTTCCGTCAGAACCTGCTCGGCAAGCGCGTCGACTACTCCGGCCGTTCGGTCATCGTCGTCGGCCCGCAGCTGAAGCTGCACCAGTGCGGTCTGCCCAAGCAGATGGCGCTGGAGCTGTTCAAGCCGTTCGTGATGAAGCGTCTGGTCGACCTCGACCACGCGCAGAACATCAAGTCGGCCAAGCGCATGGTGGAGCGGGCCCGCCCGGTCGTGTGGGACGTGCTCGAGGAGGTCATCACCGAGCACCCCGTCCTGCTGAACCGCGCACCCACGCTGCACCGCCTCGGCATCCAGGCCTTCGAGCCGCAGCTGGTCGAGGGCAAGGCCGTCCAGATCCACCCGCTCGTCTGCTCGGCGTTCAACGCCGACTTCGACGGTGACCAGATGGCCGTCCACGTGCCGCTGTCCGCGGAGGCGCAGGCCGAGGCCCGCATCCTGATGCTGTCCTCGAACAACATCCTCAAGCCGGCCGACGGCCGTCCGGTGACCATGCCCACCCAGGACATGATCATCGGCCTGTTCCACCTCACCTCCCCGGTCGAGGACGGCAAGGGTGCCGGCCGCGTGTTCGCGACCGTCGCCGAGGCGCGGATGGCGTTCGACGCCGGCGAGATCGAGCTCGGCACCGCGGTCAAGATCCGGCTGCGCGACTTCGTGCCGTCGGAGAACGCGCCGCTGCCCGAGGACGTCGAGCTGGGCGAGGACGGCATGGCCGCGACCGCTCTGGTCGAGACCACCCTGGGTCGCGCGATCTTCAACGACACGCTGCCGACGGACTACGCGTTCGTGAACCAGCCGGTCGACAAGAAGCGGCTCTCCGCGATCGTCAACGACCTCGCCGAGCGGTACAGCAAGGTACAGGTCGCGGCGTCCCTGGACGCGCTCAAGGAGACCGGCTTCTACTGGGCGACCCGCTCCGGCACGACCGTCGCCATCGGTGACGTCGTCATGCCGCCTCGCAAGACCGAGATTCTCGAGGGCTACGAGACCAAGGCAAACAAGGTCCAGCAGCAGTACGACCGCGGTCTGATCACCGACGACGAGCGCCGCCAGGAGCTCATCGAGATCTGGACCCAGGCGGCGAACGACGTCTCCAAGGAGATGGAGAACAACTTCCCGAAGGACAACCCGATCTACCGCATGGTCAGCTCGGGTGCGCGTGGTAACTGGTTCCAGCTGCGCCAGCTGGCCGGTATGCGTGGCCTGATGGCCAACCCGAAGGGCGAGATCATCCCGCGTCCGATCATGGCCAACTTCCGAGAGGGCCTGTCGGTGCTGGAGTTCTTCATCTCCACGCACGGTGCCCGTAAGGGTCTGGCCGACACCGCGCTGCGGACCGCCGACTCGGGTTACCTGACCCGTCGTCTGGTCGACGTGTCGCAGGACGTCATCATCCGCGAGGAGGACTGCGGCACCGACCGTGGCCTGGTGCTGCCGATCGCGCAGCGCAACGCCGCCGGTGAGCTCGTCGAGCACGACGACGTCGAGACCTCGGTGTACGCCCGTACCCTCGCGGTCGACGTCGAGGCGGGTGGCGAGGTGCTGGCCCCGGCCGGCGCCGACCTGGGTGACGTCAACCTCGACAAGCTGGTCGCGGCCGGCGTCGAGGAGGTCAAGATCCGCTCGGTGCTCACCTGTGAGTCGCGGGTCGGTACGTGCGCCAAGTGCTACGGCCGCTCGCTGGCCACGGGTCTGCTCGTGGACATCGGTGAGGCCGTCGGCATCATCGCGGCCCAGTCGATCGGTGAGCCGGGTACCCAGCTGACGATGCGTACCTTCCACACCGGTGGTGCGGCGGGTGACGACATCACGCAGGGTCTGCCGCGCGTCGTCGAGCTGTTCGAGGCCCGTACCCCGAAGGGTGTCGCTCCGATCGCGGAGGCCACCGGCCGGGTGCAGATCGAGGACACCGACAAGACCCGTCGCCTCCTGCTCACGCCGGACGACGGCTCGGAGGAGCACGCCTACCCCGTCAGCAAGCGTGCGCGCCTGCTGGTCGAGGACGGCCAGCACGTCGAGGTCGGCACGCTGCTCGTGCAGGGTGCGATCGACCCCAAGCAGGTGCTGCGCATCCTGGGCGCCCGCGAGGTGCAGAAGCACCTGGTGGACGAGGTCCAGAGCGTGTACCGCCAGCAGGGTGTGTCGATCCACGACAAGCACATCGAGGTCATCGTGCGGCAGATGCTGCGCCGCGTGACGATCATCGAGGCGGGCGACACCGACCTGCTGCCGGGCGAGCTGGCCGAGCGTGGCCGGTTCGAGGACTCCTCGCGTCGTGCGGTGGCCGAGGGTGGCCGTCCGGCGTCGGGTCGTCCCGAGCTGATGGGTATCACCAAGGCGTCGCTGGCCACGGACTCGTGGCTGTCGGCGGCATCGTTCCAGGAGACGACCCGAGTGCTGACCGAGGCGGCCATGCACGCCCGCAGCGACTCGCTGCTCGGCCTCAAGGAGAACGTGATCCTCGGAAAGCTGATCCCGGCGGGTACCGGCCTGACGCGCTACCGCAACGTCACGGTCGAGCCCACCGAGGAGGCCAAGGCGGCGCTGTACGCCCTGCCGGACTACCAGGCCTACGACTACCCGGTCTTCGGCCCGGGCAGCGGCGAGGCCGTCCGGCTGGACGACGCGAGCCTGGGGTTCACCGACAGCTGACGAGCACGTAGCGAAGGGCGGCTCTCCCACACGGGAGAGCCGCCCTTCGGCGTCCCTAGGCGAGCCGGACGAACCAGAGCATCGCGCCACCGGTGAGGAACAGCACGACGAGCACCGGACTCGCAAGGGTCGCGACGGCCACGACGGCCAGCAACGCACCGGCGCCGACCAGTGCGATGGCGACACGCTGACGCCGGGGCGCGACCAGGTGGGCGCTGCCCGCCGCGAACGCCCAGAGCGCGCAGCCGACGGTGGCGAAGGCGTACGAGCCTTGGCCTTCGACGGCCTGCGCGACCGCGCAGCCGACCCCGAGGGCGAGGAAGACCAGGAAGGCGACAGTCGTGAGGCGCGTGGTGCGGGGGAGCAGCGCGCGGGAGCGGCGGCCGCACAGCAGGACCGTGTTCATCAGCGGTTCGAGGGTCCAGGTGAGCGCGACCAGCACGATCACCAGTCCGATGACCACGCGCGCCCAGGTCTGGTGGTCGAACGGCTCGAGCAGCCGGGTGAGGAACAAGGGCGCGAGCAGAATGCCCCAGCGGGCCGCAGCAGGCAGGCCGTCGAGCCAGCCGGAGTAGCGCAGCAGCTGTCCGTACAGCGGGTTCCTGCTCTTGAGGGCGAGGGCGAGTCCCTCGCGGTTGGTCTCGTCCACGGGGTCGAGGCGCACGGCGGTGCGGTAGGCGTCGACGGCGTCGCGTCCGCCGCCCCGACGCAGGGTCAGCTGCCCGAGGACGGCGTGCGCGGTCTCGTTCTCGGGGTCGAGACTCAGCGCAGCGCGGACGGTGGCCACGGCCTCGTCGTGCCGGTTCAGCTCGGCCAGCGCGGCCGCGGCGCACACCAGGACGTCGGGGTCCTCGGGGGCCAGCCGCCGGGCCCGCTCCAGACTGCTGAGCGCCTCCTGCGGCCGGTCGTCCTCCAGCAGGATCGCTCCTTCCTGGAGGTGCAGGGCCGCGACCTCGGGGGCCGCCCTCAGGGCGCTGCGCACGGTCGTGAGGGCCTCGTGCAGCGCGCCGGTCGCGCGTTGCGCCTGGCTGAGAACGAGCAGCGCACTGAGGTTGTGCGGGTCGGCGGTGAGCGCGCTCTGCGCGACCGACCGCGCGTCGTCCCAGCGTGACTGGGTCACCAGGGCGCGGCCCAGGTCGGCGAGGACGGCGCTGTTGCCGGGGTCGGTGGCCAGCGCCGCCCGCAGCTGTGCCTCCGCCTCGACGGCGCGCCCGAGGTCCAGGAGCGTGCGCCCCCGCGACCAGGCCGCTTCGGTCGTGTCGGTCATCGTTCCCCTGTCTTCACGGTGGCGTGGCAGCACCTGCGGTGCTGCCACGAGTGGCTTCGCGAGCCGACGCCGCCAGGTCGAGTAGGGTCCGCGGCGTGGCGATGGATGCGGTGATCAAGGCCCTGCGGCAGGCGCTGTCCGCTGACCCGGACGATGTCGAGCTGCGCGCGCACCTGGCTCAGGTCCTGCTCGAGGAGCAGCGTACGGGCGAAGCGCTCGCGGAGTCGGTGATCGTGCTCGGATCACGACCGGACCACCTGCCGGCGCTGCGGGTCGCGCAGGCGGCGGCCCAGGCCGAGGGGGACCAGGCACGCGCGGACGCGTACGGACGCCTGCTGCGGGCGCTCGGGGGCGCTCCCGACGAGGTCGCACCCGCAACCGCCTCGCCGCCGGCTCCGCCCGCGCCTGGCGAGCCGGTGTTCGCGGTGCCGGACACGATCGACGAGGTGGTCCAGGGGTGGAGCGGCACGGACGCCGCCGCCGAGCCGGAGACGGGCCACCTCAGGGCGGCCGGCGTCACGCTCGCGGACGTCGGCGGCCTGGAGACCGTGAAGCAGCGGCTGGAGCGCTCCTTCCTCCAGCCGGTCCGCAACCCAGGGCTGACGGCCCAGTTCGGCAAGTCGTTACGCGGCGGACTGATGCTGTGGGGACCGCCCGGCTGCGGTAAGACATTCATCGCCCGGGCGCTGGCCGGTGAGCTCGGAGCCGCGTTCTACGAGGTCGGGCTGACCGACGTGCTCGACATGTATATCGGCAGCAGTGAGCGCAACCTGCGCAGCGTGTTCGACGCGGCCCGCCGCAACCGGCCCTGCCTGCTCTTCTTCGACGAGATCGACGCCCTCGGCCAGAAGCGGTCCCAGCTGCGCCACTCCGGTGCCATGCGGGGCGTGGTGAACCAGCTCCTCGCCGAGCTGGACGGCGCCGCGTCCGACAACGAGGGACTGTTCGTCCTGGCGGCGAGCAACCACCCGTGGGACATCGACTCCGCGCTGCTGCGCCCGGGCCGGTTCGACCGCAGCGTGCTGGTGCTGCCGCCCGACCAGCCGGCGCGCGAGGCGATCCTGGCCTACCACCTGCGTGGACGTCCGGTCGAGGCGCTCGACCTGGCCAAGGTCGCCAAGGCGACGGAGGGGTACTCGGGGGCGGACCTCGCGCTGGTGTGCGAGCAGGCGACCGAGTCGGCGATGACGGCGTCCGTGGCCGCGGGCACCGTACGGCCGATCACTCAGCGCGGACTCCAGGACGCGGCCAGGTCGGTGCGTCCCAGCGTTGGTGAGTGGTTGGAGACCGCACGCAACTACGCGTTGTTCGGCAACACCGACGGGGAGTACGACGAGCTCGCTGCCTACCTCAAGCAGCGCCGGCGACGGTAGCGACGCTGCGTTCATGGCGCGAAGCGATCGCTGTGAGCATCGTGCAGCCGGCGGCGAGCCCGGCGAACCCGAGCAGCACCGTGCGCAGGGACCAGCGGTCGCCCAGGACGGAGACGATCGTCGGCACGAAGAAGCCCAGGTAGGTGAGGCTGTAGAACACGGCGTTCGTCATGGCCAGGGCGGAGGGCGTGGCCTGCTGCTCGACGCGCGTCAGACCGCCGACGAGCACGAGGCCGTAGCCCGCGCCCAGCACGACGCAGCCGACCATGGCGAGGGGGATCGAGGGCCGGGCGGCGAGCGCCGCGGTGACGGCGATGCCGACGACGGCCGCCGCACCGCCGAGGAGGCTCACCCGGTCGGCCGCGTGCGCGGCCAGCCGCCGGGCCGGCTGCTGCACGAGGACCCCAGTGCCGAGCGTGAGGCCTGCGGCGAGCCCGGTGAAGGCGACCAGCAAACCGCGCGTCTGCTCGTGGACCAGGCTCGGCACCACGACGATCCCGACGCTGGCGCAGGTGAAGACGCCCGGGGCGGTCGGGGCGATCCGGGTCCAGAACGCCAGGGTGCGCACCGGACCGGGCGCGTGGTGGGCCGCACCGTGCGCGGGTTCGCCCGGCTGGGGCGCGTTCCAGACGAGCACGGCGACCACGACGGCGAGCGCGATGTGCACGGCGTACGGCAGGAGGTGTGGCAGGGGCGCCCACTGCGCGAGCGCGCCGCTGACCAGAGGCCCGCCACCGAACCCCGCGGACATCGCGATCGCGGCGCGCCGGGCGCCGGTGCCGGTGGGAGCGTCGGCGGACAGCTCCTTCACCCAGGTGGTCCCCGGTGCCATCGCCGCTCCCATGCAGGCGCCGTACAGGACCCGCCCGACCAGCAGCCACGTGGGACGGCCGTCCGCGAGGGCCAGCACCGCCGAGCCGCAGACCGCACCGACGAGGACCCAGCGGAGGACCAGGCGGTGCCCCACGCGTCGTCCGACGACGGCGGCGAGCAGCAGGGCCGGGATCAGGCCGAGCACGTACGCGGCGAACAGCGACGTGACGACGGTCTGCGACAGGCCGTCGTCGGCGCGGTAGACCGGGAGAAGGGCAGCGAAGTGGTTCGCGCCCCAGCCGGTCGCGAAGAGGGCCAGGGCCGCGCGCAGCCAGGCGGGGAGGGAGGGAGGACGCACCCGGCCACGATGGCACGCGGGTGCTTCGGCCCGGGTCGAGGTGTCAGCCGGCGGTCGGGCGGCCGGCGACGACCTCGGGCACCGCCCGGGTGAGCGACTCCCGCCAGTCCGGCAGCCGGGCCAGGCCGGCGCCCGTCCAGGCGTCGTGGCCGAGCACGCTGTACGCCGGTCGTGGCGCGGGCCGGGGGAACGCGTCCGTCGTGGTGGGCAGCACCCGCGCCGGATCGAGGCCGAGCTCCTCCAGCACCCCCCGGGCGAACCCGAACCAGGTCGTCTCCCCGGCGCCGGTGGCGTGGTAGGTCCCGTACGCCGGTCGGGCGGCGATCAGGGCGGTCAGCCCGTCGGCGAGGTCGCGCGTCCACGTCGGCTGGCCGCGCTGGTCGTCGACCACGCTCAGCTCGTCGCGCTCGGAGGCCAGGCGCGCGATCGTGCGCACGAAGCTCGGCCCGGCCGCGCCGTACAGCCAGGACGTCCGCACGACCCAGCTGCTGGGGCACAGCGACCGGACGGCCCACTCGCCGGCGAGCTTGGTGCGCCCGTACGCCGACCGCGGCGCGGTGGGCGCGTCCTCGGCGTAGGGGACCTGGGCGTCGCCGGGGAAGACGTAGTCGGTGGACACGTGCAGCAGGGCCGCCCCGGCCTGCGCAGCGGCCCGCGCGAGGTTGCCGGCCCCGGTGGCGTTGACGGCGAAGGCCTGCGGCTCCTGGGTCTCGGCGTCGTCGACGGCGGTCCACGCTGCAGCGTTGACGACGACGTCGTGACCGGCCACAGCACGGGCGCACGCCTGCGGGTCGGTGATGTCCAGGTCGGCCCGGGTCGCGCCGGTCGCGGCGAACCCGGCCTCCTCCAGAGCGGGCCGCAGGTCGCGGGCGAGCATGCCGCCGGCACCGGTGAGCAGGACGCGCACGCTCACCGCCCCAGCCGTGCGTAGGTGCGCTCCGCGTCCAGCTTGGCCGCGCGCCACCAGCTCTCGTTCGCGCGGTACCAGTCGATGGTGTCCGCGAGGCCCGCGCGCAGGTCGCGGTAGCGCGGCTCCCACCCGGTCTCAGCGCGCAGCTTGCTCGAGTCGATGGCGTACCGCAGGTCGTGGCCCGGACGGTCGTCGACGTGGTCGTACCAGTCGGCGGGCTTGCCCGTGAGCTCCAGCAGGATCGCGATGACGTCGCGGTTGCTGGTCTCGCCGTCGGCGCCGATCAGGTACGTCCCGCCGAGCCGGCCCCGCTCGATGACCGCGATCACCGCGTCGTTGTGGTCGTCCACGTGGATCCAGTCGCGCACGTTGGCGCCCGAGCCGTACAGCTTGGGTCGCACGCCCTCGAGGATGCCGGTGATCTGGCGCGGGATGAACTTCTCCACGTGCTGGCGCGGACCGTAGTTGTTGGAGCAGTTGCTCAGCGTCGCTCGGATCGCGAACGAGCGGATCCAGGCGCGGACCAGCAGGTCGGCACTCGCCTTGGTCGCGGAGTAGGGGCTGGAGGGGTTGACCGGCGTCGCCTCGGTGAACCGCGCGGGGTCCTCCAGCGCGAGGTCGCCGTACACCTCGTCGGTGGAGATGTGGTGCAGCCGCGTGCCGTGCCGGCGGACCGCCTCCAGGATGCGGAACGTCCCGATGACGTTGGTGTCCACGAACGGCCACGGGTCGTCGAGGCTGTTGTCGTTGTGGGACTCGGCGGCGAAGTGCACCACCACGTCGTGCTCGGCGACCAGGCCGTCCACCAGGTCGGCGTCGGTGATCGAGCCCTCGATGACGCGGACCCGGTCGGCCACCGGCTGCAGCGTCTCGGGGTTGGCCGCGTACGTCATCGCGTCGAGCACCGTCACCGCCCAGTCGGGGCGCTGGTCGAGGACGCGGAGGACGAAGTTGGAACCGATGAAGCCGGCCCCACCGGTGACGAGCAGTCTCATGGGCCGAAGGCTATCGGCCCGGTGTGGATAGGCTGCGGGCCCATGAGAGGCATCGTTCTGGCTGGGGGATCCGGCACGCGCCTGCACCCGATCACGCGCGGGATCAGCAAGCAGCTCGTCCCCGTGTACGACAAGCCGCTGGTCTACTACCCGATCGCGACCCTGATGATGGCGGGCATCCGCGACATCCTGATCATCACGACCCCGCACGACCAGGAGCAGTTCCAGCGGCTGCTCGGCGACGGGCAGCAGTGGGGGGTCCGGCTGGAGTACGCCGTGCAACCCCGCCCCGAGGGGCTGGCGCAGGCGTTCCTGCTGGGGGCCGACTTCATCGGCGACGAGAAGGTCGCCCTCGTCCTCGGGGACAACCTGTTCTTCGGCCCCGGGCTCGGCACCCAGCTGGCCGCCAACCTCGACGTCGAGGGCGGCCACATCTTCGCCTACCACGTCGCCGACCCCACCGCGTACGGCGTCGTGGAGTTCTCCGAGTCCGGCCAGGTGCTCTCCATCGAGGAGAAGCCGCTGCGGCCGCGGTCCGCGTTCGCCGTGCCCGGCCTGTACTTCTACGACAACGACGTGGTCGAGATCGCCCGCAACCTCACGCCGAGCGACCGCGGCGAGCTGGAGATCACGGCCGTCAACACCGAGTACCTGCGCCGCGAGCAGCTGACCGTCACCACCCTCCCGCGCGGGACGGCCTGGTTTGACACCGGCACGTTCGACGGCCTGATCGAGGCCAGCCAGTTCGTGCACGTCGTCGAGGCCCGGCAGGGTCAGAAGATCGGGTGCCCCGAGGAGATCGCCTGGCGCAACGACTGGATCGACGACGCGCGCCTGGCCGAGCTCGCCGACGCCCAGCTCAAGAGCGGCTACGGCGTCTACCTGCACCTGCTGCTGAAGAACGGGAAGGACTTCTGATGGACATCCGCCCCCTGCGGATCGAGGGCGCGTACGTCGTGACGCCCCGGCAGTTCCCGGACGACCGAGGCGTGTTCCTCGAGGCGTTCCGCGGCGACCGGCTCGCCGAGCTCACCGGCCACCGGATGGAGGTCGTCCAGACGAACGTGTCGGTGTCCTCGCGGGGCACGGTCAGGGGCATCCACTTCGCCGACGTCCCGCCGTCCCAGGCCAAGTACGTCACGGCGCTCTCGGGCGCCTTCCTCGACTTCGTCGTGGACATCCGGGTCGGCTCGCCGACGTTCGGCCAGTGGGAGAGCGTCCTGCTGGACACCGCCGACCGGCGTGCGGTCTACCTGTCCGAGGGGCTGGGTCACGCGCTGTGCGCGCTCGAGGACGGCTCGACCGCCCACTACCTGTGCAGCGCCGCCTACAACCCCGAGCGCGAGCACGGCATCCACCCGCTCGACCCCGCCGTCGGGCTCGAGCTGCCCGACGGCGTCGTCGCCTCCCTCTCGGCGAAGGACGCGGCGGCGCCGACGCTGCAGGAGGCCGCCGACCAGGGCCTGCTGCCTTCGTACGAGGAGTGCCGGGCCTTCACCGAGTCGCTGTCCGAGCGGGCCCCGGCGCGCTGAGGCGCCCGGGCCGCTCGTCGGCGCCGGGGCTCAGCCCCGGCTCGGCGGCTGCAGCTGCCAGGCGCTGGCGGTGCCGTCCTCGGCGCGGTAGCGCACGGTGGCGTACGGGCCGGGGTTCTGGGCGTGCGGCATGCGCGACTCGGCGTAGACCCAGCGGACGCCCAGGGCCCACAGGCGGTCCCGGGCCGCCTCCGTCGGTGCCGCGATGAACCCGTCGTTGAGGCGCAGGATCTCCGGCTTCCAGTAGTCGACGGTCACCGAGTCCCGGCCGTGCGGGGCGATCTTGGTGGCACGGGGCGTGGCGGTCCAGCCCTCCACGAGCAGCTGCCGCTCGGAGAAGGCGGTGACCAGCCAGCGCCGGCTGTCACAGCCGTCGAACGGCGGTCGCAGCGTCGTGCAGTGGCGGTTGGTCATCACCAGGTCGTCGACGCCCGAGTGGTCACGGATGAAGCGTGCGGTGTCGATCTCGCCCTGGGACGTCGCCAGCTGTGAGGTCGGCAGGACCCGTGTGGTCACGGTGGGCGCGATCCCCGAGACCGCGCCCTGGAAGGCGAGGACGCCGGTGAACAGGCCGGCCACGGCGACCGAGGCCGCTGCCGACGCCGTCCGCGACGTACCGTCCGCGGCGACGAGGTATCCGGCCACGGCAGCGAGGACGACGACGACGACGGCGATCACGACCTGCAGCGTCAGGACCCGTCCGTCGTCGGGGACCAGCCGGCCGGTCACCATCGTCGGCAGCCCGAACACCGCCGCACCGCCGAGGACGCCGACGACCAGCACGCCGGCCAGGGCACGGGGACCGAGCACCTCGAGCAGCTTTTGGGCACCGAGTGCCGAGCCGGTCGCCGCGAGCGGGATCACGGTCAGCAGGAAGTAGCCCTGGCTGTGACCCGGGTGGGAGAAGATCGCCACTGCCCCCGCACCCGCCACCGACGCGCCGACCAGCAGCCAGGTGAGGGGATCGAGGCGCGCCGTCCGGCTGAACGGGAGGACGAAGGTGAGCGCGGCCCGGGTCAGGCCGCCCAGCACGGCGAGCACGCCGATGAGCCGCAGCACCACGTCGGAGTCCAGGCTGCCGAGCCAGTCGGCGTAGGCCGTCTGCTCGGCCGCCTCGTTCGGGTTGAGCGCGAGACCGGCGCTCGACCCGTGGAACACCAGCACCACGACCGCGCCGAGGCACGCCGTGACGACCACCAGGTCGATGAGCACCGGCCGGACCAGGCTCCGATTCCACAGCATCATCGCGACCAGCGCGAGCGCGAGTCCGGCGACGACCAGCGGGGCCGTCGACCCCTTGGTGCCGGACGCGACGACCGCGAACAGCGGCACCAGGACGAACGCGCCGGTGCGCGCCTCGCCACGCCAGCGCATGGTGAGGACGAGCACCAGCGCCAGCAGCGTGGGCACGCCCAGGCCGAGGGTCGGCGACTCCGGCGTGAGCGGCAGCGAGCTGGTGGACCGGGCGAGCATGTTGCCCTGGCTGCCGACGACGGTGATGACGACGGCGAGGACGGCCACCCACGGCGTACGGCTCAGCCGCAGGGCGAGGAAGGCGACCGTGAGGACGAGGGTCAGCGGCATCAGGGACGGCAGCACCCGCATCAGGACCTCGTCGAGACCGACGCCGGACGATGCCGTGACCTGGGCGATCCAGGCGTGGCCGAACCAGTGGTAGCCGAGGTCCTCACCCAGGACCGTCGGCCAGCTCCCCGGGCCGCGGTTCAGCAGCTGGGAGGCGAGCGCCTGGTGCAGGTAGGTGTCGATGTGGGGCTGCCCGAGGCTGTCGCCCCAGGTGAGCCGGTTCGCGGTGAAGTAGGACCGCAGCTGCGGGAAGAACAGGATGCTGACCAGCGACGTCACGGGGACGAACCACCAGGGCAGGCCCGTCCAGCGCGCCTGCGTGATGCGGCGCCGGGTGACGGGGACCAGCAGCAGGACGACCGCGACCAGCAGCGGTAGCACGATCGCGAGCCAGCGCTGGTGGCTCAACCCGGCGACGATCTGGACCGGTACGGCGAGGGCCACGCCGACGGCGAAGCCCATGACCACGTCCTCGACGAGCCAGCCGTCCAACGGCCGGATGGACCGCCACACCAGGGCGCCCGGCAGGACCTGCGTCAGCGCGATCATCGCGGCGGCGGCGAGCGCGTGCGTGACCGGGAGGCCGGCCCGGACCGCGTACAGCAGGTACGCCGCGAGGGCGAGCAGCAGCACCGCCGCGCTGAGGAGGTTGGCACGGCTCGCGGCCGGGCGCTCGGGTGCCGTGGTCACGGCAGGTCGGGTGGGCGCAAGCGTGCTCATGGGTTTCGTCGAGACCTCGGCAGTCGATGAGGAAAGGAGTGCGCAGCACCGTGGCCCGCAACGGCGGGCAGTCTACGGGCGCCGGATGTCCTTTCGGTGACGACGGGCCTGTTAGTGTCCGGGGCGACCTTCGCCCCCGGCACCGGAGTGGACCTTCTATGCCCGAATCCCCCTCGCCCGAGAATGCTGGCGTCTACGCACCGGGTTACTTCGAGACGAGGCTGGCCCAGAACGCCAGCCGTGAGCAGGTCTGGCGCCACCTGTGCGAGTATTTCGCGCGCTGGGTCGGTCCGGACGACGACGTGCTCGAGCTCGGCGCCGGCTGGTGCGACTTCTCCAACCACATCCGCGCCCGGCGGGTCGTCGCGATGGACATCGACGCGACCGTGGAGAAGGCCGCGAAGGACGGTGTCACCGCGGTGGTCGGTGACTGCACCGACCTGTCCCGCTTCGAGGACGGCAGCTTCGACGTCGTGTTCGCCAGCAACCTGCTGGAGCACCTGCAGCGCGACCAGTCGGGCCCGCTCCTGGCCGAGGCGCGCCGGGTCCTGCGCCCGGGCGGCCGGCTGATCCTGATGCAGCCGAACTTCCGGCTCAACCCGGGGCGCTACTTCGACGACTTCACTCACGTGGCCGTCTACACCGACCAGTCGCTGCAGGACTACCTCGTCTCCGAGGGCTGGACGATCGAGCAGGCGTACCCCAAGTTCATGCCGCTCACGCTGAAGTCCAAGGGCTCGGGCCTGACCTTCCTGGTGCCGTGGTACCTGCGCTCGCCCGTCAAACCGCTCGCCGGCCAGATGCTGGTCGTCGCCAACCCGAAGAAGTGATGACCCGTGTGGCGTGACAAGACCATCTCCGTCGTCCTGCCGACCTACAACGAGAAGGACAGCATCGCGGAGTGCATCCGCCGCTTCGAGGCGCTGCCCGAGGTCGACCAGGTCATCGTGATCAACAACAACGCCGCGGCGGGCACCTCCGAGGAGGTCGCCACGACCGGCGCCAAGGAGATCATCGAGACGACCCAGGGGTACGGCGCCGCCATCAAGCGGGGCCTGCGCGAGGCGGACACCGACCTCATCGCGGTCTGCGAGCCGGACGGCACGTTCGACCCGGCCGACCTGACCAAGCTGCTGGCGTTCATGTCCGAGTGCGACATCGTCATCGGCTCACGCACCGTGTCCAACTTCATCTGGGACGGCGCGAACATGGGCTGGTTCCTGCAGTGGGGCAACTGGGGCGTCGCGAAGCTGATCGAGGGCCTCTACAACACGACCTACCTCTCCGACGTGGGCTGCACCTTCCGGATCATGACCAAGGAGCAGGCCCAGAGCATCCTGGACCGCTCGGAGCTGGACGGGTCCGCGTACGGCCTGGAGATGCTGCTGCTCAGCGTCATCACGCGAGCGCGCATGGTGCAGGTGCCGGTGAACTACCACCCCCGCGTCGGGGTCTCCTCCGTCACCGGCGAGCTCGGCAAGACGATCTCGCTCGGGAGCGAGATGATCGCGCTCACGTTCAAGATGCGGGCCCGCGCCGGCCGGCTGCGGCAGGGACTGCAGACGCCGCGGGGGAGTCACCGCGGTCTGCGCGCCCGTTCGCGCTGAGCGACACCTCCTCCGGCCGGTCGGCGCGAGGCGGTCTCATCCGTCCGCGTCGGCCGGCTTCGTCGTCTCCTCGGAGTCGGCGTGGTGGTGGCCGTGCTCCGCGAGCTCGCTCAGCGAGCTGTGGTCACCGTGCTCGCTGAAGACGTGCGCCCGGTAGGCCCAGAACCGGAAGACGGTGGCCAGGACCAGGCCGATGCCGTTGGCGGAGATGTTGTCCGCGAGCGGTGAGCGCAGGTCGAGCAGGTAGTGGGAGATCCACAGGCAGCCCAGGGCGATGAGCGTGCCCATGACGGCGACGGCGGCGAACAGCAGGAACTCGCGGTGCTTGGCCGCGCGCCGGCTGTGCCGGAAGGTCCAGTACCGGTTCCCGAGCCAGGCGACGACGGTGGCCGCGACACCGGAGACGATCTTCGCGGTCAGCGGGTAGTCGTGCAGCGGGCCCTCGCCGCCGGCGAAGCGCAGCAGGTTGAACCCGCCGACGTCCGTCGCGAACCCCAGCACGCCCACCACGGCGAAGCCGACGAGCTGTCGTGACGTGCTGGTGGACTGGGGCGTGGTCTCGACTGCCGCGTTCACGGTTCTCCTCATCGGGCGGGGCACTCGCCACGGTAGCAACGGATCCAGCGGCCGTCGGACCACGATCGGCTGCGGCGGCGAGCCATCACGGTTGGGTCACGACGCCGCGCGCGACGTCGGCAGACCCTACAGTGAGCGCGCGCTGCGCATCGGAGCGCATCTTCGCCTCGTCGCCACCGCGACATCACATCCTCCGGGGGATCCCCATGAAGCGCATCTGCGCTGCCACCGTCGCCCTCACTGCCGCCGCGCTCCTGGCCTCCGGCGCCACGGCGCCCGCCCGCGCGGCCGGTGTGTCCAACGACGGTCTGTTCCACCAGCTCAGCTCGGCCCGCATCGCCGACTCGCGCACCGGCCTCGGCCTGCCGAAGGCCACGCTGCTCGCCGGCAAGACGGCGACGCTCAAGGTCGCGGGTCAGGGCGGCGTCCCGACCAGCGGGGTGTCCGCGGTCGTCGTCAGCCTCACCGCGATCAAGGCCTCGGCCAAGGGCTGGGTCACGGCCTACCCCTCGGGCACCACCCGGCCGACGACGTCGGTCCTGAACTTCCCGGCCGGCTGGACCGGGGCGACCACCGTCACCCTCCCGCTGGGCGCCGACGGCTCGATCAGCCTGTACGCCGGCAGCACCGACGTGAACCTCGCGGTCGACGTGCTCGGCTGGTACTCCGACGCGACGTCCACGGCCGCGCTGGGCTCGGTGTTCGTGCCGTCGGACCCGGAGCGCTGGGGCGACACCCGGTCGGACGGAACGGGCAAGCTGCAGCCCGACGACGAGCTGGTCTTCGACTTCGCCTACGAGAGCTCGGCGGACAACGAGGTGCCCACTGCCGTCCAGGTGAACCTCACCGCGCTCAACGCGGCCGGCGGCGGGTGGCTCACGGCGCGCGGGGCGGACGGCACCGTGTCCAGCACGTCGGTGGTCAACTTCGCCAAGGGCGAGGTCGCGCCGGTCCTCACCGTGCTGCCGGTGCGTCCCGGTCAGGAGGCCGGTACGTACGAGTTCTCGGTCGTCAACACCAGCCAGACCGCGGTGGACGTCCTGACCGACGTCCAGGGAACCTACTTCGCAGACCCGGCAGGTCTGGGCCTCAAGCACGTGGCCATGACCCCGACCCGCGTCATCGACACCCGCAGCGGCCTGGGTGGTCCGAAGGGCCAGCTCGGCACGGGCTCGACCCGGGCGTTCACGAAGATCGCCGCCGCGTACGACGCCGAGCGCACCGCCGCGATCGAGGGCACGATCACCGCCGCGAACGCGACCTCGGGCACCTACGTCACGCAATGGGACGGGATGGTCACGCGACCCACGACCAGCAACCTCAACGTCGCCAAGGGCATCAACCGGTCCAACGGCATGTCGACGATGCTGGGCTGGAACGACACCACCCAGAGCGGTGAGGTCAGCGCGTACAACGGGTACGGCTCGGTCGACCTCATCGAGGACGTCACCGGTCGCTGGGACGCCACCGACGCGGCGATGAACCCCGCGGCGAAGGGGACGAACGCGCGGACGCCGGCGTCCACGAGCCTCGAGCGGCGCCCGGCGCCCGAGAAGGTCACCGTGCAGGTCCGCCCGGCGCGATAAGCAGGCTTCACCACCTCCCCGCCCCGGCGTGGGAATGACCACACCCCGCAGGCCGTTGTCGCCTGCGGGGTGTGCCGTTGCCGGGGACGGCCCGCGATTTGGACGCCCTCTGGCGGGCCGCTACGCTGGACGCTTGTGCGTGGGTCTCTCCATGCCCAGCCACCGGTTCCCGGGCCTCTCGGCTCGAGGTGCCGATGGTCAGCACACTCCCTCGCCGGGCGCCTGCGGGTTCACCCCGTACGGAGTGCAGGGGAGGGCACCGGTCCGACACTCCCGACCTCGTGGGTCGGGGAGGGCCGAAAAGACAAGGAGTCCAGCGGGATGTCGCCATCCCGCTGACACGACAAGACAACGACAAGGTCGGAGAACAGGTTGCCTACCATCAACCAGCTCGTCCGCAAGGGTCGCCAGGACAAGACCACCAAGGTCTCCACCCCGGCCCTGAAGGGCAGCCCCCAGCGACGCGGCGTCTGCACGCGCGTCTACACCACCACGCCCAAGAAGCCGAACTCCGCGCTGCGCAAGGTCGCGCGCGTGAAGCTCACCTCGGGCATCGAGGTCACGGCCTACATCCCGGGCGTCGGGCACAACCTGCAGGAGCACTCGATCGTGCTCGTGCGCGGTGGTCGTGTGAAGGACCTGCCGGGTGTGCGCTACAAGATCATCCGCGGCTCGCTCGACACCCAGGGTGTCAAGGGCCGCCAGCAGTCCCGTAGCCGCTACGGCGCCAAGAAGGAGAAGAAGTAATGCCTCGTAAGGGCCCTGCTCCGAAGCGCCCCCTGGTCGTCGACCCGGTCTACGGCTCGCCGCTGGTGACCCAGCTGGTCAACAAGATCCTGATGGACGGCAAGAAGTCCACCGCCGAGCGCATCGTCTACGGCGCCCTCGAGGGCTGCAAGGACAAGACCGGCACGGACCCGGTCGTCACGCTCAAGCGCGCGCTGGACAACGTCAAGCCGGCCCTGGAGGTCAAGTCCCGCCGCGTCGGCGGTGCGACCTACCAGGTCCCGATCGAGGTCAAGCCCGGCCGCGCGACCACCCTGTCGCTGCGCTGGCTGGTCGGCTACTCCCGGCAGCGCCGTGAGAAGACCATGACCGAGCGCCTCATGAACGAGATCCTCGACGCCTCCAACGGCCTGGGTGCCGCGGTGAAGCGCCGTGAGGACACCCACAAGATGGCCGAGTCCAACAAGGCCTTCGCGCACTACCGCTGGTGACGCGTTCCGTCGCCCGGGCGGCTGTCATGTGACGGCGGTCCGGGCGGCGGGTCACCCGCCGGTCTCGGCCGGCACCGACCGATCACTCGGCATCAGAACAACGACGAAGAGATGAGAGACCACCGTGGCACAGGACGTGCTGACTGACCTGAAGAAGGTCCGCAACATCGGCATCATGGCGCACATCGATGCCGGTAAGACCACGACCACCGAGCGCATCCTCTTCTACACCGGCGTCAACCACAAGATCGGTGAGACGCACGACGGTGCGTCCACGACCGACTGGATGGAGCAGGAGAAGGAGCGCGGCATCACGATCACCTCTGCCGCGGTGACCAGCTTCTGGAACAACAACCAGATCAACATCATCGACACCCCCGGTCACGTGGACTTCACGGTCGAGGTCGAGCGCTCGCTGCGCGTCCTCGACGGTGCCGTCGCCGTCTTCGACGGCAAGGAGGGCGTCGAGCCCCAGTCCGAGACCGTGTGGCGTCAGGCGGACAAGTACGACGTCCCCCGCATCGCGTTCGTCAACAAGATGGACAAGATGGGTGCCGACTTCTACTTCACCGTGCAGACGGTCAAGGACCGCCTCGGCGCCGAGCCGCTGGTGCTGCAGCTCCCGATCGGTTCCGAGAACGACTTCGTCGGTGTCGTCGACCTGATCGAGATGCGCGCGCTGGTGTGGCCGGGTGACGCCAAGGGTGACGTCACCATGGGCGCCAAGTACGAGATCCAGGAGATCCCGGCGGACCTGCAGGACAAGGCGCAGGAGTACCACCAGGCCCTGGTCGAGCGCGTGGCCGAGGCCGACGATGACCTGATGGAGAAGTACCTCGGTGGCGAGGAGCTGAGCGTTGCCGAGATCAAGGCCGGCATCCGCAAGCTCACCGTCAACTCCGAGCTCTACCCGATCCTGTGCGGCTCGGCCTTCAAGAACCGCGGTGTGCAGCCGATGCTGGACGCGGTCATCGACTACCTGCCCTCGCCGATGGACGTGCCGCCGATGGTCGGTCACAAGCCGGGTGCCGAGGACGAGGAGATCACTCGCGCGCCGAGCAAGGACGAGCCGTTCTCGGCCCTGGCCTTCAAGGTCGCCTCGCACCCGTTCTTCGGAACGCTGACCTTCATCCGCGTGTACTCCGGCCGCATCGCCGCCGGCAGCGCCGTCGTGAACTCCACGAAGGGCAAGAAGGAGCGCGTCGGCAAGCTGTTCCAGATGCACGCCAACAAGGAGAACCCGGTCGACGAGGCCGTGGCCGGCCACATCTACGCGGCCATCGGTCTGAAGGACACCACGACCGGCGACACGCTGTGCGACCCGAACGACCAGATCGTCCTGGAGTCGATGAGCTTCCCGGAGCCGGTCATCCACGTGGCGATCGAGCCCAAGACCAAGGGTGACCAGGAGAAGCTCTCCACCGCGATCCAGAAGCTCGCGCAGGAGGACCCGACCTTCTCCGTCCACCTGGACGAGGAGACCGGCCAGACCGTCATCGGCGGTATGGGCGAGCTCCACCTCGACATCCTGGTCGACCGCATGAAGCGGGAGTTCAAGGTCGAGGCGAACGTCGGTGCCCCGCAGGTCGCCTACCGCGAGACGATCCGCCGCGCGGTGCAGAAGTACGACTACACGCACAAGAAGCAGACCGGTGGTTCCGGCCAGTTCGCGAAGGTGCAGGTCACCTTCGAGCCGCTGGACACCTCCGAGGGCGAGCTGTACGAGTTCGAGAACGCCGTCACCGGTGGCCGCATCCCGCGCGAGTACATCCCGTCGGTCGACGCCGGTATCCAGGACGCGATGCAGCTGGGTGTGCTCGCGGGCTACCCGCTGGTGGGCGTCAAGGCGATCCTGCTCGACGGTGCGTACCACGACGTCGACTCCTCGGAGATGGCGTTCAAGATCGCCGGTTCGATGGTCCTCAAGGAGGCTGTGCGCAAGGCCGACCCGGTCCTGCTCGAGCCGATGATGGCCGTCGAGGTCCGTACGCCCGAGGACTACATGGGCGACGTGATCGGCGACATCAACTCCCGCCGTGGCCAGATCCAGGCCATGGAGGACATCAGCGGTGCGAAGGTCGTCAAGGGCCTGGTTCCGCTGTCGGAGATGTTCGGGTATGTCGGTGACCTGCGGTCCAAGACCCAGGGTCGTGCCAACTACACGATGCAGTTCGACTCCTACGCCGAGGTTCCCCGGAACGTCGCGGAGGAGATCATCAAGAAGATCCGGGGCGAGTGACGCGTATCCTCGCGTCAGCCCACCGGTAAGGAAAGAGAAACCCCATCCGGCGCCGCCCCGGCGTCCGAAACAGTCCTTGAAGGAGGACCCCAGTGGCTAAGGCCAAGTTCGAGCGGACCAAGCCGCACGTCAACATCGGCACCATCGGTCACGTCGACCACGGTAAGACGACGCTGACGGCTGCCATTACCAAGGTGCTGGCGGACAAGTACCCGACGCTCAACAAGGCGTCGGCGTTCGACGAGATCGACAACGCGCCCGAGGAGAAGCAGCGCGGTATCACGATCAACGTCTCCCACCAGGAG
The DNA here is from genome assembly GCF_029439465.1 of Luteipulveratus flavus. GTDB lineage: Bacteria > Actinomycetota > Actinomycetes > Actinomycetales > Dermatophilaceae > Luteipulveratus > Luteipulveratus flavus. The sequence continues at coordinate 117,469 of NZ_JAROAV010000028.1, read as the reverse complement.
TACGAGACCGAGGCGCGTCACTACGCCCACGTCGACGCTCCGGGTCACGCCGACTACGTGAAGAACATGATCACCGGTGCGGCTCAGATGGACGGCGCGATCCTCGTGGTCGCCGCCACCGACGGCCCGATGCCGCAGACCCGCGAGCACGTTCTGCTCGCCCGCCAGGTGGGCGTGCCCTACATCCTGGTGGCGCTGAACAAGGCCGACATGGTCGACGACGAGGAGATCCTCGAGCTCGTCGAGATGGAGGTCCGCGAGCTGCTGTCGAGCCAGGAGTTCGACGGTGACAACGCGCCGGTCGTCAAGGTCTCGGCTCTGAAGGCGCTCGAGGGCGACCCGGAGTGGACCAAGACGGTCGAGGAGCTCATGGACGCGGTCGACGAGTCCATCCCGGACCCGGTCCGCGACATCGAGAAGCCCTTCCTGATGCCGATCGAGGACGTCTTCACGATCACCGGTCGTGGCACCGTCGTCACCGGTCGTATCGAGCGTGGCGTCCTGAACGTCAACGAGGAGGTCGAGATCGTCGGCATCCGCGAGGCGTCGCAGAAGACCACCGTCACGGGCATCGAGATGTTCCGCAAGCTGCTCGACGAGGGTCGCGCGGGCGAGAACGTCGGTCTGCTGCTGCGCGGCACCAAGCGCGAGGACGTCGAGCGCGGCCAGGTCGTCGTGAAGCCGGGCTCGATCACCCCGCACACCGAGTTCGAGGCTCAGGTCTACATCCTGGGCAAGGACGAGGGTGGCCGTCACACGCCGTTCTACGACAACTACCGTCCGCAGTTCTACTTCCGGACCACGGACGTCACCGGTGTCGTGCACCTGCCCGAGGGTGTCGAGATGGTCATGCCGGGTGACAACACCGACATGCGCGTCGAGCTCATCCAGCCCATCGCCATGGAGGAGGGCCTGCGCTTCGCCATCCGCGAGGGCGGCCGTACCGTCGGCGCCGGCCGGGTCGTCAAGATCCTGAAGTGATCTCACGCTGCTGAGGCAGCGCGAGGAAGGGCCCGAGTCCGCATGGACTCGGGCCCTTTCGCGTACCCGCGGTACGTTGGCGCCGGAGGAGGGTCAGCCCTTGTCGGCGCCGCTGGTCAGGCCCTCGGTGAGCCAGCGCTCCGCCGCCAGGTACAGCACGATGATCGGCAGGGTCAGCACGACGGACCCGGCCATCAGGACGGTCTTGGGCACCTCGACGCCGTTGGCCAGCTGCGACAGCCCGAGCGAGACGGTCCAGTCCTCGCGCTTGGCGGCCAGGAACAGCAGCGCGAAGAGGAACTCGTTCCAGGCGATCATGAAGACGAACAGGGCGGTCGACATGATCGAGGGCATCGCGAGCGGGAGCGTGATCCGGGTGAGGACCTGGAACCGGCCGGCGCCGTCGATGGCCGCGGACTCCTCGACGCTCTGCGGGATCGTCCTGAAGTAGTTGCGCAGCATGTGGATCGAGATCGGGATCGTCTGCACGACGTAGACCAGCATCAGCCCGACCAGGGAGCCGGCCAGCCCGACCTTGGAGAACAGGATCACCAGCGGGATGGCCAGCACGATGACCGGGAAGAGGTAGACCGACAGGAACAGCGCGCTGATCGTCCGGCGCCCGAAGAAGCTCAGCCGGGCGACGGCGTACGCGCCGAGGATCGACACCACCAGGGTGATGATCGTGGCCAGGCCGGCGACGATCAGCGAGTTGCGGATGAAGGCTGTGAACCCCTGGCCGCCCTCGTCCTCGGGCTTCAGGACGGTGCGGTAGGTGTCGGTGGTGAAGTCCTTCAGCGGGTACCACAGCCGCGCGGGGTCCTCCAGCAGGCGCTCGATCGGGACGAACGACAGCAGCACCATGTAGAGGAACGGGAACAGCGTCACCACCAGCAGCAGCGCGATGACGACCCAGCGACCGATGCCGAAGACGCGCTCCTGCAGTGCGTGCCGACTCATGACTCCTCGCTCTCGGTCCGGGCCAGCCACTTGAGGTAGATCAGCAGGAAGACCGCCATCACCAGCGAGAGCACGACCGCCTGGGCGGCGGCGCTGCCGGCGTCGAACCGGCCGGTCAGGTAGTTGAAGACGCGGACGGCGACGACCTCCGTACCGGCCGTGCCGCCGGTCAGCAGGTAGACGTCGTCGAACTTGTTGAACGTCATGATCAGGCGCAGCACCGTCAGCAGCGCGATCACCGAGGCGAGCTCGGGCAGGATGATGTATCGGAAACGCTGCCACGGCGTGGCGCCGTCGACGACGGCGGCCTCGATGACGTCGCCGGGCACGGCCTGCAGCCGCGCGATCAGGAACATGAACGCGAACGGGAAGTAGCGCCAGATCTCGAACGCGATGACCGTCAGCAGGGCGTTCGGCTCGGTGCCGAGGAAGTCCTGCGGGTGGTCCCAACCGAGGTAGCGCTGGCCCCAGGCGTTGACGATGCCGAACTGCGGGTTGAGCAGGACTTGCCAGACGAAGGTCACCGCGACCACGGGTGCGACGTACGGCAGGAGCATGGCGGCCCGTACGAGGCCGCGGCCGCGGAAGGAGTCGCGCAGGGCGAGCGCCGCGACCAGGCCGAGGGCGATGGAGCCGAGGGTGGCGCCGATGCTGTACACGACGGTGGTCCGCAGCGACGCCCAGAACCCGCGAGCCCCGAGGACCTCGCGGAAGTTGTCCAGCGTGAACGGCCGGAACGGGCTGGCGTCGCGGATCTCCAGGAAGGACAGGTGCTGGAAGGCCAGCACGATGTTCCACAGCACCGGGATGACCACGACCGCCACGACGATGACGACGGTCGGGCCGACCATCAGCAGACCGTCGCGGTTCTCCTTGCGCCGCAGCCGGTTGCGGCGCGGAGGGCGCACGGGTGGGGATGCGGTGTCGTCCTGCCGGTCCGGCGCGTCGAGTGCCCGAGAGCTCATGGTCGGCCTCCTCAGCTCACCGAGGTCGCGATCTCATCGACCGCGTCCCGCGCGTCGCGGGCTGCGCCGTCGGCGGACTGCGACCCGTTGGACATCTCCGCGACCGCCTTGGCGATCGGCAGCTCGGCCGAGGTGGGACCAAGGACCGCGCCCTGGTTCTCGGGGATCGCCCAGCGGTCCAAGTGGTCCCAGACGCCGGTCACCTGCTGCATGGTCTGCGCGTCGTACACCGTGCTGAGCACCTTCTTGGTGTCGACACCGGACTTCAGCCGCGACCAGTCCTGGACGTACTGGCGCGAGCCCGGCTGCGGGCCGAGCCGGGCGGGGAACTTGCCCTCGGGGGCCATGCCGAGCCAGGTCGTGTACCCCGGGCCCAGGGCGTAGCCCATCAGCGCGGCGGCGCCCTTGGTGTTGCCGCCCTTGATCGCGGCCCACGAGGACACCTCCCCGAAACCGCCGCTGCCGCCGTCGGGCCCGGTGATCGCGGTGACCACCCCGCTGTGCTTGGCCAGCCAGGTCTTGTCCCTCTTGCACGGGCCGCAGGTCGGGACGGCGTCGTTGCGCAGCCCGGCCAGCTCGTCCAGGATGAAGGTCGACCACAGCACCATCGCCGACTGGCCGGCGAAGTAGCTGGCGCGGGTGGAGTCGACGTCCTGCAGGCCCTCGGGTGAGACCTTGCCGGCCAGCTGCCGGTAGGTGCGCCACGTGCGCAGGCAGCGCGGCGAGTCGATCTGCGCCGTGCCCTTGGCGTCGATGAGCTGGCACCCGTTGCCGAGCGCGAGCGACTCGAAGGTCTGCTGGGTGAAGACGTCGGCCGGGTCGGTGGCGATGCTGATGCCGTACTGCTTCCCGGTGGTGAGACGGGTCGCGGCCCGCATCATCGCGTCGTAGGTGGTCGGTGCGGGCAGCCCCGCCTGCTGGAACAGGTCCTTGCGGTAGACCAGCACCTGCGCCCACCCGTCCGACGGCACCGCCAGCGCCTGCCTGCCCTCGGTGACCATCTGCACGGTGCGAGGGGCGAACGTGCCGCGACCGAGCCGGTCCAGCACCTGCGTCGCGACGCTGCGGTCGAGGACGTCGAAGTGGTCGAGCTGGCGGACGAAGCCGAGGGGGAGCGAGCCCACGACGTCGGGCAGGTCACCGGTCTGCGCGGCGCTCGCGATCAGCTGCGGCAGCTGGCCCTCGTCGACGGCGACCAGCTCGGTCCTGATGCCGGTGGCCTTGGTGAAGGCGGCCAGCATCCGCTGCTGCACGGCCACCCGGTCCGGCTGGGCCTCCAGGCTCCAGACCAGCAGCCTGTCGGCCGGCCGCGCCGAGGATCCGGCGCACGCGGACAGACCCGTGGCAACCAGGGCGATGGCTGCGCTCATGGCAGCGACCCGTCGTCGTCGCATCGCACTCCTTCGTGCCGGGCTGACCACGCTACGCCGCTCCCGACGATCGCGGAGCGAACCTGGCCGTGCTCCTACCCGATCGGGCCCAGGGTGAACCTTGCGTTCTTCACGCCCCCGACCGGCTCTGACCGTGTTAATGTTCGCCGCCATTTCAATGTCAGCAGGGGGAGAACCCATGGTCGCCGGCGCGCGCCGTCGTCGCGAATCACGGTGGTACATAGCGATTCTCGGCACCATCCTGGCGCTGGTCGCCGGGTCACTCGTCACCACGTCGCTCGCCTCCGCCGCACCGGGAAGCGCCGTCGCGACCGCGTCGACGCCGATCGGGTACGGCTACGCGCCGCTCGTCTCGCCGCAGCGCACGGTCGACACCCGCGTCGGGCGCGGCGCGTCCAGGCTGGTGGCCGGCGTGAGCGTCGCGGTTCCCGTCGGACTCGACTCCTGGGTGCCGGCCGACGCGAAGGCGGTGGTTCTCAACGTCACCGTCCTCAGCGCCGCGCAGAGCGGCTGGCTGTCGCTGGTGCCCAGCGGGGCATCGAGTGCGTCGGGCTCGGCGGTGAACTTCCCGGCCGGCCAGGCCGTGCCGAACCAGGTCATCGTTCGCCCGGGAAGTGCGGGCGCCGTGGACGTGACCGCGTCGACGGCCGCGGACCTGCTGATCGACGTCGTCGGCTACGTCGAGAAGGACGCGCTCGTCGAGCCGCTCGACTCCGCGCGCGTGCTCGACACCCGTCCGAGCGCAGCAGTGAGCGCCGGTGAGACGCGGCAGGTCCCGGTCGCGGGCAAGGGCGGCGTTCCCGCCAGCGGCGTGGCCGCGGTCATCGTCAACCTCACCGCGGTGTCGACGAGCTCGGGCTGGCTGACGGCCTATCCGACCGGCCAGACGCGGCCCTCCTCCTCGACGCTCAACTACGCGGGCGCGACGCGAGCGGCCATGGCGGTGCTGAAGGTCGGGTCGGACGGCTCGTTCAGCGTCTACAGCTCGGCCTCGACCCACCTGCTGGTCGACGTCATCGGCTGGGTACCGCAGAGCAGCCCGGCGTACGTGGCGCTCAACCCCTCCCGGCTGATGGACACCCGCACCGGTCTGGGCGCTCCGCGCGCCCGGGTACCCGCCCGCGGAAGCGTGACCCTGCAGGTCGCCGGACGTGGCGGCGTGCCGACCACCGGCGTGGCCGCGGTCGAGCTGACCCTCGCCGCGGTGAACCCGGCGACCTCGGGTTACGTCTCGGCCGCCGCGACGAACGCCTCGGGAGCGCCGACGTCGGTGCTGAACTTCCCGGCGAGCAAGACCTTCGCGAACTCCCTGACCGCGACGCTCGACACCCAGGGCCGGCTGAGCATCTACAGCTCGGCGCAGACGGACCTGCTGGTCGACGTGGTGGGCTACCTGCCGGACGTCGTCCGTCCACTCGTGCTGCTGGACCGTCCCGTGACGTCCGGGTGGCTCAAGAGCCGGTACGCCGGCTGGTCGGTGCCCCGGACCGGCGGCACCGACCCCGAGCACTTCTCGGTCGACGCCGGGGTCCTGCCGCCGGGCATGTCCCTCACCGGCAGCGGCGTGCTCATCGGCACGCCGCTGCGCCAGGGCACCTGGACGTTCACGGTGCTGCTGACGGACGGGTCCGGCCAGCGGGCCACCCGCTCCTACGAGCTCACGGTCCAGGACTTCGGGGCGGCCGACTGGGACGTCGCCGCGGGTGACCAGCACAGCTGTGCGCGCGCCCGTGGAGGCTCGGTGTGGTGCTGGGGCGACAACACCCAGGGGCAGCTGGGCGACGGCTCCACCACCTCGGCCACCGCGCCGGTGCAGCCGCAGGGTCTCTCGAGCGGCGTGGTGCAGGTCGCCGCCGGCGGTCAGCAGAGCTGCGCGCTGCTGTCCACCGGCGAGGTGTCCTGCTGGGGCCAGGTCCCCGGCCCGGACACGACGACGCCGGCGACCGTCGACGGACTCGGTGCGAAGGCCGTCCACATCGCCGTGGGTCCCTCGCACGCCTGCGCCGCCCTGGAGGACGGTGCGGTGAGCTGCTGGGGGGCCGGCGACCAGGGGCAGACGGGCACCAACGGGACCGGGTCGTCCAAGCCGTCGCGCGTGACCGGCCTGCCGTCGAGCGCCAACCAGGTCGCGGTCGGTGCTGCCCACTCCTGCGCCGTGGTGATGGACGGGTCCGTGTGGTGCTGGGGCGCCAACGACAAGGGCCAGCTGGGCGACCGGACGACGACGGGCTCGAGCACGCCGCGGAAGATGGTCGGCAGCGTGGCGCGGGCGACCTACGTCCTGGCCGCGGGAGGCGACAGCACCTGCGTCGCCGACGCGTCCTTGGTGGACTGCACCGGGCAGAACGACAGCGGCCAGCTGGCGGACGGCACGACCGCCGACCACCTCGTCGGGACGCGCGCGAAGCTGGGTGGCACTCACCTCTACCCGACCCTCGCGGTCGGGACCGGGCACGCCTGTGCGGGCGGGAACAGCGACGCGTTGTCCTGCTCCGGCCGCAACGACCTCGGTCAGCTCGGCAACGGATCGACCGACGCCTCGTTGGTCGGCGTCCTGACCGCACTGCCGTCCACCGCCGTGAGTGTCGCGGTCGGCGCGACGCACACCTGCGCGGCCCGACCGGATGAGGTCTGGTGCTGGGGTGACAACGCGGCCGGTCAGCTCGGTACGGGGACGACCGCACCGTCCGCGCTGCCGGTACGGGTGGTGCTGCCCGCGGCGTGATCGTCAGGCGCGGCGGCGGAGCAGGTAGACGTCCATCACCCAGCCCGCCGCCGCGCGGACCCGGTTGCGCTCGCCGTCGATCTGCGGCGCTGTCGTGCGCAGGTCGCCGGACAGCAGCGACTCGTGCGCCGTGCCGAGGTTGGCTCCCCACCAGATGTGCCAGTCGTCGCCGAGCTCGACCGCGTCGAGGGACCGGTTGAGCATGACGACGATGTTGTCGGTGCCGCGGTCGGCCTCCTCGGCCAGCCGGCGCCCGGTCGTGACGGTGATCGGCGCCCCGATGTCGTTCAGCACCAACCGGTGCCGGGCTGCCAGCAGCTGGACGGCGCTGACGCCGGGAACGACCTCGATGTCCAGGGGCAGACCGGCGGCCGCCACCCGGCCGAGGATCCGCAGCGTCGAGTCGTAGAACGCCGGGTCGCCCCACACCAGGAACCCGACCTGCCGGCCGCGGTACGGCGCGAGGGCGTCCGCGTACGCGCTGGCACGTGCGTCGTGCCAGTCCTCGACCGCCCGCTCGTAGGAGCGCTGGTCGCCGACGTGCTCGGCGCGCCGCTCGCGGGGCGGGTCGTGGACGACGACGGTCTGAACGCCGGCGACGTGCTCGGCCAGCATCCGCTCACGGACGTGGACCAGCGGGTCGTCACCCCGCCGCTTGTCGGTCAGGACGACGACGTCGAGCGATCCGAGCGCGCGAACCGCCTGCAGCGTCAGATGATCCGGGCTGCCGCAGCCGATGCCGATCACGCTGACCCGGACGGGCGGGGTCACCGCTGCTCGCGGTCTTCGAGGTCGCCCTCCAGGTCGAGGTACACCTGCTGGAGAGCCTCCAGCGTGCCCGGCTCCGGCTGTTCCCACAGCTGCCGGTCGTGCGCCTCGTGCAGCCGCTCGATGATGCCGCGCAGCGCCCACGGGTTCGCCTGGCGCATGAACTGCTGGTTCTGCTCGTCCAGGGCGTACGTCTGCGCGAGCGTCTCGTACATGTGGTCGGTGACCACGCCGGTGGTCGCGTCGTACCCGAACAGGTAGTCGACGGTCGCGGCGAGCTCGAACGCGCCCTTGTACCCGTGCCGCTGCATCGCAGAGATCCAGCGCGGGTTGACCACGCGCGAGCGGAAGACCCGCGACGTCTCCTGGTCCAGCGAGCGGGTCCGGACGACGTCGGGAGAGGTCGAGTCGCCGATGTACGCCGCCGGGTCCTGCCCGGTCAGCGCGCGGACGGTCGCGACCATGCCGCCGTGGTACTGGAAGTAGTCGTCGGAGTCGGCGATGTCGTGCTCGCGGGTGTCGGTGTTCTTGGCCGCCACCGCGATCCGCCGGTACGCCGAGCGCATGTCGTCCTGCGCCGGGGCGCCGTCCAGGTCCCGGCCGTACGCGTACCCGCCCCAGGTCGTGTAGACCTCGGCCAGGTCGGCGTCGTCCCGCCACGAGCCGGACTCGATCAGCGGCAGGATGCCGGCGCCGTACGCCCCGGGCTTGGAGCCGAAGATCCTGGTGGTGGAACGGCGTTCGTCACCGTGCTCGGCGAGGTCGGCCTGCGCGTGCGCCCGGACGAAGTTCTGCTCGGCCGGCTCGTCGAGGGCGGCCACGAGGCGGACGGCGTCGTCCAGGATCCCGACGACGTGCGGGAAGGCGTCCCGGAAGAACCCGGAGATGCGGACGGTGACGTCGATGCGCGGCCGGTCGAGCTCGTCCAGCGGGACGACCTGCAGGTCGGTGACGCGGCGGGAGGCCTCGTCCCAGACCGGCCGGACGCCGAGCAGGGCGAGCACCTCGGCCACGTCGTCGCCGGAGGTACGCATCGCCGACGTGCCCCAGACGGACAGGCCGACGGAGCGCGGGTACTCGCCGGTGTCGGCGAGGTAGCGCTCCAGCAGGGAGGACGCGAGGTGCTGCCCGGTCTCGAAGGCGAGCCGGCTCGGGACGGCCTTCGGGTCGACGGTGTAGAAGTTGCGCCCGGTCGGCAGGACGTTGACCAGCCCGCGCAGTGGCGAGCCGGACGGGCCCGCCGGGACGTAGCCGCCGTCGAGGGCGTGGAGCACGTGGTCGAGCTCGTCGGTGGTGCGCGCGAGCCGTGGCACGACCTCGGTCGCCGCGAAGGTGAGCACGCGGCGTACGTCCGGCTCGGCGGTCGGGGCGTGCTCGGCCACGACGCCCTCCACCGCGGCCGGCGACCAGTCGGCGTCCTCCATGGCCTGGACGAGGGATCGGGCGTGCTGCTCGACGGCGTCGACGGAGCGCGTGTCGGCTCCACCTTCCTTGAGTCCCAGCGCCGTTCGCAGACCGGGCAACGCGCCGGCCTGACCGGACCACACCTGGGAGGCGCGCAGGATCGACAGCACGAGGTTGACCCGTGCCTCGCCGGTGGGCGCGGCGCCGAGGACGTGCAGGCCGTCGCGGATCTGAGCGTCCTTGACCTCGCACAGCCAGCCGTCGACGTGCAGCAGGAAGTCGTCGAACTGCTCGTCCTCCGGCCGGTCGGTCAGCCCAAGGTCGTGGTCCATCCGCGCGGCCTGCATGAGGGTCCAGATCTGCGCGCGGATCGCGGGCAGCTTGGCCGGGTCCATCGCCGCGATGTTGGCGTACTCGTCCAGCAGCTGTTCCAGCCGGGCGATGTCGCCGTACGACTCCGCCCGCGCCATCGGCGGGATGAGGTGGTCGACGATCGTGGCGTGCGCCCGGCGCTTGGCCTGCGCCCCCTCGCCCGGGTCGTTGACCAGGAACGGGTAGATGAGCGGCATGGAGCCGATCGCCGCGTCGGTCGCGCACGCCGCGGAGAGGGCGGCGTTCTTGCCGGGCAGCCACTCCATCGAGCCGTGCTTGCCGAGGTGGACGACCGCGTGCGCGCCGAAGCCGTGCTCCAGCCAGCGGTACGCCGCGAGGTAGTGATGCGACGGCGGCATGTCCGGGTCGTGGTAGATCGCGACCGGGTTCTCACCGAAGCCGCGCGGCGGCTGGATCATCACGATCACGTTCCCGGCCTGCAACGTCGCCAGGACGATCTCGCCGGCGTCGTTGACGAACAGCTCGCCCGGCGCCTCGCCCCAGGTCTCGCGCATCGCGTCGGTGAGCTCGTCCGGCAGGTGCGCGGTCCAGCGGCGGTAGTCGTCGGCGGCGATGCGGACCGTGCCGTCGGTCAGCTGGGCGTGGGTCAGCCATTCCTCGTCCTGCCCGCCCGCGTCGATCAACGCATGGATCAGCGCGTTCCCCGCCGCAGTGTCCCCACCATCGCTGGTTGAGCCGGACGAGCCGCTAGGCGAGTCCGAGTCGAAACCCGTTGCCGTACGGGGAGACTCGGCGTCCGCGGCTGCGGGGGTCTCGACACGGACTCCGCTAGCGCTCCGCCCGGCTCGACCGGCGGGGGTGTCGAGAAGGCGAGTGATGGTGTTGTCGGTGCCGAGGTCGTACCCGGCATCCCGCATCGCGCGCAGCAGCCGGATCGCCGAGACCGGGGTGTCGAGACCGACGGCGTTGCCGATCCGGCTGTGCTTCGTCGGGTACGCCGACAGCATCAGCGCGATCTTGCGGTCCTTCGCGGGGAGCCGGCGCAGCCGGGCGTGCCCGACCGCGATGCCCGCGAGCCGGGCGCAGCGCTCGTCGTCGGCGACGTAGGAGGGCAGGCCGTCCTCGTCGATCTCCTTGAACGAGAACGGCACCGTGATGATGCGCCCGTCGAACTCGGGGATGGCCACCTGCGTCGCCGAGTCCAGCGGCGAGACGCCGTCGTCGGAGTCCGCCCAGTCCTCGCGGGACCAGGTGAGGCAGAGGCCCTGCAGCACCGGGATGTCGAGCGCGGCCATCGCGGCGACGTCCCAGGCCTCGTCGTCCTCGCCGGCGCTGACGGCCGCCGGCCGCGATCCGCCGGCGGCGAGGACGGTCACGATCAACGCGTCCAGCGTGCCGAACTCCTGGATCAGATCGGCCGGCGCGGTGCGCAGCGAGGAGGAGAAGATCGGCAGCCCGACCGCCTCGCCGGTCGCGTCGATCGCATCGGCGAGCGTGTGGACGAACGCGGTGTTCCCGCTGGTCTCGTGGGCGCGGTAGAAGAGGACGCCGATCCGCACCCGGTCGCCCTCCACGGCGGGCCGGTCCAGCCGACCCCACTCGGGCGTGACGGCCGGCGGCTCGAACCCCTCGCCGGTGAGCAGGACGGTGTCGGACAAGAAGGCGTGCAGCTGGGCTAGGTTCGCCGGGCCGCCCTGGGCGAGGTAGGCGTGCGCCTGAGCGGCGATGCCGACCGGGACGGTGGACAGCGACATCAGCTCGGCGTCGGGCGTCTGCTCACCGCCGAGGACGACGGTGGGGGTGCCCGAGGCGGTGATCGCGTCCAGCCCCTCCTGCCAGGTGCGGGCCGTGCCGAGGATCCGTACGACGACGAGGTCGACGCCGGCGAGCCGGTCGGGGAGGCCCTCCGGCGGCGTACGGCTGGGGTTGCCCAGGTCGTACGAGGCACCGCTGGAGCGAGCGGACAGCAGGTCGGTGTCCGAGGTGGACAGCAGCAGGATGCGGGTCATCGCCGGGAACTCCTTCGCGGGGTTCGCGCCCCGTAGTGGTCGGAGGTCCTCACGGTCAGTGTCTGGCTGGCCGGCGCGGGTGGCGTCGGCGTCACAGTGGCGGAACCGCCCCGGACTCTCACCGGGTTCCTGGGTCACGCGAGGACGTGCGGGCTCAGGGTACTGGACGGTCCCGTGCGAGCATGTGCGCCGTGACGCGCACCCGACCCGACCGCTGCCCCGGGATCACCCGGCCCTGGCCGGCGGACGACGGTGGCGTGCTGCGGGTCCGGCTGCCGGGTGGACGGGTCGCAGCGCCGGCGCTCACGGCGCTGGCCGACGTCGCCGACGACCTCGGTGACGGGCACCTGCACCTCACGTCGCGGGCCAACGTGCAGATCCGCGGCGTTCGGGACGACGCCGCCGCGGCCGACCGCATCGCCGGGGCGGGGCTGCTGCCGAGCCCGGCGCACGACCTGGTGCGCAACATCGTGTGTACGCCGCTGACCGGGCTGGCAGGGGGAGTGGCCGACCTGCGCGGGGTGCTCGCCGACCTGGACACCGCCCTGCTCGCCGACGACGCGCTCGCGGCCCTGCCCGGGAAGTTCCTGTTCTTGCTGGACGACGGGCGCGGCGACGTCGTCGGCGCGTCGCACGACCTCGGCGCCGTCGCGACCGGCCCGGACCGAGCGCTCGTGCTGATCGACGGACGAGCCCACCGGGACGTCGTGCTGGCGGACGTGGTGCCGGCGCTGATCGCTCTGGCGCACCGGTTCCTCGCCGTACGTGGCGAGGGGCGAAGCGCGGCCTGGCACGTCCACGAGCTCGCCCACGGCCGTGACGAGCTCGGGGCGACCACGCCCGTCCCTCTGCCGCAGGCAGCGCCTCCGCTGCCGGGCTCCCTGGCCCAGGACGACGGCCGTTGGGCTTACCACCGCACCTGGCCGGACGGCGTCGTACCCAGCGCCGGGGTACGCGAGATCATCTCTCTGGCAACGGAGCTCGTCGTCACGCCCTGGCGAGGCCTGATCGCCACGAACCTGAAGCACCGCCCGGAGGACCTCGCGTGAAGCCGCCCACCCGACGCTACGAGTACGAGACGGACGGCGCGGCGATCTACCGCGCCTCGTTCGCGACGATCCGGCGGGAGGCCGACACCGCGCACCTGCCGGGTGACGCGGAGAAGGTCGCCGTCCGGATGATCCACGCCTGCGGGCAGCCGGACCTGGCGACCGACCTGCACGTCACCGAGGACTTCGTCGGCGCCGCGCGCGCCGCCCTGCGCGCCGGCGCGCCGATCCTGACGGACGCGCAGATGATCGCCGCGGGCGTCACGCGCCCCCGCCTGCCGCGCGACAACGACGTGGTCTGCCTCCTGCGCGACGAGCGAGTCCCGTTGCTGGCGAGGGACTTCGGGACGACGCGATCGGCCGCAGCGGTGTCGCTGTGGACCGAGCGCCTGGAAGGGGCGGTGGTCGCGATCGGCAACGCCCCGACCGCGCTCTTCCACCTGCTGGAGCTGCTGGCCGACGGCGCGCCGCGTCCGGCCGCCGTGGTCGGCGTACCCGTCGGGTTCATCGGCGCGGCCGAGTCCAAGGAGGCGCTCGCGGCGTACGCCCCGCGGATCCCGCACCTGGTCGTGCACGGCCGGCGCGGCGGTTCGGCCATGGCGGTCGCCGCGCTCAACGCACTCGCCCAGGACGACGAGATCGGGGCGAGCGTCCGATGAGCCGAGGCACGCTGTACGGGGTCGGCGTCGGGCCGGGCGACCCGGAGCTGTTGACCCTCAAAGCCGCTCGGCTGATCGGCGCCGCCGACGTGGTCGCCTACCACGCGGGTCGTCCTGGGTCGTCCAACGCGCGGGCCGTCGTCGCCGACCTGCTCGGACACGCGACGGAGGAGGAGCTGGTCTACCCGGTCACGACCGGCGCCACCGAGCACCCGGGCGGTTACGCGGGCGCGATGGAAGACTTCTACACCGAGTCCGCCGCACGTCTGATCGCTCACCTCGACGCCGGCCGGGACGTGGTGCTGCTGTCCGAGGGTGACCCGCTGTTCTACGGCTCGTTCATGTACATGCTCGACCGCATCGCCCCTCACCGCCCGGTCGAGATCGTGCCCGGCGTGACCTCGATGGCCGGTGCGACCGCGTCGGCTGCGCTGCCGCTCGTCCGGCAGACCGACGTGCTCACGGTGCTCCCCGGCACGCTGCCGGAGCCCGAGCTGGCGCGACGCCTCGCCGACACCGACGGCGCGGTGATCATGAAGCTCGGCCGGACGTTCCCCGCCGTACGCCGCGCGCTGGAGTCCGCCGGACGGCTGGACGACGCCGTGTACGTCGAGCGAGCCTCCACCGGACGCGAGCGTCGCCTGCCGGTGGCGGACGTCGACCCGGCCACCGTGCCGTACTTCTCGATCGTCCTGGTCGACGGCGACACCTCACCGACCCGCACCCGTCACGGCGAGGTGTCTGGAGAACCTCTGCAGCCGAAGCAGGTTGCCGAGGTGCTCGTCGTCGGGCTCGGCCCGGGCCCGGACCGCTGGTTGACGCCGGAGGTCGCCGCGGCGCTCGCGGAGGTCGAGCACGTCGTGGGGTACGCGCCGTACGTCAACCGGGTCCCACAGCGGTCCGGCCTCCAGCGGCACGCGAGCGGCAACACTGTCGAGGTCGACCGGGCTCGCCTCGCGCTCGACCTCGCGCGTCGTGGCGAGCGAGTCGCCGTCGTCTCGGGCGGGGACGCGGGTGTCTTCGGTATGGCCGCGGCCGTGTTCGAGGCCCAGGCGACCGATCCTGCGTACGACGTCGTGCCGGTCCGGGTCCTTCCCGGCGTGTCGGCGGTGCAGGCGGTGGCCGCGCGGGCGGGTGCGCCGATCGGCGCCGACTTCGCGGTCGTCAGCCTGTCCGACCGGCTCAAGCCCTGGTCCGTCGTCGAGGAGCGGCTGGCGGCCATCGCCGCCGCCGACCTGGTGCTCGCGATCTACAACCCGCGGTCGAACGCCCGACCCGACCAGATGGCCCGGGCCCAGCGAATCCTGCTGCAGCACAAGGACGCCGGCACTGTCGTCGTCATCGGACGTGACGTGGGACGGGCCGAGGAGTCGCTCTGCGTCACCACCATCGGCGAGCTCGACCCTGCGTCGATCGACATGAAGTGCCTCGTGATCGTCGGAGCCTCGAGCACCCGCGTGACCGCGGCGGGTCAGGTGTGGACGCCTCGGTTCGTGGACGGTGAGCGGCGCGTTTGAGGCGGCACCTCCTGGGTAGCCGAGTCCAGGGGCACACGAGAGGACGCGCAGATGACGACGACCACGACCGGCTCAGTGACGCTGCACTACCAGGACACCGGTGGCTCCGGGCGTCCGGTCGTCCTGATCCACGGCTGGCCGCTGAGCGGTGAGGCGTGGAAGGACAACATCCCCGTGCTGCGGGACGGCGGCTACCGGGTGATCGCCTACGACCGGCGCGGTTTCGGTCAGTCGGACAAGCCCGCCACCGGGTACGGCTACGACGACCTCGCCGACGACCTCGCGAACCTGATGACCGAGCTGGACCTGCGGGACGTGACGCTCGTGGGCTTCTCCATGGGCGGCGGCGAGGTCGTCCGCTACCTCGCCCGGCACGGCGCCGAGCGGGTGCACTCCGTGGTGCTCGCCTCGGCCGTGACGCCGTACCTCATGAAGGGCGGCGACAACCCGGACGGCCCGCTGACCAAGGCCGAGGCCGCGAAGATGGCGGCGTCCCTCACCACGAGCAGCGACACGTTCTACGACGGGTTCATCACGGACTTCTTCTCCGCCCACGGCGAGCTGGTGGTCAGCGAGGACCAGCGGCAGGAAGCGATCGAGCTGTGCCGGCAGGCGAGCAAGGTCGCAGCGCTGCAGGCGATGACCGCGTTCGGCACCACCGACTTCCGCGACGACCTCGCCGCGGTGACCGTCCCGGCCCTGGTCATCCACGGCGACGCCGACGCGACCGTGCCGTTCAAGGGCAGCGGCCGGCGTACCCACGAGTCGCTGCCCGGCAGCGAGCTCGTCCTGGTCGAGGGTGGTCCGCACGGGATCAACGTCTCCCACCAGGGCGCGTTCCACAGCGCGCTGCTGGACTTCCTGCAGCGCTGAGCGATCTCAGCGCGTCCGGCGCTCGCGGGCGGGGTCGTAGAGGAAGGAGCCTCGGGACGTCCGCGCGGCGAGTGCCGGGCCGACCAGGATCAGGGCGGCCTGCGTGAGGCCGGCCCGCTCGACCTGCTCACCGATGGTCGCCAGCGCGCCGATCAGCACCTGCTGGCCCGGCTGCGACGCGCGGTACACCACCGCCACCGGGCACGCCGCGCCGTAGTACGGGGTGAGCCGCTCGGCCAGCTCCGTGGTCCGGCGCACCGACAGGTGCAGCACCAGCGTCGAGCCGGTCGCGGCGAACCGCTCCAGCTCCTCGGCCTCCGGCATCACCGTCGAGCGCTGCTGGGTCCGGGTGAGGACGACCGACTGCGCGACCTCCGGAACGGTCAGCTCGGCCCGCAGCAGCGCGGCGGCCGCGGCGTACGCGGGGACACCCGGCACGACGTCCCACGGCACGCCCGCCACGTCGAGCCGCGCCTTCTGCTCGGTCAGCGCGGAGTACACCGACGGGTCGCCCGAGCACAGCCGGACGACGTCCTCGCCGCGCTCGTGCGCCGCGACCAGGTGCTTGGTGATCTGGTCCAGGTCGAGGTCCTGGGTGTCGACGAGCTCGGCGTCCCGCGCGTACGACAGCACCTCCTCGTCGAGGTACGTGCCGGGGTAGAGCACGGTCCCGGCCGACTCCAGCAGCCGGACGGCGCGCACGGTGAGCAGGTCAGCGGCGCCCGGTCCGGCGCCGACGAAGTGGACGGTCATCGCTGCAGGCTCCACTGGATGACGGCGCGCGACGGTCGCCAGCCGCTCATGCTGCCCAGCGGCTCGGCGCTCTCGATCCAGATGCGGGTGAGCTGGCCGCCGTGCTCGCGCTGCGCCGCGACGAGCAGGGTCTCGGTCTCGATCGTCACCGCGTGGGCGACCAGCCGGCCGCCGGGCTCGAGCGCGGCCAGGCACGCGTCGAGCACGCCGTCGCGCCCGGCGCCCCCGCCGATGAAGATCGCGTCCGGGGTCGGTAGGTCGGTGAGGGCGTCCGGTGCCGCACCCGTGACGACCCGCAGCTGCGGCTGGCCGAGACGGGTGGCGTTGCGCGAGATGCGTTGCGCGCGTTCAGGACTCGCTTCGACGGCGACCGCCTCGCAGGTCGGGTGCGCGCGCATCCACTCGATGGCGATCGACCCGGCCCCGGCTCCGACGTCCCACAGCAGCTGCCCGGGGCGCGGCTCCAGCCGGGCGAGCGCGGTGGCCCGGACGTCGCGCTTGGTGAGCTGGCCGTCGTGCTCGAACGCCTCGTCGGGCAGGCCGGGCGTCAGGCCGTACGACGGTGCGTCGGCGGGGCAGGTGATGCACAGCAGGTTGAGGGTGGCCACCTCCGCCGACCAGCCCGCAGCGCTCCCGCGCTCGCGCCACTCGTCCGGTGCACCGAGTCGGGACCAGGCGACCACCTCCGCCTCGCCCATGCCGTGCTCGTCCAGGAGGGCCGCGACCGCCGCCGGCGTCGTCTCGTCCGCGGACAGCACGATGAGCCGTCGGCCCGGCGCGAGATGGCGCGCGAGCCGGTCGACCGGGCGGCCGACGAGCGACACGATGGTGGTGCTCTCGTACGACCAGCCCATCCGGGCGTGCGCCAGGGCCACCGACGAGACCGCGGGGACGATGTCGACCCGCTCGGCGCCCAGCAGCTCGACCAGGGTCGTACCGACACCGGACAGCAGCGGGTCGCCGGACGCCAGCGCGACCAAGTTGCGCCCGTCGTACTGCGCCAGCAGTGCGGCCAGCCCGTCGCGCAGGGGAGAGGGCCAGGTGCGGCGTACCTGGCGAGGGACCTCCGGGACCAGGTCGAGGTGGCGCTGTCCGCCGACGACGACCTCGGCCGCGGTCACGATGTCCTGGCTGTTGCGCGGAAGGCCTCCCCAGCCGTCCGCGCCGATGCCGACCACAGTCACGGTGCTCACAGCGGCTGACCCTAGTGGGCAACGTCGGTTAGGGTGCCCAGCGGCAGACGTGAGGTGCACGGGAAGCCGGTGAGACTCCGGCACAGGACCCGCTGCGGTGACCGAGGATGCCATCGACGCACGGCGTACGGACGCCGGCCACTGGGTGACCGGGAAGGCGCGTCGATGGGCTCGGAAGTCCGAAGACCGGCCTCACGCCGAACGACCGTGCCGCGTGGTCCCGGCACGTTCCGCGGGAGTCCAGCATGCATGCAGCCCTACCCACCTTCCCCTTCAGCGCGGTCGTCGGCGCCGACGACATGTCGCTCGCCCTGCTGATCACGGCCGTCGCGCCGGACGTCGGCGGCGTCCTGGTCCGCGGCGAGAAGGGCACCGCCAAGTCCACCACCGTCCGCGGGCTCACCGCGCTGCTGCCGCCGGTGGACGTCGTCGCCGGCTGCCGCTTCTCGTGCGACCCGGCCGCTCCCGACCCGCGCTGCCCGGACGGTCCGCACACCGCTATCGGCACCTCCAGCCGCCCGGCACGCCTCGTCGAGCTGCCCGTCGGGGCCAGCGAGGACCGTCTGCTCGGCTCGCTGCACCTGCACAAGGCCCTCGCGGAGGGCGTCGCGGAGTACGACCCCGGCCTGCTCGCCGCGGCGCACCGCGGCCTGCTGTACGTCGACGAGGTCAACCTGCTGCAGGACCACCTGGTCGACGTGCTGCTCGACGCCGCGGCGATGGGCCGGTCCACCGTCGAGCGGGACGGCGTCTCGGTCTCCCACGCGTCGCGGTTCGTGCTCGTCGGCACGATGAACCCCGAGGAGGGCGAGCTGCGGCCCCAGCTGCTGGACCGGTTCGGGCTCACTGTCGAGGTCGCGGCGCCTAGGGACCCGCGGACCCGCGTCGACGTCGTACGGCGGCGGCTGGCGTACGACGCCGACCCGGCCGGGTTCGTCGCGGACTGGCAGGAGCGGGAGAGCGACCTGGCCCGACGGGTGCAGCAGGCCAGGGCGGCGGTCGGCTCGGTCGAGCTGTCCGACGCTGCGCTGATCAAGATCGCCGAGGTCTGTGCAGCGTTCGAGGTCGACGGCATGCGCGCCGACATCGTCACCGCGCGGGCCGCGAGCGCGCACGCTGCCTGGCACGGACGGGACCGGGTGACGATCGAGGACATCCGCGCGGCCGCTCGGCTCTCCATCCCGCACCGTCGCCGTCGTAACCCGTTCGACGCGCCCGGCCTGGACGAGGACCTGCTCGACCAGATCCTGGGCGAGGAGGAGCCGCCGCCGCCACCGCCCGGCGGGGGCGAGCCCGAGCCGGAGAGCGGGCCCGGGAACGGGCCGTCGGGTGGCGACAGCGGGCCGAACGACGGACCGACCGCCGACCCGGTCGGGGGGGAGGACGCGCCCGGCGACGGGCCCTCGGAGGCGGCCCCGGAACGCGCCCCGGAACGCGCCCCGGCGCAGGCCCCGGCCGGGTCCGGCGGGTCGACGCTCACCGGCGCCGGCACGCCCTACCGCGCGCGGCTGTTCAGCGTGTCGGGTACCGGAGCGGGCGAGGTGGGCCGTCGCTCGCCGGCGGAGTCGAGCCGCGGACGGACGGCCGGCGCGCGGCGTACCCCCGGCGACGGCTCGTCCGTGCACCTGGTCTCGACGATCCACGCAGCCGCCGGACGCCGTACGCCCGGCGCCGGCCGGCTGCGCGTCACCCCGACCGACCTGCGGTACGCCAGGCGGATCGGCCGCGAGTCCAACCTCGTGCTGCTCTGCGTCGACGCGAGCGGCTCGATGGCGGCCCGTCGGCGGATGGAGCAGGTCAAGACGGCCGTGCTGTCGCTGCTGCTGGACGCCTACCAGCGGCGCGACAAGGTCGGGCTGGTGACGTTCCGCGGCGACGACGCCGAGCTGCTGCTGCCGCCGACGTCGTCGGTCGATGTGGCGGCGCGGCGTCTGCAGGAGATGCCCGCCGGCGGCCGTACACCGCTCGCCGAGGGGCTGCTGCGCGCGGCGGAGACGCTGCGCCTGGAGTCGCTGCGTGACCCACGTCGGCGCCCGCTGCTCATCGTGGTGACCGACGGTCGCGCCACCGCCGGCGCCGACGCCGTACGCCGGTCGCAGCAGGCCGCCGCGTACCTCGCGAGCTCGGGCATCGCGTCCGTCGTGATCGACTGCGAGACAGGGAGATTCACCATGGGGCTCGCGCGCGACCTCGCGGCGCACCTCGGTGCCGAGCACGTCGCCGTCGGGGAGGTGGCGGCCGAGCACCTGGTCGCCGCGGCCGGACGGAGGGCCTCCTGATGCCGAAGGGGCAGCCGACCGTCGTCCCCGACGACCAGCTCACCACCCGGCAGCGGCGCAACCGGCCACTCGTCATGGTCCACACCGGCGACGGCAAGGGGAAGTCCACGGCCGCGTTCGGACTCGCGCTGCGCGGCTGGAACCAGGGCTGGTCGATCGGGGTGTTCCAGTTCGTGAAGTCGGCGAAGTGGCGCATCGGCGAGCAGGCCGTCCTCGAACGCCTCGGCGCGCTGCACGAGCAGGAGGGCGTCGGCGGGCCGGTCGAGTGGCACAAGATGGGCTCCGGCTGGTCGTGGTCGCGCAAGGCCGGTAGCGAGGACGAGCACGCCGCGGCCGCCGCCGAGGGCTGGGCGGAGATCAAGCGCCGCCTCGCGGCCGAGACCCACACGCTGTACGTGCTGGACGAGTTCACCTACCCGATCCACTGGGGCTGGGTGGACGCCGAGGACGTCGCCTCGACCCTGGCCGACCGGCCCGGCCAGCAGCACGTCGTCATCACCGGACGGCGGGCGCACCCCCGGCTCCTGGAGGTCGCCGACCTGGTCACCGAGATGACCAAGGTCCGCCACCCGATGGACGCCGGCCAGAAGGGCCAGCGGGGGATCGAGTGGTGATCCGGCTGCCTCGGCTCGTCGTGGCCGCGCCCGCGTCCGGCCACGGCAAGACCACCGTCGCCACCGGTCTGATGGCCGCGCTGCGCGGCCGCGGGCTCGCCGTCGCGGGCCACAAGATCGGGCCGGACTACATCGACCCCGGCTACCACGCGCTCGCGACCGGCCGGCCAGGGCGCAACCTCGACCCCCAGCTGGTCGGGGAGGAGCGCATCGTCCCGCTGCTGCTGAACGGCGCTCGCGACGCGGACGTCGCCGTCGTCGAGGGCGTCATGGGTCTGTACGACGGCGCGACCGGACGACGGGGGTTCGCCTCGACCGCGCACGTGGCCGGGCTGATCGGAGCGCCGGTCGTGCTCGTGGTCGACGCCTCGCACGCCGCTCGCTCCGTGGCGGCGGTGGTCCACGGGCTGGCGACGTTCGAGCCGGGTGTCGCTGTCGCCGGCGTGATCCTCAACAAGGTGGGTTCACCGCGGCACACGCAGGAGATCCGAGATGCCCTGGCGGACAGGGGCTTTCCCCTCATCGGCGTCCTGCCTCGGGACGCCGGGGTGGTCGCGCCCAGCCGGCACCTCGGCCTGGTCCCGGTCGCCGAGCAACCGTCGGCCGCGGCCACGATCGACCGGCTCGCCGGCCGCGTCGCCGAGCACGTCGACCTCGACGCCGTGCTGCGCATCGCCGCGACCGCGCCGGACCTGGATGCCGAGCCGTGGGACGCCTCGGCGCAGGTCGCACCGGTCGCCGGTGCACCGGTCGCCGGTGCACCGGTCGTCGCCGTCGCCGCCGGCCGGGCCTTCACCTTTCGGTACGCCGAGACGGACGAGCTGCTGCGCGCAGCAGGGGCTCGCGTGGTCGAGTTCGACCCGCTGACCGACGACGCGCTGCCCGACGGCACTCGTGGCATCTATCTGGGCGGTGGCTTCCCCGAGACCCACGCCGCCGAGCTCGCGGCGAACGAGCCGATGCTGCGCGCGGTCCGTACGGCGGTCGCGGCGGGAGTTCCCGTCGTCGCCGAGTGCGCCGGCCTGCTCTACCTGTGCGAGTCCCTGGACGGGACGCCGATGGTCGGAGCGGTGCCCGTGACCGCGCGGATGACGACGCGCCTCACCCTGGGCTACCGGCACGCGAGGACGTCCGGCGATGAGGGCGTTGTCGTCGGCCACGAGTTCCACCGGACCACGGTGAGCGAGCGAGCGGGTGCCGAGCCCGCGTGGCTGCTGGACGGCTCGCCGGAGGGCTTCGCGCTCGACCCGGCCGGCGTCGGCCGCCCGACCGTGCACGCGTCGTACCTGCACACTCACTGGGCCGGCCACCCGTCGACGGCCGAGCAGTTCGTCGCCGCAGCCGCCGCACCCGCCGCACTGACCTCCCCTGCCTCGCCGAGTGCGCGTGTCCTGCTGGATCCGGACCGGGTGAACCAGCAGGACACGCGCACTCGACCGGCGGTCTCGGCGTGGCACCACGGGGACGAGGAGGTCGGACCGGGCCTGGTCGACCTCGCGGTCAACGTGCAGCACGCCGACCGGCCGCCGTGGCTCGAGGAGGCTCTCCACGCCGCGCTGGCGGAGCGCGCGTACCCGAGCCCGGCCCGCGCGGTCGACGCGATCGCCGCACGGCACCGCCGGCCCGGCGACCAGGTGCTGCCGACCGCCGGTGCCGCCGAGGCGTTCACGCTGATCGCCCGCGCGCGCTCCTGGCGTCGCCCCGTCGTCGTGCACCCGCAGTTCAGCGAGCCGGACCGGGCACTGCAGGCAGCAGGACGCCGGCCCGAGCACGTCGTCCTGCACGCCGCCGACGGGTTCGCGCTCGACCCGGCGCTCGTACCCGCCGACGCCGACCTCGTCCTGGTCGGCAACCCCACCAACCCGACCGGCCGCCTGCACGAGCGCGCTGACCTGCACGCCCTGCTCCGGCCCGGCCGGGTGGTCGTCGTGGACGAGGCGTTCCTCGACGCGGTGCCAGGTGAGCCGGAAAGCGTTGCAGCAGAGCAGCGCTCGGGACTCGTGGTCGTACGCAGCCTCACCAAGACCTGGGCCATCCCCGGCATCCGAGCCGGCTACCTCGTCGCCGAGCCCGAGCTCGTGAGGGCCTTCGCGGAGCAGCAGCCGCACTGGTCGGTGAGCGCGCCGGCCCTGGCCGCGCTGGTTGCGTGCTCGTCCGACGCCGCCGTCCAGGAGAGCGAACGACGGGCCGCGCTGGTGGTCGAGCACCGGCAGGTCCTGGAGCAGGTCCTCGCCGACGCGGGCGTCCCGTTCGTCCCCGGTTCGCAGGCGCCGTTCGTCCTCGCCCGACCTGGTTCTGGCGTACGAGAAAAGCTGCGAGACAACGGGTTTGCCCTGCGGCGAGGGGACACGTTCCCGGGTCTGGACGACACCTGGGTCCGCATCGCCGTCCGCGAGCCCGCCACGTCCCGACGTCTCGGACGGGCGCTCGTCCGGGCCCTCCCACGACAGGAGGCCGCGTCGTGACGACGTACACCGCAGAGCTGGACGTCGAGGGGCGGCGGGTGCTGCTGGTCGGCGAGGGCGCGTCGCTGGTCGGTGAGGCCACGGGCCTGCTCGCCGCCGGCGCCCGGCTCACGATCGCGGCTCCCGCCGTACCGGCCACGGTCGAGGACCTGGCGAGCCGCGGACTCCTCATCTGGACCGGAGCCGGCTGGGGCATCCCTGATCTCGACACGGCCGACCTGGTCGTCGCGACGACATCGGACCCCGCTCTCGACGCAGCGTGCCGGACGGCGCGGGTCTGGCTCGTGCACCGCCGGACGGCTTCGCCGCGCCGTCGGAACGGAGCCGGCCGCGTCACGCTCGTCGGCGGTGGACCAGGCGACCCCGGGCTGCTCACCGTGGCTGGACGCGACGCGCTCGCCGCCGCCGACGTGGTGGTCTGCGACCGCCTCGCTCCCGTCTCTGCGCTCGCCGGCCTGGACGTCGAGGTCGTCGACGTCGCCAAGGTCCCGCGCGGGCGGTCCACGTCCCAGGAGGCGATCAACGCGCTGCTCGTCGAACGGGCGCGTTCCGGTCAGCACGTCGTCCGACTCAAGGGCGGGGACGGTTACGTGTTCGGCCGGGGCGGTGAGGAGGCGATCGCCTGCGCGGCCGCGAGCGTCGAGGTCGTGGTCGTCCCCGGCGTCTCCTCGGCCATCGCCGGACCTGCGCTGGGTGGCATCCCGCTCACGCATCGCGGTCTGTCGCAGGGGTTCTCTGTCGTTTCCGGGCACGTCGCACCCGACGATCCCGCGAGCACCGTCGACTACGGGGCTCTGGCGCGGTCCGGGACGACCCTCGTGCTGCTCATGGCCGTCGCCACGCTGCCGGCGATCCTCGAGGCGCTGCGGGACGCCGGCCTGCCCCCCACGACGCCGGCCGCGACGGTGGCCGACGCCGGACTGCCGTCCCAGCGCGTGGTGCGCTCGACGGTCGCCCATCTGGCGGAGACGGTCCAGGCGAACGGCCTAGGCGCTCCCGCCATCACGGTCGTCGGCGAGGTCGCGGGCCTGGAGCCACTGGGGGTACGGCCGCAGGCGCACGAGACTCCAGCCTGACCCACCCGGGCGCTCGCGGCTCAGCTCGACCCCGTCCAGCGGGCCGGCGCTGACCTGCCGGTGAGCCTCCGCGGGCGCTCCCAGCGCGACCACCACGAGAGCCCGGAGCACCGCGGGCGAGGTGACCACGATCGCGAGTCCGTCGCCCTCGTGGAGGTCCAGCGACCCGCGTACGCGCTCGTGCAGCGCGGCGACGCTCTCACCGCCGTGGCCGTCGTACGCGGGGTCGCCGAGCCAGCGTTGGAGTGCCTGCGCGCCGTCGGTCGCCACGACCTCCTCCAGGCTCTTCCCGGACCAGCGACCGGCGTCGAGGTCGGCCCACGCGACGTCGCCCGATGCATTCACGCCGAGGACGGATGCCGTTGTTGAGCAACGCCGTTCGGGACCCGACGTCGCCCAGGTGAGGCGCCGTGAGAGCGGGCCCAGCTCCGGTACCGGCGACAGCTCGTCCTCGTCCAGCGGGAAGCGCGCGGTGCGCGTCGCGGCCGTCGGAGCGTGCGCGACGGCGAGCAGTCGGGACCCCATCGTCGTTCCTCCTCAGCAGGTCGCGGCGCGCATTGACCGCGCGGCTCGGCAGAGCATAGGTTGACCCTGCCCGCGACCACGGGAAGCCGGTGGGAATCCGGCGCAGTGGCGCTACTGTGTGGCCCTTTCCAGGGCCGAGTCAGACCCCGTCCGCGGCAGACATCGCGCACCGACCGGTGCCCGATCCGATTCTTTGGGACGCACCATCCCAGGAGGTCACCATGGCTCAGCCTGCCGCTGTCAGCACCCCCACCACCGCCGTCGAGGTCCCCACGATCTCCGTGCGCCAGACGCTTCCCTGGCTCGCGTTCTTCGGCCTGGTCGCCCTGATCGCGATGTACTTCGTCGGTGCCGAGCAGGGTGCGACGCACCTGATCTCCGGCGCCGGCGTGCACGAGTGGGTCCACGACGGACGTCACCTGCTCGGCTTCCCCTGCCACTGAGCGCGGCAGACGTTGCTGTCGGCCCGTCAGCTCCTGGTCTACGGGCTCATCGCCGGGTTCGTCGCAGGCCTGCTGGCCTTCGGCGTGGCCCGGACCGTCGGTGAGCCCTCCGTCAACGCCGCGATCGCGGTCGAGGAAGGCGCCCCCTCGACCACGCACTCGCACACGAGCTCCCCTGCTGCTCCTCACGATCACGGGGACGAGGACGAGCTCTTCTCCCGCGGCACCCAGTCGACCTGGGGGCTGCTCACGGCCACTCAGGTCTTCGGCACCGCCCTCGGCGGTCTCGCCGGCCTGATGTCCGCCCTCGCGATGGGTCGCATGGGCCGGTTGCGCTCGGAGGTCACCACCGCTGTGACGGTCGCGGTCGGCTTCGTCGCGGCGTACGCGGTCCCGTTCGCGAAGTACCCGCCGAACCCGCCCGCCGTGGGCGACCCCGACACCATCGCCGAGCGCACCACGACCTTCTTCGGGTTCATCGCGCTCAGCGTCGTGGTCGCGGTCGCGGCGGTGTACCTCGCCACGTACCTGTCCCGTCGTCATGGCGGATTCGTCGGCGTCGCAGCCGGATCCGCCGCGTACGGCGTGGTCATGCTGGTCGCGGCGCGGCTCATGCCGACGTACCACGAGGTGCCGCACGACTTCCCCGCGACGACGCTGTACGACTTCCGGTTCGCCTCGTTCGCGACCCAGCTGACGCTGTGGGCGGGCATCGCCGTCGTGCTCGGTCTGCTGCTGGTACGCGCCACCCGGACGGCCCGCACGTCGGTTGCTCCTCGCGAGCTCCAGCCGGCATGAGCGCGCGCGTCGCCGCCGCGGTCGACCGGCGTGCGGTCGGGGAGGCTCGCGAGCGGCTGGCCGGGCTGGCCACTCCGCCCGGCGCGCTCGGCCGCCTCGGTGAGGCGGCCGTGTGGCTCAGCGGCGTCCAGGGCACCTGTCCGCCGCGGCCGCCCTCGGACGTCCGCGTCGTCGTCCTCGCCGGCGACCACGGCGTGGCGCAGCACGGAGTCACCGCGTTCCCGTCCAGCGTGACCCCGCTCATGGTGCGGGCGTTCGTCGACGGCACGGCGGGTGTGTCGTCACTGGCGCGGCAGCACGGTGCCCAGGTGCGCGTCGTGGACGTGTCGGTCGACGACGACCTGGCCGGCCTGCCGGCGGAGGTCACAGCCGGCAAGGTCGTGCGAGGCAGCCGGCCGATCCACCTGGAGGACGCGGTCAGCCCGCAGGCCTGCGAGCAGGCACTTGCGCTCGGGGCACGCCTGGCCGACGAGGCCATCGACGACGGCGCCGACCTGCTCATCGGCGGTGACATGGGCATCGGCAACACCACCCCGTCCGCCGCCCTGATCGCGGCGTCCCTGGGCATGGCCGCCGAGCAGGTCGTCGGTCGCGGTACGGGTGTCGACGACGAGGGGCTGGCCCGCAAGCAGGACGTGATCGACCGAGCGCTGCGGCGCGTCGGTGACCGTGCCGACGACCCGCTCGTACGGCTCGCCGCGCTGGGTGGGGCGGACCTCGCCGCGCACACCGCGTTCCTCGCCCGAGCGGCCGAGCGCGGCGTCCCGGTGCTCCTGGACGGTGTCATCTCGGTCGCCTGCGCTCTGGTCGCCGAGGACCTCCAGCCGGGCTGCGTCGCCTGGTTCGCGGCCGGTCACCGCTCGCCCGAGCCGGCGCAGACCCTCGCCCTGGACAAGCTCGGCCTGCAGCCGCTGCTCGACGTCGGCATGCGGCTCGGCGAGGGCTCCGGCGCCGTGGCGGCGCTGCCGCTGCTGCGTTCTGCCGCTGTGCTGCTGTCGGAGGTCGCACTGCTCGCGGACGTGCTGGGTTCGTGAGCGCACGCGCGGCCGGGCTGCTGCTCGGCTTCGCACTCGATCGGCTGCTGGGCGACCCGAGCCGCGGCCATCCG
Source organism: Luteipulveratus flavus (assembly GCF_029439465.1). Taxonomy (GTDB): domain Bacteria; phylum Actinomycetota; class Actinomycetes; order Actinomycetales; family Dermatophilaceae; genus Luteipulveratus; species Luteipulveratus flavus. Next base: position 90,581 of record NZ_JAROAV010000028.1, on the reverse strand, counting down.
GTCGCGCTGTTCGGCTCACTCGCGCGGCGGCTGGAGGCCAGGACCTACGCGCAACGTCGGCTCAGGGGGGCGACGTTCGCGGGGGTCCTGGCCGGCGGTCCGGTCGTCGTGGGCGTCCTGCTCGAACGATCCGTACGGCACCGGCCGGTGGCCGCAGCGCTGGTGACGGCCGCGGCCACGTACGTCGTCCTCGGCGGGCGCACACTCGAACGCGAGGCGCACGCGGTCGCCGCGCTGCTGGAGGCGGATGACCTGCCGGGCGCGCGGCGCCGGGTGACTCACCTGGTCGGCCGTACGCCCGACCGGTTGTCGGCTCAGGAGGTCGCGCGCGCGGCCGTGGAATCGGTCGCGGAGAACACCTCCGACGCCGTCGTGGCGCCGTTGCTCTGGGGCGCGGTCGCGGGCGTGCCCGGCCTGCTCGGTTACCGAGCGATCAACACGCTGGATGCGATGGTCGGTCATCGCACTGAGCGCTATGTCGAGTTCGGTTGGGGGAGCGCGCGACTCGACGACGTGGCGAACCTCGCACCGGCCCGTGCCACGGCCCTTCTCGCCGGGGTGACGAGCGGCCGACCCGCCGAGGCCGTCCGGGTGTGGCGGCGCGACGCGAGCCAGCATCCGAGCCCGAACGCCGGGCCGGTGGAGGCGGCGTTCGCCGGCGGTCTCGGCGTCCGGCTGGGCGGGCGCAACTCCTACGACGGAGCGGTCGAGGACCGCGGCGAGCTGGGGGACGGGCCCGGCGCCGACGTGCCGGACATCCGTCGGGCCACGCACCTGGCCCGGCGGGTGGACGCCGCAGCGGCTGCTCTGACCGTGGCGCTGGCCGTCAGGCTGGGCCGCCCTCGCTGAGCACCCAGTCCAGCGCGGCATCCGACGACGCCACGACCGGCACGTCGTCCCCGCCCGGCCACGCAGGTCGGCGCACGACCACCACGGGTACGCCCAGGTCGCGGGCCGCGTCGAGCTTCGGCTCGGTGTGGCTACCGCCGGAGTCCTTCGTCACGAGCACGTCGATCTGGTTGCGCTGCAACAGCTCTCGTTCACCGTCGAGGTGGAACGGGCCGCGGCTCCGGATGACGCGCCACCCGGTGGGGAGGGCGATCGCCGGGTCGTCGACGACCCGGGCGAGCACGTCGTGCTGGCGCAGGGACGGCAGGAAGTCGGTCAGGTGCTGGCGTCCGGTGGTGAGCAGGACGCGGCGACCGAGGCGGGCCGCCGCCGCGCCGGCGGCGACATGGTCGTCGACCCAGTGCCAGCCGGCCGCTGCCGGGTGGTCGGTCCAGCCTCGGCGCGCGACCCGAAGGAGGCGCACCCCGACCTGACGGCAGGCGACGACCGCGTTGGCCGAGATCCGCGCCGCGAACGGGTGAGTCGCGTCCACGACGGCCGATATGTGCTGTGTCAGGAGGTATCTCGACAGTCCGTCGACCCCGCCGAACCCACCGACGCGCGTCACGCCTTCGGGCAGCCGGGGTGCCTGCACGGCTCCGGCCAGCGACGACACGACATCGATGTCACGGGCGACCAGCAGCCGTGCCAGGTCACGCGCCTCGCCCGTGCCTCCGAGCAGCAGGACCGTCATCGCGGACCCGCCGGCACGAAGGGGAGGCCGCTCGGCGCGCCACCGTCGATGAGCTCGACCAGGCGGTCACCGCCGATGTGCTCCTCGACCAGGTCGGCGAGCAGGTCAAGACGCCGCATCCGGGCCTCCGCGAAGGTCAGTGTCGGATCGGGCACGAACGTGGTCCGGCCGGCTGCCCGCGCGGCGTCGGTCAGCACGGCACGCCGGAACGCGTCGTGCTCCAACGACCCGTGCCACATCGTGCCTCGTACACCGCCGGTCGCGGCGCCGTCGAGGAACGGCTCGGCGGCCGGTCCCGTGGTGATGCGGCCGTGGTGGATGACGTAGCCACCGACGGGGTGGCCGTCCCAGGTGTCGCTCACGAGGGCCAGGGCCTTGTCCGCCCCAAAGGTCGTGGTGATGTCGAGTAACCCCAGCCCGTCGGCGCGAGAACCCGGATCGCCTTCCACACCAGCAGGATCCGCGATGTGATGGCCCAGCATCTGGCAGCCGCCGCAGATGCCGAGCACGTGGCGTCCGGACGCGGCTACCCGACGTACGGCCTCGTCCAGCCCACGCTCGCGCGCCCAGGCCAGGTCGCCGAGCGTGGAACGGGTGCCGGGCAGGACCACGAGGTCGGCGGCGTCGACGTCCTCGGGCCGCGACGCGAAGCGCACGTCGACGTCCGGCTCCAACGAGAGCGCGTCGACGTCGGTGAAGTTGCTGATGCGCGGGAAGGCGAGCACAGCCACCCGCAGGGCGTCGCCGGCGTCCCGGGGGAGCGGACGCTGGTCGAGCGCGACGGCGTCCTCGGAGTCCAGCCACAGCCCGTGCTGCCACGGCAGGACACCGAGGACGGGGCGACCGGTGAGGCGTTCCAGCTCGGTGGTCCCTGGCGCGAGGAGCGACACGTCGCCTCGGAACTTGTTGACCACGAACCCGGCCACCAGTGCCTGGTCCGCCCGGTCGAGCAGGGCGAGCGACCCGTACAGCTGCGCGAACACACCGCCCCGGTCGATGTCCGCGACGACGACCGTCGGGATCGCGTCGTGCTGCGCCAGCCCGAGGTTGACGTAGTCCCACGCGCGCAGGTTGATCTCGGCGATGCCGCCCGCGCCCTCGCAGACCACCACGTCGTACCGCGAGCGCAGATCGTCGTACGCCGCGAACGCCGCCTCCGCGAGGTGCGCGCGGCCACCGGCGTACTCGTTCGCCTCGAGCCGTCCGGCGGGTTCGCCCATGACGACGACGTGCGACCGGCGGTCGCTGCTGGGCTTGAGCAAAACGGGGTTCATGGCGGGCTCCGGCTCGGCGCCCGCGGCGACCGCTTGCACCCACTGGGCCCGCCCGATCTCGGCGCCGGCGGCGGTCACCATCGAGTTGTTCGACATGTTCTGCGCCTTGAACGGCGCGACCTTGACGCCCCGCCTCGACAGCAGGCGGCAGACCCCTGCGGTCACCACGGACTTGCCGGCGTCGGACGTCGTCCCGGCGACGAGAAGGCTTCCTGGCACCCGGGCACTGTAGTCGGGGAGTTATACAAGAGGCCTTGTACGACTGGGGCGGCGTCGTGAGGATCGACGCATGACTCGTCGTACCGCCGCTGAGAGACACCGCGACACCGAGCCCGGCTCCTCGGAGTGGCCGCCGCGAGGCGCAGCCCTGGTCGAGGCGCTGACGGCCTTCCACCACCCCGTCCGACGACAGCTGTACGAGGTGCTGCTCGCCCACGGGCCGTGCAGCGTGGGCCGGCTCGCCGAGCTGACCGGACTGGCTCCCGGCTCGGTGAGTCACCACCTCAAGCCGCTGCACCGGCACGGGTTCATCGAGGCGGCCCCGGACGAGGCCCGCGACACCCGGGAGTCGTGGTGGCGCGCCTCGCGCCGCCGGCTGGCCTGGAGCGGAGACGACTTCGAGGCCGGCTCGGCCGCCCGAGAGGTCGGCGAGATCGCCGAGCGCGCCAACTTCGAGCACCAGACCCGGGCGGTCGTCGCCTGGCGACGCCACCGGCACGCGCTGCCCGCGCCGTGGAACGAGACCGGCTTCTCCAGCGACATGTTCGTCCGCGCCACGCCCGAGCAGCTGGACGACCTGGAGGAGCGGCTCGATCAGGTGCTGCAGGAGTGGCGGGCGAGCTGTACGGCGGACGAGGCCGCGCATCCGACCCCCGACCGCCTGCCCGTACGCGTGGTCGTGCGGGGCTTTCCGAGCGACCCGACCTGGAGCGAGCGGTGACCGCCGCCGTGACCGAGGCGCCGGCCCTCATCGCCCAGCCGCCACCACCGGTCCGCCGGGACCGCATGGTGCAGGTGTGGCTGCTCACCGCGGCGCTGTCGTGGTTCGGCGACGCCGTCTTCGCCGTCGCGCTCGCCTGGACGGCCGTGCACCTGGTGTCGCCAGCCCTCGCGGGGCTGGTCGTCGCGGTCGAGATGGTCCCGCAGGCGCTGCTGGTACTGGTGGGTGGCGTGCTGGCCGACCGGGTCGACACGCGCCGGCTCCTGGTCCTGGGACACATCGGCCGGGCCGCGGTCCTGGTCGTCGGCGCGGTGCTGTGGTCGCAGGTCGGCCCCTCGCCGGTCGTGCTCGCCGGGGTCGCGCTGTCGTTCGGGGTGATCGCGGGCCTCACGATGCCGGCCGGGGCGACCCTCGCGCGGCAGCTGGTCCACGTCGACGACCTCGCGACGGTGTCCGGCTGGTCGCAGATCCTGGGACGGCTCGCGCGGCTGGCGGGCGCGCCCGTCGGCGCCGTCGTCGTCGCGCAGGCCGGCATGGGCGCGGCGATGCTGATGGATGCGGTGTCGTTCGCGGCGATGGCCGTCCTCCTGCTCGTCGTGGTCCGGCCGCGGTTCCGGATGCCGCGCACGCCGCACGAGGGCTGGCGGTCCTCACTCGGCGGCGGGCTGTCCTACCTGCGCCGGGCGCCGGCCGCGCGGACCCTCGTCGTGGGCATCTGCGCGCTGAACGTCTTCATCGGACCGGTCATCGGGATCGGGGTCGCCCTGCGCGTCACCCACTCCGGGTGGGCCGCCACGTGGGTCGGTCTCGCCGAGGCGGTGTTCGGCGCGGGCGCCATCGCCGGGAGCGCGCTCGCGATCCGCGTACGGCCGGCCCACCTGGCGCGGGCGGGGTTCTGGGTACTGGTGGGGCAGGGCGTGGCGATCGTCGCGGTGGCGATGCCGGCGCGGGCGCTGCTGCTCGCCGGCATGGCCGGGATCGGTGTTGCGGCGGGCCTGGCGTCGGTGTGGATCAGCACGGCCTATCAACGAGCTGTCGCGGTCTCCCATCTCGGCCGGGTCTCCTCGCTCAACCAGCTGGGCGACCTGCTGATCCTGCCGGTGACCACACCGGTGTTCGGTGCCTTCGTGAGCGGCGTCGGAGTGAGTTCCGCCATCGGGATCTTCGGTGCGGCGATGACGGCGATGTGTCTCTGGTTCGCGACCCGACCGCTCATCCGCGCCCTGACCTGACCGGCGGCAGGCATTGCACCCACATTCGAACACCTGTACGATATCTGCATGGGGAAGACGCCACAGCTCGGCAGCACCGCAACGGCGGTCGGTGTTGCCGAGCTGCGTGCGTTCCTCGACCTTCTTTCCTCGCTCGGCGCCGCAGTCGCCGACGTGGGCGACGCCGATCGCGTCGACCAGCTCGCCCTGCTGGAGCAGATCCGCGCGGCGTGCGTGGCCGCCCAGGCGCGCGTCATGGTCGAGTTCGCCGACTCCCAGGTCGCGGCCCAGGAAGCGCTCGGCGTGCCGGTGCGTGAACGCGGTCGTGGCGTGGCCGACCAGATCGGGCTCGCCTGCAAGACCTCACCGCAGGCCGCCGCCCGACGTCTCGGGCGGGCGCGCACTCTCCTGGCCGACCTGCCTGCCACTGGTGCGCTGCTGGCCACCGGGCAGATCGGTGAGCGGGTGGCCGACGCAGCCGTGCGGCAGACCACGCACCTGGACGCCGCCGACCGGCGGGCCGTCGACGACGTCGTCGCAGCCCATCTGCCACGGATGTCTGCACCCGAGGCCGACCAGGCTGTACGCCGGCTGGCGCTCGAGCGGGATCCGGGCGGGGCCGTGCGGCGTGCGGATGAGGCGGCGCGCGAGCGGGGTATGTGGATGAGGCCGGCGGCCGACTGCATGGTCAAGGTCACGGCGATGCTGCCGGCGGTGGAGGGGCTGACCGCCTACGAGGCGCTCGACCGGGCGGCTCGCGACCGTCGCCGTGGCGGCGACCCACGGACCCTCGACCAGCTGCGCGCCGATCTCCTCACCGAGCGACTCACCGGTCGTTCGTCCGCGGACGGGGTTCCCGTGGAGGTCGGGCTGGTCATGACGCCCGAGGCCCTGCTCGACGACGGGGACGAGCCGGCCACGCTGCGCGGGCACGGCCCGATGCCGGCGGCGCTCGCTCGCGCCGTGATCGCCGGTGGCCGCGGTGACGGTACCGATGGCGACCCGCGTTCGTCCGAGCGCGCACAGGCGTGGGTGCGACGCATCTTCACCGACCCGGTCGACGACTCGGTGCGGTCGGTCGACCCGCGGCGCCGGTTGTTCGACGGCCACCTGCGCCGGCACATCGACGTCCGCGACCAGGTGTGCCGCACGCCGTTCTGTGACGCCCCGATCCGGCACCGCGACCACGTCGTCCCGAACGCCGGCGGCGGCGAGACCGTCGTCGCCAACGGTCAGGGGCTCTGCGAGCGCGCCAACCACGCCAAGCAGATGCCCGGCTGGCGGGCGCGGGTGACGGCGGACCGACCGCACGAGGTCGAGGTCGTGACGCCGACCGGGCACCGCTACTCCTCACAGCCGCCGCCGGCGCTCGGCCCGGGCGCGCGACGGCGCCCGATGAGCATCCTGCGGTTCTCGGCCGGCACGCTGCGGGACGACCCCGATGTCGTCCGACGGCAGCTGCGCGCTGCCGTCGCCGCATAACGCGCGTGTCATCCGCCGCCCGTACCTCGGACCGGCGGCGCAGCCCGGGTGCGGCCTTGCGACAATGCCAGACGTTCCGTACGCACCTCAGCAGATGGGTGAGACCGTGGCCCTGTCCGAGAAGTCCCCGAGTGAGATCGACGCGTTCCTGCAGACCCAGCGAACGGCGTACGACCGGCTGGTCACGCAGGGGCTGAAGCTGGACCTCACCCGCGGCAAGCCCTCGGCGGCCCAGCTCGACCTCTCGAACGAGCTGCTGCGCCTGCCGCAGGGGTTCACCGCTGCCGACGGCACGGACGTGCGCAACTACGGCGGCCTCAAGGGTCTGCCCGAGCTGCGGGAGATCTTCGCCGAGCTGCTGTGGGTCGATCCCGAGCAGCTCGTCGCGGGCGGCAACTCCAGCCTGACGATGATGAAGGACTGCCTGGTCGACCTGCTGCTGCACGGCGGCGTCGACTCCGAGCGTCCGTGGTCGCAGGAGGAGAAGGTCACTTTCGTCTGCCCCGTCCCCGGGTACGACCGGCACTTCACCCTGCTGGAGTCGCTCGGCATCGAGATGGTCACCGTCCCGATGTACGACGACGGCCCGGACGCCGACGCGGTCGCCGCCCTGGTGAAGGACGACCCGAGCATCAAGGGCATGTGGATCGTCCCGACGTACGCCAACCCGGCCGGCTCGGTCTGCTCCCAGGACGTGGCCGCGCGCCTGGCCTCGATGCCGACCGCCGCCCCGGACTTCAAGATCTTCTGGGACAACGCGTACGCGTTCCATCACCTCACCGAGGACGAGGCCAAGAGCGCGGACATCGTCAAGCTCGCCTCGGCGGCCGGGCACCCGCACCGGCCGCTGGAGTTCGCCTCGACCTCCAAGATCACCTTCGCCGGCGCCGGCGTGGCCTTCCTCGCCGCGTCGCCGGAGAACATCGCCTGGTACGTCAAGCACCTCGGTACCGGCTCGATCGGGCCGGACAAGGTCAACCACCTGCGGCACGTGCAGCTGTTCAAGACCGCCGACGGGGTGCGCGAGCACATGCGCCGCCACCGCGACATCATCGCGCCGAAGTTCGCGGAGGTGCAGCGCGTCCTGACCGAGCGGCTCGGGACGCAGGAGGTCGCGACCTGGAACGACCCGGCGGGCGGCTACTTCGTCAACCTCGACGTGGTCGAGGGCACCGCCAGCCGCGTCGTCGAGCTCGCCAAGGCCGCGGGTGTCGCGCTGACGCCGGCCGGTGCCTCGTACCCGTACGGCAAGGACCCGAAGGACACCAACATCCGGCTGGCGCCCACGATGCCGCCCGTCGAGGAGGTCACCGCCGCGATGGAGGCGGTCGCGACCTGCGTGCTGCTGGCCGCCGCCGAGAAGTACGCCACGGTGTGATCCGTGATGGCGCCGGGTATCCGCTGGGTCACCGGTTTCCTCGACACGCCCGCTGCTCGATCGGCCGCCGCCGAGGCGTTCTGGTTCGCCGCGACCGGTACGCATCCCTCGACCCGGCGCGGCGACGGTGTGTTCGTCACGCTCCTCCCGCCGACGGGTGACGCCTGCTGGCGCGCCCAGGTGACGCGCAGCGGCCCTGCCGGCGTCCACGTCGACCTGCACGTCGAGGACGTCCCCGCGTGGTCCGCCGCTGCGACCCGGCACGGCGCGACCGTGGTGCACCGCGAGCCCGGGCTGGACGTCCTGCGGTCACCCCACGGCATGCCGTTCTGTCTGGTGGAGTGGGAGGGCGAGCGGGAGACGCCGCCGCCGGTCCGGCTCGGCGCGTCCCTGGCCCGGCTCGACCAGGTCTGCCTCGACATCCCGGCCGGGGTGTACGACGCCGAGGTGGCGTTCTGGTCGGTGCTCACGGGCTGGTCGGTCCGTCAGGGTGTGCTGCCGGAGTTCTCCTGGATGCCCGGTGGCGATGGGCAGCCGGTCCGCCTGCTTCTGCAGCGGACCGAGAAGTCGGGCGACCAGGTCAGCGCGCACGTCGACCTCGCCGCAGGCCCGACCATGGACGACGTGGCCGTCGCCGTGCAGGAGCATCTCCGGCTGGGCGCGACCGCGGGCCCACGCCTCGACCACTGGCAGGTGATGACCGACCCGGCGGGCCGGACGTACTGCCTGACGATGCGTGAGCCCGCGTCGGGGAGGCTGCTCAGCCGTTGAACGGCGCGCCCGGTGCGGACTGCAGCGGGGCGCCCGGAAGGCCGTGCGGGTACATCTGCCGCAGCGCCTCGTCGGCGGCGCGCACGTCCTTGTGGAAGCGCTTGTGCACGTAGTACTTCGTGTCGAGCTGGATGTTGCCCCACAGGCCGCTCGGCTCACCGAACCACACCTCGCGTGGCCCGCGCAGCCGCAGGCTCTTCGGGAACGTCACCCGCAGCTTGCCCGCGTTGAGGACCACGACCGCCCGGTCGGTCACGACGACGATCACCGGCTGGAACCAGAAGAACATCAGGTAGGTCAGGAACGACCAGTACGGCGACGGGCCGCTCTGCGCCTGGAACACGGCCTGCACCCGCTCGCCGGGCTCGAGGTAGGGCTGGGCTCGGTCGACGAGCTTGTCACGCAGGGCCATGTCTCTCTTCTCTCATCAGTGGATCGATCGAGCGGGAGCCTATGCACTCCGCGCCCGCACCGTGACGGATCCGGCACACCCGAGGTTCCCGACGTTGACCGAGCCTTTAACCGACGTTCTCCCATCGCGCCCCGGTCGCTCGCCAGGATCGAGAGCGCCCATCCGCACCCAGCCCCCGGAGGAATCACATGCGGACGCGCTCCACCCTGCTTCGCGCTGTCGCCGGACTCGGCGTCGGCGCCCTGGCCGTCACCCCCGCCGTCGTCGCCGGACCGTCGTACGCGGCGTCCCACCCGGCGGTCGCCCACGCGGACCCGCCGGCCGACCCCGGCGACTACTACGCCGGCACCGACGGACTGTCCGGCGCCGCGCTGAAGGCCAAGCTGCACGAGATCATCAGCAAGCAGACGGTCCTGTCCTACGACGGGGTGTGGGACGCGCTGAAGGACACCGACCAGGACCCGGCCAACAGCAGCAACGTCATCGAGATCTACTCCGGCAGGTCCACGCCGAAGACCAACAACGGCGGTGACCCGGACAACTGGAACCGCGAGCACGTGTGGGCCAAGAGCCACGGCGGCTTCGACACGGTCCCCGGGCCGGGGACCGACGTGCACCACCTGCGGCCGGAGGACGTGTCGGTCAACGCCGACCGCGGCAACCTCGACTTCGACAACGGCGGCAGCGCGGTCGACCAGTGCGCGGACTGCTTCTCCGACGCCGACTCCTGGGAGCCGCGCGACGCGGTGAAGGGCGACGTCGCCCGGATGATCTTCTACATGGCCGTCCGCTACGAGGGGGACGACGCGTTCGCGAACCTCGAGGTCAACGACCGGGTCGGCAACGGCACCGCTCCGAACATCGGCACGTTGTCGACGCTCAAGGCGTGGAGCCAGCAGGACCCGCCGGACGCGTTCGAGCAGCGTCGCAACGAGGTCATCTTCACGACCTGGCAGCACAACCGGAACCCGTTCGTGGACCACCCGGAGTGGGTGGCGTCGATCTTCTGAGCGCCACCTGGGAGAGTGTGCGCCATGACCCAGCCGTCGCCGCCTGCGTCCGGGGTTCCCACCCCGGTCTTCTTCCTGGCCGGCGGCACCGGAATCTCCGCCGAGACGCTGGGCAACATGCTCATCGGCCAGTTCCCCGGGGTGCCGTTCCGGGCGCGCAAGATCCCGTTCATCACCACGGTGGAGCGGGCTCGCGAGGTGGTCGCGCAGATGGATGCGATCCACACCGACGAGATGAAGCCGCTGGTCTTCTCGACGGTGGCCGACGAGGCGGTGCGGGCCGAGCTGATCAAGACGGAGTGCGCGTTCATCGACCTGTTCGGCACCCACCTGGACACCGTCGAGCGGGTGCTGCACGTCAACGCGGCGCACAACGTGGGCAGCGTCCACGGTCTCGGCGACCGCGGCCGGTACGAGGCCCGGATGAAGGCCGTCGACTACGCCATGGAGCACGACGACGCCCAGAGCATCAAGGCGCTGGACCAGGCCGACCTGATCCTCATCGCCCCGTCGCGCTGCGGCAAGACGCCCACCTCGATGTACCTCGCGCTCCAGCAGGGCCTGAAGGTCGCGAACTACCCGCTGGTGGAGGAGGACTTCGACTCCCACCAGCTGCCCGCGCCGATCCGTCCGTACGCCGGTAAGTGCTTCGGCCTCACCTCGACCGCCGCCCGGCTCAGCCAGGTGCGCGGCGAGCGTCGCCCCGGCTCCCGGTACGCCTCCCTGCCGCAGGTCACCTACGAGCTGCGCCGCGCCGAGGCCCTCTACGCCATGCACCGCATCCCGTCCGTCAGCTCCGCCTCGATGTCGGTCGAGGAGATGGCGGCGGTCATCCTGCAGTCCATGGAGAACGGCCGGCGCTAGCGGGCGCCGGTGCACACCGCGAGGAGAGAATTGACGATGGGCAGCAATGTCGAGTGGTTCAAGGACCTGGGCCTGGGCGACGTCGAGCGCGTGGGCGGCAAGAACGCCTCCCTGGGCGAGATGGTCCAGCACCTGTCCAAGGCGGGCGTGAGCGTCCCCGACGGGTTCGCGACGACCGCCGACGCCTACCGGCGCTTCCTGGCCGAGGGCGACCTCGCGACGACGATCAACGACCAGCTGGACGCCCTGGACGTCGACGACGTGCAGGAGCTCGCGCGGGTCGGTCGAGGCATCCGGGAGACGATCGAGAACCACCCGTTCCCGGCGGACCTCGAGGAGGACATCCGGGCGGCGTACGAGCGGCTGGTCGGCGACCAGGGCGAGGACGTCTCCTGGGCGGTGCGCTCCAGCGCGACGGCCGAGGACCTGCCCGACGCCTCGTTCGCGGGTCAGCAGGAGACCTTCCTCAACGTGCGCGGGATCGACAACATCCTGCACGCCATCAAGCTGGTGTTCGCCTCGCTGTACAACGACCGGGCGATCTCCTACCGGGTGCACAGCGACTTCGCGCACGACGTCGTGGCCCTGTCGGCCGGCGTGCAGCGGATGGTCCGGTCCGACATCGGCGCGAGCGGTGTCATGTTCACCATCGACACCGAGTCCGGCTTCGAGGACGCGGTCTTCATCACCTCCAGCTACGGCCTCGGTGAGGCCGTCGTCCAGGGTGCGGTGAACCCCGACGAGTTCTACGTCTACAAGCCGGCGCTGCGCGCGCAGCGTCCCGCGATCCTCAAGCGCGGCGTCGGCGGCAAGGCGACCAAGATGGTCTACACCCAGGACGCCTCGGTCGGGAGGACCGTCGAGTTCGTCCCGGTGGAGGAGGTCGAGCGCGGTCGCCTCAGCCTCACCGACGAGGAGGTCACCGAGCTCGCCACGCACGCGCTGCGGATCGAGGAGCACTACGGCCGTCCGATGGACATCGAGTGGGGCAAGGACGGCGCCGACGGCCGGCTCTACATCCTGCAGGCACGTCCCGAGACGGTGAAGTCGCGGCAGACGGGCTCCTCGCTGGAGCGGTACGTCATGGGCAAGGAGCGCAGCGAGGTCCTCGTCGAGGGCCGCGCCATCGGCCAGAAGATCGGTGCCGGCGCCGTCCGTCGTCTCACCGACATCGACAAGATGCACGAGTTCGTCCCGGGCGAGGTCCTGGTCGCCGACATGACCGACCCCGACTGGGAGCCGATCATGAAGCGCGCCAGCGCCATCGTCACCAACCGCGGTGGCCGTACCTGCCACGCGGCGATCATCGCCCGCGAGCTCGGCATCCCCGCCGTCGTCGGCACCGGCGACGCCACCGAGACCCTGACCGACGGCCGTGAGGTCACCGTCTCGTGCGCCGAGGGCGACACCGGGCTGGTGTACGAGGGCGTGCTGGACTTCCAGGTCGACCGGACCGAGCTGGACCAGATGCCCGAGGTCCCGGTCAAGCTGATGATGAACGTCGGCACCCCGGACCAGGCGTTCGAGTTCTCCCGCCTGCCGCACCACGGCATCGGCCTGGCGCGGCTGGAGTTCATCATCAACCGCCAGATCGGCATCCACCCCAAGGCGCTGCTGGACCTGCAGGCCGGCAGGACGCTGGACACCGGGCTGACGAGCCAGATCGAGGCACTCACCGCGGCGTACGACAGCCCGCGTGAGTTCTTCGTCAAGCGGGTCGCCGAGGGCGTCGCCACGCTGGCGGCGGCGTTCGCGCCGGAGCCGGTGATCGTGCGCATGTCGGACTTCAAGTCCAACGAGTACGCCAACCTCATCGGCGGCACGGCCTACGAGCCGGACGAGGAGAACCCGATGATCGGCTACCGCGGAGCCTCGCGGTACCTGTCGGAGGACTTCGCCGAGTGCTTCTCGATGGAGTGCGAGGCGCTGCGGTACGTCCGCGACGAGATGGGCCTCACCAACGTCAAGGTGATGATCCCGTTCGTCCGGACGCTGGGGGAGGCCGAGGGCGTCATCGACCTGCTCGCCCAGCACGGTCTCAAGCGCGGCGAGAACGACCTGCAGGTCGTGATGATGTGCGAGATCCCCTCGAACGCGGTCAACGCCGAGGCGTTCCTGCAGCACTTCGACGGCTTCTCCATCGGCTCCAACGACATGACCCAGCTGACGCTCGGCCTGGACCGCGACTCCGGCCTGGTGGCCGACAAGTTCGACGAGCGCGACCCGGCCGTGAAGAAGATGCTGTCGATGGCGATCGAAGCCTGCCGGGCGCAGGACAAGTACGTCGGCATCTGCGGGCAGGGCCCCAGCGACCACCCCGACCTGGCCGAGTGGCTGCTGGACCAGGGGATCGGCTCGATGTCGCTGAACCCCGACACCGTCGTCGAGACGTGGATGCGGCTGGCCAAGCGAGCCGCCGGCTGAGTCGATCAGCAGTCGGGGCCCGGGCGGATTTGGTAGTGCCGTCCGGGCTCTGGCACACTGTTCAGGTTGCTTGACGCGTGGCGCTGACCCATGTCGGTTCCACCGTCCCGGTGATGTACGCCTTGCAGGACCCGAGTCGGGGCCGCGGCGCAGCACTGGGAAGCGCAAGCCCCGGTCCACCAGGACCACCGATCCACCACGCGGATGAATTGTGTGCCGTGCGCTGCGAAGCAGCCGCGACACACCCGAGCGCGGGGGTCGGAGGATCACTCCTGGAGGACCGGCCAAGGTCAGGTCAGATGGACGCGAGAGAGAGACGCACGCGAATGGCGGGACAGAAGATCCGCATCCGGCTGAAGTCGTACGACCATGAGGTCATCGACAGCTCGGCGCGCAAGATTGTCGACACGGTGACCCGTGCCGGTGCGACGGTGGTGGGCCCGGTGCCGCTCCCGACGGAGAAGAACGTCTTCTGCGTCATCCGGTCGCCTCACAAGTACAAGGACAGCCGCGAGCACTTCGAGATGCGCACCCACAAGCGCCTCATCGACATCGTGGACCCCACTCCGAAGGCCGTCGACTCGCTGATGCGTCTGGACCTCCCGGCCGACGTCAACATCGAGATCAAGCTCTGATCGGGGGAATGACTCACCATGACTCACATCACTGAGCGCCCGGTCAAGGGCCTGCTGGGCGAGAAGCTCGGCATGACCCAGGTCTGGGACGCCGACAACCGCCTGATCCCGGTCACCGTGGTCCAGGCCGGCCCCTGCGTCGTGACCCAGGTGCGCGGTGAGGGCGAGGGCTACCACGCCGTCCAGCTCGCCTACGGCACCATCGACCCGCGCAAGGTCAACCAGCCGATGAAGGGCCACTTCGACAAGGCCGGCGTGACCCCGCGCCGCCACCTGGTCGAGGTCCGCACCTCCGACGCCGCTTCGTACGAGGCCGGCCAGGAGATCACCGCGGAGGCCTTCGAGGCCGGCGCCACGATCGACGTCGTCGGCACCACCAAGGGCAAGGGCTTCGCCGGTGTCATGAAGCGTCACGGCTTCCACGGCGTGAGCTCCTCGCACGGTGCGCACAAGAACCACCGCAAGCCGGGTTCCATCGGTGGCTGCGCCACCCCGGGCCGCGTGTTCAAGGGCATGCGGATGGCCGGTCGGATGGGCGGCGTGCGCCAGACCACCCAGAACCTCACGGTCCACTCCGTCGACGCCGAGAAGGGTCTGCTGCTGATCAAGGGCGCTGTGCCCGGTCCTCGCGGCAGCATCGTGCTCGTCAAGACGGCGGCCAAGTCGAAGCAGGAGGCCTGAGCTTCATGACTTCCGTTGACATCCTCAAGCCCTCGGGCGACAAGGCCGGCTCGGTCGAGCTGCCCGCCGAGGTCTTCGACGTGCAGACGAACGTCCCGCTGATCCACCAGGTCGTCGTGGCCCAGCTGGCCGCGGCCCGTCAGGGCACGCACGCGACCAAGACCCGCGGCGAGGTCCGCGGTGGTGGCCGCAAGCCGTACCGCCAGAAGGGCACCGGCCGCGCCCGCCAGGGCTCGACCCGGGCGCCGCAGTTCGCCGGTGGTGGCGTCGTCCACGGCCCGCAGCCGCGCGACTACTCCCAGCGCACCCCGAAGAAGATGAAGGCCGCCGCCCTGCGCGGTGCCCTGTCCGACCGGGCGCGCCACGGCCGCATCCACGTGTACTCCTCGCTGGTCGAGGGTGACGTTCCGTCGACTCGTACGGCTGCCGGGCTGCTCGGCAACGTGAGCGAGCGCAAGAACCTGCTGGTCGTGCTTCACCGCGCGGACGAGCTTTCGCTGATGAGCGTGCGCAACCTGGCCGACGTCCACGTGCTGTGGGCCGACCAGCTCAACACCTACGACGTGCTCTGCGCCGACGACATCGTCTTCACCGAGGCCGCGCTGAACGGCTTCCTCGGCAAGGACGAGCAGAAGACCGCTGAGGACAAGTGATGACGAACATCCACAAGGACCCGCGCGACATCCTGATCGCCCCGGTCGTCTCGGAGAAGAGCTACAGCCTGCTCGACGAGGGCAAGTACACCTTCCTCGTCGACCCGCGGGCGAACAAGACCGAGATCCGAATCGCCGTCGAGAAGATCTTCGACGTCAAGGTCGAGTCGGTCCACACCATGAACCGTCAGGGCAAGTCGCGCCGCACCCGCTTCGGCGTGGGCAAGCGCAAGGACACCAAGCGCGCGATCGTCTCGCTGCGCGAGGGCTCGATCGACATCTTCGGCCAGGTCGGCTGAGGGTAAGGACGTAGACGATGGCTATCCGTAAGTACAAGCCGACGACGCCGGGCCGCCGTGGCTCGAGCGTGGCCGACTTCGCCGAGGTCACCCGTAGCACCCCGGAGAAGTCGCTGGTCCGCCCCCTGAGCAAGTCGGGCGGCCGTAACGCGTCGGGCCGCATCACCACCCGCCACATCGGTGGTGGCCACAAGCGCGCCTACCGCGTGATCGACTTCCGTCGCGCCGACAAGGACGGGATCCCCGCCAAGGTCGCGCACATCGAGTACGACCCGAACCGCACGGCGCGCATCGCGCTGCTGCACTACGCCGACGGCGAGAAGCGCTACATCATCGCGCCGAACCGCCTGAAGCAGGGCGACCCGATCGAGAACGGCCCGGGCGCCGACATCAAGCCCGGCAACAACCTGCCGCTGCGCAACATCCCGACCGGTACGGTCATCCACTGCGTCGAGCTGCGGCCCGGCGGGGGTGCGAAGATCGCCCGCTCGGCCGGTGTGCGCGTGCAGCTGGTCGCCAAGGACGGTCCGTACGCCCAGCTGCGTATGCCGTCCGGTGAGATCCGCAACGTCGACGTCCGCTGCCGCGCGACGATCGGCGAGGTGGGCAACGCCGAGCAGAGCAACATCAACTGGGGCAAGGCCGGCCGTATGCGCTGGAAGGGCAAGCGCCCGACCGTCCGCGGTGTCGCGATGAACCCGGTCGACCACCCGCACGGTGGTGGTGAGGGTAAGACCTCCGGTGGTCGCCACCCGGTCAGCCCGTGGGGTCAGGCCGAGGGCCGTACCCGCCGCCCCAACAAGGAGAGCGACAAGCTCATCGTCCGTCGCCGTCGCACTGGCAAGAAGCGCTGATAGGAGCCTTTGGAAATGCCTCGTAGCCTGAAGAAGGGTCCGTTCATCGACGACCACCTCGCCAAGAAGGTGGACGCCCAGAACGAAGCCGGCACCAAGAACGTCATCAAGACGTGGTCGCGCCGGTCGATGATCAGCCCCGACATGCTCGGCCACACGCTCGCCGTCCACGACGGTCGCAAGCACGTCCCGGTCTTCGTGACCGAGGCCATGGTCGGCCACAAGCTCGGTGAGTTCGCTCCCACTCGGACCTTCAAGGGTCACGAGAAGGACGACAAGAGGGGTCGCCGCCGCTGACGCGGTGGCAGTGAGAACCCATGGCAGAGAAGACGATTGACAGCAAAGGGACAGCGATGGAAGCCAAGGCGCAGGCGCGGTTCGTCCGCGTGACGCCGCAGAAGGCCCGCCGCGTCGTGGACCTGATCCGTGGCAAGCAGGCCTCGGAGGCCGTCGCCGTGCTGCAGTTCGCGCCGCAGGGTGCGAGCGAGCCGATCCGCAAGGTGCTCGAGAGCGCCATTGCCAACGCGCGCTACGCAGCCGACCAGGCGTCGCAGCCGTTCGACGAGCGCACGCTCGTCGTCAGCGCGGCGTACGTCGACGAGGGTCCGACGATGAAGCGGTTCCGCCCCAGGGCGCAGGGCCGCGCGAGCCGAATCCTCAAGCGTACGAGCCACATCACTGTGGCTGTCGCACAGCCGAGCTCCAAGGGAGGCCAGAACTAATGGGTCAGAAGGTCAACCCGAACGGCTTCCGGCTCGGTATCACCACCGAGCACCGGAGCCGCTGGTTCGCTGACAGCAACAAGCAGGGTCAGCGCTACCGCGACTACGTCAAGGAGGACGTCGCGATCCGCCGTCTCATGTCCACGGGCATGGAGCGCGCCGGCATCAGCCGCGTCGAGATCGAGCGCACCCGTGACCGGGTCCGCGTCGACATCCACACCGCCCGCCCGGGCATCGTCATCGGCCGCCGCGGCGCCGAGGCCGACCGCCTGCGCAGTGAGCTGGAGAAGCTCACCGGCAAGCAGGTCCAGCTGAACATCCTCGAGGTCAAGAACCCCGAGGCCGACTCCCAGCTGGTCGCCCAGGGCATCGCCGAGCAGCTCGCTGCCCGCGTCTCCTTCCGTCGTGCGATGCGCAAGGGCATGCAGTCCGCCACGCGCGCCGGCGTCAAGGGCATCCGCGTGCAGGTCTCCGGTCGCCTCGGCGGCGCGGAGATGAGCCGCACGGAGTTCTACCGCGAGGGTCGCGTTCCGCTGCACACGCTGCGCGCGAACATCGACTACGGCTTCTACGAGGCCAAGACGACCTTCGGCCGCATCGGCGTGAAGGTTTGGATCTACAAGGGCGACCTGACCGCCAAGGAGCTGGCTCGCGAGCAGGCTGCTGCTCCGTCGCGCCCGTCCCGCGGCCGCCGTGACGGCGACCGTCCGGGCCGCGGCGACCGTGGTGACCGCGGCGCACGCCGTGGCGGCCGTGGCGAGCAGCAGGCTCCCCAGTCCGACACCCCGGCCACCGAGGCGCCCGCGCAGGCCGCCCCGGCGACCGAGCAGGGAGCGCAGTCCTGATGTTGATTCCCCGTCGTGTGAAGCACCGCAAGCAGCACCACCCCAAGCGGGGCGGCGCTGCCAAGGGCGGCACCACCGTGGCGTTCGGTGACTACGGCCTGCAGGCTCTCGAGCCGGCCTACGTCACCAACCGTCAGATCGAGTCCGCTCGTATCGCGATGACCCGCTACATGAAGCGTGGCGGAAAGGTCTGGATCAACATCTACCCGGACCGCCCGCTCACCAAGAAGCCGGCCGAGACCCGCATGGGTTCCGGTAAGGGTTCCCCCGAGTGGTGGGTCGCCAACGTCAAGCCGGGTCGGATGATGTTCGAGCTGTCCGGTGTTTCCGAGGATGTCGCTCGCGAGGCCATGCGCCTGGCGATGCACAAGCTGCCGATGAAGTGCCGCTTCGTCGCGCGTGAGGGTGGTGACTTCTGATGGCTATCGGTTCCCAGGACCTGATGCCGGAGCAGCTGCGCGGCCTGGACGACTCTGCTCTCGCCGAGAAGCTGGCCGAGTCCAAGCAGGAGCTGTTCAACCTGCGGTTCCAGTCGGCCACCGGCCAGCTGGAGAACAACTCGCGGCTGCGTGCGGTCCGCAAGGACATCGCGCGGATCTACACCGAGATGCGTGAGCGCGAGCTCAGCATCGGCCGTGCGCCGCAGGCTGACGAGACTGCCGAGAAGGCGGTCTGAGCATGACTGACAAGCAGGAGAAGGCAGTGGCGGAGCAGGCCGAGCGCAACGACCGCAAGACCCGTCAGGGTTACGTGGTGAGCGACAAGATGGACAAGACGGTCGTGGTCGAGGTCGAGGACCGCGTCAAGCACGCGCTCTACGGCAAGGTCATGCGTCGCAGCAGCAAGGTCAAGGCCCACGACGAGGAGAACGCCGCCGGCATCGGCGACCGTGTCCTCATCATGGAGACCCGCCCCATGTCGGCGACCAAGCGCTGGCGCATCGTCGAGATCCTCGAGCGCGCCAAGTGATGTCTCGTACGCCGGGCTCCCGCCCGTGCGTACGAACCCCTAACCCAGTATCCGTTCCGCAAGGCTCGCACCCCGCTGCGGAGGCGAGAACCAGTGAGACGACAGGAGTGAAACTGTGATCCAGCAGGAGTCGCGACTTCGCGTCGCCGACAACACCGGAGCCAAGGAAATCTTGTGCATCCGTGTGCTCGGCGGCTCGGGCCGTCGCTACGCCGGCATCGGTGACACCATCGTCGCGACCGTCAAGGACGCGATCCCTGGTGGCAACGTGAAGAAGGGCGATGTGGTCAAGGCCGTCATCGTCCGCACCGTCAAGGAGAAGCGCCGCCCGGACGGCTCGTACATCAAGTTCGACGAGAACGCCGCCGTCATCCTCAAGGCCGACGGCGACCCGCGTGGCACCCGCATCTTCGGCCCGGTGGGCCGTGAGCTGCGCGACAAGAAGTTCATGAAGATCATCTCGCTCGCGCCGGAGGTGCTCTGACCATGGCAGGCAAGATGAAGATCAAGAAGAACGACCTCGTGCAGGTCATCACCGGTCGGTCCCAGGACAAGGGCGGCGACAAGGGCAAGCAGGGCAAGGTCATCGCCGTGTACCCCGAGACGCAGCGCGTCCTCGTCGAGGGCATCAACCGGGTGACCAAGCACGTCAAGGCGGGCCAGCCCGGCCAGAGCAGCAGCGGTGGCATCGAGGTCGTCGAGGCCCCGATCCACGTGAGCAACGTGGCCGTCGTGGACCCGGAGACGGGCAAGCCGAGCCGGATCAAGACCCGCGTCGAGACCGTGGAGCGCGACGGCCGGACCAAGACGGTCCGTACTCGCGTGGCCGTGCGCTCGGGTAAGGACCTGTGATGAGCACCCAGACCGAGACCAAGGCGCTCCCGCGCCTGAAGCAGAAGTACCAGGACGAGATCCGCGAGGCGCTGCAGGGCGAGTTCACCTTCGCCAACGTCATGCAGGTGCCGACGGTGACCAAGGTCGTCGTCAACATGGGTGTGGGTGACGCGGCGCGTGACTCCAAGCTCATCGACGGCGCGATCCGCGACCTGTCCGCCATCACCGGTCAGAAGCCGGCGGTGACGAAGGCCCGCAAGTCCATCGCGCAGTTCAAGCTGCGCGAGGGCATGCCGATCGGTGCGCACACCACGCTGCGCGGCGACCGCATGTGGGAGTTCCTGGACCGCCTCACCTCGATCGCGCTCCCGCGTATCCGCGACTTCCGCGGCCTCTCGGGCAAGCAGTTCGACGGGAATGGCAACTACACCTTCGGTCTCACGGAGCAGTCGATGTTCCACGAGATCGACCAGGACCGGATCGACCGCGTTCGCGGGATGGACATCACGGTCGTCACCACCGCCCGCAACGACGACGAGGGCCGGGCGCTGCTGAAGCACCTGGGCTTCCCGTTCAAGGAGAACTGATCGTGGCCAAGACCGCGCTCGTCAACAAGGCGAACAAGAAGCCGAAGTTCGGGGTGCGTGCCTACACGCGCTGCCAGCGCTGCGGCCGTCCCCACTCGGTCTACCGCAAGTTCGGCCTGTGCCGGATCTGCCTGCGCGAGATGGCGCACCGCGGCGAGCTGCCCGGCGTCACCAAGAGCAGCTGGTAACCCAACCCTCCGAAGCATCTACACCGTAGGTCGGCCGCAGGCTGAAACCCCGGTGAGGAAGGGCCGACAAGCCCCATGACCATGACTGACCCGATTGCGGACATGCTGACCCGCGTCCGGAACGCCAACTCGGCGCACCACGACGCGACGTCCATGCCGTTCTCGAAGCTGAAGTCCCACATCGCAGAGATTCTCGAGGCCGAGGGCTACATCGCCGGCTGGCGCGTCGAGGACGCCGAGGTGGGCAAGACCCTGACCATCGACCTGAAGTACGGCCCCAACCGTGAGCGCTCCATCGCGGGCGTTCGCCGGGTGTCCAAGCCGGGTCTGCGCGTGTACGCCAAGTCCACCAACCTGCCCAAGGTGCTCGGTGGTCTCGGCGTCGCCATTCTGTCCACGTCGTCCGGCCTCCTGACTGACAAGCAGGCTGCCGTCAAGGGTGTAGGCGGGGAAGTCCTCGCCTACGTCTGGTGACCTGAGGACGAGGAGGAGATTCGACGATGTCTCGTATTGGACGTCTTCCGGTCGCGGTGCCGAACGGTGTCGAGGTGACAATCGACGGTCGCGACGTGAGCGTGAAGGGCCCCAAGGGTCAGCTGGCGCTCACCGTTTCGGAGCCGATCGCTGTCGCCCAGGGCGACAACGGTGCGGTCGAGGTGACTCGACCCAACGACGAGCGTGAGTCCCGTGCGCTGCACGGCCTGACTCGCAGCCTCATCAACAACATGGTCGTCGGTGTCACCGAGGGCTACACCAAGAAGCTGGAGATCCACGGCACGGGTTACCGCGTGACCGCCAAGGGTTCGGACCTGGAGTTCGCCCTCGGTTACAGCCACCCGATCCTGGTGAAGGCCCCCGAGGGCATCCAGTTCTCGGTCGAGAACCCCACGCGGTTCTCGGTCTCGGGTATCGACAAGCAGCTCGTCGGTGAGGTCTCGGCCAACATCCGCAAGCTCCGCAAGCCCGACCCGTACAAGGCGAAGGGTGTCCGCTACGAAGGCGAGCACATCCGCCGCAAGGTCGGAAAGGCTGGTAAGTAAGCGATGGCAAAGATCGTCAAGCGTTCCACGACGAAGTCGGCCGCGCGCGGTCGTCGTCACCTGCGGCTGCGCAAGCGGATCAGCGGTACGACGGTGCGTCCGCGCCTGGTCGTCTCCCGCTCGAGCCGCCACGTCTTCGTGCAGATCGTCGACGACACGGTGGGCAAGACCCTCGCGTCGGCGTCGACCATGGAGGCCGACCTGCGCTCGTTCGACGGCGACAAGACCGCCAAGGCCAAGCGCGTGGGCGAGCTGCTCGCCGAGCGCGCCAAGGGTGCCGGCGTCGAGGCCGTCGTGTTCGACCGTGGTGGCAACCGGTACGCCGGTCGCGTCGCCGCGATCGCGGACGGTGCTCGCGAGGGTGGGCTGACCCTGTGATGAACAACAAAACCGCTGAGAAGAGGAACTTCTGATGGCTGGACCCCAGCGTCGAGGCGCCGCTGGCTCGGCCAGCGGCCCGAACGACAGCAACAGCAACGACCGTCGCGGTGGCCGCGGCGGGCGTGACGGTGGCCGCGACAACCGTCGCGGTGGCGACGACCGCAACCAGTACGTCGAGCGCGTCGTGACCATCAACCGTGTCGCGAAGGTCGTCCAGGGTGGACGTCGCTTCAGCTTCACGGCCCTGGTGGTCGTCGGCGACGGTGACGGCACGGTGGGCGTCGGCTACGGCAAGGCCAAGGAGGTCCCGGCCGCGATCGCCAAGGGTGTCGAGGAGGCGAAGAAGAACTTCTTCCGCGTCCCGCGCATCCAGGGCACGATCCCGCACCCGATCCAGGGTGAGGCCGCGGCCGGCGTCGTGCTGCTCCGTCCGGCGTCGCCCGGTACCGGTGTCATCGCCGGTGGTCCGGTGCGCGCCGTCCTGGAGTGCGCCGGTATCCACGACGTGCTGTCCAAGTCGCTCGGCTCGGACAACGCGATCAACATCGTCCACGCGACCGTCGAGGCCCTGCGCGGCCTGGAGCGTCCGGAGGCCGTCGCGGCCCGCCGCGGTCTGCCGCTGGACCGGGTCGCCCCGGTCGCGATGCAGCACGCGATGGCTGCTGGCGCGGCCGAGGCCGCGGCCAAGCCCAGGACGGGGGAGTGATGGCGAACCTCAAGGTGACCCAGATCCGTTCGGAGATCGGTGGCAAGCCGAAGGCTCGTGAGACCCTGCGTTCGCTCGGTCTCAAGCGCATCGGCGACACCGTCGTCAAGGAGGACCGCCCGGAGTTCCGCGGCATGGTCCGTCACGTCGCCCACCTGGTGACCGTGGAGGAGGTTGACTGATGGCTGAGAAGACACACGCGCTGAAGGTCCACCACCTGCGTCCTGCCCCCGGCGCCAAGACCGCCAAGACCCGAGTCGGTCGTGGTGAGGGCTCCAAGGGCAAGACCGCTGGTCGTGGCACCAAGGGCACCAGTGCCCGTTACCAGGTTCCGGAGAGCTTCGAGGGTGGTCAGACGCCGCTGCACATGCGTCTGCCCAAGCTGCGCGGCTTCAAGAACCCGAACAAGGTGGAGTACCAGGTCGTGAACCTGGACAAGCTCTCCAGCCTGTTCCCCGACGGCGGCGACGTCACCGTCGACGCGCTCGTCGAGAAGGGCGCGGTCCGCAAGGGCCGTCCCGTCAAGGTGCTCGGCACCGGCGAGATCACCGTCTCGGTGAACGTCACGGCGACCAAGTTCTCCAGCACCGCCAAGGAGAAGATCGAGGCCGCGGGAGGCTCCGTCACCACTGCGTGACGGTGCTCGTCCCGGCCTCGTGGAGCTGACCTACGCCCCGGCCGACCGGCCCCCGTCATGGGACCGATCGTCCGGGGCGTAGCTGCTCTCAGGTATCGTCGTCCAAGTTTCGTAGAGAACAAACGGGCCACCCCAGGTGGCAGCAGGAGGATCAGTGCTCACCGCCTTCGGCCGCGCGTTCACCACGCCGGACCTGCGCAAGAAGCTGCTGTTCACGCTGGCGATCATGGCGGTGTTCCGCCTTGGCTCCCACGTCCCGACGCCGGGCATCAGCTATGAGCTGGTGCACCAGTGCCAGAAGGCCGCAGGCCCGCAGGGCAGCCTGCTGGGCCTGGCGAACCTCTTCAGCGGCGGCGCGTTGCTGCAGCTGTCGATCTTCGCGCTCGGGATCATGCCGTACATCACGGCCAGCATCATCATCCAGCTGCTCACCGTGGTCATCCCGCGGTTCGAGCAGCTGAAGAAGGAGGGCCAGTCCGGCCAGACGAAGATGACGCAGTACACGCGTTATCTGACGATCGGTCTGGCCGTCCTGCAGTCCTCGACCCTGATCACCACCGCGCGCAACCCGTGGAACCTGCTCGGCGGGTCCTCGGCGACGTGCCCGACGATCATGAACGACCAGAGCGTCCCCACGATGCTGATCATGATCCTCACGCTGACCGCCGGCACCGGCCTGATCATGTGGCTGGGCGAGCAGGTCACCGAGCGCGGCGTCGGCAACGGCATGTCGCTGCTGATCCTCACCTCGATCGCCGCCAGCGTGCCGGCGTCGGTGTGGGCCATCCACAACCAGGGCTGGGGCAAGTTCATCCTCGTCGTGGTGATGGGCCTGATCATCATCACGGCCGTCGTGTTCGTCGAGAACGCCCAGCGCCGGATCCCGGTCCAGTACGCCAAGCGGATGATCGGCCGGCGCTCGTACGGCGGGACGAGCACCTACATCCCGCTCAAGGTCAACATGGCGAACGTGATCCCGCTGATCTTCGCCAGCTCGCTGCTGTCGCTGCCGGTGCTGCTCGCCTCGTTCAACCGGCCGGACCCGGGTTCGGGTGAGCGTCCCTCGGCGTGGGTCGAGTGGGTCACGAACAACCTGTCCAAGGGCGACCACCCGTTCTACATGCTGCTGTTCACCGTGCTGATCCTGTTCTTCACGTTCTTCTACGTGTCGATCACCTACCAGCCGGACGAGGTCGCCGACAACCTCAAGCAGGCCGGCAGCTTCATCCCCGGCGTGCGAGCCGGCCAGGCGACGGCGCAGTACCTCAGCTACGTGCTGACCCGCATCACGGTCGTCGGTGCGATCTACCTCTCGATCCTCGCGCTGATCCCGCTGATCGCGCTGGCGATGGTCGGAGCCGACCAGAACTTCCCGTTCGGTGGCGCGTCCATCATCATCCTGGTCGGGGTCGGCCTGGAGACGGTCAAGCAGATCGACTCCAAGCTCCAGCAGCACCACTACGAAGGGTTCCTGCGCTGATGCGTCTGATCATCCTGGGTCCGCCCGGTGCCGGTAAGGGCACGCAGGCGCAGCGGCTGACATCCGCGCGCGGCATCCCGCACATCTCCACCGGCGACATCTTCCGCCAGAACATCAAGGAGGAGACCCCGCTGGGGCTGCAGGTGAAGGGCATCCTGGACGCCGGCGGGTACGTCACCGACGAGATCACCAACGAGATCGTCAAGGACCGGCTCACCTGGCCCGACGCGCAGCAGGGCTTCCTGCTGGACGGGTACCCGCGCACGATGCCCCAGGTGGCGGCGCTGGACGAGATGCTCGCGGCCGACGGTCACGCGCTGGACGCGGTCCTGCAGCTCACCGTCGACGACGAGGAGCTCGTCGCCCGGCTGCTCAAGCGGGCCCAGACCTCGGGTCGCGCGGACGACACCGAGGAGGTCATCCGGGAGCGGCAGGGCATCTACAACCGGGAGACCGCGCCGCTGGCCGCGACGTACCGCGAGCGCGGGATCCTGGTCGAGATCGACGGCATGGGTGCGGTCGACGACGTGAGCGGCCGGATCACCCAGGTCCTCGACGGCCTGACCGCCCACGCGGGCTGACCCCGAGGCGATGATGTTCGGCCGCGGCAGGGTGCCCGCCAAGACGACCGACCAGGTGCTGCTGATGCGGCGCGCCGGCCTGGTCGTCGGGGAGACCCTCGCCGAGCTGGCCGACGCCGTGCGGGCCGGTCTCACCACGGCCGACCTGGACGCCGTCGCCGAGAAGGCCATCCGTGGCCGCGGTGCGACGCCGAGCTTCCTCGGCTACCACGGCTTCCCCGCGACGATCTGCGTGAGCGTCAACGAGGAGATCGTCCACGGCATCCCCGGCGCGCGCGTGCTGCAGGACGGCGACCTGGTGTCGATCGACTGCGGTGCGATCGTGGAGGGCTGGCACGGCGACGCCGCGATGACGGTCGTCGTCGGCGGCGACGAGGCGGCCCGCCCCGAGGACCTCGACCTCAGCGCCGCCACCGAGGCGTCGATGTGGGACGGCATCCGGGCGCTGGTGCCCGGGGAGCGGCTGTTCGACGTCGGCGCCGCCGTCGAGGACAGCATCGCCGAGAGCGCGCGCCGCCTCGGGCGTCCGCTCTCGATCGTGGACGGCTACACCGGCCACGGCATCGGGACCGAGATGCACCAGGACCCCAACGTTCACAACGAGCGAGTCCGTGAGAAGGGCCCGATCGTCACCGTCGGCACGACCGTCGCGATCGAGCCGATGGTCACGCTGGGCACGTACGAGTCGCACGAGCTGGACGACGAGTGGACCGTCGTGACCGAGGACGGGTCACGGGCGTCCCACTGGGAGAACACCGTGGCGGTCACCGAGGGTGGCCTGTGGGTGCTGACCGCGCTCGACGGCGGCCGGGCGCAGCTCGGCGACCGGTACGCGCCGCTCGACTGACGGGCCCGCCCTGTCTGAGAACCGCCGATTTGGGCGTGAATCGGGGTGCGAGGTAGGCTGGTGCGTCGGTTCACGAGCGTCTCGTGACAGCCGTACGTCCCATCTCGACCTGGTCCCCCCGACGTCACGTCGGTGAGGCGGGGTCGACGTGCGTTCGTCACGGGTGGCACGGGGGTTCTCGAGCCGCTTCAGTACCAGGTCTCATCCATCCGGGGTGAGCCCGCTCAGCAGATTGTGGAGGACATGGCCAAGAAGGACGGTGTCATCGAGATCGAGGGCACGATCGTCGAGGCTCTCCCGAACGCGATGTTCCGGGTCGAGCTGACCAACGGTCACAAGGTGCTCGCTCACATCTCCGGGAAGATGCGTCAGCACTACATCCGGATCCTCCCCGAGGACCGGGTCGTGGTCGAGCTCAGCCCTTATGACCTGACCCGCGGCCGCATCGTCTTCCGCTACCGCTGAGCCCAGCAACCGCACGCCGGACCCCGCACGGGGCGAGGCCCGACTTCAAGACAGTAGGCAGATGAAGGTTCAGCCGAGCGTCAAGAAGATCTGCGACAAGTGCAAGGTGATCCGCCGCAACGGGCGGGTCATGGTGATCTGCGAGAACCTGCGCCACAAGCAGCGCCAGGGCTGACCAGAGCCTCACCGCACGACTCGCGTTCTTCGCCAGGACGCAAGAACTCAAGACAGAGCACGCAGTACCCGGCCCCTGACCCTCGCGGTCAGGACGTCACCCCCGGCGCGGAGGCCGGGGACCCGCGACCACTCCGGTCGGGCAACGGGACAGGTACTGCGCCAGACCTCCGCGAGATCCAGGAGAAATGCCACATGGCACGTCTGATCGGTGTCGACCTGCCGCGCGACAAGCGCGTCGAGGTCGCCCTCACCTACATCTTCGGCGTCGGTCGTACCCGCGCGCAGGAGACGCTCACCGCGACCGGTGTCAACCCCGACACCCGCGTCCGTGACCTGACCGAGGAAGACCTCGTCACGCTGCGCGACCACCTCGAGGGCAACTTCCGCCTCGAGGGTGACCTGCGCCGCGACGTCGCTTCCGACATCCGCCGCAAGGTCGAGATCGGCAGCTACCAGGGTCTGCGCCACCGTCGTGGCCTGCCCGTCCACGGTCAGCGCACCAAGACCAACGCGCGTACCCGCAAGGGCCCCAAGCGCACCGTCGCCGGCAAGAAGAAGGCCGGTAAGTAAGTCCGCTCCGACGCCCGCCCCGCGGTCGTCGTACGCCACAGCAGTGATCTGGCAGAGCCGGACCACACCCCTTTCTTCGATCAAGGAGTAACACCACATGCCTCCCAAGAGCCGGACGGCTGCGGGCGCCAAGAAGGTGCGCCGCAAGGAGAAGAAGAACGTCGCCGCGGGCCAGGCCCACATCAAGAGCACGTTCAACAACACCATCGTTTCCATCACCGACCCGACCGGTGCGGTGATCTCGTGGGCCTCGGCCGGCCAGGTCGGCTTCAAGGGCTCGCGCAAGTCCACGCCGTTCGCCGCGCAGATGGCCGCCGAGGCTGCCGCGCGTCGTGCCATGGAGCACGGCATGCGCAAGGTCGACGTCTTCGTCAAGGGTCCGGGCTCGGGTCGCGAGACCGCGATCCGCTCCCTGACCGCCACCGGCCTCGAGGTCGGCGCGATCCAGGACGTCACCCCCACGCCGCACAACGGCGTTCGCCAGCCCAAGCGCCGTCGCGTCTGACGTCGACCCGGACTTCCAGGAGAGTTTGAACTATGGCCCGTTACACCGGCCCCATCACCAAGAAGTCGCGTCGCCTCAAGACCGACCTCGTCGGCGGTGACAAGAACTTCGAGATGCGTCCCTTCCCGCCCGGCCAGCACGGCCGCGGTCGCATTCAGGAGAAGGAGTACCTGACGCAGCTGCAGGAGAAGCAGAAGGCTCGCTTCACCTACGGCGTCATGGAGAAGCAGTTCGTCCGGTACTACAAGGAGGCGGCCCGCCGCCCCGGCAAGACCGGTAGCAACCTGCTCGTCATCCTCGAGACCCGTCTCGACAACGTGATCTACCGCGCCGGCCTGGCCCGCACCCGTCGTGCGGCCCGCCAGCTGGTGACCCACGGTCACTTCGAGGTCAACGGCCAGCGCGTCGATGTCCCGTCCTACCGCGTGTCGCAGTACGACATCATCACGGTCCGCGAGAAGTCGCGCGAGGCGTTCCCGATCCAGCTGGCCCGGGAGACCTACGGCGACCGTCCGATCCCGGCGTGGCTGCACGTCGTCGAGGGCACGCTGCAGGTCCTCGTGCACTCCGTGCCGGTCCGTGAGCAGATCGACAGCCAGCTCACCGAGCAGCTCATCGTCGAGCTCTACTCCAAGAACTGATCCGGTTCTGACCCGTACGCGCTCGGCGGGCTTCCCTGCGAAGCCCGCCGAGCCGCGTACCGGCTACGACTGCAGACAGAGACAGTCGTAGCGGCGGGCTTGCACCCCGCGTTTCACGAGGCGTCATATAGCGGTCGCCCGTGGGAAGGAAACACTCGTGCTCATCGCACAGCGCCCCACCCTCTCCGAGGACGTGGTCTCCGACAGTCGTTCCCGGTTCGTCATCGAGCCGCTGGAGCCCGGATTCGGCTACACCCTCGGCAACTCCCTCCGCCGCACGCTGCTGTCCTCCATCCCGGGTGCCTCGGTCACGAGCATCCGCGTCGACGGCGTGCAGCACGAGTTCTCCACGATCCCCGGGGTCAAGGAGGACGTCACCGAGATCATCCTCAACATCAAGGGTCTGGTCGTCTCCTCCGAGCACGACGAGCCCGTGGTGATGTACCTGCGCAAGCAGGGCCCCGGCGCGGTCACGGCCGCCGACATCGCGCCGCCGGCCGGTGTCGAGGTCCACAACCCCGACCTGCACATCGCGACCCTGAACGACAAGGGCAAGATCGAGATGGAGCTGACCGTCGAGCGCGGTCGCGGCTACGTCTCCGCGCAGCAGAACAAGTCGGCCGACAACGAGATCGGCCGCATCCCGGTCGACTCCATCTACTCGCCGGTGCTGGCCGTGACCTACAAGGTCGAGGCGACCCGTGTCGAGCAGCGCACCGACTTCGACAAGCTGATCGTCGACGTCGAGACCAAGAACTCCATGGCTCCGCGCGACGCGATGGCCTCCGCCGGCAAGACGCTCGTCGAGCTGTTCGGCCTGGCCCGTGAGCTCAACGTCGAGGCCGAGGGCATCGACATGGGCCCGTCGCCGACCGACGCCGCCCTGGCCGCCGACCTGGCGCTGCCGATCGAGGACCTGGACCTGACGGTCCGCTCCTACAACTGCCTCAAGCGCGAGGGCATCCACTCCGTGGGTGAGCTCGTGGGCCGCAGCGAGGCCGACCTGCTGGACATCCGCAACTTCGGTGCGAAGTCCATCGACGAGGTCAAGGACAAGCTGCGCGAGATGGGTCTGCAGCTCAAGGACAGCCCGCCCGGGTTCGACGCGAGCGCGATCGCCGACCGCTACGAGGACGACGACCTGTCCACCACCGGTGAGGCTGAGGACAACAGCTTCGCCGAGGACGAGCAGTACTGAGCCGCTTTCCAAGGAGATAACCCATGCCCACCCCCACCAAGGGCCCGCGCCTCGGCGGCGGCCCCGCGCACGAGCGGCTCATCCTGGCCAACCTGGCTACGCAGCTGTTCGAGCACGACCGCATCACCACGACCGAGGCCAAGGCCAAGCGCCTGCGTCCCCTCGCCGAGCGCATGGTGACCTTCGCCAAGCGTGGCGACCTGCACGCGCGTCGCCGCGTCCTCACGGTCGTGCGTGACAAGGGCGTCGTGCACCGCCTGTTCGAGGAGATCGCGCCGGACATGGCCGAGCGCCAGGGCGGCTACACCCGGATCACCAAGATCGCACCGCGCAAGGGCGACAACGCCCCGATGGCCGTGATCGAGCTGGTCCGCGAGCCGGTCAACGCCAAGCCGAAGCGCGCTGTGGTCGCCGAGGCCGAGGGTGCTGCCAAGAAGGCCTCGAAGATCGTCGACGCCGAGACCGCCGAGGCGACCGAGGTCCCGGTCGACGACGCCGCTGCCGCGGACGCCGCCAAGAACGAGTCGGCCGACGGCGGCTACGGCGCCGACTCCGCCGCCCCGCTCGAGGACGGCTCGGCGCCCGAGGGCTTCACCGTCAAGGGCAACAAGGACTCGATGAAGTACCACGTGGAGGGTTCGCGCTGGTTCGACGCGACCGTGGCGGAGGTCTGGTTCAAGACCGCTGACGCGGCTGCGGCGGCGGGCTTCGAGCCCGCCGGTGGCGAGTCCGCGCAGCAGGAGGACTGAGCTCCTCCCGTTGGTTCACCAGGCCCCCGTACCGTTCTCGGTACGGGGGCCCGGTGCGTCAGGGGGCGGGCCGCGGCGCGTCGGCCACGGGGGCGAAGGCGCGGGCGAGCGGCACCATGGCCACGATCAGCACCATCGGGACGGCGAAGCCGAGCCGCAGCGTGCCCGCGCCGAACACGCCGGTCATCACGGCGCCGAGCAGCGCGCCGGCGTAGTTGAACTGGTTGAACCGGGCGATGACCGAGTCGACGCGCCGGCGCAGCAGGTCGGGGTCGTCGTCGACGCCCTCGCGGGCGATGGCCGCGGCCGCGGAGAAGCTCAAGGGGGCGATCACGGCGACGCCCAGGCCGAGCACGAAGAACCCGAGGATCCCGACCGGCCAGGTGGGCGCCAGGACCACGACGGCGAGTCCGGCCGCCGAGACCAGCGCCCCGACGCGGAGCAGCGGCACGGGTCCGAGGCGGCGGGTCAGGTCGTCACCGACCGCCCGCGCGACGAGCGAGGCGACCAGGTACGGCAGGGTCGCGAGCGCGACGAGCCGGGACGGGGAGTCCAGGACGTCGTCGAAGTAGATCGAGCCCCAGGTGGTCGAGGCGGTGTCGACCATGTAGAAGAGCACGATCGCCAGGCCGACGAGCAGGATGCGACGCCAGGGGACCGCGACCGCCGCCGCCTCGGCCACCGCCTGACCACGCTCGTGGCCGAGGAACGGCCGCGTGCTCACCACGAGCGGCAGGATCATCAGCACCAGGCCGCCGACGCCGAGGGGGACGTCCGGGGTCGCGAGCGTCACGAGGGTGCCGAGGACGCCGCCGAGGGTCCAGGCGGCGTGGAAGGACGGCAGGATCGGCTGCTCCATCCGGTGCTCGAGGGCGACCGCCTGCATGTTGGAGGTGGCGTCCACCATGCCGAGCGCGGTTCCGTAGATGGCCAGGCCGATGACCAGCAGCGGCAGCCGCTCGGCCGCGCCGATGGCGGCGATGCCGACGGCCGTCCCGACGAGTCCGGCGCGCAGAGCGATGTGGTTGCCCCACCACCGCGCGAAGCTCTCGGCCAGGACCGACCCCAGACCGGCCGTCAGGACGACGACGAGCAGCAGGACCGAGGTCTCCACCGAGGAGAGGTCGAAGTGGTCCTGGATGCGCGGCAGGCGGGTGGTCAGGCTGATGAAGACCAGCCCCTGGCTGAGGAACGCGAGCGCGATCGCGACGCGCTGGCGTGGCCAGTGAGAGGCGTTCGGTGTCGACACGCCCGCACTCTTGCACAGACGACCAACTTCGCGTGCGGGATCCAGCGGAGGCGCCCGGAGCACGTCGCCGGGCCGACGGCGGCTACGTTCTCCTCATGCCCCGGCCTGATACGACCCTGACGGTGACCGCGACCGAACGGCTGAGCCCCTCGATGGTGCGCGTCCACCTGGGCGGCCCTGAATTCGCCTCGTTCGTCGCGAACTCCTTCACCGACATGTACGTCAAGCTGGTCATCGACACCGCGGACGGCCCGGTCACGCGGACGTACACCGTGCGTGACCTGGACGCCGAGCAGGAGCGGCTGACCGTCGACTTCGTCGTGCACGGCGAGGAGGGCGCGGCCGGTCCGTGGGCGGCCCGCGCGACGCCGGGCGACACGGTGGTCGTGCGCGGCCCGGGTGGGGCCTACCGCCCGGACCCGACCGCGGACTGGCACCTGCTCGCCGGCGACGACTCGGCGCTGCCGGCCGTGGCCGCGGCGCTGGAGGCGCTACCGCCCGATGCGGTCGGCCTGGCGTTCGTGGAGGTCGAGGACGCCGCGTCCCGTCTGCCGCTGCGGGTCCCGGACGGTGTCCGGCTCACCTGGGTCGAGCGCTCCGCGGCACCCGATGGCACCTCGCCGCTGGTGGACGCCGTCCGGGCTGCGCCGTGGCTGCCTGGGGAGCCGCACGTGTTCGTCCACGGCGAGGCGCAGGCGGTCATGCACGGGCTGCGGCCGTACATCCGCAAGGAGCGCGGGGTGCCGGCGGCGCGTGCGTCGATCTCCGGCTACTGGCGGCGCGGGCGGACCGAGGAGAGCTTCCGGGTGTGGAAGCAGGAGCTGGCGGCGGCCGAGCAGTGAGCCGTCCGGGTCGCCGCACGCCGTAGCCTGTCGCGGGTGCGGCTCCGAATCGACTTCGCCTACGACGGCACGGACTTCTCCGGGTGGGCCGCCCAGCCCGGCCGCCGGACGGTGGAGGAGGAGCTCTCGCGCGCGTTCACGACGGTGCTGCGCGCACCGGAGCCGGTCCGGCTCACCGTCGCCGGGCGTACCGACGCCGGCGTGCACGCCCGCGGCGCGGTGTGCCACGCCGACGTGGACGCGACGGCGTACGCCGCACTGCCGGGCCGCTCGGACCGGGACCCGCAGGTCGCCGCGGTCAGCCGGCTGAACGGCGTGCTCCCGGGCGACATCGTCGTCCGCCGGGTCCGCGAGGTGGAGGAGGCGTTCGACGCCAGGTTCTCGGCGACCCAGCGCCGTTACCGCTACCGCCTGGCCGACGACCCGGCAACCCTGGATCCGCTGCGCCGGCGGGACACCGTGGTGCACCGCCGGCCCCTGGACGTGGCCGCCATGGACGCCGCCGCCCGCAGCCTGCTCGGCCTCAACGACTTCGCCGCGTTCTGCAAGCGGCGCGAGGGCGCGACCACCGTCCGCACGCTGCTGGAGTACTCCTGGCGACGAGGCGACGACGGGGTGCTCGAGGCCCGGGTCGTCGCGGACGCCTTCTGCCACTCGATGGTGCGTTCGCTGGTGGGCGCGGTGGTGCCCGTGGGCGAGGGCCGGCGCGACGTCCACTGGCCGGCGGGGGTTCTCGCCGACCGGCAGCGCAGCCCCGAGGTGGCCGTCATGCCGCCGCACGGGCTGTCGCTGGAAGAGGTGACCTACCCGCCGGACGACCGGCTCGCCGCGCGCGCCGAGGAGGCCAGGGCCGTACGCCGGCTGCCTTGAGGGACGGTCAGCCCAGCCACGACGCGCGGCGCAGCACGAACCTCACCTGCTCGCCGGGACGCAGCTGCGCGAGCCGATCGGTCGCGGCGTCGTCGACGACCGCGACCACGGGATAGCCGCCCGTCGTCGGGTGGTCGGCGAGGAAGATCAGCGGCTGCCCGGACGGCGGGACCTGGACGGCGCCGCGCACGATGCCCTCGCTGGCGAGCTCCTCGGCGCGGGCCCGGGACAGCGGCGGCCCGGTCAGTCGCACCCCGACGCGGTCGGCCTCGGCGCCGACCTGCCAGACGGCGTCGCCGAGCACAGCCAGCGAATCCTCAGTCAACCAGTCGTCACGCGGTCCGATCGTGGCCGGCAGGTCCACGGGTCCCAGTGGTGGCCCGACCGGCGAGCCACCGGGTTCACCGACCGGAGCGTCGGAGCGGCCGACGGGCAACCGGTCGCCCTCCGCGAGCGGATGCAGGCCGAGACCGCCCGAGGGAGCGACGCTGCGGCTTCCGAGCACCGTCCGGGTCCGCAACCCGCCCCGGACGGCGACGTACGTACGCAGCCCGGCGACCGGCGTACCGATCTCGACGCGGCTCCCGGACGTGACCCGCAGCGGAGCGCACAGCGGAGCGGCCCGACCGTCGACGGTCACGCAGGCCGGTGCGCCGGTCACGGCCAGCACCACCTCGCCCACCGCCTCGAGCGCGGTGCCGCCGAGGAGCAGCTCCAGCCCGGCCGCGCCGCCCTCGTTGCCGACCAGCCGGCCCGCGAGCTCGTAGGAGGGCCGGTCGGCGGCACCGCCGGTGCCGACGCCGAGCCGGCCGAGGCCGGGACGCCCACGGTCCTGGACGAGTGCGAGCGGGCCGGTGCGGCGGACGACCAGCTCGCTCACGCGCCGACCTCCTCGAATCGGACCGTCGTGCCCGGTGGGAGCAGGACCTCCGGCTCACGGTCGGCGTCGAACAGCCGCACGTCGGTACGCCCGATCAGCTGCCAGCCGCCGGGGGAGGCGCTGGGGTAGATGCCGCTCCACTCACCGGCGAGCCCGACCGAGCCTGGCTCGATCCGTGTGCGCGGGGAGTCGCGGCGGGGGACCGTGAGGCCACCCGACGCGCCGCCGAGGTAGGCGAACCCGGGCAGGAACCCGACGAACTCGACCCGCCACTCCTGGCCGGTGTGCCGGCGGACGACCTCCTGCGGGCTGAGGCCCAGCAGCTCGGCGACCTCCGCGAGGTCCGGCCCGTCGTAGCGCACGGGCACCGTCACCCGTTCACCCTGGCGACCGGGCTCGGGGACGTCCGCGAGGTCGAGGGCCAGCAGCCGGTCACGCAGCACGGCCAGCCGCTCCGGCCGGTCCGCGGTGAGCAGCACGGTACGGGCCGCGGGGACGTGGGAGACCAGCCCCGGCAGCTCGTGGCCGGCGAGCCAGGACTCCAGCCGCCGGCGGGTGTCGCCGTCCGGCAGCTCGACCAGGACCCCGCGCTCGCCGACCGGCAGGAACCGCATCCCGGTCACAGGAACGACTCGACGTCGACGCCGTTCTCCGTCAACGTGTCCCGCACCGCCCGCGCCATACGGACGGCGCCGGGGGAGTCTCCGTGCACACACACCGACTCGGCGTCGACGGCGACGTCCGTGCCGTCGACGCTGCGGACGGTGCCGCCCGTCACCAGGCGCAGCACCCGCTCGGCGACCGCCCTCGGGTCGTCCAGCACCGCTCGCTCCTGCGAGCGAGGGACCAGGGTGCCCTCCGCGGTGTAGGCACGGTCCGCGAACGCCTCGCGGACGGTCCGCAGGCCGGCACGCTCCGCCCGCGCGAGCAGCGCCGAGCCCGGCAGGCCGAGCAGGGGCAGCGTGGGGTCGAGGTCGTGCACCGCACGGACGACCGCCTGCGCCTGCTCCTCGTGGGTCACGACGGTGTTGTAGAGCGCGCCGTGCGGCTTGACGTACCGCACCCGGGAGCCGCAGGTGCGGGCGATGCCGTCCAGCGCGCCGATCTGGTAGACGACATCGGCGTAGAGATCGTCCGGGTCGACGTCGATGAAGCGGCGGCCGAAGCCCGCGAGGTCGTGGTAACCGACCTGGGCGCCGATCGCGACACCCGCCCGCGCGGCCGACCGGCAGGTCCGGACGAGCGTCGCCGGGTCGCCGGCGTGGAACCCGCACGCGATGTTCGCCGAGGTCACGACCTGCAGGAGGGCGTCGTCGTCGCCGAGCCGCCAGGTGCCGTACGACTCACCGAGGTCGGCGTTCACGTCGACCGAGGGCACGGGCTCAGCTCGCGACGGCGTGTGGGGCGCCGAGCCCGCGGACGAACGTACCGACCTCGCGGACCGCGTCCCGGCCCTCGGGCAGGACGCACCCGGCCGCCTGGAACACGTGGACCTGCCCCTTCCAGACCTGCAACGACGCCGGGACCCCGGACGCCGCGAGCAGGTCGACCATCTCCTCGCACTCGGACCGCAGGATCTCGCGCGAGCCGATCTGGATGAGCACGGGCGGCAGGCCGGTGAGGTCGGCGTCGATCGGCGAGACGCGCGGGCCCACGACCTCGTGCTGGGCGTCGACCGCCGCGGTGAACCTGGCCAGGCCGCGGCAGGCCCGCACGGTGAAGACGTCGCAGCGGTCGTTGTACGGGCTGGCCTCCTTGCGCTCGGTGCCCAGGTCCAGCAGCGGCGACATCCCGACCAGACCGGCCGGCATCGGCAGGCCCTCGTCGCGGATGGCGATGGCGGTGAGGAACGCAAGGAACCCGCCCGCGGAGTCGCCGATGACGGAGATCCGGTCCGCGGCGTACCCCTGGGCCAGCAGCCAGCGGTAGCCGGAGAGGCAGTCGGCCACCATGTGCTCGACGGTGACCTGCGGCATCATCCGGAAGTCGACGTTGAGCGCGGGCGCACCGGTGGCGTGCGAGACGTACGCGACCAGGCGGCGGTGGGTGGCCAGGCTGCAGGTGACCAGCGCCCCGCCGTGCAGGTAGAGCACCGCCCGGTCCTTCTTCCGCACGTCGACGCCCGGCCCGACGATCCACTCCGCGCCGCACTCGCCGAGCCGGACCCGCTCGACCGTGGAGCCGTCGGGTGCCGGGAGGTGCTCGGCGGCGCGGTCCAGGATCCGGGAGGGCCAGATGACCGAGGGCACGAAGCTCCAGGCGACCAGGGTGGGCTTGACGGTGTGGCGCAGGCCGGCCGCGAGGATCTGCGACTGCACGCTGCGACGCGGCCAGCTGGTCCGCACCGCGGTCACGGTCGCTGTCGGCACGTCGGCCCCCTTCGGCATGGCATGGTGTTCCAGGTCACACTCAGCAGCTCCACCTTACGTCTACTCGGCAGTAGATCGAGGAACCGGAGGCACGATCGTGGCCGTGATGGGACCCACCGACTCGATGTTCCTGCTCGTGGAGTCACGCGAGCACCCGATGCACGTCGGCGGGCTGCAGCTGTTCAGCCCGCCCGAGGACGCCGGACCCGGCTGGGTCGCCGACGAGCTGCTCCCGGTGCTGCGTCCGCCGGGTCCGATCCACCCTCGCTTCCGGTTGCGGCCGGCGCTGCCCGTCGGCACGGTCGGCAACGTGCTGTGGCGCGAGGACGAGGAGATCGACCTGGACCACCACGTCCGCCCCTCGGCGGTGCCGGCCCCCGGGCGGCTGCGTGAGCTGTTCGAGCTGACCTCGCGCTGGCAGGGCTCGCTGCTGGACCGGTACCGGCCGCTGTGGGAGTCCTACGTCGTCGAGGGGCTCGAAGGCGGCCGCGTCGCGGTGTTCAGCAAGGTCCACCACGCCCTGCTGGACGGGGTGTCGGCGCTGCAGCTGATGCAGCGCGCCTGCAGCCCCGACCCCGACGCGCGCGACTGCGTCCCGGCGTACGCCGCCCCGGAGACGTCCGTCGTGCCGAAGGAGAGCGGTCCGACGCCCGGCCCCCTCGCGCCGTCGACCCTCGCGCGCGGCGGGCGCGAGGTGGTCCAGGAGCTGGCGACGATCGGACCGCGGGCCCTGCAGGTCGGCTGGCGGTCCCTGCGCGACCCCGACCTCGCGACCGCCTTCGACGCGCCGCGGACGATCCTGAACGGCCGCGTCGGCGCCGCGCGCCGGTTCGTGGCGCAGACCTTCGAGCGCGACCGGTTCCGCGTGATCAGCAAGGCCGCGGACGTCTCGTTCAACGACGTGGTCCTCGCCGCCTGCTCGGGTGCCCTGCGGGCCTACCTGGACGAGCTCGGTGCCCTGCCCAACCGTTCCCTCACCGCGATGTGCCCGGTGGACCTGCGCGACGACCTCGCCGTCGTCGGCGGCAACAGCGTCGGCGCGATCATCGCGACGCTCGCCACCGACACCCCGGACCCGTTCGTGCGGCTGGAGACCATCCACGCCTCGACCACCGCGGCGAAGGCGACGATGCGGCAGCTGAGCCCGCTGCAGACGCTGCTCATGTCGGGGCTCAACATCGCCGGGCTCGGCCTGGCGTCCGTGCCGGGCTACCTCGACCTGTCCGGTCCGCCGTTCAACGTGGTGATCTCCAACGTCCCGGGGCCGCGCAAGCAGCTGTGGTTCAACGGCGCCCACCTCGACGGCACGTACCCCGCCTCGATCGCGTACGACGGGCTCGCCGTGAACATCACCCTCGTCACCTACGACGACCAGGTCGACTTCGGCATCACGGCGTGCCGGCGCAGCGCACCTCACGTGCAGCGGATCATCCACCACCTGGAGGACTCGCTCGCCGAGCTCGAGGCGGTGGTCTGACCGGGGGCACGGCATAACGACGTGACGTACGCGCGCGGCTGGGTCACACTCGAGCGCTGTGGGACACGTCGACGTCAACAGCATCAGCTACTCCCTGCCAGACGGCAGGCCGCTCCTGGGGGACGTGAGCCTGCGGGTCGGAGAGGGCGCCAAGGTCGCGCTGGTCGGGCCGAACGGCACGGGCAAGACGACGCTACTGCGGATCATCTCCGGTGACCTCGACGCGCACGACGGAGCCATCACCCGCAGCGGCGGCCTCGGCGTGATGCCGCAGTTCATCGGGAAGGTCGGCCGGGACGGGCAGCAGGTCACCGTCCGGGACCTGCTGGTCAGCGTCGCCCCGGCGCCCATCCGCACGGCGGCCGAGGCCGTCGACGCCTCCGAGCAGGCGATCATGGAGCGCGACGACGAGCCCGCGCAGATGGCGTACGCGCAGGCGCTCGCGGACTGGGCCGACGTGGACGGGTACGAGTGGGAGACCCTCTGGGACGTCTGCACCGTGGCCGCGCTCGGGACGCCGTACGACAAGGCGCAGTGGCGCGACGTCAACACCCTCTCCGGCGGCGAGCAGAAACGGGTCGTGCTGGAGGCGCTGCTGCGCGGGCCCGAGGAGGTCCTGCTGCTGGACGAGCCGGACAACTACCTCGACGTGCCGACCAAGCGCTGGCTCGAGGAGCAGCTGCGGACCTCGCCGAAGACCGTCCTGCTGGTCAGCCACGATCGGGAGCTGCTGGACCAGGTCGCCACCCGCATCGCGACCCTGGAGCCGACGGCCGCCGGCAGCATCGCCTGGGTGCACCCGGGCCGGTTCTCGACCTACCACGAGGCCCGGGCGGACCGGCACGCGCGGCTGGAGGAGATGCGCCGCCGCTGGGACGAGGAGCACGCCAAGCTCAAGGCGCTCGTGCAGATGTACAAGACGAAGGCCGCCTACAACGACGGGCTCGCCTCGCGGTACCAGGCGGCCAAGACGCGGCTGGCGAAGTTCGAGGAGGCCGGTCCGCCCGAGGCGACGCCGTACGAGCAGAACGTCACGATGCGGCTCAAGGGCGGCCGGACGGCCAAGCGCGCGGTCGTCGTCGACCGGCTGGAGCTCGCCGGTCTGATGAAGCCGTTCGACCTGGAGGTCTGGTACGGCGAACGCGTGGCCGTCCTCGGCTCGAACGGCTCCGGCAAGAGCCACTTCCTGCGACTCCTGGCCGCCGGCGGGTCCGACCCGGAGCCCGAGCACCGACCGGTGGGCGACGTACGGCCCGAGCCGGTGGTCCACCAGGGAGTGGCCCGGCTGGGGTCGCGGGTGCGGCCGGGCTGGTTCGCCCAGACCCATCAGCACCCGTCGCTGGTCGGGCGCACGCTGCTGGAGATCCTGCACCGCGGCGACGATCACCGGCAGGGCATGCCGCGCGACCTGGCCGCGCGGGCGCTGGACCGGTACGAGCTCGCGCACGCGGCCGAGCAGACGTTCGGCTCGTTGTCGGGCGGTCAGCAGGCGCGCTTCCAGATCCTGCTGCTGGAGCTGAGCGGGGCGACGATGCTGCTGCTGGACGAGCCGACCGACAACCTGGACCTGCACTCGGCGGAGGCGCTGGAGGAGGGGCTGGAGGCGTTCGAGGGCACCGTCGTCGCCGTCACGCACGACCGCTGGTTCTCCCGTGGCTTCGACCGGTTCCTGGTCTTCGGCGCCGACGGCCGGGTGTACGAGTCGGCCGAACCGGTCTGGGACGAGGGGCGCGTCCTGCGGGCCCGCTGACGGCCAGGATCATCCCGTCTGCATGCACATGCATGCTACCGTTGCCGTATGGCGACGAACATCCAGGTCCGCTCGGTCGATGACGACCTCGCTGAGGCGGCCAAGCGGCGTGCGGCCGAGACGCATCGCAGCCTGTCGGCGTACGTCCGGGACCTGATCGAGCGCGACGTCGCACAGCACGGCGCGCGCGCGAGGATGCAGGGCGTGCTCGATGAGATCCGCGCCGACGTGGTGCGGCCGCAGGCGACCCGCGCCCAGGTGCTCGAGGCGTTGGAGCAGGCTCGACGCGAGATGTACTCCGCGTGATCGTGCTGGACGCCTCAGCCTGGGTCGATGTGGTCGCCGGCGGCTCCCGAGGCAGCGTCCTCGAGAGCAAGGACATCACGGTGCCGCCGCACTTCGACGTCGAGGTGATCGGATCGATCCGGGCGCTGCACCAGCGGCGCGTGCTGACCGATGACGCAGCCGATCGGGCCGTCGACCGCCACCTGCGCGCACCGTTCGTCCGGTCGTTCGAGCCGGCCGACGCTCGCGCAGCGTGGACGCTGCGCGAGGCCATGTCCTCCCGCGACGCCTGGTACGTCGCACTGGCGCAGCGGCTCGAGGCCGTCTGGGTCACAGCCGACCTGCGCGCAGCCCGCGTCGCCGGACGACACGTCCGCGTACACGTCGTGGCGGACTGATCGACCGCGCGAACCACCTGAGGAGGCGGCCGGACCGGTCCGCGCACGAGGGCGACATCCAGGGCATGCGCGCCGCGGTGGGCGGTCACGCCGTCGGTGGAGGGTCGACCGGCAGCAGGCAGGTGTACGCCGCGACCCGGCGGGCGCCCGGCGTGCCCGCACCCGCTCGCCGGTAGCGGTCCAGCACCTCGGCCAGCTCGGCGGACAGCGCGGTGAGCTGCTCGGTGGTGACGAGCACGGCGTGGTCGTCCAGGCCGCAGTGCTGACGCCAGGTCGTGGGCCAGCGGCCGCGCTCGCCGACCCACGCGTCGGCCCGTACGGCGAAGTGCTGGACGTAGTCGCGCGCCAGCCAGTCGGCGGCTGCCTCGTCGTCGGCGTCCAGGGCCAGGTCCGGATCGCCCGCGCCGGGCAGCTCCGGCTCGGCCGCGGCGGCCCAGACACGGCGCCGGCCCGTGCCGGTCCCGGTGTCGGTGACCAGGCCGACCTCCTCGAGCTTGCGCAGGTGGTAGGACGTCGCTCCCGTGTGGGTCTCGAGCGCGGCAGCGAGCTCGGTGGCGGTGGCCGGACCGTGCACGCGCAGGTGCCCGAGCACCCGGGACCGGACCGGGTGGGCGAGGACGCGCAGGGCGGGACGAGTGGTCGGACGGGCCATGTGGATGCACAATAGTTGTGCACACTCACGCTGCACAACGGGCACGCGGGTCGGTCGGAGGGCCGAGATTCCCTTGCGGCGACTGGGATGTCCGCCGATTTGGAGGGGTACGCGCGGGCCCGGTAATCTTGATCTCTGCTGCAGTACGCGCGTTCGTCGCGCGGCGCAGCTCCCGGATACTCAAACGAAGGCTACGACTGTGCGTACGTTCACCCCGAAGCCGGCAGAGGTCAGCAAGGACCGCGCCTGGCACATCATTGACGCCACCGACGTCGTCCTCGGCCGGCTCGCGAGCCAGGTCGCCATCCTGCTGCGGGGCAAGCACAAGACGACCTTCGCCCCGCACGTCGACACCGGTGACTTCGTCATCATCATCAACGCCGACAAGGTCGCCCTGACCGGCGCCAAGCTGCAGAAGAAGGTCGCCTACCGCCACTCCGGCTTCCCGGGCGGCCTCAAGGCGACCTCGTACACCGAGCTCATGGCCAAGGACCCGGCCAAGGCTGTCGAGAAGGCCGTGCGCGGCATGATCCCGCACAACTCCCTCGGCCGTCAGCAGATGAGCAAGCTGAAGGTCTACGCCGGCGCCGAGCACCCGCACGGTGCGCAGCAGCCGAAGCCCTTCACCATCGACCAGGTCGCGCAGTAATAGCCGCGGCGACTGCCAGGAATACAAGGAGAACCCGTGGCTGACCAGACCCAGACCGAGGCCCTCGAGACCGAGGAGCCCCAGCTGACCGAGTACACCAGCGAGAGCGCCGCCGCTCCCGCCGAGGGCGAGGAGGTGCGTCGCCCGAGCGCGTCCGCGCCGAGCGCCGGCACCGGCCGTCGCAAGCAGGCCATCGCCCGCGTGCGCATCGTCCCCGGCAGCGGTGAGTGGAAGATCAACGGCCGCTCGCTGGACGAGTACTTCCCGAACAAGGTCCACCAGCAGATCGTCAACGAGCCGCTGAAGGTCCTGGAGCTCGACGGCGCGTACGACGTCCTCGTGCGCGTGCACGGCGGTGGCCCCTCCGGCCAGGCCGGTGCCGTCCGCCTGGGTGTCGCGCGTTCGCTGAACGACGTCGACCCCGAGCTCAACCGCCCGGCCCTGAAGAAGGCCGGCTTCCTGACCCGCGATGCCCGCGTCCCGGAGCGCAAGAAGGCCGGTCTCAAGAAGGCCCGCAAGGCGCCGCAGTACAGCAAGCGCTGATCGAGGACGTCTCGTCCGCAGCGTGACGTTCGTGAGCACCCCGGGCGCCCTTGCCACGTGCAAGGGTGCTCGGGGTGTCTCTGTGTGAGAGGAGTTGACGCCCATGGGGCGGATGTTCGGGACCGACGGCGTACGCGGCGTCGCCAATGTCGACATCACGGCCGAGACGGCCCTCGACCTGGCGATCGCGGCGGCGCACGTCCTCGGTGAGCAGGGCGAGTTCCGCGGCCACCGGCCCAAGGCCGTGGTGGGTCGCGATCCGCGCGCGTCCGGGGAGTTCCTCTCGGCCGCGACGGTGGCCGGCCTGGCCTCGGCCGGTGTCGACGTGCACGACGCGGGCGTCCTGCCGACGCCGGCGATCGCGTACCTGACGGCGCACACGGGCGCCGACCTCGGCGTGATGATCTCCGCCTCGCACAACCCGATGCCCGACAACGGCATCAAGTTCTTCTCCCGCGGCGGGCACAAGCTGCCCGATGCGGTCGAGGACGCGATCGAGACGCGCCTGCGCGAGGAGCGGGAGCGTCCCACCGGCGCGCGCGTCGGCCGGATCCGGACGTACGACGACGGTGGCCGCGACTACGTCGAGCACCTCATCGCCGCGCTGCCGCACTCGCTGGAGGGCCTGCACGTGGTCGTCGACGCCGCGCACGGCGCGGCGAGTGTGGTCGGCCCCCAGGTCTTCGAAGCCGCTGGTGCGAGGGTGACCGTCATCGGCGCCGAGCCGGACGGGCTGAACATCAACGACGGCCACGGCTCGACGCACCTGGAGCCGCTGCAGGAGGCCGTCCTGGCGC
The DNA here is from genome assembly GCF_029439465.1 of Luteipulveratus flavus. Taxonomy (GTDB): domain Bacteria; phylum Actinomycetota; class Actinomycetes; order Actinomycetales; family Dermatophilaceae; genus Luteipulveratus; species Luteipulveratus flavus. The sequence continues at coordinate 47,228 of NZ_JAROAV010000028.1, read as the reverse complement.
ACCGCGCCGACCTCGGCGTCGCCCTCGACGGGGACGCCGACCGCTGCCTGGCGATCGACGCCTCCGGCCAGGTCGTCGACGGCGACCAGATCATGGCCGTCCTCGCGCTCGACCTCAAGGAGCGCGGCGTGCTCGCCCACGACACGCTGGTCGCGACGGTCATGAGCAACCTCGGCATGATCCAGGCGATGGACCGCGAGGGCGTCTCCGTCCTGCAGACCGGTGTCGGCGACCGCTACGTCCTGGAGGCCATGCGCAAGGGCGGCTTCTCCCTCGGCGGTGAGCAGTCCGGCCACGTCATCATGCTCGATCACGGCACCACCGGCGACGGTGTGCTCACCGGCCTCGTGCTCGCGGCCCGGGTGGCCGCGACCGGCAAGCCGCTGGCCGACCTCGCCGCGGTGATGACGCACCTGCCCCAGACGATGATCAACGTCGACGGCGTCGACAAGCATGCCGTTGACACGCACGCGGTCGTCCAGGCCGCCGTCCTGCAGGCGCAGACGACACTCGCGGGCATCGGCCGGGTGCTGCTGCGCAAGTCGGGCACCGAGCCGCTGGTACGCGTGATGGTCGAGGCCGACACGGCCGAGCGCGCGCACGAGGTGGCCGAGCAGCTGGCGTCCGTGGTCCGCCGCGAGCTGGCTCTTTGACCTCACGACGACGAAGGGCCCGTCAGCAGCACTGCTGCTGACGGGCCCTTCGTCGCGAGCGACTCGAGGTCAGGCGGCGGCGGTCTCCCGCGCCTGCTGCGTCAGGGTCTCCAGCGTCCGGGTGACGGCCTCGACGACGTCGGCCTGCTCCTCCGGGTGGCCCGAGCCGGTCCACTCGGTGACCTTGAAGGAGCCGGCCGGCTCCTCGTGCGGCTTCGCGCCGGCGATCTTGACCGACTTCAGCGAGTCCTGGTGGGCCCACACGCCGCCGAACTGACCGAAGGCCGCACCGAGCGCGGCGGCCGGCTTACCGGTGATCGAGCCCTGACCGTACGGGCGGGAGGCCCAGTCGATGGCGTTCTTCAGGACGGCGGGGAGGCCGCCGTTGTACTCGGGCGTGACGAGCAGCAGCGCGTCCGCGGCGGCGACCTGCTCGCGCAGGCGCTCGGCGGCGGCGGGCGCGTCGGCGCCGTCGATGTCCTCGTTGTAGAACGGGACCTCGCCGAGCCCCTCGGCGATCCGGACCTCGGTGCCCTCCGGGGCGAGGCGCTGCGCCAGCTCGGCGATCTTGCGGTTGGTGGAGTCAGCGCGCAGGCTGCCGACGAGGGCGAGGACGACGGTCATGAGAGGGTGCCTTTCGTGTGCCGTACGGGGGTACATTCGATCTAAACGGACTGTAGTCCGTTTTGTTCCGTCCATGTCGAGCTCGCGGGGTGTTCTGTGTCACGTACGGGTGCGGGGACCTCCCTGCTGGGTCCACCGCCGGGTAGCGGCCGACGGGACGCGCAGCGCAACACCGCCCGCGTGCTGGACGCCGCCGCGCTCCTGATCACCCGCTGCGGGCCGGACGCGCTCACGATGGACGCCGTCGCCGCGCAGGCGGGGGTCGGCAAGGGCACCGTGTTCCGCCGGTTCGGCAACCGGGCGGGCCTGATGGCGGCGCTGATGGACCACACCGAGCGCGAGCTGCAGGAGCGGTTCATGTCCGGTCCGCCGCCGCTCGGGCCCGGCGCGCCGCCACTGGAGCGGCTGCTGGCCTTCGGTGAGGCCCGGTTGCACCTGGTGGCAGCCCAGGGCCCGATCATGCGGGCGATCGGCGACCTCGACAGCAGGTTCGAGGTGCCGGCGCACGGGCTCGCGCTCACGCACGTCCGGCTGCTGCTGCAGGCCCTGGAGACCGGGGGCGACGTCGAGCTGCTCGCGAGTGCGCTGATGGCCCCGCTGGACCCCGCTCTGGTGAGCCTGCAGGTCCAGCACGGAGTGTCAATGGATCGCATCACGGCGGCCTGGCAGGACCTCGTCCGCCGGGTCGTGGGGTCGCGCCGATGAGGCAGCCGTCCCGCCGCGGGCAGGTCGAGCCGTTCCACGTCATGGAGGTGCTCAAGGCGGGCGCGCAGCGACAGCGCACGCACGGCGACGTCATCCTCATGTGCGCCGGGCAGCCGTCCACGCCGGCACCGCAGGTCGTGCTCGAGGCCGCCCGCAATGCGCTCACCGCAGGCCCGCTCGGCTACACCGAGACCGCCGGCATCCTGCCGCTGCGCCAGGCGATCGCCGACCACCACACGAGCACGTACGGCGTCGAGGTCGACCCCGAGCAGGTGGTCGTGACGACCGGCTCGTCGGGTGGTTTCACGGCGCTGTTCCTCGCGGCGTTCGAGCCGGGCGACGTGGTCGCGATGACCAGGCCCGGCTACCCCGCGTACCGGAACACGTTGCAGGCGCTGGGAATTGCGCCGTACGAGCTGGAGTGCGGGCCGGAGACGCGGTTCCAGCCGACGGTGGCGATGCTGGAGGCGATGCCCGAGCCGCCGGCCGGCGTCATCATCGCCAGCCCGGCCAACCCGACCGGCACCATCATCGACGCGGACGAGCTGGCGGCGATCGCCCGCTGGTGCGACGAGCACGACTGCCTGCTGATCAGCGACGAGATCTACCACGGCATCTCCTACGGGCGGTCGTGCGCGAGCGCGTGGGAGACGTCGACGTCGAGCGTCGTCGTCGGGTCGGTGAGCAAGTACTTCTCGATGACCGGGTGGCGGCTGGGCTGGATGCTGCTGCCGCGCACGCTCGCCCGCCCGGTGGAGCTGCTGTCGGGCAACCTGTCCATCTGCCCGCCGGCGGTCGCCCAGCACGCCGCGCTCGCCTGCTTCACGCCGCCGGCGCGGGCCGAGCTGGACGGCCACGTGCTCCGGTACGCCGAGAGCCGCGCGCACCTGGTCGAGGCGCTGCCGCGGATCGGTGTGACGTCGTACGCCCCGCCGGACGGTGCGTTCTACGCGTGGTGCGACGTGCGGCACCTCACCGACGACTCGACCGCCTGGTGCCGCGAGGTGCTGGCGCGCACCGGCGTCGCGATCACCCCGGGCGTCGACTTCGATCCGGTCGACGGGCGGCACTTCATGCGGCTGTCGTTCGCCGGATCGACCGCCGAGGTGACGAAGGCGATGGAGCGCCTCGTGGCCCACGTCGTAGGTTGAGACCGTTGATCGTTCACCTGACCGAAGGGAACCAGCATGCCGTTCGAGGAAGTCACCGAGACCCTGTACACCACTGCCGCCACCGCCAAGGGTGGCCGCGAGGGCGTCGTCAAGAGCGAGGACGGGGTCGTCGAGTTCCAGCTGGGCAAGCCCGGCAGCAAGAGCAACCCGAAGGCCAACCCCGAGACGCTGTTCGCCGCCGGCTACGCCGCGTGCTTCGGCGGCGCGATCAACCACCTGGCCGCGGAGGAGGGCATCGACACCACCGAGTCCACCGTCACCGCGAACGTCACGTTCGGCAAGACCGCCAGCGGTGTCGGCCTGGCCGTCGACATCAAGGCGACCCTGCCCGGCGTCGACCCGGCCAAGGCCGAGGAGCTCGTCCGGCGGGCGCACGAGGAGGTCTGCCCGTACTCCAAGGCGACCCGCGACAACATCACGGTGACGGTCGGCACCGCCTGACCCGCCTCCGTACGACCACGGCCGGTGCCCGCGCACCGGCCGTTGTCGTGCCTCGATGACACACTTTCTCGGTGGACCTCACCGTGCGGCTGGGCGAGCGGGGCGGTCGGACGAGCGCCATCTACGCGGCCCTCGTGGCGGCGATGACCGACGGCCGGCTGCACGCGGGCGACCGGCTGCCGCCGACCCGGCAGCTGGCGGCCGAGCTCGGTGTCTCGCGGACGACCGTGTCCGCGGCGTACGACCGGCTGATGGCCGAGGGCTACGTCGAGGCGCGTACGGGTGCGGGCACGTTCGTCTCCGCGGCCGCAGCGCCGGCGGATCCGCCCGTCGGCCGGGCGGACGGTGGCGCTCTGCGCCCGCGTGCCTCGTGGTCGCTGGAGCCCCTGGAGCGGGACGAGCGCACGAGGTACGCCTACGACTTCCGACCCGGCATCCCGGACGCGCGGCTGTTCCCGCTCGACGTCTGGCGGCGCCTCGTCGGTGCCCAGCTGCGGCGCAGCGCCCTGCCCGAGGCGTACGCGGGTCCGTTCGGCCATGCGGGCCTGCGGGCCGCGGTGGCCCGGCACCTCGGTCGCTCGCGGGGAGTGCTCGCCGAGCCGGACGACGTCATCGTGTGCAACGGCTCCCAGCAGGCGCTCGACCTCGTCTGCCGGGTCCTGGTCGAGGCCGGGGACCAGGTCGCGGTCGAGGACCCGGGCTACGACATGGCCCGCAGGGCGGTCGTCGCCCACGGCGCTCGCGTCGTGCCGGTCCCCGTCGACCGGCACGGGCTGCGCGTCGACCGGATCCCGCCCGGGGTCCGGCTGGTCCTCACGACGCCGTCCCACCAGTACCCGACCGGTGTGCCGATGACGCTGGCCCGCAGGCGCGCCCTGCTCGCCTGGGCGGACCAGCACGACGCTGCCGTCTTCGAGGACGACTACGACAGCGAGTTCCGTTACGGCTCAAGGCCGTTGGAGCCCCTGTACAGCCTCGACGCCACGGGTCGGGTGCTGTACGCCGGCACGTTCTCGAAGTCGCTGCTGCCGTCGTTGCGCCTGGGCTACCTGCTCGCGCCGGCGGGGCTGCGCCCGGCGCTCGCGGCCGCCCGTCAGGTGTCGGACTGGCACGGCGTGCTGCCGGTCCAGGCGGCCCTGGCGCACTTCATCGACGACGGTCTCCTCGGCGCGCACGTCCGTCGCGCGAACCGCGTGTACGCCGCGCGCCGGGACGCGATGACGGCGGGGGTCCGGGATCACCTGGGGGAGTGGTTCGACACGGTGCCCTCGGCGGCGGGGCTGCACCTGTGCGTGCGGCTGCGTGCCGGGCTCAGCGTCGACGACCGTCGGCTCGCAGCGGAGCTCGCCGGGGCCGGCGTCGGGCTGGAGCCGCTGTCGCCGATGTACGGCGGCGCGGCCCACCCCGGACTCGTCCTCGGCTACGGCCTCGCCTCGGAGCGGGCCATCGCGGAAGGACTGCCCGCCGCCCGCCGCGTGGTACGCCGGTGCGTCACCGCGTCGTAGACCAGCGCGGCGACCGCGATCCCGGCCGTCCACAGCACGTGCCGACCGGTCATCCAGAGGAGGGCGAGCGCACTCACGAACGACACGACCGCCGCCCGGTGGCCCCAGGTGCCGCGCGGGAGCAGGCGGATCGCCGCGGCCGAGCCGATCAGGTAGACCAGGGTGAACGACCCCGTCACCAGCAGCAGGGACGCGGTGAGCTCCAGGCCGGCCACCACGGTGACGGCGGTCGAGAGCAGGCACAGAGTGACCAGCAGGCCGAGCGAGCGCAGCGGGATCTCGCCGGCCTGGCTGCCCCGCGCCAGCCAGGCCGGCATCGCCCCGTCGCGGCCGAGCGCGGCGCCGAGGCGCGAGCCGCCCGCGAAGTAGGCGTTCATGGCGCCCGCGGTGAGCAGCAGCGCCGTGACGGTCGTGACGACGCGGGCGGGCTCGCCGAGGCCGGTCGCGAGCAGGTCGGACAGGGGCGCGTCCGAGGTCGCCGCTGCGGGGCCGAGCACCAGCACGCTGACCCCGGCCACCCCGACGTACAGCACGCCCACCACGGCGATGGCGATGCCGGTGGCGCGCGGGATGTCGCGCCGCGGCTCGCGGAAGTCGCAGGAGAGGGACGACGTCGCCTCCCAGCCGGCGAAGGCCCACACCAGCACGGCCGCGGCCGAGCCGACCGCCGCCCAGCCGTGCGGCGCGAACGGCGTCAGGTGGGTCGTGTCGGCGTGGGGGAGCGCCACGACGAGCGCGCCGGCGAGCAGCAGGACCAGGACGGCCGCCAGGGCCAGCTGGACCCTGCCGGAGAGCCGGATGCCGAACGCGTTCATGCCGCCGACCAGGACGGTCAGGGCGACGATGGTCAGCACCTCGGTGACGCGACCCCCGTCGGTGAGGTCGGCGAGGTACCCGCCGGCGAAGGACGCAGCCGGGGCGGCACCCATCGGGACGGCCAGGTAGAAGCACCAGCCCACGACCGCTGCCGCGCGCCGCCCGAACGCCAGCCGCGCGTACGTCGACACACCGCCGGTGTCGGGGTAGCGCGAGCCGAGCGCCGCGAAGGTCGTCGCCAGCGGTACGGACAGCAGCACGAGCGCCAGCCACGCGAGGAGTGATGCGGGCCCGGCCAGGTCGGCGGCGATCGCGGGCAGCGACAGCACGCCGGTGCCGAGGACCGCGCCCGTCGTCAGCGCGCTGCCCTGCAGCAGGGTCAGCCCGCCGCGGACGGGCGGCGGGACGACGGGAGGGACGGGCTGCTCGGTCGTGGTCACCGAAGTGACGCTAGGCGCGCAGCGGTCCACTCAGAAGGGCCACTTCGACCCCGTTCGACTGGGCCGCTGCGCGGGCGCGGACGGCCGGGTCAGCCGTGCTGGGTGAGCAGACCGGTGTCGACGTCGTACATGAACCCGCCGACCTGCACGGTGTCCGGGATGAGCGGGTGGCTGCGGACCTTCGCGACGTCCTGGGCCAGCGCGTCCAGCTGGTCGCCGACGACGTGGAAGCTCTGCCACGACGCGTCCTGGCCCGCCGACTCGCCGATGATCGTCCGCAGCTCCTGCTGCGAGCGGGACGCCATGGCGCACCGGGTGTGCGGGACGACCAGGACGCGCTGCACGTTGAGCAGGTGGACGCCGAGGACCAGGGCCTCGAGCGCGGAGCCGTCGACGCGACCACCGGGGTTGCGGAAGATCTTCGCATCGCCCGGCTTCAGCCCGATCATGCCGAGCGGGTCGATACGCGAGTCCATGCACGTGACGACCGCGACGCCCGCTCGGGCGACGCCGTCGAAGCCCTGCAGCGCGAACGAGCCCGCGAACTCCTCGTTCGCCGCGAGCAGGTCATCGAAGCCCACGCCGTTGCCGCCGCTCACAGGCCCGGCCGCTTCGTGATGGTGAACGCGGTCGGCTTGGCGGTCGCGGTGAAGAAGTCCTCGCCCTTGTCGTCGACCACGATGAACGCGGGGAAGTCCTCGACCTCGATCTTCCAGACGGCTTCCATGCCCAGCTCCTCGTACTCCAGTACCTCGACGCTCTTGATGCAGTCCTGGGCGAGCCGGGCCGCCGGCCCGCCGATCGAGCCCAGGTAGAAGCCGCCGTGGCTCGCGCAGGCGTCGGTCACCTGCTTGCTGCGGTTGCCCTTGGCGAGCATGACCTTCGAGCCACCGGCGGCCTGGAACTGCTCGACGTAGGAGTCCATCCGGCCGGCGGTGGTCGGGCCGAACGAGCCGGAGGCGTACCCCTGCGGCGTCTTGGCCGGGCCGGCGTAGTAGACGGCGTGGTCGCGCAGGTACTGCGGCATCTCCTCGCCGGCGTCCAGTCGCTCCTTGATCTTGGCGTGCGCGATGTCACGTGCGACCACCAGCGGGCCGGTCAACGACAGCCGCGTCTTGACCGGGTGCTTGCTCAGCTCGGCCAGGATCTCGGGCATCGGCCGGTTGAGGTCGATGGCCACGACCTCGTCGTCCCCGCCGGAGGCCTCCTCGCCACCGAGCTGGGCGTGCGTGGTGTCCGGCAGGAACCGGGCCGGGTCGCGCTCGAGCTCCTCGATTAACACGCCCTCGGGCGTGATCTTGGCCAGGCACTGACGGTCGGCCGAGCAGCTGACGGCGATGGCGACCGGCAGCGACGCGCCGTGCCGGGGGAGGCGGACGACGCGGACGTCGTGGCAGAAGTACTTCCCGCCGAACTGGGCGCCGATGCCGAACTGCCGGGTCAGCTCGAGGATCTGCTCCTCCAGCTCGCGGTCACGAAAACCATGACCCGTGTCCGGGTTGCCCTCCTTGGGCAGCTCGTCGAGGTACTTCGCGCTGGCGTACTTGGCCGTCTTCAGCGCGGCTTCGGCGCTGGTGCCGCCGATGACGACGGCCAGGTGGTACGGCGGGCAGGCGGCGGTGCCGAGCGCGCGGAGCTTCTCGTCCAGGAAGGCCATCATCCGCTCGGGGTTCAGGATCGCCTTGGTCTCCTGGTACAGGAACGACTTGTTCGCGGAGCCACCGCCCTTGGCCATGAACAGGAACTTGTACGACGTCTCGGCACCCGGCGCGGTGTTGGCGTACAGGTCGATCTGGGCGGGCAGATTGGAGCCGGTGTTCTTCTCCTCCCACATGGTGACGGGCGCCATCTGGGAGTACCGCAGGTTCAGGCGGGTGTACGCGTCGTACACGCCCCGCGCGATGGACGCCTCGTCCGGGGTGGACCCGTCGCCGACCAGGACGTGTGCGCCCTTCTTGCCCATCACGATCGCGGTGCCGGTGTCCTGGCACATCGGCAGGACGCCGGCGGCGGCGATGTTGGCGTTCTTCAGCAGATCCAGCGCCACGAACTTGTCGTTGTTCGAGGCCTCCGGGTCCTCCAGGATCGAGTGCAGCTGGGTCAGGTGCGCCGGGCGCAGGTAGTGCGCGATGTCGTGCATCGCGGTCTCGGTCAGCATCCGGATGGCCTCCGGGTCGACCTCGAGGAACGTCCGCCCGCCGGGGCCCTCGACCGTCCGTACACCGTCGGTCGTGAGCAGCCGGTACGACGTGTCGTCCGGCCCGGTGGGCAGCATGTCCTCGTACGCGAATTCCGCCATGCGCCGAGGGTATCTGCGCGCCCTTGCTGGTCAGGCGGTGAGGTCGACCTCCGCGGGGGCGAGCGCGCGCAGCCGACGGCTGATCCGGTCCGCTTCCTCGTGGAGCAGGTGCTGGCGGCGGCGCTCGCGCGTCGGTGAGCTGAGCGGGGTCCCCCGGAGCATCTGGTCCTCCACTGCCATCAGCTGCCGGATCAGGTCCCGGGCCGTCGGTGTCGTCTCCCGTTCCTCTGGGGTCCGGAGCGTGGGCAGTGCGGTGATGGTCATGGCGGTCCTGCTCTCGAGCGGTGTCACGTGTTGTCTGTCGTAGTACCCGTCGCGACGAATACTAACCCTCTACAAATCGATCGTTTTGTGGAGGGTTGCGTATAGGGTTTGAGAACGGCCCGGCGTGACGCGTGTGGAGAAAGTGGCGTCGGGCAGTGGCGTGGGTCACAGCGCCCGGTGTAGACCTGAGTTCACCTTCGGAAGGAACGAGGTAGCCGATGCAGTACGCAAGGAAGCGTCGTCGTCGGGGCACGGCACTCGTACTGGCTGCCACGATGGCGGCCAGTCTTGGTCTGGCCGCCTGCGGCAGTGACAGCTCCACCGGGGGCTCTCGCACTCTGACCTGGTACATCAACCCGGACGTGGGCAACGCCGACCCGACCAAGGGCGGGCAGGCCCAGCTGGCCAAGGAGTGCAGCGATGCCTCCGGTGGGAAGTACCGCATCAAGATCCAGCTGCTGCCCAACAGCGCGTCCGACCAGCGCACCCAGCTGCTGCGTCGGCTCGCCGCGGGGGACACCTCGATGGACCTGATGAGCATCGACCCGGTCTACGTCGCCGAGTTCGCCCAGGCCGGGTACCTCGCGCCCGTCCCGGCGGACCTGGACCAGCAGTTCCGCGAGGACCGCGTGAAGTCCTCGATCGAGGCCTCGACCTGGAAGGGCAAGCTGGTCGCTGTCCCGTTCTGGTCCAACACCCAGCTGCTCTGGTACCGCAAGTCGGCGGCCCAGAAGGCCGGCCTGACCATGGGCCCGGCCGTCACCTGGGACCAGCTGATCGGCGCCGCGAAGAAGACCGGCTCCGACATCGGTGTGCAGGCCTCGCTGTACGAGGGCTACGTCGTCTGGATCAACGCCCTCGTCGCCGGTGCCGGCGGCAAGATCGTCGAGAACCCGGGCGCGTCCGGCGAGGACACCAAGCTCGGTCTGGACAGCGCGGCGGGCAAGGACGCGGCCCGCATCATCAGCACCATCGCGGCCGCCGGGCTCGGCGGGCCGTCGATGGGCAGCAACGAGGAGACCGAGAGCCTCAACCTGTTCCAGAGCAAGCAGGCCAACTACCTCGTCAACTGGCCCTACACCTACAGCGCCCTGACCGGTGACAAGAAGGACGTCTCGGCGACGCTGTACCCCCGGACGGTGGCGGACAAGCCGTCCGCCCCGCCGTACGGCGGTATCCAGATCGGCATCGGCAACAAGAGCAAGAACCCCGCCGTCGCCTACCAGGCCGCAGCGTGCGTCACCGACGCCAAGCACCAGGCCGAGTACATGGCCGCCTCGGGCAACCCGGCGAGCCGGAAGGCGGCCTACCAGGACCCGGCGGTGCTCAAGGCCTTCCCCAACGGCATCGCCGCGACCATCCAGAAGTCCCTGGACCTGGCGACGCCACGGCCGCAGTCGCAGTACTACGGCGACATCTCCACCGGGCTGCAGCAGAAGTTCAGCCCGCCGAGCTCGGTGACGACCCAGACGCCGCAGTCGGCGCAGAAGTTCATCCTCGACGTCCTGAAAGGTGATGCCCTGCTATGAGCACCGTCGCCACCTCGGAGACCACCGGCGCTCAGCCCACCGGTGAGAAGGCGCCCAGGTCGCGCCTCTCGGACCGGGCCCGCGCCGAACGCTCCCTCGGCTGGAAGCTCGCCGGTCCCGCGTTCATCGTCATGCTGCTGGTGACGCTGTACCCGATCGCGTATGCCATCTACCTGTCGCTCTTCAGCTACCGACTGACCGACCCGCAGAGCCGGCGGTTCATCGGGCTGCAGAACTACATCACCTCCCTGACCGACCCGCTGTTCTGGGAGGCGTTCGTGACGACGACGATCATCGTCGTCATCACGCTGGTGATCGAGCTGGTCCTCGGCATGGCGATCGCGATGCTGATGAACCGGATCGTGCTGCCGCGCCGCACGCTGCGCACGATCGTGCTCATCCCGTACGCGATCATCACCGTCGTCTCGGCGTTCTCCTGGACGTTCGCGGCCTCGGTCGACACCGGGTTCATCAACCACTGGCTGCACACGCTCAGCTTCAGCCAGTTCCCGCTGGACTACGACTGGTTCGGTGGCCGGTGGTCGTCGCTGACGATCATCTGCCTGTCGGAGATCTGGAAGACCACGCCGTTCATGTCGCTGCTGCTGCTCGCCGGGCTCGCCCAGGTCGACAGCTCGCTGGAGGAGGCGGCCAAGGTGGACGGCGCCACCTGGTGGCAGCGCTTCCGCAGGGTGATCCTGCCGAACATGAAGGCCGCCCTCATGGTGGCCGTGCTGTTCCGCACCCTCGATGCGATCCGCATCTACGACAACCCGGTGATCATGACCGGTGGCGCCAACAAGACGACCACGCTGTCGATGCTGGTGGCCAACGAGACGATCAACCGGGTGGAGATCGGCATCGGGTCCGCGCTCGCGGTCATCCTGTTCATCATCGTGCTGATCGTGGCGTTCATCTTCGTCCGCGGGTTCAAGGTCGACCTCACCACCGGAGGCAAGTAGGCCATGCAGACCAACCTCAGCACCAAGACCCGGAACTGGATGGCCGTCGCCTCGATCCCGGTCATGATCTGGACGGCCATCCCGCTGCTGTGGATCCTCGCGACGTCCCTCAAGGGCACCGACGCGCTGGCCGACCCCACGAAGAACTCGTTCGGTAACTTCTGGCCGAAAGACCCGACCCTGGAGAACTACCGGGTCATCTTCACCGGTGGGGCGAGCGACCTGTTCAACCCGGCGCTGCGCAACTCGATCATCGTCTGCCTGGTCGCCACGCTGATCAGCGTCATCCTCGCGATGTTCTGCGCGTACGCCATCTCGCGGCTGGACTTTCCCGGCAAGAAGCTCATCCTGACCACGGCGCTGGCGGTGTCCTTCTTCCCGGTCATCGCGATGGTGACGCCGCTGTTCAACCTGTGGCGGCAGGTGGGGCTGTTCGACACGATCCCCGGCCTGATCATCCCCTACCTCGCGCTCACGCTGCCGCTGTCGATCTGGACCCTGTCGGCGTTCTTCCAGCAGATCCCGTGGGAGATGGAGCAGGCGGCCCAGGTGGACGGTGCGACCAGCTGGCAGGCGTTCCGCAAGGTGATCGCCCCGCTGGCGGCGCCCGGCGTCTTCACCACGGCGATCATCGCCTTCTTCACCGCGTGGAACGACTTCGTGTTCTCCTCCAACCTCACCTCCTCGAACAACTCGCGCACCGTGCCGGCGGCGCTGGCGTTCTTCACCGGCGCGAGCCAGTTCACCCAACCGACCGGGGCGATCGCCGCCGCCGCGGTCATCGTCACCATCCCCGTCGTCATCCTGGTCCTGCTGTTCCAGCGGCGGATCGTCGCCGGCCTCACCTCCGGCGCCGTCAAGGGCTGACCAGCGCTCACTCGTGAAGGAGTCCCCATGGCAAGCATCGAGCTGAAGAATCTCGTCAAGAAGTACGGTGACGGCTTCCCCGCGGTGAACGACGTGTCGCTCGACATCGCCGACGGCGAGTTCGTCATCCTGGTCGGTCCGTCCGGCTGCGGGAAGTCGACCCTGCTGCGGATGATCGTCGGCCTCGAGGACATCACCTCGGGCGACCTGATGATCGACGGCAAGCGCGTCAACGACCTCGCGCCGCGCGACCGCAACCTGTCGATGGTCTTCCAGAACTACGCGCTGTACCCGCACCTGACGGTGTTCGAGAACATCGCCTTCCCGCTGCGGCTGGCCAAGGGTCAGCACAACGAGGACGAGATCCGCAGCAAGGTCAACCAGGCCTCGTCCATGCTGGAGCTCAACGAGCACCTGGAGCGCAAGCCGGCGAACCTCTCCGGTGGTCAGCGGCAGCGGGTCGCGATGGGTCGCGCGATCGTCCGCGAGGCGGACGCGTTCCTGTTCGACGAGCCCCTGTCCAACCTGGACGCCAAGCTGCGCGGTCAGATGCGCACCGAGATCTCCCGGATGCAACGGCGCCTCGGGACGACGACGGTCTACGTCACGCACGACCAGATCGAGGCGATGACGCTCGGCGACCGGGTGGCGGTCCTGAAGAAGGGCGTCCTGCAGCAGGTCGCGTCGCCGCGTGAGCTGTACGAGCAGCCGGTCAACCTGTTCGTGGCCGGGTTCATCGGCTCGCCGCCGATGAACTTCCTGCCCGCCCAGGTGGTGGGCTCGACCCTGAAGCTGCCGTTCGTGGACGTGCCGATCTCGCAGAACCTGGCCGACCAGATCAAGGGCCACGAGTTCGTCATCGCGGGCATCCGGCCGGAGTACTTCAAGGACGCCTCGCTGGGCGGCGTCGAGGGCGTGCGGTTCTCGGCCGTCGTCGACCAGACGGAGTGGCTCGGCAACGAGCAGTACGCCTACATCCCGTTCGAGGCCCCGGAGGCGGTGCACTCGACGCTCGAGGAGCTCGACCGCGACCTGGACGGCGAGGGCCTGCGCACCCAGCTGGTCGTCAACCTGGACGCCCGCTCCCGGATCCGTGAGGGCCAGGAGGCCGAGCTGGTGTTCGACCCGGAGCTGATGCACGTGTTCGACCCGAACTCCGGGGACAACCTCACCCGGGACGACGCGAAGGCCACGGAGATCGCCCAGGACAGCGAGGACGCCCGCCGGGCGGCGCTGGAGCGGGCGCGGTCCCGTGAGTCGGTCAGCGACCGGCAGGCGGGCGAGGACGCGGCCGGGAGCCAGGAGGCGTCCTGAGCGGTAGCCGTACGGTGGCGGGATGACTGACTCCTCCGGCCGTCCACTCGTCCTCGTCACCGGCGGCACCCGCGGCATCGGCAAGGCGGTGTGCGACGCCCTCGCGCCGGACCACATGCTGATCGTCGGCGGGCGCGATCGCGCCGCCGTCGAGAAGGCTTGTGCGGCTTACGATTCCGCGCGCCCGTTCGTCGTCGACCTCGCCGACGAGGACTCCACGACGGATGCCGTCGCCGCGCTCGGGCTGGACCGGCTGGACGGCGTCGTGCATTCGGCCGGGCTGGGCGGCGGCGCGCGGACGGAGGAGTCCTCGCGGGCCCTGTGGCGGGAGATCCTCGAGGTCAACGTCATCGCGGTGTCCGATCTCACCCGGCTGCTGCTGCCCGCGCTGGTCGCGGCGCAGGGCACCGTGGTCACCATCAACTCCGGCTCGGGCCTGCGCGCCAGTGGCGCCGGCGGGCACTACCCGGCCTCGAAGTTCGCGCTGACCGCGCTCTCGGACGTGCTGCGCGAGGAGCTGCGTCCGGACGGCGTCCGCGTCTGCTCCGTGCACCCGGGTCGGGTGGACACCGACATGCAGCGCGAGCTGGTCGCGTCGGAGGGTCGGCCGTACGATCCCAAGGAGTTCCTGCGTCCCGAGTCGGTGGCCACGGCCGTCCGTACCGCGCTCACCGCCGGCCCGGACGCGACGTACGAGACGATCTCGATCCGCCCCGGCCCGGCCGCCACCCACCGACGGCGCGACTGAGGTCGTCCGGGTCAGCCGAGCTCGGCTCGCGTGGGCGGCTGCGCCCCTGCTCGCGACACGGTGATCGCCGAGGCCTGCACGGCGCGGTCGAGCGAGGGGCGTACATCCTCGAGGGTTGCGCGGCGCAGGCGCTCGCGCGCGTCGGGCTCGCCCAGCAGGCCCGCGTCGAGCAGGCCGGACAGCAGCCCGGACATGAACGAGTCGCCGGCGCCGACGGTGTCGACGACCTCGACCGCGCGCCCGGGCAGCTCGGCCGGCTCGTCGCTCGCGGCGAGGTGCAGCAGCGCACCATCGCCACCACGGGTGAGGACGACCAGCGACGGGCCGAGGCGCGCCCACAGGCGAGCCACCTGATCGATCGGGGCGTGCTCGCCGTAGAGCCAGCGCACGTCCTCGTCGCTGGCCTTGACGACGTCGGACAGCCCGACCAGCTGCTCGATGTCGGACCGGACGTCCTGCGGCTCACCCATCAGGGACGGCCGTACGTTCGGGTCGTACGACACCGTCGCGTGGGGCCGCGCCCGCTCGACCGCCTCCCGCACGGCGGTCGCCCCCGGCTGCAGAGCCGCCGCGATCGAGCCGGTGTGCAGGTGGCCGAACCCGTCGGACGGCAGCTCGCGCGGCGCCCACTCGATGTCGAACTCGTAGGTGGCAGAACCGTGCTCGTCCAGCGTCGCGGTGGCCGTCGGCGTACGGGACGCGCCGTCGCTGCCCACAGTCAGCGGCACGCCGTCGGCGGCGAGGTGGGACCGGATCGCGTCCCCGTGCTCGTCCCGCGCGATGGACGTCGCGAGCTGCACGGGATGGCCGAGCCGGGCCAGCCCGACCGCGACGTTCAGCGGGCTGCCGCCCGGGTGCGTTCGTTCGCTCCCGTCCGGGCGGCGGACGATGTCGACCAGGGCCTCGCCGACGACGAGCGTGCGGGTCATGGCGGTGGGGCTCAGTGCTCGAAGTCGACCGCGGCGTACTCCCGCAGCTTCGACAGCTGGTGGTAGCCGTCGATCAGCCGGATCGTGCCGCTCTTGGAGCGCATCACCAGCGACTGCGTGGTGCAGCCGCCCGAGCGGTACCGGACGCCCTTGAGGAGCTCGCCGTCGGTGATGCCGGTGGCGACGAAGAAGCAGTTGTCACCGGTCACCAGGTCGTTGGTGGACAGCACCGCGGTCAGGTCGTGACCGGCGTCGACGGCCTTCTGCCGCTCGTCGTCGTCCTTGGGCCACAGCTGGCCCTGCAGCACGCCGCCGAGGCACTTGATCGCGCAGGCGGCGATGATGCCCTCCGGGGTGCCGCCGATGCCGAGCAGCAGGTCGATGCCGGTGTCCTCGCGCGCCGCCATGATCGCGCCGGCGACGTCACCGTCGGAGATGTACCGGATCCGGGCGCCGGCGGTACGGATCTCGTCGGCGATCTGCTCGTGGCGCGGCCGGTCCAGCAGCACGACCGTCACGTCGGACACGCTGCGGCGCTTGGCCTTCGCCACCCGCTTGATGTTCTCGGCGACCGGCAGCCGGATGTCGACGACGTCGGCGGCCTCCGGGCCGGTGGCGAGCTTGTCCATGTAGAACACCGCGCTCGGGTCGTACATCGAGCCGCGTTCGCTGACCGCGAGGACCGACACGGCGTTGGTCATGCCCTTGGCGGTCAAGGTGGTGCCGTCGATCGGGTCGACCGCGACGTCGACCTCCGGGCCGGTGCCGTCACCGACCTGCTCGCCGTTGAAGAGCATCGGGGCGTCGTCCTTCTCGCCCTCGCCGATCACGACCGTGCCGTTCATGCTGACCGAGGCGATCAGGCTGCGCATCGCGGCGACGGCGGCACCGTCGGCGCCGTTCTTGTCCCCCCGACCGACCCAGCGGCCACCGGCCATGGCGGCCGCCTCGGTGACGCGGACGAGCTCGAGAGCCAGGTTGCGGTCGGGCACCTCGGCGCCGGTCGTTGAGGTGGGCGTGCTGTCCGCAGACATGGATCTCCTCGGGCAGGTCGGTGGCGGCTGGTCACCGCAGGTGGGCCGACTCTATCGAGACGCCCGCCGGTGGGCCGGGCCCGGTTCGACGGCGTACGACCTGATCGGCGACCATGGAGGGGTGAGCACTGCACCGGACACCACACCCGCGCCGTCTGGTTCTCCGGCGCCGCGACGCCGGGGGATGGGCGGTTCGGCACGCTCGATGATCATCTCGATGGTGGTCCTCATTGCCGCCTGCGCCGTCTGGGTGGCGATGGTGCCGCGTGTCAGCACCGTGCCCCGCAGCGTGCAGGACGTCCCGGGCATCGCCCGCGAGGTGAGCGCCCAGCAGAAGTGGCAGGTCGCGCTCCCGCAGGGGCTCTCCTCGGACTGGGTCCCCACCAACGTCCGGCTGCTGCGGTACGACGGGAAGGCCCCCAGCTGGCACGCCGGCTACCAGGCGCCGTCGGGGAAGTTCGTCTCGCTGGAGCAGACGAAGAACGGGACCGACGGCTGGGTGAAGGACCAGACCGGGTTCCGCGCCGAGACCGGTCAGCAGATCTCGCTCGCCGGTGTGGCCTGGACCAAGGTAGAGAACAAGGACAACGACCAGCGCAGTCTGGTCCGTGTCGAACCGCTGGCCGGGCTCGACACCGTGGTCACCGGCAAGGCCGGGTGGGCGGAGCTGCAGCGATTCGCCGGCTCCCTCCAGGCGGGTCGCTGAGGGCGGACCGTCAGTCCGAGGCGTCGTCCTCCTGAGCGGTCAGCCGCTGCTCCGCCTCGTCGAGCCACGCCTGACAGTGCTGCGCGAGCGCCTCGCCGCGCTCCCAGAGCTTCATCGACTCCTCGAGGGAGGCGTGGCCGCCCTCGAGCTTGGCGACGATGGCCGTGAGCTCCTCGCGGGCCGCTTCGTACCCCAGACCCGCGATGTCGGGGTGCGCCGCGAGGGCGACCTGGGAGGGCGGGCTCTGCTCGGTGCCAGACATGGCGGTCACCCTACGTGGCCTGCCTGACAGTGAGCTCGCCGCGCGCCACCGAGACCCGCAGCAGATCAGTGGGCTGCACCTGCGCCGGGTCGATGACCACGGTGTCGTCGGGGCGGCGCACGACGGCGTACCCGCGTTCGAGCGTGGACAGCGGCGACAGCGCGCGGATCTGCGCTCGCAGGTGGTCCACCTGGTCGGCCGCGCGCTCCAGCCGCGAGCGGAGCCGGTAGGTGGTGCGCTCGAGCAGCCCGTCGATCTCCTGCCGGCGCAGCCGCACGATCGTGTGCGGGTCGGCCAGGACGGGACGGCTGCGCAGCGCGTCCAGGTGCCGACGCTCGGAGACCAGGCGATGGCGCAGGGCCCGGGTCGCGCGCTCCCGAGTGGCCGTCAGCCCGGCCAGCTGCTCCTCCAGGGCCGGGACGATGTGCTTGGCCGCGTCGGTCGGCGTGGACGCACGGACGTCCGCGACGAAGTCGAGCAGGGGAGTGTCGACGTCGTGGCCGATCGCCGACACCACGGGAGTGGTGGCCTCGGCCACGGCCCGGACCAGGCTCTCGTTGCTGAACGGGAGCAGGTCCTCGAACGACCCGCCGCCCCGGGCGATGACGATGACGTCGACCTGCGGCATCCGGTCCAGCTCGCGCAACGCCTCGGTGACCGCCGGCACCGTGTCGGGCCCCTGGACCGCGACCTCGCGGATCTCGAACCGCGTCGCCGGCCAGCGACGGCGGGTGTTCTGGACGACGTCCTTCTCCGCGGCACCCCGGCGTCCGGTGATCAGGCCGACCGTCCGAGGGACGAACGGCAGGGGGCGCTTGCGCGACCGGTCGAACAGCCCCTCGCTGCGCAGCAGCTGCTTGAGGTGCTCCAGGCGCGCGAGCAGCTCGCCCACGCCCACCGGGCGGACCTGCCGCGCGTCCAGATGGAGGGTGCCCCGCTTGGTCCAGAACGTCGGCTTGGCGTGGACGACGACGCGCGCGCCCTCGCGGACCGCCGCGCCCATCGCGTCCAGGGTGTTGGCCGGGACGGTGACCGACAGCGACATGTCGACCTCGGTGTCGCGCAGCGTGAGGTAGCAGGTGCCCGGGCGGCGGTTCAGCTGCACCACCTGGCCCTCGACCCACAGCGGCGCCATCTTGTCGACGTAGTCGGAGATCTTCAGGCTGAGCGTGCGCACCGGCCAGGGCTGCTCGGCCGTGGTGTCCGCGGCGCGCTCGGGGAGGGGGGTGCTCACCCCGGCAGGCTATTGGCTGAGGACGACAGCGCCGACCAGGCTCGGACCTGACGGGGCAGACGAACTCTTGGGCAACTGTTGGTCTGCGCCGGAGGGAGCGCCGCTGGTGCCGTCGATACGTTGGCGACGCCAGCTCACCGGACGACAGTCCACGACGAGAAGGAGTCACATCATGGCCAGGATCGTCAAGCAGGTCTTCGCTCGTGCCACCGGCCGAACCAAGCTCGGTGGTCGCTACACCTACTGGAACTGACGCTCCGGTCGTCGGCCCGCGGTCCCGCCCAGCAAGGGCGGACCGCGGGCCGACGTGGTGAGTCCGTCATGAGTGCATCGACCTCCCGCCCGCCCGGCCCACGGGCCTCGCGGCTCCTCGGCAACACCCTCGCGTACGACCGCGACCGCCTGGGATTCCTGCGCGCCGCGCAGCAGGAGTACGGCGACGTGCTGTCCTACGACCGGCGGACCACGCTGATCGGCGACCCGGAGCTGATCCACCAGGTGCTCGCTCGCACGAACACCGACTTCGACGGGGACGGCAGCCCGTTCAGTGACGAGGTCGACCTCGAGGGCGCTGCCGCGAGCTCGGACAGCTGGATGGCCGCTCGTCGCGTCGGTTGGCACCGCCTGTCCCGGACGGCCGTGACCGCCCACGTCGGTCGGCTGCGCGAGCTGGTGGACCGGACGTTCCCGGGCCCGGGCGTGATCGACCCGATGCCGACGTTCGAGCGGCTCATGGGCGCGGCGACCGCCGACCACTGCCTCGGCCACAGCGCCGCCGGCGTGCCCGAGCTGGTCGCTGCGAACACCGCTGCCCTGGTGCCGGTGGGCGGGACGTCCTACCGGGTGCCGTCCTGGTGGCCGGGGCGCCGGCAGCGCAGCTTCGTCGCCCTGCGGGCCGAGCTGATGGACCGGTTGGGCGAGGCCGTGGCGGGCCGGATCGCCGAGCGGCGCGGCCGGAGCGGTGAGCCGCGCGACCTGCTCGACCAGCTCCTCGCCGGAGCGGAGCCGGTCGACGCGGTCAGCGCCCGGCGGTTCGTCCGGGGTGTGCTGAT
The DNA here is from genome assembly GCF_029439465.1 of Luteipulveratus flavus. Lineage (GTDB taxonomy): Bacteria > Actinomycetota > Actinomycetes > Actinomycetales > Dermatophilaceae > Luteipulveratus > Luteipulveratus flavus. The sequence continues at coordinate 27,672 of NZ_JAROAV010000028.1, read as the reverse complement.
GGCGGGGTACGGCGTGCCCGCAGCGGCGATGGCGTGGGTGCTCGCCGACCTGGCGGCGTACCCGCAGGAGGCCGAGCGGGTACGGGCCGAGGCCGATGCCGCGGGTTCGGACGGTGTCGCGGAGCTGCCGGTGACGTCGGCGTTCATCCGGGAGGTGCTGCGGCGGCGTCCGCCCACCTGGCTGATCGGCCGACGGGTCCGGAGCGGGACGCAGCTCGGGCGGTGGCCGCTGCCCGCCGGGTACGAGGTCGTGTTCAGCCCGTACCTGCTGCACCGTGACCCGCGCTGGTGGCGCGACCCGACCGGGTTCGACCTGGACCGCTGGCTGCCCGGTGCGCCGGCGCCCCGAAGACACACCTACATCCCGTTCGGAGCCGGTCCGCGGGTGTGCGTCGGCGCCCAGCTCGGGATGCTGCAGCTGGCCCTCGTGACCACCTGGCTGGTGCGGCGCTTCGACCTCGTCGTCGAGACTCCACCGGCCGAGCGGTTCGAGGGGCTGCTGGTCCCCGGCGACTTCCGGGCGGAGCTGGTCGAGCGCCGAGGGTGAGGTCGGCGGCCGCGCACCGCCACCTACCATGGTGGTCATGACTGTCCCCACCGACGCCCAGGCCCAGACCCGGACCAAGCGCGTACTGCTCGCCGCCCCTCGCGGCTACTGCGCCGGCGTGGACCGCGCCGTGGTGACGGTGGAGAAGGCGCTGGACCTCTACGGCCCGCCGGTCTACGTCCGCAAGCAGATCGTGCACAACAAGCACGTCGTCACCACGCTGGAGAAGCGGGGCGCGATCTTCGTCGACGAGACCGACGAGGTGCCCGAGGGCGCCACGGTGATCTTCTCGGCGCACGGTGTCGCACCGGTCGTGCACGACGAGGCCAAGCAGCTGAGCCTGAAGACGATCGACGCCACGTGCCCGCTGGTCACGAAGGTGCACCGCGAGGCCGTCCGGTTCGCCGACGACGACTTCGACATCCTGCTCATCGGCCACGAGGGGCACGAGGAGGTCGTGGGCACCTCCGGTGAGGCGCCGGAGCACATCACGCTGGTGCAGAGCCCGGCGCACGTGGACGAGGTTGAGGTCCGCGACCCCGAGAAGGTGGTCTGGCTGTCCCAGACCACGCTGTCGGTCGACGAGACGATGGAGACGGTCCGCCGTCTGCGGGAGAAGTTCCCGAAGCTGCAGGACCCGCCCTCGGACGACATCTGCTACGCCACGCAGAACCGCCAGCTCGCGGTGAAGCAGATGGCGCCGGAGACCGACCTGATGATCGTGGTCGGCTCGACCAACTCCTCCAACTCGGTGCGGCTCGTCGAGGTGGCGCTCGAGCACGGCGCGCAGGACGGTCACCTGGTCGACTACGCCGACGAGATCGACGAGGCCTGGCTGGAGGGTGTGACCACCGTCGGCGTCACCTCCGGGGCGTCCGTCCCCGAGGTGCTCGTCCGCGACGTCCTCGACTTCCTCGCCCAGCGCGGGTACGGCGATGTCTCGCCGGTCGTGGCCGCCGAGGAGAGCCTGCTGTTCGCGCTCCCGAACGAGCTGCGTCGTGACCTCAAGGCGCGCGACGGCAACGAGGCGGCGGCCAAGGTCCGCCACGACGCGGGTTCGCTGCACTGAGTTCGCTGCACATCTCGCTGCGCTGAGTCGGCGGCTCAGCCGACCTCGCGGTCGCCGCGCGGCTGAGCTGAGGACGAGCGACCCAGCTCGAGCTGCGGGCGGGCGACGTCGTCGTCCACGGCGTCGATCAGCTCCTGGGCGGTCAGCGGTCGCGGCGCGGTGGTGACCGGCGCGATCAGCGGCAGCGGGTCGGCGGTGAGGTCCAGCTCGCCCATCCGACGAGCCGTCACCAGCACGCGCGACTCCAGCGAGCCGACCATCGCGTTGTACGTCTCCACCGAGCGCCGCAGCGAGGCACCCATGTCGGCGGTGTGCTTGCCGAGCGTGGCGAGCCGGGCGTAGAGCTCCTTCCCGAGCGTCAGCAGCTCACGGGCGCTGCCGGACAGCGCCTCCTGCTGCCAGGCGAAGGCGACCGACCGCAGCAGGGCGAGCAGCGTGCTGGGGGAGGCGAGCACGACGCGCCGGCTCATGGCGCGGTCGAGCAGGCCGGGGTCGGCGGCGAGGCCGGCCACCAGGATTGCGTCTCCGGGGACGAAGCAGACCACCATCTCCGGGGCGGTGGTGAAGGCCGACCAGTACTCCTTCGCGGCGAGCGCGTCGACGTGGCCGCGCAGCTTGCGGGCGTGGTCGGACAGGTGCCGCGAGCGCTCCTCATCGGAGAGCCCGTCGGCCTGCGCGGCGAGGAAGGAGGTCAGCGGCGCCTTGCTGTCGACGACCAGCACCTTCTCACCGGGCAGCCGGACCACGACGTCCGGGCGGACGCGTACGTCGTGGTGGGTGGTCGCGCTGACCTGCTCCTCGAAGTCGCAGTGCGCGAGCATGCCGGCGTGCTCCAGGACCCGGCGTAGCTGGACCTCGCCCCACGCGCCCCGGGTGGTGGAGGAGTTGAGCGCGCCGGCGAGGCTGGCGGTCTGGTCGCGCAGCGCCGTCGTGGTGCTGGCCACGTCGGTGAGGCGCGCGGCGAGCTCGCCGAACTGCTCGACCCGATCCCGCTCGAGGGTGCTGACCTGGCGCTCGACCCGGCCGAGCGCGTCCCGCAGCGGCAGAAGCACCGAGGCCGTCTGGGCGTCGTCGCTGACGGCCGCCTCGAGGTCGACCACGCGCTCCCGCAGCAGGTCCCGCTCGGTCGCCAGGCCGGCGGAGTGGGCGGCGTGGGACTGCCGGAGCCAGGCCGTGGCGCCGAGCGCGCCGAGCACGATGCCACCGATGAGGGCGAGCGCGATGATCATGGGTCACACCCTGTCAGCGACCTCCGACAGGCGGTCCGAGCCGCGCCACACGCGCCCAGGCCAGTTTGAGGGCCGCGACCGTCACGATGCCGGCGAGCACCATCCCGACGATGTTCACGCCGAGCTGGGTGGCGCTGCCCACGATCTCGCTGCGGTCGCCGATGGCCAGGCCGAGTGCGAGGTTGCCCGCGGCAGGCACGGTGGTGACGGAGATGAAGACGCCGACCATGGTGCTGCTCTTCCGGGTGGCCACGGCGAGGACGCCCGCGGCGCCGGCGACCAGCGCCACGACGAACGACCAGCGGTCGGGGTGCCAGATGAACCCGGTGAGTGGGCGCGGCCGGGTCACCATCGCGTCGCTGACGAACCCGGTCGCGACGGCCAGGAGGGCCAGGACGGTCACCAGCGCGATGGCGGCGGCGAAACCGGCGACCAGCAGGAGGAGGCTGCGCGCCGCGAGCGACCAGCGCCCCATGACCAGCCCGACGCAGACGGCCGCGACCGACACGAACTCCGGGCCGACGACCATGGCCCCGACGACGAGGACGGAGGAGTCGGTGATGACGGCGATCGAGGCGAGCACGGTCGCCAGGACGAGGAACGCCAGGTAGGTGATCGTCGGTCGGCTCGCAGCCTCGGCATCGTCGAGGACGGCACTCCAGATCACCGCGTCGTCGGGGTCGCCGGGAGCCGCGCGGTCCAGCTCCCGGGCGGCGGCGAACGGCGTGTCGGTCGGCTCGGAGACAACGATGCCGCCGCGGTCCGGCAGGCCGGTCGCAGCGAGGTCGTCGAGCACGCTGCTGGCCGCCTCGCGGGCGACGTCCGCCTCGATCACGTCACCGGCCGGCTTGCGGGCGGCGCCAGTGAGCACGACCACGTTGGTCGCGCACTCGTGGTCGACGAGCAGTCCGCGCACCTGGTCGGCGAGGTCCTCCGGCACGACGAGCCGGAGGTGGACCAGACCGGTCATGTCAGGGCGACGAGCACGACCGGCTTGGTGGTCGGGGCCTTGGAGCCACCGCTGGGCTCGACCGACAGCGCCAGCGATGGGCCGGGTACGCCGGTCAGCAGCTGGGGCCCGTCGTCGCGCAGGAGACCCGCGGACCGCGGCGTACCGGACGCGTCGAGGAACCACGCCTGGTACGTGCGGTCGCTCCCGACCGGCGGGAGGCGGTCGGTCGTGATCGTGGCGGCGCGCTCGGCGGCGGACGCGGTCACCAGCACGAACCCGTCGCCGACCCGGCCCTGGTACTCCTTGGCGTCCGGGGCGAGGCGGACGCGCTCGGCGGGTGAGAGCGACGCGACCGAGGTGGGCTGCTGCCAGGGCTGCGCGATCCCGACGCCGACGCCGGCGAGGAGCGCCACGACCGCGGCGGCGACGAGGAGGCGCGTCCGGCTCGCGAACGTCCGGCGCTCCGGCCGGTGCGCGGGCCGCGCACCGGCTGGAGCGGGTGCCGGCGCCTGCTCGGGGAGCGCGTCCATGATCCGGCTCTTCAGCGCCGGTGGCGGCGCCACCGGACGGGCCGTCGAGGCCAGGGCGACGAGCGCGTCGTCGTACGACGCGACCTCCTCCTGGCAGGCAGCGCAGGTCTTCAGGTGCCGCTCGAAGGAGGCGCGCTCGATGTCGTCGACGGCACCGAGGGCGTACGCCCCGGCGAGCTCGTGGATCTCGTCGTCGTTCATCGTTCACCTCCGATGTGGTCTCGAAGTCGGCGTAGTCCGTCGCGGATGCGGGACTTGGCGGTGCCGAGCGGTATCCCCAACGTCTCGGCTATCTCAGTGTGCGTCCGGCCGCCGAAGTACGCCATCTCGACGGCCTCGCGCTGGTGGTCGGTCAGCCGGGCGAGCGCGCCCCGGACCTGCTCGGCGTCCAGCAGCGCGGTCACCGTCTCGGCCGTGCTGTCGTACGGACCGGCGGACGCCTGCCGCTCGTACGTCACGTCCCGCGTACGGGCGGCGGCGCTCGAGCGCACCCGGTCCACGGCGCGGCGGTGCGCGATCGTCAGCAACCAGCCGAATGCGGAACCGCGTGCGGCCTCGAACCGCGGTGCGGTCCGCCAGATCTCCAGGAAGACCTCCTGGGTGACCTCCTCGGCCTGCGCGGGGTCGGCGAGGACCCGGAGCACGAGGCCGTGCACGCGGGGCGCGGTCTCGTCGTACAGGCGCTCGAACGCCGCCCGGTCACCGCTCGCGACGGCCGTCAGCAGCCCGCTGACACCGCTCCCCGAGGCTGCGTCCTCGCGCGCACGGGGCGACGACGCGGGAGCCATGCCGACCATCATGGCCGATGACCTCGGGAAAGCGGCGACTGCGGTCATGTCGGTGCGCCGTCAGCCCTTCGGGAGCAGCACGGAGTCGATGATGTAGACCGTCGCGTTGGCGGTGGGGACGTTGCCGCACACGACCTTGGCAGTGCCGTCGGCCGTGAACGACTGACCCGAGCCGGTGATCTTCACCATGCTGCCGGACAGCGTCTTGTGCGTGCCGGCCAGCTGCTCCGGCGAGAGCTTGCCGGGGATCACGTGACCGGTGAGGACCGTGGTGAGCAGGCCCTTCGGGTCACCCATCGCCTTGTCCATGGTGGCCTTCGGCACCTTGGAGAACGCGTCGTTCGTCGGGGCGAGGACGGTGATGTCCTTGGCGTTGTTCAGGGTGTCGACGAGGCCGGCCTTCTTGACGGCGGTGACGAGGGTCGACAGGGCGGGGTTGTTGCTGGCGGCGGTCGCGACCGGGTCCTGGGCCATGCCGGAGAAGGATCCCTTGCCCGACTTCGGGACGGCTGCACAGCCGGATCCGAACGGCGCGGCGGCGCCACCCATGTCGTGCGACATGCCCGAGTGGGACATGCCGCTCATCCCGCTCATCCCGCTGGAGGACGAGCCGCTGCCCATGCCGCCCATCGTGCTGGACGAGCCGGCCGACGACGAGCCGGCGGACGACGAGCCGCCGGCGGCGGACGCCGCGGCACTGGGCGTACCGGAGCTGCTGCTGGAGTCGCTGGACCCACAGGCGCCCAGCGCCAGCGGCAGGCTCAGGACGAGTGCTGCGGTGAGCCCGCGGCGGGTGGTCTTCATGGTGGTGCTCCTTCACGTCGGTCGTTCGCGTCGGCAGGGGTTCGGCGCGGACGACCATTCGGATCGGTTTGTGCAGCAACGTTTTTCGTCAACCCACAAGAACGACCACCTCCTGGATGCCCGAGGAGCCCGACGGGAAGACCGGGGCCCGCTCGTCGTTCTGGACCTGACCGCGGCCGTCGGTCACGCGGGCCCGGATGGAGTGGCGTCCGGTGCCGCCGAGGTCGGCCTTCAGGACCCACTGGCGCCAGTAGTCGACGCCGACGTCGGGGCCGAGCGTTGCGGGTCGCCACGGCCCGTCGTCGATCGACACCTCGACCCGCACGACCCCGTGCCGCTGTGCCCAGGCGACACCGCCGATGGTGACCGTTCCTGGGGGCAGGCTCGCCAGGCTCGCGGGCGTGTCGATCCGGGCCGACGGCTTCACCGGGGCGTCGGTGGCCCAGCCGCGCCGGGTCCAGTACGCCCGGGCGGCGTCGTACGTGGTGACGGTGAGCCGGGTGACCCACTTGGTGGAGCCGACGAACCCGTACAGGCCGGGTGTCACCAGCCGGGCGGGGAAGCCGTGCGTGGCCGGCAGCGGGGCGCCGTTCATGCCGATGGCGAGGAGGGCGTCCCGGTCGTCGGTCAGCGCGCCCAGCGGCGTGCTGACCGTGAACCCGTCCACCGACCGGCTGAGCACCTGGCGACCCGGCCGGCCCGGGTCCACGACCTCGGCGTGCCGGAGCAGGTCGGCCACCCGCACGCCCAGCCAGCGCGCCGCGCCGACGTACTGGCCGCCGACCTCGTTGCTCACGCAGGTCATGGTGATGTCGCGCTCGATCAGCGGCATCGCGCGGATGTCGTCGTAGGTGAGGGTGTACGGCCGGCGGACGTCGCCGTCGATCCGCAGCTCCCAGGTGTCCGCCTTCACGCGGGGGACGACGAGGGCGGTGTCGACGCGGTAGAACCCCTGGTTCGGGGTGCGCAGCGAGCTGATGTCCCGGTACGTCGGCTCCAGGCCGCGGGGGAGCGCGGGTTCGGTCCGGGCAGCCTGCGGGAGCCGCACGTCGCTGCTCGGGTCGCCTCCGGTCAGGTGCTGCCCGAACGCCGCGGCCCCGACGGACGCGGCGGCGACGGTGCCCGTCCCGAGGAGGAACCCGCGGCGGGTGTCCATGCCGGACGGGTACGCGGAGAGCTCGGTCGCGCGCCCGGGCACCCGGAAGCGGGCCGGCAGCAGGGCCAGCAGGACGGCACATCCGACCACGGCGGTGACCACTGACGGCAGGACGTACTGGCCGTCGGCCGCGGGTCGGTTCAGCGCGGCGGCCCCGGCGACCGCGGACAGCAGGACCAGGAGGGCGACGCCGGCGAGCGGGCGACGCCGCGCCAGCAGACCGGCGGTGGCCGCGAGCAGGAGAGTCACCAGCGACACCGAGCCCAGCAGGACGGGCTTGTCCCAGGTGCCGAGGGTCCGCACCGCCCACTCCTTGACCGGCGTGGGTGTGCGGTCGATCACGGCCGACCCGACCGCGGGCACGGGGGAGGCCTCGGGACGGGTCAGACCGGCGGCGAGATGGCCCGCGGCCATGCCCGCTGCGGCGGCGAGGACGCCGGCGACCAGGGCGCGCGGCGCGGAGAAGTTCACCGATGGAGTTCGGCGCCGAGCGCTCGGCGGATGGGAAGACGCGCCGGAGCACCTAGACTCTTGTGCCCGTGGCCCTCACCATCGGAATCGTCGGACTGCCCAACGTCGGCAAGTCGACCATGTTCAACGCCCTGACCAAGAACAACGTGCTCGCGGCGAACTACCCGTTCGCGACGATCGAGCCCAACGTCGGGGTCGTCCCGCTGCCCGACCCGCGGCTGAAGGTGCTCGCCGACCTGTTCAGCTCGGAGAAGGTGCTGCCCGCGACGGTGTCGTTCGTCGACATCGCCGGCATCGTGCGCGGCGCGTCCGAGGGCGAGGGTCTGGGCAACAAGTTCCTCGCCAACATTCGCGAGGCGGACGCCATCTGCCAGGTCGTGCGCGCGTTCGTCGACGACGACGTCACGCACGTCGACGGCAAGATCTCGCCCTCCTCGGACATGGAGACGATCAACACCGAGCTGATCCTCGCCGACCTGCAGACCCTCGAGAACGCGGTCCCGCGCATCGAGAAGGAGGTCAAGGGCAAGAAGACCGACAAGGCCGTCCTCGACACGGCGCTGGCAGCGCGCGCGGTGCTGGAGGAGGGGCAGACGCTCTTCGCGGCGATGTCCGCGGGCAACAAGGACATTGACCCGGCGTACACCCGCCAGCTCGGGCTGCTCACCACCAAGCCGTTCCTGTATGTCTTCAACGTGGACGAGGACCAGCTGACCGACGAGGCGTTCCAGGCGCAGATGCAGGCGCTCGTGACCCCGGCGGACGCGATCTTCCTCAACGCCAAGCTGGAGTCCGAGGTCGCCGAGCTGGACGACGAGGACGCGGCCGAGCTGCTGGAGTCGGTCGGTGTGACCGAGCGCGGGCTGGGGCAGCTGGCGCACAAGGGCTTCCACACCCTCGGCCTGCAGACGTACCTGACGGCGGGGCCGAAGGAGTCGCGCGCCTGGACGATCCCGGCCGGCGCGACGGCGCCCCAGGCGGCCGGTGTGATCCACACCGACTTCCAGAAGGGCTTCATCAAGGCCGAGGTCATCTCCTACGACGACCTGGTCGACGCCGGCTCCGTCGCCGAGGCCCGCTCGCGCGGCAAGGCCCGCATGGAGGGCAAGGACTACGTGATGCAGGACGGCGACGTCGTCGAGTTCCGCTTCAACGTGTAGAGCGGCCGTGTAGGGCTGATGATGCGTCCTCCGCCCCTCACCAGGGCTGAGGATCTGGGCGGCAAGCCCTTGAGGCGGCGTCGCGCACCCGATTCGTGGCGGTCGGACACCATTGGTGGGCCTAGGCGGACGGTCTAGTCGTGGATGTGGCGTGGCCGAGGGCGCGCTGGGCGGCAAAGCCGTCGCAGCGGGATGCGATCGGGCCGGAGGCGAAGAGTGCCTCAGATCGTGGAGTCTCACGCCCGCCACGCCTGCCCTGGTCAACGTCGTGCGCCAGCGGTAGCCGAATGCCCGGTGCAACACCGGCCACTCGGCCATCGGCCCCCATGTGATGGCAGCCGGGGGATCGAAGGCGAACCTCGAGAGCTACCCACCCAACAGCGCCTCCGCGGCTGCGACGCCCGGCGGCAGAAGAATCACGGTCTCGCTGTCCTTGTCGTACTCGACCAGGCGCTCCTTATGCATTGGAACGATTACGCGGGCTCTGAAGTGGTCAAGCCGCGGCGCTTCCACCCACGAGCACAGGTCCTCGACGGGCGTTGCCTCCTCCTTCTCTGAGTACAGGAGGGTGAGCACCTGGTTGCTGCGCGACAGTTGTGGTTTCAGCACGCGCTTGCCGCCTGCGCCGGACCAGACGAGTGGCAATTCCCGCTCGGCGAGGGCGTCGACGACCCTCTGCGCATCCTCCATCGGAAGGGTCGATGTGACGCGGATCAGTTCCGCGACGCACCAATTTGCCAAGGCTACGACCGCTGATGCATCTGCCTCGTGCGAGTTAACCTCCTGGCCCTCATGACCCATGCCGCGCTTGTTTCGCATCGTGTACACGAAGTTCAACGCACGCGGGATCAAGATGCGCAACTCGTCGCCACCGGCCGCCTTCGGAGACTGCTCCATGCTCTTGCACAGATCTGAGAAATTGGAGAGCGGAGTGCCGAACGGCGTTGGTTTGCCTAGCAACGTCGCCTGGAGGTACCGGATCATGGTCTCGCAGATCTTTCCTGCCTGGACCCCGCAAGCGTCGTGCTCCTGCGCTCGGTGGGCCGCCTTCATCTTCGTGTGCGCCCTGGCCAACCGATTTCTATACAAGGCGGGAACCCCGCTGAGCGCCGCTTCGAGATCAGACTGCGCTGTAGACATACTGCTTGTCCGCTTTCTCGCGCCGGAGCTTGCCTTCCCGCAACAGCCGGGTGAGTCCCGGGGACAGGTCCGTAGCTTCGAAACTCATGGCCTTTTGGTCGCGCAGTTGTGTCCTGATGTCGCCGATCGTGCGTGGGGTAGCGAAGAAGCCTTCGCCGATCAGCACCTCCAACATCGCCTTTGGGCCCTTTCTGCCTCGGCCAGTGGAGGCTGCCTTAGCCGTCGTCGGCGCCCCTTTGGCCTTGGCGCCGGTCGGCGTCGTTCCCGTCGCCTTGGTTGGCGCAATGGTCTTCTTCGTGGTCGCGCGCCGACGGGTCCGAGCGGCCGTGGGCTTGCTTCGCTCGTCCACTGGAGTGGCCAACCACTCCTCACCCGCCCTCATGACGCGGTAAACCGCGGCGGCTGTGCCGCTCTTGTGCCGGTCAACCATATTTCCCGCATTGTCTAGCGCCATGATCACCGCTTGCCGGGTCGTCCTATGGCGGAACTTCTCGGTCAAAATCTGTGCGAGGTCTTTCGCAGTTAGGCCATCTACGCCGGCTTCTCGGCTCGCAACAACTAGCAGCGCGATTGACCGTCCCAGGACTGCTTTTTCTTGGTCGACTTCCGTGGCCTTATCTCGCGACACCGCCATAACCCTCGCCAGGCCGTCAACCGAATCCTCGGACGGTTGGCCCTCTTGCTCGACTCTCCGTCCGTCCGGGTTCTCAGGCTTGACCACCGCAGGTCCGGCATTTGAACTTCCAGTGCCTGTGAGCAGATCCAAGGCTCGATGAAAGGCTGCCTCTTGCATAGATGGAGGCACCACTGAGGCGATTTCGGCTGCCTTCTTGAAGAGCCCTTGCATGTCGTCGGCCTTTGACATTTGCCCACCCTCTCCAGTCGCCAATGTCAGCATGGCAGGTGGACGCGTGTGAGGTTGTCCTTCCGCCCGAGCTTGGCGTGTCCCGAGCATTCCCCTGAGGTCTATCGAGAGGGCTCCAACCGATCTCGACTCCGTGCCGCGGAGCATGGCGCGGCCGACAACGACGTCCAGCAGCCCACGACCGCACGTTACCGGGCAAGATCCAGCGTGGGAATGCTTCGCGCTTGCGAAAGCTGGCGGCGTACAGGAGCGTGACGGAGGCGCGCCGTCCGTCGGCGACTTCGCCGCGGCGATGAGATACGACGGGAGAGCCGACGCGCCGCGCCCGTACGGTGACCTGGTGCCTCTCGTGATCGCCGACGTCGTGGACAACCGGGTGCAGATGACGTGGCGGGTCGATGCCGCGCCCGAACGTGTCTGGCAGGCGCTCACCAGCCCTCCAGGGATGGCCGAGTGGCTGGGCGAGGTCGTGTCGGGCGCGGTCGCCCCGGACGAGTCGTTCGTGGTCGATCACGGGGACGGGCACCGCTGTGCCTCGACGGTGACGGCGCTCGTGCCCGGCGAGGCCCTGACGTACTCGTGGGAGTTCCCGGACGAGCCACGCAGCGAGGTCTCCTGGACGCTGTCGCCCGCCGACGAGGGGACGATGCTGGAGGTGACCCACGCCGGGCTCGGCGACCTGGCCCGCTCCTACCGCGACGGGTGGACGGTGCACCTGACGTACCTGGAGGCCTCGGCCCACGGCGTACCCCTGCCGTCGGCGATGTTCTGGCCGCTGCACGCCACGGTCGTGCGGCTCAGCCAGGACAGGTGACCCGGCACGGCCGGTCACCCCTGGGTGGCGGCCCTGATGCCGGCCAGGTCCGACGCCCTGAGTCACGCGTCGGTGTCGGTTCGCGTGAACCGCGTCCCTCTCCCACCCGGCGACGCGCGAAGATGGGCGTTCCGATCAGGATGGAGAACCAGATGAAGGTCATGATCGCCGTGCTCACCGCGGTGGCGGCGTCGGTCGCGCTCAGCGGGTGCGGCGGCGGCAGCAGCTCGGCGCCCACGTCGCAGGCTGCCGTCACGGTGAACGCGACTCACGACGCGCCCACGGCCACGCCGTCGGACGTCGGCGTCTCCCCGTTCGGTGAGGCCCGCGCGTCGACCACGGGAGCGACCGTCATGCTGGAGAAGCCGCGTCTGGTGGCGCTGAAGGACGACGACGTCGACCACTCCCGCAAGTACGCCGACGTGCGGATCACCCTGTCCAACAGCAGCAAGGACCCCTTCCCGTCGTCGGACGTCTCGTTCCAGGGCATGTGCGGCGGGAAGAAGGCGACCTCGCCGAAGGCCGACATCGGCGAGGCAGGTCTGGCGTACGGCCCGGTGAGCCGCTACGTCCAGCCCGGGCGCGAGGTCCACTTCCGGCTGGTCTACGCGTGCGACGAGATCGAGTCGCTGACCGTGTCGGCGTCGATGGCCGAGGGCACCTTCGCCACGTTCGGGAGCTCATGAGCAGAGTGCTCGGGCCGTGTCTCGTCAGGCGTGCGACCCCACCTTGACCATCCGGCCGGAGCCGCCCCGGTAGAAGGACCGGCGCACGCGCTCGATGCTCATGGGTCTCCTGACGAGAGAAGGGCTCAGGCCTCGGCGGCGGCTTTGATGCCGGCCAGTGTCCGGCGTGCACCGTCGCGTATCGTGCTGCCGAAGCTCTCCAGCCCGCCCAGGTTGCTGGCGACCCAGCGGGCCGCGTCGGGGGAGACGCCGTCCGGTGTCTCACGGCGCTGGACGAGACGGGTGCGGTCCGCACCGAGCGGCTCGACGACGAACGACCAGATCACCCAGTTCTCCGCGATCCGGAACGCCACCTCGCGCGCCGGGTCGTACCTGACGATCTCGCCGTGGGTGACCCACGCGACCTCGCCCGCGACGTTGCGGTTGGTGAACTCGGTGCCGAGGGCGATGTCGTCCCAGCCGGCCCGCAGACGTGTCGACTCGACCTGCGGGCTCCACTCGGGGATCCGCCGCACGTCGCGCACCAGGTCCCAGACACGCTCGGGCGGCGCATCGATCTCGACGCTGTGCTTCAGGGCCAGGTCGTCGAACGTGATCATCACGGGCTCCCTCGATATGCGACCGAACGGTCGTACTGGTGTCGTCGCCGAGCGTAGCCGACTTCACGTCCGATCGGTCGCGTAGCCTGGGGCGATGACCATGGACGGCCGCCGGGCGCGGGGAGACGCGACCCGGCGTACGGCGGCGCGCCACGCGGCGAAGATCGCCACCACGCACGGGCTCGACTCGATCACCGTCGGGTCACTGGCGTCGGCGACCGGCTTGAGCAAGAGCGGCATCCTCACCGTGTTCGGCAGCCGTGAGGCGATCCAGGTCGCCGCCGTCGCCGAGGCGCGCCGCATCTACCGGGAGACCGTCATCGCGCCCGTGTGGGACCGCGAGCCAGGCGTGCCACGGCTGAGCGCGCTGCTGGACGCGTGGGTCGCGTACCTGCGCGCGTACGTCTTTCCCGGCGGCTGTTTCATCGCCGCGACCACCGTCGAGTACGGCCACCGCGAGGGCCCCGTGGCCGACGCCGTACGCCGCCTCAAGCGGGAGTGGCTGGACCTGCTGGAGGCCGAGCTGGCGACGGCCGGCGCGACGGACCCGGCCGGCGACGCGTTCCGGATCGACGCCTACCTCAATGCCGCCAACGGCCGGCGCGAGCTGTTCGGCGACGACGCGGCGCTTGACCGGGCGCTCGCCATGGCGCGCGACGTGGTGACGGCCGCTTCCGGCGTGCATCAGTAATCGGTTGCTCGGGACCTCGCATCCCCGGCACGCTGCAGGCGACCCCGCCCTCGAGCACCGCCCGCATCACAGGAGCCGACCTGACCACTGCATCCGTGACCTACCGACCGCTGACCGGCCCCGAGGAGATCGACCTCTTCTGCCGGCTCTCCTACGTCCTGGACCACGAGCTGACCGACGACTTCGCGAACGGGTGCCGACAGCCCGGCTGGACCTGGGTCGCTCTGGACGGCGACCGCCTCCTCGCGCGGCTCGCCTGGTGGACGCCCCCGGGCGGCGACGCACCGCAGCAGCTCGACGTCTTCGACGTCGACGACAGCCTGCCCAGGGCTGAGCGCCACGAGATCGGCCTACGACTGTTCCGGACGGCGGTAGCCGCCGTGTTCCGGGCAGGAGCGCGGCTACCGGAGTACGGCCGCTTCCTCCCCGCCGACTGGCGCGAGGACCCCGCAGCCCGCGAGGTCGTCGAGTCCCGGACGCGCGTGCTGGAGAGTACTGGCGCCCGGCTGCTGGTCGAGCGGCTGCGGCTGCAGTGGGCATCGCCCTCCCCACTCCCGAGGCCCGACGGACGACTCGTGTTCCGCCCGGTGGCCGGCCGCGAGGACCTGCTCGCCCTGATGACCCCGGTCATGGAGGGCACCCTCGACGCGCACGGCCAGGCGGACCTGGCGTCCGGGCTGAGCGCGCGAGCGGCGGCCGAGCAGCACTACGACGACGAGCTGGTCACGTACGAGAGTCCGCAAAAGTGGTGGCGCATCGCCGAGCTGCCCGACGGTGGCGGCCCGGTCGGCTTCGGCGTCCCGGCGCACAACACCTACAACCCGATCATCGCGTACATCGGTGTGCTGCCCGCTCACCGCGGGCACGGCTACATCGACGAGATCCTGGCCGAGGGCACTCGCATCCTCGCCGCCGAGGGCGTGGACCGGATCAGGGCCTCGACGGACGTCGGCAACGTCCCCATGGCGAAGGCGTTCGCCCGCGCCGGGTACGACACCTTCCAGCGCTCCATCAACCTGGTCTGGGACTCAGGTGTGCATGCCGACGTTGATGACGCGACCGGATGAGTCGCGGTAGAAGAAGCGCGTGACGCCCCACTCCTCGTCGGTCAGCGGGTGCACGATCTCGACGCCGGCTGCCGCCGCAGCGTCGTACGCCGAGCGCACGTCGTCGACGAAGACCGACACGTCGGGGTTGACCGGCGCACCGGCGTCCTTGGTCATCAGACTCAGCTGCCTGCCTTCCTCGTCGGCGAGCGTGACGATCCAGCCGTGGTCCATGACGACCTCCAGCCCGAGGACGGCCCGGTGCTCACGCACGGCGGCGGCGAGGTCGGTGACGGTCAGGTCCGGGACGATGCGCTCGATCCTCATGGACCCCATTGAACAAGTGGACCCGTTGAGCAAGTCCGCGAGCGCGCATCACAGGCTCATCGGCGGGACGAGCTCACCGCAGCGCTCGCGGTGCCACCACGCGCCGGTGGCCCGTCGCTCGGCTCGCGTCGTGTACCGGTACTCGTAGACGACCGCGCGGATCGCCAGAGGCGGTGCGTCGGGAAAAGGGTTGTGCCGCAACAGCTTCAGCGTCGCCTCGTCGCCGGCGAGCAGCTTGCGCAGGAACGGCATGAACCAGGACAGGTGGGACGTCCGGTCCAGCGCGAGGAACCACATCAGCCAGTCCAGCCGCAGGTGGTACGGCGCGAACTGGCGCGGGCGGTACCACGGGTCGCCAGGCTTGCCCTTGAACTCGTACTCGCGCCACGCGTCGTCCTCGAACGGGTTGTCGCTGCCTTCGACGACGATCTCGCGACGCACGCGGGTGATGGACCCGAACGCGCCGTACGCGTTGACCAGGTGCAGCCGGTTGAAACTGGCGTTCATCAGCTGCCGGCGGGCGACGAGGTTGCGCGCCGGCCACCAGCTCAGGACCAGCACGACCGCCGCGAACGCGATCACGACCGCCTCGAACCACGCGGGCGAGGAGGCCGTGCCGCTGGCCGAGAGGCCGACCCGCGACCACAGCGAGTCCGGCACCACCGAGAGCGCGATGACGACGGCCAGCCAGTTGAGCCAGGAGAAGTTGCCGCTGGCGATCAGCCACAGCTGGGTGACGATCATGACGACCGCGGCCACCGTCGAGACCGGGCGAGGGAGGAAGAGCAGGACCGGCACCACGAGCTGGGTGACGTGGTTCGCCAGCACCTCCGCGCGGTGCAGCGGCTTGGGCAGGTGGTGGAAGTACCAGCTGAACGGGCCTGGCATCGGCTGCGTCTCGTGGTGGTAGTACAGGGCGGTCAGGTCGCGCCAGACGTGCGAGCCGCGCATCTTGATCATCCCCGCGCCGAACTCCAGCCGGAACAGCAGCCAGCGCAGCGCGATCAGCGCCAGCCACGGTGGTGAGACATCGTTGTTGCCGAGAAAGACCGCGTACCAACCACATTCGCACAGCAGGCTCTCCCAGCCGAAGCCGTACCAGACCTGTCCGACGTTGACGATGGACAGGTACAGCACCCACGGCACGAGCCACAGCAGCATGCCCGCCCAGAGCGGCAGCAGGTCGGCCAGCCCGAGCAGCAGCGCCGCCGAGACCGCCGCGCCGGCCCACGCGACGGCGGCGAAGAGGCCGTCGGAGTAGCGCACCCGGAACAGCGTCGGGGAACGACGGCCGTACGCACGCCTCAGGTACGCCGGGACCGGCGTGAGGCCCTGCGCACCGATGAGCACCCGGAACTGGTTCGCGGCGCACACGAACGCCACCAGGTAGACGACCGCGAGCGAGCGCTGGAAGAGCAGGCGCCCCATCCAGTACCCGTCCGCGGCGAACCAGTCCACCCCTCAGGTGTACTCGCCCGCGACGGGCGGTGGGTCAGTGACGCTCGATGATCGTCAGGGTGACGGTCACGACGTCATCCAGCTCGATGCTCTCGGTGGCTCGGACCCTGTCCTTCAGGGGGATGACGTACCCGCCGTCCTTAGGCCATAGCGCGGTCTCGAACTCTGTCGCGCCCAGCCGACCGCGGACGGGGATCATGCCCCAGCCGTACGTCACCTCGGCGGCGACCTCACGGATCTCCTCCGACTGCTCCGGCGGCACCGTCACGAAGTGGTACGGCGCCGGCCCGCGCCAGTGCCAGACCTCGCCGGTCACCTCCAACTCCATGACCTCCACCGCTGTCATGGGGTGAGGCTACGGTGTTTTCCGGACGAGTCCCTTCCGGATCAGGGAGACGCAGGATGAGGGCGACACCATGGTGAGAGCGGAGACCAGCCCTACCGCCCGGGCGCTGCTCACGCTGGAGCTCATCCAGGGCAGTCCCGGCATCAGCGCCGAACGCCTCGCGGACAAGCTCGGCGTCTCCGAGCGTGCCGCGCGGCGCTACGTCGCGATCCTGCGCGAGGCGGAGATCCCGATCGAGTCCGAGCGCGGCCCGTACGGCGGGTACCGCGTCGGCCGGGGCCTGCGGCTGCCGCCGCTGATGTTCAGCGCGACCGAGGCGCTCGGCCTGGTGATGGCGGTGCTCGATGGGCACCACGCGGCGGGCGACCCGACCGACCCGGTGGGCAGCGGGCTAGGGAAGATCGTGCGCGCCCTCCCGGAGCCGGTCGCGGCCCAGGCCGAGGTGGTCCGGCAGCGGGCCGCCGCGGCGGTCGACCGCTCCGCGGCGCGGCCCGACCCTGCGGTCACCAGCACGCTGGTGCAGGCCTCGGTCGACCGGTACCGGGTGCAGCTGGACTACCGCACCGAGGCGGGCACCGAGTGGACCGCGCAGGTCGAGCCGTGGGCGGTCGTCGTCCGCCACGGCCGCTGGTACCTCCTGTGCCACTCCCACGCCGTGGACGCGCAGCGGGCGTACCGCATCGACCGGGTCCGCGCCGTCGAGGTGCTGGCCGACTCCTTCGAGGCACCGGCGGACCTGGACGCCGTCGCCCTGCTCGAGGACCATCTCGCCGTCGGCTGGGAGCACGAGACCGAGGTCGTCATCGCCGGTCCGCTGGAGCTCGTCCGCCGCTGCACGCCCCGAGCCATCGGACGGCTGGAGGCGATCGACGCCAGGACGACCAGGCTGACCGGCAGCACCAGCAATCCCGCGTGGTACGCCGAACAGCTGGCCGTCCTCCCCGCGCCGTTCCGGGTCGTCGGCAGCGAGCCGGTGCGCCGGGCGGCCCGGGCGCTGGGCGAGCGTCTGCTCGCCGCGACCGAGCCGCCGGCACCACCTCAGACGGCGAGCGTCTCCTCGCGCTGAGCGCCCTCCGCCTCGGGTGCGGCCTGCGGGCGGGGCCGGATCAGCATCGCCGCCACGACGCCGCCGACCACGCCGAGGAAGCCGGCGACCAGCGCCGTCGTCCGCAGCCCGTCGGCCGAGGCCAGCCGGACCGCCGACTCCAGCGCACCGCGGACCTCGGCCGGTGCGTGCGCGAGCGCGATCCGCGACTGACCGCCCGCCACCAGGTCGGCGACGTCGGACGCGCGCGGCACCGCACGGTCCTGCAGCGTGGCGTGGATCCGGGCGGAGAAGACGCTCCCCAGAGCCGCGATGCCGAGAGCGAACCCGAGCTGGCGGGCGGTGTTGACCGCTCCGGCGGCCATGCCACCGCGCGCGGCCGATACGGCGGCCATTGCGGTTGAGCTGATCGTCGGGGCGGCGAGTCCGACCCCGACGCCCGAGATGGTCATTCCCGCGATCAGCGCCTTCCAGTCGGCTCCCGCGCCGAGCTGCGCCGCGACGGCGAGCCCGCCGACGCCGGTGAGGACGATGCCCACGCCCACCGCGAGCCAGGTGCGCGACCCGTGCAGCAGCCGGCCGACACTGGCGCTCGTCACGAAGGACGCCACCGCGAGCGGCAGGGACGCCAGACCGGCTTCGACCGGTGACATGCCGAGCACCGACTGCATCCAGATCGAGGCGTACGTCAGGTAGGCGAACGCTCCGGCCGTGAGGACGAACCCGGCGATCAGCGCGCCGACGAACGCACCGCTGCGCAGCAGGGACAGGTCGAGCATCGGGTGCGGCAGCCGCGCCTCCAGGGCCACGAACGCCACCAGGGCGAGCACGCTCACGCTGACGAGAGCGAGCACCGACGTCGAGCCCCAGCCGTCCTCGTTCGCCCGGATCAGCGCGTACGTCAGCGTGCCGGCGAAGGCGGTGAACGTCAGCATGCCGAGCACGTCCAGCGGGGTCCGGCGACCGTCGGTGTCGGCGTCCAGCACCCGGAAGCACAGGGCGACGGCCAGCAGCGCGAACGGCAGGTTCACGAAGAAGATCCAGCGCCACGACAGGTGCTCGGTGAGCAGTCCGCCGGCGATCGGGCCGATCGCCGCCGCGGCGCCCGAGACCGCGCCCCACATGCCGTACGCGGTGCCGCGGTCACGGCCGGAGTAGGAGGAGTTGAGCAGGGCGAACGTCGTGGCGAACATCGCGGCGGCCCCGAGGCCCTGGGCACCACGCGCGGCGACGAGCACCCCCGGTGAGCCGGCCAGGCCCGACGCGGCAGAGGCAGCGGCGAAGAGCACCAGCCCGGCCACGTACGTGCGCCGGTGGCCGAGCCGGTCGGCGAGGCTGCCGACGCTCATCAGCAGCGCCGCCAGCACGAGGGCGTAGATGTCCACGACCCACTGCAAGGCCGTGAAGGAGGTGTCGAGGTCACCGGCCATGTCTGGCAGGGCGACGTTCACGATGGTCACGTCGACCAGCAGCATCAGCGTGCCGATGCAGATCGTGGTGAGGGGTAGCCACTTGCGCAAGGGAGGTCTCCTGGTCCGAAGAGGTGTCGTTCGCGGGCTGCCGCGGGCGCACCATCAGGATCGACCGGTGCACCGCCGCGACCTAGCCAGCAGCCCGTCGGCGTAGATTTCCGTCATGGCCACGGTCGACGGCAGTGAGAAGATCCAGATCGGCGACCTCGACGTCCGGATCCTGCACTGCCTCCAGGTGGCGCCGCGAGCGCCGTTCGCGGTCGTCGCGGACGTGCTCGGGGTGTCCGAGCAGACCGTCGCCCGCCGGTTCCGTCGGCTGCGGTCCGTTGGTGTCGTCCGGGTCGTCGGCCTGGTGAACCCGGTCCGCCTCGGCCAGACCGGCTGGGGCGTACGGGTGCGGTGCCGGCCCCAGGCGACCACGGAGATCGGGCGGGCACTGGCCCGCCGTCCCGACGTCAGCTGGGTCACCGTGGCGACCGGCGGCACCGAGCTGATCTGCGTGCTGCGCTCGCGCAGCGAGGCCGACCGGGACGCGCTGATGCTCGACCAGCTGCCTCGCACGACCCAGGTGCTCTCCATCGACGCGTACGCCTTTCTGCACGTCTTCCGCGGGTCCACCACCCACGACTGGCGGCTCGGCGGCCGGTTGCTCCCGGGCTCCGACGTCGAGCGGCTGACGGCCACCCAGCCCGCCGCGCCGTCCGGTACCGGGGAGCGCCCGGTCGAGCTGACTCCCGAGGACGAGCCGCTGCTGGCCGAGCTGGCCGTCGACGGGCGAGCGACGTACGCGGCGCTCGCCGCGGCGACCGGGTGGAGCGAGGGGCGGGTCACGCGCCGGCTCGCCCAGCTGCTCGGGGCGGGTGTGGTGTACCTCGACATCGACTTCGCCATGCGCGAGCTCGGCTACCCGACGTCGGCGTTCGTCAGCCTCACCGTCGCGCCGGGTGACCTGCACGAGGTCGGGCTGGCGCTCGCGAGCCATGACCACGTGATGTTCGTGGGCGCCACCACCGGGCGCTTCAACCTCGTGGTGAGTGCGGCGTTCCGGTCGGCCGAGGAGCTGTACCGGTTCGTCACCGACGACCTCGGATCGCTGCGCGGCGTCGGTCAGGTCGAGGTGACCCTCATCGCGCGCACGCTCAAGCAGGCCGGCTCGCTGCTGCACGACGGCCGGTTGTCGCCGCCTGCACCTCCCGCGGCACCGGCTCGACGCCGCTGAGATAACCGGGTGCCGGGAGCCTGCGCGGTTCCTACGGTGAGGGCATGGTTGATGCCGCCTTCGCCGACCCCCGGATGGCTCGCCACTACGACGCGCTCGATCCCGACCGCAGCGATCTCGACGTCTATGCCGCCCTCGTGGACGAGCTCGGCGCGCGCCAGGTGCTCGACATCGGTTGTGGCACAGGCACGTTCGCGTGCCTCCTGGCGCGGCGAGGGGTGCAGGTCATCGGTGTCGACCCGGCCGCGGCGTCCGTCGACCTGGCTCGGGCGAAGCCGGGCGCCGAGCGGGTCCGCTGGTTCGTCGGGGAGACACCGTCCCTGCCGCCGATGCAGGTCGACCTCGCCGTGATGACCGCCAACGTCGCGCAGGTCTTCGTCGACGACCGTTCGTGGCGGGAGACGCTGGCGGCGGCGTACGAGCGGGTCCGGCCGGGCGGGCACCTCGTCCTCGAGACGCGGGTGCCGGCGTACCGAGCGTGGGAGTCCTGGGTCCGGGAGCAGACGTACGCGGTCGCTCCGGCGGAGGGCGTCGCCGAGGCGTGGCAGGACCTGCTGGAGGTGGCGGGCGACCCGGAGGCGCCATCGCGCGCGGCGCCGCTGCTGGTGACCTTTCGCGGCACGATGGTGCTGGACGCGGGAGAGCGGCTGGAGTCGACGTCGACCCTGCGCTTCCGGTCCCGGGGCGAGGTCGAGACGTCGCTGGCCGATGAAGGGTGGACCGTGGATGAGGTGCGGGACGCCCCTGACCGGCCCGGCCGCGAGTGGGTGTTCCTCGCCCGTCGAGGAGAGCGCTGAGCGATCATGGCGGCATGGACGCTGCTGAGCTGAAGGCCGCGCAGGCGCCGCTGCGCGAGAGGTACGTCTCCGACCCCGACGCCGCCCGGACCCCCGTCCGCGCGAGTGGGGACTTCCGCGATCCGGGCGTCACCGCCACGATCGACGGGTTCGCCGGGCCGGTTCGGGCCGGTCTGCACGAGGCGACCGGTGGTGACGGCAGCGACGCGTGCTCCGGCGACATGCTGCTGGAGGCTCTGCTCGGATGTGCGGGCGTGACGCTGCGGGCAGTCTGCACGTCGATGGGGCTCGACGTCCGTTCGGCGCGGTTGCGCGCGGACGGGGTGTTCGACGCGCGCGGCACGCTCGGGATCGACCGAGCGGCACCCGTCGGCGTGACGGACGTGGTCGTGACGGCCTCGCTGGACACCGACGCCGACGACGCCCAGCTCGCGCGTCTGGCGATGTCGGTCGAGCGCTACTGCGTGGTGGGGCGGTCCTTGGCGGAGAAGCCGCGCTTCGTCGTCGAGCGGGCGTGACCGCGAGTCAGGCGATCGTGTAGCTCACCGCCCAGCCGTTCTCGGCAGCGCGCGCGAAGTAGCGCTGCGCACGCCCGAGGAAGTGGGCGACCTCGTCCTCGTCGTCCGGTCGGATCCGTCCGGTGTGCACAGCGGCGCGAACGTCGAAGCGGGTGACGGTCGCGAGGTCTGCCGCGCCGGTGACCACCTCCGCCGGCCCAACCACGCGCATGTACGGCCAGTGCTCGCCCTCGTTCGCCATGATCACCTGCCCCTCGAACAACCGGTACGCGGCACGAGGCGGTTCGTCGTCCTGCGGCTCGAGGAGGCGCTGGAGGCGGGACCACGCCTTGTCGAGGTCACAGTCGTGGTCGGGGTTCTCCAGCGAGAGGCGCTGCATGAGCGGGGCTCGCTGGTAGTAGCCGTCGAGGAGCTCCTGCTCGGCCTGGACGTTGTGCGGCAGGACGGCATGTGCGTAGTAGCGGATTCCCATGCCGGCAGGATGGTCGCTCCCCGCGGTCTGCTCCCTTCGTTGTCCACAGGGTCGTCAGAACGGCGCTGGATCGTCCGGCCGCTCGTCCGATGGTTTCTCGTCCGATGGTTCCTCGTCCGGTGCGTCCTCGTGGGTGGTGCGGCGGGTGGTCACGGCATCACGGATCGCGGCCATCTCTGCGGTCAGCGGAGCCGGATCGGCGGCGTCCTCGATCAACGCGGCGAGCGCGACCTCCATCCGGGAGTGCGCGACGGCGCTGAGATCTTCCAGCGCATGCAGATTCGCGGCGCGTGTCGTGATGGCCGATCCGGTGAGGGTCTGCCAGATGACGTCTCCGTCGTCGGACTGCTCCGACCGCCACCAGCCCCGGGTCTTGGCCTGATGGTGGGCGCGGTGCAGCGCGTGCAGATTGTCCGGATGGGTCGCGCCGTCGGCAACATTCTGCGCTCCGGGGCGCCATCGGGTGTCGTGGTCGAGGTCGCACTCGACGGCGGGATGCTCGCAGCCCGGGGCTCGGCATCGCTGGTCCCGAGCCTGCACCAGCCGTCGCATCGGCGCGGGAGGGCGGTAGGTGGACGCGGCGTCGATGACCGCGCCGGTGATCGGATCAGTGACGAGGCGTCGCCAGGTCGAGCCCTGCGCGCACGCGACCGCCCGGACCTGCGCCGCGCTCAGGAACCCGACTCCGGGCACCTCGCCGACGCCCGTGCCGAGGGCGGGGGAGAGGCTCCCTGCGCCGTCATCAGCGTCGCCGTCCGCGCCGTTGTATGCGACGCCGTCCGCGGCGGCAGAGGTGCTGGTCGCGGCGGGTGGCAGTAGCGTCGCGAGGTTCACGACGACGTGGAGCTGGGCCGCCGGGGCATCGGCGAGGAGGACATCGCCGGGCACCTGGCCGCGGATCAGCAGATCGGTGGCGATGTCGGACCGCAGCTGCGCGAGGGTGCGTGGGTCGCCCGCGGCCCGGGCCGACCGGGCGATCGAGGTGACGCGCTGCTGCGCGGCGAACGCCCGTTCACGTGAAGCGGTGACGGCCGTCTCGGCCACGCCGTGGCGGCCGGGCTCGGTGCGCACGTCGCGTGCGCTCACCGCTTCGCGATGACGCCGAGCGCCGTAGACGGTGGCTGACTCGGCGAGCGCGACCTGACGTGCGAGGCGACGTCGAAACGTGCTCTGCGACAGCGGTTTCTGCGTCAGAACTGCGGCGAGCTCGTCTCCGCTCTCACCGGGCCACGCATCCGCGGGAGAGCCGTCGAGCGCCGGCTGCCCCACCCAGCCGAGTGGGGCCAGGACACGGGCGGCGACGGCGCCGGCCGTGAGCGGGTCGAGGTGTCGCGTCTCCTTGAGCAGCGTCGTGGCGCGCCAGGCGGACACCGTCCCCGCGGCCATCCGTGCTCGTAGGCCGCCGGCGCGCTCACGCGTAGCGGTGGCCAGAGCGATGCGGTCACGGCACTGACCCAGCGGCGAGCCGGTGAGCAGCTGCAGCTCTGTCGCGGCCGCCGTGCGTGCCAGCGCCCGACGGGTCTGCGGTGTCGAACGGCGCTCGTGCTGGCCGAGGTCGAGTGCGAGGTCGTCCTCGATCCCGCCCACCAGGCGCTGAACGGCATCGATCTCGGCAGCCTCGGCCCACGCCTGAACTCCCTGTGCTGCGGCGATCAGCGCCGCGGCGGCTGCCCGAGTCGCCTCCGGCGACAGGTCGGCGCCACCGGCAGCAGGAGGACCGGTCAGCTGGTCGAGCCACGCGGCGACGTGGGACGGCAGGCCAGATGCCTTGGTGATGCCCGGCAGTCGCTGAGCCGTTGACCTGTTCACCCGCACCCCCTGAGTTCGAACGTGTGTACGAATATAGCGCCTCGGTGGGATCACCACAACGCGTACGCGAGCGCTCGTCAGGAGAGATCCCGGTGCGTCGGCCCCGCCAGGCAGCGGGGTGAGTCATCCTGGCGCAGTGAGGATCTCGGGCGCCCTGACCGGCGTCGACCATCATCAGTTCTATCTCGACGCGAACGTCGATGACTTCTTCCCGGAGTACCCGATGGGGCAGGACGCGTGCGGGCTGGTGGCCGCAGTGCCCTCGGGTGGGGCGATCTGCGTGACGACGGGAATCGCGACGGGAACGGTGGCTCTGACCATCGACCTGCTCGACGCCCCGCCGGCGCAGATCGACGCATCCGAGCCGTGGGAGGTGATCGGGCAGAGCTCGTTCCGGGCGACCGCGGAGACGGCGTCGATCTTCCTTCTCATGGACTGGCCGCCGAAGCCGTTCGACGCGCTCGAGCTCCCGGCGGGAGCCGGCTGGTACGCCGTGCGTGCCCACGCGATCGGCCGTGCTCTCGACTACGACCTGGTCGTCCCGGATCCGTTCGACCCGAACCCCGGCGATCCCCGTGAGCGGCATCTCCTGCAGGTCTGGCCCACCCCCGCCCCGAGCGAGGACGCAGTGCTGCTCCGGGACGAACCCTGGGCGCGGCAGGGGACCGGGTGAGCGGCCCGCCTCAGGCCAGGACGTCGACCTGTCCGTGGTCGGACAGACCCGCGGCGAGCGCGGCCAGGTGCTGGCGGGTGTCGCCGTAGGTCCGCTCGATCGCGGTGAGTCGCGTGGTGAGGTGACCGACGGCGTACTCGGCGGTCATGCCGATGCCGCCGTGCAGCTGGATGGCCTCCTGGCCGATGTGCCGGCCGGACTGACCGGTGACCACCTTCGTGCGCGACACGGTGGCCGAGTCCTCCGGGTTGTCGGCGATCGCCATGGCCGCGAACTGGACGGTGCTGCGCGCCAGCTCGAGCGAGACGTACATGTCGGCGGCGCGCTGCGTCAGCGTCTGGAACGTCATCAGCGGCACCCCGAACTGCTTGCGCGTCTTGAGGTACTCGACGGTCATCGTGGTGGCGGCGTCCATCGTGCCGAGAGCCTCGGCGCACAGGGCGACCGTCCCCAGGTTCACCGCCTGAGCGAGCGCACCCGCGGTGGCCGAGGCGTCGAGCAGCCGCGTCGCCTTGGTGCTGTCGAGGACGACGTGACCGTTCTCCACCGTCGGCGACTCGACCAGGTAGAGCGCCAGAGCGCCGTCCTCCGTCGCCGGGACGATGACGTGGGAGGCGGCGTCCGCGTACGGCACCGGGCCCTTGCGACCGGTCAGCGTCGAGTCCTCCGCCTGCACCGACGAGGACGCGAGCGACCAGGCCCGACCGGGCTCGGCGAGCGCCGGGACGACCAGCGCCGATCCCTCGGTCAGGTCGCCGAGCAGCTCGTGACCCGCCTGCGCGAGCAGCGAACCCGCCACGAGCGACTCGGCGTACGCCGTGAGGACGCCCGCACGGCCGAGCTCGGACGCGACGACGGCCACCTCGACGGCCGAGGCGCCGAATCCGCCGGCGTCCTCGGGGTAGGGCAGGCCCAGGGCGCCGACCTCGGCGAGGGCCGACCAGGTGTCGGCGTCGTGGGTCGCAGGGCCGACCGGTGCATCGCCCTGACCGTGCTGCGGTGCGTGCCGGGACGCGAGCTCGCGGACGGCGTCGCGCAGCGCCTTCTGCTCGGAGTCGATCGAGAAGTCCATGTCAGCCCCTCAGCCCAAGGATCCCGGACGAGATGACCTGACGCTGCACCTCGTTGGACCCGCCGTAGATGGATGCCTTGCGGAAGTTCAGGTACGTCGGGGCGGCCAGGCCCTCCCACGAGGTGTCGTCCCAGCGCAGACCGGCCGGCCCGGCGATGTCGACGACGAGCTCGAGGACATCCTGCTGCAGCTGCGAGCCGCGCAGCTTCAGGATCGAGGACGCGGGATCCGGTTTGCCCTCACGGGAGTTCGCGGCGACGCGCAGGACGGTGAGCTCCAGGGCCAGGACCTGGCACTCCAGCTCGGCGATGCGCGCGGCGAGCAGGGGGTCGTCCAGCAGCGTGCCGTCGTCCGTGCTCACGGTGCCGGCCCACTCCTTCGCCTCGGCGAGGCGGCGCTTGATCGAGCCGACCGGCGCGACGCCGACGCGCTCGTTGCCGAGCAGGAACTTGGCGTAGTCCCAGCCCTTGTTCTCCTCGCCGACGAGCTGGTCGGCGGGGACGCGCACGTTGTCGAAGAAGACCTCGTTGACCTCGTGGCCGCCGTCGATCAGCTGGATGGGCCGGACGGTGACCCCGGGGCTGCTCATCTCGATGAGCAGGAACGAGATGCCCATCTGCTTCTTCGGCGCGTCCGGGTCGGTGCGCACGAGCGCGAAGATCCAGTCGGCGTGCTGGCCGAGGGTGGTCCACGTCTTCTGACCGTTGACGACCCACTCGTCGCCGTCCTTGACCGCGGTCGTCCGCAGGGAGGCGAGGTCGGAGCCGGCGTCCGGCTCGGAGAAGCCCTGGCACCACCAGATGTCCAGGCTCGCGGTCGGCGGGAGGAAGCGGTCCTTCTGCTCCTGGGACCCGAACGCCGCGATCACCGGGCCGACCATGTTGGCGTTGAACGCCAGCGGCGGCGGGACGGAGGCGGCCTGCATCTCCTGCAGGTAGATGTGACGCTGGAGCATCGTCCAGTCCTGACCGCCGTACTCGGCCGGCCAGTGGGGGACGGCGAGGCCGTCCTCGTGCAGGCGGCGTTGCGCGGCGCGGATCACCTCCGGGTCGGGCTCGCCGCCGGCGGACCAGCGCTCGCGCAGGTCCGCGGGGAACTCGGTGGTGAAGTACGTCCGCATCCGCTGCTGGAACGCGGCGTCGTCGGGGCTGAGCCGGCGCTGCATCGTGAACTCCGTCCGCTGTGGGCTAGGTCACCGCCGCCCATGCTGCCATCCGGGCTACTCGCGAGTACACCTGGGGCCCGCGGCGGGCGCGTCGCGACCTTCGCGGGAGGTGGTCCGTCGATTCGCGTTCGCCCCTCCGCTCACATACCGTTGACCGGCTGTCACCGCGATCCCGGAGGCCCCGATGCAGCGCACCATGCTGAAGTCCAAGATCCACCGCGCCACCGTCACCCAGGCGGACCTGCACTACGTCGGCTCGCTGACGGTCAGCAAGGACCTGATGGAGGCGGCCGACCTTCTCCCCGGCGAGCAGATCGACATCGTCGACATCGACAACGGCAACCGCCTGACGACGTACGTCATCGAGGGACCGGCGGGCTCCGGGGTGATCGGCATCAACGGCGCCGCCGCTCGGCTGATCAGCCCCGGGGACCTGGTGATCATCATCAGCTACGCCGTGGTGGACGACGCCGAGGCCCGCAGCCTGGAGCCGCGCATCGTGTTCGTCGACGAGCAGAACGCGATCGTCGAGGCCGGTCACGACCCGGCGCACGTGCCGGACGGCGTCGAGGACCTCCTCGACCCGCGCCTGGACGCGCACGGTCCGACGGCCGTCCACCGCCCCCGCACGCTCCACCCCTGACCCGTACGCGGGTGGCGCCACCGGTCGAGCAGCACCCACCGCCGGGCGAGTAGGCGAGCCCCCAGGGCGAGCCGTATCGAGACCAGGTGCACGCGGTCACCGGGTCTCG